>NZ_JBTHHW010000001.1:0-1089916 GCF_054353515.1 Streptococcus sp. V869
TTACTCAGAGTTAAGTGACGATAGCCTAGGAGATACACCTGTACCCATGCCGAACACAGAAGTTAAGCCCTAGAACGCCGGAAGTAGTTGGGGGTTGCCCCCTGTGAGATATGGAAGTCGCTTAGCTCTAGGGAGTTTAGCTCAGCTGGGAGAGCATCTGCCTTACAAGCAGAGGGTCAGCGGTTCGATCCCGTTAACTCCCATAGGTCCCGTAGTGTAGCGGTTATCACGTCGCCCTGTCACGGCGAAGATCGCGGGTTCGATTCCCGTCGGGACCGTAATAACGAAAGTTATTTGACTCGTTAGCTCAGTTGGTAGAGCAATTGACTTTTAATCAATGGGTCACTGGTTCGAGCCCAGTACGGGTCATATTTGCGGGTTTGGCGGAATTGGCAGACGCACCAGATTTAGGATCTGGCGCTTAACGGCGTGGGGGTTCAAGTCCCTTAACCCGCATAATAGAAATCAGCCGGCTTAGCTCAGTTGGTAGAGCATCTGATTTGTAATCAGAGGGTCGCGTGTTCAAGTCATGTAGCCGGCATTTTTTTTAGGTTAAAGCAGAGTCGATGCGAACGTAGTTCAGTGGTAGAACACCACCTTGCCAAGGTGGGGGTCGCGGGTTCGAATCCCGTCGTTCGCTTAGAGAGGCCGGGGTGGCGGAACTGGCAGACGCACAGGACTTAAAATCCTGCGATTGGTAACGATCGTACCGGTTCGATTCCGGTCCTCGGCATATAATGATGAGCACCCTTAGCTCAACTGGATAGAGTACCTGACTACGAATCAGGCGGTTAGAGGTTCGACTCCTCTAGGGTGCATTAACAATTTAATTCGGGAAGTAGCTCAGCTTGGTAGAGTACTTGGTTTGGGACCAAGGTGTCGCAGGTTCGAATCCTGTCTTCCCGATTGATGGCGGTGTAGCTCAGCTGGCTAGAGCGTCCGGTTCATACCCGGGAGGTCGGGGGTTCGATCCCCTTCGCCGCTATAATGATCTTGTTGGACCTTTAGCTCAGCTGGTTAGAGCTCTCGGCTCATAACCGAGTGGTCGTAGGTTCAAGTCCTACAAGGTCCATTGAAATGATGGAGGATTACCCAAGTCCGGCTGAAGGGAACGGTCTTGAAAACCGTCAGGCGTGTAAAAGCGTGCGTGGGTTCGAATCCCACATCCTCCTTTATTATTAACGCGGGATGGAGCAGCTCGGTAGCTCGTCGGGCTCATAACCCGAAGGTCGTAGGTTCAAATCCTGCTCCCGCAATATTGGCTCGGTAGCTCAGTTGGTAGAGCAATGGATTGAAGCTCCATGTGTCGGCGGTTCGATTCCGTCTCGCGCCATTTTTTATTAAGTATCATGCGGGTGTAGTTTAGTGGTAAAACTACAGCCTTCCAAGCTGTTGTCGCGAGTTCGATTCTCGTCACCCGCTTTGAACTTTGTTCAAGTACCAAGTTTTTGACTTGGGCGCGTAGCTCAGGTGGTTAGAGCGCACGCCTGATAAGCGTGAGGTCGGTGGTTCGAGTCCACTCGTGCCCATTAATAGGAGAATTACTCAAGAGGCTGAAGAGGACGGTTTGCTAAATCGTTAGGTCGGGTAACCGGCGCAAGGGTTCGAATCCCTTATTCTCCGTAATTAGAGCTTGTTGGCTCTTTTTTTGTGTCTTTAATTATCAAATTTTCCTTCTTTGACGACTGTGGTTGAGTGATGAATTCTTACTATCTGGAGCGAAACAAAATGGTTCGCTCTTTTTGTTTTCAAATTTAGGGAGATTCTAGGTTTAATTTTATTAAAGTCACGGAGTATAAAAGTATCTTTTAATGATTTCGTGGCTTTTTCCTAGCTTTTATCTTTCATTTATATTTTATTCTTTCAATGCGTTAATGGTCTTTTCTTTAATTTTCTGTAAGCTTTTATAATAATTTAACTCTATTATTGGTTAGCTTTAAATAATGGTTTAATCTTTTTTGTTATACGTCCTATAGGATTTCTCTACAATATATTTAGCTATATAATATTTATTGAAGGTGTATCGAATATAAGAATTATTGAACATATTTACTTAGTATTTGTATATATAAGATTTCGTTATCTTACCGCAACTCTCAAATATTTGATATAATGTAAGCAAAGCTATGGTCACCATTAATTTTATGAGGAGATTTTTATGGGTAATAGAAGTATAGTAGGAAGTCTGTTTATTCTTATATTTTGTTTTTTTACAGTTGGTTGTAGTAATCAAAATTCTGAGCTTTCTAGTAAAGATATTAGTTTATCTACTTCAATTACTAGTAACGAGATAAAGTCTGGGGAGTCTAAGAAAGATTATAAAGGTTTGTACAAGTCAGTTTTTGATGATTACCAAAAGATATTTTCTACTTCTCAAGATCCAACTGCAATTTCAAATCTTTATCAAAGTTTAAAAGCTACTGAACGTCCTATCAATAGTTGGTCTCTTGAAAATGCCATGAATCGTTCAGATGATATGCGTTATTCCTTTGTTGATTTAAATGATGATGGCGTCGAGGAGTTACTTATAGCAGATCTTAATTTAAGTGGGAAATACTTTTTAACTGGAGTGTACTCTTTACAAGAAGGTAAGCCTGTGCTTTTAGCAGAAGGTTTTGCTGCAGGACATGGTGGATCTAGGAATGCGGCAATTATTTATCAAGGTGGGGAGATTCTTGAATTAAGTTGGTCGTCAGGAACTGGTAAAGGTTATGGAACTCTTTATAAGTTAAATGAAAAGCAAAAGGGGGCTAGTAAACTTCAGGAAAAAGAATTTCAAATAGAATCTAATTATATTGGATCTAATTTTGGAAAAACTGAATCTGATCAAATTGATCTAAGAGGTTTTGATTGGCAGAAATTTGAAAACTCTACTAGTACGACCATTTCGGGAGAAAAGCAAAAAGCTCCTTGGAATGCCAATAAATCTGCTAAATTAGAAGCTTTTATTAAAGGCTGGGGAGAAAGACTTGGTCAACCTAATTACAAAAAAGGAATTGCTGGTGGAGATGTCGGTGCTGATAATCTCTATACCTTTGGTGATGGGCCGAGTGAAAAAATAAATGCGGAATACTCGGATAATGGTTTAGGAACTACTAAGTATCGCATCGTAGAGCGCTATAGTAACTGGGATAAATTTCCAGATGTTCATAGCTATTACTTTGCGATTACTAACACAGGAGAAGCGATTGTTTTTCATTCTCCAACAACTAATGGTGGGATTATGTACTTGAAACCCACCGAAAATACAGAAATACAAGCAGAGTTCAAACGCTTGGTTGAAGAAGAGTAATGAAAAAAGAGTTTAGCCTTGGCTAAACTCTTTTTTTTTTTAAAAGTTAATATTTCGATATCGAAATAGTTGACAGATGTAATTCAGGGTGTTACAATAATTCAAAAGGTTCGATATAGAACAAAAAGGAGACAAAATGGACAAGATGTTAGGAGGCTATCAAGCTCTACAGATTCGATTGTTAAATGGGCGTATCTTTCAAAAACTCTTGAGCAAGGAACCAGATGCTCAATACAGAAGTGAGCAAGGGAAAATTCTAACGATTTTGTGGAAGCAAGAGTTGGGATGCGCTACTGCGACAGATATCGCTCTTGCGACGGGTCTAGCCAATAATACATTGACCAGTATGGTTAAGAAATTGGAAGAACAAGGCTTGGTTACGATTCAACCTTGCACGCAGGATAAAAGGAAAAAATATATCTCTTTGACAGACCTCGGTTGGGCGCAAAAAGAAATTGGAGACCGTGTCAGTAAAGAACTGGGAGAGATTTTCTACCAAGGCTTTTCAGATCAAGAAATCCGAGAATTTGAAGCTTATCAAGCGCGTATAATCGCAAATCTAAAAGCTAAAGAAAATGAAATCTAGGGAAAGGAAGTAACAGTTATGATCGGAATTACAGGTGTAACAGGAAAATTAGGCTCCTATGTGGCTGATTTTGTCGATAAAAAAGGAATCGCTTCAGTCCATCTAGCAAGAAGCCCAGAGCGTGCAAAAGTCTACGCGTCTGCAGAAATCCGTAAAATAGTGTATGCCAATACTCCAGAGGTGGTCGAGGCCTTAAAGGGTATCGATACTTTGTTGATGGTCTCTGCTCGGGAAAATCCAGAGCGTGTAAAGGAGCACAAGGAGTTTTTAGATGCTGCAAAACTAGCAGGGGTGCAGCATATTGTTTATACCTCCTTTTATGGGGCAGATGAGAAGGCAACTTTCACTTTGTCTCGAGATCATGCCCAGACGGAAGCCTATATCAAGGAGTTAGGGTTCACATACACTTTTTTGAGAGATAATTTTTACTTGGACTTCTTGATTGATCTTGCGCTTGAAAATGGAGAAATTCGTGGTCCGGCCGGCAATGGCCTGGTATCAGCTGTTGCCCGTAAGGACACATCTAGGGTTGCAGCAGAAATTCTTTTAAATCCTAAGGAGTGGGAAAATCAAAGCTTGAATCTGACAGGGCCAGAGGATCTTTCCATGGAAAAAATCGTAGCGCTTCTCTCAAAGGAGACCGGTAAGACCATCGCGTATGTGGATGAATCAGTAGAAGAAGCCTATGAGTCACGGAAAAAATGGCCAGCACAAACATGGGAGTACGATGCCTGGGTCAGCACCTATACAGCGATTAAAGCTGGTGAACAAGCTGGGGTTTCTACAGATATCGAAAAAGTTCTAAGGCATCCAGCAAGCAGCCTTTTGGATATTCTTAGAGATAGAAAACTTATTGAGGAAAAAAATGATTGAATACAAACATGTAGCCTTGCGCTATACAGAAAAGGATATTTTAAAAGATGTCAATCTTCGCATTGAAAATGGAGAATTCATGGTGCTAGTGGGTCCTTCAGGATCTGGAAAGACCACTATGATTAAGATGATTAACCGTCTTTTGGAACCGACAGATGGCAATATCTATATGGATGGGAAACGCATTAAGGACTATGATGAACGGGAGTTACGTCTCAGTACCGGTTATGTCCTACAAGCCATTGCCCTATTTCCTAACTTGACCGTTGCTGAAAATATAGCTCTCATTCCTGAGATGAAGGGCTGGAGCAAGGAGCAAATCACTTCTAAAACAGAAGAACTCTTGAACAAGGTTGGTCTCCCTGCTTCAGAGTATGCAAATCGCATGTCTAGTGAATTATCTGGTGGGGAGCAACAGCGGATTGGCATTGTGCGAGCTATCATTGGGGAACCAAAAATTCTATTGATGGACGAACCTTTTTCAGCCTTGGATGCCATCTCTCGCAAGCAGTTGCAGGCTCTTACCAAAGATTTACATAAAGAATTCGGTATGACCACCATCTTCGTAACACATGATACGGATGAGGCCTTAAAATTAGGGGATCGAATTGCAGTTTTGCAGGATGGAGAAATTCGCCAGGTGGCAGACCCTGAAACAATTTTACAAGCGCCTGCGACAGACTTTGTAGCAAACTTGTTTGGAGGTAGCCTTCATGTCTAATTTGATTTCAACATTTCAAGAGCGTTTTGGGGAATGGGTAACTGCTCTTGGGGAACACTTACAATTATCTCTTTTGACCTTATTGGTTGCTATTTTTCTGACGATTCCACTGGCGGTTTATCTAAATAGCCACAAAAAAGCGGCGAACTGGGTGCTACAAGTTGCGGGTATCTTCCAGACCATTCCCTCAATGGCTTTGTTGGGTCTCTTTATTCCTTTCATGGGAATTGGAACCTTACCAGCTCTCACAGCCCTTGTCATTTATGCTATTTTCCCGATTTTAGAAAATACAATCACAGCCCTGAACGGCATTGATCCTAGTCTTGAGGAGGCGGGGATTGCTTTTGGAATGACCAAGTGGGAGCGACTCAAGAAGTTTGAAATTCCACTGGCCATGCCTGTCATTGTATCGGGGGTTCGAACAGCAACTGTTATGATCATTGGAACAGCAACTCTAGCTGCTCTTGTGGGAGCTGGAGGACTAGGCTCCTTTATCCTTTTGGGTATTGATCGTCGGAATGCTAGTCTCATTTTAATCGGCGCAATCTCATCAGCCATTTTGGCCATTCTCTTTAATGTTATTCTCAAATGGTTGGAAAAGGAAAAGTTGCGTACGATTGTTGCAGCCTTTGCTGTTATGGTGCTTGGTTTGGGAGCTAGTTATGCTCCAAGCATGATTCCAAATAAAGAGAAAGAAAATCTGGTGATAGCTGGGAAGTTGGGACCTGAACCTGAGATTCTCATGAATATGTACAAGCTTCTCATTGAGGAAAATACTGATATGACGGTGACGGTCAAGCCTAACTTTGGGAAGACAGATTTCCTTTATCAAGCGCTGAAAAAGGGTGATATCGATATCTATCCAGAATTTTCTGGAACAGTGACAGAGAGTCTCCTCCAACCATCTCCACAAATTGGGCATGACCCAGAAAAGGTTTACGAGGTGGCTCGTGACGGCATTGCCAAACAGGATCAACTAGCCTTTCTTAAACCCATGGCTTATCAAAATACTTATGCTATAGCAGTTCCCAAAAAAATTGCGCAAGAATATGGACTTAAGACGATTTCAGACTTGAAAAAAGTAGAAGGACAGCTCAAGGCTGGATTCACTCTAGAGTTTAATGACCGTGAGGATGGAAACAAGGGCTTGCAGTCTGTTTATGGATTGAATCTCAATGTGGCAACCATGGAGCCAGCTCTTCGCTACCAAGCCATCCAGTCAGGTGACATTCAAATTACAGATGCTTACTCAACAGATGCTGAAATTGCTCGCTATGATTTAGTGGTTTTGGAGGATGATAAACAACTCTTCCCTCCATACCAAGGCGCTCCACTGATGAAAGAAGCTCTTCTCAAGAAACATCCAGAGTTGGAAACGGTGCTTAATAAATTAGCTGGTAAGATTACAGAAAGCCAGATGAGCCAGCTTAACTATCAAGTCGGTGTCGAAGACAAGCCAGCAGAACAAGTAGCCAAGGAATTTCTGCAAGAACAAGGTTTGTTGAAGAAATAACTTGAAAATGCTGAACTCAACTCCATTAAACGACTATATAGAAGAATGCTCAGATAATTTTATCTGGGCTTTTTTGATGTTAGAGTTACTGAATGTCATTAAAAATGGAAAGGAAGAGAAAATTTTACTGTAAATACACTTGACTATTCACAAAATAGGTGTATAATGTGTTGTGAACTACTTAATAAATAAGGATTTCTAGCTCATGTCGACTAAGGATGGAAATCTTGTGTATAGACAGTTCAGTAGATATATAATAGAGCGTTGCGTCCGAAAGTCATTCCTGACACGGCTCTTTAAAAACAAAAGGAGAAGATTATGAAAACAAAACCGATTCATCGTACCAGTATGTGGAAATTTAAGTTAAGTGCTGCCACCATGACTTTGATTCCCGCTGCCGTGGGGATTAACTATGTTGCCAAAGCCTTGGCGGAGGGGTTAAAGTTGCCCGTTTGGCTGGGGTCTTTGGGAACCTTTCTTGCCAGCATGTTGGCTGGGCCGGTTGTCGGTGCCATCAGTGGTTTCATCAACAACGTGATCTATGGGCTGACCTTATCGCCAATTTCAACCGTGTATGCGATTACCAGCCTCGGAATTGGGATTGCTGTCGGAGTTTTGCACGCCAATGGGTGGTTCTCATCAGCGCGACGAGTATTTGTTTCTGCTATTATTATTGCCATCGTTTCAGCTGTCATTTCAACGCCATTCAACGTCATCTTTTGGGGTGGTCAGACCGGTATCGCTTGGGGTGACTCATTGTTTGCGGTAATGGTCGCCAATCATGTACCAGTGTGGCTGGCCTCATTTATCGATGAGTTTGTCTTGGATATTTTGGATAAAGTCTGCGTGGCCTACCTGGCATTCTTCATCTATCGTCAGCTGCCGAAGCGGATGGTGCACTTCTTTAGCGATGATAAATGATGACTGATCAAACATTGATTTCTGGAGCGCCACGGGTCAAGCTCAAGTGGTACCAGGTGATCGATCCGATTACTAAGCTCTTGTTCATCTTGGACATGACGTTGTTGAGCTTTGCCAGTATGAATTTATTGCTTCAGGCCGGATTAATTCTTGTCGCAACACTGCTATTGTTATTTTCCAAATTGAGCTCTACCATCTTTAAGGCGCTGGGATTCAGCCTGTTTCTGATTTGCACCATGCTGATCATCCAAGGGTTATTTTACAGTCGGAATCAAACTGTGCTGTTTTCTGTGCTTGGGGTGTCGTTCTACAAAGAAGGCCTGATTTACGCCACCACTCTGGGTTGTCGAGTATTGGTGATTATTTTGACCAGTGGCTTTTTTATGGTGACCACGAGTATTTCAGAAAACGCGGCCTATTTGGAACTGTCCGGATTGTCTTATAAAACCGTCTACGTTCTGATGTCGGTGTGTTATATTTTGCCGGAAATGATGCGCAATATGCGGAAAATCCAGCAGGCACAAAAAGTTCGCGGAACCAATCCGCAAAAAACGTTGATTCAGAAATTAAAGTCAGTCCTGCCGGTTCTAATTCCATTGGTGATTAAGACCTTGGATCAATCGATGACGCGGTCGATTTCTCTCCAACTGAGAGGTTTTGATAATCTCAACCGGACTGTCAGAACCTCCCAGCGCGTGTATCGCCTGTCGCGGACGCTGCACATTGGTCTGACTGGATTGGCAATTTTATTGATTGGGTGGAAGATTTGGACGAAGATAAACGGATTGTAATTGAAAATTTGACTACCCGTTATCCGGGTACTGAGCAACCACAACTGCGTCAGATTAACGCGGAGGTTCATACCGGCCAGGTGGTTGGGATTATCGGGAATAGCCACTCCGGCAAATCGACTTTGTGCCATGTGCTAGCAGGGGTCATTCCCAAAATTGTGTCTGCTGAGATTGAGGGCGACTGGCACATGTTTGGCCAGCGAGTGTCCGACAATTGGCCCGTTTATAATGCCATGAATGGAGTTGTACTGCAAAATCCAGCTGGCCAACTAAGCGGGTTGGCAGACACGGTTGCCGATGAAATCGCCTTTGACTTGATTAATCAGGGAATGGCTGAAGGACTGATTCAAAAACGGGTTGAAGAAGTTGCCACGCAAATGGGGCTGATTGAACAGTTGAATTTGCGTCCCGAGAGCCTTTCCGGTGGTCAGAGCCAGCGGTTGGCAATTGCCACGGCGATTGCGGCTAACCCGGCTGTTTTGATTATGGATGATCCGACCAGTCAGATGGATCCCCTTGGCCGCCGACAATTTTTCCAATGGCTGGCCCAAGTCAAAGAGACGACTGTCTTCATTGTCACCAGTGAAATTGACGATTTGTGCGAAGTCGCCGACGTTGTGTGGGTGCTGCACGAGGGTCAAATGGTAGCCCAGGGTAGGCCGGGTGAGGTGTTTAATCATTTGGCAGCTGACTGGCAGATTCCAGCCCCGACAATCCAGCAACTTGCTCAAAAAATGGATTGGCACTTGGCTGATGGCCGGTATCCGGTGAATGACGCTGATCTGAAGGAGGTTCGTTATGCCCACAATTGAACTGAACCACCTGACGTTCACTTATCCGGAACGATCCTTTAGCTTGGATGTTGAAGACAAACACTTCGCCGATCCGATGGTGGCGATTGTCGGCCAAAATGGTGCCGGCAAATCAACGCTCTTCAAATTGTTGACGGGCTTGCTGACACCACAAACCGGTGTGATTAAGATCGATGGAGAAAATTTTAATGATCTTAAACCAGTCGAAAAGTTACTGAAGGTTGGGATTACTTTTCAGAATCCTGACGATCAGCTTTTCAACCCGACCGTTCAACGAGAGGTGGAGTGGAGTGTCGCGCAGGTCATGGATGACCACGACATGATTACGAGGCGGGCTTTAGCGGCTCTAAAAAGAGTTGGCTTGGATGATAAAACAGCTGAAAGTCCATATGACCTGTCATTGTCGGAACGTAAGCTGTTGAGCGTTGCCACAGTTTTGGCAGTGGATCCGGCGATTTATTTATTTGATGAGCCGATGATGTCGCTTGATTGGGAAAGCCGGCGCAAGTTGACCGCAATTTTCCATCAGTTGGCTGATTCGGGTCACCAAGTTGTGACCATCACCCATGACATGGATTGGGTCGCCGCCGAGTTTGAGTCGGTGTATGTTATGGAACACGGGAAGTTTGGCTTCGCCGGCAGTCCACGGGAATTGTTCAGTGATCACGAACTTGTCCAGCGAGTGGGATTACTACCACCGCGGATTATGGACATAGCGGAGTCGCTGGGTGATTCACAGACATATTTATCGGTTAATGATTATTGCCAGAAAAATCGAGATGTATAGAAAAAGTTACCTCTGCGGGTTTTCCAGGTTGAAGGATTAACTTCAGCTTCTGGCAAGAACTCACATGGGTGACTTTTGTGTTTAATAGGTTCTTTGTCAACTGTAGTGGGTGACGAAAAGCTAACATCTTGAGAGGACCGGATAGGTCCTCTTTTTATGTATGTTCAGAGTGATGAAAACACGCTTCCTAAAGTTAATAAAGTTTCTAAAACCGAACCCCAACCGTTTGACGTCTTTGATCAACTTGTTAGTCGCTTCAAGTTTTGCGTTTGAATAGTCCGTTTCTAGGGCTTTTTTGATGTATTGCTTGTGTCTAAGAAAAGTCCTAAAGACAGTTTGAAAGTAGTGATTGACCTTGCTCCTATTTTCCTCTATCAGCTCAAAGAACTCATCTACTCTCTTCTCCTGAAAGTGAAAAAGCAAGAGCTGATAAAGTGTATAGTAGTCGGTAAGCTCTTCTGAAAAGTCTAGTGTCTTCTCAATGATTTCATGTGGACTTAATGTTTGACGGAAAGTCTTTGAATAAAAAGAGTTGAGAGATAGTTTACGGCTGTCCTTTTGGAAGAGTCGCCAGTGATTTTTCAAGGATCGATAGGGTAGTGACTTCTTATCGAACTGGCTCATGATTGCAATTCTAGTCTTTAAAAAGGCACGTCCAAGGTGCTGGATAATGTGGAAACAATCAAGAACGTTTTTAGCGTTTGGGAAGAGTCTGCGTGCTAGTGGGATATAAGCTCCAGACATATCCATCGTGATAAACTGCACCTTTTGGCGAGCTTTTAATGGATACTTCAAAAAGTAGTTTCGTATAGTAGTTTGGCGGCGATTATCAAGGATGGTTATGAGTTGGTTGGTCTCATAGTTTTGAGCAACAAAAGCCAATTCCCCTTTCTTGAACCCAAACTCATCCCAGGACATAACAGCAGGGAGTTTGTCATAATGTTCCTTGAAAGTAAACTGATCAAGCTTACGATAGACAGTGGACGTCGACACGCGAAGTCTTCTGGCAATATCCGTTAATGACACCTTATCAGTTAGGAGTTGTGCAACCTTTTGTCGGACTAGATTGGAGATTTGGCAGTTTTTCTTAACGATTGATGTCTCAGCTACCGTGACTCGTTTACAACTTTTACACTGAAACCGACGTTTCTTCAGACGTAGTAGTGTAGGCGTTCCAGCTTGTTCGAGAAGAGGGATCTTAGAGGTTTTTTGAAAGTCATATTTGATCATCTTTCCATGGCAATGAGGACATAATGGTGCAGGGGAATCGAGTTTTGCTTGAATCTCGATATGGGTGTCAGTTTCAAAAATAAGTGAAATCTTGATATTTTGGTCTTTAATTCCGATTAATTCTGTGGTATTCTTAATAGGTCTCATAAGTTCTTCCTAATGGTAGTTTCGTCGCTTTTCATTATAGTTCTTATGGGACTTTTTGTCTGCATTCAAAAAGCTCTATAATCTCTAAAGTGGTTTTACCCACTACAGAAATTATAGAGCCAATAAATCCAGTTCCTAAGTTTTTTTTTGCCTTTTATCATAGCTGATAACGCTGCAACAAGATGAAGCAGGACAAAAGCAAGGGCTAAGAAGACTGTGATGATGCTAAAGATGAGATAAAGTGACATAGATGTTTCCTTTCTAAGATATGATTGCCTGAGTGCTATTTTTTATGACTGATTTTATGAAGAATCATAAATGATACTACAAGATTTAAAATAATAACCAATAAGGTAAAAAGAGAGTAACCATAAAGTTTAATTGGAAATTCATTTTTGAGATTGCAAAGAGCAAACAAACTCGTTAAAATGCCCGTTAACAATCCAGGCACATATTTTCGAATGACAATTGTCTGAATAAGATGTCCGAACACATGATAGATATAAGCGATTACAATGGTTGTGTAAATGGTATAGTTGTTAAATTGGTAACTAAGATAAAGTGTTATCAGTAGAAGTAGAAGTTGCTCCATGACAATGACATTGAAAGCAAAAGGGGTGTATAAATTGAAAATTTGTTTATATGGAATTTGTAATGATATTTTTTTGACAAAAGATGGCATCCATATGATTTCTTCCAGTTCATGAAGCATGAATAAACTCGGAAATAGGAAATAAAATTGTAGGGTAGTCATTAAAGCTGGTCCTTTCTAAATAACATGAGATTTATTTAGAGCTAGCATTCAGTATCTCCAAATAAAACTGGACCACTTTCTGCTCGTTATAAGATTTCCCATTTTTCAACCACCAGCTGATTGTTTCAATGAAGTGGCTGACGACCAGGTGCTTGAGATAGGAGTGAGGAATGTTGGGGTGTGCTTGAATCAGTTCGTCTGCTAACATGGGATAGACGTCATGTTCTAGTTCTTTTCGCAGTTGCCGGATAAAATAATCGTTTTTGGAGAGCAAGAGGCTGCTTACATGGTCTTGATTTTTCTTGAAGTGCTGAAAGATATGAGCCAAGTAGTCTTGTGGAGAGAGGTGTTCATCACGCTCAAAGAGATGGTGAAAGAGCTTTTGGCAGAGCTCATCCAGTAGTAACTCCTTGCTCTCATAATGGCTGTAAAAGGTGGAACGCCCTACATCAGCAAGGTCAATAATCTCCTGAACCGTGATGGTCTCGTAGTCTTTTTGGTTGAGTAATTGTAAAAAAGCAGTATAAATAGCTTTTCGAGTCTTCCTAATGCGACGATCCTGTGCTGTCATATGGACACTTAGAACAAACTATTCAGTAACGTACACCCTAAATGGTTTGCCCCTATCCTTTCTGTTGTGAATGTTAGATAATGATAATGAACATGATGTTCATGAATCTATTATAACAAAGGATTAAGGATTATGAAGACAAAACATGCAGTTTGGCTGTCTTTTTTCTTAAATTTGAGTTATGCTATTGTCGAGTTTATCGCTGGTGGAGTATTTGGCTCTAGTGCTGTGCTGGCTGACTCTGTCCATGACTTAGGAGATGCGGTTGCAATTGGGGTATCAGCCGTTCTAGAAACAATCTCCAATCGTGAAGAGGATAGTCAGTATACCTTGGGTTACAAACGATTTAGTCTTCTAGGAGCTTTGATAACGGCTGTGATTTTGATGACAGGATCAGTTTTCGTCATTTTGGAAAATACAACAAAACTATTTAATCCCCAACCTGTCAATGATGAGGGTATCCTCTGGCTAGGAATCATTGCAGTTACTATAAATGTGCTAGCGAGCTTAGTGGTTCGTAAAGGAAAAACAAAGAACGAGTCTATTCTTAGCCTGCATTTTCTGGAAGACACCCTTGGTTGGGTCGCAGTCATCCTGATGGCCATTATTCTCCGATTTACGGATTGGTATATCTTAGATCCTCTCTTGTCGCTGGTCATTTCCTTCTTTATCTTGTCAAAAGCCATTCCACGTTTTTGGTCTACGCTGAAAATTTTCTTAGATGCTGTACCAGAAGGAGTAGATATCGAGCAAGTCAGGAGTGATTTGGAGCAATTGGAGTATGTGGCCAGTGTTAATCAGCTTAATCTTTGGACTATGGATGGTTTGGAAAAAAATGCTATTGTCCATGTTTGTCTGGAGCAGGTCAAGCATATGGAGGTCTGTAAAGAATCTATCCGAGACTTGCTCAAAGAGAGGGGCTTTCAAAATGTCACTATTGAGGTGGATAGTAGTCCGATTAGTCATGCTCATCATAAACGACGTGTTGATGAGTTGAAATCTTTAGATAGACATAGGCATTAAAGGAAGTGGAGAAAAATTTGATGTTCCTTTTCTTCATTAAGTACGAAGAATTGCTGTCGTTTTTCCTTCTGTAAAAGCTATTTTCATTTGCTAGTATACAAATCTTTTAAATGAGTGTAAACTAAAAGTAATAAAAGAAGTAGGGGAAAATATGTATTACAAAACCTTAAACAACAATGTCAAAATGCCACAATTAGGATTTGGAGTCTTTCAGACTCCAGTAAATGAAACAAAGCGAGCAGTTCTTGATGCTATCGAGGTTGGATATCGTTCTTTTGATACCGCTCAAGTCTATGGCAATGAAGCAGGTGTGGGGGAAGCTATCTTGGAATCAGGTCTTCCACGTGAAGAATTTTTCATCACGACCAAGGTTTGGATTTCGAATGCTGGCTATGAAAAGGCCAAAGCATCTATCGAAGAATCCTTGAAAAAACTACAAACAGATTATATTGATCTTTTGTTGGTTCACCAGCCTTTCGGTGATTACTATGGCACTTACAGAGCCATGGAAGAAGCCTATAAGGCAGGGCAGGTCCGTGCCATTGGAGTTTCTAACTTTTCACCAAATCGCTTTATAGACCTTCAATATTTTGTGGAAATCAAACCAGCTGTCAACCAGATAGAAACTCATGTTTTCTATCAACAAAAAGAGACCAAAAAGTATTTGGAGAAATACAATTGTCAGATTGAATCTTGGGGGCCTTTTGCTGAAGGGAAAAATGATTTCTTCAATACTCCACTCTTGAAGGAGATTGGAGAAAAACATGGGAAATCTGTAGCCCAAGTAGCTCTACGTTTCTTACTTCAAAGTGAAGTGGTTGTCATTCCTAAGTCTGTTCGTAAAGAACGGATGCAAGAGAACTTCCATATTTTTGATTTTGAGCTAACAAAAGATGAGATGAAGAGCATAGAAGGATTGGACCAAGCAAGTACTCTCTTCCATGATCACCAAGAACCAGAAACAGCTGAAAGATTTCTATCGTTTTTAAGCTAGTCTATTTTTATCATCATCAAATAGGGGGATAATCGATTAAAAGTTTCCTTCAGAAGTTTTCCTCTTACAAAATGGGCTATAAAAGTGTATACTAGAATTAGTAAGAAACAGAGAGGATTGTTTTTATGAAATCAGCAGTTTATAGTAAAGCAGGACAGATTGGTCTTGTTGAAGTGGAGCGTCCACAGATTAAGGAAGCAGATGATGTTATTATCCGTATCGTTAGAACTTGTGTCTGCGGTTCGGATTTGTGGACTTATCGTAATCCTAAAATAAAAGAAGGCCGTTTGAACAGTGGTCACGAAGCTATCGGAATTGTCGAAGAAATTGGAGAGGCCATCACGACAGTGAAACCAGGGGATTTTGTCATTGCCCCATTTACTCATGGTTGTGGGGAATGTGATGCTTGTCATGATGGTTTTGATGGAACTTGTGATCGTCATTTGGGTAATAGCAACTGGTCTACTGGTGTTCAAGCAGAGTACATTCGTTTCCATTATGCCAATTGGTCCCTAGTCAAAATTCCTGGTCAACCTTCTGACTATACAGAGGCTATGCTCAAATCTTTCTTAAGTCTAGCAGATGTTATGCCAACAGGTTACCATGCAGCGCGTGTGGCTAATGTGCAAAAAGGTGACAAGGTGGTCGTTATCGGGGATGGTGCTGTGGGTCAATGTGCGGTTATCGCAGCCAAAATGCGTGGTGCATCGCAAATCGTTCTCATGAGTCGCCACCAAGACCGTCAACAGATGGCCTTGGAGTCAGGTGCGACAGCTGTTGTAGCTGAGCGTGGTGAAGAAGGGATTGCCAAGGTCCGTGAAATCCTTGGAGGCGGAGCGGATGCTGCTCTTGAATGTGTGGGTACAGAAGCAGCTGTTGAGCAGGCCCTTGGAGTCCTCCATAATGGCGGGCGCATGGGATTTGTCGGTGTGCCTCACTACAATAACCGTGCCCTTGGTTCAACCTTTGCCCAAAATATCTCAGTGGCAGGTGGAGCAGCCTCAGTTACTACTTATGACAAACAAGTTCTGTTAAAAGCAGTTCTTGACGGTGATATCAATCCAGGACGTGTCTTTACTAATAGTTACAGCTTGGATGAGATTAATCAGGCTTACAAAGATATGGATGAACGCAAGTCTATTAAGTCTATAATTGTGATGGAATAAAAAAGAAAATCCTAATAGAGTATGGAAATCTCTATTAGGATTTTTTATGTTCAGCTATTGTGCTTAATGCAAGGTACTTTCTCTTAAAGTTAGTTTGGTTCCTAGCATGGTCAGACTTGGGATTTTACGGCCGTGAAGGACTTCTCTGTTCAGGATATCCATTCCTGTGCGTCCCATTTCTTCGGTGTAAACTGTGATACTAGAAAGTGATGGGAACACTTGCTTGGTTAGAATGGTATCATTAAAGGAAATAATACTGACGCGCTCCGGTATGCTGATGCTGGCTTCTTGAAGGGCGCGAAGGGCACCAATGGCCAAGCTATCACTGGCTGCAAAAAAGGCTTGTGGAAGTTTATCTCCTAATTTCTCGATAGCCTCTTTCATTAAGTCGTATCCAGATTGGGCAGTAAATAGACCTTGAAAAATGAATTTCTCGTTATAAATTCCTTTTTCTTGCGTATAAGATTTGAAGTAATCTAAACGCTTGTCTGCGATAACTTCTTCTTGGTCAGTAGTAGTTTCAAGACCGGATAGGATACCAATCTTCTTAAGCCCGTGGTCTGTAAAGTAATCAACCACCTGTCTAACTGCATTATAGAAATCCGTAATAACACAGGTATGGCCCAAGGCGATGGTGTCACTATCAAGAAAAACTAGAGGTTTTTGATATTCTTCAAATGAAGCAATCTGTGCTTGGCTAAATTTTCCAATACAAAGAATTCCAATGACTTCTTCGCTAAGTGTGAAAGGTTGATCGTTGAAATAACGCAAGATTTCGTAATCTAACTCTTGGGCTCTGTTTTCAATTCCTAGTCGAATCTGATAGTAGTAGAGGTCCTCCAACTCACCTTGTTCGCTGACCCACTGGATGATGGCAATCTTTTGTTTGAGTTTATGAGATTCACCAGTTTTGAGATGTTTGGTGTAGCCTAGTTCTTCGGCAACAGTTAAAATACGATGTCGGGTTTCTTCTGTGACAGATAGACTCTGATCGCGATTGAGGACACGGGATACAGTTGCGATTGAAACAGAGGCTAGCTGAGCGATATCTTTGAGTGTAGCCATAATTCCCCTCCTTTTTAGATTATTATAGCATATTTTTCTTCCTTTTTACTCATAGTTTAGTAAAATATCGGTAAAATTGTTGACCAAAGCAAAACCCTTGGGTACAATAGAAGAAAACGATTACAAGGTAAATTTTTTTACCTAACAAATTGTCAAAGGAGAATTCATATGACACAACATCTTACTGCTGATGCACTTCGCAAGGACTTTCTTTCGGTTTTTGGTCAAGAAGCAGATCAAACCTTCTTCTCACCAGGCCGTATCAACTTGATTGGGGAACACACTGACTATAACGGTGGGCATGTTTTCCCAGCAGCTATCTCACTAGGAACTTATGGGGCCGCACGCAAGCGTGATGACCAAGTATTGCGTTTTTACTCAGCTAACTTTGAGGACAAAGGCATCATCGAAGTGCCTCTAGCTAACCTTAAGTTTGAGAAAGAGCACAACTGGACCAACTATCCAAAAGGTGTCCTTCATTTCTTGCAAGAAGCAGGTCATGTGATTGATAAAGGGTTTGATTTCTATGTTTTTGGGAATATCCCAAATGGTGCGGGCTTGTCTTCTTCAGCATCCTTGGAGCTTTTAACTGGTGTCGTAGCAGAATACCTCTTTGACCTAAAATTAGACCGTCTAGACTTAGTTAAAATCGGAAAACTAACAGAAAATAACTTTATCGGTGTTAACTCAGGGATCATGGACCAATTTGCTATCGGTATGGGGGCAGACCAACGAGCTATTTACCTAGATACAAATACTCTAGAATATGACTTGGTTCCTCTTGATTTGAAAGACAATGTTGTTGTTATCATGAATACCAACAAACGCCGTGAACTTGCAGATTCTAAATATAATGAACGCCGTGCTGAGTGTGAAAAAGCAGTGGAAGAACTTCAAGTTGCCTTGGATATCCAAACCTTGGGTGAATTAGATGAGTGGGCTTTTGACGAGTACAGCTACCTGATCAAAGACGAAAATCGTTTGAAACGTGCTCGCCACGCCGTTCTTGAAAACCAACGTACTCTTAAAGCGCAAGCAGCACTTCAAGCGGGAGATTTGGAAAAATTTGGTCGTTTGATGAATGCGTCTCATGTTTCACTTGAGCATGACTATGAAGTGACTGGCTTGGAATTAGATACCCTTGTTCATGCTGCTTGGGCACAAGAAGGTGTTCTCGGTGCGCGTATGACAGGAGCAGGTTTTGGTGGTTGTGCCATTGCCTTGGTTCAAAAAGACGCTGTTGAGTTCTTTAAAGAAGCTGTAGGCAAGCACTATGAAGAAATCGTTGGCTATGCTCCAAGCTTCTATATCGCTGAAGTTGCAGGTGGTACTCGCGTTTTAGACTAGGAGAGAAGGATATGGAAGCTGTAATATTTGATTTAGATGGCTTATTAGCCGATACTGAAATCATTTCTCTAAAAGTTTATCAAGAATTGCTTAGAGATTTTGGAATTCCTTTCACAGAAGAAACTTATTCTAGAGAATACAGTGGACATAGGGAAGAGGAGAATGTTCAACGATTTTTGGACACCTATGATTTACCTTGGAATTTTGACCAAACCTTGGATAAAGTTTATGAACTGGAAGCTCAAATCTTAGCCAAAGGTGTAAATTTAAAAAAAGGTGCTAAAAATTTGCTTACCTATTTGCAAAGAGAAGGCATTCCAATCGCTTTAGCAACATCAAGTGTTGAATCTCGAGCTAGAATGATCTTGGATAGCAATGGTATACTGTCCCTATTTGACCATCTAGTTTTTGCAAAAGATGTAAAGCGAAGCAAACCATACCCTGATATATTTTTAAAGGCCTGTAGTGATTTGAACGTTTTACCAGAGAATTGCTTGGTACTAGAGGATAGCGAAGCAGGGATTGAAGCGGCATCTAGAGCTGGGATTCCAGTTATTTGTATTCCAGATTTAAAAATACCAGCACAGTCTTTCTTAAATAAAACAGAACAAGTTTTTCAGGATTTGGATGCTGTTAGAGATTATTTAGAAAGTAAGAAGGAGGTTTTCTAGTGACCTTAGTAGAAAAATTTGTTACCAAAGTCATTGCAGAAAGCACCTTTGAAGAGTTGGATCGTATCTATCTGACCAATCGTGTTTTAGCATTGGTGGGAGATGGAGTTCTCGAAGTTGAGACTGACCAAGATGGCTTGATTGATCTTAAAGATCAGCTTGTCGAGGAAGCAGTTCGATTAGGGACGATTGAAGATAGTCTGGCTGCGCGTGAGATTCTCGGTGCTGACCTCATGAACTTGGTAACCCCTTGTCCAAGTCAGGTCAATCGTGACTTTTGGGCTACTTATGCCCAGTCACCAGAGCAGGCGATTGCGGACTTCTACCAACTCAGTCAGCAAAATGACTACATCAAACTAAAGGCCATCGCAAAGAATATTGCCTATCGTGTTCCGTCTGATTACGGTGAACTGGAGATTACCATCAATCTCTCTAAGCCTGAAAAGGATCCAAAAGAGATAGCGGCAGCTAAGTTAGTCAAGTCTAGCAACTACCCTCAATGTCAACTCTGTATGGAAAATGAAGGCTACCATGGTCGTGTCAACCATCCAGCTAGAAGCAACCATCGTATTATCCGTTTTGGCATTTCTGGGCAGGAGTGGGGCTTCCAGTATTCGCCTTATGCGTACTTTAATGAGCACTGTATTTTCCTAGATAGCCAACATCGTCCCATGGCCATCAGTCGCCAAAGTTTTGAGCGTTTGTTAGCAATCGTAGAGCAGTTTCCAGGTTACTTTGCTGGTTCTAATGCTGATCTACCAATCGTGGGTGGATCTATCCTGACACACGATCATTACCAAGGTGGGCGCCATGTATTCCCAATGGAAGTGGCTCCTTTACAGAAAAGTTTTACCTTTGAAGGTTTTGAATCTGTCAAAGCAGGGATTGTTCAGTGGCCTATGTCTGTGATTCGACTAACTTCAGATTCTAAAGAGGAATTGACCAATCTTGCTGAGAAAATCTTACTTTCTTGGCGTCAATACTCAGATCCAAGTGTTCAGGTCTTGGCGGAAAGTAATGGAACACCGCATCACACCATCACACCGATTGCGCGTAAACGAGATGGGCAGTTTGAGTTGGATTTGGTCTTGCGGGACAATCAAACCTCTCCAGAGCATCCAGACGGCATCTATCATCCCCACAAGGATGTCCAACATATCAAGAAGGAAAATATCGGCTTGATTGAGGTTATGGGCTTAGCCATTTTGCCACCACGCTTGAAGGAAGAAGTGGAGCAAGTAGCAGCTTACCTGGTTGGAGAGGATGTTTTAGTAGCAGATTATCACCAAGAATGGGCAGATGAGTTGAAAGAATCCCATCCTAGATTGACTGATAAAGACCACGCTCTTGAAATCGTCCAAGAATCTGTTGGTAAAATCTTCGCTCGGGTATTGGAAGATGCAGGGGTTTACAAGCAAAAAGAAGAAGGACAGGCAGCCTTTATGCGCTTTGTAAATCATGTTGGACTTATGCCATAGTGTCAGGACCTTCCTCTTGCATACTAGTATAAAAAGTAGTATGATAGCGTTTGAAAGACTAGGAGGAATGTATGAAGGATTTTCACTTTGATGCCATATCAGCATTTGAAAATTATGAAATCAAGGAGATGAGAGATGGTCGTGTCACCGTAACTACCAAGGTCGTGAACTCTTCTCTTAACTATTATGGCAATGCCCACGGAGGTTATCTTTATACTCTGTGTGACCAAATCAGTGGCTTAGTCGTTATTTCTCTTGATTTAGATGTTGTAACCTTACAGTCTTCCATCAATTACTTAAAAGCAGGATATCTCGGAGATGAATTGACCATCAAGGGAGAGTGTGTCCATAAAGGACGTACCACCTGTGTCGTCGACGTAGACCTTATCAACCAAGATGGGAAAAATGTCTGCAAAGCAACCTTTACCATGTTTATAACAGGTGAGCGCTCAGAAGAAAAAAGAATTAGAATTTAGAAATATAAAAAAGAGGCTTATGCCTCTTTTTTATATTTACTTTTTCCGTCTAGTGCTCAATTATCTTATTCACTAAATCTTAAAAAATAGCCATCTGGATCTAAAACTGCAAATTCATGGGGATAGATATAATGGTCGCTAATACGAAATTTTCTTTTGTTATACCCTGTGCTCTTCAGCGAAAAAATGTTGCCTATTTAAATAAACTTTAAAAAATGATAAAATATTTGTAATCCAAGTACTTTAAGGAAATTCAGCATTATGAAAAGCAAAATTTTATTAGGCTTTATGACGCTCCTATCTGCATTTATACTAGCAGCATGCGGAAATGGAGACAAGAAAACAAACGAAACTACAGCAGAACCAACACCAGAAGTAACGACAACTGCTCCTACAACAACTGCTAGCTCTTTTTCTGAAGCAAAAGCAGTCTCATATGCAGATACTCAACGTATCGGACGTGATGATGTTGGGTATGTTAACGTTCCAAAAGATTGGAAACGACGCACTAAAAATATAAAGCTAATTGAGTACGATTCAAAAGATGAAATTCCCCAAGTCATACTACAATCTTTCGCTAAAAGTGACGTACATCTAACGAACCAGGACGCTTTTGGAGTAAAATTCATTGCTACTCATTATTATAATATCCTCAAAGAAGAGGAAGGTGTGGCAAATATAGACGGTGAATGGTCAATGGTAGGCAGAGAGAAAGCCTACGTGCTTAAATCACACAAAAAAGATGGAGGGTATCTTTTTGATTGGATTTTCCAAAAAGGCGAAAAAGTATACGTCATCGTACTTGAAGGTACAGAGGAAGATATCAAAACCTTCAGACCTATGCTCGAACAATCTTGGGGCTTAGATCCGAATACTCCGGGGAAATAATCCCTAAAAGACTAAAAGAGACTAATCGATGTGATTAGTCTCTTTCTTTTTTTGTTTCTTTTTCCACTGTAGTGTTCTATTATCTTATTCACTAAATCTTAAAAAATAGCCATCTGGGTCTAAAACTGCAAATTCATGTGGATAGATATACTGTTCACCGACACGAAATTCTCTTTTGGTCAAAGGACGATGAATAGGATAGTTAGACTCGATTACTTTCTGATAGAGTCGAGGGACATCCTTTATGCCAAAGGAAATGTTGACTCCACGACCAAAGGGGTAGGTCAGTTCAACTAATTCATCCTTTGTTCCCTCCTCTAACATTAGCTGGCAATCTTCAAGAGACAGGAAGAGAAATTTTTCTTCTGGTCGCTCGTATTCGATCGTAAAACCCAGTAAATCGCAGTAGAAGGAACGAGACTGTTCTATATTTGAGACTATAAACTCGGGAATAACTGCATTGTAGTCCATAAAGAAACTCCTTACAATTCAATCTCCAATACAATCGGTGTATGGTCTTGGCGTGGGCCTGAGTCAATCATGTCTGACTTGGTAACCTTGTCTGCTACACGGTTACTTGTGAGCCAGTAGTCGATTCTCCAGCCTGTGTTGTTGATTTTTGAAGTCTTGCTGCGTTGTGCCCACCAAGTGTAGCGTTCTGGAACATCGCCATGGACATGGCGGAAGGTGTCAGTAAATCCTTTAGCTAAAAGGTTTGTAAATCCTTCACGTTCTTCGTCTGTGAAACCTGGTGAACGACGGTTGCTTGCTGGGTTGGCAAGGTCAATTTCCTTGTGGGCAACGTTGTAGTCACCTGTAGCAAGAACTGATTTTTTCTTGTCTAACTCAGCCAAGTATTCCGCATATTTAACGTCCCAGACTTGACGTTCTTCCAAACGTTTGAGACCATCCCCAGCATTTGGAGTGTAGACCTGAGTCACGAAAAATTTATCAAATTCCAAAGTAATGATGCGGCCTTCCAAGTCCATAGTAGAAGGGGCGCCAATCTCTGGGAAGCTGATAGTTGGAGTGAGTTCTTTTTTATAGAGGAACATAGTTCCAGCATAGCCTTTACGCGCAGGCTCTTGAGAGGAACGCCAGGTGTTTTCGTAGCCTGGGAAGAGTTCTTCCAACACCTCAAGGTGTTTTTTTGTAGGACCTTTAGCTGAAAGCTTGGTTTCTTGGATAGCGATGATATCAGCGTCTTCGGCTACCAAAGTTTGGAGAACGTCTTGTGACAATTTCGCACGCGCAGAGTCGCTCGTCAACGCTGCATTGAGGGAATCAATGTTCCATGAGATTAGTTTCATAGTGTGTACCTTTTCATTCAGATTATAGACAATATTATACCAGAAAAAGAAGTAATTCCCCAGCGTATAGTTTGAAAAATCAAGGTCATTCCTATATAATAAAGAATGATTTATGTAAAAGATTGAAAATAAATGAAATGTTACTCCTTTGAATATCTTTATCACTGAGTATGACAAAGTTCAAGTGAGTGTCGTCACCTATGAATAAGAAAAACCTGGGGTTCATGCCTCAGGTTTCCATTTGTTATTAGAAAGGAATACTATGTCCATCATCCAAAAACTTTGGTGGTTTTTCAAGTTAGAAAAACGCCGTTACCTAGTTGGAATCGTAGCTTTGGTCTTGGTTTCTGTGCTCAACCTCATCCCACCGATGGTTATGGGGCGCGTGATTGATGCCATCACTTCGGGACGATTAACACAGGATGAGCTCCTGCTTCATCTCTTTTATCTCCTGCTTGCTGCTTTCGGGATGTACTATCTGCGTTATGTTTGGCGCATGTATATCCTAGGAACTTCCTACCGACTGGGACAAATCATGCGTTCAAGACTATTTGAACACTTTACAAAAATGTCGCCTTCTTTTTATCAGAATTATCGAACAGGGGATTTGATGGCTCATGCAACCAATGATATCAATGCTCTGACTCGTCTAGCCGGTGGTGGTGTTATGTCTGCGGTAGATGCTTCTATCACAGCCTTGGTGACTTTACTAACCATGCTCTTTAGTATTTCTTGGCAGATGACCTTGGTTGCCATTCTACCCTTGCCATTTATGGCCTATGCGACTAGTCGTCTGGGGAGAAAGACCCATAAGGCTTTCGGAGAATCACAAGCAGCCTTTTCTGAACTCAATAATAAGGTTCAAGAATCTGTATCAGGTATCAAGGTAACCAAGTCCTTTGGTTATCAATCCGATGAGTTGGCATCTTTTCAGGAAGTTAATGATTTGACCTTCCAAAAGAATCTGCAAACCATGAAATACGATAGTCTCTTTGACCCTATGGTTCTGCTTTTTGTTGGTTCTTCTTATGCCTTAACTCTCTTGGTCGGTGCCTTTATGGTGCAAGCAGGACAAGTAACTGTCGGGAATCTGGTCACTTTTATCTCTTACTTGGATATGCTGGTCTGGCCTTTGATGGCGATTGGGTTCCTCTTTAATATCACTCAGAGAGGTAAAGTCTCTTATCAACGGATTGAGAGTCTATTGTCCCAAGAGTCACCTGTCAAAGACCCAGAATCTCCACTTGACGGGATTGAAAATGAGCGTTTGGACTATGCCATTGATCGTTTTGCCTTTGAAGATGAGGAGACGCTGAAAGATATTCATTTTAGTCTCGAAAAAGGGCAAACTCTAGGCTTGGTTGGGCAAACTGGTTCAGGAAAAACAGCTCTGATTAAGTTGCTCCTACGTGAGTATGATGTTGACCAAGGAGCCATTTATCTAAATGGCCATGACATTCGTGACTATCGACTAGCTGACTTGCGTAGTTTGATGGGATACGTCCCACAGGATCAATTTCTCTTTGCCAGCTCTATCCTAGACAATATTCGTTTTGGAAATCCTGACCTGCCTTTCTCAGAAGTAGAGAAAGCAACTAAGCTGGCTCAAGTCTATCAAGACATTCAAGCTATGCCCCAGGGATTTGATACGGTTATCGGCGAAAAAGGTGTCAGTCTATCTGGTGGACAAAAGCAACGTCTGGCCATGAGTCGGGCTATGATTTTAAATCCTGATATCTTGATTTTAGATGATTCCTTGTCAGCTGTGGATGCCAAGACAGAGTTCGCGATTATCGATAATCTCAAGGAAACTCGCAAAGATAAAACGACCATCATCACTGCCCATCGACTCAGTGCAGTTGTCCATGCAGATTTGATTTTGGTCATGCAGGATGGTCGTATCATTGAGCGAGGGACACACGAAGACTTACTAGCCTTGGATGGTTGGTATGCACAAACCTATCAGTCACAACAGTTAGAAATGAAAGGAGAAGAAGATGCGCAATAAACAAGAACAATGGGCTGTATTGAAACGCTTGTTGTCCTATCTCAAGCCTTACGGTCTCCTCACCTTTTTAGCACTCGCTTTTCTCCTTACGACGACTGTTATCAAGAGTATCATCCCCTTGGTAGCTTCGCACTTTATCGACCA
Source organism: Streptococcus sp. V869 (assembly GCF_054353515.1). Classification (NCBI taxonomy): domain Bacteria; kingdom Bacillati; phylum Bacillota; class Bacilli; order Lactobacillales; family Streptococcaceae; genus Streptococcus; species Streptococcus sp. V869. The sequence continues at coordinate 25,569 of NZ_JBTHHW010000001.1, forward strand.
GTATCTACATAATCTCAACCAGCTTGCTGTTACAGTTTTGCTGGCCTACTATGGACTCTACATTCTTCAAACTATTGTCCAATATGTGGGAAACCTTCTCTTTGCGCGTGTGTCCTATAGCATTGTTAGAGATATTCGACGTGATGCCTTTGCCAATATGGAAAAGCTAGGTATGTCTTATTTTGATAAAACACCTGCAGGTTCTATCGTCTCGCGATTGACCAATGATACTGAGACTATTAGTGATATGTTTTCGGGAATCTTATCCAGCTTTATCTCAGCAGTCTTTATCTTTGTGACGACTCTTTATACCATGCTTGTTCTGGACTATCGTCTGACAGCTTTGGTTCTACTCTTTTTACCCTTGATTTTCCTTTTGGTCAATCTCTACCGTAAAAAATCGGTCAAGGTTATCGAAAAAACCAGAAGTCTCTTGTCAGATATCAACAGTAAACTTGCAGAAAACATCGAAGGGATTCGTATTATTCAAGCCTTTAATCAAGAAAAGCGCCTGCAAGAAGAGTTTGATGAGATAAACCAGGAACACCTAGTCTACGCTAACCGTTCGGTAGCCTTGGATTCCCTCTTCTTACGGCCGGCCATGAGCTTACTGAAGCTATTAGGTTATGCAGTTCTCATGGCCTATTTCGGCTATAGAGGCCTCTATATCGGGATGACAGCAGGTACCATGTATGCCTTTATCCAGTATATCAATCGTCTCTTTGATCCTTTGATAGAGGTCACGCAAAACTTCTCAATTCTTCAGACTTCGATGGTATCAGCAGGGCGAGTTTTTGCACTGATTGATCAAAGCAATTATGAACCTGTCCAAGCTGACAGTGAGTTAGCAATCAGAGAAGGGAATATTCGTTTTGAGCACGTGTGTTTTTCCTATGATGGGGTAAATCAAATTTTGGACGATATTTCCTTTTCAGTCAACAAGGGAGAAGCTATCGCCTTTGTCGGACATACAGGTTCAGGTAAGTCCTCTATTATTAATGTTCTGATGCGCTTTTATGAATTTCAGTCAGGACGGGTTTTGATAGATAATGTAGATATTCGTAACTATAGTCAGCAAGAACTAAGAAAAAACATGGGCTTGGTCTTACAGGACCCCTTCCTCTATCACGGGACTATCAAGTCTAATATTGCTATGTACCAAGATATCAGCGATGAAGAGGTTAAGTCTGCAGCAGAGTTTGTCGATGCAGATTCTTTCATTCGGGATCTTCCATTAGGCTATGATGCCCCTGTGTCTGAGCGTGGTTCGAGTTTTTCAACTGGTCAACGTCAGCTTCTTGCCTTTGCTAGAACCGTTGCCAGTCAACCGAAAATACTGATTTTGGATGAAGCGACAGCCAATATTGACTCTGAAACAGAAGCCTTGGTCCAAAATTCCCTAGCCAAGATGAGACAGGGCCGGACGACCATTGCCATTGCCCATCGTCTTTCTACCATTCAGGATGCTAACTGTATCTATGTCCTTGATAAGGGACGAATTATCGAGAGTGGAACCCACGAGGAACTTTTGGCCTTAGGAGGAACCTATCACAAGATGTATAGTTTACAAGCAGGAGCTCTTTCCTAGGGAAGAATTCCTTTAAAATACAGATTTCTTGCACAGCCTCTTTCATTTTGTGGTATAATGTAGAATGTTTAAAGATTACATATTAAAAAACAGAGGAGAATGTGCATGCTGAAATGGGATGAACTACCTCAAGAAATGCAATTAGATGAGGTAAAACCATACTACCAGCTTGTTTCTAAAAGAAAAGGCTCTCTGATTCTCAAGCGTTGTCTAGATTTGGTTCTAGCCTTGATCTTGTTAATCTTGACCTCACCCGTGTTTCTGATTCTAAGCATTTGGATCAAGCTAGATAGTAAGGGTCCAGTCATTTACAAGCAAGTCCGGGTAACCCAGTACAACCGTCATTTCAAGATTTGGAAATTCCGGACCATGGTGACGGATGCTGATAAAAAAGGAAGTCTAGTAACTTCTGCAAATGACAGTCGTATCACAAAAGTTGGAAATTTCATTCGGCGTGTTCGTTTGGATGAATTGCCGCAATTGGTCAATGTCCTCAAAGGCGAAATGTCCTTTGTGGGAACTCGTCCAGAAGTACCACGCTATACTGAGCAGTACAGCCCTGAAATGATGGCTACCTTGCTCTTGCCAGCAGGGATTACATCCCTTGCCAGCATTAACTATAAGGACGAGGATGCCATTATCAGTCAAATGACTGCAAAAGGTATGACGGTCGACCAGGCCTATGTCGAAAGAGTCCTTCCAGAAAAGATGCACTATAATCTAGCCTACCTACGTGATTTTAATTTCTTCGGGGATATTAAGATCATGTTCCAGACTGTAGTTGAAGTTTTAAAATAAAGTAGTCACAAGAGTGAATACAGTAAAAGGAGTAAAACAATGACAAAGTATAATATTCCATTTTCACCACCTGATATTACCGAAGCTGAAATTGTTGAAGTAGCCGATACCCTTCGTTCTGGTTGGATCACAACAGGTCCAAAGACAAAAGAACTAGAGCGTCGTCTGTCCGTCTATACTCAAACGCCTAAGACAGTCTGCCTCAACTCTGCAACAGCAGCTCTTGAATTGATCTTGCGCGTGCTTGAAGTGGGGCCTGGTGATGAAGTTATCGTTCCAGCTATGACTTATACAGCATCATGTAGCGTTATCACTCACGTAGGTGCTACACCAGTGATGGTTGATATCCAAGGTGATACCTTTGAAATGGACTATGACAAGCTTGAGCAAGCAATTACTGAGAAGACAAAGGTTATCATCCCAGTTGAACTTGCAGGGATTATCTGTGACTATGACCGTTTGTTCCAAGTTGTAGAAAAGAAACGTGACCTATTTACAGCTACTAGCAAGTGGCAAAAAGTCTTTAACCGTATCGTTGTTGTCTCAGATAGCGCCCATGCTTTGGGTTCAACCTACAAGGGACAACCAGCTGGTTCAATCGCTGACTTTACATCATTCTCTTTCCACGCTGTCAAGAACTTTACAACTGCTGAGGGAGGAAGTGCCACTTGGAAAGCCAATCCAGCGATTGACGATGAAGAAATGTACAAGGAATTCCAAATCCTTTCCCTTCATGGTCAAACCAAAGATGCGCTTGCCAAGATGCAACTGGGTTCATGGGAATACGATATCGTAACTCCTGCCTACAAGTGCAACATGACGGATATCATGGCTTCAATTGGTTTGGTACAATTGGATCGTTATCCTGGCTTGCTTCAACGTCGTAAGGATATCGTGAATCGCTATGACCATGGATTTGCGGGAACTCGGATTCACCCATTGGCTCATGAGACAGTTACTGTTGAATCTTGTCGTCACCTCTACATCACCCATGTAGAAGGAGCAAGTCTCGAACAACGTAACCAAATTATTCAAGAATTGGCCAAGGCAGGAATCGCAAGTAACGTTCACTACAAACCGCTTCCACTTTTGACAGCCTATAAGAATCTTGGCTTTGACATGGCAGATTATCCGCGAGCTTATGCCTTCTTTGTAAACGAAATTACACTGCCACTTCACACGAAATTAACGGATGAAGAAGTAGACTATATCATTGAGACTTTTGTCAGAGTTTCCGAAGAAGTTCTAGGTGCTTCACAAAAATAATTAAAAAAATTAGTAAAAAATGAATGAAAACGGTTGACAAAGAAAAAGCAATAACATATAATTAACTCAACAAATCAGAAAAGTAATTATTTTAGATCTTCAGGGAGCCTGTGGTTGCTGCGAACAGGTGGTTGAAAATAGTGAAATTGGGCTGATTTGAAAAAATGAATTTGAAACAATGAAAATTCGGTAGGCACACCTTACAGTGCAACTTGTTGTTAGACAAGGCAGAGATGTAAAGGGGATATTCTCTTTACAATTGAGGTGGTACCGCGTTACGAACGCCCTCACATGGAAATATATTCCGTGTGTGGGCTTTTTCTATCCGTTATTTTGTTTGTCCTTTATTAGGGAGTTAACTGAGAGTAATATTCAAGTTTCACTTGTTCTTTTAGTAAAGGCTGAAATGGTCCCCCAGACCATTTCACTACCAAAAGCAAACAAAAAGCCGGATTCATACAGAAGGAGGAAAAATTTATGACAACTAAAGGATATTTTGGACAATTTGGTGGTAGTTTTGTACCAGAACCAATTCAGGTTTTACTAGATGAATTGGAAGTGACTTTTGAAAAATACAAGGATGATCCAGAGTTTTTAGCTGAGTTTCGTCATTACTTGAAGGACTATTCGGGTCGTGAAACACCGCTTTACTATGCAGAGAGCTTGACAGATCATTTAGGTGGAGCTAAGATTTATCTCAAACGTGAAGACCTGAACCATCTTGGTTCTCACAAGCTCAACAACGTTTTAGGACAAATCCTTCTAGCAAAACGCATGGGTAAAAAGCGTGTCATTGCTGAGACAGGAGCTGGCCAGCACGGTGTTGCGACAGCTGCAGCTGCAGCTAAGTTTGGTATGGCATGTGATGTCTACATGGGGGCAGAAGATGTGGAGCGTCAACGTCTCAATGTCTTCCGCATGGAGATGATGGGAGCAACTGTTCACGCAGTTGAAACTGGTACTCGTACCCTCAAAGATGCGGTTGACGCAGCCTTTGGAGCATGGATGAATGACCTTGAAGCCTTCTACGTTTTAGGTTCTGCTGTGGGACCTCATCCTTATCCAACGATTGTTCATGAATTCCAAAAAGTCATCAGTGAAGAATCACGTCGTCAAATCTTGGAAAAAGAAGGACGTCTACCAGACTACGTCATTGCCTGTGTAGGTGGTGGTTCTAATGCCATCGGTGCCTTTTCACAGTATGTAGATGATGAAGAAGTCAAATTGGTTGGGGTAGAAGCTGCTGGTCACGGTTTAGATACCGACAAACACGCAGCAACTATGACTAAGGGTAGCGTCGGAATTGTTGATGGTATGAAGACCTATGCAGTCTTTAAGGAAGATGGGGAACTTGCTCCAGTCTACTCTATTTCAGCAGGTTTGGACTATCCAGGGGTTGGTCCAGAACATGCCTTCTTTAAAGACTCTGGTCGAGTAGAATATGTAGCAGCGACAGACGAAGAAGCTGTCCAAGCCTTGCTTTTATTAAGCAAAACAGAAGGAATCATCCCTGCAATTGAAAGCTCACATGCTATTGCTGAAGCAGTCAAACGTGCACCGAAACTAAGTAAAGATGAGATTATCATCATCAATGTCTCTGGTCGTGGAGACAAGGACGTAGCTGCCATTGCAGACTACCTTGAAGCTAAAAAATAAAAGATGGAAAAGATACAGAGATTTCTCTCACAGAGAGCTTGTGGTTGCTGAAAACAAGTAGAGAAAGCTGTAAGATTGGGTCCATCTGAAAATGAGAGAAGAAAACATGATTCTCAAGGGAGTGCCCTTTATCGCACAGCCTGTTACAAGAAGGTTCTGAGACAGGAATGAGAGATAGGAGAAATCCTATAATTGAGGTGGCACCGCGAATTTCGTCCTCACGCAAGTTATTTTGCGTGGGGATTTTTTGTAGAATCAACACGGGATTTAAGAAGAACTGAAAAGGAAATTACAATGGAACGAATCATTCATGGAGATGTTTTATCACCAATCTTGGCGTATATGCGTTTAAAGGGACAACACAAGGTCATACTTGAAAGTATCCCAAGAGAAAAGGAAAATGCTCGATTTTCTATCTTGGCCTATAATCCAGTTTTTGAGATTAAGTTTGAGAATGGAGTTCTTTATCAAAATGGGCAAGTCATTGATCGTGATCCCTTGGATTTCCTCTATGAGGTGACTCATAAGAGCCAGCACCATTCAGACCTACCTTTTGGTGGTGGAGCGATTGGCTTTGTTGATTACGATATGATTTCTCTCTATGAAGAGATTGGCCAGCTCCCTGTGGATACGATTGGGACGCCAGATATGCATTTCTTCGTATATGAGAGTTATATAGTTTTTGACCATAAGAAAGAAAAAATTCATATCATAGAGGATGCTCTCTATAGTGAACGTAGTAATGAAGAACTAGAAGTGGCTTTACAACAGGTTTTAGAAGAGTTGAAAATCCCTGCTCCAAATGAATTTGAAGATTTGGACCTTTCTCCACTTCAGTTTAGTCCACATATTGCACATCAGAAATTTGAAGAAATGGTAGAAACAGCTCGCGACTTGATTCGCAATGGAGATATGTTCCAATGCGTGCTCAGTCAGCGTTTCTCCGCAGAGGTAACTGGAAATCCTTTTGACTTTTACAGAAATCTCCGCGTGACTAATCCATCTAATTACCTCTACTTTTACGACTTTGGAGATTATCAAATCATCGGTGCCAGTCCTGAGAGCTTGGTTTCCGTCAAGAATGGTATCGTGACAACCAATCCAATTGCAGGGACGCGACCTAGAGGTACCAATGATGAGGAAGATGCAGCACTTGCAAGTGATCTACTTTCTGATGAAAAGGAAACGGCAGAACACCGAATGCTAGTGGACCTAGGACGCAATGATATCGGTAGAATTGCTGAAACAGCAAGTGTCCAAGTAACCAAGTATATGGAAGTGGAACTTTTCCGCTATGTCATGCATTTGACTAGCGTAGTAAAAGGACGTTTGTTGCCAGAACTAACTGCCATGGATGCCTTGAAAGCGACTCTTCCGGCAGGAACAGTTTCTGGGGCCCCTAAGATTCGTGCTATGAAACGCATATATGAGTTGGAAACAGAGAAGCGAGGCGTTTATGCCGGAGCTATCGGCTACCTTTCAGCAACTGGTGATATGGACTTTGCCATTGCTATTCGAACCATGATTCTTAAAAATAAAACAGCCTACGTACAGGCTGGTGCAGGAATTGTTTATGATTCTATCGCTCAAAACGAATACCAAGAAACCATTAATAAAGCTAAATCTATGACTAGAATGGGAGAACTAAGACCATGATTTTATTGATTGATAATTATGATTCATTTACCTATAACTTGGCTCAATACATTGGGAATTTCGCAGAAGTTCAGGTTTTGAGAAATGATGATCCAACCCTTTATGAAGAAGCTATAAAGGCAGATGGACTGGTCTTTTCTCCTGGTCCAGGTTGGCCAGCTGATGCTGGGAAAATGGAAGAAATGATTCGTGATTTTGCAGGTAAGAAACCGATTCTAGGGATTTGTTTGGGGCACCAGGCCATCGCAGAAGTCTTTGGTGGCAAGTTGGGCTTGGCTCCAAAAGTCATGCACGGTAAACAAAGCCAGATTCGATTTGAGACTCCATCCATTCTCTATCAAGGAATCGAGGACAATCGTCCAGTCATGCGTTACCACAGTATTTTAATTGAAGAGATGCCAGAAGAGTTTGAAGTGACAGCTCGTTCGACAGATGACCAAGCTATTATGGGGATTCAACACAAAACCTTACCGATTTATGGCTTGCAGTATCATCCAGAAAGTATTGGAACGCCAGATGGCCTATCTTCTATTCAGAATTTTATCGAGAAAGTTGTAAAGTGAGGAAGACAAAATGAAAGAAATTATTGAAAAATTAGCGAACTTTGAAGATTTATCAAGTGTTGAAATGACAGATGTGATCGAACGCATCGTGACAGGGCGAGTGACAGAAGCGCAAATCGCTTCACTACTTTTAGCCCTCAAGATGAAGGGAGAAACACCTGAGGAAAGAACAGCCCTCGCTCAAGTTATGAGAGGGCATGCTCAACACATTCCAACCAACATTCAAGATGCTATGGATAACTGCGGTACAGGTGGAGATAAGTCATTTAGCTTTAACATCTCAACAACTGCAGCCTTTGTCTTGGCAGGTGGTGGCATCCACATGGCCAAACATGGAAATCGTTCTATCTCTTCTAAATCTGGTTCAGCAGATGTCTTGCAAGCTTTGGGAATCAATATTGACCTCAAGCCATCACAATTGGGTAAGGTATTTGACCAAACAGGAATCGTCTTTCTCTTTGCCAAAAACATGCACCCAGCCATGAAATATATCATGCCAGCACGCTTGGAATTGGGAATTCCAACTATCATGAATTTGACAGGCCCACTGATTCACCCAATGGTCTTGGAAACACAGCTTCTAGGAATTAGTCGTCCTGAACTTCTGGAAAGTACTGCTCAGGTTTTGAAAAACATGGGTCGCAAACGCGCTATTGTAGTAGCTGGTCCAGAAGGGTTGGACGAAGCTGGTTTGAATGGAACTACCAGCATTGCCCTTCTTGAAAATGGAGAAATTACTTTGTCAACTTTTACTCCAGAAGATTTGGAAATGGAACGTATTGCCATTGAGGACATTCGTGGGGGAAATGCTCATGAGAATGCAGCCATCCTTGTCAGCGTTCTTAATAATGAACCAAGTCCATTCTTGGAAACAACAGTCTTAAATGCTGGCCTTGGTTTTTATGCCAATGGTAAGGTAGATAGTATCAAAGACGGAGTTGAAATGGCACGTCAAGTAATTGCTAGTGGTAAGGCCCTTGAAAAACTTCGACTATTACAGGAGTACCAAAAATGAGTCAGGAATTTTTGTCACGTATCTTAGAGCAGAAGGCGCGTGAAGTTGAAAAGATGGAGCTAGAGGAACTTCAGCCCTTGCGTGAAAGCTATCGCTTAGCGGAATATTTGAAAAACCATCAGGACTGCTTGCAAATTATTGCGGAGGTCAAGAAGGCGAGTCCAAGTATGGGTGATATCAACCTGGATGTGGATATCGTTCAACAGGCTCAGACTTACGAGGCTAACGGCGCTGTTATGATTTCTGTTCTGACAGACGAAGTTTTCTTCAAAGGTCATTTGGAGTACCTTCGTGAGATTTCCAGTCAGGTAGAGATTCCGACACTGAACAAGGATTTTATTATCGATGAAAAGCAAATCATCCGAGCTCGCAATGCAGGTGCGACAGTTATCTTGCTCATCGTAGCGGCTTTATCAGAAGAACGCCTCAAGGAACTGTATGACTATGCGACAGAGCTAGATCTAGAAGTTTTGGTGGAAACTCATAATCTAGCAGAGCTAGAAGTTGCCCACCGTCTTGGCGCTCAAATTATTGGTGTGAATAATCGTAATTTGACTACCTTTGAAGTTGACTTACAGACCAGTGTAGACTTAACCCAATACTTTAAGGACGATTGCTTGTACATTTCTGAATCTGCTATTTTTACAGAAGCAGATGCAAAACGAGTTGCACCCTACTTTAACGGAATTTTGGTAGGAACAGCCCTCATGCAAGCAGAAGACGTCGCACAGAGAATCAAGGAGTTGCAGATTGATAAAGGTTAAGATTTGTGGACTATCGACCAAAGGAGCAGTAGAGGTAGCTGTGTCAGCAGGGGTCGACTACATCGGTTTTGTCTTTGCTCCTAGCAAAAGACAGATGACCTTGGAACAAGCAGCAGAGCTGGCTAAGATTATTCCTACAAATGTAAAAAAAGTTGGGGTATTTGTTTCACCAAGTCGGGAAGAATTACTAGAAGCGATTGACAAGGTCGGCTTGGACTTGGTGCAGGTTCATGGTCAGGTGGCGGATGATTTGTTTGAGAATTTACCTTGTGCCAGTATCCAAGCTGTACAAGTCGATGGAAATGGTCACGTGCCAAGTTCTCAGGCAGATTATCTCCTCTTTGATGCACCTGTCGCTGGAAGTGGTCAAACCTTTGATTGGGGGCAACTGGATACGACAGAACTATATCAGCCTTTCTTCATCGCAGGTGGGCTCAATGATAATAATGTAGAAGAAGCAATTCAACACTTTACTCCCTTTGCAGTAGATGTATCAAGTGGGGTAGAAACAGACGGACAAAAAGATCATGAAAAGATTAGAAGATTTATAGAGAGGGTTAAGCATGGCATATCAAGAACCAAATAAAGAAGGATTTTACGGGAAATTCGGTGGACGTTTTGTCCCAGAAACATTGATGACAGCAGTATTGGAGTTGGAAGAGGCTTATCGTGAAAGTCAGGCAGATCCAAGTTTCCAAGAAGAGTTAAACCAACTTTTGCGCCAGTATGTAGGTCGTGAAACACCTCTCTACTACGCAAAAAACTTAACCCAGCATATCGGCGGAGCCAAGATTTACCTCAAACGTGAAGACCTCAACCATACAGGTGCACACAAGATTAACAATGCCTTGGGCCAAGTTCTTCTCGCTAAACGCATGGGCAAAAAGAAAATTATTGCTGAAACAGGTGCCGGTCAACATGGTGTGGCAACTGCGACTGCTGCGGCCCTCTTTAACATGGAATGTACTATCTATATGGGTGAGGAAGATGTTAAACGCCAAGCCCTCAATGTCTTCCGTATGGAACTTTTAGGAGCCAAGGTGGAAGCTGTAATAGATGGTTCGCGCGTGCTCAAAGACGCGGTCAATGCAGCCCTTCGTTCATGGGTAGCCAACATCGATGATACCCACTATATCCTTGGTTCTGCCTTGGGGCCTCATCCTTTTCCAGAAATTGTGCGTGATTTCCAAAGTGTTATCGGTCGAGAAGCAAAACAACAGTACCGTGACTTGACAGGGCAAGATTTGCCAGATGCCCTAGTAGCCTGTGTTGGTGGTGGTTCTAATGCTATCGGTCTCTTCCATCCATTTGTGGAAGATGAATCTGTAGCTATGTATGGAGCTGAAGCGGCAGGACTTGGTGTGGATACAGAGCATCACGCAGCTACCTTGACCAAGGGTCGCCCAGGAGTTCTTCACGGTTCTCTCATGGATGTTCTCCAAGATGCCCATGGACAAATCTTAGAAGCCTTCTCTATCTCAGCAGGTTTGGACTACCCAGGTATCGGTCCAGAACATTCTCATTACCACGATATCAAACGCGCGACCTATGTTCCTGTGACAGATGAGGAAGCCTTGGAAGGATTCCAACTCTTGTCTCGTGTGGAAGGGATTATCCCAGCTTTGGAGTCTAGTCATGCTATCGCCTTTGCGGTGAAATTAGCCAAAGAACTTGGCCCAGATAAGTCTATGATTGTCTGTCTATCAGGTCGAGGGGACAAGGATGTAGTTCAAGTCAAAGACCGTTTGGAAGCAGACGCAGCAAAGAAGGGAGAAGCTCATGCCTAAGACACTAACAGAAAAACTGAACGCTATCAAGGCAACCGGAAAGGGAATTTTTGTCCCCTATATTATGGCTGGAGATCACGAAAAAGGATTAGATGGTCTCGGTGAAACAATTCACTTTTTAGAAAATTTAGGTGTGTCTGCCATTGAGGTAGGAGTTCCCTTCTCGGATCCGGTTGCAGATGGTCCTGTTATCGAAGAAGCCGGCTTGCGCAGTCTAGCTCGCGGAACCTCTACCCAGGCTTTGGTTGAAACCTTGAAAACCATTGAAACAGAAATTCCGCTTGTCATCATGACCTACTTTAACCCCCTCTTTCAGTACGGTGTGGAGAAATTGGTTAAAAATCTTGCTGATACAGCAGTCAAGGGCTTGATTATCCCAGACCTCCCTCATGAACATGCCAATTTTGTAGAGCCATATTTGGCGGATACAGACATTGCTTTAATTCCACTTGTCAGCTTGACGACAGGAATTGAGCGTCAAAAGGAACTCATTGAAGGGGCAGAAGGATTTGTCTATGCCGTTGCTATCAATGGGGTAACAGGAAAATCAGGAAATTACCGAGATGACTTGGACAAGCACTTGTCTCAACTTCATCAAGTGGCCGACATTCCAGTACTGACAGGATTTGGTGTATCCACCCAGGCTGATGTAGAACGCTTCAATGCTGTATCAGACGGTGTTATCGTCGGTTCCAAGATTGTTAAGGCTCTGCATGAAGGACAAGTAGCAGAAATCGCTGACTTTATCCGAGAAGCAGTGGCTTACCAAAAATAATCACACAAGTAGCAAGCAAGAGGAAAGGCACGAAGGGAAGTCTTTCCTTTTTCTTTAGCAGGAGAAAGACTAGTATGCCGGTAGTGGAAGCGAATTGAATTAAAATCAGTATTTCTGTAAGTGTAAAAACTAGTGAACAAGAAGACAGAAATAGAAAATCACCTGCCCCAATGCGAATATCAATAACATGGGAAATGATTCCAAGAACTAGGAAGAAAACCATGATTAGATTCCAACTAGAGCAAATCATGAGGATTAAGTGAAATATTAGCCAGACGATTAAGGGGTATTCTTGATGTCGAAAGTCATAGATTCCCAAAGTTAAACCGGCAGTGATTAGGATGACTTGACTCAAGGTTAGAATTTTCCAAGAAAAAGCTAGAAAGAGCAGTCCCGAGCCTAACTCAAAGAAAGCATACCAGAAAGGATATCGTACCTTACAATAGCGACAGCGAAAGCGCCCAATTACTTGAGAAACAATTGGAATCAAATCCAGAGGTCTCAAAGGAGTCTGACAAGAATCACAGTGACTTGCAGGAAATACGATGGATTGTTCAGGAAAGCGATCAATGACCAAGCCTAGAAAGGAAGCAAGAATCGTTCCAACAAGAAAAAAGTAAAGATGAATCATACTTATTTATTCGGAAAAAATAAGAGAAAGAGTATAATAGTTGGATGTAGGAGAAGTTATAGGAGCAAATATGAAAATTCACTTTGAAAAAGGACTTCAGTTAGAAAATGCCAAACTCATTTGTCAGTGGTCTAATGCTTTGGGAGAAAGTTTTCAGAAGCAATGGATGGGGCCAAAGATTTCTTATCCCTTGATTACCCAATCCTTGCAAAAGATGGAAGGGATTTTTTCCATTTTTGTTGGAGAAGAGTTTGTAGGCGTCATCCAGAAAATCAGGTTAGAAGACAGGAATCTTCATATCGGGAGATTTTTTATCAATCCTCAGAAACAGGGGCAGGGGTTAGGTAGCCAGGCTTTAAGGAAATTTGTTAGTTTGGCCTTTGAAAATGAAGACATAGATACTATTTCTCTAAATGTCTACGAGGCAAATCAAACAGCTTACAATCTTTACCAAAAGGAAGGATTTGAAATCGTTCAAATGGTTGAAGTACCTATACGAAAATACATCATGAAAAAGGTCAGATAGAACATAAATAACTTCGAGGAACTGTCCCCTTACAATTTTTAATTCTCAAACTTGTTGCAGAGAAATTTTCTTGATAAAATAGATACATGACTAGATATAAAGCTGTAATTTCCTATGATGGCTATGCTTTTGCTGGTTTTCAGCGGCAACCTCATGCGCGTAGTGTTCAGGAGGAAATTGAAAAAACCTTAACGAAACTGAATAAAGGGCAAGCCATTACCATTCATGGTGCAGGGCGAACGGACAGTGGAGTTCATGCGCTAGGGCAAGTCATCCACTTTGACCTCCCCTATCAGATGAATGAGGAAAAGCTTCGCTTCGCTCTCGATACTCAAAGTCCTGAAGATATAGATGTCATTTCGATTGAGATAGTGGCTGATGATTTTCATTGTCGTTATGCCAAGCATAGCAAGACCTATGAGTTTATTGTGGATAGGGGTCGTCCTAAAAATCCTATGAGACGTCATTATGCCACCCACTATCCATATCCACTAGATGTAGAGCGGATGCAAGAAGCTGTAAAAAAACTGGAAGGAACGCATGACTTTACTGGTTTTACGGCATCAGGGACTAGTGTGGAAGACAAGGTAAGAACTATCACGGAAGCTAGTCTTAGGGTTGATGAAACAGGGCAGTTTTTGACCTTTACATTCTCTGGCAATGGTTTCCTCTATAAGCAGATTCGAAATATGGTAGGAACCCTGCTTAAAATTGGTAACAATCGGATGCCAATTGAACAGATTGACCTCATCTTGGAGAAAAAAGACAGACAGTTTGCAGGCCCAACTGCATTGCCAAATGGTTTGTATTTGAAGGAGATTCGTTATGAAGAATAATCGTATTTTAGCACTTTCAGGAAATGATATTTATAGTGGTGGCGGACTGGCTGCCGACCTTGCAACCTATACTTTGAATGGTTTGCATGGATTTGTAGCCATGACCTGCTTGACTGCTTTGACAGAAAATGGTTTTGAGGTCTTTCCAACTGATGAAACTATTTTCCAACAACAATTGGATAGCCTCAAAAGTGTAGACTTTGGAGGGATTAAGATTGGGCTCTTGCCGACAGTCGGTGTTGCTGAAAAAGCTTTGAATTTCATCAAGGAACGATCAGGAGTTCCTGTCGTCTTGGACCCGGTATTAGTTTGTAAGGAAACGCACGACGTTGCTGTCAGCGAGCTCTGTCAAGAGTTGATTCGCTTTTTCCCTTATGTATCAGTGATTACTCCGAATCTTCCTGAGGCAGAGTTGCTTGCAGATCAAAAGATTGAAACCTTAGAAGATATGAAAGTTGCAGCCAAAAAACTGCATGATTTGGGTGCGCCGGCAGTGATTATCAAAGGTGGAAATCGTCTCAGTCAGGATAAGGCTGTGGATGTCTTTTATGACGGAGAGAATTTCACTATTCTTGAAAATCCAGTCATCCAAGGACAAAATGCTGGTGCTGGATGTACCTTTGCATCAAGTATTGCCAGCCAGTTAGTCAAGGGAGAGGAACTCTTACTAGCAATTGAAAGTTCCAAAGCCTTTGTTTACCGAGCTATCGCACAAGCAGATCAATATGGAGTGAGACAATATGAAGCAAACCAAAACAACTAAAATCGCCCTAGTATCTATCTTAGCAGCCAGTTCGGTTGTATTAGGTTATTTTATTAAAATTCCGACACCAACTGGAATTTTTACACTTTTGGACGTCGGTGTCTTCTTTACAGCTTTTTACTTTGGCAGTCGTGAAGGAGCCATTGTCGGAGGTTTAGCAGGATTCTTAATTGACCTCATTTCAGGTTATCCTCAGTGGATGTTTTTTAGCTTACTTAATCATGGATTGCAAGGTTATTTCGCAGGTTTTAAAGGGAAATGGCAATGGCTAGGCTTAGTCTTGGCGACTATTTTCATGGTAGCTGGATATGCTCTAGCATCGGCTTGGATGAATGGTTGGGGGGCAGCCATACCAGAAATCATCCCAAATCTCTTGCAAAATATCGTTGGAATGACTTTAGGATTTCTTCTTTGTCATAGTGTAAAGAAATTCAGATAATCGTGAAAAAGGGAATCCTCTGCGGGAACTATTGAAAAAACTCTGATTATTTGCTAAAATGAAAGCTATGAAAACACTCTACGATGTGCAACAATTTCTCAAACAGTTCGGCATTATTGTTTATATGGGAAAACGTATCTATGATATTGAACTGATGAAGATTGAACTATCTCGAATCTATGATGCAGGCTTGATGGACAAGCTAGATTATTTAGAAGCGGAAGCTGTTCTGCGCCGAGAGCACAAACTAGAATTAGACTATTTAGAGAAAAATGGAGATTAGGTATTATGGTAACTTGGGTATTATGGGGACTTGTAGTGGCGATGTTGGCATGGATGGGATACAACTATCTTCGCATTCGTCGCGCAGCGAAAATCGTAGACAATGCAGAGTTTGAGTCTTTGATTCGTACAGGTCAGTTGATTGACTTGCGTGATCCAGCTGACTTCCACAGAAAACATATCCTTGGAGCTCGTAATATCCCTTCAAACCAATTGAAGACAAGTCTTGCAGCTCTTCGCAAGGATAAACCTGTCCTTCTTTATGAGAACCAACGTGCGCAGCGTGTCACAAATGCAGCGCTTTTCTTGAAAAAACAAGGTTTCTCAGAAATCTATATCCTTTCTTATGGATTGGATTCTTGGACTGGGAAGGTGAAATCTAATTAACAATGTGAAAACAACTTGTTACATATGTTTCATATAGAAAACAGATTTTTTATGGTATAATAGTAATATAAATTTTAAGGAGTTTTTATTATGCAAGAAAAGAAAAAAGCGTCGCTTGTTTTAGGTATACTATCTATCGTCCTTGGTTTGCTATCTCCAATCGTTGGTTTGATTTTGGGTATTATTGGTCTTGTTTTGAGTAATTCACATCAAAATCAATCTGGACTAAATTATAAAACAGAAAAAATTCTCAATATCGTAGGGATTGTCATTTCAGTCCTTAACTGGATTGCAGGAATCGTTTTGATGATGCACTAATCAGGATTCTAACAAAAAAAGCTTTATATTTAAAGCTTTTTTATTTTACCCATTTTCTTCACGTAGTTTTTAATCATTTCTAATTCTTTTGATTAGGGATGGTTACAGAGAGGAAATACTTGTTACCTAATAGATATAGCCAACTTATATGGTATAATGAATCTGTAATAAATTTAAGGAGTTTTTATAATATGAATACAGAAGAAAAGAAAAAAACTTCATTTGTTTTAGGTATCATATCTATCATAGCTGCCTTTGGATTTCCAGTGTTAAGTATTATTTTTGGTATTTTTGGTTTGGTCTTGGCACATTCGCATCAAAAAGAGTCTGGACTAGACTATAAGACAGAAAAAATTCTCTCTATTTTAGGGCTTGTGTTAGGGCTTGTCATTTCTGCACTTTTTTGTATCGTATTAATCACTCAACTTTCGAGAATTAATTAAAGAGTTTGGGACAAAAATTCTAGCCTCTCAATTGTCTATGGATTGTCGAGCAAGACGCAGTGGTTGAGTGGACTCTACTACGCTGATTTCATCAGCTTTTACAGCCCTACTCAACTGTGCGGAGGTGGGACGACGAAATCGAATTCTAACGAATTACCGATTTCTGTCCCACTCTCTTTTTTGTTTTATCCACTTTTCTCTAGGTAGTTTTTAATGATTTTCAATTCCTCTTGGTTCAAGGGACGGTATTGCCCCTCTACTAGCTCTGGATCTAATGTGAAATTCCCAAACTGAACTCGTTTTAGAGCAGTGACCTTGACACCGACTGAGAGGAACATTTTCTTGACCTGGTGAAATTTTCCTTCCGATATGGTGATGGTGGCACTACCGTGGCTAGGACTTGAGGCTAGAATTTCAAGCTGAGCTGGTTTACAGACAGTTCCATCAAGAAAGACTATTCCATCCTTGAATTGCTGAATGTGTTCTGGTGTGAGCAACCCATTCACCTCGACTTGATAGGTTTTATCGACATGGTATTGAGGATGAAGGAGTTGAAAACCTAAAGGTCCATTATCCGTCAAGATGAGAAGTCCTGTCGTATCTCGATCCAGCCGACCAATAGCATAGAGCTGATTTGACTGAAGATTTTGAGGAAGTAAGTCCATGACTGTTGGAAGTTTTTTGTCTTTGCTTGCAGTCACGACTCCATTTGGTTTGTGAAGCATGAGGTAAGTATGTTCATATCCTTGGATTTTTCTATCTTTGAAAATCAACTCTTGCAACCCTGTATCAACATTCTGTGCAAGGGAAGTAGCAGGGAGTCCATCAACTAAGATTTCTTTTTTGAGAAGAGCTTGTTTCATGGTTTTTCGACTAATTTTTTCCTGGGCTAATAATTTATATAAACGCATACCAGCCTATCTTATCACAAGTCGATATTTTTGAAAAGAAAAGAGAAGAAATGAATTTTCCTTTGAAAACATTTACACTTACTTGAGTTATGCCATTTGCTTAAAATTGTGGTATAATCGTTCAGTTAGAAAATAAATTTGAAATAAATAGAGGAAATCATGACAAAATTAAGAGAAGATATCCGTAATATCGCGATTATCGCCCACGTCGACCACGGGAAAACAACCCTCGTTGACGAATTGTTGAAACAATCTGAAACTCTTGACGCACGTACAGAATTGGCTGAGCGTGCAATGGACTCAAACGATATTGAAAAAGAGCGTGGAATTACTATCCTTGCGAAAAATACAGCAGTTGCCTACAATGGAACTCGTATCAACATCATGGATACACCAGGACACGCGGACTTCGGTGGAGAAGTAGAACGTATCATGAAAATGGTTGACGGTGTTGTTTTGGTCGTAGATGCTTACGAAGGAACCATGCCACAGACTCGTTTCGTATTGAAAAAAGCCTTGGAACAAGACCTTGTACCTATCGTTGTAGTTAACAAAATCGATAAGCCATCAGCTCGTCCAGCAGAAGTAGTGGATGAAGTTTTGGAACTTTTCATCGAACTTGGTGCAGATGATGATCAGCTTGACTTCCCAGTAGTCTATGCTTCAGCGATCAACGGAACATCTTCATTATCAGATGATCCAGCAGACCAAGAAAAGACTATGGCGCCAATCTTTGACACCATTATCGACCACATTCCAGCTCCGGTTGATAACTCTGATGAGCCTCTTCAATTCCAAGTGTCACTTCTTGACTACAATGACTTCGTAGGACGTATCGGTATCGGACGTATCTTCCGTGGTAGTGTCAAGGTTGGGGACCAAGTTACCCTTTCTAAACTTGACGGAACAACCAAAAACTTCCGTGTTACAAAACTCTTTGGTTTCTTTGGTTTGGAACGTCGTGAAATCCAAGAAGCTAAAGCTGGTGATTTGATTGCCGTATCAGGTATGGAAGATATCTTCGTTGGTGAAACCATCACTCCTACAGACGCGGTTGAAGCTCTTCCAGTTCTTCACATCGATGAGCCAACCCTTCAAATGACCTTCTTGGTGAACAACTCACCTTTTGCTGGTCGTGAAGGGAAATGGGTGACATCTCGTAAGGTTGAAGAACGTTTGCAAGCTGAGTTGCAAACAGACGTTTCACTTCGTGTAGATCCAACGGATTCACCAGATAAATGGACGGTTTCAGGACGTGGTGAATTGCACTTGTCTATCTTGATTGAAACCATGCGCCGTGAAGGTTATGAGCTTCAAGTATCTCGACCAGAAGTTATCATCAAAGAAATTGATGGAGTTAAGTGTGAACCATTTGAACGCGTGCAAATCGATACACCTGAAGAATACCAAGGTTCAGTTATCCAAAGCCTTTCTGAGCGTAAGGGTGAAATGTTGGACATGATTTCAACTGGAAACGGGCAAACTCGTTTGGTCTTCCTTGTTCCTGCACGTGGTTTGATTGGATACTCAACTGAGTTCTTGTCAATGACTCGTGGTTACGGAATCATGAACCACACTTTCGATCAATACTTGCCAGTGATTCCAGGTGAAATCGGTGGACGTCACCGTGGGGCCCTTGTTTCTATCGATGCTGGTAAAGCAACAACATACGCGATTATGTCTATCGAAGAACGCGGTACGATCTTTGTCAACCCAGGTACTGAGGTTTACGAAGGAATGATCATCGGTGAAAACTCTCGTGAAAATGACTTGACCGTAAACATCACGAAAGCTAAACAAATGACCAACGTTCGTTCTGCTACTAAGGACCAAACAGCGGTTATCAAAACTCCTCGTATCTTGACTCTTGAAGAATCACTTGAGTTCTTGAACGACGATGAGTACATGGAAGTAACGCCTGAATCGATTCGTTTGCGTAAGCAAATCCTCAACAAGGCAGAGCGTGAGAAAGCAAACAAAAAGAAAAAATCAGCTGAATAAGAGCTAGAAAGAGATAAAGATGGTCTATTTAATCATAGGGATACTCTTATTACTACTCTATGTATTTGCGACACCTCAAAGTATCAAGGGGACGGTCAATGTTGTAATATTAGTCTTTGGACTTGTTGCCCTCGTAATCTTGTTGCTCTTGTCTGCCCTGCAGATTTTCCAACTTCCAGCAGAAATCTTTATTACATTGGGAATGCTGGCTCTTACTTACTTTAGTTTGAGAGATATCAGTCTCATGTCAATTCGAAAGAAGCGCGAAAATTAAATCTATTCATAACAAAAAACTTCTATCAGCAACTCAGTTGCCGATAGAAGTTTTTATTTGTTACTGTTTTTGTCAGAATAACGGTTGTAGAAATCTACTTTTATCTGGATAAAATGTTCTAATTCACGAAAGAGTTGTAGAAGCGTAGCCCGTGTCTCAAACTCTTCTCTAGTTTTAGGGAGAGAGCGATTGCGAAACACCTCTAGGTAGCTCTCAATATCATTCAATAAGTTGTAGGCTGGATTGGTTTGACTCAGTTGGTTAGCTGTTTTTGAAAAGAGCTGAGCAACAATCAAGCTTTCGCTTGCTGCTAGCTGGCAGGTGTTGATCTGCTGGGCCATATTTCTTAAAATGCGGGTTTGTCTTTGGCGCATCTCAAAGTAGTGGATATGGTAGTCTGTTTGATGAAAGAGATGGTCAGAGTGGTCCAGATAGACTAGATTGAGGGCTTCCTCCAATAGTTGGTCAAGTTCGTTGACTAGTTGAGCTTGATTTCGACCATCCCCTCTTTTTAAATAGTAAGCTAAGCGTAGAAGGACATCTCTGAGTTTTTCTTCAACAAGAGTATGATAATGTTGAATTTCTTTTTCACGTGAAGGCATGTAGAGATTGACCAGAAGTGCAAAGCCAGTACCGATTAGGAAAAGTAGCATTTCGTTCAACAACAGCTCAGGAGAAGTGGATTGTTGGACTAAAAGGTGACTAACTAGGACGCTACTAGGCGTTATGCCGATTTCCCAGCCGAATTTATAGGCAAGAGGCACATATACAGCAAGATAAAGTCCGAAGCTCCAGATATGATAACCAGTTAGTTGAAAGGCAATAACACCAACTAAGAGAGCTAAAAGAGTTGAAAAAAGACGATTGCGGGCTAGTTTGATCGTGCTTCTTCGAGTATCAGAGAGACTCAAAATAGCAATGATTCCAGCTGAAACAGCTGAAGATAGTTCAAAAAAGTAGGCTAGAAAACAGGCAAAGCAGGTTGCCAGCACTAGTTTTAAAGTACGTTGAGTGATAGACATAGAATACTTCCTTGAGATAAATGCTTTAAAGTTTTAGTAGTAGGTGAGGTAGAAAGGTCTATTTCAAGAGAGTTATTGAGAAAATAATTTGTTCTCCATGTAGTGGTTTGATTATAGTATAAATATGTTTTGAAATCAAGTGAATCTAATAATAGTATAGGCAGAATGAATATTTACCAAACTGGTTCAAATATCGTTTTATGGTATAATGTTAGGAAAGGAGCTTACTATGCCAACATTTATTCAAAATTATATCGATAAGTTAAATATCAGCAGTATTCTAGAAGAGTTGTTTTCAAAATCAGTCTCTCTAGTCCTTCTTTTTATTGTCTTTTATATCGTTAAAATAATTCTCCATCAAGTTGTGAAAAGAGTTGTTAAACCATCCTTAAAATTTTCTCAGAAAGATGAGGCGCGCCAAAAGACAATTTCTAGATTGATTGAAAATATTTTGAACTACACCCTCTATTTCTTTTTACTCTACTTTGTTTTATCTACTCTAGGCTTACCTGTATCAAGTCTTCTGGCAGGTGCTGGGATTGCTGGGGTGGCAATCGGGATGGGTGCTCAAGGCTTCTTATCAGATGTGGTCAATGGCTTTTTCATCCTCTTTGAGCGCCAGTTAGATGTTGGAGATCAAGTTGAGTTTACGAATGGTCCGATTACAATCTCTGGTAAGGTTGTGAGTGTCGGTATTCGTACGACTCAACTGCGCAGTGAGGATGAAGTCCTTCACTTTGTTCCCAATAGAAGTATCACGGTTGTCAGCAATTTTTCAAGGAAAGAAGAGCACTGAAATTTTACTTGATTTGTGGTACAATAGAAAGAGTTTGGTAAAGGAGAAACGATGTTTTTAGATGAGCAATTAGGAAATGGTTGTGTTTGGATCAATCTAGATGTAGAAAAAATTAAAAATCTTGAAGATTTATCTGAAATCTACGGATTAGATAAGGAAACCATCGAATATGCGCTGGATAAAAATGAACGTGCCCATATGGATTACAACCGTGAGAATGGGACTGTGACCTTTATCTACAATGTTCTGGACTTAGAAAAGGACAAGGATTACTATGAAGCGATTCCCATGACCTTTATCGTTGAAAATAAACGAATGATTACCATCAGCAACCATAAGAATGCTTATGTCATTGATCAGATGTTAGATTATCTGGATAGCCATGAGTCGCTTTCTATTTACAAATTTCTTTTTGCTAGTCTAGAAATCATTAGTAACGCCTATTATCCAATCATTGAAAAGATGGATAAGAGTAAAGATGAAGTCAACAGCTTACTTCGTCAGAGAACAACCAAGAAAAATCTCTTTGCTCTTTCCGACTTGGAGACAGGTATGGTTTATCTAACGGCAGCTGCCAAACAAAACCGTATCTTATTGGAACATATCCAAGGGCAT
This sequence comes from Streptococcus sp. V869, assembly GCF_054353515.1. Taxonomy (NCBI): domain Bacteria; kingdom Bacillati; phylum Bacillota; class Bacilli; order Lactobacillales; family Streptococcaceae; genus Streptococcus; species Streptococcus sp. V869. Next base: position 47,681 of record NZ_JBTHHW010000001.1, read on the forward strand.
GCCCTCTATCGTCGTTTGGACGAAATTGAAAAAGAGCAGTTTGATGATGCCATGATTGAGGCTCATCAGTTGGTATCTATGACAGATTTGATTTCTCAAGTTCTTCAACAACTGTCAGGGTCTTACAACAACATCCTAAACAATAACCTGAATGATAACTTGACAACCTTGACCATCATTTCAGTTTTATTGGCCGTGCTTGCGGTTATCACAGGATTTTTCGGGATGAATGTTCCTCTTCCATTTATGGAGGACAAGCATGCTTGGATTTATATTACTTTGGCTAGTGCTGTCTTGTGGCTTGTTCTATCCCATTTTCTCAAAAAAATTGCAAAAATAAGTTAAGAAAAGGAGCCAAAATGGCTATTGAAAACTACATGCCAGACTTTGCTGTAGAAGCAGTTTATGATTTGACAGTCCAAAGCCTGAAAAACCAAGGGATCAAAGCTGTTTTGGTGGATTTGGACAACACTCTGATTGCTTGGAATAACCCTGATGGGACTTCAGAGATGAAGCAATGGTTACATGACCTTCGTGATGCTGGTATTCGCATTATCGTAGTGTCCAACAACTCTAAAAAACGAGTTCAACGTGCGGTTGAAAAATTTGGGATTGACTATGTTTATTGGGCTTTGAAGCCCTTTACTTTCGGGATTGATCGTGCCATGAAGGAATTCCACTATGAGAAAAACGAAGTGGTCATGGTTGGGGATCAGCTCATGACGGATATTCGAGCGGCTCACCGTGCTGGGATTCGTTCGATTTTGGTCAAGCCCTTAGTTCAGCATGACTCTATCAAAACACAGATTAACAGAGCTCGTGAGCGCCGTGTTATGAAACAAATCACTGAAAAGTACGGGCCTATCACATATAAAAAAGGAATCTAACTATGGAAGAAATTCTCTGTATTGGCTGTGGAGCAACCATTCAGACGACAGATAAGCCCGGTCTAGGCTTTACTCCTCAGTCAGCACTCGAAAAAGGTTTGGAAACTGGTGAAGTTTATTGCCAACGTTGTTTCCGTCTTCGTCATTACAATGAAATCACAGATGTGCAGTTGACGGATGATGATTTCCTAAAACTCTTGCACGAGGTGGGAGACAGTGATGCCTTGGTGGTCAATGTTATTGATATCTTTGACTTTAATGGCTCTGTTATCCCAGGATTGCCTCGTTTTGTATCAGGCAATGATGTTCTCTTGGTTGGAAATAAAAAAGACATACTTCCTAAGTCTGTTAAACCAGGAAAGATTAGCCAATGGCTTATGGAACGTGCCCACGAGGAGGGTCTTCGTCCTGTCGATGTCGTCCTAACTTCAGCACAAAATAAGCATGCTATTAGAGAAGTAATCGACAAGATTGAGCACTATCGTAAGGGTCGTGACGTCTATGTAGTTGGGGTTACCAATGTTGGGAAATCAACTCTTATCAATGCTATTATCCAGGAAATTACGGGTGACCAGAACGTCATCACAACATCACGTTTCCCAGGGACAACCTTAGATAAGATTGAGATCCCACTTGATGATGGTTCTTATATCTATGATACACCAGGAATTATCCATCGTCATCAGATGGCCCACTACTTGACGGCTAAAAATCTCAAGTATGTCAGTCCTAAAAAGGAAATCAAACCTAAAACCTACCAGCTCAATCCTGAGCAAACTCTCTTTTTGGGAGGTTTAGGACGCTTTGACTTCATCACAGGAGAAAAGCAAGGTTTCACAGCTTTCTTTGATAATGAACTCAAACTTCATCGTACCAAGCTTGAAGGAGCTAGTGACTTTTACGACAAGCACCTTGGAACCCTCCTTACACCACCGAATAGCAAGGAAAAAGAAGACTTTCCAAAACTGGTCCAACATGTCTTTACTATCAAGAATAAGACAGACCTCGTTATCTCAGGACTAGGCTGGATCCGTGTAACAGGAACTGCCAAAGTAGCCGTCTGGGCACCAGAAGGCGTCGCCGTCGTCACACGAAAAGCCATTATATAAAATAAAATCACCGAGCGAACAAAGTGAGCTCATAAAAAGATAGTTATTGCCGTGGTGTGATTGCCAATCCATAGATTGGCAAGGGGCACAATTGAGACTTAGGCTCAATTGTGAGGTCAGGAAATCCATTTTTCAAAGATGATATCTTTGGAAAATTAGTTCCGACCGTCCCTCACCACCTAAAATAACTATCAAAAAAGGAAGAAAGAATATGTCATTAACATCGAAACAACGTGCCTTCCTCAACAGCCAGGCACACACCCTCAAACCCATCATCCAAATTGGGAAAAATGGACTCAACGACCAAATCAAAACTAGCGTTCGTCAGGCACTTGATGCCCGCGAATTGATCAAGGTTACACTTTTGCAAAACACAGATGAAAACATCCACGAAGTAGCTGAAATCTTAGAAGAAGAAATCGGTGTGGATACAGTACAAAAAATTGGACGTATCTTGATTTTGTATAAACAATCAAGCAAGAAAGAAAATCGTAAGATTTCTAAAAAAGTTAAAGAAATCTAAAAATATACTCCCAAACTGTTTTTACAGATGACTAAAGGAGATTAGCCTATGGCAATCGAATTATTAACTCCCTTTACAAAAGTGGAGTTAGAGCCAGAAATCAAGGATAAAAAACGCAAGCAAGTTGGAATCTTAGGGGGAAATTTTAACCCCGTTCATAACGCTCATCTTATCGTGGCAGACCAAGTGCGCCAGCAGTTGGGATTGGATCAAGTTCTGCTCATGCCTGAATACCAACCACCTCACGTAGACAAAAAAGAAACCATTCCTGAACACCACCGCCTCAAGATGCTTGAATTGGCAATTGACGGAATCGAAGGTTTAGCTATTGAGACTATTGAGCTAGAGCGTAAGGGGATTTCCTACACCTACGACACCATGAAGATTTTGACAGAGAAGAATCCAGATACCGATTACTATTTCATTATCGGTGCCGATATGGTGGATTATCTGCCTAAATGGTACAGAATTGACGAACTGGTCGATCTCGTTCAGTTTGTAGGAGTTCAGCGCCCACGCTATAAGACAGGGACTTCTTATCCAGTCATCTGGGTGGATGTGCCTCTCATGGACATTTCATCTAGTATGGTGCGTGATTTTATTGCTCAAGGACGAACACCTAACTTTCTCTTGCCAAAACCAGTGCTAGACTATATCGAGAAAGAAGGACTTTACTGATGGCATACCAGGACTATATCAACTGTTCCCGTGAGGAATTATTGAAAAAAATGGCAGAGCTTCTACCCGAGAAACGTTTGACCCATTGTTTGGGTGTAGAGCGCGCAGCTATTGAATTAGCAGAGCGATTCGGAGTGGATGCCGAGAAAGCAGGTCTAGCAGGGCTCCTTCATGACTATGCTAAAAAGTTGTCAGACCAGGAATTTCTAGACTTGATTGACCGTTATCAGCTAGATCCTGACCTCAAAAACTGGGGCAATAATGTTTGGCATGGTATGGTCGGAATTTACAAGATTCGAGAAGATTTGAACTTGCAAGACTCTGAAATTCTGCGTGCAATAGAAATCCATACAGTAGGAGCGATTCAGATGACGGACCTTGACAAAGTTATCTATGTCGCAGACTACATCGAGCACAATCGTGCCTTTCCAGGAGTGGATGAGGCGCGTGAAATTGCTGAACTATCGCTAAATAAGGCGGTGGCCTACGAGACAGCTCACACAGTAGAGCATTTAGCTCACCAGGGATTTCCCATCTATCCCCAAACCCTTGAAACCTATAACGCCTATGTGCACTATTTGAAAGAGGACTAAATGGACGAAAAAGAATTATTAGAACTAGTCGTGAAAGCGGCTGATGAGAAACGCGCGGAGGATATCCTCGCGCTTGACGTACAAGAATTGACCAGTGTGACAGACTATTTTGTTATCACTAGCTCAATGAATAGCCGTCAGTTGGATGCTATCGCTGACAATATTCGTGAAAAAGTAGCGGAAGCAGGCTTTAAAGGCAGCCGTGTCGAAGGTGATGCAGCTGGAGGCTGGGTCTTGCTAGACCTTGGCAGTGTCGTTGTGCATATCTTCTCAGAAGAAATGCGTGCCCACTATAACCTAGAAAAACTATGGCATGAGGCAAGTGCTGTCGATCTTTCAACAGCCCTAGCTTAAGCAGGTAAACTCAGTTGGCAGCAACTGAGTTTTGTTGATTAAATTGAAATTCTATGGAAAGAAAGGATAGGGCCTTGTGTTTAGTTGGTCTCTTAATTGAACACTAGCTAAAAGCTGCGAGAAAAAGATAAACTTCCTTTGTATCTGACAATACAGCAGAAAGTTTCCTATTTTCTCCTTGCTTTTAACGCTCTTTGTATCTTAATTATGGCTACTTATGAAACTTTTGCGGCTGTTTACGATGCAGTCATGGATGATAGTTTATATGACAAATGGACGGACTTTTCCCTCCGTCATCTGCCTAAGACTAAGGAGAGAAAGAGACTCTTGGAATTGGCTTGTGGGACAGGGATTCAGTCTGTGCGCTTTTCTCAAGCTGGTTTTGATGTGACAGGATTAGACCTGAGTGCTGATATGCTGAAAATTGCTGAGAAGAGAGCGGCTTCAGCCAAACAAAAGATTGATTTTATTGAAGGCAATATGCTGGATTTATCCAAGGCTGGTAAATACGACTTTGTGACTTGCTATTCGGACTCTATCTGCTATATGCAGGACGAGGTGGAAGTAGGGGATGTCTTTAAAGAAGTCTATAATGCCCTCAATGAGGACGGAGTCTTTATCTTTGATGTACATTCGACCTACCAGACTGATGAGGTTTTCCCAGGTTATTCTTATCATGAAAATGCGGAAGATTTTGCCATGCTTTGGGATACCTATGAGGATGCAGCACCACATTCTATCGTCCATGAGTTGACTTTCTTTGTCAAGGAAGCAGACGGTTCCTTTAGTCGTCATGATGAAGTGCATGAGGAGCGCACTTACGAGGTCTTAACCTATGATATTCTGCTTGAGCAGGCTGGTTTCAAGTCTTTTAAACTCTTTGCGGACTTTGAAGACAAGGAGCCAACAGAGACTAGTACCCGTTGGTTTTTCGTCGCACAGAAGTAGGAGATTACCATGACCATTACAGGTATTATCGCAGAGTTCAATCCTTTTCATAATGGCCACAAATACCTGCTGGATCAGGCGGAAGGACTGAAAATCGTTGCCATGTCTGGGAATTTTGTTCAACGTGGCGAACCTGCTATTGTGGACAAGTGGACACGGGCTCAAATGGCACTAGAGAATGGGGCGGATTTAGTTGTAGAATTGCCCTTTTTAGTCAGTGTCCAAGCGGCGGACTTTTTTGGTCAAGGTGCAGTGGCTATCTTGGCTCGTTTGGGGATGGATACCCTAGCCTTTGGGACAGAAGAAGTTCTGAATTACCAGCAAATTGCTAACCTATATACAGAGCGTGGTCAAGAGATGGAACTTTTCATGGAAAACTTACCTAATTCTCTATCTTACCCACAGAAAACCCAAGCCATGTGGAAGGAATTTGCAGACCTTGATTTTTCAGGTGATACGCCTAATCATGTCCTTGCTCTTGCCTATGCCAAGGCGGTAGCAGGGCGAAAGATCAAACTTCATCCAATTCAACGTCAGGGAGCGGGATACCATTCTGTGGACAAGGATGTGGACTTTGCCTCGGCGGCAGCTCTTCGCCAGCATCAAAATGATCAAAATTTTTTAGAACGCTTTATGCCTTCGATTGCTCTTTTTGAAAATGCTAGCAAGGTAAACTGGGAAGATTATTATCCTTTGCTTCGCTACCAAATCTTATCAAATCCTGACCTAACTACTATTTATCAGGTCAATCAAGAAATGGCAGTACGCATCAAGGAAGCCATCAAAACAGCCCAGTCTGTCGATGAATTGGTTGAGTTAGTGGCGACCAAACGGTACACCAAGGCCCGTGTCAGACGCCTCTTGACCTATATCTTGGTGCAGGCTAGAGAAAGTGACCCGCCAGAAGCCATTCATGTCCTTGGATTTACCGAAAAAGGAAGACAACACCTCAAATCTCTGAAAGACCAAGTCCATCTAGTTAGCCGAATTGGGAAAGAGCCCTGGGATGCTATGACTCAAAAGGAAGACCAAATTTATCAACTGGGACACCCTAGTATCGCAGAACAAAATTTTGGTCGAGTGCCAATCAGAATCGAAACAAACTAAGTCTACTGAGAGGTAGACTTTTTTTAGTTTTTTTCGAATAACTAGATAGAAAAGAAAAAATCTTGTACAAGTTCCTGACAATTTTTTTCTTTTCGTGTATAATAGTGGAAAAGAGGTAAAACGAGGTATGGTTATGGAAGCAGTTCTTTACTCAACATTCCGAAATCATTTAAAGGACTATATGAAGAAGGTAAACGATGAGTTTGAACCTTTGACGGTGGTCAATAAAAATCCTGACGAGGACATTGTCGTCCTTTCAAAGAGTGAGTGGGATAGTATTCAGGAAACCTTGAGAATTGCTCAGAATAAGGAACTTTCTGACAAGGTCTTGCGAGGGATGTCCCAAGTTCGTGCAGGACGAACTCAGGTGCATGCGATTGAGGAGTGATGAATGCTACTCAAGTTTACAGAAGATGCCTGGGTGGATTATTGCTACTGGCAAACTCAGGACAAGAAAACGTTAAAAAGAATCAACAAACTAATTAAGGATATTCAACGCGATCCTTTCACAGGCGTAGGAAAACCAGAACCGCTCAAGTATGATTACCAAGGAGCTTGGTCACGGCGCATTGATGCAGAAAATCGCTTGATTTACATGATGGATGGTGATAGCATCGCTTTCTTATCCTTTAAAGATCATTACTAAGTCTACTGTCAAGTAGGCTTTTTTACTGATTTTTTTGTAAAAAATTCTATAAAAAATTGGGTTCGTTAAAGAAGCCTATTTTACTAGGGAAAATAACAATTTCAACCCAAAAAATGACCAAAATATCTTCCATTTAAGGTTTGTTAAAAATAGTTTTTTGTGGTAAAATGTATAGGAATGCATGTCATTCGGATAAACAAATAAATTGAGGTAAAAACATGGAAATTATGACAATTGTTATAGTTGTTTTTGCCGTCATCATTGGTTTAGTCATTGGATATGTCAGCATCTCAGTCAAGATGAAATCATCACAAGAGGCTGCAGAGTTGATGCTTTTAAATGCTGAACAAGAAGCAACTAATTTACGAGGACAAGCTGAACGCGAAGCGGATTTATTACTCAATGAAGCTAAAAGCGAAAGCAAATCCCTTAAAAAAGAAGCACTATTGGAGGCTAAAGAGGAAGCCAGAAAATACCGCGAAGAAGTGGACGCTGAATTTAAGTCAGAGCGTCAAGAACTCAAGCAAATCGAAAGTCGTTTGACGGAGAGAGCTACGAGCCTTGACCGTAAAGACGATAATTTGACGAACAAAGAAAAAACACTTGAACAAAAAGAACAAAGTATTTCTGATAGAGCAAAAAACCTTGATGCACGTGAAGAGCAACTAGAGGAAATTGAAAAGCAAAAGCAAGCTGAACTAGAGCGTGTCGGAAGTCTGACTCAGTCAGAGGCAAAAGATATTATCTTAGCTCAAACAGAAGAAGACTTGACCAAGGAAATTGCTAGCCGCATTCGTGAGGCGGAGCAAGAAGTTAAGGAACGTTCTGATAAACTTGCTAAGGATATTTTGTCCCAAGCCATGCAGAGAATTGCTGGTGAGTATGTAGCTGAGTCTACCAACTCAACCGTTCATCTGCCTGATGATACCATGAAAGGTCGTATCATTGGTCGTGAAGGGCGTAACATTCGTACCTTTGAAAGTTTGACAGGGGTTGATGTCATCATTGATGATACGCCAGAAGTGGTAACCTTGTCAGGTTTTGATCCTATCCGCCGTGAGATTGCCCGTATGACGATGGAAACCTTGCTCAAGGATGGACGTATTCACCCAGCTCGCATCGAAGAGTTGGTTGAGAAAAACCGTCAAGAAATTGATAATCGTATTCGTGAATATGGGGAAGCCGCAGCCTATGAAATCGGCGCACCTAACCTTCACCCAGACTTGATGAAAATCATGGGTCGCTTACAGTTCCGTACTTCATACGGACAAAATGTCTTGCGACACTCAATCGAAGTGGCTAAGTTGGCTGGTATCATGGCTAGCGAACTTGGTGAAAATGCAGCCCTTGCCCGTCGCGCAGGATTCCTTCACGATATCGGTAAAGCCATTGACCGTGAAGTGGAAGGTAGCCACGTTGAGATTGGTACTGAATTGGCTCGCAAGTACAAAGAACATCCAGTCGTGATTAACACAATTGCTAGTCACCACGGTGATGTAGAGCCTGAAAGTGTGATTGCAGTTCTCGTTGCTGCAGCGGATGCCTTAAGTGCAGCCCGTCCAGGAGCTCGTAGCGAATCGCTTGAAAGCTACATCAAACGTCTCCATGATTTAGAAGAAATCGCTAATAGCTTTGAAGGTGTTCAAAATAGCTTTGCCCTTCAAGCTGGTCGTGAAATCCGTATCATGGTGAACCCAGGTCAAATCAAGGACGACAAAGTCACAATTTTAGCTCACAAAGTTCGTGAGAAAATTGAAAGTAATCTCGATTACCCAGGAAATATCAAGGTAACCGTGATTCGTGAACTTCGTGCAGTTGATTATGCAAAATAAATAAGAAAGAGCAGTTGAAAAATTACTGCTTTTTTGTTACACTAGATAGAAAGATTGTAGTAAGCAGAAATGGCTTTACATAGTGAATTCAGATGAATTTTCAAGTCATTTCACAAACTATCCAAAGGAGACATCATGGCAGACCGTGGCTTACTAATCGTTTTTTCAGGTCCTTCTGGAGTTGGAAAAGGAACGGTTAGACGAGAAATTTTTGATAGTTCTGAAAATCAATTCCAATATTCTGTATCTATGACAACGCGGGCGCAACGTCCAGGTGAAGTAGACGGAGTTGACTATTTCTTCCGAACACGTGAAGAATTTGAAGAGTTGATTCGTCAAGGACAAATGTTAGAGTATGCAGAGTATGTAGGAAACTACTATGGAACTCCTCTGACTTATGTTAATGAAACCCTTGATAAGGGGATTGATGTCTTCCTTGAAATTGAAGTGCAGGGAGCTCTTCAGGTCAAGAAAAAAGTTCCAGATGCAGTCTTTATCTTTTTGACACCGCCAGATTTGGAAGAATTGCAAGACCGTCTCGTTGGCCGTGGTACTGATAGCGCGGAAGTGATTGCCCAACGTATCGAAAAAGCTAAAGAAGAAATTGCTTTGATGCGTGAGTACGACTACGCCATTGTCAATGATCATGTTCCTCTTGCTGCAGAACGTGTTAAACGTGTGATTGAAGCTGAACATTTCCGTGTCGATCGTGTCATCGGTCACTATCAGGATATGCTACCAAAGTCTCCGACTATTCGATAAACTATAGAAAACAGGTACAAACAAATGATGCTTAAACCCTCTATTGATACTTTGCTTGACAAGGTGCCATCAAAATATTCACTCATTATTTTGGCAGCAAAGCGTGCCCATGAGTTAGAAGCTGGAGCAACTCCAACACAAGAATTCAAGTCTGAAAAATCGACTCTTCGTGCTTTAGAAGAAATTGAATCTGGAAATGTAACCATCCATCAAGATCCAGAAGGCAAACGCGAAGCAGTTCGTCGTCGAATCGAAGAAGAAAGACGATTGAGAGAAGAAGAAGAAAAGAAAATTAAAGCGCAAATTGCGAAAGAAAAAGAAGAAGGTGAAAAAATTTAAGGTTGGGGGGACTCAATCTTATTTTTTCTATTGTAAGAATACTCAATCAATTGAAACGATTTAAGTAGAGAAGGAGGTGAGGACATGGTTATTGCAAAAATCATTGTGGATGTTCCCTTGATGCAGACGGACCAACCCTATAGTTACAAGATTCCTGAAGAATTTAAAGATATGTTGGAAGTCGGCATGCGAGTCCACGTTCCATTTGGGAAGGCCAATCGCTTGATTCAAGGGATAGTACTTGAAATTGAACAAGAAAATGATGCGGAAGTGGCAGACGATGACTTGAAAGAGATTGCCGAAGTGCTGGACTTTTCTCCTGTCTTAACGGAGGAACAGCTCTGGTTAGCTGAAGAACTACGTAAGTCAGTATTCTCTTATAAAATTTCCATTCTTAAAGCTATGCTTCCTGGGTTTTTGAACTCTAGCTATGATAAGATCCTCTATCCTCTGGAAGGCTTGAATCAAGAAGACAGACATCGTTTGTTTGGTTCGCAGGAGTCTCTAGCATTTTCATCTCTAGACTTAGAAAAGCAGGCTGAGATGATGCGGTTGACTCGAAAAGGTCTTTTAAAACTAGAGTACCAGGCTGTGGATCAGAAGAAAGTTAAGACGCAGTCTTGGGTTGAAGTGAATCTTGACACATTAGAAAAGCTAGAAATCTCAAATCGTGCCAAGAAGAAATTGGAACTGCGAGAATATTTATTAGTACATCCTGAAACAGTTCCTTTGGCTGATTTGTTAGAACATTACTCACGCGAACAAGTTAACTTCTTTGTGGAACATGGTGCTGTTACCATCGTTCAAAAGGAAGTCCAACGCTCAGCTGCCTACTTTGAAGGCATTGAGTCAAATCAAGCCCTAGAGTTAAATCCAGAACAAAAAGAAGCCTGTGAGGCAGTTGTTAGAGCGATTGGGAAAGAACATCCTCCATTTCTTCTACAAGGAATCACAGGAAGTGGGAAAACGGAGGTTTACTTGCAGATTATCCAAGGAGCCTTGGATATGGGGAAAACAGCTATCATTTTAGTTCCAGAAATCTCTCTGACACCTCAAATGACAGAGCGTTTCATTGCTCGTTTTGGTGATAAAGTAGCCATTCTCCATTCAGGTTTGTCTAATGGTGAAAAGTATGATGAATGGCGCAAGGTGGAGCGAGGAGAAGCACAGGTAGTTGTTGGTGCTAGGTCTGCCATTTTTGCACCTTTGAAAAATCTAGGGGTAATCATTATCGATGAGGAGCACGAGGCCAGCTACAAGCAAGACAGCAATCCTCGTTATCATGCTAGAGATGTAGCCATTTTAAGAGCTCAGTACAATCAAGCTGCCCTAGTTCTGGGTTCTGCAACACCGAGTCTAGAAAGTCGTGCGCGTGCTGGCAAGGGTGTTTATCAACATCTGCGCCTGACGCAAAGGGCCAATCCTTTAGCAAGTATTCCTGAGGTTCAACTGATTGACTTCCGAGATTATATCGGGCAAAATGAGACATCAAACTTTACACCACCTCTGATTGAGGCCATTCAAGATCGACTGGACAAAAAAGAGCAGGTTGTTCTCATGCTCAATCGTCGTGGTTATTCTAGCTTTGTTATGTGCCGGGAATGTGGGACAGTTGATACCTGTCCTAACTGCGATATTTCCTTGACACTGCACATGGATACTAAGACTATGAATTGTCATTATTGTGGTTTTACGAAGGAAATTCCCCATGTCTGTCCAAACTGTCAGAGTCGTAGCATTCGTTACTATGGAACAGGGACTCAGAAGGCCTATGACGAGCTGGCTGAACTCTTTCCTCAAGCACGGATTCTGCGCATGGATGTGGATACAACTCGTAAAAAGGGCAGTCACCAAGCTTTACTTGAACAGTTTGGCAATGGCGAAGCGGACATATTGCTAGGAACCCAGATGATTGCCAAGGGCTTGGATTTTCCAAATGTGACCTTGGTTGGTGTTCTTAATGCGGACACAGCCTTGAACCTGCCTGATTTCCGTTCTTCTGAGAGGACTTTCCAACTCTTGACCCAGGTGGCAGGTCGTGCCGGTCGAGCTGAAAAGGCAGGGCAGGTCTTGATTCAGTCCTATAATCCTAATCATTATGCCATTCGTTTTGCCAAGGAACAGGACTACGAAGGTTTTTATGCCTATGAAATGGGCATCAGACGTCAACTTGGCTATCCACCTTATTATTTCACTATTGGGATTACCTTGTCTCATAAGAAAGAAGAAGAGGTTCTTAGAAGAGCTTATGAGGTAATGGAAATTTTGCGGTCAGGTTTGTCGGATGCTAGTATCATCCTTGGTCCAACGCCTAAACCTATCGCTCGTACGCATAACCTCTATCACTACCAAATACTGATTAAATACCGTTTAGAAGATGAGTTGGCTTCGACTCTTAATCAGGTCTTGGCCCTAACTCAAGAACGTGAAAATAGTGAGCTTCGTCTCAGTATTGATCACGAACCGCAGCAATTTTTGTAAAAAGGAGAAAAGATGACAAAACTAATCTTTATGGGAACGCCCGATTTTTCAGCGACCGTTTTGAAGGGACTTTTGTCAGATGATCGCTATGAGATTCTAGCAGTTGTAACTCAGCCAGATCGTGCTGTCGGACGTAAAAAAGTCATCCAAGAAACCCCAGTAAAACAAGCAGCTAAAGAAGCAGGGCTTCCTATCTATCAACCAGAAAAATTATCGGGTAGTCCAGAGATGGAAGCTATCATGAATTTGGGGGCTGATGGGATTGTGACTGCAGCTTTTGGACAATTTCTCCCAGGTAAACTCCTTGATAGTATGGATTTTGCAGTCAATGTCCATGCTTCACTCCTTCCTAAACACCGTGGTGGTGCTCCCATTCATTATGCCTTGATTCAAGGTGATAAGGAAGCAGGAGTGACCATTATGGAAATGGTCAAGGAAATGGATGCAGGAGATATGATTTCTCGTCGTAGCATTCCGATTACAGATGAGGACAATGTCGGAACCTTGTTTGAAAAATTGGCGATTGTTGGTCGTGATCTGCTTTTAGATACTCTTCCTGCTTATATAGCTGGTGAAATTCAGCCAGAACCACAAGATCCAAACCAGGTTACATTTTCTCCAAATATCAAACCTGAGGAAGAAAAGTTGGATTGGAACAAGACCAACCGTCAACTCTTTAACCAAATCCGTGGGATGAATCCATGGCCTGTTGCTCATACATTTCTCAAGGGAGAACGCTTCAAAATCTATGAAGCTCTGCCTGTAGAAGGGAAGGGGAATCCGGGTGAGATTATCTCCATCAGTAAGAAAGAATTGATTGTCGCAACAGCAGAAGGAGCTCTATCACTCAAACAAGTTCAACCAGCAGGGAAACCTAAGATGGACATTGCTTCCTTCCTCAACGGTGTAGGACGAACTTTGACAGTAGGAGAACGATTTGGTGAATAAAGTAGAAACGGCTAGAAGTTTAGCCTTAGAGGTGCTAGAAGACGTCTTTGTCAATCAAGCATACTCCAATATCGCCTTAAATAAACACCTCAAGGGAAGTCAACTGTCAGCAGCAGATAAGGGCTTGGTGACAGAGATTGTTTATGGGACTGTAACGCGAAAACTTACACTAGAGTGGTACGTTTCTCACTTTATCGAGGATAGAGACAAGCTAGACAGCTGGCTCTATGTTTTGCTTCTCATGAGCGTCTATCAACTTCAATACTTGGATAAGCTTCCTGATCATGCAGTGGTCCATGAAGCGGTAGAAATTGCAAAATCTCGTAAGAAAGGCAGTGAAAAACTAGTCAATGCTGTTCTGCGCCGTATTTTGCGAGAAGGTTTGCCAGATATTGCCAATATCAAGCGTAAAAACAAGCGTGATTCTATCGCCTACTCTTTGCCAGTTTGGTTGGTTTCTAAGCTCAAGGAAGAGTATGGCGAAGAGCGAGCGCAAGCGATTTTTGAAAGTCTTTTGCAACGCAACAAAGCCAGTATTCGTGTGACTGATTTGAGTCGAAAAGAGGAAATTAAAACTTTACTTGATGCAAGTGATTCGATTCTGTCAGATGCTGGTCTGGTCAAGGAGCAGGGGCATTTTGCTAGTCATGACTTATTTGCTGAAGGTGCTATTACCATCCAGGATGAGTCAAGTCAGTTGGTTGCGCCAACATTGGATTTGCGAGGAGATGAGCAGGTTTTAGACGCTTGTGCAGCTCCTGGTGGCAAGACAGCCCATATGGCGTCTTATCTGACGACAGGTCAGGTAACGGCATTGGATCTCTACGACCATAAACTGACGTTGATTCAAGAGAATGCCCAGCGTTTAGGCGTAGCAGACCGTGTTCAAACACAAAAATTGGATGCCCGAAAGGTTCACGAGTTTTTTGGTAAGGATCAATTTGATAAGATTCTTGTTGATGCCCCTTGCTCAGGGATTGGTCTATTGCGTCGGAAACCAGATATCAAATACAACAAAGACACTGCTGATTTCGCGTCATTACAGGAAATTCAGTTGGAAATATTAGGTAGTGTTTGTCAAACACTACGTAAAGGTGGTATAATAACTTATAGTACCTGTACTATTGTCTCTGAAGAGAACTTTCAAGTTGTTCAAGCATTTTTAGAAAGTCATCCAGAGTTCGAGCAGGTTAATCTAGAACACGAATGTAAGGATATCCTGAAAGATGGCTGCATCCTCATTACTCCAGAATTGTATGGAAGTGATGGATTCTTTATTAGCCAATTTCGCAAGATATCCAATTAGGGAGGAACTGACACAATGGAGATTTCATTATTAACAGATGTTGGTCAGAAACGTACAAATAATCAAGACTATGTTAATCTTTTTGTCAACCGTGCCGGTCGTACATTGATTATCTTAGCAGACGGAATGGGAGGACACCGAGCAGGTAATATTGCCAGTGAGATGGCAGTAACAGATTTAGGTGTAGCCTGGGTTGATACTCATATCGATACCGTAAATGAAGTTCGTGAATGGTTTGCAGAACATCTAGAAATCGAGAATCAAAAAATTTATCAAATGGGGCGTGATGATGCTTACAAGGGAATGGGAACAACTTTAGAAGCCCTTGCAATTATTGATAATCAAGCTATTTATGCCCACATTGGAGATTCTCGTATCGGCTTGATTCGTGGTGAAGAATACCATCAATTAACGAGTGATCATTCTTTGGTGAATGAATTGCTTAAGGCAGGTCAATTAACACCTGAAGAAGCTGAAGCTCATCCACAAAAGAATATCATTACCCAGTCTATCGGGCAAAAAGATGAGATTCAACCAGATTTAGGAATCGTAAGCTTGGAGCCGGGTGATTATCTTGTTATGAATAGTGATGGTCTAACTAACATGATTTCAGGTAGCGAAATCTATGACATCGTGACAAGTGATATCTCACTTGACGACAAGGCGGCAACTCTAGTGCGTTTTGCAAACAATGCCGGAGGGCTTGATAACATTACTGTTGCTTTGATTGCGATTGAGGAGGAATCAGAATGATCCAGATCGGCAAGATATTTGCCGGACGATATCGGATTATCAAACAAATTGGCCGCGGAGGGATGGCAGATGTCTACCTGGCCAAAGATTTGATTCTGGATGGGGAAGAAGTTGCAGTGAAGGTTCTTAGAACCAACTACCAGACTGACCCAATCGCTGTTGCACGTTTTCAGCGTGAAGCGCGTGCGATGGCAGACCTAGATCATCCTCATATCGTTCGAATTACAGATATCGGTGAAGAAGATGGTCAACAGTACTTAGCTATGGAATATGTAGCTGGTCTTGACCTCAAACGCTATATCAAAGAACACTATCCTCTCTCTAACGAGGAAGCTGTTCGTATCATGGGACAAATTCTCTTGGCTATGCGTTTGGCACATGCAAAGGGGATTGTTCACCGTGATTTGAAACCTCAAAATATTCTCTTGACTCCTGATGGTACTGCGAAAGTTACAGACTTTGGGATTGCAGTAGCCTTCGCTGAAACCAGTTTGACACAGACCAACTCTATGTTGGGTTCTGTCCACTATCTATCACCTGAGCAGGCGCGTGGTTCTAAGGCAACTATTCAGAGTGATATTTATGCGATGGGAATTATTTTCTTTGAAATGTTGACCGGTCATATTCCATATGATGGAGATAGTGCTGTTACGATTGCACTTCAGCATTTCCAAAAACCACTTCCTTCAGTCATCGCAGAAAATCCATCGGTGCCACAATCATTGGAAAATGTGGTCATTAAAGCGACAGCTAAAAAATTAACAGACCGTTATCAAACAGTTTCTGAGATGTATGTTGACTTGTTGAGTAGTCTTTCATACAATCGTCGCAATGAACCAAAGCTAGTATTTGACGATACAAGTAAGGTTGATACTAAAACCTTACCAAAGATGTCCCAATCTACTCTGACTGCGATTCCTAAAGTTCAACCGAAGGAAGAAAATCCTCAGACTAAAAAGCCAAATAAAAAGGTAGCCAGTAAAGAAACTGCTCCAAAACCAGTCAAGAAACGCCGTTTCAAAGCAAGATATTTGGTACTTTTAGCTAGCTTTATACTTGTTTTGGCTTCCCTTTTCTGGATTGTATCGAAAACACCAGCTACTGTTGAAATTCCAAAAGTTGCAGGTCAAACTGTAGCTGAAGCTAAGGAAAACCTGAAAAAAGCGAATTTTGAGATTGGTGAGGAGAAGACCGAAGCTAGTGATACTGTAGAAGAAGGTCGAGTTATCCGAACAGATCCAGATGCTGGCTCAGCACGAAAAGAAGGAACAAAAGTTAATCTTATTATCTCTTCAGGTCAACAATCCTTCAAGATTGGAAATTATGTTGGTCGTAAATCAACAGATGTTATAGCAGAATTGAAAGGGAAAAAGGTTCCTGAAAATCTCATCAAGGTTGTTGAAGAAGAATCAAGTGAAACAGAGGCAGGTCTCGTTATGAAACAAAGCTTGCCAGAAGGAACTACATATGATCTTAGTAAGGCAACAGAAATAGTCTTGACTGTAGCTAAAAAGGTAACTAGTGTTTCAATGCCAAGTTATATTGGCTCTAGTCTTGAATTCACCAAGAATAACTTGATTCAGATAGTCGGTGTTAAAGAAGCCAATATTGAAGTGGTAGAGGTTTCTACAGCTCTAGAAGGAACTGCCGAGGGTACAGTTGTTAACCAAAGTCCAAAACCAGGTGAAAGTGTAGATTTGAATACAACTCGTATCAAGATTTCTATCTATAAACCGAAAATAACTACAACAACAAATCCTACAACAAGCAATCCTAGTCGTGCAGAAACATCTCCACAGATTAGAGAACCACAGGCTAATCAAAACACTACAACGTCAGATTTGCATCGAGGGGATAACTAGTCAATCTTTGTCACAGTTTTTGTGACAAAGATTTTTTTTCCTTCAAATTTATGATAAAATAAAAAGGAGTTTTAAAAGGAGGAAAACATGGACGAAGTCAAACAACTGAATGCAGTGATCGATGTCATTATGCTAGCAGGAACAATTCTGCTTCGTAATGGTTCTGAAATCTATCGTGTTGAAGATACCATGATTCGGATTGCTCATTCGCAGGGCATTATGGACTGTAATGTTTTAGCCATGCCTGCAGCCATTTTTTTCTCCATTGAAAATACAAATATCTCTCGAATGAAACGAGTAACCTCCTCTGCTTATAATATTGAGAAGGTGTGTGATGTCAACCAGATTTCACGGCAGCTTGTATCAGGACAGCTTGATTTGGAGACAGCCTTTATTCAACTCAAGCAATTAAATGTCAAGGCATCTCCCTACACCAATGTTCAGCTAACCGCTGCAGCTACCCTCAGTGCTCCCTTCTTCTCTATCATGTTCGGGGGGAATGTCTACGATGCCATTGGTGCAGGAGTAGCGACCATATTCGCTTTCACCTTTTCCCTTTACGTAGAAAAATTTATTCGAATTCCCTTTATGACAGCTTTTGCAGGTGCTCTTGTTTTTGGCTTGATTGCACAATTTTGGGCGCGCTATTCTGGATTGCCCTCTACAGCTGATTTGGTCATTGCAGGTGCGGTCATGCCATTTGTACCAGGAATTGCCCTGACTAATGCTGTTAGAGATATTATGACCAATCACATTAACTCTGGTATGAGCAAGATGTTTGAATCCTTGCTTGTTACCCTTGCCCTAGGGGCAGGCACCTCTGTCGCCCTCGTACTCATGAACTAATATGACTGTAACAACATTTTTTTTGCAGGCTCTAGCTAGTCTGCTAGCTATTATCACTTTTTTAATCGTTTTAAATGTACAACGTTCCATGCTCATTCCTGGTGGAGTTTTGGGTATGTCAATCTGGCTGCTCTATCTGCTACTCAAGGAACCAACTAATGTTATTTTGGCGACCTTTATTGCCGCTGTAATTGGTTCTTGTATCAGCCAGATTATGAGTATTATCTACAAAACACCAGCCGTTGTGTTTGCTTTGGCCATCTTGGCTCCGCTGGTACCAGGTTATCTCTCTTATCGAACGACTTCCTTCTTCGTTACAGGTGACTACGGTCATGCCATTTCTAGTGCCATGCTAGTCATGATGTTGGCCCTTGTTATCTCCATTGGAATGGCCAGTGGAACAGTTTTGTTGAAATTGTATCATTATCTCAAAAAGAATCGAGCTAGCTAAGACTCGATTTTTTATGGCTCTTCAGTTCAGTTTGTTAGAGTATCCTAAAATGAGATAAACTTTTAAAAAAGAACTTGATTTGGGGAATCAAGTCTTTTTTCGCTCATTTGATCTCAATTATGATAAAATAGAGATGAACGAATTTTTATAATGAATGATAAAAATAGAGGTAAATATGACAATCGGTATTGATAAGATTGGTTTTGCGACCAGTCAATACGTTTTGAAATTACAAGATTTAGCAGAAACCCGAGGAATTGATTCTGAAAAATTGAGTAAAGGACTCCTTTTAAAAGAATTGAGTATCGCTCCTTTAACAGAGGATATTGTTACCTTGGCTGCTAGTGCAGGAAATTCTATCCTGACTGAAGAAGATAAGCAAGAGATTGATATGGTTATCGTAGCGACAGAGTCTGGGATTGACCAGAGTAAAGCTGCAGCAGTCTTTGTACACGGTTTGTTAGGAATCCAACCTTTTGCTCGTAGTTTTGAAATCAAGGAAGCTTGCTATGGTGCAACAGCGGCCCTTCACTATGCTAAGTTACATGTAGAAAATTCTCCTAAATCAAAAGTTTTAGTGCTGGCTAGCGATATTGCAAGATATGGTGTCGAAACTCCTGGAGAACCAACTCAAGGTGCAGGATGTGTTGCTATGTTGATTAGCCAAAATCCACGTGTGATGATTTTCAACAATGATAACGTTGCACAAACTCGTGACATCATGGACTTTTGGCGTCCAAACTATTCGACAACACCATTTGTAAATGGGGTTTACTCAACGCAACAATATCTTGATAGTTTAAAAACGACTTGGGAAGAGTATAAAAAGCGTTATAACTGTAACTTGGACGATTTTGAGGCTGTATGTTTCCACTTACCTTATCCGAAGCTAGCTCTCAAGGGTTTGAAGAAAATTCTCGACAAATCCTTGCCTCAAGAGAAGAAGGACTTGCTTCAAAAGCACTTTGATGAATCTATTATTTATAGCCAAAAAGTTGGGAACATTTATACAGGTTCACTCTTCTTAGGTCTCTTGTCTCTTCTTGAAAATTCTGATAGCCTGAAAGCTGGAGATAAGATTGCCCTCTACAGCTATGGTAGTGGTGCTGTATCTGAGTTCTTTAGTGTGGAATTAGTTGAAGGCTATGAAAAACAATTGCAGAATAATCGCTTAGAGTTGCTAGACCAACGTCAAGCATTGAGCGTAGCTGATTATGAACGAATGTTCTTTGAAGAAGCGAAATTGGATGAGTCTGGATCTGCAACGATGTCAGGTTATGAAGGGCAAGACTATGCCCTTGTTGAGATTGTAGACCACCAACGTCGCTACAGCAAGGTTGAAAAATAATGAAAAAAATTTGGAATGGATTTTCTAAAAAATCAATTCAAGAGCGCCTAGAGTTCGTTAAGTCTCAGGTGCTTACTTCTATCGAAGCCCAAGAAAGTCTTGAGCAGAATGAAAATCTCAGTCTAGCAGTAGCGGACCAATTGAGTGAAAATGTGGTAGGAACCTTCTCACTTCCATACTCAATCGTTCCAGAAGTTCTGGTAAATGGTCAAGAATACACAGTTCCCTATGTGACCGAAGAGCCATCTGTTGTTGCTGCAGCTAGTTTTGCTAGTAAGATTATCAAACGTACGGGTGGTTTTACTGCTCAGGTTCATCAACGCCAAATGATTGGTCAGGTAGCTCTTTATCAGGTTCCAGATAGGGATAAAGCTTGTCGGGCTATTCTGAGTCAAAAAGCAGAGCTACTCGAACAAGCAAACCAAGCCTATCCCTCCATTGTCAAACGGGGTGGTGGTGCTCGTGATTTAAAGGTTGAGAAAATTTCTAGTGAGACGGACTTTTTAGTGGTTTATCTCCATGTAGATACTCAGGAAGCCATGGGCGCCAATATGCTCAATACCATGCTTGAAGCTTTAAAACCTAGTCTAGAGGCTATCAGTCAAGGACAAAGCTTAATGGGGATCCTATCCAACTATGCCACAGATTCGTTAGTAACAGCAACTTGTCGGATTGCCTTTCGTTATTTGAGTCACCAGAAGGATGAAGCGCGTGAACTGGCAGAAAAAATGGTATTAGCCAGTCAGTTTGCCCAAGCAGATCCTTATCGAGCAGCCACTCATAACAAGGGTATCTTTAATGGCATTGATGCTCTCTTGATTGCTACTGGAAATGATTGGCGTGCTATTGAAGCGGGAGCGCATGCCTATGCGAGCCATGATGGCGCCTATCGAGGTCTCAGTCGTTGGACTATGGATTTGAAAACAGAAGAGCTAATTGGAGAGATGACCATGCCGATGCCGGTTGCTACCAAGGGTGGATCAATTGGTCTCAATCCTCGAGTCGTGCTCAGCCATGAGTTGCTAGGTCATCCATCTGCCAAAGAATTGGCTCAAATTATCGTTTCGATTGGTCTTGCACAGAATTTTGCAGCCCTTAAGGCTTTGGTCAGTACAGGTATTCAGCATGGACACATGAAACTTCAGGCAAAATCGTTAGCGCTTTTAGCAGGTGCGACTGAGGCAGAAGTGCCTAAGTTGGTAGAAAGCTTGATTGCAGAAAAAACTTTTAATCTAGAAAAAGCACAGACTCTTTTGAAAAAATTAAGATCATAAGAAAAACTCAGACGAAACTAGTCTGAGTTTTTTGTTTATACTCAATGAAAATCAATGAACAAACTAGGAAGCTAGCCGCAGGTTGCTCAAAACACTGTTTTGAGGTTGTAGATGGAAGCTGACGTGGTTTGAAGAGATTTTCGAAGAGTATTAAATACTTTTACCTGGTAAGAGACTAACTGGTAAGAAATAACCAGTCGTGGCAACTTCTTTCCCCTCGATTTTTTGGAGTAGTAAATCAACTGTCAGGCGAGCAATTTCTTCCAAGGGTTGTTTAATGGTAGTAAGGTGAGGATAGAAATTCTCGATAAAATAAGTTCCGTCGTATCCAATAACCTTAAGTTGTTCTGGAACAGAAATACCAAGTTCCTGAGCGATCTTCATCACCAAGATGGCTGTCAAATCATCCGAGGCGAAAATAGCATCTGGTTTTTGTTTGGTTAGGATAGTTTTGATTTCCATTTCCTTGCGGAGGGGTGAAAAGTCACTGGAAATATTGATGATGGGGGCTTTTGGGAAGATAGAAGCAAAGCCTGCATGACGAAGTCCAGTTGGTGAGTTGGAGTTGTCATTACCTGTAATCATAATAACAGACTTAGCTCCAGTTTTAGCCAAGGTTTCAGCAGCTAGAACCCCACCAGCATAGTTATCAGAGGAAACGACAGGAATGTCCGGTGATAGGTTACGGTCAAAAGAGATGATTGGTGCTGTGACGCGATTGTAGTCTTCAATTCCCAAGTTATGACTACCAGAGATGATTCCATCCACTTGGTTGGCTTCTAGCATTTCAAGATACTCACGTTCTTTTTCCGAATCGTGCTCACTATTGCAGATGATCGTCTTGTAGCCTTTTTTGAAGAGTTCGTGTTCTAATTTGTCAATTAACTCTGCATAGAAAACATGGCTGATTTTTGGGAAAATCAAACCGATTAACTTGGCTGATTTTCCTTGAAGACTTCGAGCTAAGTTATTGGGTTTATAGCCCAGCTCACGCATAGCATCATTAACCTTTTGAATGGTTTTTTCTGACAGATAACCCTTTTTGTTGATGACACGTGAAACAGTAGTAGGGCTGACGCCAGCTAATTTTGCGACATCAGTTAGTTTTGCGACCATATTCTAATTCGTAGTATGTTCCAGTTGGGTTTCCAGATTTAATGAGGATTCCATTTTGATCTTTGTGAGGGAAGACACGACCAGAAAATACTTTTTCTCCTTTATTGATGAAAATTTCAAAGACTGAGTTGTCGATGAAGATATTGACAGTAGTTGCTTGATTAGTAACTGAGCAAGAGCGAGTAGTTCCAAATTCTTGAGCATATTGCTCACCTGCTTGACTACGATCAACGGTTACTTGACCATTGACAAGGTCAAAATTGATAGATAGCCCCTTGCCGTCTTTATCAGCAAGAAGGACGATTTCGCTTTGACTATCGGCTTCTAAGTTAAGCTCAAGTTCGTAGGTATTTTTGGTTTCAGAACGATTTGAAAATTCCTCTTTTGAAGCTTGGAGGTCCTGGATAGCTGCTACAGGATACTGATAGAGTTTGCCATCTTTAATGGTTAATTCTTTGACCAATGAGAAAGTTCCTTGGTGATCAAAGCGATCAGATGGATAAGAAACATCTGGTAAACCAAGCCAACTTACTGCTAAGGCACGTCCATCAGGAGCATTGAAGGCCTGAGTAGCATATGCTTCGAAACCATAGTCTAGATTGTGTAGTTCAGACACATCTACCAAACGAGCATTTTCAGGGTCGAAGGAAGCACCGATTTTATACATATTTGGATAGATATTGTCATATTCTAAAACCTTTTTATCTAAACCTTGTGGACAGTAGAGAAGGACAGGTTGTTCTCCGACAAAGACAAGATTTGGGCACTCCATCATATAAGCGGTACGGTCGTTGTTGAAGTCCAAATCACCAACTTCTTGCCAGTTTGTATAATCGTTATCGACTGCTTTGTAGAGACGGACAAATCCTTTTTTCTCCAAGTCTTGTCCACCAACGATTGCGTAGTATTGTCCTTTAAAGTTAAAAATCTGTGGATCGCGGAAATGGTCAGTTGCATCAGCCGGTTGATCAATCAAGACCTTATCAATTTTTTCAATCTTACCGTCCTTATCCATTAAGGCACCGATTTGATAAGGGTGACGCACCCAGTTTTCATCACGGACATTTCCCGTATAAAATAGGAATAACTGATCGCCAAACTGCATAGCAGATCCAGAGTAAGCGCCGTGGCTATCAAGTGGAGTGTCAGGTAAGATTTTTACACCTGTTTCAGTAAAGTGAACCAAGTCGTCGCTTTCAAGCTGAACCCAAGATTTCAATCCATGAGCTGCACCAAAGGGGAAGTTTTGGTAAAAGACAACCCACTTGCCATCAAAGTAAGAAAAACCGTTCGGATCGTTAAGGAGCCCTTCCTTTGGTTCAATGTGATAGCTGACATGCCATGGGGATTGTGCCATCTTTTCTTGGATTTCTTTTCTTTCTTCTTGTGTCCAATCTTCATAACGTCTGTAACGACGTTCAGTAGTCCATTCCATTTCTATTCCCTCCATAAATTCTACTATCTTTATAGTAAACGTTTCCTTTTAAAAAAGCAAGTCTTTTATCATAAAATTAAGAAAAAAATGTCAAACGATTGACAGAAACAGTTTGAAGAATTTTATGAAAATTAATGAAAAAATGAAAGAATTTGCAAAAAAACCTTAAAAACCTCACAATAATAGGTAAAATATTGCTTTTTTATTTAAAAGACATCAAAAACAATCAAAAAATTCAAAATGCTAAAAATTTTTCTGCAAAACGCTTGACATATTTTAAAAACATGATAGAATTATATGCGTAGGGCGGATAAAATCGCTTTCAAACATTTTACAAATTTTTTATAAGGAGATTTTTGCAAATGACGAATACAGAAATTGCAAAAAAAGTCATCGAAGCCTTAGGTGGACGTGAGAACGTTAACAGTGTTGCGCACTGTGCGACTCGCCTTCGCGTTATGGTTAAAGATGAAGCGAAAATTAACAAAGATGCTATCGAGAGCTTGGAAAAAGTTCAAGGTGCTTTCTTTAACTCAGGTCAATACCAAATCATCTTTGGTACTGGTACAGTAAACAAGATGTACGATGAAGTCGTTGCCCTTGGTTTGCCAACTTCAACAAAAGCTGAAATGAAAGCAGAAGCTGCTAAACAAGGAAATTGGTTCCAACGTGCCATCCGTACTTTCGGTGACGTCTTCGTTCCAATCATTCCAGTTATCGTAGCAACTGGTCTCTTCATGGGTGTTCGTGGTCTCTTGACTGCTCTTGGAATGACACTTCCAGAAGATGTGACAACTTATACTCAGATCTTGACAGATACTGCCTTTATTATCTTGCCAGGTTTGGTTGTTTGGTCAACTTTCCGTGTATTCGGTGGTAACCCAGCTGTTGGTATCGTTCTTGGTATGATGCTCGTTTCTGGTTCACTTCCAAATGCCTGGGCTGTTGCGTCGGGTGGTGAAGTAACTGCAATGCAGTTCTTCGGATTTATCCCAGTTGTAGGTTTGCAAGGTTCAGTTCTTCCAGCCTTCATCATCGGGGTTGTCGGAGCTAAGTTTGAAAAAGCAGTTCGTAAGGTTGTTCCAGATGTACTTGACCTCTTGGTAACACCGTTTGTAACACTCCTTGTAATGTCAATCCTTGGATTGTTTGTTATCGGACCAGTCTTCCACGTTGTTGAAAACTACATTCTCATTGGAACAAAAGCTATTCTTAACTTGCCATTCGGACTTGGTGGTTTCTTGATTGGTGGAGTTCACCAATTAATCGTCGTATCAGGTGTTCACCACATCTTCAACTTGCTTGAAGTTCAATTGCTTGCTGCTGACCATGTTAACCCATTCAACGCTATCATTACTGCAGCTATGACTGCTCAAGGTGCTGCGACAGTAGCCGTTGGTGTGAAAACTAAAAATCCTAAACTTAAAACACTTGCTTTCCCAGCTGCTCTTTCTGCCTTCCTAGGTATTACTGAGCCTGCTATCTTCGGGGTTAACTTGCGTTTCCGTAAGCCATTCTTCCTTTCATTGATTGCTGGTGCAATCGGTGGTGGATTGGCATCTATCCTTGGACTTGCTGGTACTGGTAATGGTATCACAATCATCCCTGGTACAATGCTTTACATTGGTAACGGACAACTTCTACAATACCTTCTTATGGTAGCTGTATCATTTGCACTTGGTTTCGCTCTTACTTACATGTTTGGTTATGAAGATGAAGTAGAAGAAGTTGCAGGTGCTATTACTGAAGCTGAAACAGATCGTTTGGCTGAAGAAGCAGTAACTGGTGCTGTTGTTGCACCGAGCGAAGGTGTTATTCAAACACCAATCGTTGGTGATGTCGTTGCTCTTTCAAATGTGAATGATCCAGTCTTCTCAAGTGGAGCTATGGGACAAGGTATCGCTGTAAAACCTAGTGAAGATGTCGTTTACGCACCAGCTGATGCTGAAGTGACAATTGTCTTCCCAACAGGACATGCTTATGGCCTAAGAACAGCTAACGGAGCCGAAATCTTGATCCATGTTGGTATCGACACTGTTTCAATGAACGGTGAAGGATTCAACCATAAAGTTGCTCAAGGTGACAAGGTTAAAGCTGGAGATGTTCTTGGAACGTTTGACTCAGCTAAGATTGCTGCTGCAGGTCTTGATAACACAACAATGGTTATCGTAACAAACACTGCAGACTTTGCTTCAGTAAATCCAGTTGCTTCTGGATCAGTTGCTAAGGGAGATGCGATCATCGAAGTTAAAGCTTAATACTCTTCAAAAATCAAATTCAAACTGCGTCATACTTGCTTTGCCGTACTTAAGTACTGTCTGCAGCTCGATTCCTAGTTTGTTCTTTGATTTTCATTGAGTATACTACTGTCGATTTAATAAATCAAAAAAACGAACAAATGTTATGTTTGTTCGTTTTTGCTTGAATCGTAAAATTTACAGAGGAAAATCTAAAATATAGAGCAACTTTCTTTCTGGAAATATGCTATAATAGAAAAAACAATTACAAGAGGTTTATCATGACAAAACTATACGGAAGCTTGGAAGCGGGCGGTACAAAATTTGTCTGTGCTGTCGGTGATGAAAACTTTAACGTTGTAGAAAAAGTACAATTTCCAACAACAACTCCTATCGAGACAATCGATAAAACGATCGAGTTCTTTTCAAAATTTGAGAACCTTGCAGGCCTTGCCATTGGTTCATTTGGTCCTATTGATATCGATAAAAACTCAAAAACTTACGGATTTATCACAACAACTCCAAAACCTAACTGGGCAAATGTTGACTTGCTTGGTGCTCTCCGTCGCGCTTTGAACGTACCAATGTACTTCACAACAGACGTTAATAGTTCTGCCTACGGTGAAGTGGTAGCGCGTAATAACGCAGGTGGACGAATCGAAAACTTGGTTTATTACACAATCGGTACAGGTATCGGAGCAGGTGTTATCCAACGTGGTGAGTTTATCGGCGGTGTTGGTCACCCTGAAATGGGTCATTATTATGTGGCTAGACACCCAATGGATATTGAAAAAGAATTTAAGGGTGTTTGTCCTTTCCATAATGGATGTTTGGAAGGTTATGCAGCTGGTCCAAGTTTGGAAGCTCGTACAGGTGTTCGTGGGGAAAACATTGAACTCAACAACTCTGTATGGGATGTTCAAGCCTACTATATCGCTCAAGCTGCAGTGAATGCGACTGTAACTTTCCGTCCAGATGTCATCGTCTTTGGTGGTGGGGTTATGGCTCAACAACATATGCTTGACCGCGTACGTGAGAAATTCACAGCCTTGCTCAACGGATACCTACCAGTCCCAGATGTACGTGACTATATCGTGACTCCAGCTGTTGCTGGTAATGGTTCAGCTACACTAGGAAACTTCGTTCTTGCTAAGAGCATTGCAAAATAAGAATAAAAAAACTCCCAACTGAGAAAGTTGGGAGTTTTGCTTTAGTCTTTTTCTATTTTGGTTTCTTGATGGAAAATATTTTGCCAAGTTTCGTGGCGGCGCCAGATGCTGGTATGAATGGTATCACCGACTTGGTAGCGGATGAGTTTTGTTTTCTGACTGATAGAGGTTAAATGAAGCTCTTTAATGGCAGAGGTCAGTTCTTTTTCAGACTTATAGGCATTCTTGTCCAGTTCTTGTCCGTCCTGGCGAATATAAATGAAGTCTTCTGCAAGTAACTCTTCCAGTTGATTTCCTTGGTCGATTAGTTGCTCTCTCATGAGCAATTTTTTATAGACATTATCTAGGATTTCATCCTCAGGGATTGGTGCTGGTTCGATATGAATATCTGTATCAAAGACACCAAAGCGTTCTGATAACATGGATTCAACCTGGTCCGCAATTTCGTGACTTTCAAAAACAGAGAGGTCTGGGTTCATTTCCAGAGTAATGTCCAGATAAATATTGCTTCCGTAGGTACGACCGCGTTGTGATTTGACTTTACTAATCTTAGGGATTTCCATGATAGCCTTTTGATAATCTTCAAGCAAGTGTTCATCAAAACCATCAGAAAGGCTGAAGGATGACTCGATAAAGATGTCATAAGCAGTTTTAAGAATAAAGAAAGTAATGATAATAGCGACCAACTTATCCACGATTGGATAGTTGAAGCTACTAGCCAGGATAGCAATAGAAGTTCCAAGAGATGTCACGGCATCTGACAGATTGTCCTTAGCTGCAGCCTTGAGGGCCTTGGACTTAGACTGCTTGCTGAGGTGAGTGTTGTAGAGATAGACTCCAAACATAATCACTGCAGAGATGACTCCCAGCGTCGCACCAAGTGGGTCAATGACGGTTTGCTCTCGGCTGAGTATTTTTTGGATGGTGTCACGTAGAACATCAAAGCCAACGTAAAACATGATGATGGAAGTGATGAGACTTGCCAAGTCCTCGATTTTCCAGTGACCGAAGCGATGGTCTCTGTCTGCCGGTTGGCGGGCCAAACGAATTCCGATTAGAAGGGCAACATTTCCAACAATATCTGAAACGTTGTTAAAACCATCAGCCACCAAACTGGATGAATGGAGGAGGTGTCCGGTCGCTAGCTTAGCTGCAGACAAGAAAAGATAAGTCAAAATGCTGATAATGGCACCACGCTCAGCTAATTTTAAGTTTGAAACCGATTGATTCATCTAACTCCCTTTCTAGCATTTTAGTATTCTTTCATTATACTGGTTTTCCAAGGAAAATTCAAATGTGGGAAGTAAGGAAATTGATAGAATAGAACATGAAATACTTTTTTAAAAAAAGAAAACATGCTAAAATGATATTCGAATATTTGTATTTTTTATATAAAATATTAGCAGATAACATTGGAGATTAGGTGAAATATTAATTATCATTCTAGCACTTAATCTTGTTGCTGAGATAGGTAACTATACAGTGTAGTTGTAATAGGTAGAATTTTTCACACTCTTATTGCTATTAATAAAGAAGTTTGATATATTAAAATGAGATAAACGATAAATCTCTATAATTTTTTTATTTTAACAGAATCTGCTCACAGGTTGTAATTATTTTAGATATTATTATGCGTATATGATGATTATTACTTAGTTACTGCCCTTAATTTACATCAAAGAAAAGAAAGATTGAATACTAGAAAGGTTTTAGAATAATGACAATTTCTATAGTAATTCCTTGCTTCAATGAAGAAGAATCTGTCCCGATTTTTTTCAAAGAAGTTGAAAAAATTGCTTTGCAAATCCATGAAGATATAGAATATATTTTTGTTGATGATGGTTCAAAAGATGGGACGCTATCAGTTTTAAAAGAACTAAGTGGTGTATGTGACCGAGTCAATTATGTTTCTTTCTCACGCAATTTTGGTAAAGAGGCTGCTCTCTATGCTGGATTGAAGCAAGCAAAGGGAGAATATGTTGCTGTAATGGATGCGGATCTTCAGGATCCACCAGAGTTATTAGTCCAAATGAAATCTATATTAGATGAGGATGAAGATATTGACTGTGTAGGTAGCTATCGTGTAAATCGTAAAGGAGAACCTTTTATCCGTTCAATTTTTGCGAAATTATTTTACCATATCATTAATAAAATCAGTCAGTTGAATATTGTTGATGGTGCGCGTGATTTTCGTCTGATGCGTCGTCAAATGGTAGAGTCTATTTTGGAGCTATCTGAATATAATCGCTTCTCAAAAGGTATTTTTGCTTGGGTTGGTTTTAAAACTAAATATTTAGAATATACTAATATTGAACGAGTAGCAGGAAGTACTTCGTGGAGTTTCTGGTCTCTATTTAAATACTCACTTGAAGGAATAATTAACTTTTCAGATGCTCCGCTTAACATATCTTTTTTTGTAGGAGGATTCGTGTGTCTAGTATCCTTTATCTTAATGTTTTTAATTGTAGTTAGAACTTTGATAATGGGTAATCCTACTTCAGGCTGGACCTCAATTGTGACAATTCTTCTTTTCTTAGGCGGCTTACAATTGCTCTCCATAGGTATTGTGGGTAAATATATTGGAAAAATTTTTCTAGAAACCAAAAAAAGACCTATATATTTGATAAAGGAGAGAAATAATAAATCTATATAAAAGACAATTATATAGTTAAATGGGTAGTAATCTTAATTTTATTATCCTAGAGTTGGTATGAATTAAGAGAATATAGCAATCACTTTAAAAGAAGTGTTCTAGAGTATTTTTAAATACCAAATAAAGGTTTATTTCTTTCATTTAGTTAGAGGAAAATATTTTTTGATAATAATCTACTAGAAACTACTTAGGGATTCTTAAAGATAAAGCTCTGTTATAAAAAAATGTTAGTCATCAGTCAATAGTTAATGAGCTAGAAAAGAAAGCATACCTACTAGAGAAATGTTTAAAACAATTATAGTTCTATAATTGTTCCTAGTATTACAGGGAGAGTGAAGATTTAAAAGTACATCTCGCTTATTTTCGTCTTTAAAAGTGTCTATTATTCAGGAATAAGTGAAACAAATAAAAAAAGGTCGATACAATGAAAAATTTTAACAATTTTAAAAAAATAACATCATTATTTTACAAATTTATATTCTATTTAACATCCGCTATTCTTTCAGGGTTAATTTTATCTTCTATAGTATTTACAGTATATATGCCTTTATCTGCAAAGGAAAAAATTGAATTTTCTTATTCAACTTGGTATTTTCCAATACTAATTCTTCTATTTATATTGTTATTCTTCAAAAGTAAAAATCTCATCAAAAAAATTATTTTTAGTCCTGTCCATTGTCTATTTTGTTTTAGGACTCTTTCTTATTATTCGTATAGTTGGTGGATTAAGGGCAGATGCTGCCATTGTTTTTAATGCTGCGGCAGATTTTAATAACGGTGTTTTTAATAGGTTAACTGAGAAAGGTGGTTATCTGTATGTAAACCCACATCAATTAGGATTAACCACATTTGAAAGAATTTACGCAGTCTTATTTAAGTTCTTTAAGAATGAAAAATTTATTTACTTTTTTAACCTCCTCTTTATTCTAGGAACAAATTTCCTTATTTATAAAATTAGTTTCAAACTTTTTAAGAATAAGTTAATAACAAATTACACCATCCTTTTATCATTCTTATTTTTCCCGAATTTTTTCTTTCAACTATTTGCGTATGGAACTATCCCAGGGTTATTTTTTGTTTTATTGGGATACTATCATCTTTTAAAGTATAATGAAACTTCACACTATTCTAATGTAATGATTAGTATACTAAGTTTTGCTCTAGCGTGCGTGATTAGAAATAATTATTTTATTTTCGTTATCGCCATTACATTGATACAAGTTTCCAATTTCTTAGAAAATGTTAATTGGCGGAAATTAATTGTAACATTCTTAATAGTAATAAGTATTCCTATGTCATCGTTCCTTTTGAAGAGCTATTATCAGAGTGTTACTCATGTTCCTATTTCTCAAGGGACACCTATGCTTGCTTATGTTACCATGGGGACGCAAGATAGTCCTGTTGCACCTAGTATCGGAGGCTGGTGGGATGGTTATAATTCATGGTTACTAAAAAATAATGATTTTGATCGACCTAAAGCTGTTGAACAAGCAAAAAATGATCTTAAAAAAAATATGCTAACTTTTTATAATCAACCGATGTATGCAGTAGAATTTTTCTATAAAAAAATTCTATCAACATGGTTAGAACCAACTTTCCAATCAATATGGACTGGCCCACTTCCTGATTTAGGGAATGTCCAGAATTCTAGAATTTTGAAGAGTATTTATGAAGAAAAAATGGATATTATTTTTTGAATTCTTTTGGTAAAGTTCTTACTGTTTCAATCTATTTACTAACGTTGATTTCTGTAGTCTATAATATTAAAAGTAAAAATTTTTCTGCTTTTGAACTGTTTGCTATTATTTTCTTTTTAGGAGGGTTCTTTTTCCATATCTTCTGGGAAACAAAGAGTCAATATGTCTACATATATGTCCTCCTTTTGATTCCGTCTGCTGCTAAAGGATTAGAGAAACTGGAATCAATACCAATTCTTAAAAGGTTAGCAAATGAGAGCCACAACCAAATCTCTAAAGTGCATAGTTTAATAACGGATGTAATGACTAGACAGTCTACTAAACTGATTCGCTTGATTACTAGCTTGGGAATCATAACTTCACTGATTAGTTTTTTAATGATAATATGGATTTTGTGGAGTAATCTAGTTGGTACAGATATTGCTGGATGGGTAAGTACTTATGCAATAGTAAGTTTATTTGGAGGTGTTCAACTCATTAGTCTTGGAGGTATTGGTGAATATATCGGAAGAATTTATCTAGAAAATAAGCGTGGTTCAAAAAATATTACAAGTGATAGCACATATGACGATAGTACTGATGAACCCCACCTCAAGGCTTGAAAACTTTTGAAATTCTGATATAATAGAACTACTCAAGGGAGTAGCTGGCGGGAAACCGCGATAGTGTCGTCATTACGATTTATTTCCGGCACTATATTAAACAGCGAGACTTGTTTTTTTAAAAAAACAGGTCTCTTTTTTTGTAAAAAGAGGCCAAAAAGGAGGAGACTGTTTTGTCAAAAGAACAAAATAAAGATTTGTTTTACACGCAATCTTCTGAGGAAGTCCTAAGGAATCTGGATTCATCTGTCGAAGGTTTGTCAACTGCTCAAGCTCAAGAACGCTTAGCGACTTATGGTCGTAATGAGTTAGAAGAGGGCGAAAAACGTAGCCTACTAGCTAAATTTCTTGATCAATTTAAGGATTTGATGATTATCATCTTGCTTGCAGCAGCGGCACTTTCTGTGATTACAGAAGGAATGGACGGTCTAACGGATGCCATTATCATCTTGGCCGTTGTTGTCTTGAATGCTGCCTTTGGTGTTTACCAAGAAGGGCAAGCAGAAGCAGCGATTGAAGCACTGAAAAATATGTCTAGCCCAATGGCCCGTGTTCGTCGTGACGGTCATGTCATTGAGCTTGACTCAAAAGAATTGGTACCTGGGGACATCGTCTTGCTAGAAGCTGGAGATGTGGTGCCTGCCGATATGCGCTTGCTGGAAGCGGCGTCTCTTAAAATCGAAGAAGCTGCTCTTACTGGTGAATCTGTACCAGTTGAAAAAGATATTACTCAAGTAGTAGAAGCAGATGCTGGTATTGGGGATCGCGTTAATATGGGTTACCAAAACTCAAACGTAACTTACGGTCGTGGTATTGGTGTCGTGACTAACACTGGTATGTATACTGAAGTTGGTAAGATTGCAGATATGTTGGCCAATGCCGATGAGACAGAAACGCCATTGAAGCAAAGCTTGGAACAATTATCTAAAGCCTTGACTTACTTAATCGTTGTGATTGCGATTATCACTTTCTTGGTTGGTGTCTTCGTCCGTGGGGAACATCCATTAGAAGGTTTGATGGTTGCAGTAGCCCTTGCGGTTGCGGCGATTCCAGAAGGTCTTCCTGCCATTGTAACCATCGTTCTCTCTTTGGGAACTACAACTCTGGCTAAACGTAATTCAATCGTTCGTAAATTGCCAGCCGTTGAAACACTTGGTTCAACAGAAATCATCGCATCTGATAAAACAGGTACCTTGACCATGAACCAAATGACGGTTGAAAAAGTCTATACCAACGGTCAATTGCAAAGCTCTGCAGCTGAAATTACTGCAAACAACAATACGCTTCGCATCATGAACTTTGCCAATGATACAAAGGTGGACCCATCTGGTAAATTGATTGGAGATCCAACGGAGACAGCCCTTGTACAGTTTGGTTTGGATCACAACTTTGACGTTCGTGAAGTTTTGAAGGATGAGCCACGTGTGGCAGAATTGCCATTTGACTCAGAACGTAAACTTATGTCTACCATCCATAAGGAAGCAGACGGTACTTACTTTATCGCTGTTAAGGGTGCTCCTGACCAATTGCTCAAGCGTGTGACGCGTATTGAAGTCAATGGGGAAGTTCGTCCAATCACTGAGGAAGACAAGCAAGCTATTCTTGCTACCAACAAAGATTTGGCCAAACAAGCCCTTCGTGTCTTGATGATGGCTTATAAGACAAGTAACGAAATTCCAACCTTGGAATCTGAAATCGTTGAGTCTGACCTTATCTTCTCTGGTTTGGTCGGCATGATTGACCCTGAGCGTCCAGAAGCTGCAGAAGCTGTCCGTGTCGCTAAGGAAGCAGGTATCCGCCCAATCATGATTACGGGTGACCACCAAGATACAGCTGAAGCCATTGCCAAACGTCTTGGAATCATCGATCCAAATGATACAGAAGACCACGTCTTTACAGGGGCTGAGTTGAACGAACTCTCTGATGAAGAATTCCAAAAAGTCTTCAAGCAATACTCTGTTTACGCTCGTGTATCACCTGAACACAAGGTTCGTATCGTGAAAGCATGGCAAAAAGAAGGTAAAGTTGTTGCCATGACAGGTGATGGAGTCAATGATGCACCATCACTTAAGACAGCTGATATCGGTATCGGTATGGGGATTACTGGTACGGAGGTTTCTAAGGGAGCTTCTGATATGGTCCTTGCTGATGACAACTTCGCAACCATTATCGTAGCAGTTGAAGAAGGACGTAAGGTCTTCTCAAATATCCAAAAATCAATCCAATACCTCCTGTCTGCCAATATGGCTGAAGTCTTCACTATTTTCTTTGCAACCCTCTTCGGTTGGGATGTGTTACAACCAGTGCATCTTCTTTGGATTAACTTGGTAACAGATACGCTACCAGCCATCGCTCTTGGTGTTGAACCAGCTGAGCCAGGCGTTATGACCCACAAACCTCGTGGTCGTCAGTCAAACTTTTTTGACGGTGGTGTCTTCGGAGCTATCCTTTATCAAGGTATCTTCCAAACCATGCTCGTTCTTGGTGTCTATGGCTGGGCAATTCTCTTCCCAGAGCATCAAGTTCAAACTGAGATCCACGCAGATGCCCTTACCATGGCCTTTGCAACTCTTGGTTTGATCCAATTGCTCCATGCCTTTAACGTTAAGTCTGTTTACCAATCAATCTTTACGGTTGGACTCTTCAAGAACAAGACCTTTAACTGGTCAATCCCAGTTGCCTTCATCCTCTTGATGGCTACAATTGTGGTTCCAGGATTTAACAGCCTCTTCCACGTTTCACATTTGAGCTTGACTCAATGGATAGTGGTTGCTGTAGGAGCACTTATGATTGTTGTCCTTGTTGAGATTGTTAAGGCAATCCAACGAGCACTCGGAAAAGATAAAAACGCCATTTAAACATTGAAAAGTCATCTTCGGATGGCTTTTTTGCTTTTATATATGATAAATTGACAAAGATTTTATGCTATAATCAAGTAGAATGATAAAGGTGGAGGAATAGTAGTTGGAAAAGAAAATTGTAAAAGATATGATGTTTTTGTCGCAGGTATCCCAGCCTGCGAGTCAAGAGGATTTGCCTCTAGCAAAGGATTTGCAAGAAACTTTGCTGGCTAATCGTGAAACCTGTGTTGGACTAGCAGCTAATATGATTGGGGTGCAAAAACGTGTCATTATTTTTAATATCGGCATGATTCCTATGGTTATGTTTAATCCCGTTCTCAAGTCTTTTGAAGGGTCTTACGAGACCGAGGAAGGTTGCTTGTCTCTGACAGGAGTAAGACCAACAACCAGATATGAAAAGATTACAGTAAGCTACAGAGACATCCAATGGCAAGAGCAGACCATTACCCTGACAGGCTTTCCTGCTCAGATTTGTCAGCATGAATTGGATCATTTGGAAGGACGTATCATTTAGGCTCAAATCCTTGGTGCTCCTAGAAAAATATGCTACACTAACACTATGAAAATTTTAATCCCAACTGCAAAAGAAATGAACACAAATGTCCCTAGTTTAGAAGCAAATTCCTTGTGTCCTGAAAGTCAGGCTATACTAGAGGAGTTAGCAACATACTCGGTCCAAGAACTAGAGAGTTTTTACAAAATTTCTGCCGAAAAAGCGCAAGAGGAGTATGAACGCATCCAAGCTTTAAAAAAAGGAACTGCGACAAACTATCCAGCCTTGCATCTCTTTGATGGACTTATGTATCGCAACATCAAACGGGACAATCTAACCCAAGCGGAGCAAGCCTATCTGGAGAAACACCTCATGATAACGTCAGCTCTCTATGGTGTGATCCCGGCCTTTGCACCCATTGCTCCCCACAGACTGGACTTTTTGATGAAACTTAAAATCGCTGGAAAAAGCCTGAAAAGTCACTGGCAGTCAGCCTATGAAGAGTCGCTGAATGGTGAAGAACTAATCTTTTCACTCTTGTCTTCGGAATTTGAAACTGTCTTTCCTAAAGAAATCCGTGAAAAGATGGTGACCTTCAAGTTCATGGAAGATAGAGATGAAAAACTAAAAATCCACTCAACTATTTCTAAAAAAGCCAGAGGAGCCTTCTTAACAGCCTTGATGGAAGGTCAAGTCACTTCGGTTGAAGAGATTAAAAAACTCAGCTTTGCGGATTTCAATTATCGAGAAGACTTGTCTAGTGACAAGGAATTGGCTTTTGTGAAATAGATAGAAAATAGAGTCTGTCCTAAATTGTATCAGGGCAGGCTTTTTGTGATTTGGTGCTCCTATTTTTAGTTTAGAATGGTAGGAATTTTCGTACAATTTTGGTATAATAGGACTATTAGAAAATTTCGAGGAGACAAACATGTCAGTTAAGATTGCTTTACTTGGATTTGGTACAGTAGCCAGTGGTGTACCATTCTTGCTAAAGGAAAATGGAGAAAAAATCGTTCAAGCAGCACATTCAGAAATTGAAGTAGCCAAGGTTTTGGTTAAAGACGATGAAGAAAAAGCACGCTTGCTTGAAGCAGGAAATGATTTTAATTTTGTAACAAATATCGATGAAATCTTGTCAGACAAAGACATCACCATCGTTGTTGAGTTGATGGGGCGTATCGAACCTGCTAAAACATTTATTACTCGTGCCTTAGAAGCAGGGAAGCATGTCGTGACAGCCAACAAGGACCTTTTGGCTGTTCATGGTGCAGAATTGCTTGAGATTGCTAAAGCTCATAATGTTGCTCTTTACTATGAAGCAGCTGTTGCGGGAGGAATTCCAATCCTTCGTACCTTGGTTAACTCACTAGCATCAGACAAAATCACACGTGTTCTTGGTGTTGTCAATGGAACATCTAACTTCATGATGACCAAAATGGTAGAAGAAGGCTGGTCCTATGCAGATGCCCTTGCTGAAGCCCAACGACTTGGCTTTGCTGAAAGTGATCCAACTAATGACGTTGACGGGATTGATGCAGCCTACAAAATGGTCATCCTTAGCCAGTTTGCTTTTGGGATGAATGTTAAGTTTGAAGATGTTGCCCATCAAGGAATCCGCAATATCACTCCAGAGGATGTGGCAGTTGCCCAAGATCTTGGGTATGTGGTTAAATTAGTAGGTTCTATCGAAGAAACAGCTTCTGGAATCGCTGCTGAGGTTACTCCAACCTTCCTTCCTAAAGCTCATCCACTTGCAAGTGTCAATGGTGTTATGAATGCAGTCTTTGTAGAGTCTATCGGGATCGGCGAATCTATGTACTACGGACCAGGGGCTGGACAAAAACCAACAGCAACGAGTGTCGTAGCTGATATTGTTCGTATCGTTCGTCGTTTGAATGACGGTACCATTGGAAAAGCCTTTAACGAATACCATCGTGACCTTGTTTTGGCTCAGCCAGAAGATGTCAAAGCCAACTACTATTTCTCAATCTTGGCACCAGATTCAAAAGGTCAAGTCTTGAAATTGGCTGAACTCTTTAACGCAGAAGATATTTCCTTCAAGCAAATCCTTCAAGATGGCAAGCAAGAAGGCAAGGCTCGTGTCGTTATCATCACTCATAAAATCAACAAGGCACAGCTTGAAAATATTACAGCATCTTTGAAGGGTGTAGCCGAGTTTGAACTTCTCAACACCTTCAAGGTTTTAGGAGACTAAGATGAAGATTATTGTACCTGCTACAAGTGCCAATGTGGGTCCTGGTTTTGACTCGGTTGGAGTAGCTGTAACCAAGTATCTAGAAATTCAGGTTTGTGAGGAACGTGAAGAATGGATGATTGAGCACCAATTGGGCAAATGGATTCCACGTGATGAACGTAATCTTTTGCTGAAGATTGCTCTACAAATTGTTCCAGACCTACAACCAAGACGTCTGAAGATGATCAGTGATATTCCACTTGCGCGTGGACTAGGTTCATCGAGCTCTGTCATCGTTGCAGGAATCGAACTAGCAAATCAACTCGGAAACTTGAAGCTAAGCAAACATGAAAAATTACAGTTGGCGACTAAGATTGAGGGACACCCTGATAATGTTGCACCTGCTATCTATGGAAATCTCGTCATCGCCAGCTCAGTAGAAGGTCAGGTTTCAGCAGTGGTAGCGCCTTTCCCAGAGTGTGCTTTCCTAGCCTACATTCCAAACTACGAATTGCGAACTCGAGATAGTCGTGGTGTCTTGCCCAAAAAACTTTCTTATAAAGAAGCTGTTGCAGCAAGTTCTATCGCTAACGTAGCAATCGCAGCTTTGTTGACTGGTGACATGGTCAAAGCAGGTCAAGCTATTGAAAGTGACCTCTTCCACGAGCGTTACCGTCAAGACTTGGTGCGAGAATTTGCGACCATCAAGAAAGTTGCCAAGAAAAATGGTGCTTATGCGGCCTACCTCTCTGGAGCTGGTCCGACTGTCATGGTCTTGGCTGACCCTGACAAGATGCCTAAGATTAAGGCAGAGCTTGAAAAGCAACCGTTCAAAGGCAAGCTTCATGATTTGCAAGTAGATACACAAGGCGTTCGCGTCGAAGCAAAATAAATATAGCAATAGGATGGGGAAACTCTCTATTAGAGGGCTTCCTGTCCTTTTTTTGAAAATGAAAGATGGGATATGAAATGTTTCCCGTGTTTAGCGACCGACAGACGGTCAAGGAGGATTTGAAATGGCAGAAATATATCTAGCAGGCGGTTGTTTTTGGGGCTTAGAGGAATACTTTTCCCGTATTTCTGGAGTGTTGCAAACCAGTGTTGGTTATGCCAATGGTCAGGTAGAAACCACCAATTATCAACTGATCAAAGAAACAGATCATGCAGAGACTGTTCAAGTTATTTATGATGAAAAGGTAGTTTCGCTTCGTGAGATTTTACTCTATTATTTCCGAGTTATCGATCCCCTTTCTGTCAACCAACAAGGGAATGACCGTGGTCGTCAGTACCGCACAGGGATTTATTATCAAGATGAAGAGGATTTGCCAACCATTCATACGGTCGTTCGAGAACAAGAGCTTCTCATCGGTCGTAAAATAGCGGTAGAAGTGGAGAAGCTTCGTCACTATATCCTGGCTGAGGACTATCACCAAGACTACCTCAAGAAAAATCCTGGAGGCTATTGCCATATCGATGTGAGAGATGCAGAAAAACCACTGATTGATGCGGCCAACTATGAAAAACCTAGTCAGGCAGCTTTAAGAGAAAATTTGTCAGAAGAATCTTATAGAGTTACCCAAGAAGCAGCAACGGAAGCTCCATTTAGCAATGCCTACGACCAAACTTTTGAGGAAGGAATTTATGTCGATATCACTACTGGCGAGCCTCTCTTCTTTGCCAAGGATAAGTTTGCCTCAGGCTGTGGTTGGCCAAGTTTTAGCCGTCCTATTTCCAAGGAACTCATCCATTACTACCAGGATTTGAGTCACGGTATGGAGCGTATCGAAGTTCGTTCACGTTCAGGAAATGCTCACTTGGGACATGTCTTTACCGATGGACCTCAGGAACTAGGTGGTTTACGCTATTGTATCAATTCTGCCTCTTTACGATTCATTGCGAAGGATGAGATGGAAGAGGCTGGTTATGGCTATCTACTTCCATATTTGAACAAGTAAAAAAGATGGTGGTTTTTCCACCTTCTTCATTTTGGAAATAGAAGGGACATATGAAACAATTACTTTCTTACTTTAAACCCTACCTCAAGGAGTCTTTCCTAGCACCCTTGTTTAAGCTGCTAGAAGCTGTTTTTGAACTCTTGGTTCCCATGGTGATAGCTGGGATTGTTGACCAATCTATCCCTCAAAAAGATCAGGGCCATCTGTGGATGCAAATGGGACTCCTCTTTGTGTTTGCAGTTATTGGCGTCCTAGTTGCCCTAGTTGCCCAGTTTTACTCAGCCAAGGCAGCAGTCGGCTTCACCAAGGAGTTGACCAATGACCTCTATCGTCATATTCTCTCCTTGCCCAAGGATAGTAGAGACCGTTTGACGACTTCGAGTTTGGTGACGCGTTTGACTTCAGATACCTACCAGATTCAGACAGGAATCAATCAATTTTTACGCTTGTTTTTAAGAGCGCCTATTATTGTTTTTGGTGCCATTTTCATGGCTTATCGTCTCTCGCCTGAGTTGACCTTCTGGTTTTTGGTCATGGTTGCCATTTTGACCCTTGTCATTGTCGTTTTATCACGGTTGGTCAATCCTCTCTACAGTAGTTTGAGAAAGAAAACAGATCAGCTGGTTCAGGAAACGCGCCAACAACTACAAGGGATGCGAGTGATTCGTGCCTTTGGTCAAGAAAAACGAGAAATTGAGAATTTCCAACGACTCAACCAAATCTATACGGCTATCCAAATGAAAACAGGATACTGGTCTAGTCTCTTAACCCCATTGACCTATTTGATCGTCAACGGAACTTTGCTGGTGATTATCTGGAATGGTTATATTTCTATTCAGAGAGGCTGGCTCAGTCAGGGAGCCTTGATTGCCCTGATCAACTATCTCCTGCAAATCTTGGTTGAGTTAATCAAGCTAGCCATGCTGATCAATTCACTCAACCA
The DNA here is from genome assembly GCF_054353515.1 of Streptococcus sp. V869. Taxonomy (NCBI): domain Bacteria; kingdom Bacillati; phylum Bacillota; class Bacilli; order Lactobacillales; family Streptococcaceae; genus Streptococcus; species Streptococcus sp. V869. The sequence continues at coordinate 88,083 of NZ_JBTHHW010000001.1, forward strand.
GTCTTATATATCTGCCAAGCGGATTGAAGAAGTCTTCGCTGAAAAACCTGAAGATATTCATTCTGAGATTCAGGCAGGAAAAGTACATGGGCGTCAAGTATTACAAGTCATTCACTTGAGCTTTACCTACCCAGATGCAGCTCAGCCTTCGCTAAGGGATATTTCTTTTGATATGCAGCAAGGAGAAATTCTTGGGATCATCGGAGGAACTGGTTCTGGTAAGTCAACCTTGGTAAAGGTTTTACTTGGTTTGTACAAACTAGATAAAGGAACAGTGGGCCTCTATCAGGCTGGACATAGCCCTCGGGATCTGGTCCAGTGGCGGTCCTGGATAGCCTACGTTCCTCAAAAGGTTGAACTTTTTAAAGGAACAATTCGTTCCAATTTGACCTTGGGTATGGAAGAGTCTGTCTCTGACCAAGAACTCTGGAAGGCTTTGGAAATTGCTCAGGCCAAGGACTTTATCAGTGAAAAGGAAGATCAGCTGGATGCAGAAGTCCAAGCAGGCGGTCGTAATTTCTCAGGTGGACAAAAGCAACGTTTGTCTATAGCCCGAGCAGTCCTGCATCAAGCACCTTTTCTCATCTTGGATGATGCGACTTCAGCCCTTGATACCATCACCGAGTCCAATCTTCTAAAGGCTGTTCAGGAAAACTTGCCTGATACTAGTTTAATCTTGATTTCCCAACGGACTTCTACCTTGAAGATTGCAGACCAGATTCTTCTTTTAGAGAAGGGGCAACAATTAGCACTTGGAAATCATGAAGAATTGATGGAAACTAGTCAAGTCTATCGTGAAATCAATGCTTCCCAACATGGAAGGGAGGATTAGAATGAAAGGCAAACATGCAAGTCAAACCCTTAAACGATTAGCAAAAGATTTAGCAAGCCATCCCATCCTTCTTTTCCTGGCTTTCTTGGGAACCATTGCTCAAGTGGCCCTATCCATCTATCTGCCAATCTTGATTGGACAGGTGATTGACCAAGTCTTAGTGACAGGCTCATCTCAGGTATTCTGGCAAATTTTTCTCCAGATGATTTTGGTAGTCATCGGAAATACGCTGGTGCAATGGGCCAATCCCCTCCTCTATAATCGTCTCATCTTTTCCTATACCAGGGATTTGCGAGAAAAAATCATTGAGAAACTCCATCGTCTCCCAATCGCCCTTGTAGATAGACAAGGTAGTGGGGAAATGGTCAGCCGTGTGACGACAGATATTGAACAGTTGGCCGCAGGTCTGAATATGATTTTCAACCAATTTTTCATCGGAGTATTGATGATTTTGGTCAGCATCCTTGCCATGCTCCAAATTCATCTCTTGATGACGTTATTAGTGTTGCTCTTAACACCTCTGTCCATGGTCATTTCACGCTTTATCGCTAAGAAATCCTACCATCTCTTTCAAAAGCAGACGGAGACTAGGGGGATTCAAACCCAGCTGATTGAGGAGTCACTTAGTCAGCAAAACATTATCCAGTCTTTTAATGCTCAGGAAGAATTTATCGATAGACTTCATGAGGCTAATGACAACTACTCAGGTTATTCTCAATCGGCTATCTTTTATTCATCGACAGTCAATCCTTCCACCCGTTTTGTCAATGCTCTCATTTATGCTCTACTTGCTGGTGTTGGAGCCTTGCGAATCATGGCGGGTTCTACTTTGACGGTTGGGCGTTTAGTGACCTTTTTGAACTATGTGCAGCAGTACACCAAGCCTTTTAACGATATTTCATCAGTCTTAGCCGAATTGCAGAGTGCCTTAGCTTGTGCAGAACGTGTTTATGCTATTCTAAAAAGTCCAGAGGTTACAGAAACTGGTCTTAAAGAATTGAACAGCGACCAAGTCAAGGGAGCTATCTCCTTTAAACATGTTTCTTTTGGTTACAATCCTGAAAAGATCTTGATTAAGGATTTGTCTATTGATATTCCAGCTGGTAGTAAGGTTGCTATCGTTGGGCCAACGGGTGCTGGGAAATCTACCCTCATCAATCTCCTCATGCGTTTTTACCCGATTAACTCAGGAGATATTTTGCTAGACGGTCATTCTATTTACGACTATACTAGAGCATCTCTTCGACAACAGTTTGGGATGGTGCTCCAAGAAACTTGGCTCAAGCAGGGAACCATTCATGACAATATTGCTTTTGGCAATCCTGATGCTAGCCGAGAGCAGGTCATTGCAGCAGCCAAGGCAGCAAATGCGGATTTTTTTATCCAACAATTGCCACAGGGCTATGATACCAAGCTTGAAAATGCAGGGGAATCACTGTCAGTCGGTCAAGCCCAGCTTTTAACTATTGCCCGTGTCTTTCTAGCCATCCCTAAGATTTTGATCTTGGACGAAGCAACGTCATCCATCGATACTCGGACAGAGGTGCTGGTTCAGGATGCCTTCGCCAAACTCATGAAGGGGCGAACAAGCTTTATCATCGCCCACCGTTTGTCAACCATTCAGGATGCTGATTTGATTCTTGTCTTGGTAGATGGTGATATTGTCGAGTATGGCAATCATGAGGAGCTCATGGCGAGAAAAGGCAAATACTATCAAATGCAGCAAGCAGCGGCCTTTAGCCTAGAGTAAATGGTAAAAGGTTTTTAAAGACCATAAACAAACAAGAAAAGTTGCCTTGGGGTGACTTTTTTGTTACAATAGCTAGAAAAATTATCCAGTATGAATACTTATATAGAAAAGGAGCCTAGGGATGAAAGTCTTTCAGCATGTAAATATTGTGACTTGTGACCAAGATTTCCACGTCTATCTAGATGGGATTTTGGCTGTCAAAGAATCCCAAATCGTCTATGTCGGTCAGGAAAATCAAGAGATTCTTAAACAAGCAGATCAAATCATAGACTATCAGGGAGCCTGGATCATGCCTGGCTTGGTTAACTGCCATACCCACTCTGCCATGACAGGCTTGAGAGGGATTCGTGATGATAGCAATCTCCACGAATGGCTGGAGGACTATATCTGGCCAGCAGAAGCAGAATTCACACCAGAGATGACTACAAAGGCCGTTAAAGAGGCGCTAACAGAGATGCTCCAGTCAGGAACGACAACTTTCAATGATATGTACAATCCTAATGGAGTGGAGATAGAGAAGATTTATGAGGCAGTCAAGACATCCAAGATGCGTTGCTATTTTTCTCCAACCCTCTTTTCTTCAGATGTGGAGACGACGGCTGAAACTATAGCCAGAACTCGAACTGTTATCGAGACAATCAAAGGCTACCAAGACCCAAATTTTAAGGTTATGGTGGCCCCTCATTCGCCCTACAGTTGTAGTCGAGATTTGCTGGAGGCAAGTCTTAAGCTAGCAAAAGAAGAAAACATTCCTCTTCATATCCATGTTGCAGAAACACAGGAAGAGTCAGGCATTATCCTGAAACGCTATGGCGAACGCCCAATAGCCTTTTTAGATGAACTTGGCTATTTAGATCATCAAGCTGTCTTTGCTCACGGTGTAGAGTTAAATGAAGCAGAAATTACCCGTTTGGCAGATTCACAAGTCGCAATCGCTCACAATCCTATCAGCAACCTCAAACTAGCCTCAGGTATTGCACCAGTTGTTCAACTTCAGAAAGCAGGAGTACCAGTTGGTATTGCGACGGACTCGGTAGCTTCTAATAACAATCTCGATATGTTTGAGGAAGGACGCACAGCAGCACTTTTGCAGAAGATGAAGAGTGGCGATGCCAGCCAATTTCCAATCGAAACTGCCCTCAAGGCCCTGACCATTGAAGGAGCCAAGGTATTAGGAATGGCAGATGAGATTGGTAGTCTAGAAGTCGGCAAGCAAGCTGATTTCCTCGTCATCCAACCCCAAGGAAAAATCCATCTCCAACCTCAAGAAAACATGCTATCTCACCTAGTTTACGCCGTCAAATCCAGTGATGTTGATGACGTCTATATTGGTGGAGAACAAGTCGTGAAAGACGGACATGTGTTAACAGTCTCACTGTAAAAATAAGCATAAAATCTCTAAATCTCATGAGAAAAACCTTATGAGATTTTCTTATTTTACTAGTAATAACAAGGCTTTTACTAGGCATTCAAAACTTGTATTTAGAAATTTTCAAAAAGTAGATTAGATAAATAAGAGAACTTATGATATAATAAAAAGATACAAAAAGGAGTATTTATGGACATTTCAGAAATTCGTCAAAAAATTGACGCCAATCGTGAAAAATTAGCTTCTTTTCGGGGGTCTCTTTGACCTCGAAAGGTTAGAAGAAGATATTGCCATTTTGGAAAACAAAATGACTGAACCTGATTTTTGGAACGATAATATCGCGGCCCAAAAAACGTCGCAAGAATTAAACGAACTAAAAAACACCTATAATACATTCCACAAGATGGAAGAATTACAGGATGAAGTTGAAATCTTACTAGACTTTTTGGCAGAGGATGAATCTGTCCGTGAAGAGTTAATCGAGCAGCTGGGGACTTTGGACCAAATGATGACCAGCTACGAGATGACCCTTCTTTTGTCTGAGCCTTATGACCATAATAATGCTATCCTTGAGATTCACCCAGGATCTGGAGGAACAGAGGCTCAGGATTGGGGCGATATGCTCCTTCGGATGTATACTCGCTATGGAAATGCCAAGGGATTCAAGGTTGAGATTTTGGATTACCAAGCAGGTGATGAAGCGGGAATCAAGTCAGTGACCCTATCATTCGAAGGGCCAAATGCTTATGGTCTCCTCAAGTCAGAGATGGGAGTTCACCGTTTGGTGCGTATCTCACCATTTGACTCAGCCAAACGTCGCCACACCTCTTTTACTTCTGTAGAAGTCATGCCAGAATTGGATGATACCATCGAAGTAGATATCCGAGAAGATGATATCAAGATGGATACTTTCCGTTCAGGTGGAGCTGGTGGACAGAACGTCAACAAGGTTTCGACCGGTGTACGTTTGACTCATATTCCGACAGGAATTGTCGTAGCATCGACTGTTGACCGTACTCAGTACGGAAACCGAGATCGTGCTATGAAGATGCTTCAAGCTAAACTCTACCAAATGGAGCAAGAAAAGAAAGCTGCTGAGGTAGACTCACTTAAGGGAGAGAAAAAAGAAATTACATGGGGAAGCCAAATCCGCTCCTATGTATTTACCCCTTATACTATGGTCAAAGACCATCGTACTAGCTTTGAAGTTGCGCAAGTAGATAAGGTAATGGATGGAGACCTAGACGGTTTCATCGATGCCTATCTAAAATGGCGTATTAGTTAATAGAAAGGAAGTCACATGTCAATCATTGAAATGAGAGATGTTGTCAAAAAATACGACAACGGGACAACAGCCCTACGTGGCATCACTGTAAATATCGATGCAGGAGAATTTGCCTACATCGTAGGACCTTCAGGTGCTGGTAAATCAACTTTTATCCGTGCCTTGTATCGTGAGGTCAAAATCGACAAAGGAAGCTTGCAAGTTGCAGGTTATAACCTCGTTAAGATTAAAAAGAAAGATATTCCGTTCTTGCGTAGAAACGTTGGAGTAGTCTTTCAGGATTACAAACTTTTGCCAAAGAAAACCGTTTATGAGAACATTGCATACGCAATGGAGGTTGTCGGTGAAAGTCGTCGCAACATCAAAAAACGTGTTATGGAAGTCTTGGACCTTGTTGGTTTGAAGCACAAGGTTCGTTCATTCCCGAATGAACTTTCAGGTGGTGAGCAACAACGTATCGCCATTGCGCGTGCTATCGTAAACAATCCTAAGGTTTTGATTGCCGACGAACCAACAGGAAACTTGGACCCAGATAACTCATGGGAAATCATGAACCTCTTGGAACGTATCAATCTTCAAGGGACAACTGTTTTGATGGCGACCCACAACAGCCAAATCGTAAATACCTTGCGCCACCGCGTTATTGCCATCGAGAATGGTCGCGTGGTACGTGATGAAGCGAAAGGAGAGTACGGATACGATGATTAGTAGATTTTTCCGCCATCTGTTCGAAGCTTTAAAGAGTTTAAAGCGTAATGGATGGATGACCATTGCTGCTATCAGTTCAGTAATGATTACCTTGACCTTGGTTGCTATCTTTGCTTCAGTGATCTTCAATACTGCGAAATTAGCAACTGATATTGAAAACAACGTCCGCGTCATGGTTTATGTTCGTAAAGACGTTGAAGACAACAGTGAAACCATTGTAAAAGAAGGCCAAACAGTCACGAACAATGACTACCACAAGGTCTATAACGCCCTTAAAGCTTTGCCAGCTGTAAAAAATGTAACCTTCTCAAGTAAAGAAGAGCAGTACCAAAAGCTGACTGAAACTATGGGTGACGAGTGGAAGGTATTTGAAGGAGATGCAAACCCTCTTCATGATGCCTACATCGTAGATACCAATTCACCAAGTGATGTAAAACCTGTAGCTGAAGAAGCTAAGAAAATTGAAGGTGTCTCTGAAGTCCAAGACGGTGGTGCCAATACCGAACGTCTCTTCAAGTTGGCTTCCTTCATCCGTGTATGGGGATTGGTGATCGCAGGACTCTTGATCTTCATCGCAGTCTTCTTGATTTCAAATACCATCCGTATTACTATTATTTCACGTAGCCGTGAAATCCAAATCATGCGTTTGGTCGGTGCCAAGAACGGTTACATCCGTGGCCCATTCTTGCTAGAAGGTGCCTTTATCGGATTGTTGGGAGCAGCTCTTCCATCAGCATTGGTTTACTTTATCTATAACCGAGTGTTCCAATCTGTCAACCCATCCTTGGTTGGTCAAAACCTATCTTTGATTACACCGAATACCTTTATTCCATTGATGATCGGTCTCTTGTTCCTCATCGGAATCTGTATCGGTTCACTTGGTTCAGGAATCTCAATGCGTCGATTCTTGAAAATCTAAGTCACATAACTGGATAAAACACATAAAAAAGTGGGATGTCATCAAGACTTCACAGATCTTGATGCCCCGCTTTTTCTTTTGGTCTTGGTGCTCAGTCGCTTGCCAATTTTGGCTAAAGAGTGTATGATAGGAAAGGACCTTTTTTACTAAAATGAATCATGAATGAGGAAAAAATGAAACAATTTTTGGAAAAAGTGAGTATACTCTCCTTATCGTTAGTATTAATCACATCGTTTTCAATCTCGAGCGCCCTGCCAGCTATGTTTGACTATTATCAGGGCTATTCGACCGGTCAGGTTGAGCTCTTGGTTAGTCTCCCATCCTTTGGGATTATGGCTATGCTTTTATTAAATGGAGTTCTGGAGCGTATGTTTCCGGAACGTCTTCAGTTAACTCTGGGGCTCTTGATTTTAACCATCAGTGGAACGGCACCTTTCTGGTATCAGGGTTATTACTTTGTCTTTGCTACACGCTTGCTATTTGGACTTGGAGTTGGGATGCTCAATGCCAAGGCTATCTCGATCATTAGTGAACGTTACCACGGCAAAACTCGTATCCAGATGCTTGGTTTTCGTGGGTCAGCTGAGGTAGTAGGAGCCTCTATCTTGACTTTGGCAGTCGGTCAGCTCTTGGCCTTTGGCTGGACCGCAACCTTCTTAGCTTATGCAGCTGGTCTAGTGGTTCTGGTACTCTTCCTTCTCTTTGTGCCTTATGGCAAAGCAGAAGTTCATGAGTCCAAGCATCAGACAGAAGAAGCAGTAAGATTGACTCGCTCTATGAAACAGTTGATTTTCTTTCTCGCCATTGCAGCCGCAGTGATTGTATGTACCAATACGGCCATCACCTTCCGTATCCCTAGTCTTATGATTGAGGCAGGGTTTGGAGATGCTCAGTTGTCGAGTTTGGTACTTAGTGCCATGCAGTTGATTGGGATTCTAGCTGGAATCAGCTTTTCTTTCCTGATTTCTGCCTTCAAGGAAAAACTTTTATTGGTCGCTGGTGTCACCTTCGGTATTGGGCAAATCATCATTGCTCTCTCCCCTTCACTCTGGGTTGTCGTTGCAGGTTCTGTTTTAGGAGGATTTGCCTACAGTATTGCTCTGACGACAGTCTTTCAGTTGATATCCGAGCGAATCCCAGCAAAACTCCTCAATAAAGCAACTTCATTTGCTGTATTGGGATGTTCTTCTGGAGCGTCATTAACACCTTTCGTTCTTTCAGGGATTGGCTTGGTGACTACGAATGGTCGAATGACCTTTATCATTCTAGGAGCATGGATGATTGCCACATCGGTCATTATTTCCCTTTTATTGAAAAAAGAAACCTAACAAAGAAAAACTCAAGGATTCATCCTTGAGTTTTTTGTCTATTAGCCAACCATTTGCCAAAAGTAATCAATGATATAAGTCAAACCATAAGTATAAACAACCAGAGTAAAGGGCTTGGTCAGAATGATAATGGTCATATAACGCTTGAAGCTCATCTTGGTCAGAGCTGCCAACATACAGAGAAAGTCAGCCGGACTAACAGGCCAAATCATCATAAAGATAAAGAAACGATCAAAGCGATTGCCCTTGTCTAACCAACCGATATACTTATCATAGGTTCGTTTGCTGACGACTGACTGGACAAAGGGCGCTCCGTAGAGACGCACCAGGTAAAAGATAATCGCACAACCAATGACAATACCAATGTAGTTATAAATAGTCCCCACGATATGCCCGTAGATAAAGACACCTGCAACAGAGGTCAGAGCACCTGGGATGATAGGAACAACCGTCTGCAAAATCTGCAAAAAGATAAAGAGTGGTGGTCCCCAGATACCGGCCTGTTGGATAAAGGCAGATAGGGTTTCCTTGGAGTGCAAAATTCCAGCCTGATAGGCCCAGATACAGAATATTAAAGTACCAACTCCACCGACGATGGAGGAAATATGAATGGCTTGCTGTAGAAGGGGAGAAACAGCTTTCAGTTCTTTATCGTGTGACATGGAAACTCCTCTTGTTTAGTATGATTCTACTATATCATATTTTAGGGAGAAAGACTAGATGGGATACTTTGTGTGACTTTGCTTCAAGTATGGTAAAATGGGAATAAGAAAATGATAGCTTAGAATGAGGAAAATCATGTTAGGATTGAAGTTTAATGGCACTTGGCGCAACTATCAAAAACAAGTCTTGGATAACTTTAAAGAATACCAAGCAGATGGCCATGTCCACTTGGTGGCAGCGCCAGGGTCTGGTAAAACAACCATTGGGATTGAGTTGATTGCCCGCTTTGATAAGCCAGCTCTGGTTTTGGTGCCGACGGTGACTATCCGGGAACAATGGGTGGATAGGATTCGTCATGCCTTTTTAGAGGATGAGGACCGGGTCACAAGTCTCGTTTCTCAAAATCTCAAGGACATGAAGCAAATCACCATCGCCACCTATCAAGCCTTTCATAGCGCTATGCAACAGGTGCAATCTCAAGAAGATAATGGCGAAGTTGAGGATTTTGTCGGCTTTGACCTGCTTGCTAGACTCAAGGAAAAAGGCGTTGAAACCCTCTGTCTGGACGAATGCCATCACTTGCGAAATGAATGGTGGAAAAGCCTAGAAGACTTCCGTAAAAACTACCAGCAATTGCAAGTCATCTCTCTCACAGCGACACCGCCTTATGACAGTGAACCAGAACTCTGGGATCGCTATCTCCAGATGTGTGGTGAGATTGACCAAGAAATTACAGTGCCAGAACTGGTCAAGGAAGATACTCTATGCCCTCATCAGGACTTTGTCTATATCTGTTTTCCGACTAAGGAAGAAAACAAACGCTTGGAAGAGTTTGAAGACACCAAGTGGCAGTATGTCAGCCAACTAGTCGTTGATCCTGACTTCCAAGACTTGATTCGAAGTTCCAAGGTCCTCAAAGGGGAAATTTCTGCGGATATGCTCCTTGAGGATCCCAAGTATCTCTCAGCGCTCCTCATTTATCTACAGGCTCAAAAACAGGAAATTCCCAAGCATCTACGAGACTTACTAGGTGCTGAAGGCTTGCCTGCTCTTAATTACTACTGGCTAGAAGTTCTCTTGCAAGGCCTTCTCTATCAGACTCCTGACTGGTATGAGGATCCGCAGGAGACAAAGAAAAAAATAGAAGCAGAACTGAAATCAAGAGGGCTGATTGAAAAACGTCAGGTTTACTTGGTCAAATCCAAGGCCAATGACCAAATCCTCAACCAATCTCTAGGAAAACTGGCTGGCATCGCATCTATTTTTGAAACTGAATATGCTAGTCTAGGCAAGGACTTGAGACAGTTGGTCTTGGCGGACTATATCCGTCAGGATTTTGCCAGTTATCTGGGAGATGACCAAGCACCAATCACGCAATTAGGCGTCCTCCCTTACTTTGAAACCATTCGCAGAAGTGCACAAAAGGAAGGCCTGTCTGTCCCTATAGCAGTCCTTTCTGGTAGTATCGTGATCATACCTGCCAGTGTCAAGGCAGAACTTCAAGCACTCATTCCAAACACTAGCTTAAGCTTCTCTGCCATCGGTAAACTCGATCAAGGAGCTTATCTTCAGGTAGGCTTTCCATCCAGCTTTAAGGGGATGGTCGCAACAGTGACCGAGCTCTTCCAACGTGGTTCTATCCAGGTCTTGGTCGGAACCAAGTCTCTCTTGGGAGAAGGATGGGATGCACCTTGTGTAAACTCTCTCATCCTCGGAAGTTTTGTCGGAAGCTTTATGCTTAGTAATCAGATGCGGGGCCGTGCCATCCGTATCTGGCCAGGACATCCAGATAAGACCAGCAACATCTGGCACCTAGTAGCCATCAAACCATACAAAAATCCAGCTTTTTCAAATGAAAATCAAGAAGAACAAGACCTCAATCCTTATCAAGACCTGCAGACTCTTGCTCGTCGTATGGACCATTTCCTTGGCTTGTCCTATAAGGAAGATACCATTGAAACAGGTCTGGATCGCTTAAACTTTCCTGAGTTCCCATTTAAGAAAAAGAAGCTCGAAGACTATAACGAGAAGATCATGGAACTATCCAAGGATCGTGCCTCCCTACGTAAAAAATGGCAGGAATCTCTCATTGTTGCTGACAAGATTGAGATTGTCAATGAAGTGGCGACCGACAGCAAACGAATCCCTCTGCTTGCCCTAGCGGATGCTGAAAGGTGGCTTCGCTATGCCCTGATGGTATTTGCCATTAGTCTCCTAGCCTATGTCGTAAGACTAACCTTCTTTGCCTTGCCATGGTTGACAGCTCTTTGTGTCCTCTTCCTAGCCATTACAGCCTTTCGATACTACAACTACAAGAGTCCTTATAAACGGCTGCGTCAGATCGGTGAAGCCATTCGTAAGGTCATGGTGACTGCAGGGCATTTGTCTGATGACCAGTCGCGCGTGCAGGTCGATGAGGACAAGGACAGCTTTAACGTCTTTGCCTATTTAAAAGGTGGAAGTATGCGAGACAAGGAACTCTTTTCCAAGGTCTTAGGAGAATTCTTTGCGCCAGTGGACAATCAACGCTACCTCTTAGTCGCTCAAAAAGCTCCAGCAGGTCAGTCCAAGTATTTCGTTGTGCCTAGCCTCTTTGAAAAACGCAAGGAAGATGCCCAGCTCTTCCAAAATGCCATCGCACCACACATTGGCAACTACCAACTCGTCTACACCCGCAACGAAGCAGGCCGAAAAATCCTACTCGAAGCCAGACTCAAATCCCTAGCCAACAAAAACGACCGCATCATCACCAAGAAAAAGGTCAAAAGTGCTTTGAAATAGAAGGAAGTGAGCGTTTTCTGTCTGGAATATGATATAATAATAGCAAGAATTTTGTCCCTGAAGGAGAAATATAGATGCAGGTAAAACCAGAACTGGAAATAGAAAAACAACTGATAAATCAGCTGGTAACTGGTGAAAGCCAATGGACTTATAGAGAAGACCTAAAAACAGAAGAACAACTATGGGACAATTTCTTTGAGAAACTAGCCCAAAACAACGTTGCTCTGCTGGCAGACCATCCATTGACTGAGCAGGAAAAACGCCAGATTCAGAATCAACTCAACTTTGTCAGCTACTATGATGCTGCCAAGTGGTTGGTCGGCGAAAATGGCATTGCAAAAGTCGAGGTTCAAAGAGAAGATGCAAGTCTAGGTACCATCCGTTTGTCAGTCATCTGGCGTGATAATATCGCAGCAGGAAAGTCTAGCTATGAAGTTGTCAATCAAGTCCAACGAGAAAAAGTAAATCCTCTGGACCAAGACCGTAGACTGGATGTTACCCTCCTCATCAATGGCTTACCTATGATTCAAATCGAGCTCAAGAGCTCTCAAGCAGCATTTATCGATGCTTTTCACCAAATTAAAAAATATGACCGTGAAGGGAAATTCCGTGGTATTTACTCTAGCTTGCAGATGTTTGTTGTGACCAACAAGGTCGATACTCGCTATATCGCTGCAGCTCGTGAAAATAAACTCAACAAACAATTTCTAACCAAGTGGGTGGATAAGGACAATCATCCTGTGACAAACCTGACTAGCTTTGCCCACGAAGTCCTTTCTATCCCTCGTGCGCACCAGATGGTCATGCAGTATTCGGTCATTGATGATAGCAAGAAATCTCTCATCCTCTTGCGCCCCTACCAGATCCATGCTATCGAAGCGGTGCAGGAAGCCTCTCGCCAACAAGCATCAGGCTATGTCTGGCATACAACAGGTTCAGGGAAAACCTTGACTTCTTATAAGGTAGCGAGGAATCTCCTTCAGATTCCATCTATCCAAAAGACGATTTTTGTCGTTGACCGTAGGGATTTGGACCAACAGACCACATCATCCTTCCTCTCCTATGCGACCAATGATGTCATTGATATCGATGAGACGGACAATACACATGATTTGGTCAAGCGTTTAGGAAGTAATGATAAGCGTGTCGTGGTGACAACCATCCAGAAAATCACTACCATGATGCGCAAGTTTGACCAAGGTCTTTACCAACGAGATGCGGACAAAATCAAGGGACTCCGAGTGGCCTTTGTCGTAGATGAATGCCACCGTGCCGTTACTCCACAAACACAAAAAGACATTAAAGCCTTTTTCCCTCAGTCCCTCTGGTATGGTTTTACAGGAACGCCAATCTTTAAGGAAAATAAACGCCAACAAGTCGGTGACTTAGCTCAAACCACCCAGCAACAGTATGGAGACCGTCTCCATGAGTATACGGTCAAGGAAGCCATCCATGACGGAGCTGTCTTAGGCTTTAAGGTGGATTATCGCAATACCCTCATCACAGACAAGACTGAAAACGACATACCAGATACCATCTACGAAAATGAAGAGCACATGCTGGAAGTCTTAGATGCTATTATCAATAAATCACGCCAACAACTAGGCTTCCAAAAAGGAGTGGGCAATACCTACAATGCCATCCTGACGGTCAAGTCTATCCCTCAAGCCCAAGCCTACTATGACCTTCTCAAAAGAGTCAAGTCTGGTCAGACACGGGTCAAGGTATCTGAGAGAGTCAAGATGGTTCTTCCAGACTTTCCAAAGGCGACCATCACCTACTCTGTCACTGAAAATGAAGAAGACTCAAGAGCCAACCAAGACCACATGAAACAGGTCTTAGAGGACTATAACCAAGAGTTTGATACTCACTTTACCATGGCAGACCTCCGTGGCTTTAATACAGATGTCAATAACCGCCTTGCCCGTAAGCAAGACAAGTATCTCTATCGCAATGAGCAATTGGACTTGGTTATCGTGGTCAATCGTCTCTTAACAGGATTTGATGCACCTTGTCTATCGACCCTCTTTATCGACCGCAAGCCCATGCAACCGCAGGACTTGATTCAGGCCTTTAGTCGAACCAATCGTATCTTTGATTCTAGTAAGACTTTTGGTCATATCATCACTTTCCAAAAGCCTATAGCCTTTAAGGAAGCAGTGGATAATGCCCTCAAACTCTACTCAAATGGTGGTGAAAATGATGTCCTAGCACCTAGCTGGGAAGAAGAAAAGAGAAACTTTTTGAGAAGTTGTAGCGACTTCCAAAATCTTGTGACGGATGACCCCGAAGAAGGACTCCAAATCGAACAAATCTCTACACCTGAATTGAGAAAACTAGCCAAGGCTTATCAATCCTTTGATAAATACTTGGCTTCTATCCGAGTTTATAAAGAGTATGACGAGGAAGAAATCTATGCAGAGACTGGACTAAGCGCAGAAGAATTGGAAACCTATCTAGGCTTCTATCAAAATATCCTTGCCGAACTTAAAAGTCGTTCAGAAGATGGTGATGAGGATGGGGAGCCACTGGATATCCACTACGAACTGGAGTCTATCCAAGTCGATGAGATTAACTATGCCTATATACTGACCTTGATCCAAAGCCTGATCGAGCAAGAGCAAAGTCAGGAAAAGAGTCTCAGTGCACAGGACAGAGAAGCAGTGGATACCTATATCCAAAGTCTGGAGAAGACCAATCCAAACCTTGCACAGATCATCTCAGAGCTTTGGCAAGAAGTACAGGCAAATCCTGACCGCTACAGAGGGCAATCCATCGCCAATATTCTTGACCAAATGATTGAAGCAGTCATCCAGCAGCATATCCAAGACTTTAGTAAGAACTGGTATGTAGGTGAAGATGAACTCCGCTACTATATCAATCACTACCGCAAGGGAGCAAAAAAACAACTAGGAGAAAGTCAACTGACCAAGAGTCAGCGCTACAAGGACTATAAAGTTGAGGTGACAGATGCCCTCAACCCACTCCTCTATAAAAAACAAATCAAAGAAGCCTATACCCAACTGATTGAAGAGGTGATTGAGCCGTTGAGGGTTGGGAGGTAGTCATTCGAATTTTATAAACATGAATACAATATTTGAAATGAAGGATTATCCATGAAAAAAAATTATATTGAACATGAAGTAAAAGTAAAACTCATGGATTCAATACTTAATAATGACAGAGATTACCAATGGTTTCTAGATTATCTTGAAAATAATTTTGATAACGATGATATTGATTCATGGGAAGACTTTGAGAACAGGTATGTGTCTTTTTCAAAAATAATTGATTATTTCTCTAAAATCCAAAAGATTGAAAATGAAGAAATGAAAACGGATATTGTTCTGTTAAAAGATATTATTTTGATTTCTAGATTCAAATTAGATTTAATTACATGGTCACAATTATCTATTAAAGTCCAGTCAAATTTTGGGAAAATATTAGCAGTAGCACTATATATCACTAAATTAATGAGTTTAAAAAATCAATTAAATGATGAAATTAATTTTGGGATTTTTTCTATTAAGAATTTTTGGCAAGCATATAATTTAGATGAAGTTATTGAGCGTAAAGAATTGATTTACGATTATTTAGAAAGTATTTCAATAAAAAACTTTGATAGAGAAAAAGAAATTATTTCTTCTAATTTGAATCATGAGGATACAACTTGCTCAATGCAATTTCTTGCTGTACTAAAATCATTAGCTTTTAATACAACTACATTTTCTTACAATTATAAAAAATATGAATACAATGTGATAACATGGCAAGAGAGAGTTGTATTAGGATTTGTAACTCGTCCACTTGATGTCTTATTAAAAGATGAGGATTTTAATTCACGTTTTTCAGTTGAAGAATTACAAACATTAATCGATTATTTCCATGGTGATGGAGTAGTACGATATATAATTGAGACTATAATTTATGAAAAATTCAATATCTTGCCTTCATCTATGGTAGTTGAAAACCATATACAATTACTGCTCTTCAATAGTTCTATGAAGTCTGATTTTGAACTTTTAAATTCAAGTTCAGTATTATTTTTATCAAAACTTTTTAAAGAAAAAGATTTAAAAAAAATAAGTATCAGTAATTATTTGCGTTATAAATTCATGCAAGCTATTCAAAATGTTGAAGAACCAAAAAAAATAGAGAAATTAAAAGCTCTAGGTTTTCCAACTAGCAAGAAACAAAATGAAATATTAAAAAGTTATTCACGTGATCTTTATAAATCAATTTCTAATGTCCAAAATAATGCTGATTTAATTCGATATTTTGATAGTGTATCACTTGTTGTGTATTTAGATAATGAGTATTTCTTTCAAATATGCCAAAAGTTTCGGGAAGTCGTAATTGAGAAAGAAGAAACGCAATCACTAGAAACGGCCAATATGTTTCTAATGTATATGAAATTTTTATACTTTCTAAGTGATAATCGTGGTGAACATTTAAATAAAAATTTGTTAATAAATGAAATTATTTCTATTCAAAATTTGTGGGAAAATACTTATTATGAACAAGAACTTAACAATATGCAAGAATTTACTTATAAACAGGAAATTTCGAATACGGAGATTGATAAATTTAATTATTTCTTAATAAAACATCCATTTTCTATAGCGAATCAATGTATATTAGTTACAGAAGAAAAGACTATCCAAATTATGGAATTAGCTTCTGAAAATGCATTGATATATTTTATGAATAGAATAATAATTGACCCAATATTTCCTAAAAATAGTCCCGATATAGTATTGGATAGACATGATGTTGACCAATTACTAGAGAAACACGTAAAATCAATTATTGATAATAAGAGTTATAAGTTTCGTAATATTTTAAAACCAAATAAATATATGCTTGCTTTACATGAAAATTATATCCGAAACGTGACTTTTTTAACTACTATTTTTAATAGAACAGAGGAACTATATCTTTATTTAAATAGTTGTAGCAGATTTAATTTTATTGAATTTGATAAAGAGATTAAAATTGCACATATTACTCAATTATTTCCGTTACTGGAAGAAAAAATTAGAGAACTTGCGAGACTGTCTGGTTATAATCCTTTTAAGATGCAAAAGAAGGAGTTTATGAATTACAGAGATCCAAGTTCAATTCTCAGAGAAATAATTACTGAAGTTTTTAATCTTACAGATAGCTTTGAGAATATTCCTGATTTGTTATTTGTCTATCATTTTATGTATAATAGTAATTCACTCAATATTCGAAATGAGTGTATACATGGTAGAGATTTTTTAAGTGGTGAAAGATTGATTCTAGCATTTAAAGTTACAATGTTATCCATCCAGATGATTGAGAATAGAATTAAATTAATTAAAGAAAATTCAAGATAAATGAGAATAATTTATGATAAAAGTAAATAAACCTAAAATAAGATTCAATGAATTTGAAAATATTTGGACTAAATCTAAATTAGGAGAATTATACGAAATTTATTCCGGGAACACTCCGTCACGATCTGATAGTAGGAATTATCAAAATGGAGAAATTCCATGGATAAAAACAACAGATTTAAATAATTCTATAATATGTTCTAATGAAGAAAAGATCTCAGTATATGGAGCAACAAAATTAAAAGTTTTACCTGAAAAGTCTGTATTGATAGCAATGTACGGTGGATTTAATCAAATTGGAAGAACAGGGTTACTAGCTTATCCTGCTACGATTAATCAAGCCCTAGCAGCTTTGATGCCGGTCAATGAGATTAATCCAAATTTTCTACTAAATTTTTTAAATTTTAAAAAGGAAAGCTGGAGAAATGTCGCTGCGAGTAGTAGAAAAGATCCCAACATTACAAAAAATGATGTAGAAAAATTTAAAATATCTTTTCCATCTCTAGACGAACAATCCGCCATCGGTTCCCTCTTCCGCACCCTCGACGACCTTCTGGCTAGCTACAAGGACAATCTCACCAACTACCAATCTCTCAAGGCGACCATGCTCTCTAAGATGTTTCCTAAAGCTGGACAGACCGTTCCTGAGATTCGTTTGGATGGATTTGAAGGTGAGTGGAAAAAAGAAACTTTAGAACCTTATCTTACTGAAAGTAGAATTTCAGGAGAAACAGGCCTAACTGCAAAAAAAATAACTGTTAAACTTTGGGGAAAGGGAGTTATAGAAAAGGAAGAGAAATATGCTGGTAGCTCGAATACACAATACTTTATTCGAAAAGCTGGACAGTTTATATACAGCAAACTAGATTTTCAAAATCAAGCATTTGGAATTATTCCGAATGAACTTGATGGGTATCAGTCAACATTGGATTTACCAACTTTTGATATTCAAAACATTGATCCTAAATTTTTACTTGAATATGTAATGAGAAGAGAATTTTACGAATATCAAGGCTTAATTGCAAATGGTTCCCGAAAAGCAAAGCGTATTCATCCAGAGGATTTTTTAGTTATGCCAGTTAGAATTCCATCCCTTGAAGAACAACAAGCCATGGGTTCCTATTTCTCTAACATCGATAACTTTATCAATGCTTACCAAGAAAAAATTTCTCAGCTAGAAACTTTGAAAAAGAAACTCTTGCAGGATATGTTTATTTGAGGAGGAATTATGTATAGTTCTAAAATAGATTTAATTGCAAAATTAGAATCTGAAAAGGAAAGGTTTCAAGATAACTTAAGTCAGGTAGCTGATTATGAAAAAGATTTATATAATCGAGTAGATGATTATCTATTTGAACTTATTTCTTTTATAAATAAAGAGCTAGATGAAGAAGTTTTGTCTAATGATGTAACGGTAAGGTATAAAACATTACGTGATAATTTGTTAGAAAGTATCTACAATTGTTATGGTGGTGATATTCGTTCGTATGATTCTTTATTTCCTCAAATTATATATAATTTTGAAGTAATTAAACTTTTCTCTTTCATTGCTAAAATAGATTCTACTACTGTTATTATAGGGGCTAATGGAGCAGGGAAAACAAGTCTTATTAATGAATTAAGAAAGAATAATAGTAAGATTAATAGTAATGAAATGTATGTTTTACCAGCACAGAAATTATTATATTTTGTTTCAAATATCCATGATCGAAATGAAATTACTATAGATAGATATATTCAAGATTTAAAAGAAGTCGATCTTAAATATAACACAATTGCTTTACAACCATTCCAAATTGAAAAGGATTTTTCAAATACGTTTACTAAATTAATAACATTGTTGGTAAAAGACTACTCAGACATAGTTACTCGTAGGTCAAGAAAAGAAAAAAATTTACCTCTAACTTTATGGGACAGAGTGGAGCAAATATGGAATCAAATTTTCCCAGAAATAACATTTTATCCTGAACCTGATGATAGAGTTTTAGAAGTTGTAAGAAATGGAGATAAATATAGTATAAATGGCCTTAGCGATGGGGAACGCTGTGTATTATTTTATATTGGTAATGTCCTTCTAGCTCCAGAAAATAGTTATATTATCGTTGACGAACCAGAAACATTCCTTAATGCTGCTGTCTATAATGAATTATGGGATTTGCTCATATCAGAGCGACCTGATTGTCAATTTATTTTTGCTTCACATAACATGGACTTTGTTCAATCTAGAACAAATGCAACCTATATATGGTGTAAGAATTTTGAAGCACCTTATGATTTGGATTATCAGGTGTTGGAAGAATCACAAGAAATACCATTACCATTATTAAATGAAGTATCTGGTGCAAAAAAGCCAATTTTATTTTGCGAAGGAACTAAAAATAGTCTGGACTATCAAATATATTCCAAATTATTCAGTGAATTTTGTTTTGTCAAACCAGTTCAAGGGCATAAACAAGTTATTCAATACACAAAAGCTTACAATAAATTAAAGGAATCATATGGTAATGAAGCTTACGGCATTATTGATTATGACTGGATGGATGAGGCAAGAATTCAAAATTATAAAAAGAAAAATATTTTTGTGCTCCCTTTTAATGAGATAGAGATGTTTTTGATAGATGAAGAAATAGTGAATTATGTTCTATCTGATGATGAGGAGGATAAAAAACAAAAAATTAAAAAACTTCGAGACACTGTTATTGGTATGTGTATAACAAATAAAGATAAAATAATACGTATCGCTTTGAAAAAGAAACTTGATGAATTTATGGAAGGTAATTTGATAAAGAATAATGAACCAACCGAGGATGAAGCTCAAACATTTTTAGATAGTTTATCAAAAGAATTCGATTTAACTTTAAAACTAGGAAATATAACCAAAATTGTTGAAGATAGCATAGCTTCTTCGGATTTTTCGACGATTTTAAAGATTTGTAATTTGAAAAATGAAATAATTGCATCCAAAGAAATTAAAGAAATAGTTTCTAACTTAAAAGAAAAAGCTTTAAGTAGTATTGCAATGAATAATGATTTACAGATTACATTACGTCATAAATATTTTGAAGAATTAGAAATGAAACTATTGAATAGATAGTTAGATTTTTGAATTAATAAAAAGAAAGAAACATTATGGAAACAACACAAACTTCCCAGTCGCTCTATCAGGCCCTGTGGAACTCAGCGGATGTTCTCCGCTCTAAGATGGATGCCAACGACTACAAGTCCTATCTTTTGGGCATGGTCTTTTACAAGTATCTATCTGATAAGATGCTCTTTTTCGTGGCGGAGACCATGGAGGAGGGGACGGATAGTCTTGAGGATGCCCTTGAGGTTTATCGCAATTACTACGAGGATGCAAATACCCATGAGGATCTGGTCTCTGTCATGAACGACGAGCTCAATTATATCATCAAGCCAGACCTGACCTTTACGGCTCTGGTAGCACGTGTCAATGAGGGAACTTTCCAGCTGGAAGATCTAGCTCAAGGTTTTCGTGATATCGAGCAGAGTGATGACCTCTATGAAAATCTCTTTGAAGATATCGACCTCTACTCTAAAAAGCTAGGGGCAACTCCTCAAAAGCAAAACCAAACGGTAGCAGCAGTCATGAAAGAGTTGGCTGTGCTAGATGTGGCTGGTCATGCGGGTGATATGCTGGGGGATGCCTATGAGTATCTGATCGGTCAGTTTGCGACTGACTCGGGTAAGAAAGCTGGTGAGTTCTATACGCCTCAGCCTGTTGCCAAACTCATGACTCAGATTGCCTTTTTGGGTCGTGAAGACCAGGAAGGTTTTACCATCTATGATGCAACTATGGGGTCAGGCTCTCTCTTGCTCAATGCCAAGAAATATTCTCATAAACCGCAGACAGTCGTCTACTTTGGTCAGGAGCTCAATACTTCGACCTATAACCTAGCTCGGATGAACATGATCCTACACGGCGTTCCTGTTGAGAATCAATTCCTCCACAATGCTGATACACTGGATGAAGATTGGCCAACTCAAGAACCGACCAACTTTGACGGTGTTCTCATGAACCCGCCATACTCTGCCAAGTGGTCTGCAAGCTCTGGCTTTATGGCTGACCCTCGTTTCTCTCCTTTTGGGAAACTGGCGCCCCAGTCCAAGGCTGACTTTGCCTTCCTCTTGCATGGATATTACCACCTCAAGCAGGATAATGGGGTTATGGCTATCGTCCTTCCTCACGGTGTTCTTTTCCGTGGAAATGCGGAAGGGACCATTCGCAAGGCCTTGTTAGAAGAAGGAGCTATTGATACGGTTATCGGTCTACCAGCTAATATCTTCTTTAATACCAGCATTCCGACCACGGTCATCATTCTCAAAAAGAATCGAACCAATCGTGATGTCTACTTTATCGATGCTTCTAAGGAGTTTGATAAAGGCAAAAACCAGAATATCATGACGGATGCCCATATCGAGAAGATTCTGGAAGCCTACAAGTCTCGTGAGGAGATGGATAAGTTTGCCCATCTAGCAAGCTATGAAGAAATTGTCGAAAATGACTATAACCTTAATATCCCTCGCTACGTGGATACCTTTGAGGAAGAAGAAGTAGAGCCGCTGACAGACATCGTCAGCAAGATTAACAAGACAAATGAAGAAATCCAAAGCCAAACAACTTCTCTACTTGAAATGATGAATCAACTCCACGGCACCACACCAGAAGCCGATGCCGAACTAAAAGAGTTTTTGAAAAACTTTAAAGGGTGATGGGGGAGTTAAACACGATAATTAAATTAAATATTCCAGCCAAATCAACTTTTGGCTGGTTTTTATTGTTTAAAGATGGTATAATTAAATTACCTAAAAGGTAATTTAATTCAACGGAAAGGGACATATGAAGCTTATCTATACAAATAAAACTGTTGAAAAGCAGTGCACAGAGCTGAGGCGAGCGAAAAAGGATTTTTCGGACAAGATTGCTGTAAAGTTACATCAGTTGATTAACTTTTTAGAAGCAGCGGATTCTTTAGCCAGTGTGACGGCTTTTCCTAAGTATCACTTTCACCAACTCAAGGGAAAGAGACAGGGACAGTTTGCTTTGGATATAGATGGTCGAAGGAGTTCCTATCGGTTGATTGTAGAATTTCGTGAGGAGGATCTAGAAAAGGTATTTCCTAGTCCTGTTGAAATCGAAATCTTAAAAATAGAGGAGGTCAGCAATCACTATGAGTAAAAAAATTGTTGAATACAAAGACCTGATTGCTTTTCATCCAGGTCAGTATGTTGAAGAGTTGATTGAAGATTATAACGTAACTCAGAAAGAATTTGCGGATCGCTTAGGAGTTTCGGCAAAGACTGTCAGCAAGCTCGTCAATGCTGAGGAGTCCATCAGTAAAGAAACGGCACATAAGCTTGCCAAGCTAAGCGGGGTTTCCATGCAAACTTGGCTCAATCTTCAGAATGCTTATGATGTAAAAGTTGCAGAAATTGTAGAACAAAGAGAGTTAGAAGAAGGTAGCGAGAAAGAAATCTGTGAGATGATTGATTTCAAGTATTTTAAGGAAGAAGGCTACGTGTCAGACAAACGCTATAGCTTGCAAGAAAAGATTGTCGAGCTTCGCAAGATTCTAGGTGTGGCAAGTTTAGAAAATCTTACATCCTTTAATCATCTAGTCAGCTATCGGAATACGCGTGAGTTTACAACTAAAAGCATAGTCAACTCCAATATCATGCTGGAATTGGCATCAAAAAAAGCACGTGATACAACAACTACTAAGCTCAACCGCAAAAAGCTAGAGAGAAGCCTACCTGCTTTGAGAAAGTTGACCAGACAAGACCTAGAAGTCTTTCCTCAACGCTTATATGATATCTTGCTAGATTGCGGTGTTGTCCTAGTCGGTCTACCTGCTTTGCCAAATGCTAATCTGAATGGGGCGACTAAAAAATTCAGTAATGGTAGTGCCTTGCTTTTACTTACGGATAGAAACAAAGTGTCAGACATTTTCTGGTTCTCACTTTTTCATGAGATTGGGCACATTTTGGAGAACGATTTTTCATCTGATGACGGAAATAGTGAATCCTACCGACGTTCTGAGGAACGAGCAGATCAGTTTGCAAAAGATTTCTTGATTAGACCAGAAGATTATCAAGCTTTTGTCAAAAAAGGAAATTTTGATAAGTCGGATATTCTAGATTTTGCAGAGGAAATCGACATTCATCCGAGCGTAGTTTTAGGCAGATTACAAAATGAGGGCATTCTCAGTTTTGACCGTTTCCGAGAACTAAAAGAAAATTATTACTTTGTTTCATGAGTCGCAGGAAGTTTTTAAAAAATGAAAAAGCTTCATACGGCCGGTACTTAGAACATCTTTATTCGCTCATAATTCGCTCATTTTTAAAATATAACTTTGTTTCCGTATTTCCTGGGAACTAGTAGAAAGTTAGGAGATATATGGAAACTAACAACCAACGTGCCCTTTGTCAGCAACTCTGGGCGGAAAATAAATACCTTGTTTTGAGTCATTCTAGCAATATTTACAAGGATATTCGCCAGTATCTCAAGCAAGAAGTGGTGGAGTTGAGTCATGTTCAAGAGATGATTGACTGTGCCTGCCAGATTCCAGAACACAGGGGTCAGGTTTGCAATGCCTTTCAGCATATTTGGGGCTATTTCAAGAAGAAAGCAACGGAGACTGAACGCAAGGATTATATGTTTTTACTGGAGCGTTATCACTCTGGTCATGCCACCAAAGAAGACTTAATTGCTAAGACGAGAGCTTTACTTGAACGTTACCCAAATAGCTATCTTCAAAATTCTACCTTGCTGAAAGGAGACTCCCATGAGACTTTGGCATGAGGCTTTGATTTCACAACTTCCCCGTCCTCAGCTCTTGGGACAACATCGAGAGTGCTGCGCCCTTCGTGGCAATGGCTGGGGCAAAAAGCATGCGACGGTTGACTATGTATTTGCCCACTCGCCTTATCATCTCTATGCCTATCATCGTTTGATCATGGAGGAGATGGCTGACCGTGGCTACAATGTCAGTCCAGAGTGGCTGGACAAGAACTACCGTGGGAAAACCTGCCCTCCTTATGAAAATTTAACAGAGGAGAAGCTGAAAAGTCCGATCTATAGCGAACACGACTCTGCCTACTATGAGGAGTGCCTGGCTAATCTCCGAGAGAAGGGGATAGACCTATAGTCTTTTCTAATAGCAAGCCATAGTCAGCTTTCAGATTACTGGAATTTTACAATAAATGTAGCATCCTTAAAAGGCTATCAATCCATACCTATCAAAGGATTTGGGGAATTTTCTCCAAATCTTTTTTTATGCTTTAAAAAGAGATATAGTTTCAAACTATATCAAAGCCTAATTTTTTACAATTATACAGACGCTTTCTTTTCTGTTAAGATAGTTTCAACAACAATTTTTGGAGGACAAAACATGTCAACTACAATTATCGGTTTCCCTCGTTTGGGTGAATTCCGCGAATTAAAATTTACAACTGAAAAATACTTTAGAAAAGAAATCTCAGAAGAAGAACTCTTGGCTGCGGCTAAAGAATTGCGTGCAAAACACTGGAACATCGTCAAAGAAAAAGGGATCACTGAAATCCCATCAAATGACTTTTCACACTATGACAACTTCCTTGATGCTGCTTTCCTTTTCAACGTAGTTCCTGCATCTGTTCAAAACTTGGACTTGTCAGACCTTGAACGCTACTTTGCTTTGGGACGTGGTTACCAAGGAGAAAAAGGGGATGTTCGTGCCCTTCCAATGAAGAAATGGTTCAACACCAACTACCACTACATCGTTCCTAAATTTGAAAAAGACACTCAAGTAAAATTGGCTGGTCACAAAATCTTTGATGAGTTCCAAGAAGCTAAAGAACTTGGACTTAACACTCGTCCTGTCCTTGTCGGTCCATTCACGTTCCTTCAATTGTCAGACTTTGAAGAAGGCGTGAAAGCAGAAGACTTCGTAGATAGCTTAGTAGCTGCTTACCAAGATGTTTTTGCGAAATTGGCTGAGCTTGGTGCAACTCGTATCCAACTCGATGAAGCTGCTCTTGTCAAAGACTTGACAGAAGAAGAAAAAGCCCTATTCTTGAACATCTACAACAAACTCTTGGCTGATAAAAAAGGCCTTGAAGTCTTGCTTCAAACTTACTTCGGTGACGTTCGTGACGTCTACGCTGACCTTGTGAAATTGCCAGTAGATGCGATCGGTCTTGACTTCGTTGAAGGTAAGAAAACTCTTGAACTTGTTAAAGGTGGCTTCCCAGCTGACAAGACTCTTTATGCAGGTATTGTCAATGGTAAGAACATCTGGCGCAACAACTACGAAAAGAGCTTGGCTGTTCTTGAGCAAATCCCAGCTGAAAACATCGTATTGACTAGCTCATGCTCACTTCTTCATGTACCATTTACAACAGCTAACGAAGACTTTGAACCAGCTATCTTGAACCACTTTGCATTTGCAGTTGAAAAATTGGATGAAATCCGTGACTTGGATGCTATCCGCAACGGTCAAGGTGCAGAAGCTCTTGCAGCAAACAAAGAACTCTTTGCAACTGAACGTGTTGGTGAAAATGCGGAACTTCGTGCACGTATCGCTGGATTGACCGACGCAGACTACACTCGTTTGCCAGCCTTTGCAGAACGTGAAGCTATCCAAGAAAAAGCTTTCAAACTTCCAGCTCTTCCAACAACAACAATCGGTTCATTCCCTCAAACTAAGGAAGTTCGTGCGAAACGTTTGGCCTTCCGTAAGGGTGAATTGTCACAAGAAGAATACGATGCCTTCCTTGCTGAGACTATCGACGAATGGATCAAATGGCAAGAAGAAGTTGGATTTGATGTGCTTGTACACGGTGAATTCGAGCGTAACGACATGGTTGAGTACTTCGGTCAAAACTTGTCAGGTTACCTCTTCTCTAAGAACGGTTGGGTACAATCATACGGTATGCGTGGGGTTAAACCACCAATCATCTGGGGTGATGTGACTCGTCTCAACCCTATCACTGTGAAATGGTCTAGCTACGCACAAAGCTGTACGGACAAACCTGTTAAAGGTATGTTGACTGGACCTGTTACAATCCTTAACTGGTCATTCCCACGTGAAGACATCTCTATCAAGGATTCTACTCTTCAAATCGCTCTTGCAATCAAGGATGAAGTTCTTGACCTTGAAGCTGCAGGCGTGAAAATCATCCAAATCGACGAGGCTGCTCTTCGTGAGAAATTGCCACTTCGTCGTAGCGACTGGTACGAAGATTACCTTGACTGGGCTATTCCAGCCTTCCGTTTGGTACACTCAACAGTAGCGCCAGACACACAAATCCACACTCACATGTGTTACTCAGAATTTACAGATATCATCCCAGCTATCGACAACATGGATGCAGACGTTATCTCATTTGAAGCTAGCCGTTCAAACCTTGAAATCTTGGACGAACTCAAAGCGAAAAACTTCCAGACAGAAGTGGGTCCTGGAGTATACGATATCCACTCACCTCGTGTGCCTAATGAAGGCGAAATCGACCACACCATCGAAGCCATCCTTGCTAAAGTACCAAGCAAGAAAGTTTGGATCAACCCTGACTGTGGTTTGAAAACACGTGGTATTCCAGAAACGAAAGAAAGCTTGATCCGCCTTGTAGAAGCTGCCAAAGCTGCGCGCGAGAAATTGTAAGAAAAGACAGTTCTCCCTACACGGTTGATCAGTAAAAAAATCAACTAGAAAAGGTTCATAAATATGTCACGTCAAACACCGTCCCTCTCATTTGAAGTTTTCCCTCCAAACCCAGCAGTAGGCAATGACAAAATTATTGCAGCCCTGAAAGACATGCAGGGCTTGGCACCACACTTCATCAGTGTAACTGCCAGCAATAATAAATTTAATATCAAAGAGACGACGGTTCGTTTGGCAGACTATATCCAAAATGACTTGGAGATTCCGACCATTGCTCACTTGCCAGCTATCTATCTAACTAAGGATAAGGTGGCTGAGACCATTGCAGATTTGGATAAGGTTGGGGTTCAGAAAATCTTGGCTTTGCGTGGAGATATTATTCCAGATGTTGAACCACAAAAGGATTTTCGTTACGCCACAGACTTGATTGAGTTTATCAATGAACAGGCACCGCACTTTGAAATTATTGGTGCTTGTTATCCAGAAGGACACCCTGATTCGCCAAACCAAATCTCAGATATTCAAAATCTCAAGAAAAAAGTAGATGCAGGCTGTTCAAGTCTTGTCACTCAGCTTTTCTTTGACAATGAGCGTTTCTACGATTTCCAAGACAAATGTACCTTGGCTGGGATTGATGTTCCTATTCATGCTGGAATTATGCCAATCCTGAATCGTAACCAAGCTCTTCGTCTCTTGGAGACTTGTGAGAACATCCATCTTCCACGTAAGTTTAAGGCAATCTTGGACAAGTATGAGAATGACCCTGAGTCACTTAGAGCAGCAGGACTTGCCTATGCCGTGGACCAAATCGTGGACTTGGTAACGCAAGACGTAGCAGGGGTACATCTCTACACTATGAACAATGCAGACACTGCTCAGTACATCCACCAAGCAACCCATGCCTTGTTCAATCACCAATCTTAAAATATTAAAAAGCAAACCATTCTTCTTTTCATAGAGGAATGGTTCCTTTTTGATAGAAAAGACCGTACTTTTTAAGAAAAATATGATAAAATAGACTCTGTACGTACTTGATACAAAGATGAGGGTATAAACGATATTTAAGCAGTCTTAATCTTATGTCAAAGAGATGTAAGTTAAAGAATCAGATCTAAAATAATTTCAGAGTTGAACACGGGCTAAATCCCTAGTGAAAAAGATAGATTTCCTGGTGTGCATCGCACACTGCGTTAATCTCCTATTTTCATACGGGATTCTTGACGCCCTTTGTATCCTGATTTTTGTAGGCAAGGCGTATAATATTATCAATCCAAAGGGGATTACAATGACAAAACAAGTGTTTCAAACGACTTTTGCGGGTCGTGAGTTGATCGTAGAGACTGGTCAGGTTGCTAAGCAAGCAAATGGCTCTGTTGTCGTGCGTTATGGTGAGTCAACTGTCTTGACTGCTGCCGTTATGTCTAAGAAGATGGCAACTGGGGATTTCTTCCCACTTCAAGTCAACTACGAAGAAAAAATGTATGCGGCTGGGAAATTTCCTGGTGGCTTTATGAAACGTGAAGGACGTCCTTCGACAGATGCGACCTTGACAGCGCGTTTGATTGACCGTCCAATCCGTCCAATGTTTGCGGAAGGTTTCCGTAATGAAGTGCAAGTCATCAACACTGTGCTTTCTTATGATGAAAATGCATCTGCACCAATGGCAGCAATGTTTGGTTCATCATTGGCCTTGTCTATCTCAGACATTCCGTTTGACGGCCCAATCGCTGGGGTACAAGTGGGCTATGTTGATGGAGAAATCGTCATCAACCCAACTCAAGAACAAGCAGAGCAATCTCTTCTTGAATTGACAGTAGCTGGTACCAAGCACGCTATCAACATGGTAGAGTCTGGTGCCAAAGAATTGTCAGAAGAAATCATGTTGGAAGCTCTTCTCAAAGGACACGAAGCTGTTAAAGAATTGATTGCCTTCCAAGAAGAAATCGTTGCGGCAGTCGGAAAAGAAAAAGCAGAAGTAGAATTGCTTCATGTAGATGCTGACTTGCAAGCTGAAATCATCGCAGCCTACAACAGCGACCTTCAAAAAGCGGTCCAAGTAGAAGAAAAATTAGCGCGTGAAGCTGCAACTCAAGCAGTGAAAGACCAAGTTACAGCAGTTTACGAAGAAAAATATGCAGACCACGAAGAATTTGACCGTATCATGCGTGATGTGGCTGAAATCTTGGAACAAATGGAACACGCAGAAGTGCGCCGTTTGATCACAGAAGACAAGGTTCGTCCTGACGGCCGTAAGGTCGATGAAATCCGTCCTTTGGATGCGGTTGTTGACTTCCTTCCTCGCGTACACGGTTCAGGTCTCTTCACTCGTGGACAAACTCAGGCTCTTTCTATCTTGACTTTGGCACCAATGGGTGAAACTCAAATCATCGATGGTTTGGATCCAGAGTACAAGAAACGCTTTATGCACCACTATAACTTCCCACAATACTCTGTAGGGGAAACTGGACGTTACGGTGCGCCTGGTCGTCGTGAAATTGGTCACGGTGCTCTTGGTGAGCGTGCCCTTGCTCAAGTATTGCCAAGCTTGGAAGAATTCCCATATGCGATCCGTTTGGTAGCAGAAGTATTGGAATCAAACGGTTCTTCATCTCAAGCATCTATCTGTGCGGGAACACTTGCCCTTATGGCTGGTGGTGTGCCAATCAAGGCTCCAGTAGCAGGGATTGCCATGGGTCTTATCTCAGATGGAAACAACTACACAGTATTGACAGATATCCAAGGTTTGGAAGACCACTTTGGAGACATGGACTTCAAGGTTGCAGGTACTCGCGACGGGATTACAGCCCTTCAAATGGATATCAAGATCCAAGGGATCACTGCAGAAATCTTGACGGAGGCTCTTGCCCAAGCCAAGAAAGCTCGTTTTGAAATCCTTGACGTGATTGAAGCAACCATTCCAGAAGTTCGTCCAGAATTGGCTCCAACTGCACCGAAAATTGATACTATCAAGATTGATGTGGACAAGATCAAGATTGTTATCGGTAAGGGTGGAGAAACCATCGATAAGATCATCGCTGAAACAGGCGTTAAGATTGATATCGACGAAGAAGGAAACGTGTCTATCTACTCTAGTGACCAAGCAGCCATTAACCGCGCTAAAGAAATCATTGCTGATTTGGTTCGTGAAGCTAAAGTGGATGAAGTCTACCATGCCAAAGTTGTTCGTATTGAGAAATTCGGTGCCTTTGTCAACCTCTTTGACAAGACTGATGCCCTCGTTCACATCTCTGAAATGGCTTGGACTCGTACTAATAATGTAGAAGATTTAGTTCAAATTGGTGATTTTGTAGATGTGAAGGTTATTAAGATCGATGAAAAAGGTCGTGTAGATGCTTCTATGAAGGCACTCTTGCCACGTCCGCCAAAACCTGAACGTTCAGAAGAAAAAGGGGATAAAGGTCATCGCCATGGCGATCGTCCTCGTCACCACCACAAGGACCACAAACCTAAGAAAGAAGAAACTACAGAAACACCAAAAGACTCAGAATAAGAAAGGAGAAATGTATGGGATGGTGGCGTGAAACCATTGATATCGTAAAAGAAAATGATCCAGCGGCTCGCACCACTTTGGAGGTTCTTTTGACCTATCCTGGTGTGAAAGCCTTGGCTGCCCACCGTCTCTCTCATTTTCTCTGGAAACATGGCTTTAAGCTTTTAGCTCGTATGCACAGCCAGTTTTGGCGTTTTTGGACTCAGATTGAGATTCACCCTGGAGCTCAAATCGAATCAGGTGTCTTCATTGACCATGGAGCAGGACTTGTGATTGGGGAGACAGCTATCGTTGAAAAAGGTGTTCTCCTTTATCATGGGGTAACCCTTGGTGGGACAGGTAAGGATAGTGGCAAACGCCATCCGACCGTTCGAAAGGGAGCTCTCATATCGGCTCATGCCCAAGTTATCGGACCTGTAGAGATTGGTGAAAATGCCAAGGTCGGTGCTGCAGCAGTTGTCGTGGCAGACGTACCAAGTGACGTGACGGTTGTCGGAATTCCAGCCAAGATTGTCCGAGTGCATGGGCAAAAGGATGAACCAACGATTCATGAAGTTGAAGGAAAACGTGAATACTACGTCAATAAACTCGAGCAAGCGAGAGAAGCCAGCCACAGGTCGTCTGGTTTATAAGCTTATTGAAAGACACAGAAAGGAGTCAGTGAGTGATTAAAATCTATGACACCATGTCTCGTGATTTGCGAGAATTTGTCCCAATTGAGGACGGTAAGGTCAAGATGTATGTCTGTGGGCCAACTGTATACAACTACATCCACGTTGGGAATGCCCGTTCAACAGTAGCTTTCGATACTATTCGTCGCTATTTTGAATATCGTGGTTACGAAGTGGCCTACATTTCCAATTTCACGGATGTGGATGACAAGATTATCAATCGTGCCAAGGAAGAAGGTATCACACCTCAGGAAGTAGCGGATAAGTATATCGCTGCCTTTCGTGAAGATGTGACGGCTTTGGGTGTGAAGCCTGCGACTCGTCATCCACGTGTTGTAGAGTTTATGGCTGACATCATCCGCTTTGTAGAAGACTTGATTGAAAAGGGCTATGCCTATGAGAGTCAAGGGGATGTCTATTTCCGTGTAGAAAAATCCCACAACTATGCTAAGTTGGCCAATAAAACCTTGGAAGACTTGGAGCTAGGAGCTTCAGGTCGTACAGATGAGGAAACGGCTCGCAAGGAAAATCCGGTCGACTTTGCCCTCTGGAAAGCTGCCAAACCAGGTGAGATTTCTTGGGATAGCCCATGGGGACCAGGTCGCCCAGGCTGGCACATCGAGTGTTCAGTCATGTCAACTGAGATTTTAGGAGATACCATCGATATTCACGGTGGTGGTGCTGACCTTGAGTTTCCACACCACACCAACGAAATTGCTCAGTCAGAAGCTAAAACAGGTAAGACCTTCGCCAACTACTGGATGCACAATGGCTTTGTCAATATCGATAATGTCAAGATGTCTAAGTCTTTGGGGAACTTCATTACGGTACACGATGCCCTCAAAACGATCGATGGTCAAGTGCTTCGTTTCTTCTTTGCGACTCAGCACTACCGTAAGCCTATCAACTTTACGGAAAAAGCAGTGCGTGATGCCGAGACTAATCTCAAGTATCTAAAGAACACCTATGAACAACCATTTACTGGAACTGTAGATGCTCAAGAGTTACAAGCTTTTAAAGATAAGTTTGTTGCTGCTATGGATGAGGATTTCAATACAGCTAATGGAATCACAGTTGTCTTTGAGATGGCTAAATGGATCAACTCAGGTAACTATGATGCAACTGTGAAGGAAGCTTTTGCAGCTATGTTAGAAGTCTTTGGAGTAGTCTTTGTCGAAGAAGTTTTGGATGAGGAGATTGAAGCCTTGATTCAAAAACGTCAAGAAGCGCGTGCCAATCGTGACTTTGCGACAGCGGACCAAATCCGTGATCAGCTAGCTGCACAAGGGATTAAACTACTGGATACCAAGGATGGAGTGAGGTGGACTCGTGATTGATGTCAATCTCATTAACGGGATTGCGCTAGCCTTTGAAGGAGATGCGGTTTATTCGATGTATATTCGTCGCCATCTCATTCTTAAAGGGATGACCAAACCCAATAAACTCCACCAAGAGGCAACCAAGTATGTATCGGCCAAGGCTCAGGCCCGCTTG
This sequence comes from Streptococcus sp. V869, assembly GCF_054353515.1. Taxonomy (NCBI): domain Bacteria; kingdom Bacillati; phylum Bacillota; class Bacilli; order Lactobacillales; family Streptococcaceae; genus Streptococcus; species Streptococcus sp. V869. The sequence goes on from NZ_JBTHHW010000001.1 coordinate 120,413, forward strand.
ATTTCCCTTATGTTAGAAGAAGAAGTTCTAACGGAAAAGGAAGAAGAAATCTATAAACGGGGTCGCAATACCAATAGTCATACCAAGGCCAAGAACGCAGATGTAGTGACCTACCGCATGTCGACTGGCTTTGAAGCGGTCATGGGTTATCTTCATATGACCGAAAATGTGGAGCGCCTCGAAACCTTGATTTCTTGGTGCATCCAAAAAGTGGAGGGCTAGGTATGATTTCAAAAGAATTACTAGATTGGTTTCCACAAGCTCAGATTGTAGACCAACCAGTCGATAAGAAAGGCTGTCTGACGCTTCCTTTGTCTTCTCAACAGTGGATTTTACTTGAGGAAGCTGGACTAAGTGAACGCGAGAAACAGTTGGTGGCTCTTTTAACGCAGCAGGAACAAACCATCTCTCAAAATCCCTGGTATAGTTATTTGATAGAGGGCAAGGGACAAGCCCCGCAAAGCTTTAAGAAGCTACAAGTTGTCTATTGTCACCTTTCTTATTACCAACAGGAAAACTTAACTTCTTGGTTGGATATGATGAAAACCCTCTTTCCGAATTGTGAAACAGTGCTTCAGGTTGGAGCCCAAGATTATCTTTTTGTTCTCCAACAAGACAAATATACTTCTGTTCGCTCAATCTTAACAGATACCTTGGAAGCAGTAGAGTATGACTTTGGGGTTCGTCTGTCTATCATGTTGGGACAGGTTTGGTCGCAAACAGGAAATCAAAGTTTGATAGACTTAATCAAAGCAGAACGTGACTTGTTTAAAAACTGGTGGCGACAAGGACATCAAGGATTCCATACTTTTTCTCAGCTCTACCTTTGGAGTCTAGGTGAACAAATGGTGGATCTCGGAATCATAAAAGACTATCTACACCAAATGATTTTGGATCAGGATCAGATTCAGGAAATCATTCTCTCACTATGGGAAAACAGTGCAGTCCTGACTAAAACAGCCCAGCAACTCTATTTGCACCGCAATTCCCTCCAATACAAGATTGATAAATGGGAAGAATTGACAGGGCTACAGTTGAAAGAATTGACAGATTTGACCTTGTGTTATCAATTGATTTTACCAGATATTATTTAAAGTTTTGTGCAAGTTGCACAGAACTTTTTTATTTTTTTGGTCACCTTGCCATAGAAATGTAAAGCGTTTTCATCTATAATAAAACTATCAAAAATTAAAGGAGTTCACCGAAATGGTAGAATTAAATCTTAAAAATATTTACAAAAAATATCCTAACAGCGAGCACTATTCAGTTGAAGACTTCAACTTGGACATCAAAGACAAAGAATTTATCGTTTTCGTAGGACCTTCAGGATGTGGTAAATCAACTACTCTCCGTATGATTGCAGGTCTTGAAGATATCACAGAAGGTACTGCATCTATCGATGGCGTTGTTGTCAATGACGTAGCTCCAAAAGACCGTGACATCGCCATGGTATTCCAAAACTACGCTCTTTACCCACACATGACTGTGTACGATAACATGGCTTTCGGTTTGAAATTGCGTAAATACAGCAAAGAAGACATCGACAAACGTGTACAAGAAGCAGCAGAAATCCTTGGATTGAAAGAATTCTTGGATCGTAAACCAGCTGACCTTTCAGGTGGTCAACGTCAACGTGTTGCCATGGGTCGTGCGATCGTCCGTGATGCAAAAGTATTCTTGATGGACGAACCTTTGTCAAACTTGGATGCAAAACTTCGTGTATCTATGCGTGCTGAAATCGCTAAAATCCACCGTCGTATCGGAGCTACAACTATCTACGTAACTCACGACCAAACAGAAGCGATGACACTTGCAGACCGTATCGTTATCATGTCAGCAACTAAAAACCCTGCTGGTACTGGTACTATCGGACGTGTTGAACAAATCGGTACTCCTCAAGAAGTTTACAAAAACCCAGTTAACAAATTCGTAGCAGGATTCATCGGAAGCCCAGCTATGAACTTCATCAACGTAAAATTGATCGGTGACCACATCGTTGGTGACGCCTTTAACTTGAAAGTTCCAGAAGGTGCTTTGAAAGTTCTTCGCGATAAAGGTTACGAAGGTAAAGAATTGATCTTCGGTATCCGTCCAGAAGACGTGAACGCAGAACCTGCTTTCCTTGAAACATTCCCAGAATCAGTTGTGAAAGCAACTATCTCTGTATCAGAATTGCTTGGTTCAGAATCTCACCTATACTGCCAAGTTGGTAAAGATGAATTCGTTGCTAAGGTTGACGCACGTGACTACTTGCAAGCTGGTGCAACTGTGGAACTTGGATTTGACTTGAACAAAGCTCACTTCTTTGACGTAGAAACTGAAAAGACAGTTTACTAAGATAGATTTGAATCAATCAACACTACTAGAGTTTTTCTAGTAGTGTTTTTTAGACTTCAGCAAAGTCTTATGGAATAGGCTTTTCTAGTTTTCTTATTGATCAAAAAGTGTTAAAATGGTAGGAAGAACTGGAGAGTATGCATGCCAAAAGAAGTAATTTATTCTGGCGATGAAGTCGTCGCTTTAACGCAAAAATATTTATCGAAAGAAGATGTGGCTTTTGTACATAAGGCCTTGGTTTACGCTGTAGAATGCCATAGTGGGCAGTATCGTAAATCAGGCGAGCCTTACATTATCCACCCTATTCAGGTAGCAGGTATTTTAGCCAAGCTCAAGCTAGATGCTGTCACTGTTGCTTGTGGTTTTTTGCATGACGTGGTAGAAGACACAGATGCTACTTTGGATGACTTAGAGCGTGAGTTTGGACATGATGTTCGAGTGATTGTAGACGGTGTTACCAAACTTGGTAAGGTCGAGTATAAATCTTTTGAAGAGCAATTGGCCGAGAACCACCGCAAGATGCTCATGGCCATGTCAGAGGATATCCGCGTTATCTTGGTAAAACTCTCTGACCGCCTGCACAATATGCGCACCCTCAAGCATCTTCGTAAAGACAAGCAGGAGCGTATTTCCAGAGAAACCATGGAAATCTATGCACCACTTGCTCACCGTTTGGGGATTTCAAGCGTGAAGTGGGAACTGGAAGATCTCTCTTTCCGCTATCTCAATCCAACTGAATTTTACAAGATTAGTCACATGATGAAGGAAAAACGTCAAGAACGTGAAGCCTTGGTCGATGAAGTTGTGACAAAGCTTGAGGAATATTCATCTGAGCGCCACCTTACAGGAAAAATCTATGGCCGTCCAAAGCATATCTACTCTATCTATCGCAAGATGCAGGACAAGAAAAAACGCTTTGAGGAAATCTATGACCTGATTGCCATTCGCTGTATCTTAGACACTCAGAGTGATGTTTACGCCATGTTGGGTTACGTTCATGAACTATGGAAACCAATGCCAGGCCGTTTCAAGGATTATATTGCCAATCGTAAGGCCAATGGTTACCAGTCTATCCATACGACTGTTTATGGACCAAAAGGGCCGATTGAGTTCCAGATTCGTACTAAGGAGATGCACGAGGTTGCCGAGTACGGGGTTGCGGCTCACTGGGCTTACAAAAAAGGAATCAAAGGTCAGGTTAATAGTAAGGAATCTGCTATCGGGATGAACTGGATCAAGGAGATGATGGAGCTCCAAGACCAGGCAGATGATGCCAAGGAATTTGTAGATACTGTCAAAGAAAACTATTTGGCTGAGGAGATTTATGTCTTTACTCCAGATGGAGCAGTTCGCTCACTTCCAAAAGATTCAGGTCCGATTGACTTTGCCTATGAGATTCATACCAAGATCGGGGAAAAAGCAACTGGTGCCAAGGTTAATGGCCGTATGGTTCCGTTGACGACTAAGTTAAAAACGGGTGACCAGGTTGAAATCATCACCAATCCAAATTCATTTGGACCAAGCCGTGACTGGCTCAACTTGGTTAAAACCAGCAAGGCCCGTAATAAAATTCGTCAGTTCTTTAAAAACCAAGATAAAGAATTGTCTATCAATAAAGGTCGTGAAATGCTGATTAGTCAGCTCCAAGAAAATGGCTATGTGGCTAATAAATTCATGGACAAGCGCCACATGGATGAAGTCCTTCAAAAAACCAGCTACAAGACAGAAGAAGCCCTTTTTGCAGCCATTGGTTTTGGAGAAATCGGAGCCATTACCGTCTTTAACCGTTTGACGGAAAAAGAACGTCGTGAAGAAGAGCGTGCCAAGGCTAAGGCAGAAGCAGAAGAACTGGTCAAGGGTGGCGAAGTAAAAGTAGAGAACAAGGATACGCTTAAGGTGAAGCATGAGGGTGGAGTTGTCATCCAAGGTGCTTCTGGGCTCTTGGTCCGGATTGCTAAATGTTGTAACCCTGTTCCAGGTGATGATATCGTTGGTTATATTACCAAAGGTCGTGGTGTTGCCATCCATCGTGTGGACTGTATGAACCTTCGTTCACAGGAAAACTATGAGCAGCGTCTACTAGATGTCGAATGGGAAGACCAATTCTCAAGCAAGGAATATATGGCTCATATCGACATCTATGGACTCAACCGTTCTGGCCTTTTGAATGATATCTTGCAAGTCCTATCCAATACAACTAAGAATATCTCGTCAGTTAATGCCCAACCAACCAAGGATATGAAATTTGCTAATATCCATGTATCCTTTGGGATTTCTAACCTTTCAATGTTGACAACTGTGGTTGATAAGATTAAGAGTGTACCAGAAGTCTATTCAGTCAAACGTACCAACGGCTAAATTGGTTGAGATAGTCAGAAAGGATTTCTATGAGAATTATCGTTCAACGCGTCAAGGAAGCTCAGGTTTCTATTGATGGGCGAATTCATGGTCAGATCAAACAGGGGCTCCTGCTCTTAGTGGGTGTTGGACCTGAAGACCAGCAAGAAGATTTGGATTATGCAGTTAGAAAACTTGTCAATATGCGGATTTTCTCAGATGCCGAAGGCAAGATGAACCTATCTGTCAAGGATATCCAAGGAGAAATTCTCTCCATCTCACAATTCACTCTGTTTGCCGATACCAAAAAAGGCAATCGTCCAGCCTTTACAGGTGCAGCCAAACCGGATATGGCTGAGGCCTTCTATCAAGAATTTAACCAAAAGCTAGCCAAGGAAGTTCCTGTTGAGACGGGAGTTTTTGGAGCAGATATGCAGGTGGGACTGGTCAATGATGGCCCAGTCACCATTATCCTAGATACTAAAAATAGATAAGAAAAACCAAGCGCACAAGCTTGGTTTTTTTGTTCATCTATAAAATCCCTAAAAGACAAAGCTTCTAGAGATAAGGGGGTCAGTTCATTTTTTCAACATAGAGTTGCTTAGCGATTTCGAGGCTGACTTGAAGTTCTTCGTGGTTATGAATCAGAGTAAAAGTATTACTGAAGCCATCGAACTGCTTGACTTGGAGTTGGTCACCAATATGGATGCCATGTTTTTCCAAATATTGAAGAAGTTCAAAGCTGTCATGAACTCTTGTCAGAAGGTAGGTTCCTGCTTCTTTGATATTAGAAAGTGGTAGGTTATTGATCTCAACCAGAAGTTCACCCTTGGCTGGAATAGTACCACCATGAGGACAGGTCTTTGGAAAACCTAACATACTTTCCAATCTCTCCACAAAAAGGTCTGATACAGTATGTTCTAGAACTTCAGCTTCTTCGTGAATTTGGTCACTGGTATAGTCTAGATGGTGGACCAGGAAAACCTCAATCAGACGATGTTTACGATAAAGCTCTGATACAAGTGTTAGACCAATATCGGTTAGCAAGTATCCTTTTTTCTTGTCTTTTAAGATGAGATTTTCAGACTGCATGCGCTTGATCATTTCGGTTACCGCTGGAGGAGATACCTGCATTCGAGCAGCAATTTCCTTATTGGTAATCTTAGGAACATCCATGCCAATCTCATAAATACATTTTAAGTAGTCTTCTTTATTTGGTGTCATTCGCATTTCCTTGTCTATTATCTCCATCTAGTATACCAAAAAAAGCTAGATTTCTCTAGCTTACTGCCTTGTTACTTTAGTTAAGAGACTTAGCTGCTTCGATGGCTGCTTCAAAGTTTGGTTCGCTGTTGATATTATCCACGTACTCTACATAGCGTATGATATTGTCAGTATCGAGGACAAAGACTGCGCGTGCAAGCAGATGCCATTCATTTATTAAGAGGGCATAATCGCGTCCAAAGGAGTGGTCGAAGTAGTCTGAAAGCATAATAGCATTTTCAATTCCTTCTGCCCCACACCAACGTTTTTGAGCGAATGGAAGATCCATAGAAACAGTGAGGACAACAGTGTTTTCTAAGCTGGCCAATTCTTGGTTAAAGCGACGAGTCTGAAGTGAGCAGATGCCGGTGTCAATAGAAGGAATGACACTCAAAATCTTTTTCTTACCATCAAAGTCAGCCAGTGATTTTTTAGAAAGGTCAGTTGTTGTTAGAGAGAAGTCAAGAGCCTTGTCTCCTACTTGTAGTTGTTTTCCTGTAAAAGTTACAGGATTTCCAAGGAATGTAGTCATAAGCTACTCCAATCTTTTTTCTTTCATTTTACATTGAAACGTCAGATTTTCCCAATAATTTGACCGGAATTTGAATCAAAAAACGCCAATTCAAGGAGAATGACGTTTTTTAAATTTTTATTTTGCCAATCCTTCAGCAATCTTTTCAAGGTTGTATTTCATCATGTTGTAGTAGCTGTCGCCTTCTTTACCTTCTTCAGCGATTGAGTCCGTAAAGATTTGAGCATAGATTGGGATGTTTGTGTCTTTAGAAACAGTCTTCATTGGACGATCATCGACACTGGATTCAACAAATAGTGATGGAACCTTCATTTGGCGAAGTTTTTCAACCAAGGTCTTGATTTGGTCAGGTGTTCCTTCTTCTTCAGTATTGATTTCCCAGATGTAAGCACTTGGGACACCGTAAGCTTTAGAGAAGTATTTGAAGCATCCTTCGCTGGTTACGATGAGTTTCTTGTCAGCATCAATAGCGTTAAATTTTTCTTTGGCTTCCTTGTCAAGCTTGTCTAGTTTTTCAGTGTATTCTTTGAGATTCTTTTCGTAGAATTCCTTGTTGTTAGGGTCTTTAGCGATGAGTTGCTTAGCAATGTTTTGCGCATAAATAATCCCGTTTTCAAGGTTGAGCCAAGCATGTGGGTCTTCTTTCCCTTTTTCATTTTGGCCTTCTAGGTAGATGACATCAACGCCTTCACTGACAGCAAAGTAGTCCTTGTTTTCAGTTTTCTTAGCATTCTCAACCAATTTTGTAAACCAGGCATTTCCACCTGTTTCAAGGTTGATGCCGTTGTAGAAGATTAAGTCAGCTTGCGAAGTTTTCTTAACGTCTTCAGGAAGAGGTTCGTACTCGTGTGGATCTTGTCCAACAGGCACGATACTATGAAGATCAATCTTATCTCCAGCGATATTTTTAGTGATATCAGCGATAATTGAGTTTGTAGCAACGACTTTTAATTTTTGTCCAGAAGCTGCATCTTTCTTTCCAGTAGAACATGCTACAAGAGCAATGACAGAAAGGCAAAGAACCAGCAATGCACCTAATTTTTTCATTAGATTCCTCCAGAGGGGATTCCCTCGTTATTGTTTGATTTTTTTATTTTTCAGCTTCAGATAGCGTTGTTTTGGTGCGATAAAGAAACTGATGAGAAAGAAACTGGCAGATGTCAGCACGATACTTGAACCTGCAGCCAAGTTAAAGCTATAACCGATAAAAAGTCCCAAGACAGAAGCTAAAGCTCCCAAGCCTGATGAAAGAAAAATCATGCTCTTAAGACTATTGGCGTAGAGATAAGCTGTCGCAGCTGGAGTAATGAGCATGGCTACGATAAGGATGGTTCCAACACTTTGCATGGCAGTCACTGACACCAGGGTCAAGAGTACCATGAGTAGATAGTGGTAGAAATTAACTGGCATACCCATAGCCTTGGCTAGTAGTTCATCAAAGGATGTAATCAAGAGTTGTTTGAAGAAAATCCCGATAATCAAGAGAATGAGAGCTCCCACACCGATGGTAATATACATGTCCAAGTCTTGCACAGCTAGGATATTCCCAAAGAGGATATGAAAGAGGTCAGTCGAGCTTTTAGCCACGCTAATCAGGATGATACCCAGAGCCAAGAAAGATGAAAATGTAATCCCAATGGCAGTGTCACTCTTGATGATAGAGTTCCCCTTGATGTAGGTGATGATAACAGAGGCAAGTAGTCCAAAGATAATAGCCCCGATAAAGAAGTCAATTCCTAAAATAAAAGAAAGAGCGACCCCTGGTAAGACGGCATGAGAGATGGCATCTCCCATAAGAGACATGCCACGTAAGATGATAAAACATCCGACAGCCCCAGCCACAATCCCGATAACAACTGCTGTAATCAAGGCATTTTGTAGGAAGTGAAAATTCTGCAATCCATCGATAAATTCTGAAATCATAGGTCACCTCCATTGAAAAAGAGTCGATCACCATAAGCTTGTTTGAGATTGGCTTGGGTGAAGCTTTCTTTGGTTGGACCAAAGGCAATGACTTCCTTATTGAGAAGAAGCACTTGGTCAAAATAATGGGGAACCTTACCGAGATCGTGGTGGACGATAAGGACCGTCTTGCCAGCCTTTTTAAGATCTCTCAGCGTGTTCATGATAATTTCTTCACTGACTGAGTCAATCCCAACAAAGGGCTCGTCTAAGAGAATATAGTCAGCCTCTTGAACTAGACAGCGGGCAATTAAAACACGCTGGAATTGTCCTCCAGATAGTTGACTAATCTGACGATCTGCATAGTCAGAAAGACCTACGATTTCGAGCGCTTCAGCTACCTTTTTCCAGTGGTTTGCTTTTAAAGTGTGAAAGAGTGGGATGGATGGGTAGAGTCCCAGAGAGACACATTCTTTTACCTTGATAGGAAAGTTGTAGTCGATATGAATTTTTTGCTCGACATAGGCAACTTTCTTAAGAGATTTGTTCATTTCTTTATCGTCGATAAAAGCATGTCCTTCATGTGGGATAATGCCCAGCATACTTTTTAATAAGGTTGATTTTCCAGCGCCGTTTGGACCAATAATCCCGGTAATCGTTGGTCCTTGGAGCACTAGTGAAATATCCTTTAGTGCCAAAGTTTCTTTGTAGGAGACACTGAGGTTTTCGATACGTATCATACAGTTGTATTCCTCCTTATTTTAATATACCTTAATTTTATTTTTAAGTCAAGTTAATTTTGGTAAAAATTAAAATATTAATAATGAAATCAAATAGGAGGAGAAGGCATTTTTAATTGCATTCCCCAGGGAATTTTGCTAAGCTAGGAATAAGTGAAATTAGGAAAGTGAGAACAAGATGACACGTTATCAAGATGATTTTTATGATGCTATAAATGGTGGATGGGAAAAGACTGCAGTCATTCCAGCTGATAAATCTCGAACAGGTGGTTTTATCGACCTTGACGAAGAAATCGAAGACCTCATGCTAACGACAACTGACAAATGGTTGGTTGGAGAAGATGTTCCAGAAGATTCTATCCTAGCAAACTTTGTCAAATACCATCGTATGGTCAGAGATTTCGATAAGCGAGAAGCTGATGGCATCAAGCCAGTCCTTCCTATGCTTAAGGAATACCAAGATTTAGAGAGCTTCGCAGACTTTACAAGCAAGCTAGCAGAGTTTGAGCTAGCTGGGAAACCAAACTTCCTTCCATTTGGAGTATCACCAGACTTTATGGATGCTAGAACCAATGTTCTCTGGGCTAGTGCTCCAGGAACAATCTTGCCTGACACAACCTACTATGCGGAAGACCATCCACAGCGCGAGGAATTATTGAACCTTTGGAAAGAAAGTACTGCTAATCTCCTCAAAGCCTATGACTTCTCAGATGAAGAGATCGAAGATCTTTTACAGAAACGATTGGAGTTGGATCGCCGTATCGCAGCAGTCGTACTTTCAAACGAAGAGAGTTCAGAATATGCCAAACTCTACCATCCATACTCTTATGAAGATTTCAAGAAGTTTGCACCTGCTCTACCTCTCGATGACTTCTTCCAAACTGTGATTGGTCAAACTCCAGATAAGGTTATCGTAGATGAGGAACGTTTCTGGCAAGCAGCAGAGCAATTCTATAGTGAAGAAGCTTGGCCTTTGCTCAAGGCAAGCTTGATCTTGAGTGTGGTCAATCTTTCAACTAGCTATCTGACAGATGAGATTCGCATTTTGTCAGGTGCCTATGGCCGTGCTCTTTCAGGTGTTCCAGAAGCCCAAGATAAGCGCAAGGCTGCTTACCACTTGGCCCAAGGACCATTCAAACAAGCCCTTGGACTTTGGTATGCCCATGAAAAATTCTCTCCAGAAGCCAAGGCGGATGTAGAGAAAAAAGTGGCAACCATGATTGATGTTTATAAGGAACGCTTGGCTAAGAATGACTGGTTGACTCCTGAAACGCGAGAAAAAGCCATCGTCAAACTCAATGTGATCAAGCCTTATATTGGTTACCCAGAAGAACTACCAGCTCGTTACAAGAACAAGGTAGTGGATGAATCTGCTAGCCTCTTTGAGAATGCCCTAGCCTTTGCGCGTGTAGAAATCAAGCACAGCTGGAGCAAGTGGAATCAGCCGGTTGACTACAAGGAGTGGGGAATGCCTGCTCATATGGTCAATGCCTACTACAATCCACAAAAGAACTTGATTGTCTTCCCTGCAGCTATCTTACAGGCACCTTTCTATGACTTGCATCAGTCATCTTCTGCCAACTATGGTGGTATCGGTGCGGTTATTGCCCATGAAATCTCTCACGCCTTTGATACTAATGGAGCTTCCTTTGATGAAAATGGAAGTCTCAAGGATTGGTGGACAGAAAGCGACTATGCAGCCTTCAAAGAGAAAACTCAGAAGGTTATCGACCAGTTTGATGGTCAAGAATCTTACGGTGCAAAAATCAATGGGAAATTAACCGTATCCGAAAACGTTGCGGATCTTGGTGGAATTGCTGCTGCCCTAGAAGCTGCAAAGAGAGAGCCAGATTTCTCAGCTGAAGAGTTCTTCAACAACTTTGCTCGTATCTGGCGAATGAAAGGACGTCCAGAGTTGATGAAACTTATGGCTAGTGTTGATGTGCACGCGCCAGCAAAACTCCGCGTCAATGTCCAAGTGCCAAACTTTGACGACTTCTTTACAACCTATGATGTCAAAGAAGGCGACGGTATGTGGCGCTCACCAGAAGACCGTGTGATTATTTGGTAAAGTAAGTCCTTAACCAAGTATCATCTTGGGATTAATGATTCATTTTTAAAGTTTATCCATCTGACAATACAATACTACCGAGGTTAACATGAAGAAATTTTTAATGATGCTTTCAGCTATTCTTTCGATTTCAGTTTTGGCATCCTGTGGTCTCAATAAAAATAATAGCAATACAGAACCTTCGGCTGCACTATCATCTGTATCCGAAGACGATAAGACTAGTGCATCAACAGAAGCAAAGACTGAGAATACTAGTGACTCTTCGACCAAGGTGTCACAATCGACTGTTGAAAATAAGAAGGAAACTGGACAAGATGTATATAAAGAAGTGATTGAGCGTTATAATCACTTTACAGACCTTTTAAAGCAAGGTAATAGAGAAGATTTATACCAGGAAAATAAACAACACAAGATTGCTTCAGAAGAATATAGCCTGATTTTTTCTCGAATGGATTATCAAAATGCACCAGATTGGAAATATGCCATTGTTGATTTAAATAAGGATGGTCAAGACGAGTTGCTTATTGGTGATGAAAAATTTGTTTCAGCCATTTATTATTTGGAAAATCAAAAGCCTAACTTACTTCACACAGCTTATGTAGCTTCTGCAGGTGGTTTTCGCTCAGGCTTTGTTATTTACGAAAATGGTCTAGTCTCTTATGCAGACTGGCAGTCAACTCGTCCAGAAATGAACCTGGCTCTATATTCGTTTGATAAAAACGGAGTGCAGAAGATTAAAGAAGAAACTATTCAAATCGGTGGTAATGAAAAAGCAGAGCAAGTTTTAGATATTTCTTCTGAAAAGCTTGATTTGTCTAACATTGACTGGAAAGAATTGAATTCAGCTAATTAGTTTTAAATTATTTTTCTAGTTCAACTTTGAATACACTGAACAAAGATTGATATAGAAATATGAACTACAAAAAAACCAAGGATAACTGTCCTTGGTTTTTATGTTTTAGAAAAATGGGTTAAAGGTTTTTTCGTGGGCGATGGTCGTAGCAGGTCCGTGACCTGGATAGACATCGTAGTTAGGAAGGGTGAAGAGCTGGGTCTGGATACTATGAAGAAGTTGTTCCATACTACCAGTAGGTAAGTCTGTTCGGCCAATAGTTTCTCGGAAAAGGGCATCTCCCGTTAAGACCAAGTGTCCATCTGGGAAAACCAATGAAACTCCACCGATAGAGTGACCTGGCGTTGGTAAGACTGTGAAGCGGAATTCTTCAATCTGGTATTCTTCATGAAAAACAAAGGTGTGTTCAGCTGGTCTACATACGACATCTGCCATATCGTCATGACGAGGGAGACCTGAGAGGTTGTCGACAGGAGTATAGAGCCAAGATTCTTCGCTCTCTGCCACATATACTGGAGGATTTCCAAAAGTATCTCTGACCAAGTCCAGACTCAAGATATGATCGTAGTGAGTATGGGTCAATAGAATCGCACAGACTGGTTTGTTGATTTTCTCGATAGTCTTTCGAATGGCCTCCCAATGGCTACCTGGATCGACTACAATCAGGTGTTGGTCTCCTTCGAGATAATAAGTATTTTCATAGGCAACAGGATTTACGGTTTTATGGATTTTCATAGGATTTCCTCTTTCAAAGAATTTACAGTTTCTAGTATAACACAGAAGGACAAAATAAGAAATCAACAAGAAAGTCCCTCCACAAAGGAAAGGACTTTTAACTTTTTAAAAATGATTTTTCCAGGCTTGGAAGCGTGCATCTAGTAGGAGTTGTGTCAGGTTTCTTAAGACTTCAACTTGCTCGGGCTCTAGAGTTTGCGCCTGGGAAACTAGTTGACGAATGTGCTCGATGGCATTTTTAGAAGATAATTCATTAATGGAGCTAATTCCAGACTCTAGGATAGTTCCAAAGAAGAGATCAAAATAAAGTTCTAATTCCTCATCGGGAACACTATCCACCCATTCTTTAAGAGTGTCTTTGATTTGTAGACTTTCGCTACTGATTGCCTCTAGTTGGACAAAGTGGTGTCCTTCAGTTAACCAGCTAAAGGTACTGTGTTGAGCGATACCTCCGAGAGCCGTGGATTTGACAACGGTAGGAGTATCAGGAACTTCTAACATCATGCCGATGACAGAACCTTGTGGGACATAACGGTGAAATTTAGGGATAACATCTTGGTAACCAGTCGTTTCTGTCAGATGAGCCTGCAAACCAGGAGCATCGTAGGTATAAACTGCTGATATCTTTTCCTGCAATTCAGGCTGGATTTGACTAGCAGCAAAGACGGCTAGATTCCCACCTTTAGAATGCCCAGCAAGAATTACTTTCTGTTTTGGATGTTGTTTAAAGAAATCTTCCAAGTATTCAAGAGCATGCTTTTGGGCAGGGATTTCATTCATGTAGGTCATATGGAAATCTTCTTTCCAACCAATAATACTATCGTCTGTACCACGAAAGACAATCAGATAAGTATCTAAGTTAAGACGATAGGTCATAGCAGCAAACTGTTTCTGTTGCTCGGTATCAATCTCGTTGACAAAGTTTGATAGCTTGCAATTTCTAAAACGTTTGTGTTGGGCAAGTTGGTCTAAAAGTTGCAGACGTTCTTTATTGGTCAGCATGGTACTTTCTCGCGGGACACGTGTTGCGACATCGCTTAAACGATTGACAGGTTGGTCCAAAAGGTTATCAAAAGGAAGATAAGTCAGCTCTGTTAAAGCTAGTACATCTAGTTCATTTAAGGGGAGATCATAAAAAGAATCGTATTGAACATCAGTTAGGTAGTCAAAAATATTGGCCATGGGAATTCCTTTCTTAACTTTTATCATATCAGATTTGCATCAATTTCGCTAGTAGTCAGGAGAATTTTGCTATAATATAGAAAAAGGAGGAGCAGATGCATAAGATTTTACTAGTAGAAGATGATCCAGTAATCCGTCAACAAGTTGGGAAAATGCTCTCCGAATGGGGTTTTGAAGTAGTCATGGTAGAAGACTTTATGGAAGTTCTAACGCTATTTGTTCAATCTCAACCTCATCTGGTTCTGATGGATATTGGTCTTCCCTTGTTTAATGGCTATCATTGGTGCCAGGAAATCCGCAAGATTTCCAAAGCTCCTATTATGTTTCTGTCCTCCAGAGACCAGGCTATGGACATTGTGATGGCTATTAATATGGGAGCAGATGATTTTGTGACCAAGCCATTTGATCAGCAGGTCCTCTTAGCCAAGGTACAGGGATTATTGCGACGCTCTTATGAGTTTGGGCGGGATGAGAGTCTATTAGAATATGCAGGAGTAATCCTCAATACCAAGTCTATGGATTTGCATGTTGAGGGGCAGGCAATCACGCTGACAAAGAATGAATTTCAAATCCTGCGTGTCTTATTTGAACATGCAGGTAATATCGTGGCGCGTGATGACCTGATGCGAGAACTCTGGAATAGTGACTTTTTCATCGATGATAACACTCTTTCTGTTAATGTTGCGCGTTTGCGTAAGAAACTGGAAGAGCAAGGTTTGGTAGGATTTATTGAAACTAAGAAAGGAATAGGATACGGGTTAAAACATGCTTAATTGGAGACAATTTTTTCTAGCCTATCTTCGCTCACGGATTCGCCTTCTAGTCTTCATTTTTTTGATTAGCTGCCTTGCCCTCGCCTTTCACATTTTATTTACAAATCTAGGTTCTTACTTTCTTTACTTCTTTCTGCTTTGTAGTTTTCTAACCCTTTTATTTTTCATCTGGGATATCCTAGTAGAAGCAGAAGTTTATCGTAAGGAATTGCTTTATTCTGAGAGAGAACCAACATCTCCTTTGGAATGTGCTCTAGCAGAAAAATTGGACGAACGCGAAGCTGAGCTTTATCAAAAGAAATCAGATGCGGAAAATCGCTATAATGATTTGGTGGACTACTATACTCTCTGGGTTCATCAGATAAAAACCCCAATTGCAGCTAGTAAACTTCTCGTGAGTGAGGTGACGGATCGCCAACTGAAACAGCAGTTGGAGCAGGAAATTTTTAAGATTGATTCCTATACCAATCTCGTGCTCCAATATCTACGCTTAGAAAGCTTCCATGATGATTTGGTTTTGAAAAAAGAAAATATAGAAGATCTGGTCAAGGAAGTCATTCGCAAATATGCGATTTTCTTTATCCAGAAAGGTTTAAGTGTTAATCTGCATGACTTGGATAGAAGCATTGTGACGGATAAAAAATGGTTGTTGGTGGTCATTGAACAAATCCTTTCAAATAGCCTCAAGTATACGAATGAAGGTGGAATTGAAATCTATATGGACGGTCAGGACCTTTGTATCAAGGATACAGGAATCGGCATTAAAAATAGTGATGTCCTTCGAGTCTTTGAACGCGGATTTTCAGGTTACAATGGTCGTATGACCCAGCAGTCATCTGGACTTGGTCTCTATTTAACCCAGAAAATTAGCCAAGAATTAGGTCATCAAATCCGTATCGAATCTGAACTTGGTCAAGGAACAACCGTGCGAATTAAGTTTGCGGAAGTGAACCTACTTATTGAGTAAAAAGAATTGCTAAGAGCTTGGAAGAAATCTTTCAAGCTCTTCTTTAGATTTCTATGTAGTGAGAAAATAGGATAGAACAAAGAAAAGGTAACTGGAATTTTTTCCGTTCTCTATCTTTTAAATTAATTGACTTCTTCAGAGAAAGACTGTAAAATTTTTGATATAATATGTAGGATGGACTGATGGATTTTTAAAAGATAATGTTCAAAAGAATCACAGCTAAGAATTAAAAACATGTCAGTTTGGACAGAAGTCTCTCTACCATCATCCATGCAGAAACAAGATTATATGAAATAAAAGGAGTAACCAATGTCCGGAAACTATTCAACACGTGAATTCCGCGAGAAACTATATGATGACCTTCATGTTCGATTAAGAGATACACTGATTTTGATGTGTTCGATTTTTATTGCCTCTATAGGTCTAAATATGAATTCAACAGCTGTCGTTATTGGAGCCATGCTGATTTCCCCACTTATGACACCGATTGTTGGACTGGGGTTTGGTTTAGCTATTTTTGATACGCGTTTAATCAAGCAATCTCTAGAGGTTTTATTTACTCAAGTATTGGTCAGTTTACTTGTCTCGACTTTGTATTTCTGGATGTCTCCCTTATCTTATGCAAGTAGCGAGTTGATTGCACGGACCTCTCCAACCATTTGGGATGTTCTCATTGCTATTGCTGGTGGGATAGCAGGTGTAATTGGTTCAAGGAAAAAAGAAGCAAACAATATCGTGCCAGGAGTAGCCATTGCAACAGCTCTGATGCCACCTATCTGCACTGCAGGATATGGTTTAGCTAATGGAAATGTACGATTTTTATTTGGGGCCCTTTATCTTTTCTTGATCAACTGTGTCTTTATCATGCTAATCAACATTGTTGGAACAAGAATTATGATGAAAAAATCTGCCTTAAGTTCATTTAAAGAGCTAAACATTAAAATGAAAATTGGCTTGATATCCTTGATTGTATTATTGGTTCTCCCAGCCAGCTATTCAGCAGTCACTCTGACGATGAATGAAAAACGAAAACAAGAGATCAAACAGTTCGTAGGAAAAGAGTTCGCCAATTATACGGTCATTAATCAAGTTTACAAGTCAAGTAATAATGAATTGGTCTTGACTGTTGTTGGAGATCCGATTTCAGAAGAAGAATTAGAAACCATTCGCCAAAAACAAGCCTCTTACGGTATTCAATCTGTTCAATTGAAAGTCAATCAAGTCCATAATTCGACAAAATTAGATAGTGAGATGACCAAGGAATTTTATGAAACCATTAACAAGTATATCGATCAAAAACTCTCTGAAAAAGATTCACAAAAAGATCTCGTAAAAGAAAATGAAGCAGACAAGGATTGAGGATATTGAACTTTTCTAACTCATGGAAGCAAATCTTATAACTAAAAGTTAGTGGATAGAAAGGATCGTTGACGAGGATACCATTTGTGGTGGTTTGACCAATCACTACTAGATCAGCTTAATCAAAATATAAAAAAGCAACAACTGAAATAGTTGTTGCTTTTTTAGGTAGCTGGAATTTTTATCCCAGGTTTTATCGTTTATTTTTCAACACGTGATTTGTTGGCAATATCTGCAAGAATCAATTCTACAAATGCATCTACCGGCATAGTTTCAGTTTCTTTTTGACCATAACGGCGAACGTTTACAGCCTTCTCTTCCATTTCCTTGTCACCAACGATCAATTGGTAAGGAATTTTTTGAGTTTGAGAAGCACGGATCTTGAACTGCATTTTTTCATTACGTTCATCTACATCAGCACGGACACCACGGTCACGGAGTTTCTTAGCTACTTCCCAAGCGTAATCCACATGTTTCTCGTTAGAAACTGGGATAAGAGTCACTTGGTGAGGTGCAAGCCAAGTTGGGAAAGCACCTTTGTAGTTTTCAATCAAGATCGCTGTGAAGCGTTCCATGGTTGAGATAACCCCACGGTGGATCATCACTGGACGGTGTTCTTCACCATCAGCTCCGATGTATTTGAGGTCGAAGCGTTCTGGAAGCAAGAAGTCAAGCTGAATCGTAGAGAGGGTTTCTTCTTTTCCAAGGGCAGTCTTAACCTGGATATCCAATTTTGGTCCGTAGAAGGCTGCTTCCCCTTCAGCTTCAAAGTAGTCAAGTCCCATGTCATCCATAGCTGATTTCAACATACGTTGAGCATTTTCCCACATTTCATCATTATCAAAGTACTTGTGAGTATCTTGAGGGTCACGATAGGATAAACGGAAACGATAGTCAGTCAAGTTGAAATCTTCGTAAACGTCGATGATTAATTGAAGGGTACGTTGGAACTCATCTTTGATTTGTTCAGGTGTTACGAAAGTGTGACCATCGTTAAGGGACATTTCTCGTACACGTTGAAGCCCTGTGAGAGCACCAGATTTTTCATAACGGTGCATCATACCGATTTCAGCAATACGGATTGGCAATTCACGGTAAGAGTGCACGTGGTGTTTAAAGACTTCGATATGGTGAGGACAGTTCATTGGACGAAGAACGAATTCTTCACCATCCCCCATATCCATAGTTGGGAACATATCTTCACGGTAGTGATCCCAGTGACCAGAAGTCTTGTAAAGTTCTACTGAGGCAATTGGTGGAGTGTAGACGTGTTGGTAACCAGCGGCGATTTCCTTGTCGACGATGTAGCGTTCCAATTCACGACGGATAGTCGCACCATTTGGCAACCAGAATGGAAGACCTTGTCCAACTTCTTGAGAAATCATAAAGAGATCCAATTCTTTACCAAGTTTACGGTGGTCACGCTCTTTGGCTTCTTCACGCATTTGAAGGTAGTTTTTCAAGTCTTTCTTGTCAAACCAAGCTGTACCGTAGATACGTTGCATCATAGCATTGTCGCTATTTCCACGCCAGTAAGCACCAGCTACATTGAGAAGGTGGAAGATTTGGATGCGACCTGTTGATGGGACGTGTGGGCCACGGCAAAGGTCTACATATTCACCTTGACGGTAGATGGTCAAACCACCTTCGTCTTCTGAGTGTTCTTCAATCAATTCCAACTTGTATGGATCATTTTTGAAAATTTCACGCGCTTCATCTTTGGTCACTTCTTCACGAATAGATGGGAAGTTTTCTTTCACGATTTTCTTCATTTCTTCTTCGATACGAGGAAGATCTTCGTTAGAGATTTGACCAGCTTGGTTGTCTGTATCGTAGTAGAAACCATCTTCGATGGCTGGACCGACACCCAAGTGGATATCTGGGAAAAGGCGACGAGCTGCTTGAGCAAACAAGTGAGCTGCTGAGTGACGCAAGATTGGAAGAGCATCCTCGTGATCAGGTGTCACGATTTCAATGCTTCCATCTTCAGTGATAGCACGAGTAGTGTCGATCAATTTGCCGTTGAATTTACCAGCAAGAGCCTTTTTAGCTAGGGAATTGCTGATAGATTGGGCAATTTCAAAAGTAGTAACGCCAGATTCGAATTCACGAACAGCGCCATCTGGGAAAGTAATTTGAATCATGATTTTCTCCTTATATTAGTTATCAATTATTTCTATAGCAGAAGTGTTTCCCTATTTTGCAGTCTTAAATCAAGAAAAACAAAAAGCGACCTCCTCGAAAGGACGTCGCAACGTGGTTCCACCTTCATTTATGTTCCTCAAAAAAGAGGGACACCTCTGATTGGCTCTAACGTAGCCACCGTTTTATGTTTTCATAAAAGTCAGTAGAGTAGTATCAGTATAGTCTTCCTATGCGTTCTCAGCAACCACGCACTCTCTAAAAGAAAGATTCTAAGTGACTTGTCTCTATGCATTATTATAGCATGATTGCGAGATTTTTCAAGGATTTTGTGAAAGTTTTTTGTTTTTCAGTTTTTGCACTAGATTCCTAATAGCCGCACCGACAGCCATACCAACTATGGCAAAGATTTCATAGGCAAAAAAGTAAAACCAGATAAATTCACCAAGTGGTATGATGGTAAAGCAAAAGAGTAGCCCAAGTCCAAGTAACCACCAAAGTGAGAAACGGAAACGGTAGCTATAGAGTAGCGATACGATCAAGATTACTAAAGGTGTATATAAAAGAAGATTGTTTATATAGAGTGCCTTGAGTGTAAGGGAGTCAGAAACGACTCGCAAGACCAACTCGTAAAATGGCCAAAAAAAGAAAAATACGACCAGATAGTAGGGGAGATATTTGAAAAATTTACGCATGGTCAATCACCTCGTTTTTTAAAATCATTAACTTAGATATCCTTCCTATAACTATTATAGCACATTTGCGGTAATAACAGTAAATCAGTTGACAAAGAACTTAGTTATTGGTAGAATAGGAAATGTCGTAAAGACAAATAACTTCTTCTTGGTTACAGGCATGCCAACCTGTCACTCGGATGAAGCCAAATAAAAAGGAGAAACATCATGGCAATCTCAAAAGAGAAAAAAAATGAAATCATCGCACAATATGCACGTCACGAAGGTGATACAGGTTCAGTAGAGGTTCAAGTTGCTGTCCTTACATGGGAAATCAACCACCTTAACGAACACATCAAACAACACAAAAAAGACCACGCTACTTACCGTGGTTTGATGAAGAAAATCGGTCGCCGTCGTAATTTGCTTGCATACTTGCGTAAAAACGACGTTAACCGTTACCGTGAGTTGATCAACTCTCTTGGACTTCGTCGCTAATCTGCTTTATTTTCCACTTACATTGCGTTGTCACCTTACCTCGATATACTCAAGTATTATCTTCGGTTACGGTTCCTAGCACTGTAAGGTAAAATAAACCAGAAAGATCTCCCTTTGGGGAGATTTTTTGTTTCACTAAAATTCTTGTTCGATCTTCGGCTTGCCACCTAGTCAGTCTATAAACGTTTTATCCAGCAAGAATCATGATGCTAAGGGCGTTAAAAATCCGTATGAAAATAGGGAAAGGACACAGTGTTCGATGAACACAAGGAGTTTCATCTTTTTCACTAGGATTTTAGCCCAATCTCAAATTAGCTCTCTGATTTCAGAGGGCTTTTTTGTGTATTTTTCTAGTCTTGTCCCTGCTTTAGAAATGTGGTATACTAATTATGAAAATTGTCTAAATTTTTAATCTTTGATAAAGGGAGGGTTTCATGCTTTCCAAATTTTCTGGAAGCCATCAAAACCTGCGATATTTTTTTCTGCTAGCTTTTTTGCTTGTAGCATTGGGAGTCTCTCTATTTCTAGCTGTTTCGATGGGGTCTGTTCAAATTAGTTTGAGCGATACCTATCGGATTATATTAAGTAAGATGGGAGCTCCGTTTGATATAGGAGACCTTTCGAAGTCGACACTTGCGATTGTCTGGAATATGAGATTGCCACGGGTCTTTCTAGGTTTGATAGTTGGCGCGGGTCTTTCTATGTGTGGAAGCGTGATGCAGTCAACAGTCAATAACCCCATTGCTGAACCTTATGTGTTAGGAATTTCTGCCGGAGCAACTTTTGGCGCGACTTTGAGTATCATTCTTGGTTTTAAAGTCATGATTGGTCTTGGTTCATTCCTTGGAGCACTTTTGGCAACAGTTGCAGTCCTTCTGATTGCTTCCATGCAAGGCAGGATGACAACTTCAAGCCTGATCTTATCAGGAACGGTGGTCAATGCACTCTTTTTGGCTTTTTCAAACTTTATTATCTCAATCGGTGCCAATGCTGATAGTGTCATGACTATCAAGTTCTGGACCATGGGTTCTCTAGCAGGAAGCTCCTGGGCTCACTTAACCCTGCCAACAGTAGTTGTGGGAGTAGCCTTTTTGTTTTTCTCGACCCAATATCGTGTTTTTAATGCCATGATGATGGGTGATGAGGCAGCCTTGACCTTGGGAATTCCCCTACGTTTTTACTGGTATCTCTATGTGGCTATTGTAGCTGTGATGACGGCAGTATTAGTATCGACCTGTGGGATTATTGGTTTTGTCGGCCTGATTACACCTCATTTGTCAAGAAGCTTGGTTGGTACAAACTACAGAAGACTTTTTCCGATTGCTACTTTGCTTGGTGCTCTCTTTGTTGTCTGGGCAGATGTTCTTGCCCGTGTTTTAATCCAAAATGCTGAGCTGCCGATTGGAATCTTCACAGCCTTAGTAGGTGCACCTTTCTTTATTTATATGGTTGGAAGTAGACGAAGGGAGGTGAAGGTCTGATATGGATTTAATGTGCCAAGATATCTACTTTGGAATCGGAGAAAAAAAGATTCTCAAAGGAGTGTCGCTCAAACTGGAGGGCAACCAATTTCATACGATTTTGGGACCCAATGGAAGTGGGAAGACTAGTTTGTTGAAACTCCTCTATCAACAGGAAAAGCCTGATCAGGGCCTGATTTCCCTTGATGGGAAACCCTTGGAACAAATGAGCGTTAAGGAAACGGCAAAACAGATGGCAGTCATCACCCAGTTCAATCAACTCCAATTTGATTGTACGGTTGAAGAAATCGTTATGCTGGGCAGAACACCCCATCTCTTTTTCTTACAAAAGGAAAAAGAAAAAGACTTTGCCTTGGTTGAGGATGCTCTAGCCAAGGTAGATATGTTCGAAAAGAGAAATCGCCTTTACTCTTCTCTATCAGGAGGAGAGAGACAGCGAGTTTTGTTAGCACGCGCCTTAGCTCAAGAACCTTCACTCTTGCTCTTAGACGAACCGACCAATCATCTAGATATCAAATACCAGCTGGACTTGTTGACCATTGTCAAAAATCTCCAGATCAATGTGTTAGCCGTCTTGCATGATATTCAGCTGGCTTGTCGCTATTCAGACTATCTCTATCTGATGAAAGAGGGAGAGATAGTTTACCAAGGTACTCCAAAAGAGACCATCACTCCTGGGTCTTTGCAGGTTGTCTATGGTGTCCAAAGTAAGGTTACTTGGACGGAAGACCAGCAAGCCATGATTCACTATTTATAAGATTTAAAGGAAATTGACATGAAAAAATCACTCAGTATTTTGCTCGTAACAGTAGCTACCCTATCTTTGGCGGCTTGTAGCAACACATCTAAAGAAACAGCAACTGCACCAGCTACAACAGAAGCTAGTCAAAAATCTGCTACAGAAACAAGCTATCCTGTAACTATAAAAACATACGATGCCAAAGGAAACGAAGTCGAGCAAGTCTTTGAAAAGGCCCCTGAGAAGGTCATCACCAACAACCTTTCAACAACTGAAATTCTACTTGAACTTGGTTTGAAAGATAAAATTGCCGGCATGCTCAATCCTGATAATGCTGTAACTGGTAAATACAAGGATGCCATTGAAGCCATCCCTCATATTGGGGATAAGAAATCAGTCTCACAAGAAACGGTTCTTTCTTATGAACCTGATGCCTTGATGGGGCGCAACATGATGTTCTCTGAAAAGTCAATGGGAACGATTAGTGCTTGGAATGGAAATAAAATCCCTGTTTATACGCAAAAAGCTTCACTTTCAAATGTTCAACAGGATTTGGGAAATATCGTAGAAGACGTGAAAAATCTTGGTACTATTTTCAATGTTCAAGACAAGGCCAACCAATACGCAGAGCAATTGCAAGCTAAAATCGATGCGGTTAAAAAAGCCAACCCAGAAATACAAGGTGAAAAGAAAAAAGCTTTAATTATGGTTGCCTACAATGACGAAACCTTTGGTGCCTACAAGTCAGCCCTTCAAGAAAGCTTGCTTAACCAACTTGGTTATACCAATGTTGCAACAGGAACATCTGGTTTGACCTTGGAAAATCTAGTATCAATGGATCCAGAGTTGATTATCTATGTAACTAGCGATCGTAATCAAAAGTTGGATGAAAAAGCAGTGGATTTGATGAAGGCAAACACTGTTTTGGAAAATGTACCAGCAATCAAGAATCAAAAAATCATGACCATCTCTTACGATGAATTGATGGACTACGGTCCTGCAGTGATTGATTCACTTGAAAAAATCAATGACTTTATCAAGAAATAAGGAGTTTAACTGGGAAGGAATTCAGGTTAGGGTCAGCCTTCCTTCAAACTATGACTCTAAACAAGCCTATCCAGTTGTGCTTTTAAATGATGGGGAACTGGATTATTTGTCAGACCTATCCCAATCTGTGATTTTGGTGGGTTTGATTCCAGAAAATCGTCTGGATGACTTTACACCTTGGAAGGCTGATGCTTTGAAAGAAGGGGCACCAAACTTTGGTGGTAAGGTAGACCAATACCATCAAAAGCTCTTTCAAGGTATTATAGCAAGTCTAAAGAAAGACTACTTGATTGATGAAAGTAGAATTGCTTATGGTGGCTATTCACTGGGTGGTCTTGCTGCCGTCTATAGTCTCTATAGTAGTTATCTTCCTGCGACCTGTATCTTTTCTATCTGTGGTTCCTTCTGGTATCCAGACTTTACAGAATATTGTGGGGAACATGACCTGATACAGAGCCAAAGCCTGATTTATCTGCAAAATGGTCAGACAGAAGGTGCCAATCATTCCAATCGTCTGTCTAAGGCTCCTATTTATGCCAGAAATCTACATGATCTGATTTCAGAGAAAGTCCCTTCGACTTATTGCACATTTGATGCTTATGGGCATCATGAAGCTCTTAAGGAACGTTATCACTATTTTTGTGATTGGCTGAGAGACGAGTGGAAGCTCAAGTAATCCTATAACACTCCTTGTTCATCGTAACTAGGAGTGTTTCTCTTGTATGCTTGTCCTTGGAATTTTCAAGCGATTACCCTTGACGGAAATCCCTCCCTGTAATAAACTAAATTATGGTATAATGAGAAGATAGATAGAATCGAGGAAATTATGTCATTTACACAATTTAAATTTAAGAAATATATAGAAAAAGCTTTGGAAGAGTTGAAGTTTACGGCGCCTACCGAAGTGCAAGAAAAGTTGATTCCTATTGTCTTGGCAGGTCGTGACTTGGTCGGTGAATCAAAAACAGGTTCAGGAAAGACCCATACCTTCTTGTTGCCGATTTTCCAACAGCTAGATGAAGAAAGTGATAGTGTACAAGCCGTTATCACAGCTCCTAGTCGTGAGTTGGCGACTCAGATTTACCAGGCAGCTCGCCAGATTGCGGAACATTCTGAAGTAGAAATTCGTGTTGCCAACTATGTTGGTGGAACAGACAAGGCGCGTCAGATTGAAAAACTTGCCAGCAATCAGCCCCATATCGTTATCGGAACTCCAGGTCGTATCTATGATTTGGTAAAATCAGGTGATTTGGCTATCCACAAGGCTAAGATTTTTGTTGTCGATGAAGCAGATATGACCTTGGATATGGGATTTTTGGAGACAGTTGATAAGATTGCAGGAAGCCTTCCAAAAGACTTGCAGTTTATGGTCTTTTCAGCGACTATCCCACAAAAACTGCAACCATTCTTGAAGAAATATTTGTCAAATCCTGTCATGGAGAAAATCAAGACCAAAACCGTTATCTCTGATACCATTGATAACTGGTTGATTTCGACCAAGGGGCGTGACAAGAATGCTCAGATTTATGAATTGACTCAAGTCATGCAACCGTATCTTGCCATGATTTTTGTGAATACAAAAACACGTGCAGATGAATTGCATGCTTACCTGACTGCACAAGGTCTAAAAGTAGCTAAGATTCATGGAGATATTGCTCCTCGTGAACGCAAACGGATCATGAATCAGGTGAAAAATCTTGATTTTGAGTACATCGTTGCGACTGACCTAGCTGCGCGTGGGATTGACATCGAAGGTGTCAGCCATGTTATCAATGATGCTATCCCACAGGACTTGTCATTCTTTGTTCATCGTGTTGGACGAACTGGACGTAATGGTTTGCCAGGTACAGCCATTACCCTCTACCAGCCTAGTGATGACTCAGATATTCGCGAATTGGAGAAATTGGGGATCAAGTTTACTCCGAAAGTCGTCAAAGATGGAGAATTCCAAGATACCTATGATCGAGATCGCCGTGCTAATCGTGAGAAAAAACAGGAAAAACTGGACATCGAAATGATTGGCTTGGTTAAAAAGAAAAAGAAAAAAGTTAAACCAGGCTATAAGAAAAAAATTAAATGGGCAGTAGATGAAAAACGTCGCAAAGCTAAGCGAGCAGAAAGTCGTGCTCGCGGGCGTGCAGAACGTAAGGCCAAGCGTCAAACCTTTTAAAATTAGAACAGTAGAACCAGTTGGTTTTACTGTTTTTTTGATAAAGTATTTAAGACTTTTGTAGTTAAATTGTTGTCTAAATAAAATAAAAAGCCCTAGAAATATTGATTTCTAGGCTTTTTTAAGTTCATTAATGCTATTCCCACTCAACGGTTGCAGACTCCTTGAAAATCGCTATATAATAGGCTTTTTAAGGAGTTAGTAATTCTTTGGTGGGGTTTTTGGTGGGAATGTTATTTTGAAATTGATTGGTTCCCGTTGAAATGTACTAAGCTAGAAGATGGGAAAGAAACATTAATAATTCCGACCATTTCATTAGTGATAGCTTCATCAGCGCCATCCCATAGATGCGAGTAGTGTTTCAAGGTGATTTCAGGAGAAGAGTGTCCTAAACGTTTTGATAGAATAAGTACATCAGCATTTAATTCATTAATTAGTAGTGAGGCGTGGCTATGCCTAAGACCTTTCGCTTGGATAGGCTTTACGTGAGCAATCTTGGCGTACCTTTTAATAATCCTTGAGATTGTAGATTTTAGCATAGGTAAGCCATCATATGAAAAGATAAAATCGTTCTCGTGTCCTAGTCCAATCTTTTTTTGAGCTTCACGCCATTTTTTTAACACATCAATAGTATCTTTATCTAAACTAATCATCCTTTTGCCGTCTTTAGTTTTCGTAAACGAATTACGAGTCCATTCTTTTTTGTTTTTAACAATAAGCATATGATGAACTCGTAGGCGTTGCTTATCAAAGTCAACATCATTCCATTGAAGGGCACAACCTTCATTTACACGTACGCCAGTCATGAAATATACCCAAATCATCACGAAGTTTAAATGTTCATATACATCTTCAATGTAAATTTGGGAAATAACAGCTTCAAATTCGCTCTTTGTCCAATATGGGACATTACTTTTCCCTTTAGGAATTGCATTAGATTGCTTAGAAATGTTTTTTTCCACATATCCCATTTGCAAAGCATAGTCCAATGATTTCCTAAACATGCCAAAGATGAGGCTAGCATATCCTTGTGAATATCCGGCACCATCCTCATCTTGACTAGTCAGTAACCATGTTCGAAACTTCTGGACTTGTTCGAGGGTAATCGAACGAAGTGTAGTGTCACCAAAACGATCACAAAGCTGCAAAAGATTTTTCTCTCGAACTGAAAATGTGCTGTTCTCAACTGTTGTTCTATAATATGGAATATAATGGTCTTCCATAAATTGCCGATATTTCATACGGTAGTTAGAATAACCTTGAGATTGATGATATTCATGTTTCAGCCGAGTTAATTCTTTATAAGCATCTGAGGCCGATTTAAATGGGTTCCCATGCTGATCTTTCCTAGATTTCTTTCGTACCCGTTTCCCAGTAACTCTATCTCGACTAAATTCGGTTTGAAGAAAATATTTTCCGTCTTTATCAGAATATACTCCAGGAAATTTTGTTTTCTGTTGATATTGTGGCATTTATTCCTCCTTGTGAAGTGAAACACCCAAAATTTCTTCAACAGCACTGATTGGGACGTGCCCTAAACGTCGATTATTATAAAAGGCATACCCCTTTTGTACCATAATTAGCTTAGCTTGTCTAATAATTGAAATGGCAGTATAGGGATTGTAACCCATTTTAATTAAATCCTCTTTGTTCATTGTTTGTTTCATAATTAATAATCCTCTTGAAATTTCTATATTTTATTGAGATAATAGAAATAGGTAATAGATATTATTACTAGTATATTTTGAGTTTGTTTCTGACACCGACCAAAGTTTGGAAACAAGCTCTTTTTTTGTTCTAAAAAATTCACACATCTCTATTTCCTTTCTCAAATATTAAACTCAAACTGTTTACATATAAATGTATGTTTGTTGTTATATCAAGGTTTACAGCCATAAATATAAAAAAGTTATTATTTAATTTGCTTTATTTTTTTTTATTATTTTTATTATTTTTATTGACATCTAAATATTTATCAGGGAATTCTTTTAAAACATGATTTCTAATTTTATTTTTTTGATTTCTAGTATTAGTTTTTATAATTTCATCGAAAATGTTATTTCTATAATCTAATGAATAATCTTTTAAAACGTGTTTATATGTATGAGTCGATGTAGTATCTTTATGACATCCTAAACCTTTTTCTCTAGCAACGTCTAGTGATTTATAAAAAAGCTTAAATATATCTCGAACGTGCCAAGTAATCATTAATCCAGTCTCGTTTTTTTCAGAATATTTTTTTTCACTATTTTGGAAGGATTCTATTATTTTTCTTTTGGTTCTACCTTTATTTTTGAAAGGAGCAATATTCGTCAATGCTATAATTTCTTCGTCTAACACCAAAGGAGACAAAAATCTAAGAGAATGATTATTTGCTTGATTAAAAAGTTCTTTAATATAATTTTTAGGACCGTATTTGTTATAAACATCTTGAATCGCTTTTCCAGTTTTTATACTTGATTCTTCAATTAACTTTATGTACACATTTATTGTTGAATGAAGTTTTGTTTCCAAATATTCTATCAATAGTGCATCATTCAGTAAATCTAAGGAATTGGTTCCCAAAAATTTTTTAATTATATTTTTCTTTAATACTAGTTCAAATCTTTGGACATTAATATTATCTAGTTTTGAACCATTTCTTCTGATTTGTCCTTTTCTTTTTGCTTTTTCAATTTTATCGTAAGTAACAGTTAATTCTCCATTACTAATCTTACAACTCAAAATTGGATAGTCATAGTTGTTCTTTTTACTTTTCTCATTTCCAAAATTAGGAGGGTTTCCTGATGAAAGACATTTGTGTAGAAAACTTCTGAGCTGTAGGTTTGGAGTTTTATCAAAGGCAATAGTATAAGCAAGTTCAATTTCGAGAAAGAGGGCAGTCGAGTATGTAATGATAATACCGTAATTATTTTTAATAAAATCGATTGCGTTTGTTAATCTATTTTTAATGTCGTCAATACCAACTGTTTCGAAATTTAAACCTCCATGGATTAATTCAATGTAACAGTAGGGTACTTTAAAATCTGATGTATCAAGAGAAATAGTAATTTTACCGAATAATTCTGATTTTATATCTAAACTACGTATCTTTCCGTCTATAGAGGTTTTTAGATTACAAGAACTATCCTGCTTTAAATTTTTTATTTCTACACGCTCTAAAGAAAAATCCTGTAGGGATACTTTACATTTATCTATTCCAACAAAACAAGACATTGATGAAAAAGCCTCTAATATAATATTTTCATTATTGATTTTTTCTTCTAAACGTCTTTGCTTTTCTTCCGGTGTTAATTTTCTTCCAGCCATACTATTAAGTTCCTTTCACATGCTATTTTGATAAAGTATGTTGTTTTAGCTAAGATCAACATTTTTTTCTAAAAGTTAGTTATTTTTTTAGCTTCTATTTATTTATCTCACCTCCTATTATTAGTATGTCACAAATGTTGAAAAAAACGCCCATTTTTAGGAAAAATAAATTAAAAAATGAAAAAAATTTTTAAAAATAAAATACACTCAAAATTTTGACTGCTTTAAAAAGCGCGTAGTGACAAGGTTTTGAAGGGAAAAAGTAGGTACTTACCTACTAAAAAATTTTTTTATTTCAATAAGAGATATACCATTATTTTTAGAAGTGCTGATTAGTTTGCTTGTGCGATTAATTTATATGCGTAGGATTTTTGAAACTCTTCTGGTCGATTGTGTCCGAGAGCACGTGATACAATTAAACAAGCCTTTTGATCAAGGACAACACCTTTTAATTCCCCTCTTAGATAAACTTTTTCCCTTTTATCCTTGATGTCTTTAGGATCTCGCGCGACAAGAAGATAAAGACGCTTTGCGTATTCAGCACGATATTTATGAGGTTTTAAAGCAGATGGAACTTGAAACACACGCTTTTTTCCAGCTAGTTTAAATTCTTCAACAAGCCTCTCTAATTCTTCTTTGTCTCGTGTAATAATCGGAACCCAACGATCTCGTGCTCCTTTTGTTTTATGCTTTTTACCAATGATTTTAAGATAATATCGACCATCTTCACGTTGGTATAGAGAATCACCTGTAATAGCCATTAATTCATTTTTTCGTAGCCCAGTGGCAGATACGATTGAAAACCAGCGAATATTTGTTTCTCCAGACATCCTGTCGTCATTAGACTTCAAACGATTATTCTTTTTGTCGGCTCGATATCGAATATCCGTTGCAATAAAAGCGGTAGAAGGTACTCCTAAAACTTTGGCTAATGCTGCTTTATAGGTTGACTGGGTTGGAGCAGAAAGACCTGATTTCTTACAATGTTCTAAGTATTGATTTACTAAGTCAATCCATCCTTCTATATCATTAGATTTATCAAGAGCTTCTAAATCTTCGGCAGTAGCAGTTGTAGCAACAAAGGAAGCGAATCTGCTCCAGGAACCAGCGTAGTTATGGAGAGTTCGATCGGTATGAATTAAATGAATATCCTCTCCCGTTTTTTTGGATTCATTTCGCTTGATACCTTTTCCTTTTTTAAAGCGCGTGACTAGATTAGTCAATCCTTTTGATTGGACGAATTGTTTCCTGCCCTCAAAAGTTGTTAGAAAATCCATCTGTTGTTTCTTAGCTTTCTCTTTAGCTTTTCTTCGTTCAGCACGACTACGTTTCTTCTTTGCCATAATTCTTTCCTTTCTATTGTAGATTTTCTACTTTTATAGAAGTTCTTAAGAAAATTCTTAAGGTCTTTTTAATTCAAGTTGAAGTAGTGCAGTGACATAAAGCTTGTATTCACTGATGTAGTATCTTCCCTTTGCTGAGGGCGCTTCTTAATTAATGGCTAAGAAGATAACCAAGTCATTTTACAACATGACAAGTTGACTCAATTTATATAAGATGTAGAGTTCCATCTTACAGATAAGATCTGTTGTTTTTTCTTTTTAGTCTTTTTCAGGTTTAAATGCTTTGAATTTAGCGACCGAGTTAAGCTAGTTTTTGTATTCTATTTTTAGACTTTTGTTATTTACTTTCGTTTCTATACTTTTATTATTTACTTTGTTATGTTCAAAAAACTTTTTTTAAAACTGCTATTGACATTACTTTCATTATCTATACATTTATTTTTTATTAGTAAATAAAATACAAAACTGGTTCTTTCCTAACCCAGCTTAAACCTGCTGTTTCCACTATAGCTACCTCCTTTCAAAAATAAAAAACGTAGCTATATTAGTTACGTCTCTACTCAATCAATTATTTCTATAATATTAGTATGCCACAAAAAACAAAACAAAAAAATCAGGATAAGATTTTTTTACGATATTCACTTTTTCTTAGTACTGTGTGTTTAGCGTGACTTACACATACGTTTCTGTCAACGCTAAACACACAGAAAAATCAGAATCGCAAAAAAACAGAGGGATGAGAGAAAGAGGTATAAGTACAAAAAAATTGAGAAGTAAACAATACCGTTATCAGTTTTTTTAATTTTTTATTTTTATAATTTGAAATTTGTGGCAGACTATATATAGAGAGAAAAACAAAGGAGGTTACATATGTATAAAACATATGCTTTTTTTATTACAGGCCTAGTATATGAACTTGGCCCTCCAGACAGTAGCACCTTTCATTATATTTTTAAAACTAAATAAACAATAGAAGGAGTTATTATATGAAAGTTTATAAAGAGTATTTATGTAAAAAAATTTTAGAGACTGTAAATATCGAAATTGAAACAGGTGCGGATTTTGATGTTACTGTTAATTTTTGTCGTGATGAATATAATTTTTATCTAACATTATTTCGCGAAGGAGAAGAACTAGAGTTTGATTTCATTGATGATATGCTGAATTTGATTATTTATCACTCTTGCCATGATAAACTGTATTATAGTATTACAGAAATGGATGAGATTTTAAATTTCAAATATGCAATTGATATGTTAGTTGAGTTATTCGTGTCTAATAAATGGTATTCATTTGTACCAGATTTAACTACTCATAATCTCTGGAAATTGGTTGAACAGTACAAAACGGGTAAATTAAGAGATTATGAATAGGAAAAAATAAGATTTTGTCATCTCCCTATTAAAAGGTACAGAAAAACAGGCCTAAGCCTGCTCTGTTTTTTGCCCTGTTTCTACCATATTTTATGATTTTTAAATAAGTATAGGAAACACAAAGGGGAATTAAATTAATGAGTTCAGTACGTAAGTAAATTGCACCTTTCATGGGTGCTTTTTATTTTAATAATACTGCACTTCAACTCCATCCATAATATTTATTAAAGTATTATCGTCAATTTTTAAAGAAATCAGTTCATTTAATGATGATACCTGGTATTCTTTATCTCCCATAACCACTACAATATCATGAATAGAATTAATGAAAATCCCACAAGCTTGACCATTATAATCAAAAGAGGCGTCCCAACCATTATCGTATAACGCTTGTAAATCATCTAATATTGCCATATAAATCTAAATCCTTTTCCGTAGTGTTTTCTTTCAAGTAAGGCAGGCAAAAGTGCCTAGATTGTTCTATGCGCTAAGAGATTGCTTTAATTGAGATAATTTCGCTCTCAAAGAGAGAAATCTCAGTTGGTTCATCAGGTCTAGGATTGTCAATGAGGATAGTGATTTCATCCTGTTCATCATTGTCCATTTCGTCAATAAAATCTGTGACAAAACCATTTATGACCTCGCCGTCACTAGTTACTACCTGAACTCTTGAGCGTAGGTAGTTCCAAAGTTGTTCACTCATTTTTAGCCCTCTCTCAGTTGCTAAAATTCTAAAAAAGAGGCTTACAGCCTCAATAGGAAATGGCGGGACGGACATTCCCCGCCTCTCAGATACCCTTTCAGGTGCGTGTGCGTCCGATATTTTTCTACTTCATTTCCTCAGTAATATTGTATCAAAAGATTACAAAAAAAGCACCAATGGTGCTTTTCCATCTGAGTGTGGAGTACTTAACATACACTTAATTGCTTTAATCACATTTCAGATGTTTAAACAGTGTACTTATACCTGTAATTCCATTTTATACCACGTGCAGATTTTTGGCAAGTAAAAACTACGGTAAATTTAAATTTATATGATTAGGGATATTTAGCAGCTCTTTTATTTGTTTCTCATAAGAATTCCAAACTCTATTAGCTAAGATGTCAGCAGCTTGTATAAGGTAGTCATTCGCTGAGATACATGATTTTGTATAAACTATGAATTCCCCCTCTAAAATCGGAGGGTAAAAATTCCCGTAGTTAAAGTTATTGATACCATACTTAAACTCCTCATGGATACCCTCGCCTAAACCATACAAACCATTAGTAGCTATACCTTGCTGGTCAATATTTAAATAAAGTTTAATGTCGTCGCCTTTACTTATTGCGCCCTGCTCAAGTAACTTTTTAAACAATTCTTTCACTACTCTCCTTAGAGCATAGTCTTTAAATCGTTGACGTGACTTTTTATCTTTCATAACGCCTGAATGGACACGCTTTAAATTTACTGATACAGAAAAACTAATCTCATTTCTAAGAACTTTATATAGGGCGTTTTTATGTTTTTTCTCAATGTTTGACGCCTTAAGTTCTCCCTCTACGCCTTTTTCTTTTTTTATTTTTGTATTAAGAGAGCGATAGCGTTTTTTAGCAGATATTTTGTCCTCATCAGAAATAAAGCAAAAACCTGCATACACAAAGTAGTTATGATTGGAGTGGAAAACCCCTGAGTCATCAATAAAGATTGAAATTTTTTTCATCTTTTTTTCCTTATTTATTACTGCCTAAATTATACCATAATAACCTCTTAATTCTCCATTTTTGAGATTTTTTCTACATTTTTTATTCTATAAAAACTCCTGTACTTTACCAAAACCTTACTATTTTTAAATATGTAACATTATAGTTTTTACATAGGTATAAATCAATCTGTAGTAAATACATCTGCTAAGTGTTCTATAGCCTTTTGCCTAATTAGGTATACAATTGTTCTTGGCTTTCCTATATCATCTACAATTTCATCAACTACAAGATATTAGATTTAAACTTATTACAGAAAAATGGCTCACTGAGAAGAAAACAATAGAATGAAATAAACACACTGGGAGCAGTATCTCAGTGTGTTTTTATGGTAAAATATAGTAGATTAATAAATGGAAAGTACATATTTTTATAAATTCTAATTAATAAGAAGAAAGGTTGCTTTATGGCAATAGATATTAGTGAAGAACAGTTGGCTATGGAGTCGGCTGACTTATTAAAAATTCTTTTAAAAGATCGAACGACCAAGAAAAATATTGTTTGGGCGACACATTCTTATGAATTGTTAGGAAAGGGATTTGCTCCAAGTGACCGCATCACTCCAAGTAGGGTGACGGGAGCCTATGCAAACTTGATTCAACCCCGGTCAGAAAAGTCCAAGTATGAGCAAAAAGACCGCACCAAGATTAGAGCCGAAGTTTTTACGCCAACTTGGTTAGTTGAAAAGCAAAATAGCTACGTGGAAGCTGAACTTGAAGCGCTAGATCTTGAAGATTATATCCAAGTGCGCTGGCTAGAAATTACCTGTGGTGAAGCTCCTTATATGGTTACTCGCTATGATACAGTGACTGGTGAGGAGATTCCATTATCTGAGCGAGTTGGTTTTGTTGATAGAAAATTGCAACGCATTAGTCGTGAGGTTTCGGATGAGGCTACCTTCTATGAACTTGTAATAGAAGCCTATCGTGCTTCCTTTGGCTATGAGTACCAAGGAGATTCTCTCCTCTTGGCGCGTGAAAATCTTTTAGCGACCTTTGAGGACTACTATCTTGCTAAGACTGGAAATCACCCAAGATTAGAGCAGAAGAAAGAAATTGCGACCATTATATCCTATAATGTCTTTCAAATGGATGGATTGAAAAAAATCAGTCCTTACTCAGCTAAACATGAGCCATCTCAACAGCTAAGCTTGTTTTCAGATGAGCCAGAAGTCCAAGAAGTAGAAGAATCTAAAACCCAAATCAAAGACTGGAAAAAGAATAAGATGATAGGTTTTGAGCGCCTATCTAGTGAGGAAAGTGAAATGAAATTTGATGTCGTGATAGGAAATCCACCTTACCAAGAGGAGGCACAGGGAACAAGTACGAGTGATGACCCGGTATATCATTTGTTTATTGATGAAGCGAGTAAAATTTCAGATAAATCAATCTTAATTACACCAGCAAGATTTTTATTCAATGCTGGAAAAACACCGAAATCATGGAATAAAAAAATTCTTAGTAGTAAACATTATAAGGTGTGTTATTATAAACAAAATAGTTCAGAAGTTTTCGTTGGAACTGATATAAAGGGTGGTGTAGCAATTACCTATTATGATGCTCAAAAAATGCAAGGACCTATAGGTACATTTACTCATTTTAAAGAACTTAATAGTATATTAAAAAAAGTTGAGAATCATTTTGACTTTAGTTCAATAATGGAAATTATTTATACACAATCAAAATTTGATTTAGATAAGCTCTACGAAGATTATCCTAATTATAAAAATTTAATTGGCAGTAATGGTAAAGATAAGCGACTAAGAAAACCAATTTTGGGAAGGCTTGATATTTTTTCTGAACAAGAAACAGAGGATAGTGTTAAAATTTTAGGTAGATTAAACAATGAAAGAGTTTATCGTTATATTCCTAAAAAATATTTAGCTTCACATGAAAATCTTTTGAAATATAAAGTTCTAGTACCTGCTGCTAACGGCAGTGGGGCGATTGGCGAAGTCCTATCGACCCCACTCGTGGGTACCCCACTCGTGGGTACCCCACTCGTGGGTTTCACAGATACTTTTATCTCTTTTGGTGCATTTGATACCGAATGTGAAGCAAAAGCTATGTTGAAATACATAAAGTCTAAATTTGCTCGAGCAATGCTTGGGATTTTAAAAATTACTCAAGATAATACAAAAGATAAATGGCAGTACGTTCCTCTCCAAGACTTTACGGTCAATTCGGACATTGATTGGACACAATCAGTGGCTGATATTGACCGTCAGCTCTATCAAAAATATGATCTTTCTCCTGAAGAGATTTCCTTTATTGAGACGCATGTAAGGGAGATGGATTGATGGTAGAAATTAAAACTTCTAAAGAGATTCATCCTAAAATCTATGCCTACACCACCCCTACAGTAACAAGTAATGAGGGCTGGATTAAGATTGGTTATACGGAGCGTGATGTCACTCAACGGATTAAAGAACAAACGCATACTGCCCATATAGATACAGATGTCTTATGGACTGGTGATGCAGCTTATACGGAAGAACCTGATAAAGGAAAGACTTTTAAGGACCATGATTTCCACCATTTCCTTTCTTTCCATGATGTGGAACGTCGTCCTAAGACGGAATGGTTCTATTTTAATGGGACTCCTGAAAAATCTAAAAATCTTTTCGATAAGTTTGTTCAGCATGATTTGTCTGGCTACCAGCCTGGAAAAGGACAGGACTATACTCTGCGACAAGAGCAAGAAGAAGCAGTTGCTAAGACCTTAGCTTATTTCAAGAATCACCCTGGAGGTAAGTTCCTCTGGAATGCTAAGCCACGCTTTGGTAAGACTTTATCTACCTATGATCTAGCTCGTCGGATGGAAGCTGTCAATGTCTTGATTGTAACCAACAGACCTGCCATTGCTAATTCATGGTATGATGATTTTGAAAAATTCATTGCAGGTCAAACGACTTACAAGTTTGTTTCTGAATCAGATAGCCTTAAAAATCGACCAACGTTATCTCGAAAAGAATTTCTTAATATCTTAGATGATGATGTACGACAACTTGCTTTTATCAGCCTTCAAGATTTAAAAGGTTCTGTTTATTTAGGAGGAGAGCACGATAAACTCAAATGGGTGACTGACCTACACTGGGATATATTGGTCATAGATGAGGCTCATGAAGGAGTTGATACCTTTAAGACTGACCAAGCCTTTAATAAGATCCGTCGAAACTTTACCTTGCATCTTTCTGGAACTCCATTTAAGGCACTGGCCAAGGGAGAGTTTACAGAGGAGCAGATCTACAACTGGTCCTATGCTGATGAACAGTCTGCCAAATCTACTTGGTCTCCTGAACAAGAAGAGGAAAATCCTTATGAAAGTTTGCCTCAGTTAAATCTCTTTACCTATCAAATGTCTCAGATGATTGGTGACGAGTTAGAAAAAGGCGCTCAACTCGATGGTGAAAACATCGACTATGCTTTTGACTTGAGTGAATTTTTCGCTACAGATGATAAAGGGAAATTTATTCATGAGCAAGATGTCAGAAATTGGTTAGATACTCTATCAAGCAATGAAAAGTATCCATTTTCGACCAAAGAACTTCGGAACGAACTCAAGCATACTTTTTGGTTGTTGGAACGTGTAGCCTCAGCTAAAGCCTTAAAAACACTTCTAGAAGAACACCCCATCTATGAAAACTATGAGATTGTCCTAGCTGCTGGTGACGGGCGTATGTCCGAGGAAGATGATAAGGTCACACTGAAATCCTTAGACTTGGTAAGAAAAGCTATAGCAGAAAATGACAAGACCATTACCCTTTCCGTTGGTCAGTTGACGACAGGTGTGACTATTCCTGAATGGACAGGGGTATTGATGTTATCAAACTTGAAATCACCTGCCCTTTATATGCAAGCTGCCTTCCGTGCTCAAAATCCATACTCATGGAGCGATAACAAAGGAAATCACTTCCGCAAAGAGAGAGCCTATGTATTTGACTTTGCACCAGAAAGAACCTTGATTATCTTTGATGAGTTTGCAAATAACTTATCACTTGCAACTGCAGGAGGTGGTGGAACTTCTGCAACTCGTGAAGAGAACATCAGAGAACTCTTGAATTTCTTCCCTGTCATAGCAGAAGACCGTGCAGGTAAGATGGTTGAAATTGATGCTAAGGCAGTACTAACCATACCTCGTCAAATAAAAGCTAGGGAAGTCCTCAAACGAGGCTTTATGTCCAATCTCCTTTTTGATAATATCAGTGGCATTTTCCAAGCCAGTCAAACAGTTCTTGACATCTTAAATGAACTACCAGTTGAAAAGGAAGGGAAGTTACAAACACCTTCTGATTTACTAGATTTTTCAAATGTTACAGTGGATGATGAGGGCAATGCAGTAGTTGACCATGAAATCGTGGTCAATCAACAAGCTCGAATGTTCGGCGAAAAAATTTATGGACTTGGACAGTCTGTTGTTGAACTAGTCACAAAAGATGAGGAAAGAACTCAAAAACAGCTGGTCAATGACTTGAGTAAGACAGTTTCTTCGGTAATTGTAGAAGAATTGAAAGCTGGATATGACCTTAAAACTCGGGAAACAGACAACATTAAGAAACAAATTGCAGCAACATTTGAGAACGAAGTTCGAAAAAATGAGATAGAACGTAAAATTTCTGAAGCTCGTATCAAGGAAAAACTGCAACTACAGCTCAAAGATGCAAATGATAAGGAGCAAAAAGATAAGATTCAAGAAGATCTTGAAAAACAAATAGAAGAAAATAATCTCATCCATAAAGAAAAACTGGAACAAACACTCAAAAATGAAGTGGAAAAAATGCCTGAGAAGTTTATCGAACAGGTTGAGATAAAACGTGTTGAACAGTTGAAACAATCAGCTCAGGATGAGATTCGTGATCACCTTCGAGGCTTTGCACGAACAATCCCTAGTTTTATCATGGCCTATGGTGATCAATCTCTAACTCTTGATAATTTTGACACCTTTGTTCCTGGGCATGTCTTCTTTGAAGTGACTGGTATTACGATTGACCAATTTCGTTATTTGAGAGATGGTGGGCAAGATTTTGCAGGGCATCTCTTTGATCGAGCAACATTCGATGAGGCCATTCAAGAATTTCTTCGCAAGAAAGAGGAATTGGCGGATTATTTTAAAGATCAAAAAGAAGACATCTTTGACTATATTCCACCACAGAAAACCAATCAAATTTTCACTCCTAAACGAGTCGTGAAAAGAATGGTAGATGATCTTGAGAAAGAAAACCCAGGAATCTTTGATGATCCATCTAAGACATTTATTGACTTGTACATGAAATCAGGACTCTATATTGCTGAACTTGTTAAACGACTTTATAATAGCAATGGTTTACGAGAAGCATTTCTAAGTCCTGAAGAACGCTTAAAACATATCCTAGAAAATCAAGTTTATGGATTTGCGCCTTCAGAAATTATTTATAACATTTCCACTAATTTTATCTTTGGAAATCTCTCCCAAGATATCAGTAGAAGGAACTTTGTTCTAGCAGATACGATTCCAGCTGCCAAAGAAGGTAGGATTCAGGAATTGGTAGATAAATATTTTGGCTAGGATAGTGGGACATTTTATTTATAAAGATGGGATATATTAGCTCTCTTTTTGTTGTATGACTTTAAAATTAGATAGAATACTTATGGTAATATTATTGAAATTATAAGTCAAGGTACATTAGGGTGAGGAGGTGGCTGTTGAGTCAAGTAGCAACTCTAACGGCATTGTCTCCTCAATCGTTAATTGATGATGTAAAAATCTTATTAAAAAAATTCATGAAATTATATTGACTAAAATTGACAGTATCAAAACAAATGAAATAGGTGATTAAAAATGGGTATTTCAGAGAAGAAAATTGAAGATTTAAGAGGTCTTAAGTTCAACGTTCCATCATATCAAAGAGGCTATAGGTGGACTGAGCATGAAATTACAACTTTATTAGATGATTTTTATAATCATAACACTGAGTATAAATATTGTCTACAACCATTAATCGTAAAAAAAGTTGCTGATGGCACTTACGATGTTGTTGATGGACAGCAAAGACTAACTAGTATTTATATATTTCTTAAATTTATGTCTGCAGAATTTAATAATGGCCGTAGAAGAACTAATCAATATGATTTTTTTGATTTAGAGTATGAAACCCGAAAAGAGAGTGGAAACTACTTAAAGAATTTAAATTTTGATACTTATAAAGAAATTGAAAATATTGACATTGATGCTAGTCACATCAGTAAAGCCTTTGAAGCAATAGATAAATGGCTTGATCGTGAAGAAATAAACTCAAATAATGCTTTGAATGATATCTACAAGGTTCTTACAGAAAATGTGTTTTTTATTTGGTATGAGATTGATGAAACTGAAGACCCTATAAAGATTTTTACCAAAGTTAATATAGGGAAAATACCGTTAACAAATGCTGAACTTATTAAAGCTTTGATACTCGACAAAAATAATTATAAAACAGGAGATGAGAGTGATAGAATACATCGTTCTATTGCATGGAATCAGATAGAACATAGACTTCAACAGGATTCTTTTTGGCAGTTTTTGACTAATAATGAAGTTTATGATACTAAAATAGATTTTCTTTTCAATTTACTTATACATGGGAATTCTGAAGAGTACAAAGTTGACAAATACTCCACCTTTTATTCATTATATGAAGAATATAAGGGGGCCGAAAATAAATCAGAGTTTATATCAGACTTTTGGTCAAAAGCCCAAATACTATTTGAAGAACTAAATAATTGGTACTTAGATTTAGATAAATATCATTTAATTGGTTATCTGCTTTCTTTAGATAGTAAAAATCTAGACAAAGTATTTAAGGCGACAAGAGACAAGAAAAAATCAGAAGCTTTCGATGAGTTGAAAAAATTAGCATTTGATACTATTCCTGACCTTGATTCGCTAGGCGAATTAGTATACGGAGATAAGAGAGTTAAAAATGTATTACTATTATTTAACTTAGTTACTTTGATTAATAAAAGCGAGAAACAGTATCGTTTTCCGTTTGATATTTATAAAACTCAAAAGTGGGATATTGAGCATATTCATGCTACTGCTGATGAATCTGCAGAACCTGATGATGGGTTAGGGAACCTCACTTTACTTGACTATAAAACAAATCGTTCATATCAAGATAGTCCGTTCGCACAAAAAAGGAAAATTATTATTGATGTAGACGCTAAAGGTCGTTTTGTTCCGGTTTGTACTAGAAATATATTTTTAAAAGTGTATAGTGAAGAAATTGAAAATTTTGAGGTTTGGTCAGACAATGATAAAATTGACTATATTAAAGCAATGAAGCTTGAATTTAATAAATTCTTTGGTACTGAAGGAGAGGAAATATGAGTATAATGGATGATAAATATGACTTAAAAACTCTTTTAGAAAGTTATCGCATTGTAATTCCACTAATTCAACGCGATTATGCGCAAGGAAGGAAAGATTTAAGAACTACCGAGGTAAGAAAACAATTATTAATTGATATAAATTCTGCTTTAATTAACAGCGAAGAGCCGACTTTAGACCTTAATTTTATTTATGGGAAATCACACAATGGGAATTTTATACCACTAGATGGTCAGCAGCGACTTACAACTTTGTTTTTAGTATACCTTTTCGCTTTTAGAGACAGTGATGCTTGTGATTTTCTTAGAAATTTTTCCTATGAAACAAGAGATTCGTCCAAACAATTTTTCGCTAGTTTATTTGAATACAGAAAATCAATTTTTCAACTCGAAGAGAAACCGTCTGAAATAATAAAAGATGCGGCATGGTTTGCAGATTCGTGGATATTAGATCCTACTATTCAAGGAGCATTAGTAACCTTAGATGGGATAACTGATTTTTTTGATTTTCAATACAACTATTCAGAGGTATTAACATCAGAAACAAATTATAGAGTTGCTTTCAATTTCCTTGATATTGAAGATTTAGGTTCAGAGGATGAACTATACATTAAATTGAACTCTAGAGGACGTCCTCTAACTGATTTTGAAAATTTTAAAGCAAGATTTATTTCAAGAGTACATGAGTTAGACACTAAGTTAGCAAACGATATAGCACTTAAGCTTGATACAAAATGGACTGATACTATTTGGAGATTTGATAAAAATCGATTTGATATAAACTTTTTAAATTTATTTGAAATTGCACTGATTAATAACTTAGATTCACTAGATTATTCTCAACGTGAAAATTGGACAACTAATATTGAATTTGAAGATATTAAGTTAGAAAATATAGAATTGATTGCAAGCGTACTTGACTTTTTAACGGAAAATGTGAACTCAAAGGTATCACAAGTTTTGGAAAAAGCTATCATAAATAAGAGCTTAAAAGATAGAGTCTATTTTCACTTCATTTCTTTGTATTTACTTCATTCTGGGAAAATATTAGATGATAAGTTTAAGAGTTGGTATCGTATTTTTAGAAACTTAACAGATAACTCTGAAATAGATTATCAACAACCTTACGAAAGAGCAATTCGAGGTATAAATGAGCAAATTAACCATGTTTCAGACCTTATCGATTATTTATCTCAAAATAATAGAATTACAGGTTTTAGTACAGAACAGGTTAACGAGGAGATAGAAAAGGCGAAATTAATTTTAGAAGATCCATCTCAATCAGAAGTGATATTTAATGCGGAAAATCATGTTTATTTTGGTGGACAAATTAGAAGTAGCTTTTATTTTGAAGATACTGATTCTACAGCTGATAAATACTCGAAAATAAGTTTTTATTGGGATAAGATAAGTACTATGTT
The DNA here is from genome assembly GCF_054353515.1 of Streptococcus sp. V869. Lineage (NCBI taxonomy): Bacteria > Bacillati > Bacillota > Bacilli > Lactobacillales > Streptococcaceae > Streptococcus > Streptococcus sp. V869. The sequence goes on from NZ_JBTHHW010000001.1 coordinate 162,744, forward strand.
TGATGATACGAAACCTAAAGAAGGACTTTTGTTAAGAACGGCTTTGCTTTCTTTTGGGGACTATACATTAAATGTAGATAGCTATAAAACACTTTGCCAAGATGATCCTAATGAAAGTTCAAGTACACCAAGTTTAAAACGATTATTTTCTTCTAAAAATAAATATGTTAAAAAACTACTAGATTCGATTGATGTAAATAAACCATTAGAGTTTGAGTATAAGAGGATAATAAATGAAAACATAAATAGTATAGATGAGCAAGATTGGCGATATATTTTTATTTCGTACTACAAGGTAATGTTCAATAAAATGAACCGTTCACAGTATAGATTAAAAGCCCCTAACTGGCTAGGTAGACCAGATGAAATGCTTCTAATTCCTAATAAAAACTCTAGAGCAAAAAACATTGATATTCATTTATTAGCATTGCAAGAGAAACTCAAAGAATTTAAAATTAAGTCATATTATGAAAGTGAGCCTGGTTTAGGTACTTTAGATAGGGTTCTTCGTGTTGAAAAAATTTATGAAGTTAGATTCTATAAGGATTGCTATAAGTTTAAAAAGTATGAAGATGAAAAATATTCAAGGTTAAACAACTCTCCAGCATCTTTTATAAAATTAGCTGAATATTTGAGAAATGAATTGAACAATACAGTATTGTGACATATTTTGATAAAAAATATTCAAAATTTACTATCTATCTAATGGGTAGTTACGATTATATCTTTTTATTATATGAGATAAGTATGAGTGTACTACCTATTTACTCTGGAAAGATCTAAGATTCACTAAGTTGTGTATCTTTATTTTAAGTATATATACTATATTCACTCTTAAATGATTGTTTCTTATATAAATTGATAAACTAAACAATAAGTCTTACATTTGTTATTTGCTTTTAGCTGGCATTTAACAAGGATTTTATTAGTAATTTGTTAAACAAATAATGAGATTACTCTTAAAAAAATTTTTGATAACAATAAAAGAGTGGACATGATTTGTCCACTCTTTTTTGTAAACTTAAATTATCAATAAAAAGAGGTGAAATTAAATGAATTATTATCAAGTTGAATTTAAGAATCATGATGATTTCTTAAAAACTCAAACAGAAGATTTTATTAAGACTAATCGTTTATTGCTTTTTAAAGAGGATGACGCTTATTACCTTATTTCTCAAGAAAATTACAATGATCAAGAAATCATGGGGAAAATAAATGATTTTTTTGATCATGAGTTTACATTAAAAAAAGTTAAAACTCTAACAGAAAGTGATTTTATAAAGAAACTTGAAACAAGTGATAGAAGAGAACTAGTAAAATTCTTATTAAGTGCAAATAAAGAGACCATATCTCATTATCTAAAGCCTAATTTTGAAAAACTGGATGAATTGAAAAACATTTATGGTCTCACTGATTTTAAGAAGGCTGTTCAAGAACTAATTACATATCTTTCATTTCAAGAAAAAATAAATAATAATGAACAACAGCAACACTTTTATATTTTTAATGGTGAGAGGGGATCTGGCCGTAAGTTTGCTATCAAATTTCTGATGTCTCTTTTTGAAATGAATGCAATACTTGTAAATTGCAATAATTTTTTTATTCCTAAGATAGGCGAAAAAGATGTCCCAGTATTAGTTGATTATCTTTCAGCTAGGCCAAGAACAAAATCAGAAGTTTACGATACATTTAGACAAAAGAAGGGGCATTCAATTAACATCATTATTACGAGAACTATCCAAGAGGCAGAATCTATAAAAAAAGAGTTGCTTGAAGATTTTAGTAAAGTATCAATTGTGAATTTTCCGCAATATGATGAGGCAGAGCTTAAAAAAATCGGACTTCAGATGCTAAACAAAAAAGGTGTTCAATTGAGTAATGAAGAATTTGAGCGATTAATAGGAGAAAATAAAGTACTAAAGGATGCTAAAGAAGTTAGACTTTTTGTTCAAGAACTTGTTGAATTTGCAGTACGAAATAATTATGATTCTTCAGATAAAAACGAATTAAATCTTGATGGATTTATTCTCCAAAATGAATCTTCAGTTGAAGATGAAGAAAATGCGGAGAAAAAGTTGAGTGAATTAATTGGTTTAGAAGAAGTGAAAATAGTCCTAAACCAGCAGTTAGCTTATAATCGAGTTTCTGCGTTGCGTCAGGCTCATGGATATAGTAATGAAATATTAAATCGTCATCTTATTTTTTCTGGAAATCCAGGGACTGGTAAAACAGTAGTTGCTAGGCTTTTTTCAGAAATTTTATACAATAATAAGATAATTCAAGAGAATAAGTTAGTGGAAGTAGGTCGGACGGATCTTGTTGGTGAATATGTTGGACAAACTGCTCCAAAAGTAAGAAAAGCTTTTGATGATGCAAGGGGAGGAGTGCTTTTTATAGATGAAGCTTATAGTCTTATCCCTAGTAGTGAGAGAGATTTTGGACATGAAGCTATTTCAGCTCTTATACAAGAAATGGAAAATCGTCGGGATGAGGTGTTGGTTATTTTTGCTGGGTACGAAGAATTGATGGCCCAATTCATTGAAACTAACCCGGGACTTTCCTCTAGAATATCTAGAGAAATAAAATTTTCGGATTATACAATTGATCAACTAATTGATATTTTGGAATTGATGGTAAATAAGAGATATTACCAATTAACCGATGATTGTAAGGTGGTACTACGTCAGCATTTTTCAGAAGTTGTCAATTGTAGAAACTTTGGAAATGCTAGATACGTCCGAAAATTAGTAGATGAGATTGTCTTCAGTCAAGCGCAACGAGTGATTGAAGGTGATAAGAATCAGTTAGAAGATGATACCTTTTTAAATCAAATTACATTGACAGATATCAATAAGGCAATTGTAGCTATTGAAGCAAAATCATCAAAATCAATATCGTTGATAGGATTCGGAAGGTAGAAGTAACCTATAATAGACTTTAAAAGAAGAATTAGGTACATGTCCAATAGTTGTATCGGTAGAAGATTTGAACTAGGAAATTGATTGAATCTAAGTCATTGGAAATGTTATAATATTGTTAAAGGATTTAGGATTATATGAACGACCAAGAACGCTTATTAACTATATTTTTACGATTACAGTCTGGCGCACATTTAGCTAAGACTCAGCTTGCAGATGAATTTTGTGTTAGTGAAAAGACTATACAACGAGATTTTTCTCTCCTGTCCGGTTTCTTAGATACACAACCGATGGTTGCAGCAGAACTTGCCTACGATACGAGGCACCATACTAGGTATCTAAAAGGAAAATCTTTATTTAATAAAAAGGATATTCTTGTAATTTCAAAGATTTTACTAGAAAATCGTTCTTTGAATAAGGAAGAAAACAAGTCATTACTTGATAGTTTATTGGCACTTATTTCAAAAGATGAGCAAAAAGAAGTTTCCAGTATTATTGCAAGTGAGATGCTAAATTATGCACCGCTGTCAGATACACAAAACCGTATTGATAAGGTTTGGGAATGGTCTGAAATGATTCGTAATGAGTTGGTCTTAGATATTGATTATCAATCTCCTTATAATACTGAAAAGAGACATACAATTTTTCCAGTTTCTCTTTACTACGATACTCATTATTTTTACATAGTAGCCTATAATTTATTATTTGATTCTTATATGACTTTAAAATTAGATAGAATACTTAGTTGGAAAGAATCTAAAAAAGAAAAACCTTCTCTCTCATATGGAAGAAAATTTCGCGATGGAGAAATTCGTAATAAACGAGTAGATCCATTCATAGGAAAAGAGTTAAATATCAGAGTTCTATTCGTCAATGATCCAGCGATTGTTGTTGATCAATTTCCATTAGCAAAAATTATTGAAAAAACATCAACTGGCAATATTATTGAATTTGTGAGTCAAGATACACCAGGGCTGAAGAGGTGGTTGTTGAGTCAAGCGGAATCCCTAACGGTATTGTCTCCTCAATCATTAATCGATGATGTAAAAACTCTTATTAAAAGAATGCAAGAAAATTATATTGACTAGATGTTTGAGAGCGACTAAGAGAAATTGATAACTCGAGAAAAGCAGTAGTTCAAGTGAAATGCAAGAAGGCAAAGGAACTTGACGCTTTAGAATTTAAACAATATGTAGATGAAGGTTATCTAGTATATTTATATGCTCCGAGAGTGATAAATTTAGATAAGATTGAAAATGTAGTTAGCATAGGGGACAACGATTTGTTAGATTTCTATAAGAAGTATAAGCTAATTCTTACAGACCCAAACTATTCAAATGTTTAAAAAATACTGATTCAAATTTTATGAAATTAATAAGTAAAATTAGTTCTAAGAAAACGTGGTTTTACTCTATCTTTAAAACAACTGTGAACTGTTTTTTCAAAACCAGGCATTAAGAAAGTTAGTAAAGCATCAAATAATAGAAGAATAAAATTTAATATAAAAAAATCCCATCAGAATATTTCTGGTGGGATTTTTGGTGGGGAACCAATCAATTTTGATTTATTTTTAACCTTTTATAATAACTGAAAATGCTGTTAAATCAACCATTTCACTTCAAATCATGTTTATAAATCATTCCCACTCAACGGTTGCAGGTGGTTTACTTGTGATATCATAGACGATGCGGTTGACGTGATCAACTTCATTTACGATACGAACTGAGATTTTTTGGAGTACTTCCCATGGAATCTTCGCAAAGTCAGCTGTCATTCCATCGATAGAAGTGATAGCGCGGATAGCGATAGTGTAGTCATAAGTACGACCATCTCCCATAACACCTACTGAACGAACGCCAGTGTTAACAGTGAAGTATTGCCAGATGTCGCGGTCAAGACCTGCTTTAGCGATTTCTTCACGAAGGATAGCATCTGATTCACGAACTGTTTCAAGTTTTTCTTCAGTGATTTCACCCATGACACGGATGGCAAGACCTGGACCTGGGAATGGTTGGCGCCATACGATATTATCTGGCATACCAAGTTCAGTACCGAGGGCACGAACTTCATCCTTGTAAAGAGTGTTAAGTGGCTCGATGAGTTCAAACTGCATGTCTTCTGGAAGTCCACCAACGTTGTGGTGAGACTTGATGGTTTGAGCAGTATCAGTACCTGACTCGATAACGTCTGTATAAAGAGTTCCTTGGGCAAGGAATTTCACATCTTTTAGTTTACTTGCTTCGTCATCAAAGACATAAACAAACTCGTTACCGATAATCTTACGTTTTTGTTCTGGATCAGACACACCAGCCAATTTATCAAGGAAACGTTTGGCAGCGTCTGCTTTGACAATGTTCAAACCAAACTTACCACCAAGCATATCCATAACTTGGTCAGCTTCCCCTTTACGGAGAAGACCGTGGTCTACAAAGATACAGATCAATTGATCGCCGATGGCTTTTTGGAGAAGAACCCCAACAACAGAAGAGTCAACACCACCTGAAAGACCAAGGAGAACACGTTTGTCTCCAACCTTTTCACGGATTTGTTTGATTTGCATCTCGATAAAGTTATCCATAGTCCAGTCACCTTTGGCACCACAGATATTCAAGGCAAAGTTACGAAGGATATCATAGCCGTGAACTGAATGACGAACCTCTGGATGGAATTGGATACCATAGATTTTCTTGTCTGGATTTTCTATTGATGCATAAGGACAGTCAGCTGATGTACCAGTACGAATGAAATCCGCAGGAATTTCTGTAACAGCATCTCCGTGGCTCATCAAGACAAGTTGTTCTTCTGGAGTTCCAGCAAAAAGAGCAGATTCTGTGTGAGTCAATGTTGATTGACCGTATTCACGGTTACCAGCATCGCCTGCAGGAACAACCTTTCCTCCAAGCTTATGAGTCAATAGTTGCATACCATAGCAGATTCCCAAAATCGGAATTCCAAGTTCAAAAATCTCTGGATCAATATCAAATGATCCTTCTTCGTAAACAGAGTTTGGACCACCTGAAAGTACAATCCCGATAGGATTGATAGCACGGACTTCGTCAGCCGAAATCTTGTGACTTTTTAGTTCTGAAAAGACACCAATCTCGCGAATTCGACGGGAGATAAGTTGGTTATACTGGCTTCCGTAGTCCAGTACGATGATCTTTTCGACATCTTGCAAATCAGTTGAAATGTTGGTCATCTTTTCCCTTTCTTAAAAGAAATATCTTCTTGAATATTCTATCATAAATGAATCGTAATTACCAACTAAACAAGTGATGTTTGACTTTTACATATCAGATACGGTACAATGGAAAAAATAAAGAAAAGAAGTGAGCAAGCATGTTACCAGCTTATATGAAAATCCATGACCAAATCAAAAAAGACATTGATGAGGGAAATTGGAAAATTGGAGAGAGACTTCCTAGCGAGCGAGATCTAGCTGAGGAATTTGCCGTTAGCCGCATGACCCTGCGTCAAGCAATCTCTCTTTTGGTTGAAGAAGGGGTTTTGGAACGGCGTGTTGGTAGTGGGACCTTCGTTTCAAGTACACGAGTTCAGGAAAGAATGCGTGGAACAACTAGTTTTACGGAAATTGTTAAAGCTCAAGGGAAAACGCCATCTAGTCATCTGATTTCCTACCGTCGTACGATTCCAAATGAGCAAGAAGTGGCTAAACTAGGTATACTGCCAACTGACAATATTATTCGTATGGAACGTGTTCGTTATGCGGATAAAGTTCCTGTTGTCTATGAAGTGGCATCGATTCCTGAGAAATTTATCAAAAATTTCAAAAAAGAAGAAGTAACCAAGCACTTTTTCCAAACTTTACAGAAACATGGTTATCGAATTGGGGAATCGCATCAGACCATTTATGCTCGCTTAGCCAAGGAAAAAATTGCTCATTATCTGGAAGTAGAAAAAGGGCATGCCATTTTAGGTCTGACTCAAGTTTCCTACTTTGATGACGGGACAGCTTTTGAGTATGTGAAAAGCCAATATGTTGGGGAACGTTTTGAATTTTATCTAGAAAATAATTAATTCTAACATCTCTCTTAAAGTAGGAAATCATATCTACTTTAAGAGTTTTTTATTTGCTTTAAAGTAGAAAACATTTTCCCGTTGAGAAAAATAGTAATCATACGAGTATTTTTACAAGATTCGTGTTATAATAGTTAGGTTATATGGTCCCGATAAGGTGGTCGGACTTGATTGTAAATTAACTTCCTACCAGTTCTTTGTAACTCTATAACGAATATTTTTTAAGGGGGGACATTTTTATGTCAGAACGTAAATTATTCACGTCTGAATCTGTATCTGAGGGGCATCCAGATAAGATTGCAGACCAAATTTCAGATGCTATCTTGGATGCTATTTTAGAGCAAGACCCAGAAGCACACGTGGCTGCTGAAACAGCTGTTTATACTGGTTCAGTCCATGTCTTTGGTGAGATTTCTACAAATGCTTATGTCGATATTAACCGTGTAGTTCGTGATACGATTGCAGAAATTGGTTATACCAATACAGAGTATGGATTTTCTGCGGAGACAGTAGGGGTACACCCATCATTGGTGGAACAATCTCCTGATATCGCTCAAGGGGTTAATGAAGCCCTAGAAGTTCGTGGAAATGCAGACCAAGATCCACTTGATTTGATCGGAGCAGGAGACCAAGGTCTCATGTTTGGTTTTGCGGTGGATGAGACAGAAGAACTCATGCCATTGCCAATTGCACTCAGCCACAAACTGGTTCGTCGTTTGGCAGAACTTCGTAAGTCTGGTGAAATTAGCTATCTCCGTCCAGATGCCAAATCACAAGTCACTGTTGAGTATGATGAAAATGACCGTCCAGTGCGTGTGGATACAGTTGTTATTTCAACTCAACACGATCCAGAAGTCAGCAATGAACAAATCCATGAAGATGTGATTAACAAAGTCATCAAAGAAGTGATTCCAGCATCTTATCTTGATGATGAGACAAAATTCTTCATCAATCCAACCGGTCGTTTCGTTATCGGTGGACCTCAAGGTGACTCTGGTTTGACTGGTCGCAAGATTATCGTAGATACCTATGGTGGTTACTCACGTCACGGTGGTGGTGCCTTCTCTGGTAAGGATGCGACTAAGGTTGACCGTTCCGCTTCTTATGCAGCTCGCTATATTGCAAAAAACATCGTGGCAGCAGGGCTTGCTAAGAAAGCAGAAGTGCAATTGGCTTACGCGATTGGGGTGGCTCACCCTGTATCTGTTCGTATCGATACTTTCGGTACAGGAACAGTTACTGAAAGCAAATTAGAAGCAGCAGCGCGTCAAATCTTTGACCTTCGCCCAGCAGGAATCATCCAAATGCTTGACCTCAAACGTCCAATTTACCGTCAAACAGCGGCTTATGGACATATGGGACGTACAGATATCGACCTTCCATGGGAACGTTTAGATAAGGTCGAAGCCTTAAAAGAAGCAGTTAAGTAAAATCAAAAAAAGATTGGTGTAATGACCAATCTTTTTTAGTTTACAATTACTGATCCAGTATTTTTACAAAAGCCCAGTTTCCAATTGATTTTGCTCCATATTCCAACATCATCGAATCAAGTAATTCATACTTGTTTTTTTCATAGAAGCACACATTTTTCTCAGTGCTGGTGATTAAGCCCAAGCGTTTGCAGCCCTTAGCTTTAAGATAGGGCTCGACACCTTCTTGTAGAAAAGCACTACCGATACCTTGATGTTGACTAGAAGCATTGACTCCTAGCATCATCAAATACCAGTCAAAATTGCCCGATCTTTTTAAATGCTGTTCAGAACGTTCGACCAAATCTAGATATTTCAAGAGGTTCCGTGGTGTAATAAAACGGAAAAGCTTGATAATCCCATTTAATAAATAAGATAGAATAGAAAAATCCTTCTGTTGTAAAAGGGCGACTGCTAGGATTTCTCCGTCTCGTTCAGCGACTAGACAAATCTCTCCCTTGATGTAGAGTCTGGTCAAAAGGCTATCCAACAATTCTAGAAAGGATGGGTAGTATTCTGGTTTCTTTAAATCATCTTTGATAAGAGTCATAAAAGGATAGTCCATAAAGGCTCCAGCCAATACTTTTCCAATTTTTTGGTATTCATCTAGCTTGGCTTCTCTATATACTATTTCTTTCATTTCACACTCCTTCATAAAATCTCTCTAACTATTATAACTAAATTTCTTCTTTTTTTCGATTTTAATGTGAAATATTCACAAAAAGTATAAGAAAATGCAGTTTTTCTAGAATTTCTATTAGAAAAGTAGGTATGAAAAGACCCCACACGGTTTAACCTTGCGGGGTAGATTTAAAGTCTAGTTAGAATCTATTTTGTTGGAATTGAAATTTCAATCAATTTATCAGAATAGAGGGTTTTGATATTTGCTTCATCAATAACTTGTTTATCAATTTTACGATTTAAGAAGAATTCTTGGATTTTCTCAATTTCTTTTTCACGGATTGCACGGTGTTTATTGGAAATGAGGATTTCGTAATGAAGCGGTGACTGAGTAAAAATAACATCTGTATTACCTGCAGAATAAACTTCTACAAGCGTTGCGTCAGTACTTTCTAACTGATTTTTAACAAGAAGCGAGTGTGAGTTTGTAGTATTGATGAGCTTCATAAGGTTTCCTCCTGTGTTTCTATGTCTATTATAGCACTTTTTAGGGAAATTGGAAAAGTTAGCTTAAATTTGATGCTGTTTTTTCCAAGCTTCGATTGCCCATTTATGACTGCCACGTTTCAAGTTTGCAATAGCTTCATCGACTGGGAACCAAGCTAGATGATTAAAGTCTTCTAAAGGTTTTTGAATTTCTTGATAAGAAGTGGCTTCATAGAGATAGGCTGGGTTATAGTAGTAGGTATCACGATGACTAGAATAGAAATACTCATCCGCTTGGCCATAATAGGTGCCGATTTCAGCAGTAAAACCCAACTCTTCAATCAGTTCTCGTTTGAGAGCTTCGAGATGGTTTTCGCCTGCTTCAATCTCCCCACCAGGTAAGAACCATGCACCATTTGGAGCTTGGACGAGGATAATCTTTTCGTGGTTTGCATCAGGTATGACTGCATAAACGCCATATCTATTTTTGTAGGTTACTCCCTCTTTTTTTTCTCCAAATGTTGGATTTGCCATAAATTTCTCCTTCGTGAGTGCGCTTTCTTTCTATAATAGTAAAGAATGTTCTCACTGTCAAGCAAGAACATTCTTTTGTATGTGAGGAACTAGTCGTTTGACTCGACCGTTTCCGTTTTATTTTTGGACTTAATCACGATTTTACCTTTACTTGTCATGACTGCCTTGAGATCTTTTTCGCTAGGGTTTTCAAGGTAGTAGTCCGTAATTGCATCTTCGATATAGTCTTGGATGGTACGACGTAATGGACGAGCTCCCATTTTTGGATCGTAACCAAGGTCTACAAGTTTTTCTTTAACCTTTTCTGTGACATCGAGATGGATATTATTGCTGGAAAGTCGCTTATTCACATCATCTAGCATGAGGTCAACGATTTGAAGGAGATTTTCCTTGCTGAGAGCCTTGAATTCGATAATGCCATCAAAGCGGTTCATGAATTCTGGACTAAAGAAGTTGCCTAATTCTCCAAGAACAGAGTTGGTACGACCTTCTCGAGCAGCACCAAATCCAACACTAGCTTCAGCTTTGCCTGTACCTGCATTTGAGGTCATGATAATGATGGCATCCTTAAAGCTAACGGTACGACCTTGCCCATCCGTTAAACGACCATCGTCCAAGACTTGAAGGAACATATGCATAACATCTGGATGGGCTTTTTCAACTTCATCCAAGAGGATTAGTGAGTAGGGGTTACGACGAACCTTTTCAGTCAATTGTCCAGCCTCATCATAGCCGACGTATCCTGGAGGAGCACCGACGAGTTTAGCAACGCTGTGTTTTTCCATGTATTCACTCATATCAAAGCGAATCATGCTATCAGCAGAACCAAAGAGTTCGATGGCCAGTTGTTTAGAGAGTTCTGTTTTACCGACACCTGTAGGACCAACAAAGAGGAAGCTACCAATTGGACGGTTTGGTGTTCCAAGCCCAACACGGTTACGACGGATAGCCTTAGCAATCTTATCGACAGCATCATCTTGACCAATAACATGAGCCTTGAGGTCATCTGCTAGGTTGATAAGTTGAGACTGTTCTTTTTCTTTAAGGTCGCCAACTGGAATGTTGGTCTTTTGTTCGATGATGTGCTCAATCGTCTTTTCACTGATGATTGGGGTATCTTGATCCGTTACCTTAGTCTTTTGCATTTCCTTATATTTAGCAATCTGGTCACGGAAGTAGGCTGCTTTTTCAAAGTCTTCATCGCGGGTTGCTTGTGCCTTGAGATTTTCTGCTTCGATTAAACGTTGGTCTATGACCTTTGGATCCACAAAATTTAAGGTTAAGTTCATTTTAGAACCAGCTTCATCTAGAAGGTCAATGGCCTTATCCGGCAAGAAACGATCTTGAATGTAGCGGTTAGAGAGAGTAGCAGCTGCTTCGATAGCTCCCTCAGTATAGTGAACATGATGGTAATCTTCGTATTTCTTTTGAATCCCTTTCAGGATAATAATGGTTTCTTCAACAGTTGGTTCATCAACCTTGACAGGTTGCATACGGCGCTCAAGGGCTGCATCCTTTTCGATGATGCGGTATTCATTGAGGGTAGTAGCACCCACTAACTGGAGTTCGCCACGAGCAAGAGCTGGTTTCAGGATATTTCCTGCATCCATATTTCCTTCTCCAGCAGAACCAGCACCGACAATCTCATGAATTTCATCGATAAAGAGGATAATATCCTCACGTTTCCGGATTTCCTCCATGAGTTTTTGCATGCGCTCTTCGAATTGTCCACGAATTCCTGTACCTTGGACAAGGCTAACAACGTCTAGGCGAATGACTTCTTTCCCTTGAAGTTTTTGTGGAACATCACCGTCAACAATCTTCTGAGCCAATCCTTCGACAACGGCTGTCTTACCAACACCAGGCTCACCAATAAGGACAGGATTATTTTTGGTTCTACGGTTGAGAATTTCAATAACGCGGATGATTTCTTCGTCACGACCAATTACAGGGTCGATATTCCCACGACGGGCAATCTCAGTAACATTGATACCATATTCATCCAAGAGTCCTTTTTCTTGGCTAGGAGGAGGTGTTTGAGCTGGTCCACGATTTTGGGAACCATAGCCACCATTACCGCCGTATCCACCACCTGACTGAGTAGGGGGAGTGTTGTTATTATTAGAAGATGGTCTAAAGTTATTCAGATCGTTAAAGAAGTCTCCAAATGGATCAAAATCACGATTGTTTAGATCTGTAATGCCCTTAAATAAGCTATTGTTAGGATCTGTTTTGATAATTTTGTAGCAATTTTGGCAAAGATCAATTTGCTTTTGTTGCCCATTCAGATTAGTGTAAAGATGGATTGTTGAGTCATTGATTTTACAATTTTGACAGAGCATACCTCTACCTCGTTTCTTTCTTGGCTTTGACTAAAACCAAAAGGTCAAAAATAGTCAAAGTTCTTTAGTCTCATTATATCATGATTGAAGGGGAAAGCAAGTAAAAAGATTGAGTCTTAAAGTTGATGTTGCGAGTCTATTATAGTCAAACTTTTAAGGGTAAAAAGAAAAATCCTATTTGACGTACAAAAAGGATTCTCTTGGTCAAAGCAGAAGTATTCTCTGCCTTTATTTAACGATTAGTATAAAAGTTCGTAAATTTCCATCGCAATAAGGTCGATGCTATCAAATGTATAAGTCTCACGAGCTTCAACGTCACGAAGTGTGAAAAGTGGTCCGTTTTCTTCGTCGTGGTTAAAAGCAACCTCTGCGACAACAACTCCTTCGCGTTCAAAGTTACGTTTCAAGTTACCACCATCTTTTGTCATTGCTTCTAAGCGATTGATGATTCTAACCAAATGTGATTCCATTTTGATTCTCCTCCATTTCTTATCTTTACTATTTTACCATAAACAGGCTCTACTTGACTAGAAAAAACTAAGATTTCTCGCTATTTCTCTTACCTTTGAAAATTTATTGAAAATCTTAGATGAAAATGTTGCATTTTTATGCAGAATATGTTATCCTTATACAAGTTTTAAGTTTAAATATAGAAAGTAGAGTGTCCATGAATTTTTCTTTTTTACCGAAATATCTGCCATACTTTAACTATGGTGCTGTTGTTACGATTATTATCTCGATCTTAGTTGTCTTTTTGGGAACCATTTTAGGGGTAGTGTTGGCCTTTGCGCAACGTTCAAAGATTAAGCCACTTGCTTGGTTAGCTAATCTTTATATCTGGATTTTCCGAGGAACTCCGATGATGGTACAGATTATGATTGCCTATGCATTGATGCATATTAGTGCTCCAACGATTCAAATTGGAATTTTGGATGTCGATCTCACTCGTTTGATCCCAGGGATTATCATTATCTCTATGAATAGTGGTGCCTATGTATCAGAAACTGTTCGTGCTGGGATTAATGCTGTGCCAAAAGGTCAGTTAGAAGCAGCTTATTCGCTAGGTATTCGTCCTAAAAACGCTATGCGCTATGTCATCTTGCCACAGGCTATCAAGAATATCTTGCCAGCCTTGGGGAATGAGTTTATTACCATTATCAAGGATAGTTCACTCTTGTCAGCAATCGGTGTTATGGAATTGTGGAATGGAGCTACTACAGTGTCAACAACCACATATCTACCATTGACTCCACTTCTATTTGCAGCTTTTTACTACTTAATTATGACATCTATCTTGACAGTAGCCTTGAAAGCTTTTGAAAATCGTATGGGACAAGGAGATAAGAAATAATGACTGAAACGCTAATTAAAATTGAAAACCTTCATAAAAGCTTTGGAAAGAATGAAGTTTTAAAAGGGATTGATCTTGAAATTAAAAAAGGTGAAGTAGTGGTTATTATCGGACCATCTGGTAGCGGTAAGTCAACCCTTCTTCGTTCTATGAATCTCCTCGAAGAAGCGACAAAAGGAAAGGTTATCTTTGAAGGTGTAGACATTACGGATAAGAAAAACGACCTCTTTGCTATGCGTGAAAAGATGGGAATGGTTTTCCAACAATTCAATCTCTTCCCAAATATGACGGTATTGGAAAACATTACACTTTCTCCGATTAAGACTAAGGGAGAAAGTAAGGAAGTGGCTGAAAAGAGAGCGCATGAGCTCTTGGAGAAGGTTGGTTTGCCAGATAAGGCCGATGCCTATCCACAAAGTTTGTCTGGGGGTCAGCAACAACGTATCGCTATTGCTCGTGGTCTTGCCATGGAACCAGATGTCCTACTCTTTGATGAACCGACTTCTGCCCTAGACCCAGAAATGGTAGGGGAAGTACTAGCGGTTATGCAAGAACTTGCTCAGTCAGGAATGACCATGGTCATCGTGACGCATGAGATGGGCTTTGCGCGTGAAGTGGCAGACCGCGTCATCTTTATGGCTGACGGTGTTGTTGTCGAAGATGGAACTCCAGAGCAAGTCTTTGAACAAACCCAAGAACAAAGAACCAAGGATTTCTTGAGTAAGGTTTTGTAAAATATCGTTTATTAGAAAAGCTCCAAGTGGGCTTTTTCTTATAGTTTCAGACTATAAGGTCTCTTAGGTAAGAAGTGTTAGAGGGACAAGTGTTTTTTTGATATAATAGAAGATATTTGTTAGAAAAGAGAAAACATATGACACAGATTATTGATGGCAAGGCTTTAGCAGCCAAGCTACAAGGACAACTGGCTGAAAAAACAGCCAAACTAAAGGAAGATACAGGCTTGGTTCCTGGTTTGGTGGTTATTTTGGTTGGGGACAATCCTGCTAGCCAGGTTTACGTTCGTAACAAGGAACGTTCAGCTATCGCAGCGGGCTTCCAGAGTGAAGTTGTACGTGTTCCGGAGACCATTACTCAAGAGGAGTTGTTGGAGTTGATTGCCAAATACAATCAAGATCCAGCATGGCATGGGATTCTGGTACAGTTGCCATTGCCAAAACATATCGATGAGGAAGCTGTTCTACTAGCCATTGACCCAGAAAAGGATGTGGACGGTTTTCATCCGCTCAACATGGGTCGTCTTTGGTCTGGTCACCCAGTGATGATTCCTTCAACTCCAGCAGGGATTATGGAGATGTTTCATGAGTATGGGATTGACTTAGAAGGTAAAAATGCAGTCGTTATTGGTCGTTCAAATATCGTCGGTAAACCAATGGCCCAGTTGCTGTTGGCTAAAAATGCAACTGTAACCTTGACCCACTCTCGCACCCACAATCTAGCCCAAGTAGCTTCTAAAGCCGACATTCTTGTAGTAGCTATCGGTCGCGCCAAGTTTGTGACTGCTGATTTTGTCAAACCTGGTGCAGTTGTCATTGATGTGGGAATGAACCGAGATGAAAATGGCAAGCTCTGTGGAGATGTTGACTACGATGCTGTTGCACCAGTCGCTAGCCATATCACACCTGTACCTGGTGGAGTTGGGCCTATGACGATTACCATGCTGATGGAGCAAACTTATCAGGCTGCTTTAAGAACGCTGGATAAAAACTAAGTTTACTATGAAAAATAGTTGAGATAGTAATATCTCGACTTTTTGTTTGCTGTAATGATACTTCTATCTATTATTTTGTAGTATAATGAGAGACAAGAAGTAGTAAGGAAGTAATAATGAAGGATATTAAGAAAGCTTTACTAAAAAAAGTGATCATCGAGCGTCCTCGTTCTAGTCATAAGGGTAACTACGGTCGTCTTCTCTTGATTGGGGGAACGTATCCTTATGGGGGAGCCATTATTATGGCTGCCTTAGGGGCTGTTAGAAGTGGTGCAGGCTTAGTGACCGTAGCAACGGATATAGAGAATATTCCAGCTCTACATAGCCATCTGCCGGAGGCTATGGCTTTTGGCCTTGATGATGAGCGATTACTTGAGCAACAGTTGCAGAAGGCTAACATTGTCTTAGTTGGCTCTGGACTAGTGGATGATGAGCGTGGAGAAGAGCTTCTGCAAACAGTTTTTGATCATTTAGACCAAGACCAGACTCTCATACTGGATGGTGGTGCCCTATCTATTTTTGCTAAGACGGGGTTGAAATTTCCTAAAGCCCACCTTGTTTTAACTCCACATCAAAGGGAATGGCAAGTCTTATCAGGCTTAGATTTGACTTCTCAAGGAGCTGAGGAAACAGGAGAGGCTTTGAAGAGTTTTCCTTCAGGGACGATTCTAGTTCAAAAAGGTCCTGCGACTCGAATCTGGCAATCTGGTCAAGCTGATTTTTATCAGTTAGAGGTTGGGGGTCCCTATCAGGCGACTGGGGGTATGGGGGATACTCTGGCTGGGATGATTGCTGGCTTTGCAGGCCAATTCCCACAAGTTAGTTTCTATGAAAGAGTGACAGTAGCGACCTATCTGCACTCAGCAATTGCTCAAGAACTAGCTGATGTCAACTATGTAGTTCTGCCGACCATGATTAGTCAACATATTCCTGCATTCATGAAGAAAATACAAAAAGACACCTGAAAAACTCAGGTGTCTTTTGACTATTAGAAGAGGCCTTTGACTTTATCAACAAGACCGTCAAGCCCTTCTGATCCTGAAACCAAAGCTTGCGCTTGGCTAAGGTAGTCCCCTAGTTGATCCTTGTTTTCTTCGACAAATGTTTTTGCTGCAGAAAAATCTTTTTTCTCAACGAGTTCTTTTACTTGATTAAACAAATCCAATGGGTTCATGAATTTCCTCCTTTTCTAAAATTCTATTCAATCATTTTTGTTCAAATCCTGCAAGAAACTTAATTCTTCAAATGAAGTTCATGGATGTCAAATGATGTAAATTTTGATATAATTTTTAGTGATGAATTTTAGAAATGATCGGTATGTGGTTGTAGATTTAGAAGCAACAAGTACCGGAAGCAAGGCAAAAATCATCCAAGTGGGAATTGTAGTCATTGAAGATGGTGAGATTGTTGAGCAATATGCCACTGATGTCAATCCGCATGAACACTTGGATTCTCATATCAAAGAATTAACGGGTTTGACTGATAAGCGTTTAGCAAAGGCTCCAGAGTTTTCCCAGGTAGCTGGAAAGATTTTTGAACTGGTCAAAGACGGTATTTTTGTTGCGCACAATGTTCAGTTCGATGCCAATTTGTTGGCAGAATTCCTATTTTTTGAAGGTTATGAATTACGCACCCCTCGTATCGATACGGTTGAGTTGGCTCAAGTCTTTTATCCTCAGCTTGAAAAGTATAATCTTGGAATTCTCTGCCAAGAGTTGGGAATTCCCTTGGAGCAAGCTCACACAGCCTTATCAGATGCCCAAGCAACTGCAGAACTCTTTCTTTGTATGAGACAAAAGATGTTTCAACTTCCAAAAGGTTTGTTGGAGCGCTTATTGAGTTTGTCAGATAGCCTGTTGTACGAATCTTACATGGTTATCGAGGAAGTTTATCAGAAGCAGTCTCTCTTAGTTGAACATGATTTGGTAGAGGTGCAAGGTCTATTTTTAAGAAAAGAAAAATCAGCTCTTTCTCCACGAAAACTATCTAAAGATTTCCAAACCAATATTGCCTTGTTGGGGTTGGAGGAGAGAAACTTGCAAGAACGCTTCGCCCAAAAGGTTCAAAAGTGCTTGCAAGAGAAAAACATTTCTTTTATTCAGGCTCAAACAGGAATCGGAAAAACTTATGGCTATCTCCTGCCAGCCTTGTCTCTTGAGAATGAAGGGGGGATCCTACTTAGTGTTCCAACTAAAATCCTTCAAAATCAAGTGATGCAAGAGGAAGCAAAAAGACTAGAGGAGATTTTTCATATCTCTATTCACAGTCTCAAAGGACCACAGAATTACTTGAAGTTAGATGCCTTTCATGCGTCGCTAGAGGAAGAAGAGTCCAATCGTTTGTATACACGTTTCAAAATGCAACTCCTAGTTTGGCTGACTGAAACGGAAACTGGAGACTTAGATGAAATTGGTCAACTTTATCGCTACCAGCAATTTTTGCCAGACTTGGTTCATGATGGAAATCTTCACAAAGATTCTCTCTTTTGGTTTGAGGATTTTTGGAGACGTGGTCAGGAAAAAGCGCGTTCTTGTAAGTTGCTAGTGACCAATCACGCTTACCTCGTTACTCGACTTGAAGATGATCCGAGTCTTTTAGAGGGTCGTCTCTTGATTTTGGATGAAGCCCAGAAAATCTTGTTGACCTTGGAAAATCTTTCTCGAAAAACGTATTTGCTTACAGATTTGCTAGAACAATTAGACCAAGCTCTATCTACAGAAGAAGGCATGCTTGAAAGACGCTTGCTAGAGAGTATTCGTTTTGAGCTTTCTTATCTGCTGGAGCAGTTTCTATCTGGTAAACGTAAGATGTGCCCAGCTAGTAGCATTGATAAGCTCCAACAGGATTTTTCAGAGTTGAATCTTCCAGAATTTAAAGACTATCAGAGATTTTTCTCGTCTGAAGGAGAATTTTGGTTATCAGTTTCAGAACTCTCTAGTAAAAAAATCGAGATTACTTCTAGTCGCGATCAGCGTTTGTTATTTTCTCAGATATTTCCAGAATCCTGCCAGCTTCTCGGAATCTCTGCAACCCTAGAAATTAGTAGCAGGGTTTCTTTGCCAGAATTGTTAGGATTCCCGCAAGCAAATATTTATTACCTAGATGAACAATTTCAGGAAAATCAGGAAATTTTCTTGGTGAATGATTTTCCATTGGTGACTGAAGTTTCGCTTGAGGAATATGCACAAGCAGTTGTGGAAGTTCTAGAAGATTTGTCCTACCTTGAAGAACCGATTTTAGTCTTATTTACTGCAAAAGATTTATTGCTGCAGGTATCTGATACTTTAAGAATTCCCCATTTAGCTCAATATAAGCATGGGGAACCAGCTCAATTGAAAAAACGCTTTGAAAAAGGAGAGCGTGAGCTCTTACTTGGTGCGGGGAGTTTCTGGGAAGGAGTCGATTTTTCCAGACATCCTCGGGTGATTGAAGTGGTGACACGTTTGCCTTTCCAAAATCCAGAGGATCCATTTACCAAAAAGATGAATCAAGAACTCCGTCTTGAAGGGAAGAACCCTTTTTATGATTACCAACTTCCTATGGCGATTATTCGTCTCAAGCAAGCGATAGGTAGGACCATGCGCCGAGTTGGTCAACGCTCCGCAGTTTTGATTTTAGACAGCCGCATGTCAAGCAAACGATATGGCAAGCAAATCAGCAAGGCCTTGTCTCGCACTAGTCGAGTAAGGAATATTAGCCGAGAGCAAGTGTTTGTCAACGTTCAAGAATTTTTAAATAAACAATGAATTGAATATCAGAAAGAATGAAGGAGGCCGTTATGAAACGTTCATTCGACTCTAGGGTCGATTATAGTTTAATATTACCAGTGTTTTGTCTATTGGTAATAGGAGTTGTAGCGATTTATATAGCAGTTAGTCATGACTACCCAAACAATGTTTGGCCCATACTTGGACAGCAACTGGCATGGATAGCCCTTGGGATTATCTTTAGTTTTGTAGTTATGTTTTTTAACACCAAGTTTTTATGGCAGTCCACCCCCTATCTATATGGTCTTGGTCTAGCCTTGATGGTCTTACCCTTGGTCTTCTATAATCCAAGTTTAGTTGCTGCAACAGGTGCAAAAAACTGGGTATCAATCGGTGGTTATACACTTTTTCAACCTTCCGAATTCATGAAGATATCTTATATCTTGATGTTGGCCTATGTGATTGTAACTTTCACTAAAAAATACAAGGACCAAGCACGGACCATCGGTTTAGATTTTCTTTTGATTCTTTGGATGATCGTTTTCACGATTCCAGTTCTAGTGTTGCTAGCCTTACAAAGTGACCTTGGAACGGCAATGGTTTTTGTTGCGATCTTTGCAGGTCTTGTCTTGTTGTCAGGTGTTTCTTGGAAGATTATCATTCCAGTCTTTGTAACAGTTGTATCAGCCATTACAGGATTTTTAGCCATCTTCATTACAAAGGATGGGCGTGCCTTTATGCACCAACTTGGCATGCCGACTTATCAGATTAACCGTATCTTGGCTTGGCTCAATCCCTTTGATTATGCTCAAACAACTACTTATCAACAGGCGCAGGGTCAAATTGCCATCGGTAGTGGTGGAGTATTTGGCCAAGGATTCAATGTGTCCAATCTCCTCATTCCAGTCCGTGAGAGTGACATGATCTTCACAGTTATCGCTGAAGATTTTGGTTTTATTGGTTCAGTAGTAGTGATTGCACTCTATCTGCTCCTCATCTATCGTATGTTAAAGATTACTCTCAAATCTAACAATCAATTTTACACCTATATCTCAACTGGATTTATCATGATGCTCTTGTTCCACATTTTTGAGAATATCGGTGCGGTAACAGGACTCCTTCCTCTAACAGGGATTCCTTTGCCCTTTATTTCCCAAGGGGGATCAGCCATTATCAGTAATCTCATCGGTGTCGGTCTTCTTTTATCGATGAGCTACCAAACACATCTCGCCGATGAAAAGAGTGGTCGAACAAGATTTAAACGTAAAAAAGTTGTACTGAAGAAAGTGAAATAAGGAGGTCGCTATGCCTAAAGTTGCAGTTATCCTAGCAAATGGCTTTGAAGAAATTGAAGCCTTGACTGTCGTAGACGTCTTGCGTCGCGCAAATATCACCTGCCATATGGTCGGATTTGGTGAAAAAGTGACAGGTTCACATGCCATTCAAGTTCAAGCCGATCGAGTGTTTGATGGAAATTTATCAGAGTATGATATGATTGTCCTTCCAGGAGGTATGCCTGGTTCTGCCCACTTGAGGGACAATGAACAATTGATCACTGAACTTCAAAAATTTGAGAAAATCGGTAAAAAGGTAGCAGCCATCTGTGCGGCTCCAATTGCATTGAATCAGGCAGGTCTACTAGAAGGTAGAAACTTCACCTGCTATGATGGAGTCCAGGAACAAATTGCTGACGGCCACTATAGCAAAGAAACAGTAGTAGTGGATGGGAATGTTATCACTAGCCGTGGGCCAGCAACAGCTTTAGCCTTTGCTTACCACTTGGTTGAAACACTGGGCGGAGATGCTGAATCTCTAAGAAATGGCATGCTCTATACAGATCTATTTGAAAAATAATGAACAAACTGAGGAGAATCTTTCTTGATGGAGAAGATTCTTCTCTTTTTTAATGGCAAAAACCAAGGTAAACATCGCTTTTTTTATAAAAAAATGGTATAATGAAGGGTATGAAATATCACGATTACATCTGGGATTTAGGTGGAACCCTGCTTGATAATTATGAAACTTCTACAGCAGCTTTTGTAGAAACATTAGCAGAGTTCGGGATTGAGCAGGAGCACGACAGTGTCTACGAAGCTTTGAAGGTTTCGACTGCCTTTGCCATCGAAAAGTATGCTCCAGGTATTGAAAACTTTCTTGAGAAATATAAAGAAAATGAAGCCCGTGATCTTGAACACCCAGTATTGTTTGATGGGATTCCTGCGCTCTTGGAAGAAATATCAGACCAAGGTGGCCGTAATTTCTTGGTTTCTCATCGAAATGATCAGGTATTGGAGATTCTTTCAAAAACAAAGATAGCACCATACTTTACAGAAGTAGTGACAGCTAGTTCAGGATTTAAACGTAAACCAAATCCTGAATCGATGATTTATTTACGTGATAAGTATCAAATTACATCTGGTCTGGTCATTGGTGACCGTGCTATTGATGTAGAGGCAGGACTTGCTGCAGGCTTAGATGCCTATCTCTTTGAGAACGTTGTAGCGTTAAAACAAGCAATAGACATGTAAGAAAAAGGGGAAACATGACAGAAGATATTAAAAACCAACAGGCACAAGATTATGATGCCAGTCAAATTCAAGTTTTGGAAGGTCTGGAAGCTGTTCGTATGCGTCCAGGTATGTACATCGGTTCAACTTCGAAGGAAGGTCTTCACCACCTAGTCTGGGAAATCGTAGATAACTCTATCGACGAAGCCTTGGCTGGATTCGCTAGTCATATCGAAGTTTTTATTGAGCCAGATGATTCAATTACAGTTATTGACGATGGTCGTGGGATTCCAGTTGATATCCAGGAAAAAACAGGTCGTCCTGCCGTTGAAACAGTCTTTACTGTTCTTCACGCCGGAGGTAAATTCGGCGGTGGCGGATACAAGGTATCTGGTGGTCTCCACGGTGTAGGTTCATCCGTTGTAAATGCTCTTTCAACTCAGTTGGATGTTCGCGTTCACAAAAACGGAAAAATTTATTACCAAGAATACCGTCGTGGACATGTTGTGGCTGACCTAGAGGTAATTGGGGATACAGATAAAACAGGAACAATCGTTCACTTTACTCCAGACCCAGAAATTTTCACAGAGACAACAACATTTGACTTTGACAAATTAAATAAACGGATTCAAGAGTTAGCCTTCTTGAATCGTGGTCTTCAAATCTCTATCACTGACAAACGTGAAGGACTAGAGCAGACTAAGCATTATCACTATGAAGGTGGGATTGCGAGCTACGTTGAGTACCTCAACGAAAATAAGGATGTTATCTTTGATACACCAATCTACACAGATGGTGAAATGGATGATATTACAGTGGAAGTAGCCATGCAGTACACAACGGGTTACCACGAGAATGTCATGAGTTTCGCCAACAATATTCATACCCATGAAGGTGGAACACATGAACAAGGTTTCCGTACAGCCTTAACTCGTGTTATCAATGACTATGCTCGTAAAAACAAACTTCTAAAAGATAACGAAGATAACCTAACAGGTGAGGATGTCCGTGAAGGATTGACAGCCGTTATCTCTGTGAAGCATCCAAACCCTCAGTTTGAAGGGCAAACGAAAACTAAACTTGGGAATAGTGAAGTTGTCAAGATTACCAACCGCTTGTTCAGTGATGCATTTTCTGACTTCCTTTTGGAAAATCCACAGATTGCTAAGCGCATCGTAGAAAAAGGTATCCTAGCAGCTAAGGCTCGTGTGGCAGCAAAACGTGCACGAGAAGTGACTCGTAAGAAATCAGGTTTAGAAATTTCAAATCTACCAGGGAAACTAGCTGACTGTTCATCAAATAATCCAGCTGAAACGGAACTCTTTATCGTCGAAGGAGACTCAGCGGGAGGTTCTGCAAAATCAGGACGTGACCGTGAATTTCAAGCTATCTTGCCTATTCGTGGGAAAATCCTTAACGTTGAAAAGGCAAGTATGGATAAAATCCTTGCTAATGAAGAAATTCGTAGTCTCTTCACAGCAATGGGAACAGGATTTGGTGCAGAATTTGATGTCAGCAAGGCTCGATACCAAAAACTGGTTATTATGACGGATGCCGATGTCGATGGAGCTCACATTCGTACCCTCTTGTTAACTCTGATTTATCGCTATATGAAACCTGTTTTAGAGGCAGGCTATGTTTATATCGCTCAACCACCTATTTACGGTGTTAAAGTTGGTAGTGAGATTAAAGAATATATTCAGCCAGGTGTAGACCAAGAAACTCGCTTGCAAGAAGCTTTGGCTCGCTACAGTGAAGGTCGTTCAAAACCAACCATTCAACGTTATAAAGGTCTTGGAGAAATGGATGACCACCAACTTTGGGAAACTACTATGAATCCTGAACATCGCCTTATGGCCCGTGTATCAGTGGATGACGCTGCTGAAGCAGATAAAATTTTTGATATGCTTATGGGTGATCGAGTAGAACCACGTCGTGAATTTATCGAAGAAAACGCTGTGTACAGTACTCTTGACGTTTAAAAAAATTAGGAAATAGTTCCCAAGGCTTTAAAAATATGATATAATCATTACAATTGTGTCAAGTATAAAAGGAGTTAGATATGACAGATAATCAGTTGATTATTACCTTGATTGGAATCGCGGTTCTGCTTCTTATTGCCTTTGCAGTAGCAATTTTGCTTCGTAAACGTAATGAGAGTAGACTTGCAGCTTTAGAAGAAAGAAAAGAAGAACTATATAATCTCCCCGTTAATGATGAGGTAGAGGTTGTTAAAAACATGCATCTGATTGGTCAAAGTCAGGTTGCTTTTAGAGAATGGAACCAAAAATGGGTTGATTTATCTCTTAACTCATTTGCGGATATTGAGAATAACCTCTTTGAAGCTGAAGGTTACAATAGCTCATTCCGTTTCTTGAAAGCTAAACACCAAATTGATCAAATTGAGAGTCAAATCGAACTTGTTGAAGAGGATATTGCAGCAATTCGCAACGCCTTGTCAGATTTGGAAAAACAAGAATCAAAAAATAGCGGACGCGTATTGCATGCCTTAGACTTGTTTGAAAAACTACAAAATACTGTAGCCGAAGATTCTGAAAAATATGGTCAAGCTCTTCCAGAAATTGAAAAACAATTGGAGAATATCCAATCTGAGTTTTCTCAATTTGTAACCTTGAACTCTTCAGGTGACCCAGTTGAAGCAGCAGGTATTTTGGATAACGCAGAAAATCATATTCTTGCGTTGACACATATCGTTGAAAGAATTCCAGCGATTGTGGCTAAACTTACTACTGAGTTGCCAGATCAACTTGAAGATTTAGAAGCAGGATATCGTAAACTCTTAGATGAGAACTACCATTTTGTAGAAACTGATATCGAATCACGACTTCAACTTCTATATGAAGCCTTGAAAAACAATCACGAAAATATTCGCAAATTAGAATTGGATAACGCAGAGTATGAAAATACTCAAATCCAAGAAGAAATCAATGCGCTTTATGATATTTTCACTCGTGAAATTAACGCTCATAAAGCTTTCGAGAAATTGGTAACAACCCTACCTACATATCTTCAACACTTGAAAGAAAACAATCAAGTCTTGGTTAAAGATATCGAACGTCTTGGTAAAACTTACTTGATTTCAGAAAGCGATGTGAATCGAGTTCGTCGCCTTCAAGCAGATATTTCTGCCTTGAATACTACAATTGAAGAATTGACAAACGACCAATCAGAAGTTTCAGAAGCATACTCTGTCTTGCAAGAACGTTTAGAAAGTCTCCAATCTACATTAAAAGATATTGAAGATGACCAAATCGGTGTCAGCGAACGCCTTGTTCAGATTGAAAAGGATGACATCAATGCTCGTCAAAAAGCAAATGTATACGTCAACCGTCTACATACCATTAAACGCTATATGGAGAAGAGAAATCTTCCAGGGATTCCACAAAAATTCTTGAAGCTCTTCTTTGATGCAAGTCACAGTACAGAAGACTTAATGGCTGAGTTGGAACAAGCACAAGTGAATATCGAATCTGTCAATCGTATTCTTGAGATTGCGACAAATGATATGAATATGTTGGAAGAAGAAACATACAGTATTGTTCAAAATGCAACATTGACAGAACAATTGCTTCAATATTCTAACCGTTACAGATCATTTGATGATCGTATTCAACAAGCTTTCCAAGAAGCTTTGAATATCTTTGAAACGACCTTTGATTACCAAGCATCTTTCGAAAAAATCTCTCAAGCATTAGAAGTTGCTGAGCCAGGAGTAACCAACCGTTTTGTTACTTCTTATGAGAAAACAAGAGAAAGTATTCGCTTCTAATTTTAAAAAGAACCCTAGAATGTGCCAGGGTTCTTTTACTTTTCCTTTCCTATTAAAAATGACTTTCTTCTGTGTTTTCATTGAAATTATAGCTCTGATTTGATATGATAAAACTATGACAAAAAAGAGATTACCCCAGAATAAAGTAAAGAAGAAAAATAATAAAAAGCTTGGCACTCTTGTCTTGCTTTTATTTATAACAATGTTAGCACTTGGCAGTGTAATTACCTATAAAGTGATGAGTAAACATGCTTTCGAACAAAAGATTGAAAGTCTCAAGAAGGAAAAAGATGAAGTCTACTCACAAGGCACTCAAAAGGAACATTTTCGCAAGGAAAAATCAGAGATTATCACCTATTATCCAATGGTTGGAGATAGTGTTATCTCCTCTGTTAAGAATGAGATTGTAAAGGATATCACTGACAAAGTAGAAGGAAAAGAACAGTTGATTTTTTATTACCCAGAAAAAGGGGACTCATCTTTAACTGGGGTTGAAAATCGATTGATTAAAAAGCAAGCTTTTAATTTGGTAAATTCGAATGTTGTCGAATTAGAAAATACCACACTCAGTCAGCTTTATCTAAAAGAAGATGGTTCTGTCTTTACTCTGGACCAACTTTTCACAGATACAAGCAAAGCTAAGGAAAAATTACTCGAAGATCTTAAGTCTACTCTTCAGGATAAACAAGTTGAGCAATCAGTGGTTGATCAAGTTTCAGCTGATTTATCAGCGGCAGAATTATCAACTTGGAAGTTTGCCTATAAAGATAGCCAATTGGTTCTTTATCCAGTCAAAGCAACTAACAATATAGAAGAAATAGCAATGCCTATTTCAAATTTCTTTGATTTTATTCAAACATCATATCTAACAGAAAAAGATGCTGAACTTTATAAAAAAGTTCAAGAGGAAAAACATAAAAAAGTTGTAGCTCTCACCTTCGACGATGGTCCAAATGCAACAACAACACCACAAGCTTTAGATATTCTAGCCAAGTACAAGATAAAAGCTACTTTCTTTGTACAAGGCCAAAATATTAGTGGGAATGAAGCTCTTCTAAAAAGGATGAAATCTGAGGGGCACGAGGTCGGAAATCACAGTTGGAACCACCCAGTTCTAACCAAGCTATCATTGGAAGATGCTAAGAAGCAAATTACGGATACAGAATCAGCAATTACTAGTGTACTTGGAACAAGTTCAAAATTGATGCGACCTCCATATGGTGCTGTTTCAGATGATATCCGCAACAGCCTGGATTTGAGCTTTATTATGTGGGATGTTGATAGTTTGGACTGGAAGAGCAAGAATGAGGCTGCTATTTTAACTGAGATTCAACGTCAAGCGACAAATGGATCTATCATCCTCATGCATGATATCCATCAAACATCCGTTAACTCATTGCCAAAAGTTATTGAGTATCTGCAAGGACAAGGATATAGCTTTGTTACAGTATCTGAATTGCTAGGTAACCATGTGAAACCACATGAGATTTACTATTCACGGAATCAGTAGAGTCAATACCTAAGGATCTGACTTGAATCAAAATTCCATTGAGAAAAAATAAAAAAGATAAATTTTTATCTTGACAAGTAGGGGAAAACTTGATATCATATACAAGATGAGAAAAGCAGAAGTGAGAACTTCTCGCCTTGCGACTAACGTTGTCTGGCCCCTACAGATCAAGTTTCAGGAATGAAATATAATCATGTAGTGCGGATTTGCGTTAGCAAGTCCGCTCTTGTTTTTCTCTAAACTAAAAAAAGAGGTGAAAACCATAGCAAAGCAAGACTTATTCATCAATGATGAAATTCGTGTACGCGAAGTTCGCTTAATCGGTCTTGAAGGTGAGCAATTGGGTATCAAACCACTAAGCGAAGCGCAAGCACTTGCGGATGAAGCTAACGTGGACTTGGTTCTCATTCAGCCTCAAGCTAAACCTCCTGTTGCGAAAATTATGGACTACGGTAAGTTCAAATTTGAGTACCAGAAGAAACAAAAAGAACAACGCAAAAAACAAAGCGTTGTGACCGTGAAAGAAGTTCGTTTGAGCCCAGTTATCGACAAGGGTGACTTCGAAACTAAACTTCGCAATGCTCGTAAGTTCCTTGAAAAAGGAAACAAAGTAAAGGTATCTATTCGCTTTAAGGGACGTATGATTACCCATAAAGAAATTGGTGCAAAAGTTTTAGCAGACTTCGCTGAAGCAACTCAAGATATTGCTATCATCGAACAACGTGCTAAAATGGATGGTCGTCAAATGTTCATGCAGTTGGCACCAGCAACTGACAAGAAATAATCTGTCAGAAAGTTAAAAAAAGGAGAAAATATCATGCCAAAACAAAAAACACACCGCGCATCAGCTAAACGTTTCAAACGTACAGGTTCTGGTGGACTTAAACGTTTCCGTGCTTACACTTCTCACCGTTTCCACGGAAAAACTAAGAAACAACGTCGTCATCTTCGTAAAGCATCTATGGTGCATTCAGGAGATTTCAAACGTATCAAAGCAATGCTTACTCGCTTGAAATAATCGCGTATTTGTAAGTAAAGAATTCTAGGAAATATTGGAGGAAATATAAATGGCACGTGTTAAAGGTGGCGTTGTATCACGCAAACGTCGTAAACGTATTCTTAAATTAGCTAAAGGTTACTATGGAGCTAAACACATCTTGTTCCGTACTGCAAAAGAACAAGTAATGAACTCTTACTACTATGCATACCGTGACCGTCGTCAAAAGAAACGTGACTTCCGCAAATTGTGGATCACACGTATCAATGCGGCAGCTCGTATGAACGGACTTTCATACTCACAATTGATGCATGGTTTGAAATTGGCTGAGATCGAAGTTAACCGTAAAATGCTTGCTGACTTGGCTGTTAACGACGCAGCAGCTTTCACAGCTCTTGCAGATGCAGCTAAAGCAAAACTTGGTAAATAATTATTCATAAGACTGGTGCAAGTTTGTTCCAGTCTTTTTTTAACAAAGGAGAAAAAATGGCTTCAAAAATGTTACATACTTGCTTGCGAGTAGAAAATCTTGAAAAATCAATTGCTTTTTACCAAGATGCTTTTGGATTTAAGGAATTGCGTCGTAAGGATTTTCCAGACTATGCTTTTACGATTGTTTATCTAGGTCTTGACGGTGATGACTATGAATTGGAGTTGACTTACAACTATGATCATGGGCCTTATGTTGTAGGTGACGGCTTTGCTCACATCGCTCTAAGTACACCTGACCTTGAAGCTCTTCACAAAGAACATAGCGAAAAAGGTTATGAAGTAACGGAACCTAAAGGGCTTCCAGGTACTCAACCAAACTATTACTTTATCAAAGATCCAGATGGATACAAGGTAGAAGTGATTCGTGAAAAATAATAAAAACTCCTCATTTGTCAAATTGAGCGAGACAATTTCACCTGTCTCAGAAAAACTTGATAGGGAGTAGTGTAGATCATTTATGTTAGTTTCTTTCAGACAAATGTGAGCGTTTATCTGAGACTAATATAGATGGCTTTTTCTATCTAGCTTAATTTGACAAATTGGGATATAATAAAAATAACTTAACAAATTAGTGGGAGAAAAAGATGTCAGACCAAAAACCAAATGTAGAGCTAAACAAAGAAGAAGATAAACTAATTGTAGAAAATAATTCGGTGGAAGATATGCAGAATGGTCCAAAAGCAGTCAAGAAACCCTCGATTCTTCTATCTTTCTCATTTTATTTGGCTCTTACCTATATTCTTCTATTTATATCTATTGCTTTAGTTGCTGGTCCATGGGGAATTGTATTCTTGATTTTTCTAGGTCCTAATTTAATTGCTTACGCTATAGCAACTGTCTTAACACAGATAGGAATCAAGAAAGTAAATAAAACTGTCTTGTATACAAGTGCAGGATTTTATTTGCTTTCAGGACTTTTGGCATTCGACCCGGATTGGCAGATTTTTAGGATTTTTCCTTTTCTCTCCCTAGTTCTAGTTTTAATCGGTATATTTTTAACGAAAGATACAAGTAATTAAATTAAAAAAGCTAGGCGCAACTCTTCTTCGAACTTATTTCATATCATAAAACCATAGCCTTTAAGGCTGTGGTTTTTTAGTTTGATAAGAACAAAAGTATCTGTTTTTCTATTTTTTAAATGGTATAATAGAGAAAGAATAAGGGAGGTGAGAAAGAATGATTGCCCAACTGGATACCAAAACTGTCTATAGTTTCATGGAGAGCATGGTTTCGATTAAGAGATATGTCAGTCAAGGGAAGGAATATGGTTATTCATCACTTGGAATCATGGATGAAGACAATCTCTATGGAGCCTATTATTTTATCAAAGAATGCCAGAAACAGGAGATTCAGCCTTTATTAGGTCTTGAGATGACTGTTCATCATCAAGATGAATGGATCAATCTACGTTTTCTAGCCCTGTCAAATCGTGGCTATCGAAACCTGATGAAGCTGTCGTCTCTAAAGATGACAGGTAAAAAAGATTGGACTGACTTTTCTCCTTACCTGGAGGATATCTGTGTCATTGTTCCCTATTATCCTGAGATTGTTGGCTTAGATTTGGGATATGACTACTATATCGGGGTTTATCCAGATACACCTCAATCGAATTTTTCTCACCCCATCCTCCCGCTTTATCGTGTTAATTCTTTCGAACCTGAGGATTTGGAAGCCCTACAGATGCTTAAAGCGATTAAGGAAAACGTGACCTTGAGGGAGGTTGATGTTCAATCTCAACAGGGCTTGTTTTTGCCTGCTGACCGTTTAGAACAGGTTTTTCAAGAGAAGTTTCCACAAGCACTCGAAAACCTAGCAAGATTGACCAAGGGGACTTCCTACGAGATTGATAGTAGTCTCAAGCTTCCTCGTTTTAATCCGGAGAGACCAGCTGTTGAGGAATTAAGGGAGAGAGCTGTTAAGGGCTTGGAGCAAAAAGGCTTGCTAGATTTTGTCTATCAGAATCGTTTAGAAGAAGAGCTATCTGTGATTCATGATATGGGATTCGATGACTATTTTTTAGTTGTCTGGGACCTATTGCGTTTTGGTCGGTCTCAGGGATATTACATGGGAATGGGACGTGGTTCTGCGGTAGGAAGTTTAGTAGCTTACGCTTTAGATATTACAGGGATTGATCCTGTAGCTAAGAATCTCATCTTTGAGCGTTTCTTGAATCGTGAACGTTACACCATGCCAGATATCGATATTGATATCCCTGATATCTATCGCCCTGAATTTATTCGTTATGTTCGTGACCGTTATGGTAGTATCCACGCTGCGCAGATTGTCACTTACTCGACCTTTGGTGCTAAGCAGGCCATCCGAGATATTTTTAAACGGTATGGTGTCCCTGAGTACGAATTGACGGCCATTACCAAAAAGATAGGAACCAAAGATACCTTAACATCTGCCTATGAAGGTAATCTAGGATTTAGACAACTGATTCAAAGTAAGATTGAGTATCAAAAAGCTTTTAAAATTGCCAAAAAGATAGAAGGCTATCCTCGACAAACTTCCATCCACGCTGCTGGAGTTGTAATCAGTGATAAAAATCTAACAGATTATATCCCTCTTAAGTATGGTGAGGACATGCTGATTACCCAGTATGATGCGCATGGAGTTGAAGGAAATGGCTTGCTCAAGATGGACTTCTTGGGTCTTCGAAACCTAACCTTCGCTCAAAAAATGCAGGAGCTCTTATATGAAACTCAAGGAGTTCCACTAAGAATAGAGGACATAAACCTTGAGGATAAAGAAACTTTAGCCCTCTTTGCAGCTGGCAAAACTAAGGGAATCTTTCAGTTTGAACAACCTGGTGCCATTCGCTTATTAAAGCGCGTGAAACCAGAAAGCTTTGAAGAAGTAGTGGCGACGACTTCCCTCAACAGACCGGGAGCAAGTGACTATATTGATAACTTTGTGGCCCGAAAACACGGAAAAGAAAAGGTAACAGTTCTGGACCCTGTGCTAGAAGATATCTTAGCTCCGACTTATGGTATTATGCTCTACCAAGAGCAGGTGATGCAAGTAGCTCAACGTTATGCTGGTTTTAGTCTTGGGAAGGCCGATATTTTACGTCGTGCCATGGGGAAAAAGAACGTAGCTGAGATGCACCGAATGGAAGAAAGTTTCATCCAAGGTGCACTCGAAAAAGGACATAGCAAAGAACAGGCGCAAGAAGTTTTTGCCGTAATGGAAAAATTTGCTGGTTACGGCTTCAACCGTTCGCATGCTTATGCTTATGCAGCTTTAGCTTTTCAGCTTGCCTACTTTAAAACACATTACCCTGCTATCTTTTATCAGGTCATGCTCAATTATGCGAGTGGAGATTATATTCTCGATGCGCTTGAAATGGGCTTTGAACTGACTCCGCTTTCGATTAATACAGTTCCATATCAAGATAAGTTGACGGCTAAGACAGTTTATTTGGGGCTTAAAAGCATTAAGGGAATGCCTCGTGACTTTGCTTATTGGATAATCGAGAATCGTCCTTTTAGCAGTGTCGAAGATTTTGTCACACGACTCCCCAAAAATTATCAGAAACTAAGCCTCCTAACTCCTTTAGTAGAAGTTGGCCTCTTTGATGGATTTGATAAAAATCGGCAAAAGATTTTAGCAAATCTACCAACTCTATTTATTTTTGTAGAAGAGTTAGGTAGCCTCTTTGCTGATTCTAGCTATAGCTGGACAGATACAGAGGATTTCTCTAATATTGAAAAATTCAAAAAAGAACAAGAATGGTTAGGAGTTGGAGTTAGTCAACATCCATTGTTGGTCTTAGCAAAGAATCCCTTGTATCCAATTGTGAGTTTGGCTGAACTTTCTGAAGGACAGACAGCCACAGTGCTTGTTGAGGTTCAATCTATCCGAGTGATTCGAACTAAAAAAGGTGAAAATATGGCCTTTTTGAAAGTAAGTGATAGTAAGACAAATTTGGAAGTTACTGTTTTTTCTGATCAGTATCGCCAATTTAAAAATCTCTTACATGAAGGAAGATTTTACTACCTAAATGGAAAAGTACAGGCAAGAGATGGTCGTCTTCAATTAGTGTTAAATAATCTAAAAGAAGCAGTGAGTGAACGTTTTTGGATTCAAGTTGCTAATCATAACCATGATTCTGAAATTTATCATATTTTAGAGCAATACAAGGGACAAATTCCTGTCGTTATTCGCTATGAGGATGAACAAAAAAATGTCCTTTTGCCAGGTTATTTTGTAGCAAAAGACGCAAGCTTACAAGAATCTTTAAGTCAAATGACAATGAAAACGATTTATCGTTAAAAATCAATGAAAATAAAAGAATTTTAACTTTAAATATGGTATAATCAGTTAGAATGTTAAAAGAAAAAGGAGCAAAACCAAATGAAACGTATTGCTGTTTTGACTAGTGGTGGAGACGCCCCTGGCATGAATGCTGCTATCCGTGCAGTTGTTCGTCAAGCAGTCTCAGAAGGAATGGAAGTATTTGGTATCTATGATGGATACGCTGGTATGGTTGCTGGTGAGATTTATCCACTTGATGCTGCTTCAGTGGGAGACATCATTTCACGTGGTGGTACTTTCCTTCACTCTGCTCGTTACCCTGAGTTTGCACAACTTGAAGGTCAACTAA
Source organism: Streptococcus sp. V869 (assembly GCF_054353515.1). Taxonomy (NCBI): domain Bacteria; kingdom Bacillati; phylum Bacillota; class Bacilli; order Lactobacillales; family Streptococcaceae; genus Streptococcus; species Streptococcus sp. V869. Next base: position 195,844 of record NZ_JBTHHW010000001.1, read on the forward strand.
AAGGGATTGAGCAGTTGAAAAAACATGGTATCGAAGGTGTCGTAGTTATCGGTGGTGATGGTTCTTATCATGGAGCTATGCGCTTGACTGAGCATGGATTCCCTGCTATTGGACTTCCAGGTACAATCGATAACGATATCGTAGGTACTGACTTCACAATCGGATTTGATACTGCAGTTATGACTGCAATGGACGCGATCGATAAGATTCGTGATACCTCATCAAGTCACCGTCGTACTTTCGTCGTTGAGGTAATGGGACGTAACGCTGGAGATATCGCTCTTTGGGCAGGTATCGCGACTGGTGCTGACGAAATCATTATCCCTGAAGAAGGTTTCAAATTTGAAGATATCGTAGCAAGCATCAAAGCTGGTTATGAACACGGTAAAAAACACAACATTATCGTTTTGGCAGAAGGTGTTATGTCAGCGGCTGAATTTGGTCAAAAACTAAAAGAAGCTGGAGATACAAGCGACCTTCGTGTAACTGAACTTGGTCACATCCAACGTGGTGGATCTCCAACTGCTCGTGACCGTGTATTGGCGTCACGCATGGGTGCACACGCTGTTAAACTCCTTAAACAAGGAATCGGTGGTGTCGCTGTTGGTATCCGTAACGAGAAAATGGTTGAAAATCCAATTCTTGGTACAGCAGAAGAAGGAGCATTGTTTAGCTTAACAGCTGATGGTAAGATTGTTGTCAATAACCCTCACAAAGCTGATATTGAGCTTTCTGACTTGAACAAGAGCTTGTCATAATCAATTTTCATAAATCTGGTAAGATGACCATAAAAGGTCGAATTATATAAAGGAGTCACAAAAATCATGAACAAACGTGTAAAAATAGTTGCAACTTTGGGTCCTGCGGTAGAAATCCGTGGTGGTAAAAAATTCGGTGATGACGGATACTGGGGTGAAAAACTTGACGTTGAAGCTTCAGCTAAAAACATTGCTCAATTGATTGAAGCAGGAGCTAACACTTTCCGTTTCAACTTCTCACACGGTGACCACCAAGAACAAGGTGACCGTATGGCAACTGTTAAACTCGCAGAAAAACTTGCAGGTAAAAAAGTTGGTTTCCTTCTTGATACTAAAGGACCAGAAATCCGTACTGAATTGTTCGAAGGCGATGCAAAAGAGTATTCATACAAAACTGGTGAAAAAATCCGTGTTGCAACTAAACAAGGAATCAAATCAACACGTGAAGTGATTGCTTTGAACGTTGCTGGAGCTCTTGACATCTATGATGACGTTGAAGTTGGTCGCCAAGTATTGGTTGACGATGGTAAACTTGGTCTTCGTGTTGTAGAAAAAGACGATGCAACTCGTGAATTTGTAGTTGAAGTTGAAAACGACGGTGTGATCGCTAAACAAAAAGGTGTAAACATCCCTAACACAAAAATTCCTTTCCCAGCTCTTGCTGAACGTGATAACGCTGATATCCGCTTCGGTCTTGAACAAGGTATCAACTTCATCGCGATTTCATTCGTACGTACTGCAAAAGACGTGAACGAAGTTCGTGCTATCTGTGAAGAAACTGGTAACGGTCATGTTCAATTGTTCGCTAAGATCGAAAACCAACAAGGTATCGATAACTTGGACGAAATCATTGAAGCTGCTGACGGTATCATGATCGCTCGTGGTGACATGGGTATCGAAGTACCATTCGAAATGGTTCCAGTTTACCAAAAAATGATCATCACTAAAGTAAACGCTGCTGGTAAAGTTGTTATCACTGCAACAAACATGCTTGAAACAATGACTGAAAAACCACGTGCAACTCGTTCAGAAGTATCAGACGTATTTAATGCTGTTATCGACGGAACTGACGCTACTATGCTTTCAGGTGAGTCTGCAAATGGTAAATACCCACTTGAGTCTGTTCGTACAATGGCTACAATCGACAAGAACGCTCAAACTCTTCTTAACGAATACGGACGTTTGAACTCAGATACATTTGAACGTAACTCTAAGACAGAAGTTATGGCTTCAGCAGTTAAAGATGCTACAAACTCAATGGACATCAAATTGGTTGTAACTCTTACTAAGACTGGTCACACAGCACGTTTGATTTCTAAATACCGTCCAAATGCTGATATCTTGGCATTGACATTTGACGAATTGACAGAACGTGGATTGATGTTGAACTGGGGTGTTATCCCAATGTTGACAGAAACTCCATCATCAACTGATGACATGTTTGAAATTGCTGAACGTAAAGCAGTTGAAGCAGGTCTTGTACAATCTGGTGACGATATCGTTATCGTAGCAGGTGTGCCACTTGGTGAAGCAGTTCGTACAAACACTATGCGTATCCGTACTGTACGTTAATCAAAAAATAAAAACCTATCACATCAAGCGTTCGCGCTTGGGTGATAGGCTTTTTTTTCTATCTGAACTATAAAAGATTTTAAAAAAAGCTTTCTGGAAAACCAGAAAGCATGAGAGGCATCTCCATGTGAGAAACCGGTTCACACAATTTCTCAAGGTCCGCTCCTGCGTTAATGACCTCCTTTGCGCAATTGTAGCTCTCGCTACATATCGACTCATCGCAGATTATATTTTACTATAAGGGCAATAGTTTGTCAAGAAAAAAACAGTTCCTAAAAAAGGAACTGATAAATGATGCTAATTGCCGGGATCGAACCGGCGACCTCATCCTTACCATGGATGCGCTCTGCCTACTGAGCTAAATCAGCTTACCAAAAGAGTATACTACAGATTCAAATTTTTGTCAATATTGGCTTAGATTTACAAGAAATTGACTGATACTATGATAAAAAGCTTAAGGTTGATAAACCTTAAGCCTCAATCAGTTTATTGTAGTTTTTCTCGTTTTTTGTCTGGATTCCAAACAAAACTTGCTACAAAGGTAAAGAGAATTGTCAGAATTCCGATAATAATTGCGAGAAGTAGTGCAGGGATACGGATGAACCACCAGAGTGGATTTGGTTTTTTGTTATTGTGCCATTGTTTTGTTTCTTCATCTAGACGCTGGAATTCAGATTGGATACGGTCTGCAACCATCTCAATTCCTTCATCATTCATCTTTTTAATATCTGAGATATCAATAGGATTTCCGAAGTTCATATCAATACGTTCACGGCTGACAAGCCCTTTTAGAGTCATAGGACCAGTATAGGTAACAGGCATGATGCGAACCTTGGCCATCTTTGCAATGAGAGCTACACCACCCTTAACATCATTGGAATGACGACTACCGCTTGGAAACATAATCAGTGAACGATTACTTTTTTTAAGAACATTGATTGGATACTTGATGGCAGAAGAATTTGGATTTTCTCGGTCAATCGGGAAGGCGCCACACATGCGAATCCACCAACCAAAGATACGATTTGAAAAGAGTTCTTTTTTGGCCATAAAGACAAATTGTTTCGGTTTTGTTGCAAAAGCCATGTAGACTGGATCCCACCAAGTACGGTGTGGGGCAACAAGGATATAGTTCTCATCTAAACTTGGAATTTTTTCAGTATTGTGAAAGTGAGCATTTCCATTGATCGACCATAAAATCAACATAACTAGCCCACGTAGATAAGTATAAAACATGGTGTCTCCTTCAGTTTTCTTTCTTTTATTATACCCTATCATAGTAGGACAGGCAAATGTTTTTTGTAAAGGCTGAAAAGCTCTTTATTTGAAATTAGAATTATTCAAAAAAAAATGATATGATAGAATTTATGGATAAAAATAAAATTATGGGCTTAAGCCAATCAGAAGTTAAAGATCGTCAGAAACAGGGACAGGTCAATGATTTCAAAGCTTCAGCTAGTACGAGTACCTGGCAGATTGTAAAGCGAAATGTCTTTACTTTATTCAATGCATTAAACTTTGCCATCGCCTTAGCACTCGCTTTTGTTCAAGCATGGAGTAACTTGGTCTTCTTTGCGGTTATCTGTTTTAATGCTTTTTCAGGAATTGTAACTGAATTACGTGCCAAGCATATGGTTGATAAACTCAATCTCTTGAATAAAGAAAAGATTACGACTATTCGTGATGGACAGGAGATTGCTTTAGACCCAGAAGAGCTTGTTTTGGATGATGTGATTCGCTTGTCTGCAGGGGATCAGATTCCAAGTGATGCAGTTGTATTAGAAGGCTTTGCTGAAGTCAATGAGGCCATGTTAACAGGTGAGAGTGACTTGGTTCAAAAAGAAGTAGAAGACTTGATGCTGTCAGGAAGTTTTCTTGCAAGTGGGTCTGTCTTAGCACAGGTTCATCATGTTGGAGCAGACAACTATGCTGCTAAACTCATGCTTGAAGCTAAGACCGTTAAACCAATCAATTCCCGTATCATGAAATCACTTGATCAACTTGCAGGATTTACTGGGAAAATCATCATTCCATTTGGAATTGCCCTCTTGCTTGAAGCTTTGGTCTTAAAAGGTTTACCCCTTAAATCTTCTGTAGTGAATTCCTCTACAGCTCTTTTGGGGATGTTGCCTAAGGGAATCGCACTTTTGACCATTACCTCTCTCTTAACTGCTGTCATTAAGCTAGGTTTGAAAAAGGTCTTGGTGCAGGAGATGTATTCTGTTGAAACCCTTGCACGCGTGGATATGCTTTGTTTGGATAAAACAGGTACCATCACTCAAGGGAAGATGCAGGTTGAGACTGTTCTTCCTCTGACCCAGGCTTATGACAAGGATGCTATTGCAAAAATACTAACCAGCTATATGGCACACAGTGAGGATAAAAATCCAACTGCTCAAGCTATTCGAAAGCGTTTTGCGGGAGAGGTAGCCTATCCGATGATTTCTAGTCTTCCATTTTCTAGTGATCGAAAATGGGGAGCGATGGAATTGGAAGGTATCGGAACTGTTTTCCTAGGTGCACCTGAGATGTTGTTGGATGCTGAAGTTCCTGAAGCTAGGGAAGCTCTTGAACGAGGGTCTCGTGTCTTAGTTTTGGCTCTAAGTCAAGAAAAACTTGACCACCACAAACCGCAGAAACCATCGGATATGCGAGCCTTGGCTCTGCTTGAGATTCTAGATCCTATCCGAGAAGGGGCTGCTGAAACTTTAGACTATCTACGTTCTCAGGAAGTAGGGTTGAAAATTATATCTGGTGATAATCCAGTTACCGTTTCAAGTATTGCTCAAAAAGCAGGTTTTGCAGATTATCATAGCTATGTAGATTGTTCAAAAATCACGGACGAGGAATTGATTGCTATAGCTGAGGAGACAGCGATTTTTGGACGTGTCTCGCCTCATCAAAAGAAACTGATTATCCAAACTCTGAAAAAAGCAGGTCATACTACTGCCATGACAGGAGATGGTGTCAATGATATCCTTGCTCTCCGCGAGGCAGATTGTTCCATCGTGATGGCTGAAGGAGATCCAGCGACTCGTCAGATTGCAAATCTGGTTCTCTTGAACTCAGACTTTAATGATGTTCCTGAGATACTCTTTGAGGGTCGTCGTGTAGTTAATAATATTGCTCACATTGCTCCAATTTTCTTGATTAAGACCATCTATTCATTCTTATTGGCAATCATCTGTATTGCAAGTGCATTGTTAGGTCGTACTGAATGGATTTTGATTTTCCCGTTTATCCCGATTCAGATTACCATGATTGACCAGTTTGTGGAAGGTTTCCCGCCGTTCGTATTGACCTTTGAACGAAATATCAAACCTGTGGAACAAAACTTCCTCAGAAAGTCCATGCTTCGTGCTTTACCAAGTGCCTTGATGGTAGTCTTTAGCGTTCTATTTATTAAAATTTTTGGAACAAGTCAAGGCTGGTCAGCCATTGAAATTTCGACTCTTCTGTATTATCTACTAGCATCGATTGGTTTTATGTCAGTAGTTAGAGCTTGCTTGCCATTTAGTCTGTGGCGTATTCTCTTGATTATTTGGTCAGTTGGTGGCTTCCTTGGAACAGCTCTATTCCCAAAAATTCAAAAATTGCTTGAAATTTCAACACTTACAGGACAAACATTACCTGTCTATGGCATTATGATGGTCATATTTGCTGTCATTTTCATCCTGACAAGTCGTTATCAAGCTAGAATATAAAGAAAAGGCTGCAATCCTTGATTGCGGTCTTTTTTAGGTACAGGATTGCTAGATAAAATATGGTATAATAAAGGGAAATAGACTTTTGGAAAGTGAGAGAAGATGATTTCAAAGAGATTAGAAACGGTAGCTTCTTTTGTTCCGCAAGGAGCCGTTTTACTTGATGTTGGGAGCGACCATGCTTATCTACCGATTGAATTGGTTGAAAAAGGTCACATCAAGCGTGCTATTGCAGGAGAAGTTGTAGAAGGGCCCTATCAATCTGCAGTTACAAATGTTGAAAGTCATGGTTTGACTGAGAAAATTCAGGTTCGTTTAGCCAATGGTTTAGCAGCTTTCGAAGAAAGTGACCAGGTCTCTGTCATCACTATTGCTGGAATGGGTGGTCGTTTGATTGCTACGATTTTGGAAGAGGGATTAGGTAAACTAGCCAATGTTGAGCGTTTGATTCTTCAACCGAATAACCGTGAAGACGAGTTGCGTTCTTGGCTACAAGAGCATGGTTTTCAAATCATAGCAGAAAGTATCCTAGAAGAAGCTGGGAAATTCTATGAGATCATAGTTGCAGAAGCTGGCGAAATGAAGCTATCAGCCACTGATGTTCGGTTTGGCCCCTTCTTGTCCAAAGAAGGCAGTCCAGCCTTCATCCAAAAATGGCAAAAAGAAGCTGCTAAGCTTGAGTTTGCCCTTAGTCAAATTCCAGAAAAAAATCAAGAAGAACGTCAGGTTCTAGCAGATAAAATTCAAGCCATTAAGGAGGTGCTCCATGAAAGCAAGTGAAGTGATTAAGCGTTATGAAGCCTATTGCCCGCAAGAATTTTCTATGGAAGGTGATAGTCGTGGTCTGCAAATTGGCACTCTAGATAAGGATATCCAAAAAGTCATGGTTGCTCTTGATATCCGTGAAGAGACAGTCGCTGAAGCTATTGAAATGGGTGTTGATTTGATTATCGTTAAGCACGCCCCTATCTTTCGTCCAATCAAGGACTTGGTAGCTAGCCGTCCTCAAAATCAGATTTATATTGATCTTATCAAGTATGATATCGCGGTCTATGTCAGTCATACTAATATTGATATTGTTGAAAATGGTCTCAATGACTGGTTCTGCCAGATGCTAGGCATTGAGGCGACAACTTATCTACAGGAAACAGGTCCTGAACGTGGGATTGGCCGTATTGGAACTATTAGGCCTCAAACATTTAAGGAATTTGCTGACTATGTTAAGGAAGTCTTTGGTCTAGATAGTCTCCGTATGGTATATTATAAAGAGAGCGATTTGCAAAAAACCATCTCAAGAGTGGCTATCTGTGGTGGAAGTGGTCAATCATTCTATCCTGATGCTTTAGCAAAAGGAGCGGATGTCTACATTACTGGAGACATATACTACCACACTGCCCAAGATATCCTGTCAGATGGTTTGTTAGCTCTAGATCCGGGACACTATATCGAAGTGCTTTTTGTCGAAAGAATCGCAGAGCTCTTGAACGAATGGAAGAAAGAGAATGCTTGGTCTCTCGAAATTATCGCAAGTCAAGCTTCTACCAATCCATTCCATCATATCTAGTTAGAAAGTAAAGACAATGAAAAAAGTTGCCATTGTAGGAGCAGGGATTGTAGGGGCAACGGCCGCCTACTACCTCTCTAAAGAAGCAGATATCGAAGTAACTGTCTTTGATCATGGATACGGCCAAGCGACCAAGGCAGCTGCAGGAATCATTAGTCCTTGGTTCTCTAAACGACGTAATAAAGCTTGGTACAAGATGGCTCGCCTAGGAGCTGATTTCTATGTGGATTTATTGGCTGATTTAGAAAAATCTGGTCAAAAGGTTGATTTCTACCAGCGCTCAGGAGTCTTACTTCTCAAAAAAGATGATTCCAAGCTCGAAGAACTCTATGACTTAGCCTTGCAACGTAGGGATGAATCTCCCTTAATTGGCGAATTAGCCATTTTGGACCAAGCTACTACAAGTAACCTATTCCCTGGATTAGAGGGATTTGAGAGATTGCTCTATGCTTCTGGAGGAGCTCGAGTAGATGGACAACTTTTAGTTAGTTGCTTGCTTGAAACCAGTCAAGTAAAGGTGGTAAAGAAAGAGGTTAGTCTAAAACCTCTATCATCGGGCTATCAAATAGACAATCAAGTTTTTGATCAAGTTATTTTATCTACGGGAGCTTGGCTTGGACACATGTTAGAGCCCTTAGGATACGAGGTGGATGTTCGTCCTCAAAAAGGACAACTTAGAGATTATCAAGTGCCACAAGATATGGGAACCTACCCTGTGGTTATGCCAGAAGGTGAGTGGGATTTGATACCATTTCCAAGCGGTAAATTATCTTTAGGGGCTACTCATGAAAATGACATGGGCTTTGACTTGACAGTGGATGAAACCTTGCTCGATCAAATGGCTGAGGCAGCGAGTCTATTTTATCCTAGCTTAAAAGGTGCAATGATTAGTGAAGAACGTGTAGGAATTCGAGCTTATACGAGTGACTTTTCTCCATTTTTCGGACTGGTCCCAAATTTATCAGAAGTCTATACAGCAAGTGGTCTAGGATCTTCAGGGTTAACGACTGGTCCTATTATCGGTTATCACCTAGCTCAAATGCTTCAAGGAAGAAGTGGAGTATTGGATCCAGCAGATTATCCAACTGAGAGATATATTAAAGAGAAACAATCGTAAATCTTTTACCTAGTTTTTACGGTAGTCTTAGGAAAGTAAATGACTTTCCCTATCAAAAATGGTAAAATGAAAAAAATAATCCAAGAATTGAGGAAATAAAATGCAAGAAAAAATTCTGGTTACAGGTGGAGCAGGTTTCATCGGAACTCACACTGTTATTGAATTGGTTCAAGCCGGACACCAAGTAGTTGTCGTGGATAATTTGGTAAACAGTAGCCGTAAAAGCTTAGAAGTGGTGGAAAGAATTACTGGCGTAGAAATTCCTTTCTATGAAGCAGACATTCGTGATACTGAAACTCTTCGTGATATTTTCAGAAATGAAGAACCAACAGGAGTGATTCATTTTGCTGGTTTGAAGGCTGTAGGGGAATCTACACGTATACCACTAGCATACTATGATAACAATATTGCAGGTACTCTCAGTCTCTTGAAAGTCATGGAAGAGACAAATTGTAAAAATATCATCTTTAGCTCATCAGCAACAGTATATGGAGATCCTCATACAGTTCCAATCTTAGAAGATTTCCCACTTTCAGCTACTAACCCTTATGGTCGTACCAAGCTAATGCTTGAAGAAATCTTGACAGATATCTATAAAGCCGATTCAGAATGGAACGTTGTGTTGCTTCGTTATTTCAACCCAATTGGAGCTCATAAGAGTGGTGACTTAGGTGAAAATCCAAACGGTATTCCAAACAACCTTTTGCCATATGTGACACAAGTTGCAGTTGGTAAGTTGGAACAAGTTCAAGTATTTGGGGATGACTACGATACTGAAGACGGAACAGGTGTACGTGACTATATCCACGTTGTTGACCTTGCGAAAGGACACGTTGCAGCACTTAAGAAACTTCAAAAGGGTTCAGGTCTAAATATTTATAACCTTGGTACAGGAAAAGGTTACTCTGTTCTTGAAATTATCCAAAATATGGAAAAAGCTGTTGGTCGCCCAATTCCTTACCGAATTGTTGAACGTCGCCCAGGTGATATTGCAGCTTGCTACTCAGATCCAGCAAAAGCTAAGGCAGAGCTCGGTTGGGAAGCAGAACTTGGTATTACAGAGATGTGTGAGGATGCATGGCGTTGGCAAAGTCAGCATCCAAATGGATTTGAAGATTAAATAAAAAGAGGTATTATAGAAAAAGAGGAAGAAATTCCTCTTTTTTAACAATCAATAGAAAATAGCAACTAAAAATCCATCAGTTATAAAAATGTTTAACGAACAATTAAAATAGAATAAAATAAGTCTGTAAAAAGACTATAAATTTCTATAAAAATATGCTAAACTAGAGGGAGTGGAAAATAGAGGTCTATGCTCCACCAAAATTTAAGATTCATCTTTGATCAGAGCGCGGGTAGGGCAATTTTTAACGGCTTCTAAAACATCGTCGCTGCAAGTGATTTCTCTCTCTAATTGCTCAGAATCATCGAAAAAACGGACGATGCCATTATCATGGTAATCAAATAAATCCGAATAAGTTTGGCAAAGCCCACAGGCAATGCAGCGTTCAGGTATAAGCATAATTTTCATATTTACATTGTAATAAGAAATTAAAAAAAACTCAAGGAGTAAGGTATGGAAAAGGAACCGTGGCAAGAAGATATTTATGAAAACCAGGAAGAAGAAACAAGAACAGAACGTCGCCATCGTAATCAATATGATTCAGGTATCTTGGCTAATCATATTTTAACTGTTTTAGCAATTATTTTCTTTGTGATTGTTGTTGGGATGATAGTCGTACTAGTTTACTTGTCATCTGGTGGAAGTGACCGCACTTCGACATTGAAAGATTTTTATGATTCTTCAGCTCCAAAAGTAGAAGAAGTTACAACAGTGGCTACTACTGCTCAGTCAACAGAAGCAGAGACAACTCAACAAGAACATACAGAGGCGCATACTGATTCTGAAGGAACTATTACAGTTTTGCCAGGAGAAGGGGAAGCAGCGATTGCAGCTCGAGCAGGGATTTCTATTGCTCAACTTGAAGCTTTGAATCCTGGTCATATGTCTACTGGGACTTGGTTTGCAAATCCTGGTGATGTCCTTAAGACAAGATAGGAGTAACGATGAAAACAATTCAGATTGCTATTGATGGACCAGCTTCTAGTGGTAAGAGTACAGTAGCTAAGATTATTGCTAAGGACTTTGGCTATACTTATCTGGATACGGGTGCTATGTATCGTGCTGCGACTTACATTGCATTGAAAAACCAAATTAGTCCAGATGAGCCATCTCAACTTCTTGAATTATTGGAACAATATCCAATTAGTTTTGGTCGCGCTGAAAATGGAGACCAGCTTGTTTTTGTTGGAGATGTTGATGTGACAAATCCGATCCGAGAAAATGAAGTAACCAACGCTGTTTCTGCTTTTGCGGCAATTCCAGCTGTTCGTGAAAAATTGGTAGCCCTTCAGCAAGAAATTGCCCAACAAGGTGGTATCGTTATGGATGGCCGCGATATTGGAACAGTAGTCTTGCCTCAAGCTGAATTGAAGATTTTTCTAGTAGCATCTGTAGATGAGCGTGCGGAACGCCGTTACAAGGAAAACCTTTCAAAGGGTATCGAAACGAATTTGGAAACTTTGAAGGAAGAGATTGCTGCGCGTGATTATAAAGATAGTCATCGTGAAACTTCACCTCTCAAGCAAGCCGAGGATGCAATCTATTTGGATACGACTGGACTCTCTATTTTAGAAGTTGTTGAAAATATTAAATCAGAAGCACAAAAACATTTATAAGAACTATAAAAACGATGAACTGAATTTCGGTTTGTCGTTTTTTATCATGATTTGTCAAATAGTCTGTTTTAAGGTATAATAGTTGCTGTTAAAGAAAATTTGACATTCAAATAATCATAAATTTTTAAGGAGATAACATGAGTCAATTACCAAATTGCCCAAAATGTAATTCAGAATACGTATATGAAGATGGCACACTTCTCGTTTGCCCAGAATGTGCTTATGAGTGGAATCCTGCTGAGCAAGCAGAAGCTGAAGAAGGTCTTGTTGCCATCGATGCAAATGGAAATAAACTTGCTGATGGAGATACAGTCACTTTGATTAAGGACCTTAAAGTCAAAGGGGCTCCAAAAGATCTCAAACAAGGAACTCGTGTGAAAAATATCCGTATTGTTGAAGGTGACCACAACATCGACTGTAAAATTGATGGTTTTGGCGCTATGAAACTTAAATCAGAATTTGTGAAGAAGATTTAATCATGATTAAAAACGAAAAAGTAATATTTTATAGTCGTATCTTTTTATTTATAGCAGCCTTTACCGGTGTATACTTGGAGATTACTAAACGCGGTGGTCTAGGGATGTTGCTTTACTACACAGTACTTTCTAACCTTTTGGTTGTAATCTTTACAGGCTATCTTTTGTTAAAGATGCGAAGTGGTGGTGATAGTTGGCAGAGTCCTGGTATTCTACGTCTCAAAGGTGGCGTCACTATGAGTATTATGATTACTTGTGTCATCTATCATTTCATGCTTGCTCCTTTGACGACAGATTTTTACCGTTTGGAAAATTTCCTTTGCCATTATATTGTCCCTCTCTGGTTTTTGGCAGATACAATTATTTTTGACAAGAGTCGCCAATATAAGTTGGTTGATCCCATGCTTTGGACCAGCCTTCCTTTGCTTTATATGATTTTTGCCCTCTTAAACGGTTTTGTTCTAAAGATGGATGTCCCTAATGCTAAGGATAGTCCCTTCCCATATTTCTTTTTGAATGCTACCAAACATGGTTGGGGCTTTGTCTTTAAATGGGCAGCCACTATCTTTGTTGCTTATATGGTTTCAGGATATCTCTTTTATCTTGTGAAAAGTATTAAAAAATCTAAGAAATAAAAGTACCCCTATTTGGGTGCTTTTTTTGTGATAGAAATAATTGTACCCGGACAAATTGATTTATTTTATCTTGTTATGTAGTCTTTTTTACCTTACAATAAAACTGTAGCTACCAATACAACTATTGAGGAAGAAAAAATGACTGAAAATCGTTATGAATTAAACAAAAATTTGGCACAGATGCTCAAGGGTGGCGTCATCATGGACGTTCAAAACCCTGAACAGGCAAGAATTGCAGAGGCTGCAGGTGCAGCAGCAGTTATGGCTTTGGAGCGAATCCCAGCTGATATTCGTGCGGCCGGTGGTGTCTCTCGTATGAGTGATCCTAAGATGATCAAGGAAATTCAAGAAGCAGTCAGCATTCCAGTTATGGCTAAGGTTCGAATTGGGCATTTTGTTGAAGCTCAGATTTTAGAAGCCATCGAGATTGACTATATCGATGAGAGTGAAGTGTTATCTCCAGCTGATGATCGTTTCCATGTGGACAAGAAAGAATTTCAAGTTCCTTTTGTTTGTGGTGCAAAAGACTTGGGTGAAGCCTTGCGTCGTATCGCTGAAGGAGCATCGATGATTCGTACAAAAGGAGAGCCAGGAACAGGAGACATCGTTCAGGCAGTTCGCCATATGCGTATGATGAATCAAGAAATCCGCCGCATTCAAAATCTCCGTGAAGATGAACTCTATGTCGCAGCAAAAGAACTCCAAGTTCCAGTAGAATTAGTTCAATATGTCCACGAACATGGGAAATTACCAGTTGTCAACTTTGCAGCTGGAGGCGTGGCAACACCAGCAGATGCAGCTCTTATGATGCAACTCGGTGCGGAAGGCGTCTTTGTCGGATCTGGAATTTTCAAGTCAGGTGATCCTGTCAAACGTGCAGCAGCTATTGTTAAGGCTGTTACGAATTATCAAAATCCTCAAATTCTAGCTGAAATCTCTGAAGATTTAGGAGAAGCCATGGTAGGTATCAACGAGAACGAGATCCAAATTCTCATGGCTGAGCGAGGAAAATAGATGAAAATCGGAATATTGGCCTTGCAAGGTGCCTTTGTAGAACACGAGAAAATGCTTGCTCAACTAGGAGTACAAAGTATTGAACTGCGAAACCTAGAAGATTTTCAGCAACATCGAAGTGAGCTATCAGGTTTGATTTTGCCAGGAGGTGAGTCAACTGCCATGGGCAAGCTCTTACGTGATCAGCAAATGCTAATTCCTCTAAGAGAGGCTATTCTCAATGGTTTACCAGTCTTTGGAACTTGTGCGGGTTTAATTTTGCTAGCAAAACAAATCACTTCTCAGGAGGAAAGTCATCTAGCCACCATGGACATAGTAGTAGAGCGCAATGCCTATGGACGTCAGCTAGGAAGCTTTTATACTGAGGCAGCCTGTAAGGGTGTTGGCAAAATTCCCATGACCTTTATCCGAGGTCCTATTATTCGTGAAGTTGGTGAAGATGTCGATGTTTTAGCAATCGTGAATGATCAAATCGTTGCAGCGCGAGAAAAAAATATGCTAGTGACCTCGTTTCATCCTGAGTTGACAAATGATGTTTGCTTACACCAGTACTTTATCGATATGTGCAAATAAAAAAGAGAGTAGGACAGAAATCGGTCATTCGTTAGAATTCGATTTCGTCGTCCCACCTCCGCACAGTTGAGTAGGGCTGTAAAAGCTGATGAAATCAGCCTAGTAGAGCCCACTCAACCACTGCGTCTTACTCAACAATCAAAAGACAATTGAGAGGCTAGGACTTTTGTCCCAGCCTCTTTTTTATATATAATAAACAATGGCAATGTATTGTAGAGCTGAAGCTGCTAAGATAAACAGATGCCAAATCATGTGGAAGTATGGTTTTTTCTTGGCATAAAAACCAGCTCCAACAGTATAACAGAGTCCACCAGAAACCATGAGGCTCCAGAAGATAGGAGTTGTCTGGCTGATGATTGCTGGTAAGATAGCCAAGACTAGCCATCCCATGATGAGGTAGAGAATGAGACTAAATTTTTCATTAACTTTCTTGGCAAAGATTTTATAGAGGATGCCAAAGATAGTTGTTCCCCACTGAATAGCGATAATGAGATATCCAAACCAGTTATTCATCAGAGTCAAAACGACAGGAGTATAAGAACCTGCAATCGCAACATAAATCATGGAGTGGTCAATAATGCGTAGGACATACTTATGAGTAGAACCATAAGCCATCGAATGATAAATAGTTGATGATAAGAACATGAGAAAGAGGCTGATAACGAAAATCGAAACCCCAATGGATGATAAGAATCCGTGAGCTTCATAACTGTAGGTTGATGAAATGGGAAGTAAGATGAGCATCACCAATGCACCGACAGCATGGGTGACACTGTTGGCAATTTCTTCTCCAAAACTAAGGCGTTTACTAAGTTTGAGACTAGTATTCATTTGGTTACTCCTTTTCAGATTCTGTGTAAACGAGTGCTAGTGTTTGATGATAGAATTTGACGGTTTGACAACTTGCTTGGATAATAGGATTGGCTGGGTCAATGTCTTCGTTCATATAATCCACAAAAGCATTGTAGAGTTCTTCTGAATTAGCATCTGTGTGTAGGGTATTTAGGGTTTGAGCAATTTCTTGGATCGAAAAAACGGACTTAAGAGTCGTAATAGCAATCAAACGGGCGATTTGTTTGCGTTGGTATTTTTTCTTTTCAGGTTTTGTCAGATAGCTGTGTTTGACATAGTTATTGACCATAGAAGCTGTCAAGCCTTTCTCCTTATCGAGAGAAACTGGAGGACAGATCTGATTGACATAGAGCAGAACCTGGTCCAGGTAGAGATTGATATTTGGAATTTCTTCCCATTTTGGATAGGAAAAAGTAGTTTTCATTTCCAACTCCTTTTATCTAGTTTTCATAACTAGATTATAAAATAATAGAAATTATAAGTCAAGTTTCAAGTGCTTGTAGAAAGAAATAAATTATGCTATGATGAGAGAAAATAGTATGAAACGAGGATCGATGATGGAGATTCGCTTAGCCTTTCCAAACGAAGTTGATGCCATTATGCAAGTGATTGAGGAAGCAAAGAAATGCTTGGCAGATACTGGGAGCACCCAGTGGCAAAATGGCTATCCAAATACGGACACGATTATTGAAGATATTATCTCTGGTCAAGCCTATGTCGCTTTGGAAGAAGGAGAGCTCTTAGCTTATGCAGCAGTAACCAAGAGTCCAGAAAAAGCTTATAAAGCCATTTATGATGGCAACTGGGAAGGAAAAGAAACAGAATACTTAGTATTTCATCGTATCGCAGTTGCCAGTGATGTGCAAGGGCAAGGAGTTGCTCAGACCTTCTTGGAAGGCTTGATTGAAGGCTTTGATTACCTAGATTTTCGTTCTGATACACACGATCAAAATAAAGTCATGCAACATATTTTTGAGAAGCTTGGTTTTAAACAAGTTGGGAAAGTTCCAGTAGACGGGGAACGCTTGGCCTATCAGAAAGTAAAATCAAATGTCTAAAAAGTATGTCAAGATGCTATACAGTTCTCCGATTGGTACCTTATCTCTGTTAGCTGATAACCATTATCTGTTTGGGATATGGGTCGAAGAAGAGAGCGATTTTGAGAGAGAATTATCTGAAAATGATGTAAGAGTCGTTGAAAGTCAT
Source organism: Streptococcus sp. V869 (assembly GCF_054353515.1). Lineage (NCBI taxonomy): Bacteria > Bacillati > Bacillota > Bacilli > Lactobacillales > Streptococcaceae > Streptococcus > Streptococcus sp. V869. The sequence continues at coordinate 212,054 of NZ_JBTHHW010000001.1, forward strand.
CCCGTTTTAAATCCAATCATTTCCTATTTAGATACCTATTTTAAGGGGCAAGATCCGGACTTGTCTGAATTGCCTTTAGCACCTGTCGGAAGTGACTTTGAAAAAAGAGTTTGGAACTATTTGCGTAGAATTCCTTTTGGTATGACTGTTACTTATGGACAAATAGCCAAGGACTTGCAGGTAGCTTCTGCTCAAGCAATCGGAGGAGCAGTAGGTCGCAATCCCTGGTCTATCCTTGTACCCTGTCATCGTGTGCTTGGTGTGGGAAATCGTCTAACAGGATATGCTTGGGGACTCGAAAAGAAGGCTTGGCTCTTGAGACATGAAGGTGCGACATTTAAAGAGAATAAAAAATAGAAAGAGAAGAAGATGTTAGAATTTATCGAATACCCAAAATGTACAACTTGTAAAAAAGCAAAGAAAGAGTTAGATCAACTCGGACTAGAATATAAGGATGTTCATATCGTAGAAGAAACTCCGAGTGAAAAGGTTATTTTAAACTGGCTCGAAACTTCGGGATTTGAATTGAAGCAATTTTTCAACACTAGTGGAATCAAATACCGTGAACTAGGATTGAAAGATAAGGTTGGAACTTTATCCAAGAAAGAAGCAGCCAAACTCTTGGCTAGTGATGGTATGCTGTTGAAACGTCCAATACTAGTTGAAAATGGTGCTGTAAAACAAATTGGCTATCGTAAGACATACAAGGACTTGGATTTGAATTAGTTTTTTTCTATCTCCTTGATAGTTAAAATATATAACCTCCTACTTTTAAAGTATGATAAACTAGAAGATAGATGATGTCTGATATGCTCGTAGCAAATATTTTTAATTAGAGCATAAGTATGATAGAATGAATCATTATCTTGAGAGGATGTTTCTATGAATGTTACAACGATTTTAGCATCTGATTGGTATCAAAATTTGATGCAATATATACCGGATGGCAAACTGTTTAGTTGGCGTTCTGTTTTTGATGGGATTCCAAGAATTCTACAGCAATTACCGACAACTTTGATGTTGACAGTATTTGGTGCTTTTTTTGGAATTATGCTAGCCCTTCTTTTTGCCATTGTAAAAATCAATCGCGTTAGAATTCTTTATCCATTACAAGCCTTTTTTGTTAGTTTCTTAAAAGGAACTCCTATTTTAGTACAACTCATGTTGACCTATTACGGAATTCCTTTGGCACTTAAAGCCTTGAATCAACAATGGGGAACTGCATTTAATATCAATGCGATTCCAGCTGCAGCGTTTGCAATTGTAGCCTTTGCCTTTAACGAGGCAGCCTATGCTAGTGAAACCATCCGTGCAGCCATTCTTTCTGTAAATCCTGGTGAGATTGAAGCTGCTCGCAGTCTTGGTATGACACGTGCACAAGTTTATCGCCGTGTGATTATTCCAAATGCAGCAGTAGTTGCGACACCAACCTTGATTAACTCCCTCATTGGATTGACCAAGGGAACTTCCCTAGCCTTCAGCGCGGGTGTCGTAGAAGTCTTTGCCCAAGCTCAAATCTTAGGTGGTGCAGATTATCGTTATTTCGAACGTTTTATCTCAGTAGCTCTAGTTTATTGGGTTGTAAATATTGCTATTGAAAATCTTGGTCGTTTCATTGAAAGAAAAATGGCGATTTCAGCACCAGATAATGTTGAGACAGATGTGAAAGGAGAGCTTCGCTAATGATTAAAATTTCAAATTTAAGCAAATCCTTTTCAGGTCAGACCGTTTTGGACCATCTGAACTTAGATATTCAAAAAGGAGAGGTCGTTGCTCTTATTGGTTCATCAGGAGCAGGAAAATCAACCTTTCTTCGTAGCCTAAATTACCTGGAAACTCCTGATAGTGGAAGTATTCAGATTGATGATTTCAAAGTGGATTTTTCTCAAATTACGCAAGAAGAAATCTTGACTCTTCGTCGCAAACTATCTATGGTGTTCCAACAGTTCAATCTGTTTGAGCGTAGAACAGCGTTAGACAATGTTAAAGAAGGCTTGGTGGTAGTTAAAAAATTATCAGACGAAGAAGCGACTGAAATTGCTAAGGAAGAGCTAGCTAAGGTTGGACTTTCTGATCGTGAACAGCATTATCCGCGTCACTTGTCAGGGGGGCAAAAACAACGGGTAGCTATAGCGCGTGCTCTAGCCATGAAACCAGACGTCTTACTCTTGGATGAACCGACTTCAGCACTTGATCCAGAATTGGTTGGTGAGGTAGAAAGATCGATTGCCAATGCTGCAAAATCAGGTCAAACCATGGTTTTGGTTAGTCATGATATGTCATTTGTTGCTCAAGTAGCTGATAAGGTTTTATTCTTGGATAAAGGAAAGATTATTGAATCTGGAACACCGGATGAGATTATCAACCATCCTAAAGAAGAACGAACAAAAGAATTCTTTGCTAGTTACAAACGAACCTATATTTGATATAATAGAAGATAAGAAAGACTCAGTTGGCTAAGCTAACTGGGTTTACTCTTTAAAAATAATAGAAATGAGAGAGAGCATGCTAGTTCAGCTATTTGCTTTATATTTAGAGAGTTTGGTTTTGACGATTTTACTAGTCTTGGTTGTCTTAGGGATTTGGATTGGTTTAAGAGCTCTATCAGGTGTGGATAAAACTGCTAAGGAGCGTCAGGCTCACCTCTATGATATGATTATGATTGGAGTTCTAACAATTCCAGTATTGTCTTTTGCAACCATGAGCATCTTGTTAGTTCTCAAGGCTTAATAGTTGTCAAATAGGATTTTATCCGTTAGAATAAGAATAGTTACAACAAGAAAGAAGGAAATAGAATGTACGATACGATTATTATCGGTGCAGGTCCTGCTGGGATGACTGCAGCCTTGTATGCAGCTCGCAGCAATCTCAAAGTAGCTTTGATTGAAGGTGGTCTTCCTGGCGGTCAGATGAACAATACTTCTGACATTGAAAACTATCCAGGTTATGCTAACATTAGTGGACCTGAGTTAGCAGAAAAGATGTTTGAACCTCTTGAAAATCTAGGTGTTGAACATCTCTATGGCTTTGTAAAAAATATTGAGAACCATGGTGATGTTAAGAAAGTAATCACAGACGATCAAGAATTTGAAACGCGCACAGTTATCGTAGCGACTGGTTCAAAACATCGCCTCTTAGGAGTTCAAGGAGAAGAAGAATTGAATAGTCGTGGAGTTTCCTACTGTGCGGTTTGTGATGGAGCCTTTTTCCGTGACCAAGATTTGTTGGTTGTAGGTGGTGGTGACTCAGCGGTTGAGGAAGCAATCTTCTTAACACAGTTCGCCAAATCTGTAACCATCGTTCACCGTCGTGATGAACTTCGTGCCCAAAAAGTCTTGCAAGACCGCGCCTTTGCCAATGATAAAATCAACTTCATTTGGGATTCTGTTGTCAAAGAAATCAAGGGTGAAAACCGTGTGGAGTCAATTGTCATTGAAAATGTTAAAACAAATCAAGTGACTGAACATGCCTTTGGAGGTGTCTTCATCTATGTTGGTTTAGATCCAGTTAGCGATTTTACAAAAGATTTACAAATCCAAGATGAGTCAGGTTGGATTGTGACAGATGACCACATGAGGACAAGTGTTGCAGGTGTCTTTGCAGTTGGAGATGTTCGTCAGAAAGACCTTCGCCAAGTTACAACAGCAGTTGGAGATGGTGCGATTGCAGGTCAAGAAGCCTATAAATATATTACTGAACACAGTTAAAAAAAGTTTCCAATCAATTGATTGGAAACTTTTTTATAATCGATTGCGGAAGACTTCGTACATAAGAATAGCAGCAGCAACGCTTGCATTGAGACTCTGTACATGTCCATTCATTGGAATAGTGATCATCTCGTCCACTTGCTTTTTGATGTTACTTGAGATACCTTTTCCTTCATTGCCGATAATGAGGGCGACCTTTCCACTGGTGTTCCATTTGTGGCAAGGAGTTCCATTCATATCAGTTCCAAAGGTCCAAAAGCCTTCTTCTTTTAGTTTGTCCAAGGTTTGACTAAGATTAGTGACTCGGGCAATAGGAACATGTTCAATCGCACCTGTTGCTGTTTTTGCTACGACAGGAGTGACGCCGACAGCTCGGTGTTTGGGAATAATAACACCTGAAACATTGGTTGCATCCGCTGTTCTCAAGATAGAACCGAGATTATGTGGGTCTGTTAAACCATCAAGAATTAGCAGTAGTGGGTTTTCTTCTTGGTGTGTTTTTGTAAGAATCTGCTCAAGTTCTGTATAGGCAAATTCAGAAACACGCAAAACAAAACCTTGGTGAACAGCACCCTCAGTCATTTCAGAAAGTGATTTTTTTGAAGTCCAAGAGATAGTTACTTTCTTTTCTGTAGCTAGTTCCTTAACCTTTTCTACATTTTTTCCTCGTAGATCATCTTGGAGATAGAGTTTATTTCCTGTGTTTGCTAAAAGTGCTTCCGTAACGGCGTGAACGCCATAGACAATATCATTTGTTTTCATGGCTCTATTATAACATAAAACCCCGTCTTGCAACGGGATTTTCTTTATTCGAGAATGAGTAGGCCTTCTTTGATTTCAAAGGGATCTTTTTCGTTAATTCGATCGTAAAACATAATACCATTTAAGTGGTCAATTTCATGTTGGACAACGATTGAGTTGTAGCCTTTTAGCTTGATACGATGTTTTTCGCCATCCTTGTCAAAGTAGTCAACAGTCACTCGAGCATGACGGATAACATAACCAGGTACAGCTCGATCGACTGATAGACAACCTTCTCCCTCGCCTAGAGCAGCATCTTGAACTGAGTGTGAAACAATCTTAGGATTGTACATAACAGCTTGTAAATCATAGGCTTCCTGAGGTGTCTCATCATCCTCAGTGATATTTGGAACCAAAACAGCGATGATGCGTTTTGAGATGTCCAATTGTGGTGCTGCAAGTCCAACACCTCCACGAAGACCTAACTTTTCAGCCATAACTGGGTCTTGTGAATGTTTCAAAAATTGCATCATTTTCTCACCGAGGATAATATCTTGATCACTCAATGGGAAAGTGACCTCCTCAGCAACAGCACGTAGGGTTGGATTGCCCTCGCGAATAATATCTTTCATATCGATTAAATGAGAAGCTTTTGTAATACGTTCTATAGCAGACATGTTCTCTCCTTCCTTCCATTACAATTACATGATAACACAAAACAGATGAGAAAGAAAGTGACAGAAGCCGTTAAAAAATAATAGAATAAAAGGAAATACCTATTTGTCTGTGGTATAATAAGATAAGGAGACTTGCATCAAAAAGCAAGGAGAAAAAAGATGGAAAAACGCAGTAGTAGAAATCAAAATGGTCCTATCTTTCGGCTTGTCGGGAAATTGATTCGATTTTTTAGGAACTATCACCAATGGAGTAATAAAACCTTTATCGCTGTTTTGTTGATTGCCGTTGCAATCTCAATGGCTTTGACTTTATTAGCCGAGGGGCTAAAGGGATTTCCATTGACCAGTAGTAGTATAACTGTCGTAAGTCAGACAGCTGATTCTAAGGAGAAAACTACGGCAACAGAGCAAGAAACAAGTGCTCGGATCATGGCCAATGGTGATTTGCTCTATCATGACATTATCTATATTTCAGCCAAAAAATCAGATGGTACCTATGATTTCCATGAAAATTTTGAATACGTAAAGCCTTGGCTTAAGCAAGCTGACTTAGTTCTTGGTGATTTTGAAGGAACTGTAAATAAAGATCACTATCTTGCAGGTTACCCCTTATTTAATGCACCTGGTGAAGTCATGGATGCTATAAAGGATGCTGGCTATCAAGTGCTAGACTTGGCTCATAATCATATCTTGGATTCTCAAATTGAGGGAGTAGTTTCAACCGCAGATGCGATTGAAAAAGCTGGAATGGCACCAATCGGAGTCTACACTCATGAACCACGAGATAAAGCACCTATTGTCATCAAGGAAGTCAATGGTATTAAAGTTGCCCTTTTAGCTTATTCCTATGGTTTTAACGGAATTGAACAAAGCATTTCTCAAGAGGATTATAATCGTTATCTTTCAGACTTAGATGAAGATAAAATGAAGGCTGAAATTGAACGAGCAGAGAAGGAGGCGGATATTACAATTATCATGCCTCAGATGGGAGTTGAGTATCAAATTGAGCCGACTGAGGAGCAAAAGAAACTTTACCATAAAATGATTGATTGGGGAGCAGATATTATCTTTGGTGGTCACCCTCACGTTGTTGAACCAGCTGAAACGGTTGAAAAAAACGGTGATAAAAAGCTTATCATCTACTCTATGGGGAATTTTATCTCAAATCAACGAATTGAAACCATGCAGGATGTTGAAAATGCTAAGTGGACGGAACGTGGAGTCCTCATGGATGTGATCATTAAGAAAAAATCTGGTAAAACAACGATCGAGACGGCTCAAGCACATCCAAGTTGGGTGAGTCGGACTCCTAAGGGAGGTTATTCTCCAGAAGGATACCCACTCTATCTATACCAAACCTATATCTTGGAAGATTTTATAGAGGGTGGGAAATACCGTAGTCAGTTAGACGAGGCGACCAAGGAACGGATTGATACAGCCTATAAAGAAATGAATGAGCATGTAGGTTTGAAATGGTAGTGACTAAAAAAGAGGAGCAAGATGGATATTAAGATAATAGCAACAGATATGGATGGAACCTTGTTAGATCCTCAAGGACAACTGGACCTACCTCGTCTAGAGAAAATTTTGGATCAGCTGGATCAATGTGGTATTCGTTTTGTTATTGCAACGGGAAATGAAGTTCATCGCATGCGACAATTACTGAAGTATCTTGTAGAAAGAGTCGTTCTCGTAGTTGCTAATGGTGCTCGTATATTCGAAAATGATGAATTGCTACAAGCACAAACTTGGGATGATGCCATGGTTGATAGGGCTTTGGACCATTTTAAAGGTAGAGAATGTCAGAATCAGTTTGTCGTAACTGGTATGAATGGTGGCTTTGTAAAGGAAGGTACTGTTTTTACAGAACTAGATAAATTTATGACTCCGGAGATGATTGAGAAGCTCTATCAACGAATGAATTTTGTTAATGAATTTGACTCTAATCTCTTCGGTGGTGTTCTAAAGATGAGTATGGTAGTTGGTGAAGAACGATCCGATTCGGTTTTACAGGAAATTAATGACTTATTTGATGGGCATGTGCGAGCTGTTTCCAGCGGTTATGGTTGTATTGATATCTTACAAGATGGGATTCATAAGGCGTGGGGCCTAGAAGAATTGCTCAAACGTTGGAATTTAAAACCTGAACAAATCATGGCCTTTGGTGATAGTGAAAATGACATTGAAATGTTAGAGTTGGCAGGTATTTCATATGCCATGGAAAATGCAGAAGATGCTGTTAAAGAAGTAGCTACAAAAATAGCCCCAGCCAACAGTCAGGCGGGTGTTTACCAAGTTTTAGAAAACTGGCTAGAAAGAGGAGAATAACTTGGCAGTACAACTATTAGAAAACTGGCTCTTAAAAGAGCAAGAGAAAATCCAAATCAAGTATCGTGAACTCAATCAGATTTCTGTAATTGAACCCAATATCATTTTTATCGGTGATTCTATTGTTGAGTATTATCCCTTGCAGGAATTGCTAGGGACAACCAAGACCATTGTGAATCGAGGGATTCGAGGCTATCAGACTGGACTTTTGCTAGATAACCTGGATGCTCATCTCTATGGTGATGCGGTGGATCAGATTGTGCTTTTGATTGGGACAAATGACATTGGAAAAGATGTTCCAATGACGGAAACACTAAACAATCTTGAAAGCGTGATTCAAAGTATTTCTCGTGACTATCCGCTGTCACAAATAAAGCTAGTTTCTATCTTACCGGTCAATGAGAGTGAGAACTTCAAACAGATTGTTTACATTCGTACTAATGAGAAAATCAAGGCGTGGAACCAAGCCTATCAAGAGCTAGCTTCAGCCTATATGCAGGTAGAATATGTGTCTGTTTTTGAGAAATTACTTGATCAGGAAGGACAGCTCAAGGAGGGGTACACAACAGATGGCCTTCACCTCAGTGTCTCGGGTTATCATATTCTATCGGAAGCCTTGAAAGATTACATTTTCTAGGCATCTACTTGCTTTTTTGCTTTTTTAGCTTAGATAAGGTATAATATTTTTATTGTCTTTGGGGTCGTTACGGATTCGACAGGCATTATGAGGCATATTTTGCAACTCGTGTGGCGACGTAAACGCTCAGTTAAATATAACTGCAAAAAATAACACATCTTACGCTCTAGCTGCCTAAAAACCAGCAGGCGTGACCCGATTCGGATTGCTCGTGTCTGATGACAGGTCTTATTATTAGCGAGATACGATCAAACTTTGTCTAGCAGTTTGATAAGAGATTTATAGACTCGCAGTTCCTAGGCTTGAGTTATGTGTCGAGGGACTGTTAAAACAATACATAACCTATGGTTGTAGACAAATATGTTGGCAGGTGTTTGGACGTGGGTTCGACTCCCACCGGCTCCATTAATAATTTACTTATTTTGTAAATATTTTTAAAGCGTTGTTAATACAACGTTTTTTATTTTATTCTTTTATATTTCTTGGTAATCCTTTTTTAAAAAAGGATTCAACAAAGGATACAACATTACGTTGTATCTCTAAAAAGGCTAATCAAGTTCTAAATTTATTAATCTTTTCTAAGATTTTGTGTTATAATTAAGGTGCCTTAAGAAAATTTATGAAAATTATCAGTAGTTTTTCGCAGCCATTTTCAGTATCTTATGAGTTTAGGTTATCTTTCAGTAATGATAAGCAGTGAAAGGGTAGATTTAGAAAGAGGTAAAGAGAAATGTCATCTCATAAAAAAGTTTCACTTTCTGAGATTAATCAGTCTATCGAGACTCCAAATAATAATCATTTCTGGCAAAATTTAAAGGCTTTTTTAGGTCCCGGTGCTCTTGTAGCAGTTGGTTATATGGATCCAGGAAACTGGATTACCAGCGTAGTCGGTGGTGCTTCCTATAAGTATAGTCTCTTGTTTGTCATCTTTATTTCATCTCTTATTGCCATGCAACTTCAGCAGATGGCAGGAAAGCTTGGGATTGTAACCCAGATGGACCTGGCTCAAGCAACGGCTCATCATTCACCTAAATGGCTTCGTTATAGCTTATGGGTGATTTTAGAATTAGCCTTGATGGCGACAGACCTGGCAGAAGTTCTCGGTTCTGCCATTGCTCTCAACCTTCTCTTTAAGATTCCGATTATGATAGCCATCCTTTTGACGGTTCTAGATGTCTTTCTCTTATTGCTTTTGATGAAATTTGGCTTTAAGAAGATTGAAGCTATTGTTACAACACTCATTTTAACAATCTTAGCAATCTTTACTTATCTGGTAGCTTTGTCACATCCAAGCTTCCAAGGAATCGTTGAGGGTTATCTACCGAATGCAACTTTATTTGAAAGTCCTTTGCCAGGACATGAAAGTCAATTAACCTTGGCACTAGGAATCGTGGGAGCAACTGTTATGCCCCATAATCTTTATTTGCATTCATCCTTGTCACAGACACGAAAAATCAATCACAAGGACGAAAATGATGTTCGAAAAGCCGTGCGCTTTATGACTTGGGATTCAAATCTCCAGTTATCATTGGCCTTTGTGGTTAACTCCCTTCTTTTGATCTTAGGGGCGGCCCTCTTCTTCGGACATGCATCTGAAATTTCCGCTTTTTCTCAAATGTATAATGCCTTGCAGGATTCAACCATTGCGGGAGCTATAGCTAGCTCAACCTTGTCAACTTTATTTGCCTTGGCCCTATTAGCCAGTGGTCAAAATTCGACGATCACAGGTACTTTGACAGGACAAATCGTTATGGAAGGTTTCTTACATATGAGATTGCCACAATGGTTTATTCGTTTGGCGACACGCCTCTTTGCCTTGCTACCTGTTATGATAGTAGCGGTTTTGTTTGGTCATCAGGAAAAAACCTTGGATCAGTTGTTGGTTTATTCACAGGTCTTTCTTTCTATCGCTCTTCCATTTTCAATTTTCCCTTTGATTTATCTAACCTCAAAAAAATCACTGATGGGAGAATTTACCAATGCAAAATGGAATACTATCTTAGGTTATATTGTTTCCATCATCTTGACCATCCTCAATGTAAAATTGCTGTTTGATATCTTCTAAGAAATTCACCCTAGTTTTAGAACTATCATATAAAAAAGATACCCAAGATTTCTTGGGTATCTTTTTTTAGAAAATAAACGGAAGACATGGGATTCGAACCCACGCACGCTGTTACACGCCTACCGCGTTTCCAACACGGCCTCTTAAGCCTCTTGAGTAATCTTCCAATAGTTACTAACCTAGTCTACCATAAAGCCTACTTTCTTGCAAATTTATTTAAAAATTGAAGGAGTTTTGACAGAAAGTGAAAGAAAATGATAAAAAATGCTTGACTTTGTTTTTTTTTGTGATAGAATGATTAATGTAATCGTTAACAGGAGGTGAGTAGGTGCTAAAAACCGAGAGGAAAAAGTTAATTTTAGAAGAACTAAGAAAGCACAAAATCGTTTCTCTAGAGAAATTAGTAGGCTTGCTAGATACTTCGGAATCCACAGTTAGACGTGATTTAGATGAGTTAGAGTCTGAAAATAAACTTCGCCGAGTGCATGGGGGAGCTGAGTTGCCTCACTCCTTGCAAGAAGAAGAAACTATTCAAGAAAAATCTGTCAAAAACCTTCAAGAGAAAAAGTTGATTGCGCAAAAAGCAGCTTCCCTCATCAAAGAAAAAGATGTTATCTTTGTGGATGCAGGAAGTACGACAGCCTTTCTCATTATGGAATTGGAGCGAAAAGACATTACTGTAGTAACCAACTCCATTCACCATGCGGTACAATTAGTGGATAAGCAAATCCCAACAGTCATTATTGGTGGTGGCGTAAAGATGACAACGGATGCCAGTATCGGAGGGGTGGCTCTTAACCAAATTAACCAATTACACTTTGATCGTGCCTTTATCGGAATAAACGGTGTAGACGAAGGTTATTATACAACTCCAGACATGGAGGAAGGAGCGGTTAAGCGTGCTATCTTAGAAAATGCCAAACAAACCTATGTCTTGGCGGATTCATCTAAGATTGGCCAGTCTAGTTTTGCTAAGGTTGCCCCTCTAAAACGAGCTATCGTCATTACTAGCAAGGGTCATGAGCTCTTGCCAGCTATCAAAGAAAAAACGGAGGTAATAGAAGTATGATTTATACAGTCACACTCAATCCATCTATTGACTACATTGTCCGTTTGGATAAAGTAGAAGTTGGTAGTGTTAATCGTATGGATAGTGATGATAAGTTTGCTGGTGGTAAGGGAATCAATGTCAGTCGCGTCTTGAAACGTCTAGATATTCCAAATACAGCGACTGGATTTATCGGAGGCTTTACAGGTAAATTTATCACAGATACTTTAGCTGAGGAGCAAATTGAAACGCGATTTGTGCAAGTTGCAGAAGATACGCGTATCAACGTTAAAATCAAAGCAGACCAAGAAACCGAAATCAATGGGACTGGTCCTACTGTTGAAGCAGATCAACTGGAGGAGTTGAAAGCTATCCTTTCAAGTCTAACAGCAGAGGATACAGTTGTATTTGCGGGATCGAGTGCTAAAAACTTAGGCAATGTTATTTATAAGGATTTGATTGCCTTGACCCGTCGGACAGGCGCACAAGTTGTGTGTGATTTTGAAGGTCAGACCTTGATTGATAGTTTGGATTATCAACCACTTTTGGTCAAACCAAATAATCATGAACTGGGAGCTATCTTTGGAGTCAAGCTTGAAAGCCTTGATGAAATAGAGAAATACGCTCGAGAACTGCTGGCTAAAGGTGCTCAAAATGTTATCATCTCCATGGCTGGTGATGGTGCCCTTCTGGTAACATCAGAGGGAGCCTACTTTGCTAAACCAATCAAGGGAACAGTGAAAAACTCAGTGGGAGCTGGTGACTCAATGGTTGCTGGATTTACGGGTGAGTTTGTAAAATCAAAAGACGCAGTAGAAGCCTTCAAATGGGGTGTGGCTTGTGGAACAGCAACTACCTTCTCTGATGACTTGGCGACTGCAGCATTTATTAAAGAAACTTATGAAAAAGTTGAGGTAGAAAAAAGATGAAAATTCAGGATTTACTGAGAAAAGATGTGATGTTGCTTGATTTACAAGCAACTGAAAAAACAGCAGCTATCGAAGAAATGATTCATAGCTTGGTAGAGCACGGCTACGTGACAGATTTCGAAACCTTCAAAGAAGGAATCTTGGAGCGTGAAGCTTTGACTTCTACAGGTTTGGGTGATGGTATCGCAATGCCTCACAGCAAGAACGCTGCAGTTAAAGAAGCAACAGTTCTCTTTGCTAAGTCAAACAAGGGAGTTGACTACGAAAGTTTAGATGGACAACCAACTGACCTTTTCTTTATGATTGCTGCTCCAGAAGGTGCCAATGATACTCACTTGGCTGCCTTAGCAGAATTGTCACAATATTTGATGAAAGACGGCTTTGCTGATCAGCTTCGTCAAGTAACATCAGCTGATCAAGTTATCGAACTCTTTGATCAAGCATCAGAAAAAGCTGAGGAACCAGTTCAAGCTCCTGCGAGTGAATCTGGTGACTTTATCGTAGCAGTTACAGCTTGTACAACAGGAATTGCCCACACATACATGGCCCAAGAAGCTCTTCAAAAAGTAGCTGCGGAAATGGGTGTTGGTATCAAGGTTGAAACCAACGGTGCTAGTGGTGTTGGCAACAAATTGACAGCAGAAGATATCCGCAAGGCTAAAGCTGTAATTATCGCTGCAGATAAAGCAGTTGATATGGATCGTTTCGATGGGAAACCATTGGTAAATCGTCCAGTTGCAGACGGTATTCGTAAGACAGAAGAGTTGATCAACTTGGCTCTTTCTGGAAATGCTGAAGTTTACCGTGCTGCTAATGGAGCAAAAGCTACAACAGCATCTAATGAAAAACAAAGTATTGGTGGTGCCTTCTACAAACACTTGATGAGTGGTGTATCTCAAATGTTGCCATTCGTTATCGGTGGTGGTATCATGATTTCCCTTGCCTTCTTGATTGATGGTGCTATGGGTGTGCCAAATGATAGCCTCGGAAATCTTGGATCTTACCATGAACTTGCTTCTATGTTCATGAAAATCGGTGGTGCAGCTTTTGGTTTGATGCTTCCAGTATTTGCAGGATATGTTGCTTACTCAATCGCTGAAAAACCAGGTTTGGTAGCAGGTTTCGTAGCTGGTGCTATCGCCAAAGAAGGTTTTGCCTTTGGTAAAATCCCTTACGCTCAAGGTGGTGAAGCAACTTCAGCTCTTGCAGGCGTATCATCAGGTTTCCTAGGAGCTCTTGTTGGTGGATTTATCGCAGGTGCCTTGGTACTCTTGGTTAAGCAATATGTGAAGGTTCCTCGCTCCCTTGAAGGTGCAAAATCAATCCTTCTCTTACCACTTCTTGGAACAGTCTTGACAGGATTTGTCATGTTAGCTGTTAACATTCCAATGGCTGCTATTAATACTGCTATGAATGACTTCCTTGGCGGTCTTGGAGGTGGATCAGCTGTCCTCCTTGGTATCGTTCTTGGAGGAATGATGGCTGTCGATATGGGTGGACCTGTCAATAAAGCAGCATATGTCTTTGGTACTGGTACTCTTGCAGCAACAGTGTCAACAGGTGGTTCAGTAGCTATGGCTGCAGTAATGGCTGGAGGAATGGTTCCACCACTTGCAATCTTTGTCGCAACTCTTCTCTTTAAAAATAAATTCACAAAAGAAGAACGTAACTCAGGTTTGACGAACATCGTCATGGGATTGTCATTCATTACTGAAGGTGCGATTCCATTTGGTGCAGCTGACCCAGCTCGTGCGATTCCAAGCTTTATCCTTGGTTCAGCAGTAGCAGGTGGACTTGTTGGTCTTGCAAATATCAAACTCATGGCACCACACGGAGGAATCTTCGTTATCGCCCTTACAACAAATGCCCTTCTTTACCTTGTCTTTGTCTTGATAGGAGCACTTGTTAGTGGTGTGGTTTATGGTTACCTTCGTAAACCATTAGAAAAATAATTACAAACACATTTAAATGACTGTACACAAAAGTGTGCAGTCATTTTTTTAACCCCTCGAAAAGTTCATGAAATATGGTATAATAGAAGAATGGCAAACAAGAATACAAGTAAAACAAGACGCAGACCATCTAAAGCAGAATTAGAAAGAAAACAAGCGATTCAACGAATGTTGATTTCCTTAGCTTTGGCTATCTGTTTAATTTTTGCAGCTCTCAAATGGGGAGCAGTCGGAATCACTGTTTATAACCTGATCCGCTTACTCGTGGGGAGTTTGGCTTATCTAGCTATTTTTTCTCTGTTAATCTATCTATTTATATTTAAGTGGATTCATAAACAAGAAGGCTTGTTAGCAGGTTTCTTCTTTATTTTTGCAGGCTTGTTGCTCATCTTTCAAGCTTATCTAGTCTGGAAATTTAGCATGGCAAATGCTGTTTTCCAAGGGACAGCCGGACAAATTTTTAAAGATTTAACTAGCTTTCAAGTGACTAGTTTTGCTGGTGGAGGTTTGCTAGGGGTTGTACTCTATATTCCAGTAGCTTTTTTGTTCTCCAATATTGGGACCTATTTCATCGGAGCAATCTTAGTCTTAATCGGTGCACTTTTGATCAGTCCATGGTCTATCTACGATATCGCTGATTTTCTCTCAGCTCGATTTGCTATCTGGATGGAGCGCCATGAGCAGAAAAAACAAGAACGCTTTATCAAGCGTGAAGAAGAAAAGGCACGAAGAGAAGCAGAAGAACAAGCAAGACTTGAGAAAGAAAAAGAAGAGCAGGCTTTGATTGATATGCCTCCTGTAGATTTGGAAACTGGAGAAATATTATCAGAAGGGCCACTGCACGATTTTCCTCCACTTCCAGAGGAAGAATGCGTAGAGCCTGAGATTATTCTCCCTCAAGCCGAGTATGAATATCCTGAAGAAGCCTACCTTCCTGAGGAAGAAGTTTTACCTGAAGAGGATGATGAAGAAGTAGAAGTCGATTTTTCTACTAAAAAAGCCTTAGAGTATAAACTCCCAAGCTTGCAACTTTTTGCACCCGATAAACCTAAAGATCAGTCTAAAGAAAAGAAAATCGTTCGGGAGAATATCAAGATTTTGGAAGAAACTTTCGCAAGTTTTGGTATTAAGGTAACGGTTGAAAGAGCAGAGATTGGTCCATCTGTTACCAAGTATGAAGTTAAACCTGCAGTTGGTGTCCGTGTCAACCGTATTTCCAACCTAGCAGATGACTTAGCTCTGGCTTTGGCTGCCAAGGATGTCCGTATTGAGGCTCCGATTCCTGGAAAATCCTTGGTTGGTATCGAAGTGCCAAACTCTGAAATTGCAACGGTATCCTTCCGTGAACTTTGGGAACAATCACAAACAAAACCTGAAAATCTATTAGAAATTCCTCTTGGAAAAGCCGTCAATGGTACAGCTCGTAGTTTTGATTTGGCTAAAATGCCTCACTTGTTAGTGGCTGGTTCTACAGGTTCTGGTAAATCTGTTGCAGTTAACGGAATCATCGCAAGTATCCTCATGAAGGCTCGTCCAGATCAGGTTAAGTTTATGATGGTCGATCCAAAGATGGTTGAGCTTTCAGTCTATAATGATATTCCTCATCTCTTGATTCCAGTTGTGACCAACCCTCGTAAGGCCAGTAAGGCTTTGCAAAAAGTTGTTGATGAGATGGAAAACCGCTATGAACTCTTTGCCAAAGTCGGAGTTCGAAATATCGCTGGGTTCAATGCTAAGGTTGAGGAGTTTAATGCACAATCTGAGTATAAACAAGTACCTCTACCTTTCATCGTCGTGATTGTGGATGAGCTTGCTGACCTCATGATGGTTGCCAGCAAGGAAGTGGAAGATGCCATTATCCGTCTCGGACAAAAGGCGCGTGCAGCTGGTATTCACATGATACTTGCAACCCAACGTCCATCGGTTGATGTTATCTCTGGTTTGATTAAGGCAAATGTGCCGTCTCGTGTGGCTTTTGCAGTTTCTTCGGGTACGGACTCACGTACGATCTTGGATGAAAACGGTGCTGAGAAATTGCTTGGACGAGGAGATATGCTCTTTAAGCCAATCGATGAAAATCATCCTGTTCGTCTCCAAGGTTCCTTTATATCAGATGACGATGTTGAGCGTATTGTGAACTTCATCAAGGCGCAAGCAGATGCTGATTACGATGAAAGCTTTGACCCAGGAGAAGTGTCTGAGACAGAAGGGGATTTTAGCTCTAGCGATGATGTCGGAGATCCGCTCTTTGAAGAAGCGAAAGCTCTTGTCATCGAAACACAAAAAGCAAGTGCATCCATGATTCAACGCCGTCTTTCAGTCGGTTTTAACCGAGCAACTCGATTGATGGAAGAATTAGAGATGGCAGGTGTTATTGGACCTGCTGAAGGAACAAAACCTCGAAAAGTCTTACAACAATAAAAAATAGCTTCTTTCCGAAATCGGAGAGAAGCTATTTTGTTATGGATTTGCTTTATTATCTGTGGCAGCTGTATCAGATTGAGCAGCTCCTTCAGTCTGATTTTGTTGAACATTGTTAGGAGCTTGAGTATTTTCTTCAGGTTGAACCTTGTTGTCATTTTTATGATCAACTCCACTAGTTGCAGCATTAGTATCTTGGTTATTTTCTTGATGTTGAGAAGGACTATTAGATTCAGCAGGAGTTTCCTTTTGGATCTCTTTGATTATGGTTGTTTGCGTAACAGGACTAGTATCTGCTTTCTTTTGTTCATTGGACTTCATTGCATTGCTAATGGTAATTGTCGCAGTGATAATTCCCAACATACTACCGATTAAGGTTAAGGTTTTCTGAAAAGCAGATAAACCTTTCTTGATGTGATGGCTAGCCTTGCCAGTTTCTTGACTGTCTTTGTTTGTTTCTTTATTTTGGCGAGAATAGTTAGACATAATGGTTTTTCAGACTCCTTTGCAAAACTAAATATGAATTTGAATTCATTTCATATTTTCATTATACGTTTTTTACTTTAAATTGTCTTAAAAAAATAAAACTTTTAGTTTTGAAAACGCAACCAGTAGGTTTTTCTCTTTAAAGTGTAAAGCAAGAAGTGTGGTGATGAATCATGATTAGTGACTTTAGGTTTCAAAAATGATGATATCATAAAGGCAACTAGTCTTTTTTCTCTTGGAGAACGGCTTGAGCAACGGCGAGTCTAGCTGCAGGGACCCTGTAAGGTGAACAGGAAACATAGGTGACACCTATTTCCTGGAAGAAGGAGATAGAAGCAGGATCACCGCCGACCTCCCCACAAATACCAATGGATAGGCTTGGTTTTACCCGGCGAGCTTTGCTGATTGCAATGCGCATTAACTCACCGACTCCCTCCTGATCAATATGTTGGAATGGATCAAATGAAAGAATGCTCGTCTTTTTGTAATGACCTATAAATTTTCCAATATCATCTCGAGAAAAACCATAGGTCATTTGAGTTAAGTCATTAGTACCAAAGCTGAAGAAATCAGCTTCCCGTGCTAGTTTATCTGCAGTCAGACAGGCGCGTGGTAATTCAATCATGGTACCAATTTCATATGGGAAGGGCTCCTGTTCATGCTCTCTAAAAAGAAACTGGATGTGTTGAGTCAGATAGGATTTAACAAATTCCAATTCCTTTTTATCTGCAATCAAAGGAATCATGATTTCAGGTTTGATTTTTATACCCTCTTGATGCAATTTGATGGCACTTCTAAAAATAGCTTCCGTCTGCATCTTGTAAATGTCTGGCTGTGTAATACCCAAGCGACAACCTCTATGGCCCAACATAGGGTTGCTTTCTTGTAAGCTCTCAATTTGATGGGCCAGTTTTTCAGGTGACTTATTTAGTTTTTCAGCAAGAAGCTTGATTTCCTGTGAATCTTTAGGTAAAAATTCATGCATAGGCGGATCTAAAAGTCGGACAATCAGAGGTTTATCCTCAACCGTTTTGTACATTTGATAGAAGTCTTCTTCTTGGAATTCTAAAAGATTCTTGAGTGCGGCTTTCATTTCTGTTTCCTTATCGGCTAGAATGAGGCGACGCATTTCCAAAATTCGATCCTGACCAAAGAACATATGTTCAGTACGGGCTAGTCCTACCCCTTGGGCACCAAAATTTATAGCTGTCTGTAAATCTTTGACAGTCTCAGCATTAGCACGAACTTTAAGTCGGGCGACTTTATCTGCCCAAGAAAGAAGGCGCTGAAGGTTTTCATTATTCTCAATCAAGACTGTAGGAATTTCTCCGATATAAACACAACCGGAACTACCATCAACAGAAATGATATCTCCCTCTGTTAAAACAAGATTACCACAAGAAAGTGTCTTCTCTTCCTCGCTGATCTTTAGTTCCCCACATCCAGCTACACAACAGGTACCCATTCCTCTAGCAACAACTGCTGCATGAGAAGTCATACCACCTTGGCTGGTAACAATAGCTTGGCTAACGACCATGCCTTCAATATCTTCGGGTGATGTTTCTTGTCTTACTAAAATAACCTTTCTTCCTAAATTGTGGAATTCTTTAGCTTGCTCTGCTGTAAAAACTATTTTCCCAGTGGCAGCTCCAGGACTGGCCGGTAAACCTTGTGCAATGAGAGTAGCTTTTTCCAATCCATCCTCTTCAAAAACTGGGTGTATAAGCTGACTAATGGAAGAAGGGGATATTCTCATCAGGGCCTCTTTCTTACTAATAATGCCCTGGTCGACTAGATCCAAAGCAATTTTTAAGGAAGCCTTTGCTGTCCGTTTGCCATCCCTAGTCTGTAAGATATACAGTTTTCCTTTCTCAATAGTAAATTCGATATCTTGCATGTCTTTGTAGTGATTTTCAAGAATTCGAGCATACTCTTTAAAATCTTTAAAAACTAAAGGCTGAGCTTTCTCTAAAGCGGCAATCGGTTCTGGAGTTCGAATGCCAGCTACAACGTCTTCTCCTTGGGCATTAAGTAAGAATTCACCAAATAATTGATTTTCCCCGCTAGCAGGATTTCTAGTGAAACAGACTCCTGTTCCGCTGTTTTGGTCACTATTTCCAAAGACCATTGCCTGGACGTTAACGGCAGTTCCTAAATCGTGAGAAATCTTATTTAAATCTCGGTAAACTCTGGCTCGATTATTATTCCAAGAATTAAAGACAGCTTTGATAGCAGAAAAAAGTTGGTCTGTAGGATTTTCAGGGAAACATTGGTCCTCTTTAAGATAGATTTCTTTATATTGATCAATCAAGTCTTGATGCTCAGCTAGAGTCATGTCTTTTGTAGTTTTACCATGACATTTTTCAAAGTCTTCTAATAGTTCATCAAAAAGTTCTTTAGAAATTCCATATACAACATCTGCAAACATCTGAAGTAAACGTCGATAGCAATTATAGGCAAAATCAGGATTCGTCTGCTCGGCGAGTATTCTTGTCCGATGGTCATTTAGACCAAGATTTAAAATAGTATCCATCATTCCTGGCATAGAAAATTTTGCTCCGCTACGGACCGAAACTAAGAGAAGATTAGGGCTTTCTCCGCTGAACGATTTATCGGTTTTTCTTTCTAAGTCGGTAACCGCTTTCAAAATATCATCTTTTAAATAAGAGTCAAAGAAATCCGGATTTTCTAGAAACTTAATACAGCTCTCGGTTGTAATGGTAAAACCTGGAGGAACAGGCAATCCCAAATTGCTCATCTCTGCTAAATTGGCTCCTTTTCCACCTAGGAGAGCCTTGTCGTTTGCGCTTCCTTCCTCGAAGAAATAAGTCCATTTTGTCATAGTCGCCTCCAAAATATTAAATATGCGTCATAATAAAAGACAAAACCATTGTAATATACATCATATATATTTGTCAAATGAAAAATCTTCGGGTATTAATTGACATATTACAAATAATTGCTATAATATTTAATATACATGATGCTTATTCGATAATTGTTTTGGTATAGGTATAAATAACTAGCTAGCTTCTTGCAATAGTTATTTGGACCCTATATAGAATCTAGAAAGGTTTTCTGTGAATTGAAATTAAGTGAACGACAAAAAAAGATTGTAGAAATCGTTAAAGCTAAGCAGCCTCTGAGTGGTGAAAAAATATCTGAATTACTTGATATTTCCAGGGCAACGCTACGGCCAGATCTTTCCTTTTTGACCTTGGTTGGAATCCTAAAGGCCACTCCTAAAGTCGGGTATACCTATTCAGGCTCTGATCTAGAATCGGTCTTCTTTTTTGATACTTTTAGGAAAAAAGTGGCTGATATTATGACTTCGCCAGTCCTGGTCACCAGTGATTCCTATATTCAGGATGCTATTATTACTCTATTTATGTATGATGCAGACGTTATTTATGTCATTGATGAAGAAAAACTTCTTCTTGGAATCATGTCACGTAAAGATTTGCTAAGGGCTTCTCTCAATTCGAATATTGCAAGTACTCCTGTTGCGGTTTGCATGACTAGGATGCCACATATTAAAACATGTCACCAAAATATGAATATTTTGGAAGCCGCTGTACTCCTTCAAGATTACGCCATTGATTCCTTACCGATTGTCGACGAAAAGAATGAACGTCAGATTTTAGGTAGTGTGACCAAGTCAGCCTTGTTGGACTATATTATTCAGCAAGCTCGAAGCACCGAGGTAAATAGAGAAGAGGAATAAATATGAAAAAAGAAATGATTGTTTATAGTATTTCAGATTCTTTGGGTGGGACTTCCCAAAAATTGCTATCCGCTGTTACAGCTCAATATCCAGACATCATTTTTAATAAAAGCTATCGTTTCCCTTTTATCAACAAGGAAGATGAATTGTTGGACATTTTACGTGATGCTATCAAGGATGATGCCCTAGTTATCAGTACCTTGGTCGATGGCAAGCTAGCTTCGGTAGCAAGGGAGTTTAGCTTGATGCATGGGCTATCCTATTTGGATTTGATGCATCCGTTTTTTGAAATTATCAAAGAAAAGACAGGAAGGGATCCGATAGAAGTACCTGGCACCCTTCACCGTTTAGATAACGAATACTTTAATAAAATTTCAGCGATTGAGTTTGCAGTCAAATATGATGATGGTAAAGCACCGCAGGGATTTTTAGAATCTGACATAGTCCTGCTAGGGGTTTCCCGTACGTCTAAAACACCGCTCAGTATTTATCTAGCAAATAAAGGATATAAGGTTTCGAACCTTCCTCTAATTCCAGAAGTTCCCTTGCCTCAAGTCTTGGAAAAAATTGATTCTCGCCGCCTAATTGGTTTAGTATGTGAGCCAGAAAAATTGGTTAAGATTCGCAGTAATCGTTTGGATTCTTTGGGTTTGACCCAGGAAACCAGCTACACAGATCTGGAAAAGATTTATCAGGAATTGGACTATTCTAAGAAGGTCTTCAGAAAATATGGAGCTCGAGTCATTAATATGTCAGATAAATCAATTGAAGAAACAGCCTTCTTAATCGAAGAGTATTTAAAGAAAATGAACTAAGAAAATAAATAGTGCATTATTTGTCGTAAAAGGATAGTGTGCTGGAGGTCAAAAATGGAGCAATACAAGCGTATTTTACTGAAAGAATTTGATTCTCGACAAAAGGTGATCACAGAACTGACCAACCTTGAAGCAATTTTAAACCTTCCAAAAGGAACAGAGCTATATATCAGTGATATTCATGGTGAATTTGCGGCCTTTGACTATATTTTAAGAAGTTGTGCAGGTATCCTTAATGAGAAGATTAAGGATTGCTTTGGAGATTCCTTGTCGCAAGATGATAAAAACAGATTGTCAGCATTGGTTTCATATCCTGAACTTGTCTTGGAGCAAGGCGGTAAAAGCAGAGACTGGTACAAGGAAACTATTCCTCAACTTTTATCTCTACTGACTTTTGCGGCTGCCAAGTACACCCGGTCAAAGCTTAGGAAGGCATTGCCACCCCAGTATGCTTATATCATCGAAGAATTAGTATACAGTGATATAGCTTTAGCAGATAAAAAGTCATATTTTGATAACATCCTCTCCTATGTTATCGAGTTAGGAGAAGCTATTCCCTTTATTCTTGGTGTTTCTAGCAGTATCCGTCGCTTATTGATTGACCATTTGCATGTGGTTGGTGATATTTATGACAGAGGAGCTGGTAGTCCGCAAGTTATGGATGAACTTTTGCAATTTCATTCTTTGGATATTCAGTGGGGGAATCACGACATTATCTGGATGGGGGGCTTTTTCGGTTCAAAAGCCTGTATGTTAAATGCACTACGTATTGCTGCCCGCTATGGATATCTATGGGATATTGAGAAAGCTTACGGCTTAAATCTTCGGCCCTTAACGTTATTTTCTGATAGGACCTATAAGGCCAACCCTCAGTTTAGGCCTATCCTTGGAAATAGAGAAGATGATTTCACTAGCGAAGAAATTTTACAGTTGGAAAAAGTTCACCAGGCTCTTTCCATTATCCAGTTTAAACTGGAAACTCAACTGATAAAAAGAAGGCCAGAATTTCAAATGGAGGATCAGGTTAAACTGGATAATATTGATTATTTGAAAGAGTGTGTGACAATTGATGGAAAAAAATATAATCTTACGAATACCTGCTTTCAAACGATTGATCCGGCTAATCCAGCAGAATTAAGTTTAGAAGAGTCTCAAGCAGTTGATAGTCTCCTAGCCTCTTTCCAAGGATCTCCTAAACTCGCAGAGCATATAGAATTGTTAATGAAAAAAGGCTCCATGTATAAAATTTACAATCAGCATCTACTCTTTCATGGTTGTATACCACTTGAAGCTTCTGGAGAATTGAAACCTCTAATTATTAACCAGTCTTGTTATGCTGGAAGAGAATTATTGGATTTTTTTGAATATCATATTCGACAAGCTGCTAAGAATAAGGAAATCGGAGATGATTTTTCAACAGATTTAATCTGGTATTGTTGGCGAGGGGCAGTCTCACCTCTATTTGGTAAAGATAAGATGACAACTCTAGAGCGCTATTTTATTGAAGATAAGGATACTCACAAAGAAGTGGAAAATTCATATTTTTCTTATCGGACTTCAGAGAAAGTCTGCCAGCTGATTTTGGAAGAATTTGGACTTTCCTCTAAAGAGTCTAGAATGGTCAACGGACATACTCCAGTTAAGACTGTGAAGGGAGAATCTCCTATTCGTGGGGGTGGTTTGCTCTTTGTCATTGACGGAGGTCTATGTAAAGCTTATCAAAAGAAGACAGGAACAGCAGGATATTCCTTACTGAATAATTCTTACGGTTTTCAATTGGTAACCCATCAGCCTTTTGAAGGCTCGCAAAAGGTTGTTGAAGATCCTTTTGCTCAAACATCTTTGAAGAGAGTTATTGAAAATGTTGAGCAACGCACTTTGATTAAATCAACTAGCATTGGACAAATGCTGCTGGCTCAACAACAAGAACTTTTTGATTTGCTACATGAGTTTTATGACTGTTGAAACTTGCCCTAAGTTCTACTAGAATTTAGGGCTTTTTCTTTCTTGTTCCAGCCTTCCTTTCATGTTACAATAGAAGAAGTGATTATAGAAAGCGTGAGAAACCATGATTTACTTTGATAATTCGGCAACGACCCAGCCGTACCCAGAAGCATTAGAGACCTATATGCAAGTTGCTGCAAAAATTATTGGAAATCCTTCTAGTCTCCATCGATTGGGGGACCAGTCTACCAGAATTTTAGAAGCTTCTCGACAGCAGATTGCGGATTTAATTGGTAAGAAAAGCGACGAAATCTACTTTACATCTGGTGGTACTGAAGGGGATAACTGGGTTATCAAAGGAGTTGCATTTGAAAAAGCGCAATTTGGTAAACACATCATCGTGTCAGACATTGAGCACCCAGCAGTCAAAGAGTCAGCTCTCTGGCTTAAGACTCAAGGTTTTGAAGTGGATTTTGCACCTGTAGATAAAAAGGGATTTGTAGATGTAGCTGCTTTAGAAAAACTACTTCGTCCTGATACGACCTTGGTCTCCGTCATGGCAGTTAACAATGAAATTGGCTCTATCCAGCCCATCCAAGCTATTTCAGAGCTTTTAACAGATAAACCAACCATTTCTTTCCATGTAGATGCTGTTCAGGCCTTGGCAAAAATACCAACAGAAAAGTATTTGACAGACCGAGTTGATTTTGCAACCTTCTCCAGTCATAAGTTTCATGGAGTTCGTGGTGTTGGCTTTGTCTACATCAAGTCTGGAAAGAAAATCACTCCCCTATTAACCGGTGGTGGTCAGGAGCGTGATTATCGTTCAACAACCGAAAATGTAGCAGGAATTGCAGCGACAGCTAAGGCTTTACGTCTAGCTATGGAAAGACTGGAATTGTTTGCCAGCAAAACGAGTCAGATGAAGGAAGTCATCTGTCAGGCCCTTCTTGAATATCCAGATATTTTTGTCTTTTCAGGTGAGGAAGGCTTTGCCCCTCATATTCTGACCTTTGGGATTAAGGGAGTTCGTGGGGAAGTCATTGTTCACGCCTTTGAAGACTATGATATTTTCATTTCTACAACATCAGCTTGTTCGTCTAAGGCTGGAAAACCTGCTGGAACCTTGATTGCTATGGGCATCGAAAAGGATAAAGCCCAGTCAGCAGTTCGTCTCAGTCTGGATTTAGAAAATGACATGAGTCAAGTGGAGCAGTTCTTGACCAAGTTGAAGTTAATCTACAATCAAACTAAAAAAGTAAGATAGGAGTATTCATGCAGTATTCAGAAATTATGATTCGCTATGGTGAGCTTTCAACCAAAGGCAAAAACCGTATGCGTTTCATCAATAAACTACGTAATAATATCTCAGACGTTTTATCCATCTATCCTCAAGTCAAAGTCACTGCTGATCGCGATCGTGCCCATGCTTATCTGAATGGAGCAGATTATGAACCAGTGGCAGAATCTCTCAAGCAAGTTTTTGGGATTCAAAACTTTTCTCCAGTGTATAAGGTTGAAAAATCCGTAGAAGTTCTTAAGTCTGCTGTTCAAGAGATTATGAAAGACATCTATAAGGAAGGGATGACCTTTAAAATTTCAAGTAAGCGAAGTGACCATAACTTCGAGTTAGACAGTCGAGAACTCAACCAAACTCTTGGTGGAGCAGTATTTGATGCTATTCCAAATGTGCAAGCTCAAATGAAAAATCCTGACATTAACCTTCAAGTGGAAATTCGTGAGGAAGCAGCTTATCTTTCTTATGAGACCATTCGAGGAGCAGGTGGTTTGCCAGTTGGAACTTCTGGAAAAGGGATGCTCATGTTGTCAGGAGGGATTGACTCACCTGTTGCTGGTTATCTAGCTCTGAAACGTGGGGTAGATATCGAGGCTGTTCACTTTGCGAGCCCTCCCTACACCAGTCCAGGTGCCCTCAAGAAAGCCCAGGATTTAACCCGTAAATTGACTAAGTTCGGAGGAAATATCCAATTTATCGAGGTTCCCTTCACGGAGATTCAAGAAGAAATCAAAGCTAAAGCTCCAGAAGCCTATCTGATGACACTGACTCGTCGCTTTATGATGCGTATAACAGATCGTATCCGTGAGGTCCGAAATGGTTTGGTTATCATCAATGGTGAAAGTCTTGGTCAGGTGGCTAGCCAAACCCTTGAAAGCATGCAGGCCATCAATGCCGTGACCAATACACCAATTATCCGTCCAGTCGTGACCATGGATAAGTTGGAAATCATTGATATTGCACAAGAAATTGATACCTTTGAAATTTCTATCCAACCATTTGAAGATTGTTGCACGATTTTTGCACCTGATCGTCCCAAAACAAATCCAAAGATTAAGAATGCGGAGCAGTATGAAGCACGTATGGATGTCGAAGGCTTGGTTGAGAGAGCAGTAGCGGGAATCATGATTACTGAAATTACGCCTCAGGCTGAGAAGGATGCAGTCGATGAGTTGATCGATGATCTCCTTTAATCAGAAAAACCAGAGGAAAAGATAAAATAAGTAAAAAAAGTTAGTTTATTGTCCAAAATTTGGACGGGAACTGACTTTTTTTCTATTTTTATGATATAATTAGGTAAAATTTTGAATATAGAGAGTTTTCTGACAATGAATCAATCTTATTTTTATTTAAAAATGCGAGAGCATAAATTGGTGGTTCCCTACACAGGTAAGGAGCGTCGCGTACGTGTTCTCCTCCCTAAAAACTATGAGAAAGATACGGATAGAAGTTATCCAGTTGTGTATTTCCATGATGGACAAAACGTCTTTTATAGTAAGGAATCCTACGTCGGCCATTCCTGGAAGATTATCCCAGCTATCAAGCGAAATCCGGATATCAGTCGCATGATTATCGTGGCCATTGACAACGATGGACTTGGACGGATGAATGAGTATGCGGCATGGAAATTCCAAGAGTCTAACATTCCTGGTCAACAATTTGGTGGTAAAGGTGTTGAGTATGCAGAGTTTGTTATGGAAGTGGTTAAGCCTTTTATCGATGAAAACTATCGGACAAAATCAGACAGAAAACACACTGCTATGATAGGATCTTCTCTGGGTGGGAATATTACCCAGTTTATCGGTTTGGAGTATCAAGATCAGATTGGTTGCTTGGGAGTTTTCTCATCAGCTAACTGGCTGCACCAAGAAGCCTTTGATCGCTATATTGAACGTAAAAAGCTTTTGCCTGACCAACGAATCTTTATCTATGTTGGAACGGAAGAAGCAGATGACACAGATAAGACCCTAATGGCTGGCAATATCAAGCAGGCCTATATTGATTCTTCTCTTCGTTATTATCATGATTTGATAGCAGGAGGGGTACGGTTAGAAAATCTCTCTCTCAAGGTTCAGGCTGGAGCCATTCACCATGAAGTTCCCTGGTCAGAAAATCTACCAGCTTGCCTACGTTTTTTTGCAGAAAATTGGTAAATAGTAAAAAGGAGACAGGATATGAATATTGAACATCTTAGCCACTGGAGTGGACATCTAAATCGTGAAATGTACGTAAACCGATATGGACATGCGGGTATCCCTATTGTAGTTTTTCCTTCTTCAGGTGGTAGCCACAATGAATACTATGATTTTGGCATGATTGATGCTTGTGCATCCTTTATCGAGGAAGGCCGTGTTCAGTTCTTTACACTTTCAAGTGTTGATAGTGAGAGCTGGCTTGCTACTTGGAAAAACGGGCATGACCAAGCTGAAATGCACCGTGCCTATGAACGATATGTCATTGAAGAAGCCATTCCTTTTATCAAGCATAAAACAGGTTGGTTCGATGGTATGATGGCGACAGGATGCTCCATGGGAGCTTACCATGCTCTCAACTTTTTCCTACAACATCCGGATGTCTTCACGAAAGTGATTGCTCTTAGTGGTGTTTATGATGCACGTTTCTTTGTGGGTGATTACTACAATGATGATGCCATCTATCAAAATTCACCAATAGACTATATCTGGAATCAAAATGATGGCTGGTTCATCGATCGTTACCGTCAAGCTGAAATTGTGATCTGTACTGGACTAGGAGCCTGGGAACATGATGGCCTACCTTCTTACTACAAACTCAAAGAAGCCTTTGATCAAAAACAAATTCCTGCCTGGTTTGCAGAATGGGGACATGATGTCGCCCATGACTGGGAATGGTGGCGCAAACAAATGCCTTATTTCCTTGGTCACATGAGTCTATAAAAGGAGTCGCTTATGAATTATCTTGTAATTTCACCCTATTACCCACAAAATTTCCAACAATTTAGTATTGAACTAGCCAATAAAGGAATCACAGTTCTAGGGATTGGGCAAGAACCCTATGAACAACTAGATGAACCATTGCGCAATAGCTTGACTGAGTATTTCCGAGTTGATAATCTTGAAAATATCGATGAGGTTAAACGTGCAGTTGCCTTTCTTTTTTATAAACATGGACCAATTGACCGCATTGAATCACACAATGAATACTGGCTAGAGTTGGACGCTGCCCTTCGTGAACAATTTAATGTCTTTGGTGCCAAACCAGAAGACCTTAAGAAGACTAAGTTCAAGTCCGAAATGAAGAAACTCTTCAAGAAAGCAGGAGTTCCAGTTGTGCCTGGTGCTGTTATTGAAACAGAAGCAGATGTTGATAAAGCTGTGAAAGAAATCGGACTTCCAATGATTGCCAAACCTGACAATGGAGTGGGAGCTGCCGCAACCTTCAAACTTGAAACAGTAGATGATGTCAATCACTTTAAGGATGAATGGGACCACTCAACCGTCTATTTCTTTGAAAAATTTGTAACCTCAAGTGAAATCTGTACCTTCGATGGTTTGGTAGATAGAGATGGAAATATCGTCTTTTCTACGACCTTTGACTACGCACACACCCCCCTAGATCTCATGATCTACAAGATGGACAATTCTTATTATGTTCTCAAGGAGATGGATCCAAAATTGCGTAAATATGGTGAGGCAATTGTCAAAGAATTTGGCATGAAGGAACGTTTCTTCCATATTGAGTTCTTCCGTGAGGGTGATGATTATATTGCCATTGAGTACAATAATCGTCCAGCGGGTGGCTTTACCATTGATGTCTATAACTATGCCCATTCTTTTGACTTGTATAAGGGATATGCAGCGATCGTTGCAGGTGAACCATTCCCAGCTTCTCAATTCGAGCCCCTATACTGTTTGGCGACATCACGCCGTGCTAATGCCAACTATGTTTATTCAGAAGAAGATTTGCTGGCTAAATATGGAAACCAGTTCAAGGTCAAGAAAATTATGCCAGCAGCCTTTGCTGAATTGCAAGGAGACTATCTCTATATGCTAACGACACCAAGTCGTGAAGAAATGGAACAAATGATTAAGGACTTTGGTCAGCGTCAAGAATAATTAAAATTTGGACTTAACAAACGATGTTTGTTAGGTCTTTTTTGTAGAATTGAAATAAAAGCGTTTTCTCACAGGATTCTTTTAGAAAATCTGTTGCTAAAAGCCCTAAAAATTGATAGAATAGGGACTGTCTAAAAAATATTAAGGAGAATCTATCAATGGATTTCACATGGGCAGTCAAATATGCCACTGAATTTTTGGGAACAGCCATCTTGATTATCTTGGGTAATGGTGCAGTTGCCAACGTTGAACTTAAAGGTACGAAAGGTCACCAAAGTGGCTGGCTCGTTATCGCTGTTGGTTACGGTATGGGGGTTATGATCCCTGCCTTGATGTTTGGTAATGTTTCTGGTAACCACATCAACCCAGCTTTCACACTTGGACTTGCAGTTAGCGGACTTTTCCCTTGGTCACAAGTAGCGCAATACATCATCGCACAAGTTTTGGGAGCAATCTTTGGACAAGCCTTGGTTGTTGCAACTCACCGTCCATACTACTTGAAGACAGAAAACCCAAACAACATCTTGGGTACTTTCTCAACAATTTCAAGTATTGACCATGGAACAAAAGAATCACGCTTTGCAGCTTCAGTTAACGGTTTTATCAACGAGTTCGTTGGTTCATTTGTACTTTTCTTTGCAGCACTCGGTATGACAAAGAACTTCTTTGGTGCCGAATTGCTTTCTAAAGCTCAAGGATTGATTAACGATCAAGTTGCACAAGCGACTGCCCAAGGTCAAACAATTCCTCAAGAACAAGTTACTGCAGCTCTTGAACAAGCAAAAACTCAAGTAGCTCCATTCTTGTCACCAGGACTTGCTGTTGGACACTTGGCTCTTGGTTTCCTCGTAATGGCCTTGGTTACTTCACTAGGTGGACCTACAGGACCAGGTTTGAACCCAGCTCGTGACTTTGGACCACGTCTTCTTCACGCAGTACTTCCAAAATCAATCCTTGGTGAACACAAGGGTGATTCAAAATGGTGGTATGCTTGGGTACCAGTAGTTGCACCGATTGCAGCTGGTATTGCAGCAGTAGCACTCTTCAAATTACTTTACATGTAATCTTTAAAAAACTGGGAATTCCCAGTTTTTTTCTTTTTCAAAACTAGAAATGTTCTTCAACTCCTAAATGCTTAAATCGTCAGACTTTTTTCATTTTAAAACTATAGGTGAAAATATGGCAAAAATATGGTAAAATAGAGTATTAAGTAAACGTTAAAAAGGAATATTATGCGTAAAGAGATTGCACCCGAATTATATAATTACAATAAATTCCCTGGTCCTGAATTTCATCTATCTGGAGATAAAGTCGAAGCTGAAGGGTTTACCTTTACCTTGGTTGAAAATAGCAAGGACGCTTTTGATACAACAGCATTTACTCAACGCTTTTCAGAAGTTTTAAACAAGTATGATTATATTGTAGGAGACTGGAGCAATGAGCAGCTACGCTTACGTGGTTTCTACAAGAATGAGCGAGCTGAAGAGTCTCTCGAGAAAATCAGCCGTTTACAAGATTACCTACTTGAGTATTGCAGTTATGGTTGTGCCTATTTTGTCCTAGAAAATGAAACTCCTAAACGAGCACCATTTGACCAAAAAATGCGCAAAAAAGAGGAAGAAAAGGATACCCGAAAAGGGAAGAAAACATCTCAAAATAAAAAAAGAAATAACACGGACAAGAGAAATAGACGACGTCGTAAGGAACAGAAAACTCAGAACGAAGAAAAAGGGCAACGTCATTTCGTCATCCGTCAGAAAGATTAGAGAATAAGGAGAAAACATGAAACCGTCGATTTATAGTTTAACACGCCAAGGCATGCAAGAATGGGTCTTGGAACAGGGCGAAAAGAAATTCCGTGCCGACCAAATCTGGGAGTGGCTTTACCGTAAACGTGTTCAGACATTTGAAGAAATGACCAACTTGTCTAAGGATTTGATTGCCAAACTCAATGACCAATTTGTAGTCAATCCCTTGAAACAACGCATCGTTCAAGAGTCAGCTGACGGGACAGTTAAATATCTCTTTGAATTGCCAGATGGGATGCTGATTGAGACAGTTCTGATGCGTCAACACTATGGTTTGTCAGTCTGTGTAACAACTCAAGTAGGATGCAATATCGGTTGTACCTTCTGTGCATCAGGTTTGATCAAGAAGCAACGTGACCTCAATAACGGGGAAATCGTTGCGCAGATTATGTTAGTTCAAAAATATTTTGACGAACGTGGACAAGATGAACGTGTTAGTCATATCGTTGTTATGGGTATTGGAGAACCTTTTGATAACTACAATAACGTCTTGAACTTTATCCGTACCATCAACGACGATAAGGGAATGGCAATCGGAGCTCGCCATATCACTGTTTCAACTTCTGGCTTGGCCCACAAGATTCGTGAATTTGCTAATGAAGGTGTACAGGTTAACCTTGCTGTTTCTCTTCATGCACCAAACAATGAACTCCGTTCAAGTATTATGAAGATTAACCGTGCCTTTCCAATTGAAAAACTCTTTGCAGCGATTGAGTATTACATCGAAACAACCAACCGCCGTGTGACTTTTGAGTACATCATGCTCAATGAAGTTAATGATGGAGTCGAACAAGCGCTTGAGTTGGCAGAATTGCTGAAAAATATCAAGAAATTGTCATATGTCAACTTGATTCCTTACAACCCAGTTAGTGAACATGACCAGTACAGCCGTAGTCCTAAAGAGCGCGTGATGGCCTTCTATGATACGCTCAAGAAGAAAGGCATCAACTGTGTTGTTCGTCAGGAACATGGTACTGATATCGATGCAGCATGTGGACAATTGCGTTCAAATACCATGAAACGTGATCGCCAAAAAGCAGTAGCTGAAGTAAATCCATAAGATGAAACGAAAAAAATTACTAAGCTTGGGAGTCGTGCTATACAGTCTTTGTATCGTCTGTTTTTGCTTTACTCCCCAGCCTCAACTTCCTACAGGAGTGGAAACTCCAGGTATTCAAACTTTTGGACGCCTGGTTTTTCTTTTGACCCCTTTTAACTCCCTTTGGAATCTGGGAGAAGTAACCAGCTTTTTACAACTGTTTTGGATTTTTTTGCAAAATGCCTTAAATATTCTCTTGCTCTTCCCACTGATTTTCCAACTTCTCTATCTCATGCCTGGTCTAAGAAAAACGAAGAAAGTGATTTTGTTCAGTTTTTTACTAAGTCTAGGAATCGAATGCACGCAACTAGTTTTAGACTTTTTCTTCGACTTTAACCGGGTCTTTGAGATTGATGATTTATGGACCAATACCTTGGGTGGTTACCTGGCTTGGCTTCTCTATAAACTATTAGATAAAAACAAGATAAGGAATTAGAATGAGTATCTTAGAAGTAAAAAATTTAAGTCACGGTTTTGGTGACCGTGCAATTTTTGAAGACGTATCTTTTCGCCTCCTCAAAGGTGAACATATCGGTCTGGTCGGTGCCAATGGTGAAGGAAAATCAACCTTTATGAGCATCGTGACTGGTAAAATGCTACCTGATGAAGGTAAGGTGGAGTGGTCTAAATATGTGACTGCCGGCTACCTGGACCAGCACGCCGTGCTCAAAGAGGGTCAAACTGTGCGTGATGTTCTTCGTACAGCCTTTGATGAATTATTCAAAGCAGAAGCACGTATCAATGATCTTTACATGGAAATGGCAGAAGAGGGTGCTGATATTGAGGCCCTGATGGAGGAAGTTGGAGAACTCCAAGACCGTTTGGAAAGCCGTGATTTCTATACCTTGGATGCTAAAATCGATGAAGTAGCGCGTGCCCTTGGTGTCATGAACTTTGGGATGGACACGGATGTGACAGCTTTGTCTGGTGGGCAAAGAACCAAGGTGCTTTTAGCCAAACTCCTTCTTGAAAAGCCAGATATCTTGCTTTTGGACGAGCCAACCAACTATCTGGATGCTGAGCATATCGACTGGCTTAAACGCTATCTTCAGAACTATGAAAATGCTTTTGTACTCATTTCGCACGATATTCCTTTCCTCAACGATGTGATTAATATTGTCTATCACGTTGAAAATCAACAGTTGACACGCTATTCAGGCGATTACTACCAGTTCCAGGAAGTCTATGCTATGAAGAAATCACAACTGGAAGCAGCCTATGAACGTCAACAGAAAGAAATTGCGGATCTCAAGGACTTTGTGGCTCGAAACAAAGCACGTGTCGCAACGCGTAACATGGCTATGTCTCGTCAGAAAAAATTGGACAAGATGGATATCATCGAGCTTCAAAGTGAGAAACCAAAGCCGTCCTTTGAATTCAAAACGGCTCGTACACCTGGACGCTTTATCTTCCAAGCCAAGGATTTGCAGATTGGGTATGACCGTCCCCTTACCAAACCATTAAATCTGACCTTTGAACGCAATCAAAAGGTTGCCATCATTGGTGCTAACGGTATCGGGAAAACAACCCTCTTGAAGAGTCTCTTGGGCATCATTCCTCCAATTGCTGGGGAGGTTGAACGTGGTGACTATCTAGAACTCGGCTACTTTGAGCAAGAAGTGGAAGGAGGCAATCGTCAGACACCACTGGAAGCAGTTTGGAATGCCTTTCCGGCGCTCAATCAAGCAGAAGTCCGTGCTGCCCTTGCCCGCTGTGGTTTGACGACTAAACACATTGAAAGTCAGATTCAGGTCTTGTCAGGTGGGGAGCAAGCCAAGGTGCGTTTCTGTCTCTTGATGAACCGTGAGAACAATGTTCTTGTTCTTGACGAGCCTACCAACCACTTGGATGTGGATGCCAAGGACGAACTCAAACGTGCTTTGAAAGAATATAAGGGTTCTATCCTTATGGTTTGCCACGAACCTGACTTCTATGAAGGCTGGATGGATCAAATCTGGGATTTCAATGAACTAACATAAATAGCCATAAAAAAGCCAAGTCTATGTGACTTGGCTTTTTTACGAGGTACGTAACAAGTAGAAGTCCTATTGCTTCCGCCCTGTTTCTGTATCAAAAATAACTAATTGGTTTGATTTCCCACGATTTCATCCTCTTCAAAGTGTCCCACGCCATCTTCAACAACAAATGGGCAAGTGACTTTCTTTTTTATCCCATTTTCATCATAAGAACAAGTGATGTTATAGATTCCATCGGAAAATGAATTTTTTGGTAAAGATAAGATTTTTTCCTTAAAGGCATCTAAAGGACTACCATTTTCTGCCTTGATTTTCGTAAGGTCACAATCAAAATCGAGAGTAAGTCCCTTGTTTTTCATGAGATCTTTTGTTGTAATATTATAAAAGCCAGCTGCGTCAGAATCTCCTTTTTCTCGATTGCTGACAGCCTGCGCCATAATTGCCACATAGTAGTTTTCTATTGGATATTTTCCAAATTTAAAACTAGAAGTTATTGGTGTCGCAAAGAGTTTATCTATTTTTTCAGCAGTAGCATTTTTGATACTGTCTTCTTCTTGTTGGAAATTAGGCCTTTCTTTGTATACATCTAGTAAGAAACTGAATTCATCTTGTTTGACAGTGTGAAATAGTGCCTTTTCTTTGTCGTTAAGAAGTGTTTCAAGATCTGTTCCTGAAAGAAGAAAGAAATTTGATAAATGTTCTCCACTCGTTCCTTGAATTTTTGCAGTAGTAGTTTCTTTTAAAATAGTTCCATCTGATAATTTTTCTGTATATGTTAGCTTGTAGGCTGTTCCGTAAAATGCTTCAATCTCTCGGTGTTTATCAACTAACTCAACCTTTCCCTTAAGTCCCAGTGATTGAAATTCTTTAGCGAAAGAAGGAGTAGTATTTTTAATTGAGGAGGAAGTGGCTGTGATTAGTCCTAGGCAAGTGTATAAAATTACCATAAATGCAAAGACAAAGCCAAGTATAGCCAAAATATCTTTCTCTTGCCCTAACTTGATCGTCTGATAAATTCCGACAAGGAGGATGATAGAGTACACAATACTGGCACAAATTAATACTGGATAATTATCAATGTAATTAAGTGGAAAACCTATTATTTGCATGAAAAATCCAATTGTAGCTAGAACCAACTGTATAGTACATGTCTTTTGAATCAACTCATTATCTTCAAAGGAGGCTTTTAATTTTGAAATATCTCTAAAAATAAAAATATTTCCTAGCGCTATTCCAGCATATGATGCGAAAAATGCCGGCCACAAGATTATAAAAGCAAAACCTCCAGAATCATAAGTAATCGAATAAACAACATTAAAGACTAAATATGTTGGCAAGAGTAAACCAAGCCGGAATAGGTTTATTTTATAGGGTTTCATAGGGGAACCTCCTTTGTTACTGTTAACTGCATTATTTCATAATTGAATAAGAAAATAGAGCGTTTACACGGAAGCGTAAAATGATAAAGCCGAGTCTATTTGACTAATTTAGTTGCTAATCAGTATCTTTTTCAAAGTAACTCTTACCATTTTCAACCACCATAGTGATTTTGACGTTGCCGTCAGATAATGTGCTAACAGTGAATTTATAGATACCATCTGATAGAGTTCCAACTGGAAGTGATGTTAATTTATCTTTTAAGTAGTCTACACGATTATCAATTTTATGATTTTGTTTATCCTCGATTTCAATAAAATTGAAGTGCTCGATAGAAACTATTAAAGTTTTATCGTTGATATGTTTGTTAATATCGATATTGTAAAATCCTGCAACATCTGTATCTCCATTTTCTCTGTTTTTTACAGCCTCTTTAATAAGATCACTATAAAATTTTATTTTGTCAGCTGGTTTAATCTCGACATTATAATTCTCTAGTAATTTGCCACCAACTGCCTCATTTATTTTAGTCGCTATATCATCTTCTAATTTTAGATTATATATTCTTTCTTCATAGACTTTTAAGACGAATTCAAATTGTTCAAGTGTAACTTTATCAAATAACTCTTTTTCCGTATCGTTTTCAAGATAGGAACGAATTTCTTCCTTGTCCTTTTCATCCAATGTTGTCACGTGTGTTCCATTTTGCACATCAGAAACATTAATAAAATCGATAAAACTTTTTCCATTCGATAAAGTCTCATTATAGAATAAAGTAGTAAGTGTTCCGTTATAGGGTTCAATTAAATGTTTTTTCTCATATACTTCGACTTTTCCTTTTAGGCCAAAGTCTTTAAAGTCTTGTACATATTGATCCGTCGAACCCCATACTGAAACGTTGCTATTCATGATTAACAATGAATTACACAACAAAACGACTATAGTACCAAATACAAAACTTGAAATGCTAGAAAGTTTTTTGTCTAGATTAAGCTTCACTTTTTGAAAGTTTCCAATAAGGAAGATAATAGAGTATAGGAGACTAACGCTAAACAATGTTGGAAAATTATTAATATAATTGATTGGCCCCCAACGTAGATACACCATATTTGATAGTTGTAAGCAGACTCCTATAGTCGCTAAAATTACTTGTATGGTACTAGTCTTTTGGACTAACTGATTATCTTTAAAGCTTGATTTTAATTTCAGAGGATCTCTAAAGGCAAAAAAATTACCTAAAAGAATCAAACCTATTGCTAAAAAGAATATAGGCCATAGAATGAAAAAAGCATAACCTGCTGAATAGAAGAGGGCAAAATAAACTAGATTATAGATTAAATATCCTAATAAGACCAAGCAAAGTCGTATTAAGCTTATTTTATATGGTTTCATAGGAAAACCTCCTCGTTACTATTAACTAAATTATATCATATTTGAAGTAAAAGAGAACGCTTACATAAAAGTGAAAATAAAAAAGATAGGCCGAATGACCTATCTTTTTAATAGTTGAGATATTGTTCGATCTCAGACTTTTGAATTTCTTTACCGTAATGACAAATAGGGCAAGAAACAAAATATGTTTTACCGTAAGGAAAGAGTGGAATCCAGTAAAGAGTAAACTTGCGTCCGTATTCTGTAATTTCCCAAGTGCCTACATTGTTACAGTGCCCACACTCAATAGTAGTTTGAGTATGTCCGAGCACTTTTTGATAGCCTTTTGAACCCCAAAGTAAAAGCATTTTAACATCTCCTTAAAGTTAATGAGTTTATTGTTTACTGAAATCGTAGTCTTTAACAATTTCGATACTGTCGATGGTAATAGCAGTAGTTGGTTTATCTTTTTCGTCTTTTTCAGCCTTGGCAATTTTATCTACTACATCCATCCCATCAATCACTTGACCAAAGACTGGGTGTTTCCCATCGAGAGTAGGATTTCCACCTTCTTTGTAAGCTTGGATAATTTTCTTAGGATAGCTACTTGTAGGAAGTTTAGCAGAATAGTCTGTTGTACTTTGGTTGATGAAGAACTGGCTACCATTTGAGTTTGGTTGACCAGTATTGGCCATAGATAGAGAACCACGAATATTATAGAGATATGGAGAAATTTCGTTTTTGAAACCTGTTCCCTTGTCCTTGGTTTTATCCTTATCATGCCAGATAGATTCACCACCTGTTCCATCTCCCTTAGGATCCCCAGTTTGTACCATAAATCCATCGATTACGCGGTGGAAAGTCACACCATTGTAGTAACCTTCTTTAGCATGAGTAAGGAAGTTTTCAACTGCAAGAGGGGCTAGCTTTGGAAAAAGTTTGATACGAATATCACCCAGACTTGTGTGAATGATAGCTTCAGCTTCGTCTTCAGCTACTTCCTTAGAAAGTTGGGGGAAGTTAGCATTTTCATTTGTTAAGGCGTCTTTCAAATCTTTTTCTGCTTGAGTAGCGGCTTTAGAACTTTCTTCAGTAGCAATCTTAGAATCTACGTAATCATCACCACGAAGTGCACGTTGGATGCTTGTACATCCACCAAGAGCAAAAGTTGAAATGAGTAGTAGTGTAGCTAATTTTTTCATGTTAATCCTCTCAAAAATCATTTTTTCCATTGTACCCTAAAAAGAAGTGGATTTCAAATATTCAATTGTGATGATTCCGATAGTACATACAATTTTATGGCCTTACTTACACCATTTTGATCATTAGAATCTGTTACTGTATTTGCGCAAGTTTTGACATCTGTAGGTGCGTTTCCCATTGCAACACCAAGTCCAGAAGTCTCAATCATTGGAATATCATTATAATTATCTCCAATAGTCATAATTTCAGAAAGTGAAAGTTGATAATACTTGGCTAATTCTAATAAAGCTTGTTTTTTGGATACTTGATTATGTGTAACTTCTAGATAGTTATCTTTAGAGAGATAGAAGTTGGTTTGAGGGAAATCTATTGAGGATAAGTTTTTTTGAAGTTTCTGTATGGTATCCGTATTATCTATCAGCAAAAGTTTATGAACAAGAGTTTTCTCGTCTTTTATAAAATCTGCTAAAGATGTAACTTTTGGACTTTCTCCAGTAATAGTTGCTTCGATTTCTACCCACTCATCAATTGTATTCACAAGCCAATCTTTTCCGGAGTAAACATTGATAGAAACTGTCGGGAATTCTTTTTTTAAAAAATCATGTAGTAAGAGTAATTCCTTTTTATTAATAGTATGCTGTCTTAGGATTTTATCTCCTAAACTGATGAGTGCTCCATTATAGCAGGCAATGGGACATTCGGTGATGCCAAGCTCTTTGGAAATTGGCGCTATACCGAGAGGAGATCTAGCAGAAGCTAAAACAAAAGGAATATCACATTGTTTTAAAAGTGGCATCAGTTCTATCAAATGAGAATCTAATTGGTGATTTTTATCCAAAATAGTACCGTCAATATCACTCATGATTAACTTTATTACTGACATATTTTTCTCCTTTTTATTAAAATAGAATAGTTGTTTTGCCATCTAAAGATTGTTGAATGTCTAAGTCGGGTTCTTTGTCTGTAATCCAATAATCAAAATCAGTAAGTTCGGAAAGAATATAATGAGAGTGTTTGTTTATTTTGCTAGTTTCAGCTAACAAGACGCGAATTTTACTAGTTTTAAATGCTCTTTTTTTCATGAGAACATCTTCTTGATCCTCAAAGCTAACTTGTCCGTCTGAAAGACTAGCTGCACCAAAAAATGCTATGTCAAATTTAATTCTATTCAAAGATTCGGATTCTTCTAATGAGTAATAGAAACGATTCTTTTTATGAAATCGTCCACCGATAATGTGAAAATCAACATTTTCATTTTCTCCTAAGACCAGTGCATTATCCAATGAATGGCTGAAAATAGTAACTTTTTTATCTGTTATTTTTGCTAACTCAAGTACAGTTGTTGAAACATCATAGAAAATTAATTGTGAATCAGAAATGAGTTGGGTAGCTAAATGAGCAATTTTCGCTTTTTCTTTAGAAGATTGTTCTGCTCGACCTTGGAAACCAAGAATCCTTTGCTTTTGAATTGGCAATAAACCTCCATGAGTTCTTTTTGCTCGTTTCTCCTTTGCGAGAATTGCAAAATCTCTACGGATGGTATCTTTGGAAACATGGAAATGTTCAACCATTTCTTTTGCTGACAGACTTCCTCTATCCTCTAAAAGTTTTATGATTTCTTCTAATCGTTGTTCTTGGTACATAGGAATTCCTCCTTTTAATACTAATATACCTCTTTTGTAAGTCGTTGTCAATAAATGTAATGATTTATAAGTGTTTTAAATGGTTTATAAAAAAATCAACCAGTCTTGGTTGATTAAAGATTCTTTTTCGGATGGCGTTCAATGATTGCTTGATGATCCTTGAGTGCCTGTTTTCCTTTGGGAGTTAGTTTATAGCCACGGATAGAGAAGCAGTTGGTCAATTCTTCTTCTGAAAAATGATCATGAAGTGCTTGATTCAAGTCAGATGCCTTCATCTTAGAGACTCCGGTGACACCCTTCTTTTTAAGGATATTCTTTTTCATGGTAGCATTTAGATGATCAAGCGAGTCAAAGGCTGTTTCAATAATAGCATAGCCTTTTTCAACGAGCATTTCTAAATGTTTTGGTGCATCAATTCCATAAGTATACTCAAAATATTTTGGAAACCAAGTTTCAGTGGTGAAAGTTCCAAAGTTGATTATCCAGAGAAGGATGATATCACCTGTTAATAAATTATTCTCAAGGAGTTCCATATTGCGTTTTGGTACAGGTTTAGGATTTAGGAGCCAAGCTTCCATATCACGATTTGGAGATATGTAGGGTTTGACTGGATAGTCTTTATAGATGGTACTCAAAATAGTGTTCATAAAATTATTCTTTCTTTTTTCCTTACAAGTCTAACAAATTTCAAAAAAAAAATAAAAATATTTAAACTCTGTCAAGTTTTTTTCTTGACACCTCTCAGAAATCTGATATAATAGAACATGTGCTAAATAGCTTAGCTATTTCACCGAACTAAAAAATAAAAGAAAAGAGATATTAAAAATGGCAGTAAAAATCCGTTTGACTCGTATGGGTTCTAAGAAAAAACCTTTCTACCGTATTAACGTAGCAGATTCACGTTCACCACGTGACGGACGTTTCATCGAAACAGTTGGAACTTACAACCCACTTGTTGAAGAAAACCAAGTGACTTTGAAAGAAGACCGTATTCTTGCATGGTTGGCTGATGGAGCTCAACCTTCAGATACAGTTCGTAACATCCTTTCAAAAGAAGGCGTATTGAAGAAATTCCACGATTCTAAATTCTCAAAATAAGTTTAAAGTAGGTTGACAGATGGATACGATTGAAAATCTCATTATTGCAATTGTGAAACCTTTGATTTCACAACCAGATGCCCTAACTATCAAGATTGAAGATACACCAGAATTTTTGGAATATCATTTGGATCTTGACCAAATCGATGTGGGTCGTGTAATCGGTCGTAAGGGTCGCACTATTTCTGCGATAAGAACGATTGTCTACTCTGTCCCAACTGAAGACAAAAAAGTAAGAATCGTTATTGACGAAAAATAAGAAAAGCGGGATGATATCTCGCTTTTTTTGTAAGCAAAATCAAGAATGATCTGTACAATTGAAGAATCGTTATCCCTTTCTCCAACTTGTGAAAATCCCTGTAACATGATAAAATAAAGGGAGAAATAGATACAGGAGGTCAGATGAACTACTTTAACGTTGGGAAAATTGTCAACACTCAGGGTTTGCAAGGTGAGATGCGAGTCTTGTCAGTGACAGATTTTACTGAAGAACGCTTTAAAAAAGGGGCAGAACTTGCCTTATTTGATGATAAAGATCAATTTGTTCAGACAGTGGTCATCGCGAGCCACCGGAAGCATAAGAATTTCGATATTATCAAGTTTAAAGATATGTACCATATCAATGATATCGAAAAATACAAGGGTTATAGTCTAAAGGTTGCAGAGGAGAATCTCAATGACCTAGATGACGGTGAGTTTTACTACCACGAAATTATCGGTCTAGAAGTCTATGAGGGAGATAACTTGATTGGGACCATCAAGGAAATCCTTCAACCAGGTGCCAATGATGTCTGGGTGGTCAAACGTAAAGGCAAACGTGACCTGCTCTTGCCCTATATTCCGCCTGTTGTCCTTAATGTAGATATTCCTAATAACCGTGTGGATGTTGAACTCTTAGAAGGGTTAGACGATGAAGATTGATATTTTAACTCTCTTTCCAGAAATGTTCACACCCTTAGAACATTCCATCGTTGGAAAGGCTCGTGAAAAAGGACTCTTAGATATCCACTATCATAATTTTCGTGACTACGCTGAAAAGGCCCGTCATGTTGACGATGAACCCTACGGTGGTGGTCAAGGGATGTTGCTAAGAGCGCAACCCATCTTTGATGCCTTTGATGCCATTGAAAAAAAGAATCCGCGCGTGATTCTATTGGATCCAGCTGGTAAGCAGTTTGACCAGACTTATGCGGAAGATTTATCGCAAGAAGAAGAGCTGATTTTCATCTGTGGTCACTACGAGGGTTATGACGAGAGGATTAAGACCTTGGTAACCGATGAGATATCTCTTGGAGATTATGTCTTGACTGGTGGAGAACTAGCTGCAATGACCATGATTGATGCGACGGTTCGCTTGATTCCAGAAGTTATCGGGAAGGAAGCAAGTCACCAGGATGATAGCTTTTCATCAGGTCTCTTGGAATATCCTCAGTACACAAGACCTTACGATTTTCGTGGTATGTTAGTTCCGGATGTGCTTATGAGTGGCCACCATGAAAATATCCGTCAATGGCGTCTCTATGAGAGTCTGAAGAAAACCTACCAACGCAGACCTGATTTGCTGGAACATTATCAGTTGACAGCAGAAGAAGAGAAAATGTTAGCAGAAATAAAAGAAAATAACAATTAAAAGGAGAAACCTATGCAAGTAATTAAACGTGATGGACAAGTCGCTGATTTTGATCCAGATAAAATCTACCAAGCTATTCTTAAAGCAGCTCAAACAGTCTATGTATTGACGGACGATTTGCGCCAAAACCTAGCTCAAGTGACTAAAAAAGTTGTTTTGGATTTGGAAGAAGCAAAAGTAGAGCGTGCAACCATCAGCATGATCCAATCAATGGTTGAACACCGCTTGCTTGGAGCAGGATACATTACCATCGCAGAACACTATATCTCTTATCGTTTGCAACGTGATTTGGAAAGAAGTGGGTATGGCGACCACATCGCGGTTCACCTACATTTTGAACAAATTCGTTAATAGAAAAAGAGTGAGATGAGTTCATCATCTCACTCTTTCTTAAATCTTCTTTTTTGAGCAGTTTGGATAGTAGAGGGAACGAAAGTCACTCTTCGAATATCCGACACTCGAATAATACGGCTTACATTTTTGGCGAAATTTTTAACGATAATTTGTTGGCGGTCAGTATCATACTTGATAATATCGCCTGTAAAACTCGTTTCAGCAAAGATGATATGGACAGCCGTTTTTTTGGCTAGTGCTTCTTCAAGTCTAGCAATGAGGGGATCGCTTTTCTCAGGAATGGAATCTTCATGACCATTCACAAAATCATGGACTTTTTGTAAAGCTTGTTTCAAGAAATCTTTCATTCCGGCCTCCCTTCTTTTATTCATTATATAAAAATTTTATGAAATCTACAAGATTTTTCGAAT
This sequence comes from Streptococcus sp. V869, assembly GCF_054353515.1. Taxonomy (NCBI): domain Bacteria; kingdom Bacillati; phylum Bacillota; class Bacilli; order Lactobacillales; family Streptococcaceae; genus Streptococcus; species Streptococcus sp. V869. Next base: position 254,888 of record NZ_JBTHHW010000001.1, read on the forward strand.
TATCAATTGAGAACAAAAAGGAGAAGGACATGGCAGAATTTACTTTTAAAATTGAAGAACACTTACTCACTTTATCTGAAAACGATAAAGGATGGACCAAGGAAATCAATCGTGTCAGCTTTAATGGAGCTCCAGCAAAGTTTGACATTCGTAGCTGGAGTCCTGATCACACAAAGATGGGGAAAGGAATCACGCTCTCAAACGAGGAGTTCCAAGTGATGGTAGATGCCTTCAAGAATCAATAAGCGTTTATGCAAACATAAATGAAAAGAGGAAGGGAAAAAATCCCGACCTCTTTTTATTTGTTTGAAAAATAGGGTTGACTGCTAAGTCGTTGAAGGAGTGGTCGTCCGATAAAACTGATGGCAATAATTTTTGCAAGATCAGGAATGATGAAGGGAATGACGCCGACAGCGAGAGCCTTGTCAATAGGCATACCAGCAAGGAAGTGGAGGCTGAGGATACCACCGACAAAAACAAGTGAATCACCCAAGAGATTGGCTAGGAAGATACGTACAACACCACTATTTGTGTGTGTTAGATAAGATGCAAGTCCTGCATAGACTAGGTCAAACCAAAGATAACCAGCGCTTGGTCCAACTAAAACATGGAAACCAGCTCCACCGCTAGCAAAAACGGGAAGTCCAATAGCACCAAGCAAAAGATAAAGTCCTACAGAGAGAACAGCTTCCCTTGGTCTAAAAACAGTAGCAATGAGACCAATAGCAAAGTTTTGCAGAGTAAATGGAACAGGTCCAATTGGAATGCTAATTTGGGCTAATACTGCAATCAGAGCTGCTCCAATAGCAGGAATAGCATAAATGTGTGCTTTTTTCATAATAGTTAACCTCTTTTTTAATTTATAGTAACTATTATACTGGAAGAGATATAAATGTCAACCTATTTTAAAAACAAAGGTTACAAACTTGTAACGGCCGATTTAAACAAAAAAGAGACCAAGAGGTCTCTTTCGGGGATTAACGCATAGTCACAAACTCTTCTGAACCAGTTGGATGGATAGCGACGGTTGCATCAAAGTCAGCTTTTGTAGCTCCCATTTTGATAGCAACTGCAAAACCTTGAATCATCTCATCGACGCCATAGCCGATACCGTGAAGACCAACGACCTTTTCGTCTGCACCAGCTGTAACTAGCTTGAAGCGAGCTTCTTGACGGTGGCTAGTCACTGCTGAATACATAGAAGCAAATTTTGAAGTATAGACTTTGATGTTTTCTTGTCCATACTCTTTGATAGCTTCTTCCTCAGTCATACCGACAGTTCCGATAGCTGGGTGTGAAAAGACAACGGTTGGAATAGTTGCATAGTCCATTTTGGCATTGGTTTTGCCATTGAATAGTCTTTCTGAGAGAGTACGACCAGCTTTGATAGCGACAGGTGTTAGTTCTTTTTCGCCTGTAACATCTCCAAGAGCATAGATACCGTCAACGACGGTGTTTTGGTATTCATCAACTTTGATAAAATCACGTTCATTGAGGGTAACGCCTGCTTTTTCTAGATTGAGTCCTTCAACGTTTGGACGACGACCTGTAGCCCAAATAACTTGACTAGCAGTATGCGTGCTACCATCTTCAAAATGAATGGTAATGCCTTCTTCAGTTTTTTCAAGTTTAGCAGGAACCTTATGGGTGTGTAGGTTTAGTCCAGTATTAGCCATTTCTTGAACTAGACTCTCAATAATATAGCTATCAAATCCACGAAGTGGACGTTCACGACGGACAAATAAATCAGTCTGTACGCCAAGGGTATGGAGTAAGCCAGCCAATTCGACTGCAATGTAACCAGCACCCAGAATAGCTACTGATTCAGGTAACTCTTCCCAGGCAAAGACATCATCAGAGCTACCGCCTAGTTCAGCACCAGGAATGGCAGGAATATGAGGATGTGCCCCAGTCGCAATCACAATATGCTTAGCATGGATCAATTCGCCATTAACGCTGACAGTATGAGCATCAACGAACTCGGCACGTCCTTCAATCAAATCAACTCCGTTGCGCTTGAAGCTTCCATCATAAGATGAACGAGCACGGTCAATATAGGCTTCACGATTCTTACGAAGCGTTGCGTAATCAAATTGATTCCCAGTACTTGTAAAACCATAGTCAGGTCCATATTTGTGGATACTCTCTGCGATTTGAGCACCGTACCACATGATTTTTTTAGGGACACAGCCCTGGTTGACACAAGTTCCACCTAATTTCTTTTCCTCAATAACTGCCGCTTTAGCACCATGTTCGCCAGCACGATTCATGGTAGCAATTCCTCCGCTACCTCCTCCGATGGCGATAATATCATATTCTCTCATAAGAAAGCTCCTTTATTTGTTTTCTAGTCATATTCTATCTTTTTTTGGAAGTCAATGCAAAAATCTGCTACGCTTAAATTTCTTAAGAAAATGCTTGCAAAAATAAAAAAGAAGTTGTATTATATAACTAACACAACAATAAAAGATTTGGCAATTATTTTTGGATGGTCAGAAAGCAATTGTCCATTTTTATGACTTGTGCTATAATCTTAATATATGTTTATAAAAGAGGTATGATATGAAAAAGAAGTCAAAAGCTAAAAAATGGCCCCTATTTACAGCTATAGGAGTTACGTCAGTTCTTGTAGTAGGAGCAGCTGCTGTCCTTCTATTGAGACAACCAAATCAAGTTGCAACACAAGACGAAACTGCAAAAATCGTTCTTGCCAAAGAGGGGTCAGTGGCTTCATCGGTTCTCTTATCTGGTACCGTAACAGCTCAAAACGAACAATATGTTTATTATGATGCTAGTAAAGGTGACTTGGATGAGGTTTTGGTTTCTGTAGGAGATAAGGTTAGTGAGGGGCAAGCACTAGTCAAGTATAGTAGTACAGAAGCCCAGGCTGCCTATGATGCTGCCAGTCGTGCTGTAGCTAAAGCTGACCGTCATATCAATGAATTAAACGATGCACGTAATACCGCCGCAGCAACACCAAGTCTTCCTCAAGCAGGTCTAGAAGGAGCAACTGGACAAGCACCAGCTCAGTCATCCGGTTCTGCCACAGCTGCTATTGATTCTCAAATCAGCGATGCACGTGATGTGCGTGCAGATGCAGAAGCGCAACTCGAAAAAGCTCAAGCCCAATTGAATTCTGCTACTGTATTGAGTACTGTAGAGGGAACAGTTGTTGAAGTGAATCGTAATGTTTCAAAATCTCCAACAGGAAATAGTCAAGTTTTGGTTCATATCGTAAGTAACGATAACTTGCAGGTCAAGGGAGAGCTTTCTGAGTACAATCTTGCAAACCTTTCTGTTGGCCAAGAAGTCACCTTTACTTCTAAGGTCTATCCAGATAAAACTTGGAATGGTAAGATTAGCTATATTTCAAATTATCCAAAAAATAACAGTGAAGCAAGCGCAAGTGTTGCGGGATCAAACTCAGGTTCTAAATATCCATATACCGTCGATGTAACAAGTGAACTCGGTGACTTGAAACAAGGCTTTACAGTTAGTGTCGAAGTGAAAAGTACTAGTAAGGCATTACTTGTTCCGATTACCAGTATCGTCATGGAAGAAGATAAAAACTATGTTTGGATCCTTGATGAAAATCAAAAGGCCAAAAAAGTTGAAGTTGGATTGGGCAATGCAGATGCAGAAAACCAAGAAATCACATCTGGTCTGACAGATGGAGCAAAAGTCATCAGTAATCCGACAGCTTCCTTGCAAGAAGGAAAAGAGGTGAAGACTGATGAAGCAACTAATTAGCCTCAAAAATATTTGCCGTAGCTATCGTAATGGTGACCAAGAACTTCAAGTCCTTAAAAACATTAATCTAGAAGTTCATGAGGGAGAATTCGTAGCTATCATGGGACCATCAGGTTCTGGTAAGTCCACCCTCATGAATACCATCGGTATGTTAGATACCCCTACAAGTGGTCAGTATTTTCTAGATGGAAAAGAAGTAGCTGGTTTAGGTGAAAAACAATTAGCCAAAGTTCGAAATCAAGAAATCGGATTCGTCTTTCAACAATTCTTTCTCTTGTCCAAGATGAATGCTCTCCAGAATGTAGAACTTCCATTGATTTATGCAGGAGTTGCGGCTTCTAAACGCCGTAAACTAGCAGAAGAGTATCTGGAAAAGGTTGAACTGACCGAGCGTAGCCATCACTTACCTTCAGAGTTGTCAGGTGGTCAGAAGCAAAGGGTTGCCATTGCGCGTGCTCTGGTCAATAATCCTTCTATCATTCTAGCAGACGAACCGACTGGAGCTCTTGATACCAAAACAGGAAATCAAATCATGCAACTCTTGGTTGAATTAAACAAAGAAGGAAAAACCATTATCATGGTTACACATGAGCCTGAAATTGCTGCCTATGCGAAACGTCAAATCGTCATCCGAGATGGTGTCATTTCGTCTGATAGTGGTCTCGTAGAAAAGGAGGAAAACTAAGATGCAGAATCTGAAATTTGCCTTTTCATCCATTATGGCCCACAAGATGCGGTCCTTCTTGACCATGATTGGGATTATTATCGGTGTATCCTCGGTTGTCGTGATTATGGCCTTAGGTGATTCCATGTCTCGTCAGGTCAATAAAAATATGACCAAGTCCCAGAAAGATATCCATGTCTTTTTCTCACCTACAAAGAGTAAGGACGGTTCCTTTACACAAAGACAATCTGCATTGACCTTGTCTGGTGGTCAAGAAGAAGATTTTGTTGAACCACCAAAACCTCAAGAAGCTTGGGTCAAGGAAGCTGCTAAGCTCAAGGGAGTGGATAGCTATTATGTGACCAACTCAATGAATGTTACCTTGACCTATAAGGATAAAAAAGTCGAACACGCTAACATGACGGGTGGGAATGTCACTTATATGGATGCGGTCGAAAATGAAATTATTGCAGGTCGTGGACTTAGACAACAAGATTATAAAGATTTTGCAAGTGTGATCATTTTAGATGAAGAGCTTGCCAATAGCCTTTTTGGTTCTGCAAAAGAAGCCCTCAACCAAATTGTTGAAGTAAATGAAATCAGTTACCGTGTTATTGGTGTTTATGCAAGTAAAGAAGCTAAGGCTGCGAAAACATTTGGAGTCGGAGGACTACCAATTACGACCAATATTTCCTTAGCAGCTAATTTTAACACAGATGAGATTTCAAATATTGTCTTCCGTGTCAATGATACTAGCTTAACCCAGACTTTAGGACCAGAGTTAGCAAGAAGAATGACAGAGATTGCAGGTCTTCAACAAGGGGAATATCAAGTTGCAGATGCATCTGCTGCCTTCCAAGAAGTTCAACAACTCTTTGGCTTCATAACAACGATTATTAGTGCTATTGCAGGGATTTCCCTCTTTGTTGGTGGTACTGGTGTTATGAACATTATGCTTGTTTCGGTGACAGAGCGTACCCGTGAGATTGGTTTACGGAAAGCACTAGGAGCAACACGGGCTAATATTCTGGTTCAATTTTTGATTGAATCCATGATTTTAACCTTATTAGGTGGATTCATTGGTCTACTGCTTGCTGCAGGGGTGACTATGCTTGCAGGTGTTCTTCTTCAAAACATGATTGCAGGAATCGAAGTTGGTGTATCCATCCCAATCGCTCTCTTTAGTCTAGCGGTCTCAGCTAGTATCGGTATGATATTCGGTGTTCTACCAGCCAATAAAGCCTCTAAGCTGGATCCAATCGAAGCTCTTCGCTATGAATAATTTAAAAGATAAAAAACGAGATAGACATTTGTCTGTCTTGTTTTTGTAAGGATTTCTCTATCGAAAATCACTAAAAATGTGATATAATGAAGTGTTAGAAAAACAGGTTTCATTAGCCTGGAAAGGAAATATTATGTCTGAAAAGAATTTTTATATTACAACACCGATTTACTATCCATCTGGTAAACTTCATATCGGTTCTGCCTACACAACTATCGCATGTGATGTCCTAGCTCGTTACAAACGCCTTATGGGCTACGATGTCTTTTATCTGACAGGTCTTGATGAGCATGGCCAAAAGATTCAGCAAAAAGCGGAAGAAGCTGGTATCACACCACAAGCCTATGTTGACGGTATGGCAGTTGGCGTCAAAGAACTCTGGAAATTATTGGATATCTCATACGATAAATTCATCCGTACCACAGATGACTACCATGAAAAAGTAGTAGCTCAAGTCTTTGAACGCTTGCTTGCTCAAGATGATATTTACTTGGGTGAATACTCTGGTTGGTATTCAGTTTCAGATGAGGAATTCTTTACAGAAAGTCAGCTTGCGGAAGTTTTTCGTGATGAAGCTGGAAATGTAACGGGAGGTATCGCTCCATCAGGTCACGAAGTGGAATGGGTATCTGAAGAGTCTTATTTCCTTCGCCTCAGTAAATACCAAGATCGTTTGGTAGAATTTTTCAAATCACATCCTGACTTCATCACTCCTGATGGCCGTCTCAATGAAATGTTGAAAAACTTTATCGAGCCAGGTTTGGAAGACTTGGCTGTTTCTCGTACAACCTTTACATGGGGGGTGCCTGTCCCATCAAATCCAAAACACGTTGTCTATGTGTGGATTGATGCCCTTCTCAATTATGCGACAGCTCTTGGTTATGGTCAAGATGAGCATGGTAACTTTGATAAATTCTGGAACGGAACAGTCTTCCACATGGTTGGAAAAGACATCCTTCGTTTCCACTCAATCTACTGGCCAATCCTTCTCATGATGTTGGATATCAAATTGCCTGACCGTTTGATTGCTCACGGTTGGTTTGTCATGAAAGATGGCAAGATGTCTAAGTCTAAAGGGAATGTCGTTTATCCTGAAATGTTGGTAGAGCGTTATGGACTTGATCCACTTCGTTACTACCTCATGCGTAGCCTTCCAGTTGGTTCAGACGGAACCTTCACTCCAGAAGACTATGTAGGCCGTATCAACTATGAACTTGCCAATGACCTTGGAAACCTCCTCAACCGTACGGTTTCTATGATTAACAAGTACTTTGATGGACAAATCCCTACTTATGTAGAGGGTGTAACAGAGTTTGATAATGCTCTTGCTGACGTAGCAGAGCAATCAATCGCTGATTACCACACCTACATGGATGCGGTTGACTACCCACGTGCGCTTGAAGCGGTTTGGACTCTGATTTCACGTACCAATAAATACATCGATGAGACAGCACCATGGGTCTTGGCTAAGGATGAAGCTCATCGTGACCAACTGGCAAGTGTTATGAGCCACTTGGCAGCTAGCCTTCGTGTCGTTGCTCACTTGATTGAGCCGTTTATGATGGAGACTAGTCGTGCAGTATTGACTCAACTTGGTCTAGCAGAAGTTTCTAGCCTTGAAAACTTGAGCTTGGCTGATTTCCCTGCAGGTGTGACTGTAGTTGCCAAAGGAACACCAATCTTCCCACGACTCGATATGGAAGAAGAAATCGCCTATATCAAGGAACAAATGGAAGGGAACAAGCCAGCAGTCGAAAAAGAATGGAATCCAGATGAAGTTGAACTCAAACTCAACAAGGATGAAATCAAGTTTGAAGACTTTGACAAGGTTGAAATTCGTGTTGCTGAAGTCAAAGAAGTTTCTAAAGTGGAAGGTTCTGACAAATTGCTTCAATTCCGCCTAGATGCTGGTGATGGTGAAGACCGTCAAATCCTTTCTGGTATTGCGAAATTCTATCCAAACGAACAAGAATTGGTCGGTAAGAAAGTACAAATCGTTGCCAACCTCAAACCACGTAAGATGATGAAAAAATATGTCAGCCAAGGGATGATCCTCTCAGCTGAACATGAAGGGAAATTAACCCTTCTCACAGTTGATCCAGCTGTACCAAATGGAAGTGTGATTGGATAAGATTTAAAAGGACCAGCTTGTGCTGGTTCTTTTCTTTTGTATGACGATAGTTGATAAAAGAGGCATTCTGCATTATAATGAAGAAAACGGAGGAAGAAGCCATGAAATACATTTCATTTGGACAAGAGAAAAGAGAACTATCAGAAATTGTCCTCGGCATGATGCGAATCAGTGACAAATCGGTTAAAGAAGTGGAGGAACTGGTTGAAACAGCCCTATCTGTCGGAATCAATGCCTTTGACCTGGCAGATATCTACGGTGGAGGTCGTTGCGAAGAATTACTAGGTCACGTGTTAAACAATCGTCCTGAACTGCGAGAAAAGATGTGGATACAATCCAAGTGTGGCATTCGCATAGAAGAATTTACCTATTTTGATTTTTCAAAAGACTATATTTTAGAGTCAGTAGATGGGATTCTACAGAGATTGCAGGTTGATTACCTAGATAGCTTGCTTCTCCATCGTCCAGATGCTTTGATGGAAGCTGATCAAGTGGCAGAGGCCTTTGAAATCCTGCACAAATCAGGTAAGGTTCGAGACTTTGGTGTGTCCAATCAAAATCCCATGATGATAGAGTTGCTGAAGAGAGAAGTCAAACAGCCATTAGCGATCAATCAGTTACAACTAAGTGCAACTTTCACGCCTGGTTTTGGCGCTGGTTTCCATGTCAATATGGAAGGTGACGAGGCAGCTGTGCGTGATGGTAGCGTCTTTGAATACTGCAAACTAAATGACATGGTCATTCAGGCTTGGTCAGTCTTGCAGTTTGGCTATTTTAAGGGTAATTTTGTTGGCAAAGAGCAATTTCAAGATCTAAATGAGGTTCTAAATCGACTAGCTTTAAAATACGGTGTGAGCCCATCAGCCATTGCTATTGCCTGGGTGTTACGCTACCCAGCCAAGATGCAAGCAGTAGTAGGTACAACCAATCCTAAACATTTGATAGAAGCCAGCCAAGCAAGCAACTTGACTCTAACACGAAAAGAATGGTATGAGATTTACCTAGCAGCAGGAAATGATTTGCCATAGAAATTAAAACGTAATCCATTCAAGAGCGAGATTCTATTTCGCTCTTTTTGTTTAAAAAAATTTATATAATTGTTTGAAAATACAAACTATAAATGATAAAATGGCATAAAATAACAATATAATAAATATTTTAATAATTTAGGAGAATATAGAATGAAAAGAATAGTTTTGACTTCTGTTGTTTTTCTCTCGTTGCTGACATCTGTTGGTTGCTCGAAGCATAAAGAAGAGGTGAAAGCGACTGAGCCTGTTACGATTGAACAGACTACGCAGGATAATAAAAAGCTATATAAAGAAGCTGGTCTACTGACTTTTAGAAACGAAAAGCAGCTAGAACTCGGGGAACTTGATTCTAAATCTCGTGCAACTTATGCTCATATTCAGCTGAAAGATAGTGATGAGCCTAAAGAAAAGAGAGAAGCTAAATTAACCTTTGATCCAGTTGGATGGCATAACTATAAATTTTACTATGGTGATGGTACAAAAGAAGCTTGGCTGATGAATCGTGGTCATTTAGTTGGTTATCAATTTAGTGGACTTAATGATGAAGGTCGCAATTTAGTCCCTATGACAGCCTGGTTAAATACAGGTGCCTTTACTGGAACGGATGACAAAAATCAAAGTAGCATGCTCTATTATGAAAATGGACTTGATTCATGGCTTGCAAATCATCCAAACTATTACCTTGACTATAAGGTAACAGCTGTCTATAAGGATAATGAATTGATTCCGAGACAAATTATCTTACAGTACGTAGGAATTGATCAGGATGGTAAGTTACTTGAGATTAAATTAGGTAGTAGTAAGGAAAAAATTGATAAGTATTCCGTAACCCATGTTGCCTTGGATAATGTTTCAGAAAATGCTGAAATAAATTATGAGGATGGTACTGCAAAAAATACAGTTAAGTCAGCTGAAGAACGCGCTGCTGAACTTAAAGCAGCCGAGGAAAAGGCTAAGAAAGAGGCTGAAGAAAAAGAAGCACAAGAAAAAGCTAAAAAAGAAGCAGAAGAGAAGGCTAAAGAAGAACAGAAACAGCAGGAAACTGAAGCACCAGAAGAAGAATCACAAAATAGTAATACAGGTGGTTACTTTAGAGATAGAAAAGGAAGATGGCACCGACCAAATGGGAAATATGCCTCTAAAAAGGAAATCAGAGAAGCTGGTTTGCAGTGGTAATTTACTAAGACTTAAGAAATCATGAAAAATAATTGTCAAAAAACCGTTGAAAAACGGTTTTTTGTTATAATAAAACAAGAGAACTATTAAGGAGAAAAATATGACATTTGAAGAAATTTTACCAGGCTTAAAGGCAAAAAAGAAATATGTGCGTACTGGTTGGGGAGGAGCTGAAAACTATGTCCAGCTCTTTGATACCATTGAACAAAATGGGGTCGCTCTTGAAGTGACACCTTATTTCCTCATCAACGTGTCTGGTGAAGGGGAAGGTTTTTCTATGTGGAGTCCGACTCCTTGTGACGTCCTAGCCACAGACTGGGTGGAAGTTCATGACTAAACGCGTCTTAGTTACAGGTGTTAGCTCAGGGATTGGTCTTGCACAAGCACGTCTCTTTTTAGAAAATGGTTATCAGGTTTATGGGGTTGATCAGGGTGAAAAACCTGACTTGCAAGGTAACTTTCACTTTTTACAACGTGATTTAACACTTGACTTGGAACCTATTTTTGACTGGTGTCCTCAAGTTGATATTCTGTGTAATACTGCCGGAATTTTGGATGACTACAAACCTTTACTGGAACAATCTGCCCAAGAAATTCAAGAGATTTTTGAAATCAACTATTTGACTCCAGTAGAGTTGACTCGCTATTATTTGACTCAAATGTTGGAATACAAGCGAGGAACCATCATCAATATGTGTTCAATTGCTTCAAACCTAGCTGGCGGAGGTGGACACGCCTATACTTCATCTAAACACGCCTTGGCGGGATTTACCAAACAGTTGGCACTAGACTATGCTGAAGCTGGTATCCAGGTATTCGGTATCGCTCCAGGAGCGGTCAAGACAGCTATGACCGCAGCAGACTTTGAACCAGGCGGACTAGCAGACTGGGTAACCAGTGAAACACCTATCAAACGCTGGATTGAGCCAGAGGAAGTAGCAGAAGTCAGCATCTTTTTGGCTAGTGGAAAAGCAAGAGCCATGCAAGGACAAATCCTGACGATTGACGGTGGATGGAGCTTGAAGTAGGAGAATCTGATGGAAATCAAAAAACACTTTGGTGTCTATGGCATTTGCTTTGAGAATGGGAAATTGCTCTGTATTGAAAAAACAAGAGGCCCCTATCAACATCGTTTTGATCTACCTGGTGGTAGTCAAGAACTAGGTGAGGGGCTGACTGAAACCCTCAAGAGAGAAGTTCTGGAAGAGACGGGTTATATGCTTAGCCAGTATTCAAATCCTAGGATTTATGATGTACTGGTTCATGAAAAAGGGCAAGACTTCGCAGTACATCATATCATGGCCTTTTATGATATCGTACTCGATTTCGGAGGCCCTCAAAAACCCCTTTCTCTGGAGGTTCTTGACGGAAGCAATGATTCAGCAAATGCAATTTGGGTCCCTATTGAGCAGATGACCCAAGAAAATGCATCGCCATTAGTCTTGAAGGTTAAGTCTGAATTATTAGGATTTCCAGAGCTGGATAAGACTTCCTACATGAATTGGAAGGTGAATGATGAGAAACCAACTTGTCCTTAGTGGAGAACAAATTGTTGAAAAAGTTTATCCTCAGTTATTGCACCACGTCGGTATGATTCGTGGAGAATACTTACTTAGAGAGATCAATCAAAACATCCTGTTACCAAGTTGTCAGCAATTTGTAAAAGATTATCTAGATACCATTTGCTCCTTGTACTCAGATGAAGAGGTTTGGTATCGTTTTTCAGAGTTAACAAATACAGAAGCTAATTGTTTAGAGGGGACTAAAGAGCATTTTGATGAAAATCATCCCCTATTTGGATATAGAGGAACTAGGCGTTTATTGGCGTGTCCGAATGAATTTCAGGCTGAGGCAAATGTCGTTACAGAAGTTTATCAAACAAATCCCAATCTGTCTGTTATTTTTCCTTTTGTCAATGATGCCGACCAATTAAAACAAGCTACTATAGTATTGCACCAGCATGGTTTTACTGGAAAAGTCGGCACAATGATTGAATTACCGTCAGCTTATTTTGACTTGGACAGGATACTGGAAACGGGTATTTCAAAAATTATAGTTGGAATGAATGATTTGACTTCTTTTGTTTTTGCGACTGCGAGAAACAGTCAATGGCATGATATGGAAAGTCCAATAATGTTAGATATGCTGAGAGATATGCAGGATAAAGCAAGTATGAAAAAGATTGACTTTGCTGTAGCAGGCTATCTGAATGCTTCTTTCATACAAAAAATGAATCAGATGGATATCAAGTGCATTATCCATTATAGTTCTATTCCAGAGATTTTTAATTTAGAGATTGACCATCCATATCATCTCAAACGTGTAAAAGAAGAAAGTAAAAAAATACAAAGGAGCAACCTATGACACCTCAAGAAATGTGGAATGCCTACAAGCAAATCAACCCTTCTATCGGAGATGAGATAGACGCTTGGGCATTTGGAGTGGACCCGGACCTTTTAGCGGATCTGGTCTTTAAAGGCGAAAAAACAGCAACTGCCTCAGCTTACGATCTCTACGCAGTAGAGGATGAACCCCTTCCACAAGAAGGGACCTTAGATGTTATTTTAGACAGTCAAAACCAGGCTGTCTGCATTGTCGAAATTACCAAGGTTTCCGTTCAGCCCTTCCATCAAGTGTCTGCTGACCATGCACACAAGGAAGGCGAAGGTGACAAATCTTTAGCCTATTGGCGTCAGGTTCATGAAGACTTTTTCAAAGACTGGTTAGGAGAAGCAGGACTGACTTTTACACCTGACAGCAAGGTGGTTTTGGAAGAATTTCGCAAGGTCTACCCACTGTAGATTGAAAAAGAAAGTTTTGGAAGTAGTTGTCCAAAGCTTTTTTCTGACTTTAAATGATAAAACGAGTAAACAAAAAGCGGACAATCATGTCCGCTTTTTGAATCTAACAAGTAAAGTTATTGGATAAAGTTTTCAAAGATGTTTGTCTTTGGAATCCCTATTCATATCACTTCTACATTGGTTGATTATTTTTTACGATAATGTAAAACTGTTCCTACAGCAACGATAAGCATTGCAACACCAGCAATAGAAACGATTAGGCTATTACGCTCACCAGTATTTGGAAGCCCTGGTTCGTCTCCAGTTGTTGAATCGGTTGTAGCTTCTCCAGGAGTAGTTGATGATGTTGAACCATTTGAACCTGGAGTTGTTGAATCATTAGATTCTGGAGTTGTTGTTGTAGAACTTGACTTTTCTTCACTACTGTTTTGATTAGTTGGCTCTTCTGGAGTCGTAGTCGTTGTAGATGACGTTGTAGACTCAGGAGTTGTGGTTGTTGTAGAGCTTGATTCTTCTTCACTACTGTTTTGACTAGTTGGCTCTTCTGGAGTCGTAGTTGTAGTTGAAGTTGAAGCCTTAGGCTCTTCAGTCGTAGTTGTAGTAGTTGAAGTTGAAGCCTTAGGCTCTTCAGTCGTAGTTGTAGTAGTTGAAGTTGAAGCCTTAGGCTCTTCAGTCGTAGTTGTAGTAGTTGAAGTTGAAGCCTTAGGCTCTTCAGTCGTAGTTGTAGTAGTTGAAGTTGAAGCCTTAGGCTCTTCAGTCGTAGTTGTAGTAGTTGAAGTTGAAGCCTTAGGCTCTTCAGTCGTAGTTGTAGTAGTTGAAGTTGAAGCCTTAGGCTCTTCAGTCGTAGTTGTAGTAGTTGAAGTTGAAGCCTTAGGCTCTTCAGTCGTAGTTGTAGTAGTTGAAGTTGAAGCCTTAGGCTCTTCAGTCGTAGTTGTAGTAGTTGAAGTTGAAGCCTTAGGCTCTTCAGTCGTAGTTGTAGTAGTTGAAGATGAAGTCTTAGGCTCTTCAGTCGTAGTTGTAGTAGTTGAAGTTGAAGCCTTAGGCTCTTCAGTCGTAGTTGTAGTAGTTGAAGATGAAGTCTTAGGCTCTTCAGTCGTAGTTGTAGTAGTTGAAGTTGAAGCCTTAGGCTCTTCAGTCGTAGTTGTAGTAGTTGAAGATGAAGTCTTAGGCTCTTCAGTCGTAGTTGTAGTAGTTGAAGTTGAAGCCTTAGGCTCTTCAGTCGTAGTTGTAGTAGTTGAAGATGAAGTCTTAGGCTCTTCAGTCGTAGTTGTAGTAGTTGAAGTTGAAGCCTTAGGCTCTTCAGTCGTAGTTGTAGTAGTTGAAGATGAAGTCTTAGGCTCTTCAGTTGTAGTTGTAGTAGATGTAGTCGTAGACGTAGACTCTGTAGTTGTAGTAGATGTAGACGTAGACTCTGTAGTAGTAGTTGTAGTGGTTGTTGTAGTTGGTTTGTTTGATGTATTGACTACTTTAATCACGTTGTTATCATCAATTTTTTCAACTTTTGAAGTGTAACCTTCAGGTGTGTTTGTTTCCACTACTGAGTACTCAATCTTCTTACCGTCTTTGATACCTGGTAATTTAGTAAATTCTGCTTTCCAACCAGAAGCTTTTGTAAGAGTTTGTGTCAACCCTTCTAAGGCTTGGCCGTCAGCATACAATTGAACAGTAATATCTTTACGGTCAGCCTCTTCGTCACCAACCCATTCTTTCTGAACGGTCACAGTTGTGTCACCAGAAACCCAGAATTTCAACTCATTGTTGTTCCAGAAAGCTGGATCTGTTTGAGGTGTTGTGATTTCATCTGAAGTCAAGGTAGCGTTGTTATCGATACGGATGGTTGTCTTAGGAATTAATGTCCAGTATTCAACGATTAACTCATCGTCTGTAGCTGTTTTGAATACATCACTGACATCTGATAAATTCACAGTAAATCCATTACCGTCTGCATCGAATTTCACATGTTTCCAGAAGTCCCAACCTGAAGCAACCACTTGTCCACCTTTTCTCAAAGTGAATGATGGTTTCAAGTAAGTACCCACGAAGAATTCACTTGCAGCATGGTTTGCAGCAGGAGCAAAAGTGATTTTTGAGTAGTCTACCGCTGGAGCTTGGATTTTATCTGAAACAACTGGGTTTGTGATGGCTTGTTTTTTGCCATCTCCGTTGATACGGATGAACCATTTTGTTAGATAGTAGTCATCTCCAACATTCATCCATGCATAGTTTTCAGATGCATCTAATTTGAATTGCTTAGTTACATAGGAACCATCTAGGTTGTACTTATTCAATACAGATTCAAATACACCAGGACCATCAGGACGTGTAATGATGACAGATTCTGAACCGACTTTAGAAGTTGCAGTCTTGTTTCCAGGATTTCCTGGAGTGCTATCCCACACTGCTCGGTATTGGAATCCACCCTTAACGTTTTGGTTCATGGATTCGATTGCTTTTTTAAAAGTAAAAGTAATCTTCTTGTTTGTCATTGACAAGGTAGCTACTTCAGCACCGTTGGCTTGAAGAGATTGCGTT
Source organism: Streptococcus sp. V869 (assembly GCF_054353515.1). Lineage (NCBI taxonomy): Bacteria > Bacillati > Bacillota > Bacilli > Lactobacillales > Streptococcaceae > Streptococcus > Streptococcus sp. V869. The sequence continues at coordinate 270,255 of NZ_JBTHHW010000001.1, forward strand.
GCGAGTTCTGTGATATTCAAACCTTCGGGAGCGTCGATGGTAAAAGTATCTCCTTCTTTAACAGATATACCTGTCAAGTCCCAATCAAAAGAAAATGTAACTTTTTGACCAGTTGTATCTGCTTTGAGGTTTGTAATGGTTGGTGTAACAGTCGCTGCAGAAACTGGGTTAATGATTGACAAACCAAGAGCAACTACACTGAACATTGCTACAAACGCAAATAGTTTTTTATATAGAGATTTCAATTTCCCCAAATCCTTTCTTCTATAAAATCTTTTTATTTAGTTTTAACGCTCCAAATGTTTACTTTTATCATTAACAAGATTTACAGTTTAACTACGACAACTAGTGTAATTTTGCTACTGCTCCAAGGTAGATAAAATTACACTAGTTTTTCAATCTCCGTATATTATCAACTAGTCTACAATTTGTTTGATAGTAAAACGTAGAATGGATTTTCTATTAGTTTTCTTCATGAAGGAGAATACATGTTAACATTATTTAGAAGAGAACTCTGAATTTCTGAATAAATATGATTCATTACAGAAAAAAACTAATAAATTAACTGTAAAATAGTAATGAAAAAGTAAGACAAAATGAATGTTATAACATGGTATTAATGATACCAATCAAATTCTAGCATTAACATGTGAAATAGTCAATAAATTTGATGTAAATTTCATATAAATTTAGGTATTTTTTTACTATTTTTGACAGTTTCTAAAAAACGGTTTAAAATCTAGAAGATGAAAGTGTTTCGGAAACTTTTTTCTTATATATCAAGTTCAAAAAGACAAAATTTTTCCAAAAGTAGTTTAAAACCTTTTTTCTGTCCTAAATTATGATAAAATAGGTTTGTTTGAACTAGAGCATTCGCTCAGAAATTTAGAATAGGAGAATATGATGCAAGCAGTAGAACATTACATTGAAAAATTTGTTCCTGAACATTATGATTTATTTTTGGACTTGAGTCGCGAGACCAAGACTTTTTCAGGGAAAGTAACTATCACAGGTCAAGCTAAAAGCGACCGTATTTCCCTTCACCAAAAAGACTTGGAGATTGCTTCTTTAGAAGTAGCAGGTCAGGCTCGTCCATTTACAGTTGACAATGAAAACGAAGCTCTTCATATCGAACTTGCGCAAGCGGGTCAGGTTGAATTGGTTCTTTCGTTTTCAGGTAAAATCACAGACAACATGACAGGAATTTACCCATCTTACTACACAGTTGATGGGGTTAAGAAGGAAGTCTTGTCAACTCAGTTTGAGAGCCACTTTGCCCGCGAAGCCTTTCCATGTGTGGATGAGCCAGAAGCTAAAGCAACCTTTGACCTCTCTCTTCGTTTTGACCAATCAGAAGGCGAATTAGCCTTGTCAAACATGCCTGAGATTGACGTTGAAAACCGTAAGGAAACTGGTATCTGGAAATTTGAGACAACTCCACGTATGTCTTCTTACTTGCTCGCTTTTGTGGCTGGTGATTTGCAAGGAGTTACTGCTACAACTAAAAATGGTACTTTGGTAGGTGTATACTCAACCAAGGCACATCCACTTTCAAACCTTGATTTCTCCCTAGACATCGCTGTTCGCTCTATCGAGTTTTACGAAGACTACTATGGTGTCAAATATCCAATTCCTCAATCTCTTCATATCGCTCTTCCTGACTTCTCAGCAGGCGCCATGGAAAACTGGGGTCTTGTCACTTATCGTGAAGTTTACTTGGTAGTGGATGAGAACTCTACTTTTGCTAGCCGTCAACAAGTTGCCCTTGTCATTGCCCATGAACTTGCTCACCAATGGTTCGGTAATCTCGTAACTATGAAGTGGTGGGATGACCTTTGGCTCAATGAAAGTTTCGCTAACATGATGGAATATGTCTGTGTAGATGCCATCGAGCCAAGTTGGAATATCTTTGAGGACTTCCAAACAAGTGGTGTTCCTTCAGCTCTAAAACGTGATGCGACAGATGGTGTTCAGTCAGTTCACGTAGAAGTAAGCCATCCAGATGAAATCAATACTCTTTTTGACCCTGCAATCGTTTATGCTAAGGGTAGCCGTCTCATGCACATGCTTCGTCGTTGGCTAGGAGATGCTGATTTTGCTAAAGGTTTAGGTGCCTACTTTGAAAAACACCAATATGGAAATACTATTGGTCGTGACTTATGGAACGCTCTTGGTCAAGCATCAGGTCGTGATGTGGCAGCCTTTATGGATTCTTGGTTGGAGCAGCCTGGTTATCCAGTCTTAACTGTTAAAGTTGAAAATGATGTATTGAAGATTTCACAAAAACAATTCTTCATCGGTGAGCACGAAGACAAGAATCGTCTATGGGTAGTACCGCTTAACAGTAACTGGAAAGGTTTACCTGATACTCTTGAAACTGAAAGCATTGAGATTCCTGGATATGCTGCTTTGCTTGCTGAGAACAAAACAGCCCTTCGACTAAACACAGAAAATACAGCCCACTACATTACAGACTATCAAGGTGAGTTGCTGGATGCTATCCTTTCAGAATTAGTAGAACTTGATAATACAAGTAAACTTCAAATCGTTCAAGAACGTCGTTTGCTTGCTGAAGCTGGTCACATTTCATTTGCGGACTTGCTTCCAGTTGTGGATCAATTGGCACAAGAAGAATCTTACCTAGTTGTTGCTGCAGTTTCTCAAGTTATTTCAGCTCTCGAACGCTTTATCAATGAAGGAACTGAAACTGAGAAAGCCTTTAAAGCACTTGTAGCGAAACTTGCTCGTTACAACTATGAACGTCTTGGATTTGAAGCAAAAGATGGAGAAGCAGATGAGGACGAATTGGTTCGTCAATTGACAATCTCAATGATGATTCGCTCAAACGATGAGGAAGCGAGCCAAGTTGCTAGTCAAATCTTTGCAGCTCATAAGGACAATCTTGCAGGTCTTCCAGCAGCTATTCGTTCACAAGTTCTCATCAATGAAATGAAACACCATGAGACTAAAGACTTGGTAGCTCTTTACCTCGACTTATATACTCATGCTACAGATGCAGTCTTTAAACGTCAGTTAGCTGCAGCCCTATCATACAGCACAGACGCTGAAAATATCCAAACGCTTCTTGCAACTTGGAAGGATAAATTTATCGTCAAACCACAAGACCTGGCATTGTGGTACCTCCACTTCCTTGGACACAAGGCTACTCAAGAAACTGCTTGGACATGGGCGCGTGAAAACTGGGATTGGGTTAAGGGAGCTCTTGGTGGAGATATGAGCTTTGATCGATTTGTCATCTACCCTTCTAATATCTTTAAAACTGAAGAACGCTTAGCAGAATACAAAGCTTTCTTCGAGCCTCAAGTATCTGACTTAGCCCTTAGCCGTAATATCCGCATGGGTATCAAGGATATCGCAGCTCGCGTTGAATTGATTAAGCGTGAAAAAGCAGCAGTTGAAGCAGCCGTTGCAGCATACAGCAAGGCTTAATCCATTCAAGTCTAAATAGCTGATAAAAACTCAATTTTTCCTAGAAAAACAGGGAAAGTTGAGTTTTTTTTAAGATATTTTTGTTATAATAAACTAATAAGGAGGAATTTTTGATGATCAAAATTCTATTAGTGGAAGATGACCTAGGCCTGTCAAATTCAGTCTTTGATTTTTTGGATGATTTTGCTGATGTCATGCAAGTTTTTGATGGAGAAGAAGGTCTTTATGAGGCTGAAAGTGGCGTTTATGACTTGATACTATTGGACTTGATGTTGCCTGAGAAAAATGGATTCCAAGTTTTAAAAGAATTGCGTGAAAAAGGTATTTCGACTCCTGTTCTGATCATGACAGCCAAGGAAAGTCTCGATGACAAAGGACATGGATTTGAACTTGGGGCAGACGATTATCTAACAAAACCTTTCTATTTGGAAGAGCTCAAAATGCGTATCCAAGCCCTTCTCAAACGTTCTGGGAAATTCAACGAAAATACTCTTTCTTATGGAGATTTGACGGTTAACCTCTCTACAAATGAGGTTAAGGTTCACGATACTTCTGTTGAGTTGCTCGGTAAAGAATTTGAACTCTTGGTCTATTTCCTTCAAAACCAAAATGTTATCTTACCAAAGACACAGATTTTTGACCGTTTATGGGGATTTGATAGTGATACAACTATTTCCGTTGTAGAAGTTTATGTATCAAAAGTTCGTAAGAAATTAAAGGGAACAGCCTTTGCTGAGAATCTCCAAACCTTACGCAGTGTTGGGTATATTTTAAAACATGTTTAATAAATTTAAAAAGAATTGGTACGCAGAAGATTTCAGCTACTTTATCCGTAACTTTGGAGTTTTTACGCTGATTTTCTCTGCTATGACCTTGATTATCCTGCAGGTTATGCACTCCAGTCTTTACACGTCTGTAGATGAGAAACTTCTAGCACTGAGCAATAATCCTCAGGATATTATTCAATTGGCGGTCAATCGTGCAACAGAAGATGTTAAGGATATAAACGGTGGAAATGTTACCTCAAATCCGGACAAAAGAGTTACAATCAGCTCCAATACAGAAGTTATTTTGCTGGATTCAAATCTGAATCAATTAGTGACTGGAAATCGCTTTTTAGGATTAGATAGGATAACCTTCAATAAAAAAGATTTAAACCATATTCGCCAACTTCATATTGTCAATAGCTATGGTCAGGACGAGGTTTACCGTGTTGTCCTGACGGAAATGAATATTGATTCGGTTTCGACTAATATCAAGTATGCTGCAATCTTGGTAAACACTAGCCAACTAGAGCAGATTAGTCAAAATCACGAGCAGTTAATTGTGGTGGTCATGGCAAGCTTCTGGATTCTATCTATCTTAGCCAGTCTCTATCTTGCTCGTGTCAGTGTTAAACCCTTGCTTGAAAGTATGCAAAAACAGCAGAGTTTTGTGGAGAATGCCAGTCATGAACTACGGACTCCTTTAGCTGTTCTCCAAAATCGTTTGGAAACACTTTTTAGAAAACCAGAAGCGACTATTATGGAGTCAAGTGAGAGCATTGCTTCGAGTTTGGAAGAAGTTAGAAACATGAGATTCCTAACGACGAATTTGCTCAATTTAGCGCGTAGAGATGACGGAATTAAGCCAGAACTTGGAGAAGTGGAACCTGACTTCTTTAATACGATCTTTACCAACTATGAAATGATTGCATCTGAAAATAATCGCGTCTTTCGTTTTGAAAACCGTGTTCATCGCACTATCATCACAGATAAACTCCTCCTCAAGCAATTGATGACCATTCTGTTTGACAATGCTGTCAAGTACACGGAAGAAGAAGGAGATATTTATTTTGAGATTTCAACGACAGAACGCAGTCTATATTTAACGGTAGCAGATAATGGAATTGGTATCTCTGCAGCTGATAAAAAGAAAATCTTTGATCGTTTTTATCGCGTTGATAAGGCACGTACACGTCAAAAGGGTGGTTTCGGATTAGGTTTGTCTTTAGCTAAGCAAATCGTAGATGCTCTTAAGGGAAGCATCAGTGTGAAAGATAACAAACCTAACGGAACAATTTTTGAAGTCAAGATTGCTATCTCAACACCATCAAAACGAAAGAATAAATAAAAAAACCTTCGATTCATCGAAGGTTTTTATTTGAATTTTTTCTTGATAAAAGTACGCTGAAATTGTAAAGCTACAAGACTGAGGCCGATAGCCAAAGCAAATGATAAAACAGTGTTCAATTTAAGCGATAAGAACATAAAACTAAAGATAGCTAAAAAGACACAGAAGCAAGCAATGTTTACAAAAAATAGGACTTCCTTTACACTAGCAACAGAAGTACTTTCTGGAACATAATCTTGAAACTGAGCAGTTTTTATACTTTCTTGTTCTAACTCATACGGGTGTAGTTTTCTTGCGGGCATATTTCTCTCCTTAACAGTACATTACTATTTTATCATTTTTTAAAGAGAGAATTATTACAGGATTGTTACAAATTGCATAAAATTTGTTATCAGGGGCAATTTCAGTTTTCTTGACATGCTGATGGGAAAATGATAGGATGAGTAAACCGTTTAAACTTTATTATTTTCCTCTTATTTTAATGAGGGGAAATTTGATGTTTAAAACGAATAAAAATCATACACAGATGCAAATAAATTCAATTTCGAAGTAAGGACAGGATTCTTTTAAATTGATTCTAGTTGTTCATGACGAGATAGTTTTCTATCTTTAGTGCTATGTGTAGAGGGAAGATGTATTTTCTCGACAACAGAATACTTAAAGGAGATTGGCATGTATCTTGCTATCAAAGAAATTTTACAGAATAAACTGCGATACAGTTTAATTCTAACTACCATTTTTCTCATTGCTTTTATGGTCTTTTTTACGACTAGTTTGGCTTTAGGACTTGTTCGAAATAATAGGGCTGCTATCGATAATTGGCATGCAACAGGAGTTGTTCTATCCGATTATGCAAATGACAATTTGACTGCATCCTTTATACCAGAAAAAGACTACAAGGATAAGATTTCTGAGGATGCTGTTCCCCTAAGCTATATGTTTGCTGTAACAAACCTTGTCAATAGTAGTGACAAGATGAATGTCTCTATTTTCGGTCAAGAGTGGGACAGTTTTATCTCTCCAACCTTGATTGAAGGGCGTTACCCAGAAAATGACCAAGAAGTGGTAGTGGATCAGTCTTTTGAAAATTATGGCATCAAACTTGGAGACGCAATTCAACTCAACGGGAGTGAAACAAGTTTTAAGATTGTCGGTTTGACCAAAGGAAATAAATTTTTCACAGAACCTGTTGTCTTTACGAGCTTAACAACGTATTGGAATTTACAAGGAACAACAAAAGCTAATCAATCTATTTCTGCATTAGTATTGCAAAATGATGTAGAAGTGACTGGCGATGGCTTGAAGCAGATTTCTATTCAAAAAATGATTTCTAAAATTCCTGGCTATACCCCTCAGGTCAATGTATTCTCAGGAATGATTCTAGCTATGATTGTCATTACAGGTCTGATTGTAGGAATTTTTATTTACATCATTACCATTCAAAAATTAGGCCTTTATGGAATTATGCGAGCACAAGGGATTCAGATAAAATCCATCGTATGGTCCCTTTTCTGTCAAATCTTTCTTTTATCTGGTTTGGGTATAGGATTGGCTTTGTTAGCCATTTGGGCTGTCATTTTAGTCTTACCTGCGACTTTCTTTTTCTACCTTAATTGGTTGGCATACTTTGTGTTAAGCCTGGTCATTTGCTTGATGGCACTACTAGGTGGCGTCATTTCGCTTCCGCGTCTACTTAAAGTAGATCCAATTACAGCGATTGCAAAATGATTAGGAGAATGATATGACGACATTAATTGAGATGATTCAAGTGACAAAAACTTATGGCGAAGGCAATATGAAAGTTACAGCTCTCCATGAGACCAATTTTCAGCTAAACGCTGGGGAGTTTGTAGCGATTGTGGGGCCTTCTGGATCAGGTAAAACAACCTTTTTAACGACTTTAGGCCAACTTCAGGAAGCTTCAAGTGGAAAGATTCTAGTAAAGGGAAAAGAAACTGGGCATTTATCTGAAAAAGAAAAAACGGATTTGCGCTTTAGTGAATTTGGTTTTATCCTTCAGGCTTCAAATCTGATTCCATTTTTAACAGTAAAGGAGCAATTAGATTTAATTGACCGTTTAGATAAAAAGAAATCTATAAAAAGTAACCGACAAGAGTTGTTCAGTTTGTTGTATTTGGAAAAGGTTCAAAATCACTATCCCAAAGCTCTCTCTGGTGGCGAACGCCAACGAGCTGCAATTGCTAGAGCCCTTTATAATAATCCTAGTATCGTGCTTGCAGATGAGCCGACAGCTAGCTTGGATACACAACGTGCTTATCAGGTTACGGATATGCTGGCTTCAATTGCCCATGAGCAAGGTAGGGGTGTTGTCATGATTACACATGATACTCGCTTACTAGATAAGGTTGACCGTATTTATGTGATGAATGACGGACGACTTGTTGAAAAGGCACAAGCATAAATCTAAAAAGTGAACTGTTATTGATACGGTTCACTTTTTTTAAATTTGGACTAACAAGACCCACTTTTCTATATAGCTGATTTTTTGGAAATGTGGTATAATTTTCTCTATGGAAAAGATTATCATTACAGCAACTGCTGAAAGTATTGAACAAGTAAAACAGCTACTTGAAGCTGGTGTCGACCGCATTTATGTCGGTGAGAAAGATTTTGGTCTTCGTTTGCCAACTACCTTTAGTCATGAAGAATTGCGTGAAATCGCAAAAATTATTCATGATGCCGGTAAGGAATTAATCGTTGCGGTCAATGCTCTCATGCACCAAGACATGATGGACCGTATCAAGCCCTTCTTGGACTTTTTAGAAGAAATCAAGACGGACTATATCACAGTTGGGGACGCAGGTGTCTTTTATGTGGTTAACCGTGATAAGTATTCTTTCAAAACGATTTACGATGCCTCAACCATGGTCACAAGCAGTCGTCAGATTAACTTCTGGGGACAAAAAGCAGGAGCGTCAGAAGCAGTTTTGGCGCGTGAAATCCCATCTGCAGAACTTTTTAAAATGCCTGAAATTTTAGAAATTCCTGCTGAGGTCTTGGTATACGGTGCTAGTGTCATCCACCATTCGAAGCGTCCACTCTTGCAAAACTACTATAATTTCACACAGATTGATGATGAAAAATCTCGTCAACGTGATTTGTTCCTTGCAGAACCGAGTGACCCAGAGAGCCATTATTCTATTTTTGAAGACAATCATGGGACTCATATCTTTGCCAATAATGACCTTGATTTGATGACCAAGTTAACTGAATTGGTAGAACATGGTTTCACTCATTGGAAGCTTGAAGGTCTCTACACTCCAGGCCAAAATTTTGTAGAAATTGCAAAACTCTTTATCCAAGCGCGCAATTTGATTCAAGAAGGTAACTTTACACATGACCAGGCCTTCTTACTTGATGAAGAAGTCCGCAAACTTCACCCTAAAAATCGTTTCTTGGATACTGGATTTTACGACTATGACCCTGATATGGTTAAATAAGCATCAAAAACCCGAAATAAAATGTTCGGGTTTTTCTGATATTTGGATGAATTTGAAGCGTATTCATGATATAATAGAAGTAGCTCTATTTGGAGGTATATAAGTGGAAAATCTGAAAAAAATGGCGGGTATCAAGGCTGCCGAGTTCGTCAAAGATGGTATGGTTGTCGGACTTGGAACGGGATCAACTGCCTACTATTTCGTAGAAGAAATAGGTCGTCGTATCAAAGAAGAAGGTTTGCAGATTACAGCTGTAACGACTTCTAGTGTAACCAGCAAACAGGCAGAAGGCCTCCAGATTCCTCTTAAGTCGATTGACCAAGTGGATTTTGTAGACTTAACTGTGGATGGTGCGGATGAAGTAGACAGTCAGTTTAATGGCATCAAAGGTGGTGGTGGTGCCCTTCTCATGGAAAAGGTTGTCGCAACTCCATCAAAAGAATACATTTGGGTGGTCGATGAGAGCAAACTGGTCGAGAAACTGGGTGCTTTTAAATTGCCAGTAGAGGTTGTTCAGTACGGTGCCGAACAAGTCTTTCGTCGATTTGAACGAGCTGGCTATAAACCGAGTTTCCGCGAAAAAAACGGTCAACGTTTTGTGACGGATATGCAGAACTTTATCATTGATTTAGACTTGAAAGTGATTGAAGATCCAACCGCTTTGGGGAAAGAGTTAGATCATATCGTTGGTGTTGTTGAGCACGGCTTGTTTAACCAAATGGTGGATAAGGTCATCGTTGCTGGACAAAATGGTGTTCAGATTTTAACTTCAACAAAAGCAAAATAATTAAAACAATAAGGAGACACACTATGCCAAAATTTAATCGTATTCACTTGGTGGTACTGGATTCTGTAGGAATCGGTGCAGCACCAGATGCTAATAACTTTGTCAATGCAGGAGTGCCAGACGGAGCTGCAGACACACTTGGGCACATTTCAAAAGCTGTAGGTTTAGATGTACCAAACATGGCAAAACTTGGTCTTGGAAATATTCCTCGCGAAACACCATTGAAGACTGTTCCAGCTGAAAGCAACCCTACTGGTTATGCGACTAAGTTAGAAGAAGTTTCTCTCGGGAAAGATACCATGACCGGTCACTGGGAAATCATGGGACTTAATATCACTGAACCTTTTGATACTTTCTGGAATGGATTCCCTGAAGAAATTATCACAAAGATTGAAGAATTTTCAGGCCGTAAGGTTATTCGTGAAGCTAACAAACCTTATTCTGGTACAGCTGTTATCGATGATTTCGGACCACACCAAATGGAGACTGGTGAGTTGATTATCTATACGTCAGCTGACCCAGTTCTTCAAATTGCAGCCCACGAAGACATTATTCCTTTGGATGAATTGTACCGTATTTGCGAATACGCTCGTTCGATTACTTTAGAGCGTCCTGCCCTTCTAGGTCGTATCATTGCTCGTCCATATGTTGGGGAGCCAGGAAACTTCACACGTACTGCCAATCGTCGTGACTTGGCTGTTTCACCATTTGCACCAACTGTTTTGGATAAATTGAATGAAGCCGGTATTGATACTTATGCGGTTGGTAAGATTAACGATATCTTTAACGGTGCTGGTATCAACAATGACATGGGCCATAATAAATCAAACAGCCATGGTATTGATAATTTAATTAAAGCAATGAAATCTGAAGATTTCAAAGAAGGCTTCTCATTCACAAACTTGGTAGATTTCGATGCCCTTTATGGTCACCGTCGCGATCCTCATGGTTACCGTGATTGCTTGCACGAGTTTGATAAACGATTGCCAGAAATTATGGCAGCCATGAGAGAAGATGATCTACTTTTGATAACTGCTGACCATGGGAACGATCCAACCTATGCTGGTACTGACCATACTCGTGAATATATCCCACTCTTGGCATACAGCCCATCCTTTAAAGGAAGTGGTCTAATTCCAGTCGGAAACTTCGCTGATATCTCAGCAACTATTGCTGATAACTTTGGCGTTGAAACTGCCATGATTGGTAAGAGCTTCCTAGATCAATTAGTTTAAGATGACTCGCTACGCTCTTCTCGTAAGAGGAATCAATGTTGGTGGAAAGAATAAGGTAGTGATGGCTCAACTACGTCAGGAATTGGCAGAGTTGGGATTAGAAAATGTTGTAACTTACATTAATAGTGGCAACATTTTCTTTGATAGCAGTAAGGCTAGAACTCTCTTAGTTGAGAGTCTGCAGGGCTTCTTTGAAGTGCATTATCCATTTATCAAAAGTTTTTCCTTGGTATCTCAAGAAGACTATGAAGAGGAGCTTAGAACTCTCCCTGATTGGTGGTTCCAAGAAATGGCTCGAAAGGATGTGCTCTTTTATACAGAAGGATTACATGTAGAAACAGTTGTAGAGAAAGTGAAAACTCTACAACTTCTAGATGAAGTTCTTCATTTCGGAAAGCGTGGAATCTTCTGGGGCAAATTGTCAGAAGAAACCTACACTAAAACAGCTTACCATAAACAACTACTGAAGTTGCCTTTTTATCGCAAAATTACTATTCGTAACTCGAATACCTTTGACAAAATCGGTCAATTTTTCAAACATAAATAAGGAGACATGCAATGACATTATTAGCAAAAATCAATGAAACAGCTGCTTTTTTGAAAGGTAAAGGAATTGAAGCTCCTGAGTTTGGCTTAATCCTTGGATCAGGTCTTGGAGAACTAGCTGAAGAAATCCAAAATCCAGTCGTTGTAGACTACGCTGAAATTCCTAACTGGGGACGTTCAACGGTTGTAGGTCATGCTGGTAAATTGGTTTACGGTGAGCTTGCAGGACGTAAAGTTTTAGCCCTTCAAGGTCGTTTCCATTTCTACGAAGGAAATCCATTAGAAGTGGTGACTTTCCCAGTTCGTGTCATGAAAGTTTTGGGCTGTGAAGGTGTGATTGTTACCAATGCTGCTGGCGGTATCGGCTTTGGTCCTGGTACCTTGATGGCTATCAGTGACCACATCAATATGACAGGACAAAATCCTCTAATCGGTGAAAACTTGGATGACTTTGGTCCACGTTTTCCTGATATGTCGAAAGCATACACACCAGAATACCGTGAGACTGCTCATCAAGTAGCGGACAAATTGGGTATCAAGTTGGATGATGGGGTTTATATCGGTGTGACAGGTCCTACCTATGAAACTCCAGCTGAAATCCGTGCATATAAGACACTTGGCGCAGATGCTGTTGGGATGTCTACAGTTCCTGAGGTTATCGTTGCAGCTCACTCTGGTTTGAAAGTTCTTGGTATTTCATGTATTACCAACTTTGCGGCTGGTTTCCAAGAAGAGCTCAACCACGAAGAAGTAGTAGAAGTGACAGAGCGTGTCAAAGGCGACTTCAAAGGATTGTTAAAAGCGATTCTTGCTGAACTCTAATCCAATGAAAGTACGACTCCAAAGGCTACCCTACGGACTGAGGTTACTTCTAGCTACTTTATCCTTGGGAATAGGGACGGGTCTGGTCGGAATTGCCTGTCATTATCTACTAGAAGGGGTGCAAGAGCTGGCCTTTGGCCAAGCTAGTTCGGATTTGCTCCAGCAATTTCAAGAAGCTGGAGGTCTCCGTAGATTTCTGGTTTTGTGTGTGACTGGGTGCTTGGCAGCTGGCTTCTGGTATGTTCTGCAAAGACATTATAAGATCCTGTCAATTCGCCAGCAAATTGACTTAGCTGGAGACAGGGAACCAGCGCCCTTAGCCCACCTCCTTCATGCAGGGATGCAGGTTGCGATTGTCGGAGCAGGTACATCGGTCGGAAAAGAAGGAGCCCCACGTGAGGTCGGGGCTCTTCTAGCTGGTCGTTTGGCGAAGTGGTTCTCACTAGCTCTCAAAGAGCGAAAAGTCTTGATCGCCTGTGGGGCTGGAGCTGGTTTGGCTGCGGTCTATCAGGTCCCCTTTGCCAGTAGCTTGTTCGTCTTTGAGACCTTAGGACTCGCCTACAGTTGGCAGAATCTTCTACTGGTTTTGACCAGTACTTATCTGGCCACCTGGGTCGCTCAGCCCATCGTTGGTCAGGAGGCTGTTTATCACCTGTCCGCAGTCTCATGGTCGGCTAGCAGTTTTTTACAGGCTATTGTGATTGTTTTCTTAGTCACTCCCTTGGCTCTGGTCTTTGCTTTCCTCGCCAAGCGAGCTAGTCACAAACGGCGGAAGGATGGATCGATTCTTTGGGCTCTTCCTCTAGCCTTTCTAGTGCTGGGGAGCCTAGTAGCCTTTTTCCCCATCTTTATGGGAAATGGCCAGGTACTAGCGCAAGCCCTCTTGTCTAGCCAGTCGATTCCTTATCTTCCACTGACTCTTGCAGTGAAGGGGGTTCTGGTTTATCTCCTCTTGCGCAATGGTGCTTATGGGGGAACTTTGACACCATCATTTGCCTTAGGGATTGGATCTGGCTATCTAGTGACCTTGCTTTTGACTGTAGTTGGGATTCATCTGGATCCTGCTCTAGGGATGTTACTAGGAGCGACCGTCTTTTTAGGGACGACCTTAAAAGCTCCTCTGACAGCCATTGCCCTGAGCCTTGGATTTACAGGCCAAAATTGGAAATTGACTATCCCGCTTGTACTTGCAGCTAGTCTGTCTTACGTGATTCGAAAGAGATGGGAGGAGAAACAATGAAGGTACATTTTGTACTGCATGAAACATTTGAAGTACCGGGCGCTTATCTAAAATGGGCGCAGGAGCGTGGCCATCAGGTGACAACGACAAAGGTCTACGAGCAAGAAGCTCTACCTGAGACAGTGGATGAGATCGACTTTTTGATCGTCATGGGAGGACCTCAATCACCAGATGAAGATAGGGAAGCTTTTCCATACTACGATCCTCAGGCAGAGATCCAGTTGATTCAAAAAGCCATCAAGGCAGATCGTTATATTGTTGGGGTCTGTCTTGGTGCGCAGCTCCTATCTGTTGCCTATGGCGCGGAGTATGAACACAGCCCTGAGCGTGAGATCGGTGTGTTTCCAATAACGCTAACTGAAGCTGGTTTAAAAGATGAATATGTCAAAGTTCTTGGACCAGCTCTAATTACTGGTCACTGGCATGGCGATATGCCAGGTTTGTCAGAGGATGCTGTTGTTCTTGCGACCAGTCAAGGGTGCCCACGTCAGATTATTCGCTTCAGTTCTAAACACTATGCCTTCCAAGCCCACTTGGAATTTGATCCAGAAGCAGTTGATCTCTTGATTGCTGCTGACGGTGAAGAAGTTTTAGATGAACAAAGTTCAAAATTGACCTTTGTTCAAAACCCTCAAGCCATTCGTGATTACGATTATCGAGAAATGAATGCCAAACTCTATGCATTTTTGGACTCATTAACAAATTAAATAAAAATGAGAGGATGGGTTAACCGTATTCGATGAACTGAAAACTGGTTACTCTCCTCTAAATCATCAAAAATAAGAAAGAAAGGAATTGAACCCACCCTAAAAGCAGTGGGAAAAAGATAGTTGGTCTAGGGAGCATCGCTCACTGCGCCCAACTCCTATTTTCCCTTCGCTTTTTGACGGGTTTGGTATCTTATATTATGTCTATCCATATTGCTGCTAATCAAGGTGAAATTGCTGATAAAATTCTTCTTCCTGGAGATCCTCTTCGTGCGAAATTTATCGCGGAGAATTTCCTTGAGGATGCTGTTTGTTTCAACGAAGTTCGGAACATGTTTGGTTACACTGGTACCTACAAGGGTCACCGTGTTTCTGTCATGGGAACTGGGATGGGAATGCCCTCAATCTCTATCTATGCGCGTGAGTTGATTGTCGACTACGGCGTGAAGAAATTGATTCGTGTCGGAACTGCTGGTTCTTTAAATGAGGATGTTCACGTCCGTGAATTGGTCTTGGCGCAAGCTGCTGCAACCAACTCAAACATCATCCGCAACGACTGGCCTCAATACGACTTCCCACAAATCGCTAGTTTTGATTTGCTAGATAAAGCCTACCATATTGCCAAAGACCTTGGCATGACGACCCACGTTGGGAATGTCTTGTCATCAGATGTTTTCTATTCAAACTACTTTGAAAAGAACATCGAGCTTGGTAAATGGGGTGTGAAAGCTGTAGAAATGGAAGCAGCAGCCCTCTACTACCTTGCTGCTCAACATCATGTGGATGCCCTTGCCATTATGACCATTTCTGATAGCTTGGTCAATCCAGATGAAGATACAACGGCTGAAGAACGTCAAAATACTTTCACAGATATGATGAAAGTTGGTTTGGAAACATTGATTGCTGAATAAGAATCTTGGCTTTGAAGCTAATCTTCTTGCTTGCGATTTTTAATGGCTGTGAGCTTGATATCCAATAATCATCAAATAAAGTTGAAAGCCCAGTTGGTAATAGCTAATGGTTTTCAACTTTTTTCGAACTGAAGACTGAAGGAGAAGTAAGATGGATAAAATTGAACAATTACAGGAACTGATAGACCAAAGTCAAAGCATTGTTTTTTTCGGTGGAGCTGGGGTTTCTACTGAATCTAATATCCCTGATTTTCGTAGTTCAGATGGCTTATATAGTCTTAAGTTAGGTAGGCATTTTTCTGCGGAACAATTAGTTTCTCATACTATGTTTGTACGTTATCCAGAGGAATTTTTCGATTTTTACAAAAAACATCTCGTATATCCAGAAGCTAAGCCAAATTTAGCCCATTATTATCTGGCTTCATTAGAAAAGGCCGGTAAGCTGAAGGCTGTTGTAACTCAAAATATCGATAGTCTTCACGAGATGGCAGGTTCGCAGAAGGTTTTGAAACTACATGGTTCTGTGGACCGTAATTACTGTCTCGGTTGTCATCGATTTTATAATTTAGATAGTTTTTTGGCTCTCGAAGGTCCTGTTCCATACTGCCTAGATTGTGGCCAGGTTGTTAAACCCGATGTGACCCTTTATGAGGAGCCTCTTGATATGGATGTTTTTAGTCAAGCGGCTCAAGTTATCCAGAAAGCTGATTTATTGATTATTGGTGGGACTTCTTTGGTTGTTTATCCTGCAGCTAGTTTGATTAATTACTTCTCAGGTTCAAAACTTGTTGTTATAAACAAGTCAAGTACTCCTCAAGACAGTAAAGCTGATTTAGTAATTGAGGGAAAAATTGGAGAAGTCTTTTCTAAATTGAGACAATAAAATATACAAAAATATATATAAAATGAGGGCTCAATTTTTGAGTCCTCATTTTTGATTTAAGAATTGATCTAGTTCTCTTTGATTGTTAATAATCGTAATTTTTCGAGTATAATCGAGACAAATTCTTTTGTACTGATTTTTGTGTACAGAGCTACGACCATCCCAGAGAATCCAGCGAATAAACTCCCAGTTGAATTGTTCAGGGCAGCCAGCTGCCATGCTTTCTCTAACTTTGCCTCTATATTTGAGATAGCGTCTAAAGGCTCTAAAAAGACAAGACCAGGACGAAAAATTAAGAAATATGATTTGGTCAGCCTCTTCCATCCTTTCTTCATAGCAACACCAAGTATAGTTACCATCAATAACCCAGTTCTCGTTTTTCGCTAAAAAAGTCTGCATTTCTTTTAGCATCCAATCTCGATTACTTTCTTGCCATCCTGGTTGAAATTGGAGAGTATCTATATGGAGTTTAGGAATGGAGTAGTAAGTGGCAAGTTTATCTGCTAGAGTCGATTTTCCTGACCCAGAGTATCCAATTATAGAAATTTTCATGTTATTCCCTCTAAAATTTGGTACAAAAAAAGCTCCGTAGAGCTCATTTTGTTTTTAGTCTTGATTAACCAAGTTTAGCAGCAAGACGTGCTTTATCACGGCTAGCTTTGTTTTTGTGGATCAAACCTTTAGTTTCTGCTTTATCGATAGCTGAGCTTGCAGCACGGTAAAGTTCTTCAGATGGTTTTGCTTCAAAAGCTTTGATAGCAGTACGCATAGCTGATTTTTGTGCTGAGTTTTTTTCGTTTTGTTTAACGTTCAATTCAGCGCGTTTGATAGCTGATTTAATGTTTGCCAATGTTCTTACCTCCATATTTACTAACTATACCATTATATCTGAAAACTGTTATTTTGACAAGGGGAAATCATTTTTTTAAATAAATTTCATCAATTTCGTGATTTTTAGACTTATGAAGAATAACTTCAGCCCGATTTCGTGTCGGTTCTATATAGTTTTGGAGGTTAATCAGATTAATACTTGTCCAAACTTGGTGAGCTAAATCCTTTACTTCACCTAAAGGTAGCTGAGTGTAGCTATAGTAGTAGCTATCAGGATCATCCTGAGCCAAACTTAATAATTTTAGGAATCTATCTAAATACCAACTCTCGATATCCTCTACAGATGCGTCAACATAAATTGAAAAATCAAAGAAATCAGTTATATAGAGACGAGCATTTTGAGGATTTTGGAAAACATTAATTCCTTCAACAATTACAAAATCAGCGGCTTCTACTCGTTGCTTTTGCTCTGGGACGATATCGTAGATTTCATGAGAGTAGACTGGGATATCAACATCTTGACCATTCTTAAGTTGATCAAGGAAATTGATGAGAGCTTCCATGTCATAACTTTCTGGGAAACCTTTCCTAGTCAAAATACCTCGTTCGATTAAGGTATCATTAGGAAATAGGAAACCATCAGTTGTAACTAACTCTACTGTAGCTCCAGGAACAATACGTGAAAGCAATATTTGTAAAAGACGACTTGTAGTAGATTTTCCAACAGCCACACTCCCTGATACACCAATGATAAAGGGCTGGATTTTACTTTCTCTTTGAAGGAAAATACTTTTAGAGAATGCAAGGTCTTCTTTTGAACGCTTGTAGATTTGAATCAGATTCGCAAGTGGTAAATAAATGTCTGTTACATCATCTAAGCTAATTTGGTCATTAAAACTCTTGATTGAATCCAATTCGTCTTCAGTCAAAGGTGGAGTTGTTTTACGATGTAAAGATTGCCATGTTCTTCGGCTGATTTTTTCATAATGCAAAAATTCGTTCGTCATAATTTTTCCTCATTAACCCCCCTAGTATAACATATTTCTAATTTAAAGGGGGAATAAAAGATTTGAATCAGAGCGCTTTCTTTGTTAAAATAAAGCTAAGAAATACCGATAAAGGAGTGTGGGGTTATGGCAAAATTTTTAACTGATAAAAAATTGGCTGGCTCTATTTTATTAGTCATCCTTTTATGGATATCGGCGATTTTATGGAACTTTGATATTTCTATTGGAAAATTTAATATCAACTGGCTCTATTTTGTATTTTTTAAGCTATTACCAGCTTTAGGCATTCTCTATATTTTCTTAGCATTTTTGTTAAAGAAATGGTGGCTGATTTTGATTGGTCTAGCTTGTCTATTTTCATTTTTTATTAGTATGTTCCTAGGTTATCTCTTCTTAGGGCCTTAGTTGGTATAGACCGTGTAAACGATTTAAAATATCTAAATTTTATGGTAAAATAATCCTATGAGTAAAATGTATTATGCAGAAAATCCAGATGCAGCCCATGATGTTCACGAATTAAGAGTGGAACTACTTGGGGAAAAGATGACCTTTTTGACGGATGCCGGTGTCTTCAGCAAAAAAATGATTGATTTCGGTAGTCAGTTATTATTAAGATGTCTTGATATCGAAAAAGGTGAAAAAATTCTTGATGTTGGTTGCGGTTATGGGCCAATTGGCTTGTCTTTAGTCAAGGCTTATGGTGCCCAAGCGACCATGGTAGACATCAATAATCGTGCCCTGGATTTGGCGCAACAAAATGCAGTAAAGAACAAGGTTCAAGCGACTATTTTCCAGTCCAATATTTATGAGCAAGTAGAAGGACAATTTGACCATGTCATTTCAAATCCGCCCATTCGTGCTGGTAAGCAAGTAGTACACGAAATTATCGAGAAAAGCATTGATTATCTTGTAGACGGTGGAGATTTAACCATTGTTATCCAGAAAAAACAAGGAGCTCCAAGTGCCAAAAACAAGATGGAAGAAGTATTTGGCAACTGCGAGGTTGTAAAAAAAGATAAGGGATATTATATCCTTAGAAGTGTGAAAGAATGAGAGCAGTAGATCTAATCCAGAAAAAAAGAGATGGACAAGAACTGAGTTCAAGTGAAATCCAATGGCTGATTGAAGGCTATGTCGCGGGAACTGTTCCTGACTACCAGATGTCTGCCTTTGCTATGGCTGTTTATTTTAAAGGCATGACCACTAGAGAGATTTCTGACTTGACCATGAATATGGTCAAGACAGGTCAGGAATTTGATTTATCAGCTATTGAAGGTATTAAAGTTGATAAACACTCTACCGGGGGAGTAGGAGATAAGGTTACCTTGATTTTAGCTCCCTTAGTCGCTAGTTTTGGTGTGCCTGTTGCCAAGATGAGTGGTAGAGGTCTAGGTCATACTGGTGGTACGATTGATAAATTAGAATCCATCAAAGGATTTCAAGTTGAACGCAGTCAGGATGACTTTATCAAACAGGTTCAGGATATTGGGGTTTCAGTTATTGGCCAGTCTGATCAATTAGTTAAAGCGGATAAACTTCTCTATGCACTACGAGATGTCACTGCGACAGTTGATACGATTCCTTTGATTGCTAGTTCTGTCATGAGTAAAAAGATTGCTGCTGGAGCCGATGCTATTTTGCTGGATGTAACAGTCGGTGAAGGTGCCTTTATGAAGACAGTTGATGAGGCGCGTGAATTGGCTCAAACCATGGTAAACCTTGGTAAGGCTGTTGGCCGTAAGACAGTAGCAGTCATTACGGATATGAGTCAACCTTTGGGACGTGCCATTGGGAACCGCTTGGAAATTCTAGAAGCTTTAGAAATCCTTCAGGGTAAAGGACGCGAGGATATCAGCCACTTTATCTGTGAGTTAGCCCAGATTATGCTATCTTTGGCAAATGTTGAAAAAACAGTCGAGGAAGTAAGGCAACATCTTGAAAATGGTCAGGCACTTAAGAAGTTTGAAGAGATGGTCCTCGCTCAAGGTGGAGATTTAGAAAATCTTTATCGACCTGTAACAGTTGATTATATAGTTGATATTCCTGCTCAGGAAGATGGTGTCATTGAGGCCCTGCCAGCCATGGAGTTTGGTCTTTTCGCCATGAGATTAGGTGCTGGTCGTGCAGTCAAAACCGATGCTCTTGACTATGAGACAGGGATTGTTTTTGAGAAGAAAGTTGGAGATTCGGTCAAAAAAGGTGAAATTGTCGCAAAAGTATATGCAAATGGCAAAATTTCTCCGGAACTAGTTACAGATTTCCAAAAATATGTTAAAATTAAGGTAAGTGATGAAGCGTTAACATTACGTGAAATCATTGAAATTATCTCCTAATTTAAGGAAAAAATGATATGAAATTAAATAAATACATTGATCATACGCTTTTGAAGCAAGATGCGACAGTAGAACAAATTGATTCTTTGTTATCTGAAGCAAGAGAGTATGATTTCGCCAGTGTTTGTGTGAATCCTTGCTGGGTTTCTTACGCAAAAGCTGGTCTAACAGATACTGATGTCAAGGTTTGTACAGTTGTAGGTTTTCCTCTTGGAGCTACAACTTCAGCTGTCAAAGCCTATGAAACCAAAGAAGCCATCCAAAATGGTGCTGACGAAATTGATATGGTTATCAATGTTGGCGCACTCAAATCAGGAAATGCTGCATTAGTCGAGTCAGATATTCGTACTGTTGTTGAAGCAAGCGGAGACAAACTTGTTAAAGTTATTATTGAAGCTTGTTTGTTAACGGATGAAGAAAAAGTTTTGGCTTGTCAACTTGCTCAAAAAGCTGGTGCAGACTTTGTCAAGACTTCTACAGGCTTCTCAACAGGTGGAGCGACTTTGCCAGATGTTCAGTTAATGCGTCAGACAGTTGGACCTGATATGGGTGTTAAGGCTGCTGGTGGAGCTCGTTCTTATGCAGATGCAGTTGCCTTTGTTGAAGCAGGAGCTACTCGAATTGGAACATCTTCTGGTGTTGCAATCTTAAAAGGAGAATTAGCTGATGGCGACTACTGAGTTGATTGAATTAGCGATTGAAACTAGTAAAAAAGCTTACGTTCCCTACTCACATTTTCCGATTGGCGCTGTTTTGGTAGCCAAGGACGGAAGTATCTATACAGGGGTTAACATTGAAAATGCTAGCTACCCCTTGACCAACTGTGGCGAAAGAACTGCAATCTTTAAGGCGGTCTCTGAAGGACAACGAGACTTTTCAGAATTGATTGTCTATGGTCAAACTGAAAAACCAATTTCGCCTTGCGGTGCTTGTCGCCAAGTTATGGTCGAATTTTTTAAACCAGATCTAAAGGTGACTCTAGTTGCCAAAGATAAAACGACGGTCGAGATGACGGTCGGGGAATTACTTCCATATTCTTTTACAGACTTGCAATAGTCTGTGTCACTCTCTGAGTGGCAAGGGTCCTTGTGACCAATCAATCCATACTTGCAACTTAGTTGCGCATCTTATTTAGGAGGTTCAGAAATGAACAAGAAACAATGGCTAGGCCTTGGTCTAGTTGCAGTAGCAGCATTTGGACTTGCTGCATGTGGTAATCGCTCTTCTCGTAACGCAGCTTCATCTTCTTCTGATGTGAAGACTAAAGCAGCTATCGTTACAGATACTGGTGGTGTTGATGATAAATCATTTAACCAATCAGCTTGGGAAGGTCTTCAAGCTTGGGGTAAAGAACACAACCTTGAAAAAGATAAAGGTTATACTTACTTCCAATCAACAAGTGAAGCTGACTACGCAAACAACTTGCAACAAGCAGCTGGAAACTACAACTTGATCTATGGTATTGGTTTTGCACTTAAAAATGCAGTTGCTGATGCTGCCAAAGAACATACAGATATAAACTATGTTTTGATTGATGATGTCATCAAAGATCAAAAAAATGTTGTAAGTGCTACTTTTGCTGATAACGAAGCAGCATACCTTGCAGGTGTCGCTGCAGCTAAAACTACTAAAACAAAACAAGTTGGTTTTGTAGGTGGTATGGAATCTGAAGTTATTTCTCGTTTCGCAGCTGGTTTCAAAGCTGGTGTTGAGTCAGTTGACCCATCTATCAAAGTTCAAGTAGACTACGCTGGTTCATTTGGTGATGCTGCTAAAGGTAAAACAATCGCTGCAGCTCAATACGCTGCAGGTGCAGACGTTATCTACCAAGCAGCTGGTGGTACTGGTGCAGGTGTTTTCTCAGAAGCTAAATCTTTGAATGAAAGCAAAAATGAAAGTGAAAAAGTTTGGGTTATCGGTGTAGACCGTGACCAAGTAGATGAAGGTAAATATACTTCTAAAGATGGTAAAGAAGCTAACTTTGTACTTGCTTCTACTTTGAAACAAGTTGGTACAGCTGTAAAAGACCTTGCCAACAAAGCTGAAAAAGGTGAATTCCCTGGCGGTCAAGTTATCGTTTACTCATTGAAGGATAAAGGTGTTGACTTGGCAATGACAAACCTTTCTGAAGAAGGTAAAAAAGCTGTTGAAGATGCAAAAGCTAAAATCCTTGATGGTAGCATCAAAGTTCCTGAAAAATAATTGATGGAAGTCATTTCTTAGGAAGCGGCCAGTGGCCGCTTCTTTAAGAATTGAGACAAATGGTTTTGTCTCAATAGAGCTTGCTAAGTTTCTTTAGCAGGTTTTATTGAAACAAAATAAAACTCTGAAAGGAAGAGCACATGGCACACGAAAATGTCATTGAAATGCGTGAAATTACCAAAGTTTTTGGTGAATTTGTCGCTAACGACAAGATTAACCTTGAACTTCGTAAAGGTGAAATTCATGCACTTTTAGGAGAAAATGGAGCTGGGAAGTCCACTCTTATGAACATGCTAGCAGGGCTTCTAGAACCAACTAGTGGTGAAATTGTGGTTAACGGTCAAGCTGTGAAACTAGATTCGCCATCAAAAGCAGCTAGCCTAGGAATTGGAATGGTTCACCAGCACTTTATGTTGGTAGAAGCTTTCACTGTTGCTGAAAATATCATTTTAGGAAGCGAATTAACCAAAAATGGTGTCCTAGATATTGCTCGGGCAACTCGAGAAATTAACGAACTATCGGATCGTTATGGTCTTGCTGTGGATCCTACCGCCAAAGTAGCAGACATCTCTGTCGGTGCTCAACAACGTGTCGAAATTCTAAAGACACTATATCGCGGAGCTGATATTCTTATCTTTGACGAACCAACTGCCGTTTTAACGCCATCAGAAATTGATGAATTGATGGCTATCATGAAGAACTTGGTTAAAGAAGGTAAATCCATTATCTTGATTACCCATAAGTTGGATGAGATTCGTGCTGTATCTGACCGTGTTACAGTTATCCGTCGTGGTAAATCTATCGAAACAGTGGAGATTGCTGGTGCGACTAACGCTGACTTAGCTGAGATGATGGTAGGACGTTCTGTTTCCTTTAAAACTGAGAAACAGGAAGCTCAACCAAAAGAAGTTGTTCTATCGATTCAAGATTTGGTAGTAAACGAAAACCGTGGTGTCCCTGCTGTTAAAAATCTCTCACTCGATGTTCGAGCTGGTGAGATTGTCGGGATTGCTGGGATTGATGGTAATGGTCAATCAGAATTAATACAAGCAATCACAGGTCTTCGTAAAATTGAGTCTGGTAGTGTGGAATTGAAAGGTCAATCCATTGTAGGTTTACACCCTCGCCAAATCACAGAAATGAGTGTTGGTCACGTTCCTGAAGATCGCCACCGTGATGGTTTGGTTTTAGAAATGATGATTTCTGAAAACATTGCCCTTCAAACTTACTACAAAGAACCGCTTAGTAAGAAGGGAATTTTAAATTATTCCAACATCATTAACTATGCGAAAAAATTAATGCAGGAGTTCGATGTTCGTGCTGCTAGCGAGATTGTACCAGCTTCAGCTCTTTCAGGGGGGAACCAACAAAAAGCTATCATTGCTCGGGAAGTTGATCGAAATCCTGATCTCCTCATCGTCAGCCAACCAACTCGTGGTTTGGACGTCGGTGCCATTGAGTACATTCACAAACGCTTGATTCAAGAACGTGATAATGGGAAAGCTGTCCTTGTTGTCAGCTTTGAACTAGATGAGATTCTAAATGTCTCAGATAGAATCGCTGTTATCCATGATGGTAAGATTCAAGGTATTGTAACGCCAGAAACAACCAACAAGCAAGAGCTTGGTGTCTTGATGGCTGGTGGTGAATTGGAAAAGGAGAAGAGTGATGTCTAAAAAAATACAACAAATTTCGGTTCCCTTGATTTCTGTTATTTTAGGGATTTTACTCGGAGCCATCGTCATGTGGATTTTTGGCTACGATGCTATTTGGGGTTATGAGGAGTTATTCTACACAGCATTTGGTAGTGTTCGTGGGATTGGTGAGATCTTCCGTGCTATGGGGCCATTAGTTTTGATTGCACTAGGATTTGCAGTTGCAAGTCGTGCTGGCTTCTTTAACGTTGGTCTTCCAGGGCAAGCACTCGCTGGTTGGGTTATGAGTGGTTGGTTCGCTCTTTCTAATCCAGACTTGCCACGTCCATTGTTGATTCTTGCGACAGTTGTGATTGCCCTAGTCGCTGGAGGTGTCGTTGGTGCTATTCCTGGTATTTTAAGGGCCTATCTGGGAACATCTGAAGTTATCGTAACCATCATGATGAACTATATTGTTCTCTATACAAGTAACGCCTTTATCCACTCTTTCCCAAAAGATATCATGCAAAGTACAGACTCATCTATCCGAGTAAGTGCAAACGCAACCTATCAAACACCTTGGCTTGCTGAGTTAACAGGAAACTCTCGTATGAATATCGGGATTTTCTTTGCTATCATAGCAGTTGCAGTTATCTGGTTCTTGCTTAAGAAGACAACTCTCGGTTTTGAAATCCGTGCTGTTGGGCTCAATCCAAATGCTTCTGAGTATGCAGGTATTTCAGCGAAACGTACCATTATTCTATCAATGATTATTTCTGGTGCCCTTGCAGGACTTGGTGGAGCAGTAGAAGGACTTGGTACCTTCCAAAACGTCTACGTACAAGGTTCATCATTGGCAGTTGGATTTAATGGTATGGCGGTAAGTCTGCTTGCTTCAAACTCACCAGTTGGAATTCTATTTGCAGCCTTCCTTTTCAGTGTTCTTCAAGTAGGTGCTCCTGGTATGAATGCTGCACAAGTACCATCTGAGCTTGTAAGTATCGTTACAGCCTCAATTATCTTCTTTGTCAGCGTTCACTACATCATCGAACGCTTTGTCAAACCAAGAAAACAACTTAAAGGAGGTAAATAAGGATGTCGATTACAACAATGTTAACCCTTATGGTTTCTTCAATGTTGATTTATGCAGCACCACTTATTTTCACAAGTATCGGAGGAGTTTTCTCCGAACGTGGTGGAGTTGTTAACGTTGGTCTTGAAGGAATCATGGTCATGGGTGCCTTTTCTGGAGTTGTTTTTAACCTTGAATTTGCTCAAGATTTGGGAGCACTAACTCCTTGGTTGGCTCTTCTAGTTGGTGGATTAGTCGGAGCTGTCTTCTCGCTCATTCACGCAGTAGCTACAATTCATTTCCGTGCTGACCATGTCGTCAGTGGTACCGTACTTAACTTGATGGCTCCAGCTTTGGCAGTCTTCTTGGTGAAGGTGCTTTATAACAAGGGCCAAACGGACAACTTAACGCAAACTTTTGGACGTTTTGATTTCCCTCTTTTGGCTAATATCCCAGTTATCGGAGATATCTTCTTCAAGTCAACAAGTTTACTTGGTTACCTAGCAATTGCCTTCTCATTCTTAGCGTGGTTTATCCTCTTTAAGACTCGCTTTGGACTTCGTCTTCGTTCAGTTGGTGAACACCCACAAGCAGCAGACACTTTGGGGATTAATGTCTACAAGATGAGATATCTGGGAGTTGTAATTTCAGGTTTCCTTGGAGGAATCGGTGGAGCTATTTACGCTCAATCAATTTCCGTTAACTTCTCAGTTACAACCATTGTCGGACCTGGATTTATCGCACTTGCTGCTATGATCTTCGGTAAATGGAATCCCGTTGGTGCTATGCTTTCAAGTCTCTTCTTTGGACTATCACAAAGTTTAGCAGTTATCGGTTCCCAACTTCCTTTCTTGCAAGGAGTTCCAGCTGTTTACTTGCAAATTGCGCCATACCTCTTGACCATTGTCGTACTAGCAGCCTTCTTTGGTAAAGCTGTTGCACCTAAGGCAGATGGGATCAACTATATCAAGTCTAAATAATATAAAAAAACGTCAGTTGAAACTGACGTTTTATTTTTTTGGTTCTTGGTGGGTTATGTTAAGTCCCCAAGGAATTAGATTTTCTGTTTTATTTTGGATCCGTTTGATGTTGTCCTTATGTCTCACAATTACCAGACTCGCAAGAGCTATAATAATCAAAGTGAAGAGTAGATCATAACTAGTTAAAATAAATCCAAATAGAGGAAATAGAAGGACACCGATAATCGCAGCAATCGCAGCTGATATACTAGAGAGAGAAATCATACTTCCCAGATAAAGGATTCCAAAGAAAATGACTGCAAGGTAAAGGCAAAAGAGAGGAGCAAATCCAAAAATAACTCCAGCACTGGTTGCAACAGCCTTGCCACCTTTAAATTTTGCAAAGATAGGGAAGGTATGTCCAATGACTGCTAAGAGTCCAAAGACGATAGGTGAAACTCCCTGCACATGGAAGATGAGTGGAAGTAGAGTCGCCAAAGTACCTTTGAAGAAATCAATTGCAAAGGTTACCATACCAGCTTTCTTTCCTAAGATTCGGAAGGTATTGGTCGTTCCAGTATTACCGGACCCATGTTCTCTAAGATTGATATTAAAGAAGGCTTGTCCAATCCAAAGTCCTGAAGGGATTGAACCTAATAAATAAGCTAAAATTAATAATACTATTGTGATCATGTTTCTATTATACCATGAAATGAGAGAGAATCCGAACTAAATTTTTCCTAAGTTTGTGACATCTGATACTTTATGCAACTAGAAATTTTTCAGATAAACGCTTTGGTTAATCCAAAAACTAAGGAAAAGTTTTAAAAATTCATGAAAGTTTCAGAAACGCTTTATATTTATGTTTATTTATGCTATAATGGGAACAATTATTTTTAGGAGGTGGAGTATGTCTTACTTATTCGAGATATTACCAAGTTTATTGAGCGGTGCGACAATGACTTTACAAGTTTTTGCACTGGTCTTACTCTTTTCAATCCCTTTAGGCATTTTGGTTGCCTTTTGCTTACAGGTCCATTGGAAACCCCTCCATTACATGATTGATGTTTATATCTGGGTGATGCGTGGAACACCCTTACTTTTGCAGTTGATTTTTATTTATTATGTCCTGCCAAGTATCGGAATTCGACTCGACCGAGTACCAGCAGCCATTATTGCCTTCACGCTTAATTATGCAGCTTATTTTGCAGAAATATTCCGGGGAGGGATTGCAACCATTCCTCAGGGGCAATATGAAGCAGCAAAGGTTTTGAAATTCAAACCTATCGATACCATTCGCTATATTATCTTGCCACAGGTCACTAAGATTGTTTTACCAAGTGTATTTAACGAGGTTATGAGTTTAGTTAAGGATACTTCTTTGGTCTATGCATTGGGTATTTCAGATTTAATCCTAGCCAGTCGAACTGCAGCCAATCGTGATGCTAGCTTGATTCCGATGTTTCTAGCAGGAGCTATTTATCTGCTTATGATTGGTATTGTTACAATCCTAGCTAAGAAACTTGAGAAGAAGTTCAGCTACTATAGATAGGAGGTCATCCATGTTAGAGTTAAGAAATATCAGCAAAAAATTTGGAAAAAAAGAAATTTTAACAAATTTCAGTTTAACAATTCCTGAAAAACAGATTTTGGCCATCGTTGGTCCTTCTGGTGGTGGAAAGACAACCTTGCTTAGAATGCTAGCTGGACTAGAGACCATTGATTCAGGAGAGATTTTTTATAATGGAGAATCTCTACCATTGGATGAACTTGAAAAGCGTCACTTGTTAGGTTTTGTATTTCAAGATTTTCAGCTATTTCCTCATTTATCCGTTATGGAAAATTTGATTTTGTCACCTATCAAGACTATGGGGATGTCTGAAGCAGATGCTAAGAAGAAGGCAATCGACTTACTCACTCGTCTGGGACTCGAAGCTCATGCAGATGCCTATCCTTATTCCTTATCTGGTGGTCAAAAGCAACGTGTTGCCTTAGCACGTGCTATGATGATAGATCCAGAAGTGATTGGGTATGACGAACCAACTTCGGCTCTTGATCCAGAGTTGCGCCTCGAGGTTGAAAAACTGATTTTACAAAATCGAGACTTAGGCATGACTCAGATTGTAGTGACCCACGATCTCCAGTTTGCAGAGAATATTGCTGATCAGATTCTCAAAGTAGAGCCTAAGTAGGAGGTGTCTATGAATCGAAAGAAAATCAGCCTTGTTTTGGTATTCTTTCTGGCTTTTTTCCTGGTAGGATGCACACAAAAAGCTAGTGATCCCAAAGTCGATAATTGGGACAAATACCAAGAACAGGGTACAATTACCATCGGGTTTGACAATACCTTTGTTCCCATGGGCTTTGAAGAAAAGAATGGGCAATATGCTGGATTTGATATTGATTTAGCCCAAGCCGTTTCTGAAAAACTTGGGTTCAAGGTTCAGTTTCAACCCATTGATTGGGATATGAAGGAAACAGAGCTTCAAAATGGAACTATTGATGCTATTTGGAACGGCTATTCTGCGACAGATGAACGTCGTGAGAAGGTAGCTTTTAGCATCCCTTACATGGAAAATCAGCAGGTTCTTGTCTCTAAGAAATCACAAAATATCCAATCAGTGTCTGATATGGCAGGTAAAGTTTTAGGTGCTCAGGCAGGTTCTTCGGGTTATCTAGATTTTGAAGCTCAGCCTGAACTCTTGAAAAATATCGTAAAAGATCAAAAGGCTAACCAATATCAAAGTTTTAATGAAGCCTTGATTGACTTACAAAATGACCGGATAGATGCTCTTTTAATTGACCGTGTTTATGCCAACTATTATCTTAAAACTGAAGGAATCTTAGACCAGTATGAGATTTTCCCAGCTGGTTTTGAGAGTGAATCCTTTGCGGTTGGAGTAAGACCGGCTGATAAGACCTTGTTAGACAATTTAAATAAAGCTTTTAAGGAACTCTATCAAGAAGGGAAATTCCAAGAAATCAGCCAGAAATGGTTTGGCGAAGATGTGGCTACAAGCCAAATTAAAGGAAAAGAAAACTAGGATGTATATCTTAGTTTCTTTTTTGGTGAAGATGTACGATTTTTTGCTAAAAAGGACTTGGAAATAGGCTTTTTAACTAGAAAAGCTTTGCAAAATCCCTAGAAAACCTGTAAAATAGAAAAGATGAACAAATAGGAGGTTCCTTGTGTCAAAAAAGGAAATCAATATTAATAATTATAATGATGACGCCATTCAGGTGCTAGAAGGGTTGGATGCGGTCCGTAAACGACCAGGGATGTATATCGGATCGACCGATGGTGCTGGTCTCCATCATCTAGTCTGGGAAATTGTCGACAATGCAGTCGATGAAGCCTTATCTGGATTTGGTGATCGCATCGATGTGACGATTAATAAAGACGGTAGTTTAACGGTTCAAGACCATGGGCGTGGGATGCCAACTGGTATGCACGCTATGGGGATTCCGACAGTTGAGGTTATTTTTACTATTCTTCATGCTGGGGGAAAATTCGGACAAGGTGGTTACAAGACTTCTGGTGGTCTTCACGGAGTTGGTTCTTCTGTCGTGAACGCCCTCTCTAGTTGGCTTGAAGTAGAAATTACGCGTGATGG
The DNA here is from genome assembly GCF_054353515.1 of Streptococcus sp. V869. NCBI lineage: Bacteria > Bacillati > Bacillota > Bacilli > Lactobacillales > Streptococcaceae > Streptococcus > Streptococcus sp. V869. The sequence continues at coordinate 300,061 of NZ_JBTHHW010000001.1, forward strand.
TGCTGTTTACAAGCAACGCTTTGAAAATGGTGGGAAGCCAGTAACAACTCTTGAAAAAGTTGGAACGGCACCAAAATCTAAGACAGGTACAAAAGTGACCTTCATGCCGGATGCTAGTATCTTTTCTACGACTGATTTCAAGTACAATACCATTTCAGAGCGTCTCAATGAGTCTGCTTTTCTCTTGAAAAATGTAACCTTGTCATTAACGGACAAGCGAACAGACGAGTCAATCGAGTTCCACTATGAGAATGGGGTTCAGGACTTTGTTTCCTACCTCAACGAAGACAAGGAAACCCTGACACCAGTTCTCTACTTTGAAGGTGAAGACAATGGTTTCCAAGTAGAAGTAGCCCTTCAGTATAATGATGGATTTTCAGATAACATCCTGTCCTTTGTCAATAACGTTCGCACTAAGGACGGTGGAACGCATGAGACAGGACTTAAGTCTGCTATTACCAAAGTCATGAATGACTACGCCCGTAAGACAGGTCTTCTCAAGGAAAAGGATAAAAATCTTGAAGGGTCCGATTACCGTGAAGGATTAGCAGCTGTTCTTTCTATTCTAGTCCCTGAAGAACACTTGCAGTTTGAAGGACAGACTAAGGATAAACTAGGAAGTCCCCTTGCTCGTCCAGTTGTAGATGGGATTGTGGCTGATAAGTTGACCTTCTTCCTCATGGAAAATGGAGAACTAGCTTCTAACCTGATTCGCAAGGCTATCAAGGCGCGCGATGCTCGTGAAGCAGCACGTAAGGCGCGTGATGAGAGTCGTAATGGTAAGAAAAATAAGAAAGACAAGGGCTTGCTTTCTGGGAAATTAACCCCAGCCCAGTCTAAAAATCCAGCTAAGAACGAACTCTACCTAGTCGAGGGTGACTCTGCCGGTGGTTCTGCTAAGAAAGGTCGTGACCGCAAGTTCCAAGCTATCTTGCCTCTTCGTGGTAAGGTTATCAATACAGCCAAGGCTAAAATGGCAGATATCCTGAAAAATGAAGAAATCAATACCATGATTTATACCATCGGTGCTGGTGTTGGGGCAGACTTCTCGCTTGAAGATGCCAACTATGACAAAATCATTATCATGACCGATGCGGATACCGACGGTGCCCACATTCAAACACTTCTCTTAACCTTCTTTTACCGCTATATGCGTCCGCTGGTTGAGGCAGGTCATGTTTATATCGCCCTTCCACCTCTTTACAAGATGTCAAAAGGGAAAGGTAAGAAAGAAGAAGTGGCCTACGCTTGGACAGATGGTGAGCTAGAAGAACTACGTAAGCAGTTTGGTAAAGGTGCTACCCTCCAACGCTACAAGGGACTTGGTGAGATGAATGCGGACCAACTATGGGAAACAACTATGAATCCAGAAACTCGTACCCTCATCCGTGTCACAATCGAAGATCTAGCACGCGCAGAACGTCGTGTCAATGTCCTCATGGGGGACAAGGTCGAACCACGCCGCAAGTGGATTGAGGATAACGTGAAGTTTACGCTGGAGGAAGCAACAGTATTTTAAGTAAATCTTCCTTTTTCAAAATCTTAGCTCTCTAAAAGAGGTGTACATCATGATTAGTTTATTGTCCGATACTCCTTTTCTTGTGATTGTCCTGGTACTAGGCGCAGTTACGTATATGATTGCTAAATCAGGAAAACCTGAGAAAATTCGCTTTCTTGAATTTTTACTATTAACTATAGTAACCACAGGTGTCTTTTTATTTGATAATCCTTTAAGGTCTAATCCTTATGCAGGTTTGCTCTTCTATGTTTTTGACTTTTATATTTTCACACCAGTGAGCCTTGCTTTTGGATTCACAGCTATTTATAAGAGCAATAAACATATCAAACATTATCCTAGTGGTTACTCAAAATTTCTTAAGATAAATGCTTGGTTTTTAGAAATATTTTCAGTTATTAACTTCCTCTTTTTAATGCTGACGGAAGAAATGGGAATTCTATTTCTATTACCACTTTTTGGAATCAGTTCTATCATTCAATTTATAGTCGGAGAGATAGAGAGAAAAAGAGTTCAGAAACTTCTTAAGCAAAGAAATGAAGATGCTGTTATTCAGAACATAGAGACCACTGAGGAAGAACCACATGAGAACTGACCAGGAAATGCTTGGACTGATTTTAGGAACAGCTAAAAAGTTACAGGTTGATGCTGTGGCACTATCTGGTTCACGTACTGATACAAAAGCACCAAAAGATGAGTTTCAGGATTACGACGTAGTCTATGTTGTGGACGACTTAGATAATTTAACGTGTGACCTTGCTTGGTTGGACCAGTTTGGAACACGTATCATTGAGCAACATAATATCCTAGGCAACCGTCGTCTCTATCTCATGCTATTTGAAGATGGCAATCGGATTGATTTAACCCTCTGCCCCAAAGACCAAATTCAAGAGTGGGTAGAAAACGAAGCGGATTTCACGGTACTAGAGGATTCTAAGGGTTTGTTTGAGTCTTATTCTCCCAGGCCAGAACGTTTCTGGATACATCCAGCTAGTGAGATGGATTTTGAAAAAACTTGTAATGAATTTTGGTGGGTGTCAGCTTACGTGGTCAAAGGAATTTGTCGTAAGAAAATCATCTATGCGACTGACCATCTCTACGGTATTTGTCAGCAAGAATTGTTAAAAGTATTGGCTTGGCAGGTCGCTAGAGATAGAGAAGTAGTCGACATCGGTAAGAACTACAAGTATCTTTTCCAGTATTTACCTACAGAGAAAGAGAAGGAATTCTCAAATCTACTTGATTTCTCGAGTTTAGACAAAATCATTCAGTCTTTATTGGCTACGATGCAAATTTTTCATCAAGAAGCTCAAAGTCTTTCCCAAAAGATGGGCTTTGAATACGATAGGGAAGTAGCTGAGAAGATGATTCAGTATGCTGAGTCAAAACTTCCTAATTACTAAGAAATAAAGAACTCTATTTATCAATTTAAACTATAGCAAGGATAGTTTGGTTATTTATAGTAACTGAACACCTTTGTCTATAAAAAAAACTACTCTACATTCTTTGAAAGGAGTTGAACACGCCCTAAATACTGTGTGAAAAAGATAAATTCTCTTGTGAGCATCGATCACTGCAAGAATTTCCTAATTTCACTTTGCATTTTACGGGCTTTGTATCCTATATGAGTAATATCCAAAACATGTCCTTAGAGGACATCATGGGAGAGCGCTTTGGGCGCTACTCCAAATACATCATTCAAGACCGGGCTTTGCCAGACATTCGTGATGGATTGAAGCCGGTTCAACGCCGTATTCTTTATTCGATGAATAAGGATGGCAATACTTTTGATAAGAGCTACCGTAAGTCGGCCAAGTCTGTCGGGAACATCATGGGTAATTTCCACCCACACGGGGATTCTTCTATCTATGATGCCATGGTCCGTATGTCTCAGGACTGGAAGAACCGTGAGATTCTAGTTGAAATGCACGGTAACAATGGTTCTATGGACGGAGATCCGCCTGCGGCTATGCGTTATACGGAAGCTCGTTTATCTGAGATTGCAGGCTACCTTCTTCAAGATATAGATAAAAAGACAGTTCCCTTTGCTTGGAACTTTGACGATACCGAGAAAGAGCCAACTGTCTTACCAGCAGCCTTTCCAAACCTCTTAGTCAATGGTTCAACAGGTATTTCAGCTGGCTATGCCACAGATATTCCACCTCATAATTTGGCTGAAGTTATTGATGCGACAGTCTACATGATTGATCACCCAACTGCTAAGGTTGATAAGTTGATGGAATTCTTGCCTGGGCCAGACTTTCCTACAGGAGCTATCATCCAAGGTCGTGACGAAATCAAGAAGGCCTATGAAACTGGTAAGGGGCGCGTGGTCGTTCGTTCCAAGACTGAAATTGAGAAGCTAAAAGGTGGTAAGGAACAAATCGTTATCACTGAGATTCCTTATGAAATCAATAAGGCTAACTTGGTTAAGAAAATTGATGAAGTCCGTGTCAATAACAAGGTGGCAGGTATCGCTGAGGTTCGTGATGAGTCTGACCGTGACGGTCTTCGCATCGCTATAGAACTCAAAAAAGATGCGAACACGGAACTTGTTCTCAACTACCTTTTCAAGTATACTGACTTGCAAATCAACTACAACTTCAACATGGTGGCGATTGACAATTTCACCCCTCGTCAGGTTGGGATTGTGCCTATCTTATCTAGCTATATTGCCCACCGTCGTGAGGTAATCTTGGCACGTTCTCGCTTTGACAAGGAAAAGGCTGAAAAACGTCTCCATATCGTGGAAGGTTTGATTCGTGTCATCTCCATCCTGGATGAAGTTATTGCCCTTATCCGTGCTTCTGAGAACAAGGCTGACGCTAAGGAAAACCTCAAGGTTAGCTATGAATTTACGGAAGAACAGGCAGAAGCTATCGTTACCTTGCAACTGTATCGTTTGACCAATACTGACGTGGTTGTCTTGCAGGAAGAAGAAGCAGAACTTCGTGAGAAGATTGCTATGCTTGCGGCTATCATCGGTGATGAACGAACCATGTACAATCTCATGAAGAAAGAACTTCGTGAGGTCAAGAAGAAGTTTGCGACTCCACGTTTGAGTACTTTAGAAGATACAGCAAAAGTCATCGAGATTGATACAGCTAGTCTGATTGCTGAAGAAGATACTTACGTCAGCGTGACTAAGGCAGGTTACATTAAGCGTACTAGTCCTCGTTCTTTCGCAGCTTCGACCTTAGAAGAAATTGGTAAACGGGATGACGACCGCTTGCTATTCGTTCAATCTGTCAAAACTACTCAGCATCTCTTAATCTTTACAACGCTTGGGAATGTCATTTACCGCCCTGTCCATGAATTAGCAGACATTCGTTGGAAGGATATCGGGGAGCATCTGAGCCAGTCTATTACAAACTTTGAAACCACTGAAGAAGTACTTTACGTCGAAGTGGTGGATCAGTTTGACGATGCGACGACCTACTTTGCAGCAACTCGCCTTGGACAAATCAAACGAGTAGAACGCAAAGAATTCTCTCCATGGAGAACTTATCGTTCTAAGTCTGTCAAGTATGCTAAGTTGAAGGACGATAGTGACCAGATTGTAGCAGTAGCACCAATCAAGCTAGATGACGTCCTATTAATCAGTAAGAATGGCTACGCTCTTCGCTTTAATATCGAAGAGGTTCCAGTTGTCGGAGCCAAGGCTGCAGGGGTCAAAGCTATGAATCTGAAAGCAGATGATGAACTTCAATCTGCCTTTATCTGCAGTACTTCATCCTTCTATCTGTTAACCCAACGTGGAAGCTTGAAACGTGTTTCAACAGAGGAAATTCCAGCAACCAGTCGTGCTAAGCGTGGCCTTCAGGTTCTGAGAGAATTGAAGAGCAAACCACATCGCGTATTTGTGGCTGGTGCGGTTTCTGAACAAGGATTTATCGGAGATCTCTTCAGTACAGAAGTAGAAGATGGCGAACAAACGCTTGTCATTCAATCAAATAATGGAACGATTTACGAAGCAATCCTACAAGATTTGAATCTATCAGAGCGTACAAGTAATGGAAGCTTTATCTCAGATACTATTTCTGATGAAGAAGTTTTTGATGCCTACCTCAAAGAAGTCTTTAAAGAAGATAAAGAAAATTAAAAATCAGTCCTAGTGACTGATTTTTTATAAGCAAAATTTTCAGAAAATTACAAATAATACTTGAATTTTTAGGAGAATAGTGTAGAATAGAACACAAAGCCTGATTAGAATAAAGGAGATTGTCATGACCGTTACGATTGATTGGGAAAATCTCGGTTTTTCCTATATGAAACTACCTTATCGTTATATCGCTTATTTTAAAGATGGACAATGGACACAAGGAGAATTAACCGAAGACTCAACTCTTCACATTTCAGAATCATCTCCAAGTCTTCACTATGGACAACAAGCATTTGAAGGATTAAAAGCTTATCGTACCAAGGATGGCCGTATTCAACTCTTTCGTCCAGATGAAAATGCCAAACGTCTGCAACGCACCTGTGATCGTCTCTTGATGCCTCAAGTTCCAACAGAAATGTTTGTAGAAGCATGTAAAGCAGTTGTTCGTGCCAATGAAGAATACGTACCACCTTATGGAACCGGTGGAACCCTCTACCTCCGTCCGCTCTTGATTGGTGTCGGAGATATCATTGGGGTAAAACCAGCAGAGGAGTATATTTTTACCATCTTTGCCATGCCCGTTGGAAATTACTTTAAGGGTGGTTTGGTTCCAACAAATTTCTTGATTCAAGATGAGTATGACCGTGCTGCACCAAATGGAACAGGAGCTGCCAAGGTCGGTGGGAACTATGCAGCCAGTCTTTTACCGGGAAAAATGGCTAAATCCCGCCATTTCTCAGATGTTATTTACCTAGATCCCTCAACCCACACCAAGATTGAAGAAGTCGGTTCAGCAAACTTCTTTGGGATTACAGCTGATAATGAGTTTGTAACGCCATTGAGTCCATCAATCTTGCCATCCATTACCAAGTACTCATTACTTTACTTGGCAGAGCATCGTTTGGGCTTGAAACCTGTTGAGGGGGATGTACCAATTGATAGTCTGGATCGATTTGTAGAAGCAGGTGCCTGTGGTACTGCAGCCGTAATTTCACCTATTGGGGGAATCCAACACGGTGACGACTTCCATGTTTTCTACAGTGAAACAGAGGTTGGTCCAGTAACTCGTAAACTATACGATGAATTGACAGGTATCCAATTTGGTGACATTGAAGCACCAGAAGGCTGGATTGTAAAAGTAGATTAAACATTATTAAAGGAGATCTTTATGAAAACGAAAAAGTGGATGTTAACAGCAGGAGTCGTCCTGAGTACAGCAGTTCTTCTTGTGGCTTGTGGTAAAGCTGACAAGGAAGCAGACGCACCTACAACCTTCTCTTACGTCTATGGAGTAGACCCATCATCTTTGGACTACAGTATCGCAACTCGTACTTCAACAACGGATATCATTGGTAACGTTGTTGATGGTTTGTTGGAAAATGACGAATACGGAAATTTGGTTCCATCTCTAGCTGAGGATTGGAGCGTCTCACAAGACGGTTTAACTTATACTTATAAACTTCGTAAAGGAGTTAAATGGTATACTTCAGAGGGTGAAGAATACGCTGAAGTAACTGCGCATGACTTTGTTACAGGATTGAAACACGTTGCAGATGGTAAATCAGACGGTGTCACTCTTATTCAAAACTCCATCAAGGGCTTGAATGAATATATGACTGGTGAGACTAACGACTTCTCAACAGTTGGAGTTAAGGCGTTGGACGATTACACAGTCCAGTACACTCTTAATACACCTGAAAGTTTCTGGAATTCAAAAGTGACTTCAGCAACTATGTTACCTGTAAATGAAGAATTCCTCAAAGCTTCAGGTAAAAATTACGGAGCTGTTAGCCCATCAGGTATCCTTTATAACGGTCCATATATCTTGAAGACTTTGACTTCAAAATCTTTAATCGAATACGAAAAGAATCCAAATTATTGGGATAAAGAGAAGGTTAAAATCGAGAAGGTTAAATTGACTTACTATGATGGTTCAGACCAAGAATCATTAATCCGTAGTTTCTCTTCAGGTGTTTATACAACAGCTCGTATCTTCCCAAGTAGCTCAAACTTTGCTTCTACTTTAGAACAATACGGAGATAAAATCACATACAGTCCACAGGATTCAACTAGTTATTACTTCACGTTTAACGTAAACCGTCAATCATATAATAAGACAGCGAAAACAAGTGAAGAACAGAAAACTTCTACAAAAGAAGCAATGTTGAACAAGGACTTCCGTCAAGCAATCAACTTTGCCTTCAACCGTCATTCTTATGCTGCACAGCTCAATGGTGAAGATGGTGCGGATAAGATTATTCGTAACAGCCTAGTTCCGGATAACTTTGTACAATCTGGTGGCAAAAACTTTGGTGATATCGCTCAAGCAGAATTGGTTAACTACGGCGACCAATGGAAAGGCGTTGAGCTTGTAGACGGAAAAGATACCATCTACAACCCTGATAAAGCAAAAGCTTCATTTGAGAAAGCTAAGAAAGAATTGGAAGCAAAAGGTGTAACCTTCCCAATTCACTTGGATGTTCCAGTTGAACAGACAGATACCATTGCCGTTCAACAAAGCAATTCCTTTAAACAATCAATCGAGTCAACTCTTGGTTCTGAAAATGTCGTGATTGATGTCCTTCAGATGACTGACAACGAGAAGGAAAGTATTACATCTCAAGCACGTGTTCCTGCTCAGAAAGACTATGACTTGAATAGCACTGGTTGGGCTCCAAGCTATCAAGACCCAGCAAGTTATCTAAATATCATGGATCCTAAAACTGGTTCTGCTATGAAACACCTTGGTATTACGAAAGGTAAAGACAAGGAAGTAGTAGCTCAACTTGGTTTGGATGAATATAAGAAACTCTTGGATGATGCAGTTTCTGAGACAAATGACTTGGACAAGAGATATGAAAAATATGCCAAAGCTCAAGCATGGCTTACTGATAGTTCTCTCTTGATGCCGACAGCTTCATCAGGAGGCTCACCAGTAGTCAGCAACGTCGTTCCATTCTCTAAACCATACTCACAAGTAGGTATCAAGGGTGATCCATATATCTTCAAGGGCATGAAATTGCAAAAAGAGATTGTAACGGCTAAAGAATATCAAGCAGCTCTTGAAAAATGGCAAAAAGAGAAATTGGAATCAAACAATAAATACCAAAAAGAACTAGAAAGTCATGTCAAATAAACCATACTAGTATTTTGGAAAAGGGGCCTATATGGAATGGATTAAACTAATAGGAATAGTTATCATTGTGATTGGTTTTATCTATAAGTTAGATACCATTGCAACGGTAGTCTTAGCTAGTTTAGTTACAGCTCTAGTTTCTGGAGTTTCTCTTGTTGAGTTCTTGGAAATTTTAGGAAGAGAATTTAGCAATCAACGAGTTCTGACGATTTTTATGGTAACCTTACCCCTGGTAGGATTATCTGAAACTTTTGGCCTCAAGCAACGGTCGATTGACTTGATCCAAAGGATAAAGGGGCTGACCGTAGGAAGTTTTTATACAGTGTATTTCTTTTTTCGGGAACTCGATGGTTTCTTTGCCATTCGTATCGGAGGACATCCGCAGTTTGTGAGACCCTTGGTTCAACCCATGGGACAAGCAGCAGCAGAGTCACAATTAGGTAGAAAATTAACAGAGCAGGAAAGCGAAGCGCTAAAAGCGCGTGCAGCAGCAAATGATAATTTTGCAAATTTCTTTGCTCAGAATACTTTCGTTGGTGCAGGTGGTGTCCTCTTAGTTGGGGGCACTCTGGACCAATTAGGTTACGAAAGTAATTATGCAGGCATCGCTTCGGCTTCACTTATTATTGCAGGAGTTGCCCTTCTTGTAGTAGGGATTTACAATTACTTGTTTGATAAAAAACTGCTAGCTAATAAGCTTAGTAAAGGGAAAGAAGAATGACCAATCTAGCAAGACAGTTATTAGAGTTGACCTATATTGTGATTGGTTGTCAATTCCTTCATACGGCTTATTGTAGCTATAAAGACAAAACAAACCCAGTTCGATATGGAACAGCTGGGTTTTGGGCTTTATTGGGTATCAGTTTTATTGGTGGTTCCTATTTACCATCGATCTTGATTGGTGTTATTGTAGTGTTATTGGCCCTACTAACTCTCTTTAAACAGGTTCGTATCGGAACCTTACCGACTCTGGATGAAGTCAAGGCAAATATTGAATCCAAACGATTAAAGAATAAAATTTTTATCCCAGTCATGTTAATGGCTTTGATTGCTTTAGTATTAGCAAAAGTAATTCTTGAGTTTAGTAAGATAGCTATCAGCCTTGCAGCATTTTTTGCAACCATCTCTCTCTTATTGATTACTAAGAGTTCTCCTAGAAGTTTGTTAGCAGAAAATAATCGCATGGTTCAACAAGTTTCAACTAGTGGGATTGTTCCTCAGCTTTTAGGTGCTTTGGGTGCGATTTTTACCGTAGCAGGAGTGGGAGACTTGATTTCTCATTTGATAAGTGGTCTAGTGCCTTCGGGTAGTCGCTTTATGGGTGTGGTAGCTTATGTCCTTGGTATGGTTCTATTTTCCATGATAATGGGGAATGCATTTGCTGCTTTCACAGTCATTACAGCTGGGATTGGTGTTCCCTTTGTATTTGCCTTGGGAGCTGATCCAATCGTAGCCGCTGCTCTAGCAATGACAGCAGGTTGCTGTGGGACCTTACTGACTCCAATGGCTGCTAACTTTAATGCATTACCGGCAGCACTTTTGGAGATGAAAGATCCAAATGGCGTTATCAAAGCGCAAGTAGGAGTAGCTGTTATCATGATAATCCTACATGTATTTTTAATGTACTATTTGGCGTTTTAGCAAAGGAAATAAAATGAAAATATTAGTTACAGGTTTTGATCCTTTTGGTGGTGAAAAGGTCAATCCAGCTCTGGAAGCTGTTAAATCATTACCGTCTGTAATTCATGGAGCCGAGATTCATTGGGTAGAAATCCCAACAGTCTTTTATAAATCAGCAGAGGTTTTAGAAGCAGAAATTGTCCGTTATCAACCAGATGTTGTACTCTGCATCGGACAAGCAGGAGGTAGAGCTGGTTTAACTCCTGAACGAGTTGCCATCAATCAAGATGATGCAAGAATTCCAGATAACCAAGGGAATCAACCGATTGACACACCTATTCGCCTAGATGGAGAAGCTGCCTATTTTAGCACGCTCCCTATCAAAGCAATGGTACAAGCCATAAAAGAGGTAGGGCTGCCAGCTACAGTATCCAATACAGCTGGAACCTTTGTTTGCAACCATTTGATGTATCAGGTTCTCTATTTAGCGGATAAGAAATTTCCCAATATGAGAGCAGGTTTTATGCATATTCCCTATATGACCGAACAAGTGGTAAATAAGCCTAATACTGCATCCATGTGCTTAAGAGATATTGTCCGAGGTATTGAAGCTGCGATTGGTGCTATCGTAGACTACAAAGATAAGGACTTGAAAATAGTTGGTGGAGCAACCCATTAATTGACTAAAATTCAAGGGAAAAATTTCTCTAGACGATTCAAGGAACTCTTTACCAAGATTAGCTTGGTAGAGAGTTTTTTCTTGCGAGATCAGGGAATTTCTTGTAAAATAGAGAAAGTGAAAAGAGGTATGGTATGAGTAAAAAAGATAAAAAAATTGAGATTCAGTTGTCAGATGCTAAAGTAGCAGTTGGAAAAGATAACTACGATGGTTATACCTTAATGATTGGTAAAAAGTTAATCGGTGAAATTGCCGAACTAGACAACCAATTTGCAATCATAAAGAATGGGAATGTCGATAGTTTTTACAAGAATCTTGAAAAAGCTGTGGAAATATTGATTGAAAACTATAATTTAGCAAAATAATGCTTGTTTTTTGCAATTTTTCATGATATAATAGGTTTTGTTCATTATCGGAGAGATAGCGAAGAGGCTAAACGCGGCGGACTGTAAATCCGCTCCTTCGGGTTCGGGGGTTCGAATCCCTCTCTCTCCATTTCACTTTTGGGGTATAGCCAAGCGGTAAGGCAAGGGACTTTGACTCCCTCATGCGTTGGTTCGAATCCAGCTACCCCAGTTCTTAGGTAATAAATTCAAGATGAAAAGAAAAATATCTTAGGGTATTTTATTTTTATAATTGAAGGACGTTCGAGATGTTCATGTCGTTGCGGGTGCTTAGGAAAAAAATTATAAGTATGTCAAGTTAAAAAACTTGATTGTTGGAGGATTTTTTAGATGAATGAATTTGAAGATTTGCTAAATAGCGTTAGCCAAGTTGAACCTGGTGATGTTGTTAGTGCTGAAGTATTGACAGTTGATGCTAATCAAGCTAACGTTGCAATCTCAGGAACTGGTGTTGAAGGTGTCTTGACTCTTCGCGAATTGACAAACGATCGCGATGCAGATATCAATGACTTTGTAAAAGTAGGTGAAGTATTTGACGTTCTTGTACTTCGTCAAGTAGTTGGTAAAGATACTGATACAGTAACATACCTTGTATCTAAAAAACGCCTTGAAGCTCGCAAAGCATGGGACAAACTTGTAGGACGCGAAGAAGAAGTTGTTACAGTTAAAGGAACTCGCGCTGTTAAAGGTGGACTTTCAGTAGAATTTGAAGGTTTGCGTGGATTTATCCCAGCTTCAATGTTGGATACTCGTTTCGTACGTAACACTGAGCGTTTTGTAGGTCAAGAATTTGAAGCTAAAATCAAAGAAGTTGATCCTAAAGAAAACCGCTTCATCCTTTCACGTCGTGAAGTTGTTGAAGCAGCTGCTGCAGCAGCTCGTGCAGAAGTATTCGGTAAATTGGCTGCTGGTGATGTAGTAACTGGTAAAGTTGCTCGTATCACAAGCTTCGGTGCTTTCATCGACCTTGGTGGTGTTGATGGATTGGTTCACTTGACTGAATTGTCACACGAACGTAACGTTTCACCTAAATCAGTTGTAACTGTTGGTGAAGAAGTTGAAGTGAAAATCCTTGATCTTAACGAAGAAGAAGGACGTGTATCACTTTCACTTAAAGCAACAACACCTGGACCATGGGATGGCGTTGAACAAAAATTGGCCAAGGGTGACGTTGTAGAAGGTACAGTTAAACGTTTGACTGACTTCGGTGCATTTGTTGAAGTATTGCCAGGTATCGATGGACTTGTTCACGTATCACAAATTTCACACAAACGTATTGAAAATCCAAAAGAAGCTCTTACAGTTGGTCAAGAAGTTACTGTTAAAGTTCTTGATGTTAATGCTGATGCAGAACGTGTATCACTTTCTATCAAAGCTCTTGAAGAACGTCCAGCTCAAGAAGAAGGACAAAACGAAGAAAAACGTGCTCCACGTCCACGTCGTCCAAAACGTCAAGAAAAACGTGACTTTGAACTTCCTGAAACTCAAACAGGATTCTCAATGGCTGACTTGTTCGGAGACATCGAACTTTAATCAATCAGAACTAATTATAAATCCTTTGTTGTAAAACAAGGGATTTTTCTTTTTTCAACTAGTATTTTTTGATATAATGGATTTATGTTACATTCCGAAAAAGAATCAATTTATCAAATGGTCAATGCTCAGCTCACTGCACTTTTAGAAGGTGAGACCAATGTGTTGGCTAATCTATCAAATGCCAGCGCTCTCTTAAAAATGAACTTTCCTCGTACTGTCTTTGCAGGTTTCTATTTATATGACGGAAATGAGCTTATTTTAGGGCCTTTTCAAGGTGGAGTTTCATGTGTTAGAATCCCACTTGGGAAAGGCGTTTGTGGAGAGTCTGCGGCTAGTTGTCAAACGGTTATCGTTGGTGATGTGAAGACCTATCCCAACTATATTTCTTGTGATAGTAGTGCTCGTAGCGAGATCGTACTTCCCATGGTAAAAAATGGACAGCTTCTGGGTGTATTAGATTTGGACTCATCTCATGTAGATGATTATGATGAAATTGATCAACGCTATTTAGAAGAGTTTGTGTCCATTTTACTAGATAAGACAGAATGGAAATTTTCAATGTTTGAGGAGAAAGCATAATGTATCAGGCGCTTTATCGAAAATATAGAAGTCAAAATTTTTCACAGTTAGTGGGCCAGGATGTTATTGCTCGAACACTTAAACAGGCTGTGGAGCAGGATAAGATTAGTCACGCCTACCTATTTTCAGGGCCTCGTGGAACTGGTAAAACCAGTGTAGCCAAAATATTTGCCAAGGCTATGAACTGTCCGAATCAAAAAGGGGGAGAACCTTGCAATAACTGTTATATCTGTCAAGCTGTCATAGAAGGAAGTTTGGAAGATGTTATCGAGATGGATGCGGCTTCTAATAATGGAGTTGATGAAATCCGTGATATCCGTGATAAATCAACTTATGCTCCGAGTATAGCTCAGTACAAGGTCTATATCATTGACGAGGTCCATATGCTTTCAACAGGTGCCTTTAATGCCCTTTTGAAAACATTGGAAGAACCTACTCCAAATGTCGTTTTTATTCTGGCAACGACAGAGTTGCATAAAATTCCTGCAACTATCTTGTCTCGCGTTCAACGCTTCGAGTTTAAGTCTATTAAGACGCAGGATATTCGTGATCATATCTTCCAGATTTTGGAAAAAGAAGGAATTGATTACGAAACAGAAGCTGTTGAAATTATTGCTCGACGAGCTGAAGGCGGGATGCGGGATGCTTTGTCAATTCTAGACCAAGCATTAAGCTTAACACAAGAAACTACTCTTACAACAGCTGTTTCTGAGGAAATCACTGGGACCATTAGTTTAAGTGCTTTGGACGATTATGTTGCTGCTTTAGCTCAAAAGAATGTAACAGGTGCTTTGGAACAACTTGATCTGATTTTTGAGAATGGGAAGAGCATGACACGGTTTGTAGTGGATTTACTACAATACTTACGTGATATCTTAATTGTTCAAGCAGGTGGAGAGAATACTCACCATAGTGATGTATTTGAGAGAAATTTAGACCTTCCGCAGGATATCTTGTTTGAGATGATTAGTCTTGCTACTAAAAGTCTGGCTGATATTAAGGCTAGCTTACAGCCTAAGATTTATGCTGAAATGATGACCATTCGTTTAGCAGAAATTGATACCCAACCAGAACTTTCAGGTGAAGTGGCTGAGGAACTGTCTTCTCTTCGAGAAGAAGTTGCACGGTTGAAACAAGCTCTTGCTAATGTAGAATCTACCCCAAAACAATCTGTTTCGACACCGAGTCGTCCGACGAACAGTAAGTCCATCTATCGTGTAGACCGAAATAAGGTGCAGTCTATTCTTCAAGAAGCAGTAGAAAATCCAGACTTGGCTCGTCAAAACCTAATTCGTCTTCAGAATGCTTGGGGTGAAGTTATTGAGAGCTTATCAGGACCAGACAAGGCACTTTTAGCTGGTTCTCAACCAGTTGCTGCTAATGAACACCATGCGATTTTGGCTTTTGAATCGAATTTCAATGCTGGTCAAACTATGAAACGAGACAATCTCAACACCATGTTTGGCAATATTCTTAGCCGAGCTGCTGGATTTTCTCCAGAGATTCTTGCTATTTCTATGGAAGAGTGGAAGGAAGTTCGAGCTGCATTTTCAAGCAGAACGAAAGGGTCTCAAGAACAAGTCGTTAAGGAAGAGGCTGAGGAGTCAATACTCCCTCAAGGTTTTGAATTTTTAGCAGATAAAGTGACTATAACAGAAGACTAGAAGGAATTGGTGGTAGTAGACTATGAACAGACAACAATTTATTATCATGGCCTTCTTTACTGCTGCTGAGACTTATTTCTTTAATGAATCCATCATGGAGCAACGGTATATCGTGGCCTTGCTTTGGGCTATTTTGATCCTGAGAAATTTTCGCGTGAGCTATATCATGGGTAAAATTGTGAGCGCTATAGATGATCATTTTCAAGGGAAGAAGTAGCTCCTAGCTTCTAGACAAAATCAAAGCCTTTTAGGCTTTTTTTTGTTATACTATAAAGGTATATTTATTAACATTTTACCGTATTTTCTAAGACTTTAAAAAGTTGAATTTTAGTGGGTACTGTAAAAAGGATGAAAAGAAAGGAACTATCATGTCAGTATTAGAGATCAAAGATCTTCACGTAGAAATTGAAGGAAAAGAAATTTTAAAAGGGGTTAATTTGACCCTTAAAACAGGAGAAATTGCAGCTATCATGGGACCAAATGGTACCGGAAAGTCTACTCTTTCAGCAGCTATTATGGGAAACCCGAACTATGAAGTCACTAAAGGTGAAGTCTTGTTTGACGGTGTAAATATCCTTGAATTGGAAGTGGATGAGCGTGCGCGTATGGGGCTTTTCCTTGCGATGCAATACCCATCAGAAATTCCTGGAATTACTAATGCCGAATTTCTTCGTGCAGCAATGAATGCTGGTAAAGAAGATGATGAGAAGATTTCAGTTCGTGAGTTTATCACTAAACTAGACGAGAAGATGGAATTGCTTAACATGAAAGAAGAAATGGCAGAGCGTTACCTCAATGAAGGTTTCTCTGGTGGTGAGAAAAAACGCAATGAAATTCTTCAGCTTTTGATGTTGGAACCAACTTTCGCCCTTCTGGATGAAATTGACTCTGGTCTTGATATTGACGCTCTTAAAGTTGTTTCTAAGGGTGTTAATGCCATGCGTGGTGAAGGCTTCGGTGCTATGATCATTACTCACTACCAACGTCTTTTGAACTATATCACACCAGACGTGGTACATGTGATGATGGAAGGTCGTGTTGTTCTTTCTGGTGGTCCAGAATTAGCTGCACGTTTGGAACGTGAAGGATACGCAAAACTAGCTGAAGAACTTGGCTATGACTACAAGGAAGAATTGTAATTCCCTCGTATCTTTTAGGAGAAGTAAATGACTAAAGAAACTATTAAACTTTTTTCAGAAATGCACGCTGAACCAAGCTGGTTAGCTGACCTCCGTCAAAAAGCTTTTGATAAGATTGAGACTTTGGAATTACCAGTCATTGAGCGTGTCAAATTCCACCGTTGGAATCTGGGAGATGGAACCATTACAGAAAGTGAACCGTCAGCAAATGTTCCTGACTTCACAGCTCTTGATAATCACTTGAAGTTGGTTCAAGTAGGAACTCAAACAGTTTTTGAACAAATTCCAGTTGAGTTGGCGGAACAAGGAGTTGTCTTTACAGACTTCCATTCAGCTTTAGAAGAAATTCCAGAACTCGTAGAAGAATTCTTCATGTCATCTGTCAAGTACGATGATGACAAATTAGCAGCCTACCACACAGCCTACTTTAACAGTGGTGCGGTTCTCTACATTCCTGATAACGTAGAAATCACAGAACCAATCGAAGGGATTTTCTACCAAGATAGTGATAGTGATGTGCCATTTAACAAGCATATTCTGATCATTGCTGGTAAGAACTCTAAGATTAGTTATCTGGAGCGTCTAGAGTCACGTGGTGGAGGTAGTGCTAAGGCAACTGCCAATATCACCGTTGAAGTGATTGCACGTTCTGGTGCGCAAGTCAAGTTTGCTGCGATTGATCGTCTAGGTGAGAACGTCACTGCCTATATTAGTCGTCGTGGAAAATTAGGCAATGATGCAAGCATTGACTGGGCTATCGGTGTCATGAACGAAGGAAACGTTGTTGCTGACTTTGATAGTGACTTGCTTGGAAATGGTAGCCATGCAGACCTCAAGGTCGTAGCTCTTTCAAGCGGTCGTCAGGTACAGGGAATTGACACTCGCGTAACAAACTATGGTTGCAACTCTATCGGTAATATCCTTCAACACGGGGTTATCCTTGAAAAAGCAACCTTGACCTTCAATGGTATTGGCCACATCATCAAGGGAGCTAAGGGAGCGGATGCTCAGCAAGAAAGTCGTGTTCTCATGCTTTCAGATCAGGCTCGTTCAGATGCCAACCCAATTCTTTTGATTGATGAAAATGATGTTACAGCAGGTCACGCAGCTTCTATCGGTCAGGTAGATCCTGAAGACATGTACTACCTCATGAGCCGTGGTTTGGATAAGGCAACCGCAGAACGCTTGGTTGTTCGTGGCTTCCTTGGCTCTGTTATCGTTGAGATTCCAGTCAAAGAAGTTCGTGATGAAATGATTGCAACCATTGAAGAAAAATTGTCAAAACGCTAAGGGGACGCCTATGTTAGATGTAGAAGTGATTCGCAAGGATTTTCCAATTTTAGACCAGATCGTCAACGATGAACCTTTGGTCTATTTGGACAATGCTGCGACGACACAAAAACCACTAGCAGTTCTGGAAGCTATTAATCGCTACTATAAGCAGGATAATGCCAATGTTCACCGAGGGGTTCACACCTTGGCTGAGCGTGCGACAGCATCTTATGAAGCTGCCCGTGAAACTATTGCTAAGTTTATCAATGCAGGCTCTACAAAGGAAGTTCTCTTTACTAGAGGTACGACAACTAGTCTTAACTGGCTAGCGCGTTATGCGGAAGAAATCCTGACTGAGGGAGACCAGGTTTTGATTTCTGTCATGGAACACCATTCCAATATCATTCCTTGGCAGGAGGCTTGCCGCAAGACTGGGGCTGAGCTTGTCTATGTTTATCTCAAGGATGGAGCTCTAGATATGGATGATTTGCGTTCTAAATTGACTGACAAGGTAAAATTTGTTTCACTAGCCCATGCTTCCAACGTTCTTGGAGTGGTCAATCCTATCAAAGAAATCACGCAAATGGCTCATAAAGTTGGAGCTATTATGGTTGTAGATGGTGCTCAGTCTACACCTCATATGAAGATTGATGTTCAGGACTTGGATGTAGACTTCTTTGTCTTCTCAGGTCACAAGATGGCTGGTCCGACAGGCATCGGTGTTCTTTATGGCAAAGAAAAGTATCTGGAACAAATGTCACCAGTTGAGTTTGGCGGCGAGATGATTGATTTCGTATATGAGCAATCTGCTAGTTGGAAAGAATTGCCTTGGAAATTCGAGGCCGGAACTCCCAATATGGCAGGTGCGATCGGACTTGCAGCTGCAGTAGATTATCTTGAAAATCTTGGGATGGATGCGATTGAAACTCATGAACAGGATTTGATCGCATATGTCTTTCCAAAATTGCGGGCCATTGAAGGATTGACCATTTACGGTTCGCAAGATTTGACTCAACGTTCAGGTGTTATTGCCTTTAATCTAGGAGACCTTCATCCTCACGACCTTGCGACAGCTCTGGATTATGAAGGAGTAGCGGTTCGTGCCGGTCACCATTGTGCTCAACCTTTGCTCCAGTATTTAGAAGTTCCAGCAACAGCTCGTGCAAGTTTTTATATCTACAATACCAAGGCAGATTGCGACAAGTTAGTCGATGCTTTACAAAAGACAAAGGAGTTTTTCAATGGCACTTTCTAAACTAGATAGCCTTTATATGGCAGTGGTAGCGGACCATTCGAAAAATCCCCATCACCAAGGTAGGTTGGAAGATGCTGAACAAATTAGTCTTAACAATCCGACTTGTGGTGATGTCATCAATCTCTCTGTCAAGTTTGATGCAGATGATCGTTTGGAAGATATCGCTTTTCTAAACTCTGGTTGTACGATTTCAACTGCCTCTGCTAGTATGATGACAGATGTAGTCTTAGGAAAGTCCAAGCAAGAAATCCTAGAGCTTGCCACCATCTTTTCTGAAATGGTTCAAGGTCAAAAAGATGAAAGACAAGATAGTCTTGGCGATGCCGCTTTCTTGTCAGGTGTTGCTAAATTTCCTCAACGAATCAAATGTGCAACCCTAGCTTGGAACGCCCTTAAGAAAACAATTGAAAATCAAGAAAACAAGTAAGACAAGTTTCCTTTGTCTTATAAATCATTAGAAATGAAGAAAGAAAGGATATTATGGCTGAAGAAAGAGTAGAACCAAAACCAATTGACCTTGGTGAATATAAATTTGGTTTCCATGATGATGTGCAACCAATCTTATCAACAGGTAAAGGATTGAACGAAGAGGTTATTCGTGAATTGTCCGCTGCTAAGGGTGAGCCTGAGTGGATGTTAGAATTCCGTTTGAAATCTTATGAAACCTTCAAAAAAATGCCCATGCAAACATGGGGAGCAGACTTGTCAGAGATTGATTTTGATGACTTGATTTACTACCAAAAACCATCTGATAAACCAGCTCGTTCTTGGGATGAAGTTCCTGAAAAAATCAAAGAAACCTTTGAACGTATTGGGATTCCTGAAGCTGAGCGTGCTTATCTAGCTGGAGCTTCTGCCCAGTATGAGTCAGAAGTGGTTTACCATAACATGAAGGAAGAATTTGAGAAGTTAGGAATTATCTTTACAGATACAGATTCTGCCCTCAAGGAATACCCAGATTTGTTTAAACAATACTTTGCTAAGTTAGTACCGCCGACAGATAACAAGTTAGCTGCCCTCAACTCAGCAGTATGGTCAGGTGGAACCTTTATCTATGTACCAAAAGGAGTTAAAGTGGATATTCCACTTCAAACTTACTTCCGTATCAATAACGAAAATACTGGTCAGTTTGAACGTACCTTGATTATTGTTGATGAGGGGGCAAGCGTCCACTATGTAGAAGGATGTACAGCGCCAACTTATTCAAGTAACAGTCTGCATGCTGCTATTGTAGAAATCTTTGCTTTGGACGGAGCTTATATGCGTTATACGACTATCCAAAACTGGTCAGATAACGTCTATAACTTGGTAACAAAACGTGCCAAAGCTTTGAAAGATGCGACAGTTGAATGGATTGATGGGAACTTGGGCGCTAAAACAACTATGAAATACCCATCTGTTTACCTTGATGGAGAGGGTGCGCGTGGGACCATGCTTTCTATTGCCTTTGCTAATGCAGGGCAACATCAGGATACTGGTGCCAAGATGATCCACAACGCACCGCATACAAGCTCATCTATCGTATCTAAATCCATCGCTAAAGGCGGAGGAAAGGTTGACTACCGTGGACAAGTGACCTTTAATAAGAACTCTAAGAAATCTGTTTCTCACATCGAGTGTGATACCATTATTATGGATGACTTGTCAGCATCAGATACTATTCCGTTTAATGAAATCCACAACTCACAAGTAGCTTTGGAACACGAAGCCAAGGTTTCTAAAATTTCAGAAGAACAACTCTATTACCTTATGAGTCGTGGCTTGTCAGAATCAGAAGCAACCGAGATGATTGTCATGGGATTTGTAGAGCCCTTCACCAAAGAACTTCCAATGGAATATGCTGTTGAGCTTAACCGCTTGATTAGCTATGAAATGGAAGGATCTGTCGGATAAAACCCAAAAGGAGAAGCAAATGGGATTCTTAAAAAAGTTATTTGGTAATATCGAAAAAGCGAATAAAGGCGAAATTTCTGCCGAGGAAATTGTTCCACCTTTTACAGTTGATTTAGTAGAAGAAGCTGATGATTATTGGAGACAAATGGAAGAAAATCTCCTTATAAACGCTGTCAAGGCTGTTGGTGGTCCAGAGGCAGTGGAACGTGCTTTTGTTCTTACCAATTTTAAGAAAAATCAAGAAACCTTTGAGCTCTTTTATCAGGTGGATGGTCAATTACTTTCTTGGAGAGAGATGGATGCAGCAGTTGTCGATAAGATTAGTAATCAACTCCTTCCGCAAGCAGCAGAAGTAGCGCGTGCGGTAAATAAAAATTATGAAGAGGCAAATGTACCAGTAATCCAGTACGCTATGCTTCAGTTTGAAACTGCAACCATGGCTTGGTTTGGTCGGAAGATTACAATAACTTCTCCAGAAGCCAAATTAACTTTTGAAGAATTAGTATCTGGATGGCGCGCTATTTTGGAACAAGAAATTCCAAATAGCCCTTTAGATAGTGACCGTCCGTTCCCATACTATGAACTCTAATAACTGTCGAATTTTAACTAGAAATAAAAACTGAGCAAATACTAATTTGTTCAGTTTTTTAATATACAATTTTATAAATATTCACAAAATCCATTATTTGTGGTAAAATAAAACAATAATTGTTAGTGGAGATCAATTATGAATATTTTTAGAACGAAAGACGTAAGTCTAGGAAAAACAGAGATGCATCGTCATCTGAAATTATGGGATTTAATTCTCTTGGGAATTGGAGCCATGGTGGGAACAGGTATCTTTACCATTACAGGAACAGCTGCAGCTACATTAGCAGGTCCAGCCCTTGTTGTTTCTATCGTTATCTCAGCTATCTGTGTTTCCTTATCGGCACTCTTTTTTGCGGAATTTGCTTCTCGTGTTCCAGCAACTGGTGGCGCTTATAGTTATCTATATGCAATTTTGGGAGAATTTCCTGCTTGGATTGCCGGTTGGTTAACTATTATGGAATTTATGACAGCAGTCTCTGGTGTCGCTTCTGGATGGGCAGCCTATTTTAAAGGTTTGCTTAGTCATTATGGAATTTCCTTGCCACAAACCTTAAACGGGACATTTAACCAAGAAAATGGTACTTATATTGATCTTTTACCAATTTTAGTGATTATCCTTGTTACAGGTGTTGTTCTATTGAATTCGAAAACTGCTCTTCGTTTTAATTCGATTCTTGTTGTTTTAAAATTTTCTGCTCTTGCCTTATTTATCTTAGTTGGAATTTGGTATATTAAACCTGAGAACTGGTCCAATTTTGCTCCATTTGGTTTTGGTCAGATTTATGGTGGAAGTACAGGGATTATGGCTGGAGCTTCCCTCATGTTCTTTGGATTCTTAGGTTTTGAGTCCATTTCTATGGCAGTTGATGAAATTCAACGACCGCAAAAGAACATCCCTCGTGGAATTGTCTTATCCTTGATGATCGTAACCATCCTTTATGCCTTGGTAACCTTAGTTTTAACAGGTGTTGTCCACTATAGCAAGCTCAATGTCGATGATGCGGTTGCTTTTGCTCTTAGAAATATTGGTATAGGATGGGCAGCAAACTATGTTTCTATTGTTGCTATTTTTACCTTGATTACAGTATGTATTTCAATGACTTATGCCTTATCTCGCATGATTTATAGTTTGGCACGTGATGGGTTGTTGCCTAAGACTTTTAAAGAAGTGACTAAGACAAGTCGTGTTCCAAAGAATGCGACCATCTTAACAGGTCTTGTTTCAGCCATAGCAGCTGGGATTTTCCCTCTATCAAGTATCGCTGCCTTTCTAAACATCTGTACTTTAGCTTATCTCATTCTCCTAGCTTATGGAATTATCAAGCTAAGAAAAGATAAGGGAGAGCCTAAAGAGGGAGAATTTAAAACACCCCTGGTTCCCTTTCTACCAATTCTATCGATTCTTATTTGTCTATCCTTTATGCTACAATATACTCTTGAAACATGGATAGCATTTGGTTTAGCCTTAATAATAGGAGTTATTATTTACTTTACTTATGGCTATAAACACTCAACTTTATCAAAAAGAAAATAAAAAAAATCGCGAGTAATCGCGATTTTTTTATAATTTTTCATTTACAAATCGAACGAAGCGATTCCACCATACTTTTAAGAAAAAGGCTTTCTCTACATTTTTATCAGAAACCATTTCGAAGCTTGGTTTGTCAGAGGTAATATAGCCTTGACCAACTAAGTCTTTATCTTCATAGGTTAGATGACCAACCACAGTACCTGCTTCAAGTGGAGCGGTATGTTCAGAAGTATCAGGCGTGTAGGTGACAGATGACTGAGCTCGACTTCCAAGACGTTGAACGATTTTTATATCTTCCTTAGCGACTGCTGTAACCGTATCTTGCTTTCCGTCATAAACTGGAGATTTGCTATCTTGGTAGCTTTCCCCCTGCTTAACGATTGTTTGGAGAGCAAAATTAGATGAGATATAGTCTAGAAGAGCTGAAGTTGCTGTAAAACGAGCGTAAGGATTGGTATCTTGGTTGTCAGCGTTAAGGACAACAGTAATAATACGCATTCCTTTTTCTACAGTCGTACCGACAAAAGAAGCACCTGCTTTATCAGTTGTTCCCGTTTTAAGACCATCGACACCACCTCGGTAGGCAGGCATTCCTTCCAACATATAGTTAGTAGAAGTAATGGTCATTCCTCCGAAAGTAGAGGAAGGTTTCTTGGTAATTTCTAAGACCTGAGGGTACTTGAGGATAAGATTACGAGCGACGACAGCTACATCATAGGCGCTCAATTTATTTTCATCGTCTTTCTTAGAACCTGGATAGATATTGTTTCCAAGAGTTTCATTGTTGAGACCGGTTGTATTGACTAGGGTAGCATCTTGGATTCCCCATTCAAGAAGTTTGGCCTTCATCATATCTACAAAGTCTTTTTCAGATCCCGCAATCTTTTCGGACAAAGCGATAGCTGCACTATTGGCACTAGATACCAATGTTGCTTCTAGTAACTCTTCAACAGTATAGTTACGAGCTTCCATAGGAACGTTACTTGCTTCGGAGTTGGTTGTGAGCTGATATGGGTAATCTGAAATTTCTACCGGAGTGGAAAGAGTGATTTTTCCTTGTTCCAGTGCTTCATAGACTAGGTAAACAGTAAGTAGCTTACTAATAGAAGCAATTTCAACAGGTTGAGTCGCATCTTTTTCATATAAAATCTTACCAGTAGTCGCTTCAACAGCGATGGCATGTTTTGCGGCGACATCAAAATCCTGAGCAAAAGCAGTAGTAGCAGAACCAAATGAAATAAGTGTGATTAATGTTAAAAATAATTTCTTCATAGTAACTTTATTCTATCATAAAGACAAAAAATATTCTTATTTTTATGATGAAGGTTATCAATCTTTTTCGAATTATGGTAAAATAGGAAAAAGAGGAGGTGGCCTATGTTTCGAAGAAATAAATTATTCTTCTGGACAACTGAGATTTTATTAATAACCTTAATTTTCTACCTATGGAGGGAAATGGGGGCAATTATTACACCATTTGTAAGTGTCGTTAATACCATCATGATTCCCTTTTTATTAGGAGGATTTTTATACTATTTGACCAACCCAATTGTTATCTTTTTAGAGAAAGAGTGCAAGATTAACCGCATCATCGGAATTTTGTTGACCCTATTTGTTCTCTTTGGGTCACTTGTCATTGGTGTTGTCTATCTCTTACCGATTTTAATCAACCAGTTGAGTAGCTTGATTATATCTAGTCAAGGAATCTATGGTCGACTCCAAGATTTAGTAATAGAATTATCAAAATATCCTACTTTCCAAGAGCTTGATATTCAACAAACAATCCGACAATTAAATCTTTCTTATGTTGATATTCTGCAAAATATCTTAAATAGCGTAACAAACAGTGTCGGTAGTGTTCTGTCAGCATTAGTAAGTACAGTTTTAATTATCATTATGACGCCAGTTTTCTTGGTATACTTCCTACTAGATGGGCATAAGTTCTTACCGATGTTAGAAAGAACTGTTTTAAAAAGAGATAGACTGAATATTTCTGGTTTATTAACAAACTTGAATGCGACTATTTCCCGTTATATTAGCGGTGTATCAATTGATGCATTCATAATCGGATGTCTGGCCTTTATCGGATATAGTGTCATTGGACTCAAGTATGCATTGGTTTTTGCTATTTTCTCTGGTTTGGCGAATTTGATACCTTATGTTGGTCCAAGTATCGGTTTGGTTCCAATGGTTATTTCAAATCTATTTACGGATCCACAAAAGATGATTATTGCTGTCATCTATATGTTGATTATCCAACAAGTGGATGGCAATATCCTCTATCCTCGAATTGTTGGTGGTGTTATGAAAGTTCATCCAATTACTATCCTGGTTCTGTTACTATTGTCAAGTAATATCTATGGTGTTATTGGTATGATTGTTGCCGTCCCAACTTATTCTATATTAAAAGAAATATCCAAATTCCTTGTACAACTTTACGAAAAACACAAAGAAGTACAAGAAGTTAAAAAAATGTAACGATATTAATAGAGAAACAGATTTAACTGTTTCTCTATTTTTTTATTAATAAATCAAGGACTTCGAATAAGTATAAGAATAATTCACAAAATCTTTGTAAAACACTTGCAATTTAGCTGAAATTTGATAAAATAGTAAGGAAAGTTAGACTGTATTGCCTACTGTCTATCTATAAAATATATTTTATTGGAGGCTTTTACTCAAATGGCAAAAGAAAAATACGATCGTAGTAAACCACACGTTAACATTGGTACTATCGGACACGTTGACCACGGTAAAACTACCCTAACTGCAGCTATCACAACTGTTTTGGCACGTCGCTTGCCTTCATCAGTTAACCAACCAAAAGACTATGCGTCTATCGATGCTGCTCCAGAAGAACGCGAACGCGGTATCACTATCAACACTGCGCACGTTGAGTACGAAACTGAAAAACGTCACTACGCTCACATCGACGCTCCAGGACACGCGGACTACGTTAAAAACATGATCACTGGTGCCGCTCAAATGGACGGAGCTATCCTTGTAGTAGCTTCAACTGACGGACCAATGCCACAAACTCGTGAGCACATCCTTCTTTCACGTCAGGTTGGTGTTAAACACCTTATCGTCTTCATGAACAAAGTTGACTTGGTTGACGACGAAGAATTGCTTGAATTGGTTGAAATGGAAATTCGTGACCTTCTTTCAGAATACGATTTCCCAGGTGACGATCTTCCAGTTATCCAAGGTTCAGCTCTTAAAGCCCTTGAAGGTGACACTAAATACGAAGATATCGTTATGGAATTGATGAACACAGTTGATGAGTACATTCCAGAACCAGAACGTGACACTGACAAACCATTGCTTCTTCCTGTCGAAGACGTATTCTCAATCACTGGACGTGGTACTGTTGCTTCAGGACGTATCGACCGTGGTGTCGTTCGTGTCAACGACGAAATCGAAATCGTTGGTATCAAAGAAAAAATCCAAAAAGCAGTTGTTACTGGTGTTGAAATGTTCCGTAAACAACTTGATGAAGGTCTTGCAGGAGACAACGTAGGTGTGCTTCTTCGTGGTATCCAACGTGATGAAATCGAACGTGGACAAGTTATTGCTAAACCAGGTTCAATCAACCCACACACTAAATTCAAAGGTGAAGTTTACATCCTTACTAAAGAAGAAGGTGGACGTCACACTCCATTCTTCAACAACTACCGCCCACAATTCTACTTCCGTACTACTGACGTTACAGGTTCAATCGAACTTCCAGCAGGTACTGAAATGGTAATGCCAGGTGATAACGTGACAATCGACGTTGAGTTGATCCACCCAATCGCCGTAGAACAAGGTACTACATTCTCTATCCGTGAGGGTGGACGTACTGTTGGTTCAGGTATGGTTACAGAAATCGAAGCTTAATTCGATTTAGTTCCCAGAAGAACAATTATTTAAGTCAGACATTAAAAGAATCTTGTTATGCAAGGTTCTTTTTTTCTAGCTATACAAAGACAAAATAAGACAGTATGGTAGTTGATTACGAATATAGAAAGTTAATTAAATAATTATCTACTTTATTAAAGAATGTATATCCTAGTTTTTCAGAATAAATTTTTATTAGGTTAAAAAGCTTTTCACAAATGCCTCTTTTTTTGATAAAATAGAAGGAAGAAAAAAAGAAATGAGTTAGTCATGTCAAAAGGATTTTTAGTCTCTCTTGAGGGGCCAGAGGGAGCTGGTAAAACGAGTGTACTTGAAGCTATCCTTCCTGTGTTAGAAGAAAAAAATATTGGGGTCTTAACGACACGTGAACCAGGTGGCGTGTTGATTGGTGAAAAGATTCGTGAAGTTATTCTAGACCCAAGTCATACTCAAATGGATGCCAAGACAGAGCTTCTTCTTTATATTGCTAGTCGTAGACAGCATTTAGTGGAAAAAGTATTGCCAGCCCTTGTAGCCGGTAAACTGGTTATTATGGATCGTTTTATTGATAGCTCGGTTGCTTATCAAGGCTTTGGTCGTGGTTTGGACATCGATGCTATTGAATGGCTCAACCAATATGCTACAGATGGGTTAAAGCCTGACTTGACACTTTATTTTGATATTGATGTTGAGAAAGGTCTTGAACGAATCGCAGCAAATAGTAATCGTGAAGTGAATCGTTTAGACTTGGAAGGTTTAGACTTGCATCGCAAAGTCCGTCAAGGATATCTCTCCCTTCTTGAAAAAGAAGGTGATCGCATTGTTAAGATTGATGCCAGCTTACCACTAGATCAAGTTGTTGAGAATACTAAGAAAGTCTTATTTGACAGAATGGGGCTGCAAGAATGAATCAAGAGCAATTAAAAGCTTGTCAACCACAACAATTTGAACGTTTTGTTCATATCTTAGAACAAAAACAGCTCAATCATGCTTATCTCTTTTCAGGCTTTTTTGGAAGTATGGAGATGGCTTTATTTCTGTCTAAGAGTTTGTTTTGTACTGAAAAACAGGGGGTCTTACCCTGCGAGTCTTGTCGAAATTGTAAGTTGATTGACCAAGAAGAATTTCCTGATGTCACAATTATTCGCCCCATTAATCAGATTATAAAAACAGAAAGAATTAGAGAACTAGTTAGTCAGTTTTCTCAATCAGGGATTGAAAATCAACGTCAGGTTTTTATCATTGAACAAGCTGAAAAAATGCATGTTAATGCTGCTAATTCACTTCTTAAGGTTATCGAAGAACCTCAAAGTGAAATCTATATTTTCTTCTTAACCAATGATCAAGAGCAGATTTTACCAACCATTCGAAGTCGCACGCAGATTTTCCAATTTAAGAAACAAGTGGCAAATCTAATGGTTGAACTCGAAAAAGCAGGATTGGTCAAAAATAAAGCAAGACTCTTAGCCGAGTTCAGCCAATCGCAAGCAGAAGCCGAAAAACTGATCAATCAACCTAGTTTTTGGACTTTGGTAGAAGAAAGTGAGCGTTTCTTTGCATGGTTAGAAACTGGGAAAAAGGAAGCGTATTTGCAGGTGGCAAAATTAGCTAGTTTAGCAGACGACAAAGAAAAGCAAGACCAGGTATTTAGAATTCTAGAAGTAATCGCGGGACAAGAGATTCTAAAAAATTCTGCTCGTAGAATCTTGCAAAATCTCGTCGAAGCTAGAAGAATGTGGAAGGCAAATGTTTCCTTCCAAAATGCTTTGGAAAACCTCGTTTTACAATAATATGAAGATGAAAACAGAAAAAGAAAGGGCTGTCTATGAACAAAAAAGAATTATTTGATGCTTTAGACGATTTTTCTCAACAGTTGTTGGCAACCTTAGCAGATGTCGAAGCCATCAAAAAAAATCTCAAAAGTGTAGTAGAAGAGAATACAGCTCTTCGTTTGGAAAATGATAAACTGAGAGAGCGCTTAGGAGAAGAAGAGGATTCTGCTCCTGCAAAGACCAAGCATGTTCGAGAAAATGTTCGTCGAATCTACGAAGATGGTTTTCATGTGTGTCGCGATTTTTATGGACAGCGTCGTGAACAAGATGCGGAATGTATGTTCTGTGATGAGTTGTTGTTTAGGGAGTAAGCATGCAAATTCAAAAAAGTTTTAAAGGTCAGTCACCTTATGGTAAGCTATATCTTGTTGCAACGCCGATTGGAAATCTTGAGGATATGACCTATCGTGCCATTCAGACTTTGAAAGAAGTGGACTGGATTGCTGCTGAGGATACTCGAAATACTGGGCTTTTACTCAAGCATTTTGATATTCCGACCAAACAAATCAGTTTTCATGAGCACAACGCTAAGGAAAAGATTCCTGATTTGATTCGACTTTTAAAAGACGGTCAAAGTATTGCTCAAGTTTCCGATGCAGGACTTCCTAGTATTTCAGATCCAGGTCACGATTTGGTTAAGGCTGCAATTGAAGAGGATATCGCAGTTATCACAGTTCCAGGGGCTAGTGCAGGAATTTCTGCCTTAATAGCTAGCGGGTTGGCACCACAACCTCATACTTTTTATGGTTTCTTACCAAGAAAATCAGGTCAACAAAAGCAATTTTTCGAATCGAAGAAAGGTTATCCTGAAACGCAGATTTTCTACGAATCGCCCCATCGTGTGGCCGATACGCTAGAAAATATGCTAGAAGTATACGGAAATCGTTCGGTGGTCTTGGTTCGAGAATTGACCAAGATTTATGAAGAATATCAACGGGGTCAGATTACAGAGTTACTAGAAAGCATTTCTCAAACACCTCTCAAGGGCGAGTGTCTTCTCATTGTAGAGGGTGCTAGTCAAGAAGTAGAAGATAAGGATGAAGAAGATTTATTCTCTGAAATACAAAATTGGATCCAGCAAGGCATGAAGAAAAATCAAGCCATTAAGGAAGTCGCTAAAATTTATCAGTGGAACAAAAGCCAGCTCTACGCTGCCTACCATGAGTGGGAAGAGAATCAATCTAATGACTAAACAGGGAAGTTTTCCTTCTTCCTGAAGTGAATCTAACAATCATAAGCATTTTACTACGAATGCTTAATTGGAGGGGTGATGAAAAGCAAAGTGTTGAAGAAAGTAATTGGCCTACTGTTGCCTATTCTCACATTATTTATATTGTCAGCAAGTAACAATAGAGTCGATCGTGATTTAGCTAAAACAGCTATTTCAAACATTCGTTCCGTAGTAGAAGCTGCAGGGTTAGAAGCAGAAGGATACTCGACTGCTGATACTTTTGGATACTATGGTTTTCCATTTTACATAAAAGGAAATAAGAAATTTGTTGATGTTTATGTAGATTTTGAAAAAGATTATGTTGAGAAAACTCCAGTCCTTAAATACAATCCGAAGCTTAAAGAAGTTGAAAAGAAAATTTTCTTTGGTTTTTCCAAAAAAACAGTTTACCGTTTAGAAATGGAGTATGTTTCTGAAGATAGGAACTATGACCGACTTAAAGAAGCTTACAATACGATACTTCAAAGTGGTAGTTTGACTTCAACATATTTAAAGGATAATAAGCTTAGGGAGCTTTATATTAAAAAATCAGTTGAATTGGACTCCTTTGAATCCTATTATTCTTTGGAACCGAAAGAAGAATATAGTGGCAACCCCAAAACCCGTCTTGAAGAGAGAGAGAAAAGAGAAGCAATTTTGAAGACGGATGTAGAAGAACTCACTCCCTTAATTGAGCACCTAGACCCAAGTAGAGTCAACAATCTTGATGAAGAGACGCTTGTTCGCAATCGAGATTTACTGTTAAAAAGGGTTGCAGACAATCGTTCGACCTTTAGTATTGACATAGATATTGACATAGAGCAGGTACGAAGACAAAACCTTCAATTAGCTAATGAGGATATTGACAATTGGACTGATTCTGATTTTCAATATTTACTTGCTCAAATAGTTGAAATTGAAAACTTGCCTAGAAATACAGAAGTAGGTTTTGGCATAACTTACAAAGACAAAAGTAATCGGTATGCTTTTAAATCTTTCAGTTTCCATAAACAATAATTTTGGAAAGACATTCAGGAGTCCTCCTGTTTGTCTTTTTACTACGCTTTTTGGTATAATGGACCAAGTATTAATTTAGAAAGATTTGTGGGTGTCAAACAATCTAGTAGCTTGTTTTGATTTGGACTTAGTTTGCACCCAAAGAGGTATTAGTGTCATGTCTCAATCTTATATCAATGTTATTGGTGCGGGTTTAGCAGGTTCGGAAGCAGCCTACCAAATCGCAGAACGAGGTATTCCTGTTAAACTTTATGAAATGCGTGGTATCAAATCAACACCTCAGCATAAAACAGACAATTTTGCTGAGTTGGTTTGCTCAAACTCCTTGCGTGGAGATGCTCTTACAAATGCTGTAGGTCTCCTCAAGGAAGAAATGCGTCGCTTAGGTTCTCTTATCTTGGAATCAGCAGAAGCAACGCGTGTTCCTGCTGGTGGTGCTCTCGCGGTTGACCGTGATGGTTTCTCTCAAATGGTCACTGAAAAGATTGCCAATCATCCTTTGATTGAGGTCGTTCGTGACGAAATCACCGAATTGCCAACAGATGCCATCACAGTTGTAGCAACTGGTCCTTTGACAAGTGATGCTCTTGCTGAGAAAATTCATGCACTTAATGGAGGAGATGGTTTTTATTTCTACGATGCTGCAGCGCCTATTGTGGATGTCAATACAATCGATATGAACAAGGTTTATCTCAAATCTCGATATGATAAGGGAGAAGCAGCTTATCTCAATGCTCCGATGACCAAACAAGAATTTATGGATTTCCATGAAGCCTTGGTCAATGCAGAAGAAGCACCTCTTAACTCTTTTGAAAAAGAAAAGTACTTTGAAGGCTGTATGCCAATTGAAGTCATGGCCAAACGTGGCATTAAAACTATGCTCTATGGTCCTATGAAACCAGTTGGACTAGAATATCCAGAAGATTACAAGGGGCTTCGTGAT
Organism: Streptococcus sp. V869; assembly: GCF_054353515.1. Classification (NCBI taxonomy): domain Bacteria; kingdom Bacillati; phylum Bacillota; class Bacilli; order Lactobacillales; family Streptococcaceae; genus Streptococcus; species Streptococcus sp. V869. The sequence continues at coordinate 331,859 of NZ_JBTHHW010000001.1, forward strand.
GGAGACTTTAAAACTCCTTATGCAGTCGTTCAGCTTCGTCAAGATAATGCGGCTGGAAGTCTCTATAATATCGTCGGTTTCCAGACTCACCTCAAATGGGGAGAGCAGAAGCGTGTCTTCCAAATGATTCCAGGCCTTGAAAACGCTGAGTTTGTTCGCTATGGAGTCATGCACCGTAATTCCTACATGGACTCTCCAAATCTTCTTGAGCAGACCTACCGTTCGAAGAAACAGCCAAATCTATTCTTTTCCGGGCAAATGACAGGTGTAGAAGGATATGTTGAATCAGCAGCATCAGGGTTAGTAGCAGGTATAAACGCAGCTCGTCTTTTCAAGGGAGAAAGCGAAGCTATTTTCCCAGAGACTACAGCTATTGGTAGTTTAGCTCATTATATCACCCATGCTGATAGCAAACACTTCCAACCTATGAATGTCAATTTCGGCATTATCAAAGAATTAGAAGGTGAACGAATCCGTGATAAGAAGACTCGTTATGAAAAAATTGCGGAACGTGCCTTGTCTGATTTAGAGAAATTTTTATCTGTCTGATTTTTTTGAAAGAATTGCTCATGATACTATAAAAATCTTTGAAATTGTGATAAAATAGGTAGGATAAAAAAAGGAGAGAGAAAATGGTAGAACCTAAGTATAAACGTATCTTAATCAAGCTATCTGGTGAAGCCCTTGCTGGCGAACGTGGTGTCGGGATTGATATCAAAACTGTCCAAAGTATGGCCCAAGAAATCAAGGAAGTTCACGAACTAGGAATTGAAATTGCCTTGGTTATCGGAGGTGGAAACCTTTGGCGTGGAGAACCTGCAGCAGAAGCTGGTATGGATCGTGTACAAGCGGATTATACTGGAATGCTTGGGACAGTTATGAATGCACTTGTGATGGCAGACTCATTGCAACAAGTAGGGGTTGATACTCGTGTACAAACAGCTATTGCTATGCAACAAGTGGCAGAACCTTATATTCGTGGACGTGCCCTTCGTCACCTTGAAAAAGATCGTATTGTTATCTTTGGTGCAGGAATCGGTTCACCATATTTCTCAACAGATACTACAGCAGCTCTTCGTGCAGCTGAAATTGAAGCAGACGCTATTTTGATGGCTAAGAATGGTGTAGACGGTGTCTACAATGCTGATCCTAAGAAAGATAAGACTGCTGTTAAATTTGAAGAATTGACTCACCGTGATGTCATCAATAAAGGTCTTCGTATCATGGACTCAACGGCTTCAACACTGTCAATGGATAATGACATCGACTTGGTAGTCTTTAATATGAACCAACCTGGTAATATCAAACGTGTTGTATTTGGTGAAAATATCGGTACAACAGTTTCAAACAATATCGAAGAAAAGGAATAGGAAAAATTATGGCTAACGCAATTGTAGAAAAAGCTAAAGAGAGAATGACTCAATCTCACCACTCTCTTGCTCGTGAATTTGGTGGTATCCGCGCAGGTCGTGCAAATGCAAGCTTGCTGGACCGTATTACTGTTGAATACTATGGTGTCGAAACACCTCTGAATCAAATCGCTTCAATTACAATTCCTGAAGCGCGTGTTTTGTTGGTAACACCGTTTGATAAATCATCATTGAAGGATATCGAACGTGCCTTGAACGCTTCAGATCTTGGTATTACACCAGCTAACGACGGATCTGTTATTCGTTTGGTAATCCCAGCTCTTACAGAAGAAACTCGTCGCGACCTCGCTAAAGAAGTGAAAAAAGTTGGTGAAAATGCTAAAGTAGCTATCCGTAATATCCGTCGTGACGCTATGGATGAAGCTAAGAAACAAGAAAAAGCTAAAGAAATAACTGAAGATGAATTGAAGACTCTTGAAAAAGATATTCAAAAAGCGACAGACGATGCTGTTAAACACATCGACGACATGACTGCCAATAAAGAAAAAGAAATCTTGGAAGTCTAAGAAATAAACAGAAAAACTCAGTTGGCATTGCTGGCTGAGTTTTATTCGAAAGAAGGAAACATGAATACAAATCTTGCAAGTTTTATCGTTGGACTTATCATCGATGAAAATGACCGTTTTTACTTCGTTCAAAAGGATGGTCAAACATACGCTCTTGCTAAGGAAGAAGGTCAGCATACAGTTGGTGATACTGTTAAAGGTTTTGCCTACACAGATATGAAGCAAAAACTTCGCTTGACAACTCAAGAAGTGACTGCAACTCAGGATCAATTTGGTTGGGGAACTGTCACAGAAGTGCGTAAGGACTTGGGTGTTTTTGTTGATACAGGATTACCTGACAAGGAAATCGTTGTGTCACTTGATATCCTGCCTGAACTGAAAGAGCTATGGCCTAAAAAGGGCGATAAACTTTATATTCGTTTAGAAGTCGATAAGAAAGACCGTATCTGGGGAATCTTAGCTTATCAGGAAGACTTCCAACGTTTGGCACGTCCAGCATACAACAACATGCAAAATCAGAACTGGCCCGCAATCGTTTATCGTCTTAAGCTATCAGGAACTTTTGTCTATCTACCAGAGAACAACATGCTTGGATTTATCCATCCAAGTGAGCGCTATGCAGAACCACGTTTGGGACAAGTGTTAGATGCGCGAGTTATTGGTTTCCGTGAGGTTGATCGAACGCTTAATCTCTCTTTAAAACCACGATCTTTTGAGATGTTAGAAAATGATGCCCAGATGATCTTGACTTACTTGGAAAGTAATGGTGGCTTCATGACCTTGAACGATAAGTCATCACCTGACGATATCAAGGCTACTTTTGGTATTTCAAAAGGGCAGTTTAAAAAAGCTCTCGGCGGATTAATGAAAGCTGGCAAAGTTAAACAAGACCAGTTTGGTACAGAGTTGATTTAGGGAGGCCTATGAGAAAATCATTTTATACCTGGCTTATGACAGAACGAAATCCTAAAAGTAATAGTCCCAAAGCCATTTTAGCGGATCTTGCCTTTGAGGAGTCAGCCTTCCCAAAACATACGGATGATTTCGATCAGGTGAGTCGATTTTTAGAAGAACATGCCAGTTTTTCTTTTAATATGGGAGACTTCGATCGCATCTGGCAGGAATATTTAGAACATTAATCTTGTTAGGGATGTTAGGGATAGCAATTTCTAAAAGCCTTTGTTATAATAAAAAGAAATTAAAGTATGAGAGAGGTTCTCTATTTGAAGGAACATTCAATAGATATTCAGCTGAGTCATCCAGATGACTTGTTTCACCTTTTTGGTTCTAATGAACGCCATCTTCGCTTGATGGAGAATGAGTTAGATGTCATCATCCATGCCCGTACAGAGATTGTTCAAGTCTTGGGAGAGGAGTCTGCTTGTGAGGAAGCACGGCAAGTAATTCAAGCCTTGATGGTTTTGGTGAATCGTGGGATGACTGTCGGAACTCCTGACGTTGTGACAGCTATCAATATGGTTCGAAATCATGAAATTGATAAATTTGTCGCCCTTTACGAAGAAGAAATTATCAAGGATAATACAGGTAAACCAATTCGTGTAAAGACTTTGGGGCAAAAACTATATGTCGATAGTGTGAAGCACCATGATGTAACCTTTGGGATTGGCCCGGCAGGTACAGGTAAGACCTTCCTAGCAGTGACTTTAGCCGTAACAGCTCTGAAACGTGGACAAGTTAAACGTATTATCTTGACTCGACCAGCAGTGGAAGCGGGCGAGAGTCTAGGATTTCTTCCAGGTGATTTGAAGGAAAAGGTAGATCCTTACCTTCGTCCTGTTTACGATGCCTTGTACCAGATTCTAGGAAAAGACCAAACGACTCGTCTCATGGAACGTGAAATCATTGAAATCGCCCCACTTGCCTATATGCGTGGGCGTACTTTGGATGATGCCTTTGTCATCTTGGACGAAGCGCAAAATACGACCATCATGCAGATGAAAATGTTTTTGACACGTTTAGGATTCAATTCTAAAATGATTGTCAATGGGGATATCAGTCAGATTGATTTGCCGCGGAATGTTAAGTCAGGTTTGATTGATGCCCAGGAAAAACTCAAGAACATTCACCAGATTGACTTTGTACATTTCTCAGCCAAGGATGTGGTTCGTCACCCAGTTGTAGCTCAAATTATCAGAGCCTATGAACCTCGACCTGTCAAAGCTGAAGAAAATCAAGAAGAAACAGAATAAAGAAAAAGAGCAGTTGAAAAACTGCTCTTAATTTTTTTATAAAATTTCTGATTAAATAAGTTCACTGATTGAAGTGTAGTCACGATCTAAGCCTTCCGCAACTGGTTGACTAGTCAATTGACCTTGATAAGTTGTAACACCTTCACGTAAACCATCATCTTCAAGAATCGCTTTCTTGAAGCCTTTTCCTGCCAAGGCTTCAATATAAGGAAGTGTCACATTTGTGAGGGCGATGGTAGATGTACGGGCAACTGCACCAGGAATGTTGGCAACGGCATAGTGAAGAACCCCATGTTTTTCATAGACAGGCTCATCGTGGGTTGTCACACGGTCAGCTGTTGCAATAACACCACCTTGGTCTACAGCAACGTCTACGATGACAGAACCAGGACGCATTTGTTGAACCATGTCATCTGTCACTAATTTTGGAGCTTTAGCACCAGGAATTAGGACTGCACCGATAACAACGTCTGCTTCACGCACACTTGCTTCAATATTAAATGGGTTAGACATCAAAGTTTGGATTTGGTGACCAAAGACGTCTTCTAGGAATGCTAGACGTTTGGCGCTGATATCAAGAATAGTTACTTGAGCTCCCAAACCAAGAGCAATACGAGCAGCGTGTGTACCAACCACACCACCACCGATGATGGTTACTTTTCCTTTAGGAACACCAGGAACACCACCGAGTAAGACCCCTGAACCACCCGCTTGTTTCGTTAAGAAATGCGCTCCGATTTGTACTGCCATACGTCCTGCAACCTCACTCATTGGAACGAGAAGAGGTAGTTGTCCTTCAGTATCACGAACAGTTTCATAAGCGACACCAGTTGTTTTCGCTGCTAACATAGCATCTGCCAATTCAGGAGCAGTAGCCATGTGCAAGTAGGTGAAAAGAAGCAAATCCTCACGCAAGTATTGATATTCAGTAGCAAGTGGTTCTTTCACTTTAACAACCAAATCTGCAGCCCAGGCTTCAGCAGCTGTAGCGACAATCTCAGCACCTTGTTTTTCATAGTTGGCATCTGTAAATCCTGAACCAAGCCCAGCATTTGTTTCGATAAGGACACGGTGACCACGACCAACAAGACTCTGTACACCAGCAGGTGTCAAAGCAACACGATTTTCATTATTTTTAATTTCCTTAGGAATTCCAATTAACATAGATATAACTCACTTTCTATCAGACGATTCAGTTTAGATATCACATTTTTGAGTTTTTGTGATGATTTTATTGTATATGAAACCGCTTTAAATTGCAAGAAAAACATGTAAACTTATTTTCAGAAATCTTGACAAGGAAGACTATTTTGCAAATAAGTAAGCAGTTGAAAAGATTTTTCGACTGTTTTTTCTTTCTCTTACGAATAAGCTAAGAGAGGAGAAAATATGGAAGTATTTATCGATAAAATAAAAGAATATAAAATCATCGTCATCTGTGTTAGTTTGGGTTTGATCCTGGGTGGATTTTTCCTCTTAAAACCAGTCGCTCAAACACCTGCTAAAGAAAGTAATTTGCAGACAGAATTTACAACTGTTTCGAAGAATTCGACGGATGAAAAGGAGGATGGGAATCAGAAGGAAGAAGTGGTAGAGCAAGATCTAATTACTGTCGATGTCAAAGGGGCTGTTAAATCGCCAGGGATTTACGATTTGCCAGTTGGAAGTCGTATCAATGATGCTGTTCAAAAAGCTGGTGGACTGACAGATAATGCTGATAGTAAGTCTATCAATCTTGCCCAGAGAATTAGTGACGAAGCGCTTGTCTATGTTCCAACTAAGGAAGAAGCTACCAGTCAAGAAATGCCATCAAGTGCTTCTAACAACAAGGAAAATAAGAAAGTCAATCTCAATAAAGCCAGTGTAGAGGAACTTAAACAAGTCAAAGGTTTAGGTGCGAAACGTGCGCAAGATATTATTGACCATCGTGAGTCCAACGGTAAGTTCAAGTCAGTTGATGATCTCAAAAAGGTTTCTGGTATTGGTGCAAAAACGATAGAAAAGTTAAAAGAATATGTCACAGTGGATTAATCGTTTTCCCATCCCAAAAATCTATCTTAGTTTTCTTTTGCTATGGCTCTACTATGCAATCTTTTCAGCAAATTTCTTAGCACTTTTTGGCTTTGTCTTTTTACTAGTCTGCCTTTTTTTCCAATTTCCATGGAAGACTGTGACCAAAGTCCTATTGGTTTGCAGCCTATTTGGGAGTTGGTTTGTATTTCAAAAATGGCAGCAAGAAGAAGCGAGTCAACATCTAGTCAACACGGTTGATACAGTTCGAATCTTGCCTGATACCATCAAGGTTAATGGTGATAGCTTGACTTTTCGTGGCAAGGCTGATGGTAGACTCTTTCAGATCTATTATAAACTCCAGTCAGAAGCTGAAAAGGAAAAATTTCAAGAGTTGTCTGAACTACATGAAATGGCTGTGAAAGGCAAGTTAGCTAGTCCTCAAGGGGCAAACAATTTTGCTGGTTTTGATTATCGAAACTATCTCAAAACGCAAGGAATTTATCAGACATTAACTATATCCGAAATTGTTGGGCTAAAGCAAACAAGTAGTTGGGATATCGGAGAAAATCTATCAAGCTTGAGGAGAAAAGCAGTTGTCTGGATAAAAAGGAATTTTCCCGATCCCATGCGCAGCTATATGACCGGTCTTTTATTGGGGCATTTGGACACAGATTTTGAGGAAATGAATGAACTCTACTCGAGTCTGGGGATTATTCACCTTTTTGCTTTATCTGGAATGCAAGTCGGATTTTTCATGAATGCTTTCAAGAAGTTACTTTTGCGTTTGGGTTTGACGCAAGAGAAGTTCAAATGGCTAGCCTACCCCTTCTCCTTAGTCTATGCAGGTTTGACAGGATTTTCAGCCTCTGTTATTCGTAGTCTTCTACAAAAGCTATTGGCTCAGCATGGCTTTAAGTCACTGGATAATTTTGCTTTAACGATTCTTATTCTATTTCTTATCATGCCGAACTTTTTCTTAACTGCTGGGGGAGTTCTTTCCTGTGCTTATGCCTTTATCCTGACTATGACTGGTGAGGAAGTAGCAGGGATAAAAGGTCTGGTTAGAGAGAGTTGTATTATTTCCTTGGGAATTCTGCCAATTTTATCATTTTATTTTTCAGAATTTCAACCGTGGTCCATTCTCTTGACATTTTTCTTTTCATTCTTATTTGATATGGTCCTGTTACCGCTCTTATCGATTCTCTTCTGTCTGTCATTTATATATCCTATCACCCAGTTCAACTTTCTCTTTGAATGGCTTGAAAACATCATTCGCTATATTTCTCAGCTATCTACGAGGCCTCTTGTTTTTGGTCAGCCGAGTCTTTGGATTTTAATCCTTCTTTTGATTACTTTAGTTCTCATCTACGATTATCGAAAGAATTTGAAAAAAATATCTATGCTTGTCATAGTTGCTATCTCGCTCTTTTTAGTAACCAAACATCCACTGGAGAATGAAATCACAGTCCTAGATATGGAACAGGGGCGGAGCATTTTCCTAAGAGACATGACAGGAAAGACCATACTACTGGATGTCGGAGAAAAATCTGAACGTGACAAGAAAGAAGCCTGGCAGGAGAGGATTTCCTCTAGTAATGCCGAACGGAGTTTAATCCCTTATCTAAAAAGTCGAGGAGTTGCAAAGATTGATCAGCTTGTGCTAACGACTAGTGATACTAAGCAGTTAGATCATGTGTTAGAAATCAGTAAAGCCTTCGAGCTTGAAGAGATTCTAGTAACTGAAGAAACTTTATCTAAAAGAGAATTTATGGATAAGCTGAAGAAAAGCAAAGTCAAGGTAGCTGCTATCAAAACAGGACAGCAGTTGTTTATTTTTGGGAGTGGTTTGGAAGTAATCACTAGCCAAAATAGCGATAAAAAGGATTCAATGGTCTTGTATGGAAAGCTACTAAACCAAACTTTTCTAGTTACTGGAGATATAGAGGATAAGTTCTTAACCAAGTCTTATCCAAAACTCCAAGCAGATATTGTGATAACTCATCAGCAAGCATCAAATAAAAAGACAGATGTAGAAATCCTCAAAACCTTACAACCTAAAATCACTGTCATGTCGGTAGACAAGAAGAAAAAATTCAAAGAAAAAAATGAGGAAAGTAACCAAGAACTTGGGAATTCGATTTATAAAACGGACCAAAAGGGTGCCATTCGTTTCAAAGGTTGGAGTTCTTGGCGAATAGAAACAGTTCGCTGAACTCATGAACGAGAATAACATTAAAATTGTCTAAACAATCAATCAAAACTTGATTTTAGAACCTTTTTGCTATAAAATGGTAAAGATTAGTGTCAAACTTTTATATTGCAAATAGGAGAAAACATGACAAAAACTTTGAAACGTCCTGAGGTTCTATCACCTGCAGGAACACTAGAAAAACTAAAAGTAGCTGTTCAATACGGAGCAGATGCTGTCTTTATCGGTGGTCAGGCCTATGGTCTTCGTAGCCGTGCAGGGAACTTTACTTTCGAACAAATGGAAGAAGGAGTTCAGTTTGCGGCTAAGTATGGCGCTAAGGTTTATGTAGCGGCTAATATGGTTATGCACGAGGGAAATGAAGAAGGTGCTGGAGAATGGTTCCGTAAATTGCGTGATATCGGAATTGCAGCGGTCATCGTATCTGACCCAGCCTTGATTATGATTGCGGCAACTGAAGCACCAGGTCTTGAAATCCACCTTTCGACACAAGCTAGTGCGACTAACTATGAAACACTAGAATTCTGGAAAGAACTTGGATTGACGCGTGTCGTTTTGGCGCGTGAGGTTTCTATGGAAGAGTTGGCAGAAATCCGCAAACGTACAGATGTAGAAATCGAAGCGTTTGTACATGGTGCGATGTGTATTTCTTACTCTGGTCGTTGTACTCTTTCAAACCATATGAGTATGCGCGATGCCAACCGTGGTGGATGTTCACAGTCTTGTCGTTGGAAATATGACCTTTATGATATGCCATTTGGTAAAGAACGTAAGAGCCTCAAGGGAGAAATTCCTGAAGAATTCTCCATGTCTGCGGTTGATATGTCTATGATTGACCATATTCCAGATATGATTGAAAACGGAGTGGACAGTTTGAAGATTGAAGGTCGTATGAAGTCTATTCATTACGTTTCAACAGTAACAAACTGCTACAAGGCTGCAGTCGATGCTTACCTTGAGAGCCCTGAAAAGTTTGAAGCAATCAAGCAAGACTTGATTGATGAAATGTGGAAGGTTGCCCAACGTGAATTGGCTACAGGTTTCTACTATGGAACACCATCTGAAAACGAACAACTATTCGGAGCACGCCGTAAGATTCCAGAATACAAGTTTGTTGCTGAAGTAGTAGCTTATGATGATGCGACTCAAACAGCAACTATTCGTCAACGTAATGTTATCAATGAAGGTGACCAAGTCGAATTTTACGGTCCAGGTTTCCGTCATTTTGAAACCTACATCGAAGACCTTCATGACTCAAAAGGAAATAAAATCGACCGTGCACCAAACCCAATGGAACTTTTGACCATCAAGGTTCCTCAACCAGTACAAGCTGGCGATATGGTCCGTGCTTTGAAAGAAGGTCTGATTAATCTATACAAAGAAGATGGGACAAGCGTCACAGTTCGTGCCTAGAAAAGGATTAGATAATGGTTCAAACTCAGGGCTTACTAGTTGATGATGAAAGCAGATGTGTTCATTACCATAGTGACAAAGATATCGTAGCACTTCAGTGCTATGATTGTAAGAAATACTACGCCTGTTATCAGTGTCACAATGCTATAGAAGCACATACATTTTGTCCTTATCCTTTAAATCTGAAAGAGGATAGACCCATCTTATGTGGATCCTGCGGGAATACACTAACGTATGTCGAGTATACCGAGAAAGGAACTTGTCCATTTTGTAAAGCTGCATTTAATCCAGCTTGTCAAAATCATCACTTAATTTATTTCAGATAAAAAATGATACATCCGAGTTGTAAAGCTCGGATTTTTGTTTTCAGAAAACAAAGAAAGATGGTGAAAGGGTCATGAAATGGGAATGAAATTTTCTATATAATTGTCTTGAAAATCGTAAAATTGGAAATAAATGATTCAAAACGCTTCCATTCCTAGTAAAAAGTTGACAAAAGCAAATTTTAGGACTAAACTAGGGAGGTAAATTTAATTTAAAAAAGGAGAATTCGTCATGAATTTAACATTTTTCGGACTTTGTCTTGCCTGTATGGGTGTATCTCTTGCAGAAGGATTTTTGATGAACGGTTTGTTCAAATCTGCAGCACGCCAACCAGATATCATCCCACAATTGCGTAGTTTGATGATCATGGGGATTGCCTTTATCGAAGGAACATTCTTTGTAACCTTGGCGATGTCATTTGTCATTAAATAGACAACTCTATTTAGAAATGGAGGTGTCAAACCATGGAAGAAAGTTTGAATCCAACCGTTAATATTGGACCAATATCCTTTGATTTGACCCTGCTTGCCATGTCTCTTGTAACTGTTTTGATGGTTTTTGCCTTTGTCTACTGGGCAAGTCGTGAAATGACCATCCGTCCAAAGGGCAAACAAAATGCTCTTGAGATGATTTATGACTTTGTGATTGGTTTTACCAAACCAAACATTGGAGAATCATACATTAAGGATTATTCCTTGTTTCTGTTTTCTCTATTTCTGTTTATCTTGGTTGCCAATAATATTGGCTTAATGGCAAAAGTACAAACAACAAACGGTTATAACTTGTGGACTTCCCCAACAGCTAACCTTGGATACGATTTATCCCTCTCATTATTGATCACTTTGATCGCCCATGTAGAAGGAGTTCGTCGTAGAGGCGTTAAAGAATATTTGAGAGCATTTGTTACACCTGGCTTTATGACTCCGATGAACATTTTAGAAGAGTTCACCAATTTTGCTTCCTTGGCGATTCGGATCTACGGAAATATTTTTGCCGGTGAGGTCTTAGCTGGATTGCTATTGACCTTGTCACAAAATGCTTTGTATTGGTATCCTTTTGCCTTTATCGCAAACATGTTATGGACAGCCTTTTCAATTTTCATTTCATGTATTCAAGCTTATGTATTTACCATGTTGTCATCAATGTACATTGGTAAAAAAATAAATGAAGGGGAAGAGTAAGTAGAGGAGGATTAGAAGATGGATTTAACTATTAGTACCATTATCGGTGACTTTATTCTTATCGCTGGTTCCTTCCTTTTATTAATCTTTTTAGTGAAGAAATATGCTTGGGGAAATATTTCCAGCATCTTAGATGAACGTGCTGAAAAGATTTCTTCAGATATTGATGGTGCCGAGGAAGCCCGTAAAAAGGCTGAGGAACTAGCTAGCAAACGTGAAGCTGAGTTAGCAGGTAGCCGTACCGAAGCTAAAACGATTATCGAGAATGCAAAGGGAACTGCTGAGAAAAGTAGAGCCGATATTTTAGCCGAAGCTAAACTTGAAGCAGGGCGCTTAAAAGAAAAAGCCAACCAAGAAATTGCTCAAAATAAAGCTGAAGCTTTACAAAGTGTTAAGGGAGATGTAGCTGACTTAACAATCAGTCTAGCTGAGAAAATTCTCTCTAAAAACCTTGACAGTCAGGCCCATAAAGAACTCATTGATCAGTATATCGATCAGCTAGGAGAAGCTTAATGGACAAAAAGACTTTAAAGGTAATTGAAAAATACAGCATGCCTTTTGTCCAATTGGTGATTGAAAAAGGAGAAGAAGACTCTATTTTTTCAGACTTGACTCAAATCAAGCGAGTTGCTGAAGAAACTGGCTTACCTACTTTTTTAGCTCAAGTGGAAGTAGATGAGTTGGATAAAGAAAAAACAGTTCGTTTTTTCCAAGGTTCTGTGTCACCTTTAATGCAAAACTTTATCGAGGTTCTACTTTACAATCATCGATCCAATCTTTTTTATGATGTGATTGTAGATTGCTTGAATCGTCTTGAAAAAGAAACCAATCGTTTTGAAGTGACTATTTTGTCTGCACATCCTTTGACTGATGAACAGAAAGAACGCCTCCTTCCTCTAATCGAGAAGGAGATGTCTTTAAAAGTTCGCAGTATTAAGGAAAAAATCGACGATAGTTTAATCGGTGGTTTTGTTATTTTTGCCAATCACAAGACAATTGATGTGAGTATTAAACAACAACTTAAAGTTGTTAAGGAAAATTTGAAATAGAAAGTGGTGTTCTTTTGGCAATTAACGCACAAGAAATCAGCGCTTTAATTAAGCAACAAATTGAAAATTTCAAACCCAATTTTGATGTGACTGAAACAGGTGTTGTAACCTATATCGGTGACGGGATTGCGCGTGCACATGGACTCGAAAACGCCATGAGCGGTGAGCTGTTGATTTTTGAAAATGGCTCTTATGGTATGGCGCAAAACTTGGAATCAACAGATGTCGGTATTATCATCCTTGGGGACTTTACAGATATTCGTGAAGGCGATACAATTCGTCGTACGGGTAAAATCATGGAAGTCCCAGTAGGTGAAAGTCTCATTGGTCGTGTTGTGGATCCACTCGGGCGTCCAGTTGACGGTCTTGGAGAAATCCACACTGATAAAACTCGTCCGGTTGAAGCACCAGCTCCTGGTGTTATGCAACGTAAGTCTGTCTCAGAACCATTGCAAACAGGTTTGAAAGCTATTGACGCCCTTGTTCCAATCGGTCGTGGTCAACGTGAGTTGATTATCGGTGACCGTCAAACAGGGAAGACAACTATCGCTATTGACGCTATCTTGAACCAAAAAGGTCAAGATATGATCTGTATCTATGTAGCGATTGGTCAAAAAGAATCAACAGTTCGTACACAAGTAGAAACACTTCGTCAGTACGGTGCCTTGGATTACACAATCGTTGTGACAGCCTCAGCTTCCCAACCTTCACCATTGCTCTTCCTTGCTCCTTATGCAGGGGTTGCTATGGCAGAAGAGTTCATGTACCAAGGTAAACATGTGTTGATCGTTTATGATGACTTATCTAAACAAGCGGTAGCTTATCGTGAACTTTCTCTCTTACTTCGTCGCCCACCAGGTCGTGAAGCCTTCCCAGGGGATGTCTTCTACCTTCACAGCCGTCTACTTGAGCGTTCTGCTAAAGTTTCAGATGAGCTTGGCGGTGGATCTATCACGGCTCTTCCATTTATCGAGACCCAAGCAGGAGATATCTCAGCCTATATCGCGACAAACGTAATCTCTATTACGGATGGACAAATCTTCCTAAGTGATAGCCTCTTTAATGCGGGTATTCGTCCAGCTATTGATGCGGGTTCTTCTGTATCTCGTGTTGGTGGTTCAGCTCAGATTAAAGCTATGAAGAAGGTTGCTGGTACTCTTCGTATCGACCTTGCTTCATACCGAGAGTTGGAAGCCTTCACCAAATTTGGTTCAGACTTGGATGCAGCTACACAGGCTAAATTGAACCGTGGTCGTCGTACTGTAGAAGTATTGAAACAACCTGTTCATAAACCACTACCTGTCGAGAAACAAGTAACCATTCTTTATGCCTTGACTCATGGATTCTTGGATACTGTATCAGTAGATGATATTGTCCGTTTCGAGGAAGAGTTTCATGCCTTCTTTGATGCCCAACATCCTGAGATTTTGGAAACTATTCGTGAAATAAAAGACTTGCCAGATGAAGCAGTCTTGGATGCTGCGATTACCGAGTTTCTCAATCAATCCAGCTTCCAATAAGAATAGAGGTGTCAGATGGCAGTATCTCTAAATGATATTAAAACAAAAATCGCCTCAACGAAAAATACTAGTCAAATTACTAACGCCATGCAGATGGTTTCTGCAGCTAAGTTAGGTCGTTCTGAAGAAGCTGCACGCAACTTCCAGATTTATGCTCAAAAAGTTCGTAAACTCCTTACAGACATCCTTCACGGAGATGGTGCTGGCGGATCAACAAATCCAATGTTGATTAGCCGCCCGGTAAAGAAAACAGGCTATATCGTCATTACATCTGACCGTGGTCTTGTTGGAGGATATAACTCTTCAATCTTGAAGGCTGTCATGGAACTGCAGCAAGAATACCATCCTTCAGGTGATGATTTTGAAGTCATCTGTATCGGTGGTATGGGAGCAGACTTCTTTAAAGCTCGTGGTATTCAGCCAATTTATGAATTGCGTGGTCTAGCCAGTCAACCAAGCTTCGATGAAGTTCGCAAGATTATTTCAAAAACTATTGAAATGTATCAAAATGAACTTTTCGATGAGCTCTATGTTTGCTACAACCACCACGTGAATACACTGACAAGTCAAATGCGTGTTGAGCAGATGCTTCCAATTGTCGACTTGGACCCAAATGAAGCAGATGATAACTACAGCTTGACTTTTGAGCTTGAGACAAGTCGTGAAGAAATCTTGGATCAGCTATTGCCACAGTTTGCAGAAAGTATGATTTACGGTGCTATTATTGATGCCAAGACAGCTGAAAATGCTGCTGGGATGACAGCTATGCAGACAGCGACAGATAATGCTAAAAAAGTGATTAATGATTTGACAATTCAGTATAACCGTGCCAGACAGGCGGCGATTACACAAGAAATTACAGAAATCGTAGCAGGAGCTAGTGCTTTGGAATAAAGTATCTTGCTCAGAGAAATGAACTTAGGACCTAGTCATTCTAGGAACCGATAGTATCTTATACAGAATAGGAGAAGTAGATGAGTTCAGGTAAAATTGCTCAGGTTATCGGTCCCGTTGTAGACGTCATGTTTGCAGCAGGTGAGGAAATACCAGAGATTAATAATGCACTTGTCGTCTACAAAAATGACGAAAGAAAAACAAAAATCGTCCTTGAAGTAGCCTTAGAGTTGGGAGATGGTATGGTTCGTACCATCGCTATGGAATCAACTGATGGCTTGACCCGTGGTTTGGAAGTATTGGATACAGGTCGTCCAATCTCAGTACCAGTTGGGAAAGAAACTCTAGGACGTGTCTTCAACGTTTTGGGAGATACCATTGACTTGGAAGCTCCTTTTGGAGAAGACGCAGAACGTCAGCCAATTCATAAAAAAGCACCTACTTTTGATGAGTTGTCTACCTCTTCAGAAATCCTCGAAACAGGGATTAAGGTTATCGACCTTCTTGCCCCTTATCTTAAAGGTGGTAAAGTCGGACTCTTCGGTGGTGCCGGAGTTGGTAAGACTGTCTTGATCCAAGAATTGATTCACAATATTGCCCAAGAACACGGTGGTATCTCAGTATTTACTGGTGTTGGGGAACGTACTCGTGAAGGGAACGACCTATACTGGGAAATGAAAGAATCAGGCGTTATCGAAAAAACAGCCATGGTATTTGGTCAGATGAATGAGCCACCAGGAGCACGTATGCGTGTTGCTCTTACTGGTTTGACAATCGCTGAATACTTCCGTGATGTTGAAGGCCAAGACGTTCTTCTCTTCATTGACAATATCTTCCGTTTCACACAAGCTGGTTCAGAAGTATCTGCCCTTTTGGGTCGTATGCCTTCAGCCGTTGGTTACCAGCCAACACTCGCAACTGAAATGGGTCAATTGCAAGAACGTATCACTTCAACTAAGAAAGGTTCTGTAACCTCTATCCAGGCTATCTACGTGCCAGCGGACGACTATACTGACCCAGCGCCAGCAACAGCCTTCGCTCACTTGGATTCAACTACCAACTTGGAACGTAAATTGGTTCAGTTGGGTATCTACCCTGCCGTAGACCCACTTGCTTCAAGTTCACGTGCCTTGGCACCTGAAATCGTTGGAGAAGAGCACTACGCAGTTGCTGCTGAGGTTAAACGTGTCCTTCAACGTTACCATGAATTGCAAGATATCATTGCTATCCTTGGTATGGACGAACTTTCTGACGAAGAAAAGACTTTGGTTGCTCGTGCACGTCGTATTCAGTTCTTCCTTTCACAAAACTTCAACGTTGCGGAACAATTTACTGGTCAACCAGGTTCTTATGTTCCAGTAGCAGAAACAGTTCGTGGATTTAAGGAAATTCTTGACGGAAAATACGATCATCTACCAGAAGACGCCTTCCGTGGAGTAGGTTCAATCGAAGATGTTATTGCTAAGGCTGAAAAAATGGGATTTTAAGAGGTGATCTATGGCACATTTAACTGTCCAGATCGTGACACCAGATGGCCTCGTCTATGATCACCATGCCAGCTTTGTATCGGTACGAACTCTGGATGGTGAGATGGGGATCTTGCCACGACATGAAAATATGATTGCAGTTCTAGCAGTTGATGAAGTAAAGGTTAAACGCATCGATGATGATACTCATGTGAACTGGATTGCAGTAAACGGAGGAATTATTGAGATTGCTAATAATGTGATTACCATTATTGCTGACTCAGCTGAACGTGCGCGCGATATTGATGTTAGTCGTGCAGAACGTGCTAAACTTCGTGCAGAACGTGAAATCGAAGAAGCACATGACAAACACTTAATCGACCAAGAGCGTCGTGCTAAAATTGCATTGCAACGTGCTATTAACCGTATCAATGTCGGAAATAAATTATAATAAAAAATGAACTTGTTTAATCAAGTTCATTTTTTATTATGCCTTATTTAGTGAAACTTATGCAGACTGCTTCAGGAACATGAAATTCACTAGAGAGTTCTGCAAGTCGACCAGTTTTAGGATTACGCTTAAAGACAGTTGCATTATCTGAATCTTGGTGAACTGCGATGAGGAACTCTTGGTCTGGTGACAAATCAAAATCACGTGGGTTATGTCCATGAGTTGGAACAATCTCTAATAACTCTAAACTTCCATCCGCTAAAATACTATATACTGCGATAGAATCATGTCCGCGGTTCGAAGCATAGAGGTATTTGCCATCTTTAGAGAGACGAATAGCAGCAGTGCCGTTAAACCCTTTATAGTCATCTGGTAAGGTTGAAATGACCTGCATTTTTTCAAATGCTCCGACTCCATCGTAAATCAATACTTCAATTGTACTGTTCAGTTCGCAGATAAGATAAGCAATCTTGTAGTGGTGGTGGAAAACCAGGTGACGCGCACCCGCACCAGGAGTACAGTTGTAGGTAGCTAATGGACTTATCTTTCCTTCTGAATTGACATCATAGGTAGTTACTTCATCAGTACCTAGGTCGCAAGTGACTAAATACTGATCTGGTGTTAAATCTGTAAAGTGTACATGTGGAGAAGCTTGATTTTCATGAGGACCATGACCGCTATGTTGAACTGTATCAGCCAATTCTAGACTACCATCTTCTTTACGTTTATAGACCAAAACTTGTCCCTTGTGATAGTTAGCACCATATACTAAGCAACGTTTCTCGTCAACAGCCACATAGCAGTGAGGAGCACCTTCTTCAACGACATGATTAAGGAGGCTACCATCAATTTTGTATGCTGCAACTCCACCTTTGCCGTCATGACTTCCAACAGCGTATAAATGTTGGTCTTGATCAAATGCTAAATAAGTTGGATTTGGTTCTGCTGCAAAGAGTTCTAAATTTGCTAGCTGACCTGTCTCGGTATCGAATTCCGCTTTGTAAATCCCTTGGGATACACGGCGAGTATAAGTTCCAAAATATACTGTTTCTTTCATATTCATACCTCTAAAAAAATATACTTCCATTATAACATAAAAAGGGGCACTAGATGAAAATTCTAAGGTAGAAATGGCGACTTTACTGGTAGTGGAAATCACAAATATCTCTTTGATGAAAACACCATAAAAACACCTTATTTTTCCTAAAAAAATGGTATAATGTTAGGACATAGGAAAGGAAGATATCATGGAACAAAAAGAGAAACACTTTACCTTATCTTGGTTTTTTAAATGGTTTTTAGATAATAAGGCCGTAACGGTCTTTTTGGTGACTTTACTGTTAGGTCTGAATATTTTTATTCTCAGTAAAATCAGCTTTTTATTTATACCAGTCATTGACTTTTTATCTGTAGTTATGTTGCCTGTTATCTTATCAGGACTACTATTTTATCTATTGAATCCACTGGTAGATTTGATGGAGAAGTACAAGATAAACCGTGTCTTAGCCATTAGTATTATCTTTGTGATAATCGCTTTTCTTTTAATTATCGGTTTAGCGGTTGCGATCCCAAACCTTCAACGTCAGGTGATTATTTTTGCACAAAATGTACCAAGTTATATAGAAGATGCTGACAGAGTGATTGATGATCTTGTAACCAAGCGTTTGCCAGATGATTTTAGACCTCAACTGGAACAGGTTTTAGCGCAATTTTCAACTCAGGCAACTGCATGGGCAAGTAATATCTCTTCCAAAGCTGTTAACTGGGTGAGTGCTATTATTAGTGGAACTTCTCAAGTGATTGTTGCTCTAATTATCATGCCATTTATGCTCTTTTACCTCCTTAGAGACGGTAAAGGGCTAAGAGACTATATTACTCAATTTTTACCAAATAAATTGAGAGAACCAGTAGGTAAGGTTCTATCAGATGTGAACCAACAACTTGCTAATTATGTTCGGGGTCAAATTACCGTAGCCGTTATCGTGGCTATCATGTTTATTATCTTCTTCAAGATTATTGGCCTTCGTTATGCAGTAGCGCTAGGTGTTACTGCAGGTGTATTGAACCTTGTGCCCTATCTTGGAAGCTTCCTTGCAATGCTCCCAGCCCTTGTGTTGGGGCTCATTGCAGGTCCAGTCATGCTCTTAAAAGTTATTATTGTCTTTATTGTTGAGCAAACCATTGAAGGACGCTTTGTATCACCATTGATTTTAGGAAGCCAACTTAATATTCACCCAATCACAATTCTTTTTGTTCTGTTAACTTCAGGATCCATGTTTGGTATTTGGGGTGTATTGCTAGGTATTCCAATCTACGCTTCTGCAAAAGTAGTGATCTCAGCTATTTTTGATTGGTACAAAGAAATTAGTGGACTTTATGAACCAGTAGAGGAGACTAATCGTGAACAATAGTCAACAAATGCTTGAAGCTTTAGAGCAGCAGGATTTATTAAGGGCAGATTCTTTCTTTCAAAAAGCCTTAGAAGAAGATTCGGATGAAGTGCTTCTTGAACTTGCTGCATATCTCGAAGGAATAGGTTTCTACCCGCAAGCAGGGCAAATTTATGAGAAATTAACACCGAAATTTCCAGAAGTCTACATCAATCTAGCTGCAATCGCTGGCGAAGATGGACTGATTGAAGAAGCTTTTGACTATCTAGAAAATATTGGTCCAGAGAGCGAATGGTATGTATCAGCTCTTGTCTTAAAGGCTGATTTATATCAGATGGAAGGATTAACAGATGTTGCGCGTGAAAAGCTTTTAGAAGCTCGTAACTACTCCGATGATCCACTCTTGATATTTGGACTAGCAGAACTAGATAGCGAGCTAGGAAACGATTTAGAGGCTATTAAAGGCTATGCTCAATTAGATAATCGTGCTATCTATGATCAAACTGGAATTTCAACCTATCAGAGAATTGGCCTTGCATATGCACGACTTGGAAAATTTGAATCTGCTATTGAGTTTCTTGAAAAAGCCTTGGAATTAGAATATGACGATCAAACAGCCTATGAACTGGCAAGTCTCTATTTTGACCAAGAGGACTACCAAAAAGCAGCCTTATACTTTAAACAATTAGATACGATTTCTCCAGATTTTGAAGGATATGAGTATGGTTATAGCCAGACACTCCATAAGGAACATCAAACGGAAGAAGCTCTTAAAATTGCTCAACAGGGTTTGGCAAAAAATCCTTTTGAAACACGTTTATTGCTCCTTGCTTCTCAGTTATCTTATGAATTGCATCAACCAGAACAAGCCGAAGCTTATCTTTTGCAAGCACAAGAGAATGCTGAAGATCAAGAAGAGATTTTATTGCGCTTAGCGACCATCTACCAAGAACAAGAGAGATATGAAGATATTTTAGCCTTAGAAGCGCATGAACCTGAAAATCTCTTAACAAAATGGATGATTGCCCGTAGCTACCAGGAAACTGAGGAGTTGGACGTAGCTTACGAGCTTTATAAAGAACTCGCTACAGAATTGAAGGATAACCCGGAGTTCTTGGAACAGTATATTTATTTATTAAGAGAACTAGGGAAGTTAGAGGAAGCAACAGAATACATTCAGGCTTATCTTGACCTAGTTCCAGATGATATTCAGATGCAGGAATTGTATAATCACCTCATCTAAGATAATTAAAATAATTGCCTTTGTGGAGGCAGTTATTTTTTATATACACATAAAAAAATAAATCAAGAATCGCACTAAAATAGATAGATACAGTATGAATTTTTAGTTTTTTTTTGATATAATTGTTATAGTTAAATTGAATAATCACAAAATTTGAAAATAGAAAGATTTGAATTATGACAAAAGTAAAAATTGTAACGGATTCTTCTGTTACCATTGAACCAGAAGTGGTCAAAGAATTAGATATTACGATTGTTCCTTTATCTGTAATGATTGATAGTGTCCTCTATTCAGATGCAGATCTTGAAGAAGGTGAATTCCTTCGTTTGATGCAAGCAAGTAAAAATCTTCCTAAGACTAGTCAACCACCTGTGGGGCTCTTTGCAGAAATTTTTGATGACTTAGGCAAAGATGGTAGTCAGGTCTTAGCTATTCACATGTCTCATGCTCTATCAGGTACGGTAGAAGCAGCTCGCCAAGGAGCAAGCCTTTCATCGGCTGATGTCACTGTTTTAGATAGCTCTTATACAGACCAAGCATTGAAGTTTCAAGTTGTAGAAGCTGCTAGATTAGCTAAAGAAGGTAAAGACCTAGAAACTATCTTAGCACATGTAGAAGACGTTAAAAATCACACAGAACTTTATATCGGCGTTTCTACTTTAGAAAACCTTGTTAAAGGTGGACGTATTGGTCGTGTAACAGGTTTGTTGAGCTCACTACTTAATATTCGTGTAGTGATGCAAATGAAAAATAACGAACTTCAACCTATTGTGAAGGGACGTGGTGCAAAAACTTTTAAAAAATGGTTGGATGAACTAGTAGAGACTTTGTCACATCGTTCAGTTGCCGAGATTGGCATTTCATATGCTGGTACTAACGAATGGGCAAATGAGATGAAAGCGGTGCTTCAACCATACGTTGAAAAGCCAATTTCAGTCCTAGAAACTGGTTCTATTATCCAAACTCATACCGGAGAAAACGCCTGGGCTATCTTAATTCATTATAATTCCTAAAAAAATTGAGAAAAATTAAAGAAAAGGTGTTTTTGACTTGACCTAAAAGGAATTTTAGGTTATGATTATAAGTGTTAATTAGAAATAATTTTGGAGGATTCATTAACATGGCAAACAAACAAGATTTGATCGCTAAAGTAGCAGAAGCTACAGAATTGACTAAGAAAGATTCAGCAGCAGCAGTTGACGCTGTTTTCGCAGCAGTAACTGAATTCCTTTCAGCTGGTGAAAAAGTTCAATTGATCGGTTTTGGTAACTTTGAAGTTCGTAAACGTGCAGCTCGTAAAGGTCGCAACCCACAAACTGGTAAAGAAATCAAAATCAAAGCTTCTAAAGTTCCAGCATTCAAAGCTGGTAAAGCTCTTAAAGAAGCAGTTAAATAATGATTCTATAAAAAACCTGTCATATTGCTTGACAGGTTTTTTTGCATATTTTCGAGTGAAAGTAGCAGGAGGAGATAAACTAGTATTTCTAGTTGAACTACATTTGAAATCATCATCGATGACTCTAATGAAAGCAACAAAAAAACAACTTCGATTCGAAGTTGTTTTTGTTCAACCTTATGCAAGTGATGCGGTTGATTATTTGAGACCGTATTTTTTGTTGAAACGATCCACGCGTCCATCTGCTTGAGTGAACTTTTGACGTCCAGTGTAGAATGGGTGTGAGTCTGATGAAATTTCCACACGGATCAATGGGTAAGTTTCGCCTTCGAACTCAACTGTTTCGCTAGAGCGTTTTGTTGAACCGCTAAGGAATTTGTAACCAGTAGTTGTGTCCATGAAGACAACTGGGCGATATTCTGGATGGATATCTTTTTTCATTTTGCAATATTTCCTTTCTGCCATGGTCTCTTTGCGAGCCATAGATTGTTACTATACTAGTCTATCAGATTATCAGAAGTTTGGCAAGACTTTTTATCTATTTTTTAGTAAGTTTTTCAATTTTTGGTAGATGAGCTCATTCTCTTCTAAACTATAAGAATTTGCTCCGCTAGCAAGAGGGTGCCCACCGCCATCATGTTCTTTTGCGACACCATTGATAGGGACAAATTTACTACGTAGACGTACACGATAGTGACCGTCTGCTTGTTCCACAAAGATTCCCCAAAGGCTAACAGTATCGATACGACCTGGAGCCCCAACGATAGCAGCTGTTTCAGCATCAGTAACGTCGTATTTCTTCAAGATTTCTTGAGTAAGAATGACACGAGCAGCTCCATTTTCATCAACCTCTAAGTGATCATAGATATAACCTTGAAGTCTGGCGATTTTATAGCTGATTGTATCCATATGACGTGTAAGTTTAGCATAATCAAAATCATACTCCCTCAGTTGACTCGCTATACGAAGCGTACGAGCAGAAGTTGAAGGATAGAGGAAGCGACCAGTATCACCAATGATTCCAGCAGACAAGAGGTAAGCGGCCTTGTCAGAGAATTTAAGGTTGGTTTCCTCTGCAAAGATAGCTACCATCTCACTGGCACTACTAGAAGTCGTATCTACCCAAACCAGATCTCCATATTCTTCATCGTTTGGATGGTGGTCAATCTTGATAATTGTCTCAGCATTAAGATAACGTTTATCATCGATTCGAGCAGTATTGGCTGTATCACAAATAATAGCAAGTGCTCCTTCAAATTCTTGATCATCTACCTCATCCATTTTGGCTAACCAAGTTAGGGTAGGCAAATCATAGCCAACAACTTTAATCTTTTTATCAGGAAAATTATACTGGAGCAGTTCTTTAAGACCAACTTGACTTCCCAAAGCATCGGGATCTGCTCTCATGTGACGGTGAATAATAATTGTGTCGTATTTTTTAATTTGTTCTAAAATTTGATGGCAAATTTCCATAAATAACCTCAATTCTTTCTCATATCATTGTAGCACAAGAGTTTTTATTTTTAAAATGAAAAATCTGTGATATAATGGAGGAAGATAAATTGAGGAGGACCTTATGGCATTAGCAAAAATTGTATTTGCCAGTATGACCGGAAATACTGAAGAAATCGCTGATATTGTAGCAGATAAATTAAGAGAATGTGGTTTAGATGTCGATGTTGATGAGTGTACAACAGTTGATGCTTCGGACTTTTTAGAAGCAGATATCGCCATTGTGGCAACCTATACTTATGGTGATGGAGAATTACCAGACGAAATGATGGACTTCTACGAAGACCTAGCAGATCTTAACTTAAGTGGTAAAATCTATGGTGTAGTTGGTTCAGGCGATACTTTCTATGACGAATTCTGTAAGGCTGTTGATGACTTTGATCGTGTATTTGTAGCAACAGGAGCTGAAAAAGGTTCAGAGTGCGTTAAAGTAGACCTTTCAGCAGAAGATGAAGATATCGAACGCTTGGAGCAATTTGCAGAAGAATTGGCTGCCAAAGTGGGATAAGTATGAAGTTGCACTGATGATAGATGTCAGTGCAGTTTTTTGTTAGGTATGCCTGAGAATAACTTGCCTATTTAGTAGCTTTGTACACAATGATTCTAATAAAGAAGGAGACTCAATGGATTTAGATATTATAAGACAAGAAATTGACCAAATCGATGACCAAATCGTTCAACTTTTAGAAGAAAGAATGCATCTAGTTGAAGGTGTAGTTGCTTATAAAAAGTCTACAGGAAAACCAATCTTGGATACCAAAAGAGAAGAAGTTATCTTTGAAAAAGTCAGAAATCGCGTCAGCAATAAAAAATACGAAGAAACAATTGTTGAGACTTTTTCAGATATTCTCAAACGTTCGCGTGATTATCAGGATAAAACAATCAAATGAAAAAAGAACAATTCTATCCATTAGGAATCTTTCTTGCTGGTATGCTAGGAGGACTAGTTCGTTTTCAGATTACAAAATACTTACCAGCTAGTCCAGACTTCCCTTGGGGGACGCTTCTTGTCAATTATCTAGGGATTTTCTGCTTGGTTTATCTTGTAAAAGGTTATCTGGTCTCTATAGGAACTAGTAAAGGCGTCATTTTAGCGCTTGGCACAGGGTTCTGTGGTGGCTTAACGACATTTTCTAGTCTACTATTAGATGCAGTGAAATTGCTGGACACAGGGCGGTACCTTAGTTTGGTGACCTATTTGCTTTTGAGCATCGGCGGTGGGCTTCTATTTGCTTATTGTCTAGGGAGGAAGAAATGGTAGTATTTTATCTAGCGCTTGCTTGTGGACTGGGTGCTCTTGTGCGTTATTTCTTTTCACGTTATAATCAGGGTTCAGTGCTACCACTAGGAACACTCATAGCTAATCTTCTAGGTTGTTTTTTGATTGGATTATTTTATAATCATGTGGAATCAAAAGAAGTCTATCTTATTCTTGCAACTGGTTTTTGTGGTGGTTTGACTACTTTCTCAACTTTGAATGATGAACTCCAAAGACTGATCAATGACAAGAAGGCATTTTATAGCTATTTATTATTAACCTACTTGCTTGGTTTTTTGGCGATTTTTTTGGGAATTTTGCTTTAAATTTCTTTACATTTTCTAGGAAATTTGGTAAACTGTATCTTGTGTGTAATGGACGCACAAAAATACAGTTTATCCGCTGAGGAAGTTTCCTCAAGATTGACAAAGATAGGAGAATAAAATGAATCCATTAATCCAAAGCTTGACTGAAGGTCAACTTCGTACAGATATCCCTTCATTCCGTCCTGGTGACACTGTTCGTGTACACGCGAAAGTTGTCGAAGGAAACCGTGAACGTATCCAGATTTTTGAAGGTGTTGTTATTGCACGTAAAGGTGCGGGCATCTCAGAAAACTATACAGTTCGTAAAATCTCTAACGGTGTAGGTGTTGAACGTATCTTCCCAATCCACACTCCACGTGTTGAAAAGATCGAAGTTGTTCGTTACGGTAAAGTACGTCGTGCGAAATTGTACTACTTGCGTGCTCTTCAAGGTAAGGCAGCTCGTATCAAAGAAATCCGTCGTTAATTCGATGATAAAAAACTCTGCTCATACGGCAGGGTTTTTCTCTAGCTCCCTTAGTTCAATGGATATAACAACTCCCTCCTAAGGAGTAGTTGCAGGTTCGATTCCTGCAGGGGGCAGAACTAGAAATAAAAACACTGGATAGCCAGTGTTTTTTCTTTGATCAAATTTTGAACCACTCATAAGATATCTATGGTGTGTTATAATGGACATAGAATGTTCAGGAGAAAGAGATGAAAAAAGGCTTATTAATCGGCTGTTTATCCATAGTTATACTATTTGCAATGTTCATAGTACTTAGTCCTATTATTGCTATGATGGATATGTGGGGTCTATTTGCCCATGCAAGTCGGAATGAACTTGAACAAGCTGTACATCGTTCTTATGACAACTACGGTCTTACAGGGCAATTTGAGTTAGAAAAATATGAAAAAAACTATACAAGTGTAGGAGGATTTGTAATCCATGGTACTTACAGTGAAAATATAGATGGTAAAACCTATCAGGCTAATTCTCGTTTTGAATACTATACTCGCGCTTCGGAAAAAGAAACGTATAAAAAGACTGATGCGGAAATAGATTATAAACAAGACAAAAAAATTTATCAAGCTTTTCCAGAATTAGCTTATCTAGGGATTGAGATTAGTCCAGGTACCAGCGAATTTTTAAAAACATTGGAGACTTCAATAACAGACCCTAAAATGACTGATTTAAAGTATGAAGGGATCAGCTTTCAATTTAACAGTAAAAATGGTAACATGTATCTTTATGATGAAATATTAGAGGAAAATCAAAGAAATGGACAAGCATTACAAGGGATGTATCCCATGGATGCTCAATACCTTTTCCAAAAAGATATTTTTATACCAGAATTTCAATTTCGATACTACACTCCAGAAGACAAGAAGGATCAGTTATATGATGCTTATCTTAAAGACCTTGAATCGCAGATGAAAGAATTTTTTAACAATCAACCCCTTCCAAGCGGTCTTTATGCTGTAAAGATTGATAGATATGAAGGGGATAAACTTGTTAATAATAGCGGTGGATATTATGTGAAGATTGAGAATCATCAAGTTGTGGCATTTATCAAAGATTTACAGTAGGAGTTACTATGCTAATGCTGTTTATAAAATCTTATAGCAATGATATGAGATTGAAGGTAGAACATACAAACTGATAAAGAGTGAGTAAAGGAATAAGGACTATGTTAGCCATTTATATTGATTCTATAGGGGATAAGTCAGCGACCTATAAGTTGTTAAGAAATTATTCATCCTTGCCTCTTTCTCTAATCCAATCGAGAATAAAAAATCATGATACAGTTATGGAAGTGGATATTCTAGATTTGGACGAATTAAAAAAAATAAGGGTCCTTATTCATGACTTGAGTGGCATTGGAACCATTGTTACTATGAAAGATTCGACTGGTGTTATCACCTTAAAAATATTAAATAATATTATTACCACCTATGAAGAGATTGCGACTGAAAGAGAAGAATTAGACGCACTTATGTTTGATGATGAAGAGTAATCCATAATTTAAAACACCCCAGGAGTTAGTTTTTTATCTCTAACTTCTGAGGTGCTTTTTTATATTCTAATAAATTTACAAGACCCAAGTACGGATAGCATGGGCAACGCCTGATTCATCATTTGATTTAGTGATGTATTTGGCGATTTTTTTGAGTTCTGGATTTCCATTTTCCATAACAACTGGATTTCCAACGACTTCGAGCATGGCACGGTCATTTTCTTCATCTCCGATAGCCATAGTCTCATCATTTGTTAATCCGAGTTTTTCAGCCAGATGAATAATAGCTGAGCCTTTATCTACTTCTTTTTTGAGAAGTTCGAGGTAGAATGGAGCTGATTTATTAATAGAGTAGCGTTCATAAAATTCTGCGGGAATCTTTTCAATCGCGACATCTAGAATTTCTGGTTCATCGATAAACATACACTTGACGATTTCCTTATTAGCCATTTCTTCAGGTGTACGATAGAAGATTGGCATGCTGACAAGGGTAGATTCATGTACGGTATATTTACCGATATTGCGATTGGCTGTATAGATACCATCCTTGGTAATGGCATGCATGTGAACGCCTAGTTTACGACTGAGAAATTCCATATCCAGATAGTCCTCGTAAGTCAAGGATTCGCTGATAATCTCATGACCATTAGCGGTTTCTTGGACAAGGGCACCGTTGAAGGTCACAACATAGTCCTCTTCATCTCTCAACTGCAATTCATCAAGGAGTTTGGCAACTCCAGCAATGGGGCGTCCTGTTGCAATGACAACCTTGACTCCAGCCGCTTTGGCATCTTGGATAGCTGCAAAAACTTCTGGAGTAATTTCTTTTTTGCTATTAACCAGGGTACCATCAATATCGACGGCGATTAGTTTTATACTCATAAATTTCCTCTGCTATTTCTTATCTGGAGTAAAATGATCATTCTCAATCAAATGTGAAAATTCTTGAATGATATTTGTAAAAATACTATTTTGCTTAAGCATTTCTTTAGGGAAGTAGAAACGGTTGTCACCATGACGGCTTCCTGCAAGAGATTGAACGATAGGAGATAGGCTAGAAAGTTCTGCCAGCTCGCCATTCTTTTGGACAATCTCGATTTGAGTTCTTGGATTTTCAGACTCTGGTCGATAAATATCGTAAGGAAGGTCAAAATTCTTATGAATAGCTGTGTAGTAGTTGGGGTCAAAACCAATTTCTTCTACGAAATTCCGCATGATTTCAAGCTGATTCTGGTCTTCCTGAGAAAAGGTAATAGATTTAAAAACCTTCCGATTGATAAAACGTTGGGAAAGATCGGCTAGAATCTTGTCTGTACTAGTCATCCAGAGTTGGAAATAGGTATTCATTACCCCGTCGTCAAGTGCAAGATAGTCAGATAAGGTTACCTTCTTCTCAAAAAATGGTAGTAGATGTGGGGATGTAAGGGCAAAGAAGTCCTTATTTTCAGGATAGAGTTCCTTGGCCCGTTTCAAAAGATTTTGCAGAAGGACTTCCATGGCGCGTGTTGCTGGGTGGAAATAAACCTGCATATACATCTGGTAACGACTGAGTACATAGTCCTCGATGGCATGCATCCCATTACGCTGAAAGGCAATGCCATTTTCAACAGGCCGAATGACACGAAGAATACGTGTCAGATCAAACTGGCCATAAAAAGCACCGGTGAAGTAGGAGTCGCGTAGGAGATAGTCCATACGGTCTGCATCAATCTGACTCGAAATGAGCTGAACCACTTGTTTGTTTGGATAAGTGTGATCGATAACGCTGGCTACTTTTTTTGGAAAGTCCGGTGCTACCTGCAAAAGAACCTGATGAATCTCTGTATCAGGGCTTTGGATAATTTCCTGGGTAATTGCCTCATGGTCGGTGTCAAAGAGATTTTCAAAAGTATGAGAGTAGGCACCGTGTCCGAGATCATGTAGAAGAGCAGCAGTCATGGTTAGTAGTGACTCGTTAGAATCCCATTCCTCAGGATATTTCTCCTCAAAAATCTCAGTGATTTGACGGGCAATTTCGTAGACACCCAAACAGTGAGAAAAACGACTATGCTCTCCACCGTGGAAAGTATAGCTAGATGTCCCAAGCTGTTTGATGCGACGGAGCCGCTGAAATTCTTTGGTATTGATCAGGTCATAAATGACTTGATTATTAACGTGGATATAGTTGTGAACTGGGTCACGAAATACTTTTTCATTCATAAGACCATTATAGCAAATTCCTTGCCTTTTTGGTAAAATAGTAGGGATAAGTGAGAAGAAAGAGGAACTCTTGTGAAGATTAGAATGAGAAATACCATAAAGTTCGATGAACAATTGGAAGTAATCGACCAACTTTATGATGTTGAGTTACGGGAAAAGGGCGATTTTTCCTATCTACTTTTTTACAATGAAGACCAAGAAAAAGTAGTTTTGAAATTTAATGGGGAGGAACTGGTCATGTCACGTTTCTCAAATCCCAAGACCATCATGCGTTTTCTGAAGGATTCTGACAGTTTAGCCTATATTCCAACACCTATGGGTATGCAGGAGTTTATCATTCAAACTAGCCACTATGAAGTTGGTGAAGAGAAGATTGAACTAGCCTATCAATTGCAAAACAAAGAAGGAGTTGCTTTTGCCAACTACCGATTAGAAATTACTTGGGGATAAGAATAAGGTTGGCGAAAGCCAACCTTAAATAATATTTAGAAATCTCCTTTTTTTATTCTATAGGCTTTGTCTTGAAATTATTATGGAAATCACTCTTATATTTAGTGAGCGAAGCGAGTAATTTCACAGACTTTTCGCAGTGATAAAAACGCCAGAAAAGTTATTAAGGCGTTCGGAAACTTTGAGACATTAGGCTCAAAGTTTAGGTATGGAATTTCGAAGAAAATCGCTACCGTCCGCTATCACATAAGAAAAGTCAAAAAGATTTATCATAAATAAGGTTGGCGAAAGCCAACCTTATTTGATATAGAGTTCTTGATTTTTTAGGACGATCTCCCGTACACTTGCAAATTTCTTCAGCTTTTTGAGGTCTTCTGGATGGGTTACAAGTGTGATGACGTAGCCCTCTTTCCCCATACGTCCTGTCCGACCCGCACGGTGAGTGTAAGTTTCCTTGTCTCTAGGGACGTCAAAGTTAATCACGCATTCCAGGCTGTCAATGTCGATACCACGAGCGAGAAGGTCTGTGGCAAGAAGTAGTGTCAGTTGATTATCTTTGAATTTTTCTAGAATAACTTTTCTAAATTTAACGTTGACATCGCTCGCAAGCGAAACAGCTAAAATATCACGATACTGCAATTTTTCCTCAGCGCTTCCAAGGTCTGACAAACTGTTAAAGAAGACGAGTCCACGGAAGTCATCGACATGTGCTAGTTTCCGAAGCATATCTACTCGGTGACGTTGGTCTACTTGCATGTAAAAGTGTTGGATGTTGTCCAACTTTTGATCAGAGAGGTCAATGGTGCGCGTGTTAGCTGCAATCTTATCTTGGTCAAACTTTGTAGTCGCACTCATATAGATGAGTTGGTGGTCACGAGGAGCGTAGTGGGTAATCTTTTCGACAAAATGGATCTGAGAATCGTCTAGCAACTGGTCAAATTCATCAAGAATAATAGTCTCTACATTCATCATCTTGATTTTTTTCAATTTGATGAGTTCAAAGATTCGACCAGGAGTTCCAATCAAGATTTCTGGTCCCTTTTTCAGACGTTCAATCTGACGTTTCTGGCTTGAACCTGAAAGGAATAGCTGAGCAGTCAAGCCGATAGCTTCGCCCCAAGTTTTAGTGACATCAAAAATTTGGCCAGCCAGTTCAGTGTTAGGAGCTAAAATCAATAGTTGCTGCGCTTTTTTCTTTTGGAGTTTTAAAAGACTCGGGAGTAGGTAAGCTAAGGTTTTTCCCGTTCCGGTTGGACTGACTCCAAGGAGTGATTCTCCTTCTAAAATAGGATTAAACAGTTGTTCTTGAATGGGAGTGAATTCTTGGAAACCTAGTTGGTCAATCAATTTTTGCCATTCGTTTGGTAGTTTCGTTTTCATTTTTCTGCCTCAAATCTAATGCCAGCATCTTGTCGCATGGTATAAAGCACTTGATGAACATCTGTTGCATCGGTAAGCCATTGCTGGTAGAGAGTCTGGTCTGGTTGGTTAATCATATGTGCAAAAGCAGCGACTTCCTCTGTCATAGTGTGAGGTGCCTGCTGGATAGGAAGTTGGAGTTCATTTCCTTGATGGTCTATAAAAACAGATGATTGGATATGCTCGATTGTATTGAGCGTCAAGGTGCCGTCAGTCGTATAAATCTCGCAAGGAAGATTAGAAGTGATATTCTTTCCTGCTTTGATATGAACTTGATAGTCAGGATAGGAGAGGATACCGTCTCCGTTTAAATCAATACTGTTGTCTAGTTGTTGAGCTTGATAGGTTGCACGAGTTGGCTTCCCAAATAAGCGAATAGCAGCATAGAGTGGGTAAATTCCTAAATCCATGAGAGCTCCGCCAGCAAAACGGTCTGAGAAAACGTTAGGAGTATTGCCAGCAAGGAGTTTAGGCATCTTAGATGAATATTTAGCGTAGTTAAAGTCTGCTCCTAAAACATGTTTGTCAGCAAGAAAGTCTTTAATTGTAGCGAAAGCCTCTTCGTGGTAGTTACGTGCCGCTTCAAAGATAAATCGTTGATTTTCTGTAGCAACTTCAATTAATTCCTGCCATTCTTTTGGCTGAGTCACAGCTGGTTTTTCAAGGATGACATGTTTTCCAGCAACTAAGGCAATTTTAGCCTGACTAAAGTGTAGGGAATTTGGACTAGCAATATAGACGACATCAAAAGGGTGTTTGAAAAAATCTTCTAACTGGTCAAATAATGTTACATCTTGATAGTGAGAAGCAAACTTTTCTGCAGTTTCAATTTTTCTTGAATAGACTGCAACTAGTTGGTATTCTCCACTAGTATGGGCTGCATCGATAAAATGATGGCTGATTGCGCCAGTTCCGATTATACCTAGTTTTAGCATGGAAACTCCTTTTTCTGTCAGTAATAATTGATTTCATTATATCATAGAAAGAGTCAACTCGCTAAGTTGAGAGAATTCTTTTGCTTTGAACCTTCGAAATTTCTAGAAAAAATGGTATAATAGTAACAGTATATTTAGGAGTTTAGTATGAGATTATTACCAATGAGAAAAATTTCTCGTCATTCAAAAAGATTGGCGCTTTTTTTGACTTTTTGTGCAGGTTATGTAGAAGCCTATACCTTTATTGTAAGAGGGAATACCTTGGTCGCTGGGCAAACAGGGAATTTGATCTTTTTATCAGTCGGAATCGTTCAGAGAAATCTAGCTGATGCTGAACTAAAGATACTGACACTTTTATCCTTCATGTTAGGCGTTTTTATGCTGACGATTTACAAGGAAAAACTTCGTATTGTTAAAAAACCAATTCTATCACTTGTTCCATTAGCTATTTTATCAGTGATCATCGGTTTTATTCCATTGAGTGTTGATAACATTTTTATTGTTCCTCCTCTGGCTTTTTGTATGGGTCTCGTTACAACAGCTTTTGGTGAGGTTTCAGGTATTGCCTATAACAATGCCTTTATGACGGGAAACATCAAACGTACTATGTTAGCGTTTGGTGAATATGTCCGAACCAAGCATACAGCGTTTCTAATGGAGGGATTGATTTTTGTGAGCTTACTTATTAGTTTCATTCTAGGAGTAGTATTTTCAGCTTACTTAACCATCGTTTTCAACGAAAAAACGATTTTAGGTGTCCCTATCATGATGAGTATTTTTTATCTACGTATAGCTTTATCTGCTTGGCGAAAAAAGTCTACTAAAACACGGAATTTCGAGTGAAAATACTTGTCAAAAATTTAGAATTATGCTATACTTGTAGAGTTGACTATGCACATGCCTGTGCAACCGCTCGATCATCGTCGCTCATCCCTTGAGCTTAAGTGGTTCGTCCCACGATGCTAGGCGAGTCTTCACAAAAATTCGGGGAAACCCAAAAAATCATAGGAGGTGCATAATGAGCACATACGCAATTATCAAAACTGGCGGAAAACAAGTTAAAGTTGAAGTTGGTCAAGCAGTTTACGTTGAAAAATTGAACGTTGAAGCTGGTCAAGAAGTTACTTTTAACGAAGTTGTTCTTGTTGGTGGTGAAAACACTGTTGTCGGAACTCCACTTGTTGCTGGAGCTACTGTAGTTGGAACTGTTGAAAAACAAGGAAAACAAAAGAAGGTTGTTACTTACAAGTACAAACCTAAAAAAGGTAGCCACCGTAAACAAGGTCACCGTCAACCATATACTAAAGTTGTCATCAACGCAATCAACGCTTAATTTTAAGGAGAACACATGATACAAGCAGTCTTTGAGAGAGCCGAAGATGGCGAGCTGAGGAGTGCGGAGATTACTGGACACGCCGAGAGTGGCGAATACGGCCTAGATGTCGTGTGTGCATCGGTTTCTACGCTTGCCATTAACTTTATCAATTCCATTGAGAAATTTGCAGGCTATGAACCAATCTTAGAATTAAACGAAGAAGAAGGTGGTTATCTGATGGTTGAAATTCCAACTGATCTTCCTTCACACCAGAGAGAAATGACGCAGTTATTCTTCGAATCATTTTTCTTAGGTATGGCAAACTTATCGGAGAACTCTTCTGAGTTCGTCCAAACCAGAGTTATCACAGAAAACTAACACGGAGGAAAACATTATGTTAAAAATGACTCTTAGCAACTTGCAACTTTTCGCCCACAAAAAAGGTGGAGGTTCTACATCAAACGGACGCGATTCACAAGCTAAACGTCTTGGAGCTAAAGCAGCTGACGGACAAACTGTAACTGGTGGATCAATCCTTTACCGTCAACGTGGTACACACATCTATCCAGGTGTTAACGTTGGTCGTGGTGGAGACGATACTTTGTTCGCTAAAGTTGAAGGCTTAGTACGCTTTGAACGTAAAGGTCGCGATAAAAAACAAGTTTCTGTTTACCCAATCGCAAAATAAAAAGGTCCAGTGAACCTTTTTATCCTGAGCCTTGAAATAAAAAGGCGAGGATGCTGAAAGTAGCATTAAATAAGGCTTTCCGAGATATTCGGGAAGCTTTTTTTATAAATAAAAAGCAGTGATAGACGAACTGATAAAATTTAACCTAAAACTAGTAGAAATTACTTGAGAGGTTAGCAATATATTTAATTTATATTGATAGATAATAAGAAAGAAATATGGTATAATATAGGGTGAGACCTTATGAATAAATAGTGAAAGAGTATATAGTAACTAATGAAAAAAATTGTCATTAACGGTGGGCGTCCATTAAAGGGTGAGATTACCATTAGCGGTGCAAAAAATAGTGTAGTAGCCCTGATTCCTGCTATTATTTTGTCAGATGATGTTGTAATTTTGGACTGTGTTCCAGATATCTCTGATGTCGCTAGTTTGGTTGATATCATGGAAATTATGGGCGCTAGTGTTAAGCGTTATGATGACGTCTTAGAGATTGACCCCCGTGGTGTTCAAAACAAACCAATGCCATACGGGAAAATCAACAGTCTTCGTGCATCTTATTATTTCTATGGCAGCCTTCTTGGACGTTTCGGTGAAGCAACAGTTGGTTTACCTGGTGGATGTGATTTGGGACCTCGTCCGATTGATTTGCACTTAAAAGCCTTTGAAGCTATGGGAGCAAAGACAACGTACGAGGGAGATAATATGAATCTCTCAACTAATGGTTCAAAGTTACAGGGGGCTAGTATTTATATGGATACTGTAAGTGTTGGAGCAACGATTAATACAATGCTTGCAGCAGTAAAAGCTCAAGGACGTACAGTTATTGAAAATGCTGCTAGGGAGCCTGAAATTATTGATGTAGCTACTTTGTTAAATAATATGGGAGGTCATATTCGTGGTGCTGGTACGGATATGATTATTATTGATGGTGTTGAATCCCTTCACGGCACACGACATCAAGTTATTCCAGACCGTATTGAAGCTGGTACTTATATCTCAATGGCTGCTGCAGTTGGTCAAGGAATTCGCATCAATAATGTACTCTATGAGCATTTAGAAGCCTTTATTGCTAAACTTGAAGAAATGGGTGTTCATATGACTGTTTCAGAAGACAGTATCTTCGTCGAAGAGCAAACAAATCTTAAGGCTGTTAATATCAAGACAGCACCATATCCTGGATTTGCAACGGACCTCCAACAGCCAATTACACCTTTGCTATTAAAAGCAGAAGGACGTGGGACACTGATTGATACCATATATGAAAAACGCGTTAACCATGTCTTTGAATTAGCAAAAATGAACGCTGATATTTCAACTACTAATGATCACATTATCTATAAAGGTGGGAATCCTTTACATGGTGCAAGTGTAAGAGCTACAGACTTGCGTGCAGGTGCAGCTTTGGTTATTGCTGGTCTAATGGCTGAAGGTAGAACAGAGATTACAAGTGTTGAGTTTATTTTGCGAGGATACTCAAATATCATTGAGAAATTACGTAAGCTTGGAGCAGATATTGAGCTGATTGAAGATTAGCAATTTGAGGATAAGAATGAATATCTGGACAAAATTAGCAATGTTTTCTTTTTATGAGACGGAACGTTTGTATTTCCGTCCATTCTTTTTTACAGATGTTGATGACTTTCATGAGTTGGCATCAAACCCTGAAAATCTTCAATTTATTTTTCCTACGCAAGCTAGTATTGAAGAAAGTCAATATGCGCTTGCTAACTACTTTATGAAATCACCTTTGGGTATTTGGGCCATTTGTGATAAAAAAACAGAAAAAATGATTGGAGCAATTAAGTTCGAAAAACTGGACGAAATTAGGAAAGAAGCAGAAATTGGCTATTTTTTGAGGAAAGATTTTTGGTCTCAGGGATATATGACTGAAGCTGTTAGCAAATTGCGGGATTTATCCATGAACGAATTTGGATTAAAGCAACTAACGATTGTAACACATTTAGAAAATGCTGCTAGTCAAAAAGTAGCACAGAAATCGGGCTTTGTTCTGTCTCGACGTTTCAAAGGTAGCGATCGCTATACTCGTAAGATGCGAGATTATCTAGAATTTCGCTATACAAAAGGGGAACTAAATGAGTAAACACCAAGAAATATTAGCCTACTTGGAAGAATTACCAGTTGGAAAACGGGTTAGTGTTCGAAGTATATCCAATCGTTTGGGAGTTAGTGATGGTACGGCTTATCGTGCTATCAAAGAGGCTGAAAATAGAGGTTTAGTAGAAACACGGCCTCGGAGTGGGACTATTCGTGTCAAATCAAAAAAAGTTGCCATTGAGAAACTCACTTTCGCGGAAATTGCAGAAGTCACTGGTTCAGAAGTTTTAGCTGGTCAAGCTGGTTTGGACAGAGAATTTAGTAAATTTTCCATCGGAGCGATGACTGAGAAGAATATCCTTTCTTACCTTCATGATGGTGGGCTAGTCATTGTCGGTGACCGAACACGCATCCAGTTGTTGGCACTAGAAAACGAAAATGCTGTCTTGGTCACAGGTGGATTTGAAGTTCATAAAGATGTTTTGAACGCAGCTGATAAAAAGAATATCCCAGTATTACGAAGCAAGCATGATACATTTACAATTGCGACGATGATTAACCGTGCTTTGTCAAATGTTCAAATCAAAACTGATATTTTAACAGTTGAAAAGATTTATCGTACTAGTCATGAATATGGATTTCTACAAGAAACGGATACTGTCAAAGATTATCTAGATTTGGTTCGAAAGAATAGGACCAGTCGTTTCCCTGTCATCAATCAACACCAGGTTGTCGTTGGGGTAGTTACCATGCGTGATGCTGGAGATAAATCTCCTGGAACGACCATTGATAAGGTCATGACAAGAACAGTCTACATGACAGGTTTAGCAACGAATGTTGCTAACGTTAGCCAGAGAATGATTGCTGAAGACTTTGAAATGGTACCCGTTGTTCGTAGCAATCAAACTTTGCTAGGTGTCATTACTAGACGCGATGTCATGGAAAAAATGAGTCGCTCTCAGGTATCGGCTCTACCAACATTTTCAGAGCAGATTGGCCAGAAATTATCTTATCATCATGATGAAGTTGTCATTACAGTTGAACCCTTTATGCTTGAAAAGAATGGTGTCCTTGCAAATGGAGTTCTTTCAGAAATATTGACCCATATGACTCAGGATTTGGTCGTTAATAGTGGTCGAAATCTTATCATTGAACAGATGTTGATTTATTTCTTACAGGCTGTCCAGATTGATGATGTTCTACGTATTCAAGCTAGAATTATTCACCATACGAGACGCTCTGCTATCATTGATTATGATATTTATCTCAATCATCAAATCGTATCAAAAGCAAATGTAACTGTAAAAATTAATTAGAATTTAGGAGAGAACATGATTACATTAAAATCAGCTAGAGAAATTGAAGCAATGGATAAGGCTGGCGATTTTCTTGCAAGTATTCACATTGGTTTGCGTGACATCATCAAACCAGGTGTAGACATGTGGGAAGTAGAAGAATATGTGCGCCGTCGTTGTAAAGAAGAAAATTTCCTTCCTTTACAAATTGGTGTTGATGGGGCAATTATGGATTATCCTTATGCAACATGCTGCTCACTCAATGACGAAGTAGCTCATGCTTTTCCTCGCCACTATATTTTAAAAGAAGGTGATTTGCTCAAGGTTGATATGGTTCTTGGAGGACCGATTGCTAAATCAGACCTTGATGTTTCTAAATTAAACTTTAATAAAGTGAAAGAAGTTAAGAATTATACACAAAACTTTACGGGTGGATTAGCCGATTCTTGTTGGGCATACGCTGTTGGCAAACCGTCAGAAGAAGTTAAAAACTTAATGGACGTGACCAAAGAAGCTATGTACATCGGTATTGAAAAAGCTGTTGTAGGAAACCGAATCGGTGATATTGGAGCTGCCATTCAGGAATATGCTGAAAGTCGTGGCTATGGAGTTGTTCGCGATCTTGTAGGACACGGTGTTGGCCCAACCATGCATGAAGAACCAATGGTTCCTAACTATGGTATCGCAGGCCGTGGTCTCCGCCTACGTGAAGGTATGGTATTGACAATCGAGCCGATGATTAATACAGGTGATTGGGAAATCGATACTGATATGAAAACAGGATGGGCACACAAAACGATCGACGGTGGTTTATCATGTCAGTATGAGCATCAGTTTGTTATTACAAAGGATGGACCTGTTATCTTGACAAGTCAAGGTGAAGAAGGAACATACTAATAAAAAAAGGGAGCTGAGCTCCTTTTTTGATTCTTTCAAGTTGAAAATAAATTTACGTAGCAGATATCTTACAAACGTTTTCTTTTATAGTAAAATAAAATATAACTAAATGAAAGTAGGTTCTTAATTGGAAAGTATTTTATTTTTTATCTCTGTATTTTTAGCTGGGGTTTTATCATTCTTTTCTCCTTGTATCTTTCCCCTGCTACCAGTATATGCAGGTGTTCTATTAGATGATCAAGAGGAGTCAAAGACATTTCGTTTTTTAGGTAAAGAGGTTGCCTGGTCAGGATTAATTCGGACACTCTGTTTTATTGCAGGTATCTCTTTGATTTTCTTTATTCTAGGGTTTGGAGCAGGATTTCTAGGTAACTTACTCTATGCTGATTGGTTCCGTTATGTCATGGGAGTCATTATTATCATATTGGGGTTGCATCAGATGGAAATCCTTCATCTACGTAAATTAGAGTTCCAAAAAACAGTAACATTTAATCAAAAACAGTCTAGTAAATATCTGTCGGCCTTTTTACTTGGTATCAGCTTTAGCTTTGGTTGGACTCCATGTATTGGTCCAGTTTTAAGTTCTGTTTTAGCACTGGCTGCCTCGGGAGGAAATGGAGCTCTTCAGGGGGCTTTATTAACCCTTATCTATACTCTCGGAATGGCGCTTCCATTTTTAGTATTGGCCTTAGCATCAGGTCTTATTATGCCCTATTTTAGTAAAATCAAA
This sequence comes from Streptococcus sp. V869, assembly GCF_054353515.1. Taxonomy (NCBI): domain Bacteria; kingdom Bacillati; phylum Bacillota; class Bacilli; order Lactobacillales; family Streptococcaceae; genus Streptococcus; species Streptococcus sp. V869. The sequence goes on from NZ_JBTHHW010000001.1 coordinate 370,633, forward strand.
TCTCACCTCCTCTTATTGAAGAGAATTGGTGGTTTACTGATTATCCTTATGGGAATTTTATTAATGTTGGGACAATTAAATATCTTATCTGGAATATTAGGATAAAAGGAGTTATCTATGAAAAAAATTATCTATTTTGGACTTAGTTTCTTATCTATCTTTCTTTTGATTGCTTGTGGCAAAGAAGAAAAAAAATCAAGTCAAGAAACTCAAACGACTCAAACACAGCAGCAAGCAACTGTAAAACAAGTTGCTGTAGGAGTCGAAGCGCCAGATTTCACCCTTCAATCGATGGATGGAAAAGAAGTGAAATTATCTGATTTTAAAGGTAAAAAAGTTTATCTTAAATTTTGGGCATCTTGGTGCGGACCATGCAAGAAGAGTATGCCAGAATTGATGGAGCTTGCTGCAAAAGAAGATCGTGATTTCGAAATATTATCTGTTATTGCACCAGGCCTTCAAGGTGAAAAAACTGTAGATCAATTTCCAAAGTGGTTTGAGGACCAAGGCTATAAAGACATTCCCGTTTTATATGATACAAAAGGATCTGTTTTTCAAGCCTATCAAATTCGTAGTATCCCTACAGAGTATTTAATTGATTCACAGGGTAAAATTGCTAAGATTCAATTAGGGGCAATTAGTAACGCAGATGCTGAAGCAGCTTTTGCTCAAATGAATTAGAGTTATAAAAAATGTCTAGACAATTTTGTCTAGACATTTCTTTTTTAACTTTAATATAATTAGTTTTTAGAAGCAGCTTGGAATTCTGGATTTTTCCATGCTTCATCGATAATTTCTTGTAATTCACGAGCAGATGCTTGCATTTTTTGAAGTTCAGCATCGTTCAATGGGATGTTCACTGGACGAACGATACCGTGAGCACCAACGATAGCTGGTTGACCGATAAAGACGTTTTCAACACCGTATTGACCTTCTTGGAATACTGAAAGTGGAAGAACAGAATTTTCATCATCCAGAATAGCTTTTGTGATACGAGCAAGAGCTACCGCGATACCGTAGTATGTTGCACCTTTTTTGTTGATGATTGAGTAAGCAGCATCACGAACTGAGATGAAGAGTTCTACAAGGTCAGCTTCATCCAAGTGACGGTTAGCTTGCAACCATTGTTCCAATTTTACACCGGCAACGTTAGCGTGTGACCAAACGGCAAACTCAGAGTCACCGTGTTCACCCATGATGTAAGCGTGAACTGAACGTGCATCAACACCGATTTTTTCAGCAAGAGCTTGACGGAAACGAGCTGAGTCAAGTGAAGTACCTGAACCAATAACACGTTCTTTAGGGAAGCCTGAGAATTTCCAAGTTGAGTAAGTCAAAACGTCAACTGGGTTAGCTGCGACAAGGAAGATACCGTCGAAACCAGATGCAACAACTTGTTCAACGATTGATTTGTTGATAGCAAGGTTTTTACCAACAAGGTCAAGACGAGTTTCACCTGGTTTTTGTGGAGCACCAGCAGTGATAACTACAAGGTCAGCGTCTGCACAGTCTTCATACTTAGCTGCGTAGATTTTCTTAGGTGAAGTAAAAGCAAGCGCGTGGCTAAGGTCTTCTGCATCACCAACTGCTTTTTCAAACAATTGAGGAATTTCAATGATACCAAGTTCTTGGGCAATTCCTTGGTTAACAAGAGCGAAAGCGTAAGATGAACCTACGGCACCGTCACCAACGAGGATAACTTTTTTGTGTTGTTTAGTTGCTGTCATTAGTCTAAACATCTCCTTTGTTTTTTTAAGGGTAATACCCTGTTTGATTTCATTCTATCACTTTTGCTAAGTTTTGTCACGGATATACCTTCGGGATAAATATGTAAACGTTTTACACGTGTTGTTAGTGTTGTTAGACTGTAAAATAGTCCAAACTATGGTATAATATATCTAGTTACTAATAGTGAAATGAGGCATTTTTTAATGCAAGATAAAAATCTAGTGAATGTCAATCTGACAAAGGAGATGAAGACTAGCTTTATCGACTACGCCATGAGTGTAATCGTATCGCGTGCTCTTCCTGATGTTCGTGATGGGTTGAAACCTGTTCATCGTCGTATTCTATACGGTATGAACGAATTGGGTGTGACACCTGACAAACCCCATAAGAAATCTGCCCGTATTACAGGGGATGTCATGGGTAAATACCATCCACACGGTGACTCATCTATCTACGAAGCCATGGTTCGTATGGCTCAATGGTGGAGCTACCGTTATATGCTTGTAGATGGGCATGGTAACTTTGGTTCCATGGACGGTGACGGTGCTGCCGCTCAGCGTTATACCGAAGCACGTATGAGTAAGATCGCCCTTGAAATGCTTCGCGATATCAATAAAAATACAGTTGATTTCGTTGATAACTACGATGCCAATGAACGAGAACCTGTTGTTTTACCAGCTCGTTTTCCAAATCTTTTGGTTAATGGTGCCACAGGTATTGCCGTTGGTATGGCGACCAATATTCCGCCACATAACTTGGGTGAAACCATCGATGCTGTTAAGTTGGTGATGGATAATCCAGAAGTCACAACCAAAGAATTGATGGAAGTTCTTCCTGGTCCAGACTTCCCAACTGGTGCCCTTGTTATGGGGAAATCAGGTATTCATAAGGCATATGAAACAGGGAAAGGTTCTATTGTTCTTCGTTCTCGTACAGAAATCGAAGAAACGAAAACAGGTCGCGAACGGATCGTTGTTACAGAATTTCCATATATGGTTAACAAGACTAAAGTGCATGAACACATTGTACGTTTAGTTCAAGAAAAACGTATTGAAGGAATTACAGCTGTACGTGATGAGTCAAACCGAGAAGGTGTACGTTTCATCATTGAAGTGAAGCGTGATGCGTCAGCCAATGTCATTTTGAACAACTTGTTCAAGATGACTCAGATGCAAACTAGCTTTGGTTTTAATATGTTGGCTATCCAAAATGGTGTTCCAAAGATTCTCTCTCTTCGTCAAATCTTAGATGCCTATATTGAGCACCAAAAAGAAGTGGTGACTCGTCGTACTCAATTTGATAAAGAGAAAGCCGAAGCACGTGCACATATCTTGGAAGGTTTGCTGATTGCTCTAGATCATATTGATGAAGTTATTCGTATCATCCGCGCTAGTGAAACCGATGAAGAAGCTCAAGCAGAGTTGATGAGCAAGTTTAAGCTTTCTGAGCGTCAAAGTCAAGCTATCCTTGACATGCGCCTCCGTCGTCTGACAGGTTTAGAACGTGATAAGATTCAGTCAGAGTATGACGAATTGATTGCCTTGATTGCTGATTTGGCAGATATTCTTGCTAAGCCAGAACGTGTTGCTCAGATCATCAAAGAAGAATTGGATGAAGTCAAACGCAAGTTTGGAGATAAACGTCGTACGGAGTTGATGGTCGGTGAAGTCTTGACACTTGAAGATGAAGATTTGATTGAAGAGTCTGATGTTCTCATCACTCTATCAAACAAAGGGTATATTAAACGTTTGGACCAAGATGAGTTCACTGCTCAAAAACGTGGTGGACGAGGTATTCAAGGTACTGGTGTTAAGGATGATGATTTTGTTCGTGAGTTAGTTTCCACAAGTACTCATGATCACTTACTCTTCTTTACAAATAAAGGACGTGTCTATCGACTTAAGGGATATGAAATCCCTGAGTATGGACGTACAGCCAAAGGTTTACCTGTTGTTAACCTTTTGAAACTAGATGAGGGTGAAAGTATCCAAACCATCATCAACGTAGAATCAGAACGTAGTGATGATGCTTACCTCTTCTTTACAACACGTGCAGGTATCGTTAAGAGAACGAGCGTAAAAGAATTCGCAAATATTCGTCAAAATGGTCTCAAAGCCTTGAATTTGAAAGATGAGGACGAATTGATTAATGTCTTACTAACTGAAAAAGATACCGATATCATCATCGGAACCAAATTAGGTTATGCTGTTCGTTTCAATCAGTCTTCGGTTCGTAGCATGAGCCGTAGCGCCACAGGTGTTAAAGGGGTTAACCTTCGTGAAGGGGATGCTGTGGTTGGAGCGAGAGTGATTACTGACCAAGATGAAGTCCTTATCATTACTGAAAAAGGATACGGTAAGCGTACAGTTGCTACTGAATATCCAACTAAAGGTCGTGCTGGTAAAGGTATGAAAACCGCTAATATTACTGATAAAAACGGTCAACTTGCCGGTCTACTCACAGTAAAAGGTGACGAAGACTTGATGGTCATCACAGACACTGGTGTTATGATTCGAACAAATGTTGCCAATATTTCACAAACTGGACGCTCTACAATGGGAGTAAAAGTAATGCGTCTGGATGAAAATGCTAAGATTGTAACCTTTACAACAGTTGCAGCAGCAGAGAAGGAAGAAGTTGAGGCAGAAAACGAAACAGAAAGTGAAGAATAATGTCTCGAAAAAGAAGAAAAAGTAAAAAGAATAAGCGTAAGAATTTGCTGATTAATATTTTGGCTGGCTTTCTAATCCTTTTGTCTCTAGCCTTGATTTTTAATTCGAAGATACGTGATATTTTTATGATTTTAAATACTAATAAGTATCAGGTTAGTCAAGTAACGAAGGAAAATATTGAGAAGAATCAAGAAACAGAAGGAAATTTTGACTTTAACTCTGTCAAAGCACTTTCATCAGAGGCAGTGCTTTCAGCTCAATGGAATTCTCAGCAACTCCCGGTTATTGGAGGAATTGCTATTCCAGAACTTGAAATGAATCTACCAATATTTAAGGGACTCGATAACGTCAACCTTTTTTATGGTGCTGGTACAATGAAAGCTAATCAAGTAATGGGAGAAGGAAACTATTCTCTAGCTAGTCATCGTATATTTACTGGTAATAATGCAGACAAGAAGTTATTTTCACCTCTAGCTCGAGCTGAGAAAGGGATGAAAATTTATCTAACAGATAAAGAAAAAGTCTATACGTATGAGATAGATGAAGTTAAAATTGTTACTCCTGACCGAGTAGATTTAATTGAGGATCGTGAGGGGATTAATGAAATCACCCTAGTGACCTGTGAAGATGCTAATGCGGCTGAAAGAATTATTGTTAAAGGAAATTGGACTGAGACAAAATCTTATTCAGATACTCCATCAAATATTTTAGATGCTTTTAATAAACCATATAAACAATTTTATGAATAGTAGAAGAGGTTGGGACAAAAGAGCCCGACCTCATTTTTATTAGCAATCAAACTTTGACGCGGTAGCTGATTGAACTTTTTGTTCGTCTTTTAGACTCCAAAAAGCTCCTAATCATCCTCGCGGGGCTGGGACTACGAAATCGAGACTTTGTCTATCGATTTCTGTCCCACCGCCTTTTCTTGTCAATTTCAGAAAATAGATAGGGTAAAGACTTTTCAATTCCTCCAAAAAGTAGTATAATGTTTCTATTATAGAAATTTTTAGAAAATTCCGAAAGAGGTTTGTTATGGGATACACAGTTGCTGTTGTCGGCGCTACAGGTGCCGTTGGTGCTCAAATGATCAAAATGTTGGAAGAATCAACTCTTCCTATCGATAAGATTCGTTACCTTGCGTCTGCACGTTCTGCAGGAATGGTCTTGCAATTCAAAGGTCAAGATGTGACCATAGAAGAAACAACAGAAGACGCTTTTGAAGGGGTTGATATTGCTCTCTTCTCAGCTGGTGGATCAACTTCTGCAAAATACGCACCTTATGCTGTTAAGGCAGGCGCAGTCGTCGTAGATAACACTTCTTATTTCCGTCAAAATCCAGATGTACCATTGGTCGTTCCTGAAGTGAATGCCCATGCCCTTGATGCTCACAACGGAATTATCTCTTGTCCAAACTGTTCAACAATTCAAATGATGGTTGCTCTTGAGCCTGTTCGTCAAAAATGGGGTTTAGACCGTATCATTGTATCAACTTATCAAGCAGTTTCAGGTGCTGGTATGGGAGCTATTCTTGAAACCCAACGTGAGCTTCGTGAAGTCTTAAATGATGGAGTTAACCCACGTGATGTTAAAGCAGAAATCTTACCTTCAGGTGGAGATAAGAAACACTATCCAATCGCCTTCAACGCTCTTCCGCAAATTGATGTCTTCACAGATAATGACTACACATACGAAGAAATGAAGATGACAAACGAGACTAAGAAAATTATGGAAGACGATAGCATTGCTGTTTCAGCAACTTGTGTGCGGATTCCAGTCTTGTCAGCTCACTCAGAGTCAGTCTACATTGAAACAAAAGAAGTAGCACCAATCGAAGAAGTGAAAGCTGCTATTGCAGAATTCCCAGGTGCCGTCCTTGAAGACGATGTTGCTCACCAAATCTATCCTCAAGCGGTTAATGCGGTAGGTTCACGTGATACCTTCGTTGGACGTATCCGCAAAGACCTGGATGCAGAAAAAGGAATCCATATGTGGGTAGTTTCTGATAACCTCCTTAAAGGTGCAGCTTGGAATTCAGTCCAAATCGCAGAAACACTTCACGAACGTGGTTTGGTTCGCCCAACAGCTGAATTAAAATTTGAATTGAAATAACATGTTGGAGTTCGTTTGAACTCCTTCTTTAAAATAGAGAGGAATTATTGTATGTCTTATCAAGATTTAAAAGATTGTAAAATTATTACAGCTTTTATTACTCCTTTTCATGAAGATGGCTCTATTAATTTCGATGCGATTCCAAATTTAATTGAACACTTATTGGCACATCATACAGATGGAATTCTCTTAGCAGGTACGACTGCTGAGAGTCCAACCCTAACCCACGATGAAGAGTTGCAGTTGTTCGCGGCTGTACAAAAGGTTGTTAACGGCCGTGTTCCTTTAATTGCGGGTGTTGGTACTAACGATACTCGCGACTCGATCGAGTTCGTTAAAGAAGTAGCGGAGTTTGGTGGTTTTGCAGCCGGTCTAGCGATTGTACCTTACTACAATAAACCATCTCAAGAAGGTATGTACCAACACTTTAAAGCCATTGCAGACGCATCAGATTTGCCAATTATTATCTATAACATCCCAGGTCGTGTAGTTGTCGAAATGACTCCAGATACTTTACTTCGTTTGGCTGACCATCCAAATATTATCGGTGTCAAAGAATGTACTAGTCTTGCCAATATGGCCTACTTGATTGAGCATAAGCCTGTAGACTTTTTGGTATACACTGGTGAAGATGGGGATGCTTTCCATGCTATGAATCTTGGTGCTGACGGTGTAATTTCTGTTGCTTCTCATACGAATGGTGATGAAATGCATGAAATGTTCACTGCGATTGAAGAGAGTGATATGAAGAAGGCAGCAGCGATTCAACGTAAATTTATTCCTAAAGTCAATGCTCTTTTCTCTTATCCAAGTCCTGCGCCTGTCAAGGCAGTACTCAACTATATGGGGTTTGAAGCTGGTCCAACTCGCCTCCCATTGGTTCCTGCGCCTGAAGAAGATGCTAAACGCATTATCAAGGTTGTTATTGACGGAGACTACGAAGCAACTAAAGCGACTGTCACTGGAGTTCTTCGACCTGATTACTAACATAACAAAGATAAATAGAAACTTCCTAACAAGTAAAATTGTTGGGAGTTTTTTTCTTTTTCTACGAATAGATAAATAGAGAGAGAAAAAGGAGTCGATCATGAAAATTAAGATTGATAATTTCGAGATTTATAAGTTAAAGCAAGCAGGTTTAAGTAATCAGCAGGTTCTGAAAGTTCTTCAATATGGAGAAATTTATGATCAGGAATTGAGTTTAGAGACTATAGCAGAAGCCTCAGAGTGTCGCAATCCAGTAATCTTTATGGAACGGTATCATAAATTGAACCTTGAAAGTTTGGAACGTCTACAAAAAGATTTTGCAAAGTTCCCATCGTTTTCGATTCTGGATGATGTTTATCCAATTGCACTCAGTGAAATTTATGATGCACCAGTCTTACTTTTCTACAAAGGAGACTTAAATCTCTTAAAATTACCAAAGATAGCAGTTGTAGGTAGTCGCTCTTGTAGTCAAACCGGAACCAAGTCGGTTCGAAAAGTCATCGAAGAACTGGAAAATGAATTAGTTGTGGTGAGCGGTCTTGCTAGAGGAATCGACACAGCAGCCCATATGTCAATTCTTCAAACTGGTGGCAGAACAATTGCGGTAATAGGGACAGGATTGGATGTCTATTATCCTCGTTCAAATAAACGTCTTCAAGAATATATTGGGGACAATCATTTAATACTAAGTGAGTACGGACCAGGGGAAGAACCCTTGAAATTTCATTTTCCAGCAAGAAATCGCATTATTGCAGGATTGTGTCGAGGAGTTATCGTTGCAGAAGCTAAAATGAGATCTGGTAGCTTAATCACTTGTGAGCGTTCTATGGAGGAAGGTAGAGATGTCTTTGCGATTCCAGGTTCCATTTTAGATGGACGCTCAGACGGCTGTCATCATTTGATCCAAGAAGGAGCAAAACTAGCAACATGTGGGCAGGATATTCTCGCTGAGTTTGAGTTTTAGACATAGAATCATTTCATTTAGCAAACTTTTCTTCTATTGTATGGGTGTTAAGTCTTGACAGGTTTTTAAAAATGGTTTACACTTTATAAAGTTTAATTACTTTGAAAAGGTGTGATACTGTGGCTACGGCAACAAAGAAGAAAAAATCAACAGTTAAAAAAAATCTAGTAATCGTGGAGTCGCCTGCAAAGGCTAAAACGATTGAAAAATATCTGGGTAGAAATTATAAGGTTTTAGCTAGTGTTGGTCATATTCGTGATTTGAAAAAATCCAGTATGTCAGTCGATGTGGAAAATAATTACGAACCTCAATACATCAATATTCGTGGGAAAGGTCCTCTCATCAATGACTTGAAAAAAGAAGCTAAGAAAGCCGATAAAGTCTTTCTTGCAAGTGACCCGGACCGTGAAGGAGAAGCTATTTCTTGGCATTTAGCGCATATTTTAAATCTTGACGAGAATGATACCAACCGTGTTGTTTTCAACGAGATTACCAAAGATGCAGTGAAAAATGCCTTTAAAGAACCTCGTAAAATCAATATGGATTTGGTCGATGCCCAACAAGCCCGTCGTGTTTTGGACCGTTTAGTAGGGTATTCAATTTCTCCAATCTTGTGGAAAAAAGTTAAAAAAGGTTTATCGGCAGGACGTGTGCAGTCTGTCGCTTTAAAGCTAATCATTGATCGCGAAGATGAAATCAATGCCTTCCAACCAGAAGAATATTGGACGATTGATGGTGTCTTTAAAAAAGGTACCAAGCAATTCCAAGCTTCTTTTTATGGAATGAATGGCAAGAAGATGAAGTTGACTACCAATGATGAAGTCAAAAAAGTTTTATCTCATTTGAACAGCAAGGATTTTACAGTTGATCAAGTAGATAAAAAGGAAAGAAAACGCAATGCTCCTCTTCCATATACAACGTCTTCTATGCAGATGGATGCTGCTAATAAGATCAACTTCCGTACTCGTAAGACTATGATGGTTGCTCAGCAACTCTATGAAGGAATCAATATTGGTACAGGTGTCCAAGGTTTGATCACCTATATGCGTACGGATTCTACTCGTATCAGTCCGGTTGCCCAGAATGAAGCAGCAAGCTACATCAATGAACGTTTTGGTAGTAACTATTCTAAGCATGGTAGTCGGGTAAAAAATGCTTCTGGTGCTCAGGATGCCCACGAAGCTATCCGTCCTTCAAGTGTTTTCAATACACCTGAAAAAATTGCTAAGTATTTGGATAAAGACCAGCTTAAACTTTATACCCTCATCTGGAACCGCTTTGTGGCGAGTCAGATGACTGGTGCTATCTTTGATACCATGGCTGTTAAGCTTTCGCAAAATGGGGTTCAATTCGCTGCTAATGGTAGTCAAGTTAAGTTTGATGGTTATTTGGCCATTTACAACGATTCTGATAAGAATAAGATGCTTCCAGATATGAAAGTAGGAGATGTGGTCAAACAGGTCAATAGCAAACCTGAACAACATTTCACACAACCTCCTGCACGATATTCAGAAGCAACATTGATTAAAACTTTGGAAGAAAACGGAGTTGGTCGCCCATCTACCTATGCTCCAACCATTGAAACAATTCAAAAACGTTACTATGTAAGACTCGCATCTAAACGCTTTGAACCGACTGATTTAGGACAAGTCGTTAACAAGCTGATTGTCGAATACTTCCCTGACATTGTTAATGTGAAATTTACTGCTGAAATGGAAGGCAAGCTAGATGATGTCGAAGTCGGAAAAGAAGAGTGGCAAAGAGTCATCGATGAGTTTTATAAACCATTCTCTAAAGAGGTTGCAAAAGCTGAAGAAGAGATGGAAAAAATTCAAATCAAGGATGAACCAGCTGGATTTGACTGTGAAGTCTGTGGTAGTCCGATGGTGATTAAGATTGGGCGCTTCGGTAAGTTTTACGCATGTAGTAATTTCCCAGATTGTCGACATACACAGGCCATTGTTAAAGAAGTAGGTGTTACCTGTCCAAAATGCCATCAAGGGCAAATTATCGAACGCAAAACTAAGCGTAATCGCATTTTCTATGGATGCAATCGTTATCCAGAATGTGACTTTACTTCTTGGGATAAACCGGTTGGACGTGATTGTCCTAAGTGTGGCCACTTCCTCATGGAGAAGAAAATCCGTGGTGGTGGCAAACAAATTGTATGTAGCAATGGTGACTACGAAGAAGAAAAGATTAAATAATAGTGAGAGGGCTGAAGTACCTACTTCAGCCCTTTTTCTAATTTAAACTTGACAGATTTCATCTTTTTGTGCGAAACTAGAAGAAGATTATTCTTAACTAGGAGTAGAAATGCGTATCATTTATCTCAGTATTGGCTTTATTTCATTATCTTTGGCTATCGTTGGTGTAGTCTTACCGCTATTACCAACAACTCCCTTCCTCTTATTATCAATTGCCTGTTTTTCTAAATCTTCTAAGCGTTTTGAAGATTGGCTCTATCATACCAAACTTTATCAAACATATGTGGCTGATTTTAGAGAAACAAAGTCTATCGCACGTGAACGCAAGAAGAAGATTATTGTTTCGATCTATATCTTGATGGGAATCTCCATTTATTTCGCTCCGCTTTTACCCGTAAAAATTGCTTTAGGTTGTTTAACAATATTTATAACCTATTATCTCTTTAAGGTGATTCCAGATAAGGAATAGCTTTAATAAGTAGCGTTTTTCCTTGATAAAAAGTAGGGGTTACTTAAAACAATATGATATAATAATATCAAACGAATCATCAAGGAGTATCAAATGATATACGAATTTTGTGCTGAAAATGTAACCTTGCTTGAAAAAGCTATGCAGGCAGGAGCTCGCCGTATTGAGCTCTGTGACAATCTTGCTGTTGGTGGAACGACACCGAGTTATGGAGTAACTAAGGCAGCTGTAGAACTGGCATCTGACTACGATACGACTATCATGACTATGATTCGTCCACGAGGTGGTGATTTTGTTTACAATGACCTAGAAATTGCCATTATGCTTGAGGACATTCGTGTAACTGCTCAGGCAGGTAGTCAAGGGGTTGTCTTTGGTGCATTGACAGCGGATAAGAAGCTGGATAAATTCAACCTTGAAAAATTGATTGCTGCCTCTAAAGGCATGGAAATTGTTTTCCATATGGCTTTTGATGAATTAAGCGATGAAGATCAGTTGGAAGCTATTGATTGGCTTAGTCAAGCTGGAGTGACACGCATCCTGACTCGTGCTGGTGTATCTGGTGATTCACTCGAGAAACGTTTTGAGCACTATCGTAGAATTCTCGAACATGCTGCAGGTAAAATTGAAATCCTACCGGGTGGAGGGATTGACATGGACAACCGTCAAACCTTTATCGATCAACTAGGTGTGACACAATTACATGGAACCAAGGTTGTCTTTTAAAAAATAGAAAGGAACTGCTAGCTTTTGGTAGCAGTTTTCACTTATGTTTGAAATTTTTAAAGCCTATCAGTTTAATAGTAAAAAGGCCAAAGAGTATGGATTTTTAGAAAATAAAGGTGTATGGACCTTTAGCTCGACCATTTTACACGGAGACTTTCTCATGAGAGTTATAGTTGTGGACGGAGACTTATCTTTTCAAGTTTTTGACCAAGAAACTGGTGATCTATATCCTCAAGTTCACATGGAAAGTTTGAGAGGTACTTTTGTCGGAAGTGTTCGAGAGACTTGTTTAGAAGTTCTTTATGATATCCGAAAGTCCTGTTTTGAAGTGCAGGAATTTCTCTGCTCGCAGACAAAGAGAATCATGACTCTAGTCCAAGCAAAGTATGAAAATCAATTAGAATACTTATGGGAGAAATCGCCTGATACGGCAGTTTTACGTCATGAAGATAATCAGAAGTGGTATGCGGTTCTAATGAAGATTTCCTGGGAGAAACTAGATAAGGCACAGGGAGGGCAAGTAGAAGTCGTTAATCTTAAGCATGACCAAGTAGCTGACTTATTACTACAAAAAGGCATTTACCCTGCCTTTCATATGAATAAACGCTATTGGATAAGTCTGCCACTTGATGATACTTTATCGGATGAACAGGTTCTTGAACTATTTGAAAGAAGTTGGGACTTGACCAGAAAAAAGAAATAGGATAAAACAACTGACAAGGAGACTTATACGTAGATGATTGATTTAAAACAAGTTGCTAGCATTCTACTCTTGCTATGGAATTTTTTTATCTTTATTCTATATGGAATTGATAAATATAAGTCCAAACGCGGCCATTGGAGGATTCCAGAGAAGTATTTACTTTTAGGAGCTTTTATATTTGGTGGCTTTGGAGCCTGGTTTGGAGGACTCATTTTCCATCATAAAACTCGAAAATGGTATTTTAATACGGTATGGATTTTGGGGATGGCAGCAACAGTATTGCTGATGTATTTCCTTTTCAAATAGTAAAAAAGCAGATATCAACCAACTAAAACCGAATATTATCTATTAAAATACATAATTATTGACAAAAATATGAATATATTGTAAACTATTCAGAGTGATTGTCTGGAAAAGACAAGGATATTCCTAACAATAGGGGATCCAAAACTAGAAATGAGAGAAATATGTTAAACGAATTTCCGATCTTTGACTATGAAGATATTCAGCTAATTCCTAACAAGTGTGTCCTTAAAAGCCGAGCTGAAGCCGATACACAAGTGACACTTGGGAAGCACACCTTTAAATTACCAGTTGTTCCTTCAAATATGCAAACTATCCTAGATGAAGATGTTGCTGAACAACTTGCAAAAGGTGGTTATTTCTATATCATGCATCGCTTCGATGAAGCTGGACGCATCCCTTTTGTGAAACGCATGCATGATAAGGGCTTGATTGCTTCTATCTCTGTTGGTGTTAAAGATTACGAGTATGATTTTGTTAGTCAATTAAAGGATGATGCTCCAGAGTACATCACTATTGATATCGCTCATGGACATGCAGACAGTGTGATTTCAATGATTCAGCACATCAAGAAAGAATTGCCAGATACCTTTGTCATCGCTGGTAACGTTGGTACTCCAGAAGCCGTTCGTGAACTTGAAAATGCTGGTGCAGATGCTACTAAGGTAGGAATCGGTCCAGGTAAGGTATGTATTACTAAGGTCAAAACTGGTTTTGGTACTGGTGGTTGGCAGTTAGCAGCTCTTCGCTGGTGTGCTAAAGCTGCCCGTAAACCGATTATTGCCGATGGTGGTATCCGTACACACGGAGATATTGCCAAGTCAATCCGCTTTGGTGCAAGTATGGTTATGATTGGCTCACTATTTGCAGGCCATATTGAAAGCCCTGGTAAAACAGTTGAAGTCGATGGTAAACAATTCAAAGAATACTATGGTTCAGCTTCAGAATATCAAAAAGGTGCCTATAAGAATGTCGAAGGAAAAAAAATTCTTCTTCCTGCCAAAGGACATTTACAGGATACCTTAACAGAGATGGAACAAGATTTGCAAAGTTCGATTTCTTATGCTGGAGGTCGTAAAGTAGCTGATCTTAGACATGTGGATTATGTGATTGTGAAGAACTCTATCTGGAATGGAGATGCTCACTAAAAATTATCATTACTTATTTATGCCACGAATTGGCGTGGCGTTTCTACAAGGTACCGTAAATACCTAACAATGAGTAAGTCGAAGAGAGATATAAGAAGCAGGGTTATCTGTTTCAATCTTTCCAAGGGACTTACGTTGTAAGTCCCTTTTTATTTCGGAGGTTAATGTGAAATTACTAGAGGAACGTATTTTAAAAGATGGGAATATTCTAGGTGAGAATATTCTTAAGGTGGATTCCTTCTTGACCCACCAAGTTGATTATTCTTTGATGCGTGAGATTGGTCGTACTTTTGCAGAGCATTTTAAAAATGCTGGCATTACAAAAGTTGTAACCATTGAAGCATCTGGGATTGCTCCAGCCTTATATGTGGCAGAACAGTTAGATGTACCCATGATTTTTGCTAAAAAGGCAAAAAATATTACCATGAATGAAGGAATTTTAACTGCAGAAGTATTTTCTTTCACTAAACAAGTAACTAGTACCGTATCCATTGCAGGGAAGTTCTTATCTCCTCAAGATAAAGTATTGATTATCGATGATTTCTTGGCAAATGGCCAAGCAGCTAAAGGGCTGATTCAGATTATCGAGCAAGCTGGTGCTACAGTTGAGGCCGTCGGAATTGTGATTGAAAAATCCTTCCAAGATGGCCGTCAACTGTTAGAAAAATCAGGTCATCAAGTAGTATCACTAGCGCGTTTAGAGCGTTTTGAAAATGGAAAAGTTATCTTCAAGGAGGCAGACATCTAATGAAACAACAGGAAAAACACTCACAGGCAGCCGTTCTTGGTTTGCAACACTTGCTAGCCATGTATTCAGGTTCAATCCTAGTACCAATCATGATTGCAAGTGCTTTGGGGTATTCAGCTCAACAGTTGACCTACCTTATCTCAACAGATATCTTTATGTGTGGGGTTGCAACTCTCTTACAATTGCAACTCAATAAACACTTCGGTGTTGGATTGCCAATCGTTCTTGGTGTAGCCTTCCAGTCTGTTGCTCCTCTTATCATGATTGGTCAGAGTCATGGTAGTGGTGCTATGTTTGGAGCCTTGATTGCTTCAGGGATTTATGTCATCCTGATTTCAGGTATCTTTTCTAAGGTTGCCAATCTGTTCCCTGCTATCGTAACTGGTTCTGTTATCACAACTATCGGATTGACCTTGATTCCAGTTGCTATTGGAAATATGGGAAATAACGTAGAAAAACCAACTGGTCAAAGTTTAGCTTTGGCAATGATTACAGTTCTCATTATTCTTTTGGTTAATATTTTTACAAAAGGATTTATCAAATCTATTTCGATTTTGATTGGTTTGATTGCCGGTACGATTATTGCAGCGACTATGGGTTTGGTTGATTTTTCTCCAGTAGCAGAAGCTCCACTTGTTCATATCCCAACTCCATTCTACTTCGGTGCTCCACAATTTGAGATTTCATCTATTGTCATGATGTGTATCATCGCAACTGTATCAATGGTAGAATCAACAGGTGTATATCTTGCTCTTTCTGATATTACTAAAGATCCAATTGATAGCACTCGTCTTCGTAATGGTTATCGTGCTGAAGGTCTCGCTGTCTTACTTGGTGGACTTTTCAATACCTTCCCTTATACAGGATTTTCACAAAACGTAGGTTTGGTGAAACTTTCAGGTATTCGTACACGTTTACCAATCTACTACGCAGCAGGATTCCTTATCTTACTTGGTCTCTTGCCTAAGTTTGGTGCCTTAGCACAGATTATTCCAAGCCCTGTACTTGGTGGAGCTATGCTCGTCATGTTTGGTTTTGTTTCGCTCCAAGGGATGCAAATCTTGGCTCGTGTAGACTTTGAGCACAATGAACACAACTTCCTCATTGCAGCGGTTTCTATCTCTGCAGGGGTGGGATTAAACGGAAGCAACCTCTTCAATACTTTACCAACTGAATTACAAATGTTCTTCTCAAATGGTATCGTTATTGCAAGTACAGTAGCTATTATCTTGAACGCTATTTTGAACCGTAAAAAATAAAAATTAGTGAGAAGGGATAGAAAAGCCCTTCTCATTTTCTTTTTTAGAGCTTGAGTATTGTTTCTATGGCCCTTTTTATGGTAAAATGGTTTTATGAATGAAAGAATGAAAGAGCTCGTTGAGTTGCTCAATCGCTATGCGACAGAGTATTATACAAGTGATAATCCATCTGTATCTGATAGTGAGTATGACCGTCTTTATCATGAATTGGTAGAGTTAGAAAAAGCTCATCCGGATCAAGTCTTGCCAGAAAGTCCGACACATCGTGTAGGTGGAAAGATTCTTGATGGATTTGAAAAATACAGTCATCAGTATCCTCTCTATAGTTTGCAGGATGCTTTTTCACGTGAAGAATTAGATGCCTTTGATGCGCGTGTTCGTAAAGAATTGGAGGATGTCACTTATATTTGTGAGTTGAAGATTGATGGACTATCGATTTCCTTGACTTATGAGCAAGGACTTTTTGTTGCTGGAGCAACTCGAGGTGATGGCTCTATTGGTGAAAATATCACTGAAAATCTTAAACGAGTGAAAGACATTCCTTTAACTTTACCAGAAAAATTAGATATAACTGTTCGTGGTGAATGCTATATGCCGAGGGCATCATTTGATCAGGTTAATCAATCGCGTCAAGAAAACGGCGAGCCTGAATTCGCCAATCCACGAAATGCTGCTGCAGGAACACTTCGCCAATTAGATACAGCAGTAGTAGCCAAACGTAATCTTGCAACCTTCCTTTATCAAGAAGCAAGTCCTTCAACACGAGATAGTCAAGAGAAGGTGTTGGAACATTTGGAACAATTGGGCTTTGTTGTCAATCCGAGACGTTTATTGGCTCACAGTATGGATGAAGTATGGGATTTTATCCAGGAAGTTGGTCAAGAAAGAGACCAGTTACCTTATGATATCGATGGAGTTGTGATTAAGGTTAATGACTTAGCCGGTCAGGAGCAACTAGGTTTTACAGTCAAAGCACCCAAGTGGGCAGTGGCTTATAAGTTTCCGGCAGAAGAAAAAGAAGCAAAGCTTCTTTCTGTTGACTGGACAGTTGGACGAACAGGAGTCGTAACTCCGACTGCTAATCTTAGCCCAGTGCAACTGGCAGGTACTACTGTGAGTCGTGCAACTCTTCATAATGTTGACTATATTGCTGAAAAGGATATCCGTAAGAATGACACAGTCATTGTCTATAAGGCAGGGGATATCATTCCAGCTGTTTTACGTGTCGTTGAATCTAAGCGTGTGTCTGAAGAAAAACTCGATATTCCAACAAACTGTCCAAGTTGTGATAGTAAGCTTTTGCATTTTGAAGATGAGGTTGCCCTTCGTTGTATCAATCCGAGATGCCCTGCTCAAATCAAGGAAGGCTTGACGCACTTCGCATCGCGTGATGCCATGAATATTTCTGGCCTTGGGACATCTATCGTCGAAAAACTTTTTGATGCACAATTGGTCAAGGATGTAGCAGATATTTATCGTTTGACTGTGGAAGATTTCCTCTTGCTAGAAGGCATTAAGGAAAAATCTGCCCAAAAACTCTATCAAGCTATTCAAGCATCTAAGGAAAACTCTGCTGAAAAACTCTTATTTGGTTTAGGGATTCGTCATGTTGGTAGCAAGGCAAGTCAACTACTCTTACAACATTTCCATTCGATCGAATCACTTGCTCAAGCAAATCCTGAAGAAGTAGCCAGCATCGAAAGTCTGGGAAATGTTATTGCTCAAAGTCTTCAATCCTATTTTGAGACTGAGGGTGCTAAAATACTTTTAAGAGAATTAAAAGAATTAGATGTTAATCTAGATTACAAAGGACAGGTCGTTGCGGCAGATGCAGCCTTATCTGGTCTGACTGTTGTACTGACAGGAAAGCTAGAGCGTTTAAATCGTTCAGAAGCTAAAAATAAACTAGAAAGTTTAGGAGCCAAGGTAACTGGCAGCGTATCGAAAAAGACCGATCTTGTGGTAGCAGGGGCAGATGCAGGTAGCAAACTCCAGAAAGCACAGGACTTGGGAATTGAGATTCGGGACGAAGCTTGGCTTGAAAATTTATAAGGAATACACAGTCTAGAATACACAGTCTAGAATACACATCTATCATTTCTTGCTTCTATCCAATTATTTTAATCAAGAAATGCTACTATATAAATTTTACAATTAGAAATTAGGAAAAAACATGTATCATTATCCTGTACTTATTCATTATCATCGGAAAGATGAATCTTATAAGGATTGCAGTTTCAATAAGATTCCTCTAGATTCAGTAGAGTTTATCAAAGAGGAAGAATACTTTGGAGAAAAAATTTCATTTACTCAACCAAGTGAAACACCTCTTGAACAAATGGTGTTTACAGTTGAAAAAAATGGAGTCATCAAAGAATATCCTATCCGATTCAATCATTATCCACTCTTAACAGAGGTTTGGATTTTAGATAGGGACGAAACTGTGTATTATTCTGAAAATCCAGCTATTGCAAGTCCACACTATAAAGATCAAAATCCATTTGCTTTTGATAAAGCGATTAACAGTGCTAGTTTTGACCATCACTGGGGTTACCAAGGAGAATTAGGGTGTCAGGTTTCCGAAAAAGAAACCAGCTTTAAACTATGGTCCCCAACAGCAACCACTGTACAAGTTATAGTGTATGAATCTGCAAGTAATGATGCGCCTATCCTTAAGATTTATGAAATGTATCGTGGCAACAGTTATTCTTATAGCCACAAGGACAATACTATTGGTGTATGGAGTTTGACGGTTCCAGAAAGTCTTGCAGGACGAGCTTATCAATACCAGATAGAATTTCCACATCATCAATCAGTAACCCGAGATCCATATACGACTGCAACAAGTCCAGATGGCAAACGTTCAGCAATCCTTTCTGAAGAAGAACGCCAAGTTGACGGGTTTGAAGTTAAGAATGGAACGGAAGCGACATGGCGTTTAGAGAATCCTTGCCAAGCTGTCATTTATGAAATGCATGTACGTGATTTGACCAAGTCTGAAACTTCAGGTGTTTCTCCAGAGTTAAGAGGGACCTTCCTAGGGGCTGCTCAAACGGGTACAGTCAATCAATATGGCCAGTCTACTGTATTTGACTACATCAAGGAACTAGGTGTTAACTATGTTCAACTGCAACCAATTGCAGATCGTCACAAAGAGTATGATGCAGATGGTAATGTCACTTACAACTGGGGTTACGATCCACAAAACTACAATGCACCAGAAACCAGCCTGTCTACGAATCCAAACGATCCAGGTCAAGTTATCCGAGATTTGAAAACGATGATTCAAGCCTATCATGATGCTGGAATTGGTGTCATTATGGACGTTGTTTACAACCATACTTTTTCAACTGTTGATGCTCCATTCCAAACAACAGTACCGGATTATTATTACCGAATGAATAGAGATGGAAGCTATCAAAATGGTACAGGTGTAGGAAACGAGACTGCGAGTGAGCACGAAATGTTCCGTAAGTACATGATTGATTCGCTTCTCTATTGGGTAAATGAGTTTAATATCGATGGTTTCCGCTTTGACTTGATGGGAATCCATGATGTTAAAACCATGCAGATGATTCGTTGGGCAATGGATGAAGTCGATCCTAAAATAATCCTTTATGGAGAAGGTTGGGATATGGGAACAGGTCTTGCACCATATGATAAGGCAAAAAAAGATAATGCTTATCAGTTGCCAAATATCGGATTCTTCAATGATGACGAACGTGATGCTGTAAAAGGTGGCGAAGTCTATGGAGAAATCAAGTCTGGTTTTGTTAGTGGAGCTCCTACTGAACCAATTGTTGCAAAAGCAATCCTTGGTAGTCATGAACTAGGTTCTTATCTCAGTCCTAATCAGGTTGTCAACTACGTAGAAGCCCATGATAATTATAACTTGCATGATTTGCTAGCGACTCTTCATCCAACAGAAGACCAAACAAGTATCATGAAAAAAGTAGAAACAGCAACTGCAATGAACCTACTTATGCAAGGGATCTCTTTTATGGAACTTGGTCAAGAGTTCGGTCGTACAAAACTAGTAGCTACAGGCGAAAATGGTGAGCTGACTCATGATGATCGCGAACGCGCTATGAATAGTTATAATGCACCAGATGCTGTAAACCAAGTAAATTGGGACTTAATCAATGAGCGTCAGGATAGTATTGAATTTATCCGTCAGATTATTGAACTCAAAACAAAGAGCAGTGCTTTTTCATATCCTACATACGATGAAGTTTATCGTCACGTCTTTGTTCATACAGCGATTGAAGACAGTGGCTGGATTGTGTACGAAGTTCAAGGTGATGACGAGCATTTCTTAGTGGTCTTCAATGCTAAAGGAGAATCACAGTATTATGAAAATGCGGGTAACCTTGAAATGCGAATCACTAACAGCCGTTCAAAAAATGAAAATACAATTGACAATGTTAGTGTGGCAGTTATGAATGTTCTAGACTAAACAAATGAAACTCAAGATTTGATCTTGGGTTTTTTATTTTTAAAAAATTCATCCTAATAAAAAATATGGGAATATTCCTAAAAATAGTTGAAAATTTCAGATAATTTGATAAAATTGTACTTAAGATACTTTATCCGAACAAAAAGTTTGATTCATGAAAATAACGTTAAGTTTTTTAAGTATCTGTTTTGCAAAATTAGGATTGAAAAAAATAATGTAAGTGATTTAATGCTACAAAAACTGATATCAAGGTAGAATATCAATAAATACTGAAAATATAAGAAATATCAAGATAATTACTTGAAGATTTTCTAAAAAATATTTATGATAATTCGGAAATTGGTTGAAAGTTTTCTTAAAAGATAGTATAATAGAAATATAGAAAACGCTTACAATATAAAGGGGGATTTATGGATACATTAGAAGCTTTAAGAACTTTTACAACTGGCGAAAATTTCCATCTTCAGCACTATTTGGGCGCACATCGTGAGGAGAAAGACGGGGAATGGGGTTACACATTCCGAGTTTGGGCTCCGAATGCGCAGGCTGTTCATCTAGTTGGTGATTTCACGAATTGGGTTGAAAATCAAATCCCTATGGTTCGAAATGAATCTGGAGTTTGGGAAGTTTTTACAACTTTAGCCCAAGAGGGTCAGATTTATAAATATCATATCACACGGGCTAACGGTCATCAGCTTATGAAGATTGATCCTTTAGCTGTTCGGTATGAAGCACGTCCAGGAACAGGGGCTGTTTTAACAGAAATCCCAGAAAAGAAATGGAAGGATGGACTTTGGTTAGCTCGTAGAAAACGTTTGGGATTTTTTGAAAGACCAGTTAATATCTATGAGGCTCATGCTGGCTCTTGGAAGAGAAATCCAGACGGAACTCCATACAGTTTTGCTCAATTAAAAGAAGAGTTGATTCCTTACTTAGTTGAGATGAACTACACTCATATTGAGTTTATGCCTTTGATGGCGCATCCGCTTGGTTTGAGCTGGGGCTATCAACTGATGGGGTATTTTGGTTTAGAACATTCTTACGGAAGACCAGAAGAGTTTCAAGACTTTGTTGAAGAGTGTCATTTAAACAATATCGGAGTTATTGTGGACTGGGTTCCTGGTCACTTTACAATCAATGATGATGCTCTAGCTTATTATGACGGAACACCAACTTTTGAATATCAAGACCATAACAAAGCTCATAACTATGGTTGGGGAGCATTAAACTTCGACTTAGGGAAAAACGAAGTGCAATCCTTCTTGATTTCTAGCATTAAGTTCTGGATTGATTTTTATCATTTAGATGGTATCCGTGTAGATGCTGTAAGTAACATCCTTTATCTTGATTATGATAATGCACCTTGGACACCAAATAAAGATGGTGGCAATCTCAACTATGAAGGTTACTATTTCCTTCAGCGTTTAAATACTGTTATTAAGCTAGCTCACCCTGATGTCATGATGATTGCAGAAGAAAGCTCTTCGGCAACTAAAATAACAGGTCCGAAAGAGATCGGTGGTCTTGGATTTGACTACAAGTGGAACATGGGCTGGATGAATGACATTCTCCGTTTCTACGAAGAAGATCCAATTTACCGCAAGTATGATTTTAACCTTGTAACCTTCAGTTTTATGTATGTCTTTAATGAAAATTATCTTCTACCATTCTCACATGATGAGGTTGTTCATGGTAAGAAGAGTATGATGCATAAGATGTGGGGCGACCGTTATAATCAATTTGCAGGCCTGAGAAATCTTTATACTTATCAAATTTGTCACCCTGGGAAAAAATTACTCTTTATGGGTAGTGAATTTGGTCAATTCTTAGAGTGGAAATCAGAAGAGCAATTAGAGTGGTCAAACCTTGAAGATCCAATGAATGCTAAGATGAAATACTTCACATCTCAACTGAATCAACTTTATAAAGACCATCGTTGTCTTTGGGAAATTGATACAAGTTATGATGGAATTGAAATCATCGATGCTGATAATAGAGATCAAAGTGTTCTATCCTTTATTCGTAAGGGTAAAAAAGGCGAGATGCTAGTCTGTGTCTTCAACATGGCACCAGTCGAACGTCCTGATTTTACAATTGGACTGCCAGTTGCAGGTGTCTACGAAGAAATTTGGAATACAGAGTTAGAACAATGGGGTGGTGTTTGGAAAGAACACAATCAAACTGTTCAAACTCAAGAAGGATTATGGAAGGATTATGAGCAAACTTTGACCTTTACTTTGCCAGCTATGGGGGCAAGTATCTGGAAAATCAAACGTCGCTTGAAACCTGCTAAAAAAGAATCAAATCAATCTGAAAAAGGAGTAGAACATGAAGAATGAAATGCTAGCTTTAATCCTTGCCGGAGGACAAGGAACTCGTCTCGGTAAACTCACTCAAAGTATTGCAAAACCTGCTGTGCAATTTGGTGGGCGCTATCGTATCATTGATTTTGCTCTTTCTAACTGTGCCAATTCTGGTATCCACAATGTTGGGGTTATCACACAGTATCAACCTCTTGCTCTCAACAATCACATTGGAAATGGTTCTAGTTGGGGTCTAGATGTCATTGATTCTGGTGTTTCAATCCTTCAACCTTACTCTGCAAGTGAAGGAAATCGTTGGTTTGAAGGTACAAGTCATGCGATTTACCAAAATATTGACTATATCGATAGCATTAATCCTGAGTATGTTTTGATTCTTTCAGGAGACCATATCTACAAGATGGACTATGATGATATGCTCCAATCACACAAGGATAACAATGCCAGCTTGACAGTAGCTGTCTTGGATGTACCACTAAAAGAAGCTAGCCGTTTTGGTATCATGAATACAGATGCTAATAATCGCATTGTTGAATTCGAAGAAAAACCTGCCCAACCAAAATCAACCAAGGCATCAATGGGGATTTATATCTTTGACTGGAAACGACTTCGTAACATGCTAGTTGCTGCTGAAAAGGCTAACCTAGATATGTCTGATTTTGGAAAGAATGTTATTCCAAATTATCTTGAGACAGGTGAAAGTGTCTATGCTTATGAATTTAATGGATACTGGAAGGACGTTGGTACTATCGAGTCACTCTGGGAAGCAAATATGGAATACATCTCTCCAGAAAATGCTCTAGATAGCCGAAATCGTCAATGGAAAATTTATTCTCGTAACCTTATCGCTCCACCAAACTTCCTTGGAGAATTTGCTCAAGTAGAAGACTCTCTAGTAGTAGATGGATGTTACGTGAATGGTACTGTAAAACATTCCATTCTTTCTACAGCTGCTCAAGTTCGTAAGGGAGCAGAAGTGGTTGATTCTGTCATCATGAGTGGAGCAGTTATCGGTAGAGGTGCTAAAATTACACGTGCAATCATCGGTGAAGGTGCAATTATTGCCGATGGTGTTGAAATTGATGGTACAGAAGAAGTACAAGTAGTCGGATATAACGAAGTAGTGGGGGTAGCAACAGATGAAGATTGATAAATATTCAGCGATTTTAGGAAATACCGTTGGTTTCCATGATATGTCAACCTTAACAAGTAACCGTCCAGTGGCAAGTTTGCCATTTGGAGGAAAGTATCGTTTGATTGACTTCCCACTTTCAAGTTTAGCAAATGCTGGTGTTCGAAGTGTCTTTGGAATCTTCCAACAAGATAACATCAGCTCTGTATTTGACCACATTCGTTCAGGACGTGAATGGGGCTTGAATACCCTTCTTAGCCACTACTATCTTGGAATCTACAATACTCGTGTGGAAAGTAGTACTGTTGGTAAAGAGTATTATCAACAACTCTTGACTTATTTAAAACGTTCTGGATCTAACCAAACAGTTTCCTTGAACTGTGACGTTTTGGTAAATATTGATCTTACTCAGGTTTTCCATTTGCATAATACTACAAAATCTCCTATTACGGTTGTTTATAAGAAACTACCTAAAAAGGATATTTCAGAAGTAAATGCTATCCTAGATATTGATGAAACTGACCACGTGCTCTCTCACAAACTCTTCGATAAAAAGGCTGAACAAGAATACTACAATATGTCAACGGATATCTTTGTTGTAGATACTCAATGGTTGATTGAACGTCTGGAAGAAGAAGCTCAGAAAGAACACCCAGAAAAACTACGTTATGTTCTACGTGACTTAGCAGCGGAATCAGGTGCTTTTGCATATGAGTATACTGGTTACTTAGCTAATATTCATTCTGTAGAAACATACTACCAAGCCAATATTGATATGCTTGATCTGCATAAATTCTACTCTTTATTCTCTCCAAATCAAAAGATTCACACAAAGGTGAAAAACGAAGAACCAACTTATTATGCACCTGGTTGTGAAGTAAATACTTCGCAGTTTGCTTCTGGTAGTATTGTCGAAGGTAAGGTTGTTCGTTCAGTTGTTTCGCGTAATGTTCAAATTCATAAAGATAGCTTAGTTAAAGAATCTATTGTTTTCCCTCGTGTTGTCATTGGTGAAGGTGCTCAAGTTGAGTATGCAATTATTGATAAGGGTGCTGAAGTAGCTGATGGAGTTGTTATTCGTGGTACAGCAGAAAATCCTGTTGTCATCAAAAAAGGTGAAAAAGTAACAGAGGACATTCTTTCATGAAAATTTTATTTGTAGCAGCCGAAGGTGCGCCCTTTTCAAAAACAGGTGGCTTGGGAGACGTTATCGGCGCTCTTCCAAAATCATTAGTAAAAGCAGGACAAGAAGTTGCTGTTATCTTACCCTACTATGACATGGTAGAAGCTAAGTTTGGTGACCAGATTGAAGATGTTCTTCAATTTGAAGTGTATGTTGGTTGGCGCAGACAATTTTGTGGAATTAAGAAAACAGTTTTAAACGGTGTTACTTTCTACTTTATTGACAATCAATATTATTTCTTCCGTGGTCACGTTTACGGTGATTTCGATGATGGTGAGCGCTTTGCCTTCTTCCAACTTGCAGCCCTAGAAGCTATGGAGCGTATTGGATTCATCCCTGACGTTCTCCATGCCCATGATTACCATACAGCAATGATTCCTTTCTTGTTGAAGGAAAAATACAGATGGATTCAAGCTTACCAGAATATTAAAACCATCTTAACCATCCATAACTTGGAATTCCAAGGTCAGTTCTCTGAGGGTATGCTTTGGGACTTATTTAGAGTTGGTTTTGAGCGCTATGCGGATGGTACTGTTCGTTGGAATGATTGCCTTAACTGGATGAAGGCTGGTATTCTTTATGCCGATCGTGTTTCAACTGTATCACCAAGCTATGCTCATGAGATTATGACTACTGAATTCGGTTGTGGTTTGGATCAGATACTCCGTATGGAATCTGGTAAGCTTTCTGGTATCGTAAACGGGATAGATACTGATCTTTACAATCCAGAGACGGATCCTTTATTGGATTACCATTTTAACAAATCTGATCTGTCAGGAAAAGCTCAGAACAAAGCTAAATTGCAAGAGAAGCTTGGTCTTCCGGTAAGACCTGATGTTCCAATGATTGGTATAGTGTCACGTTTGACAAGACAGAAAGGTTTTGATGTCGTTGTTGAAGGTCTGCATCGCATGCTTCAAGAAGATGTTCAAATCGTTCTATTGGGTACAGGTGACCCTGGTTTCGAAGAAGCTTTCTCATGGTTTGGTCAAGTATTCCCAGACAAACTATCTGCTAATATTACTTTTGATGTGAAACTCGCACAAGAGATTTATGCAGCAAGTGATATTTTCCTTATGCCAAGTCGCTTTGAACCATGTGGACTATCTCAAATGATGGCTATGCGTTATGGTACTTTACCTCTTGTTAACGAAGTAGGGGGCTTGAGAGATACTGTTCAACCGTTCAACCCAATTGAAGGAACAGGTACAGGATTTAGTTTTGATAACTTGACTCCATATTGGCTTAACTGGGCTCTACAAACTGCCTTGGATGTTTACTATAATCATCCAGATGTTTGGAAAAATCTTCAAGTTCAAGCTATGGAATGTGACTTCTCTTGGGATACAGCTTGTCAGTCTTACCTTGATTTGTATCACAGTTTAGCAAACTAAATAGTTAAAATCGTATGAAGTTTTCATACGATTTTTTGAGATAATGAAAGTAAGGAAGATAGATGAATAAAGCTAGAGGTCTCTGCGTCCTTGATGTTGATGGGACACTGATAGAAGAAGAAGTCATTGATTTATTGGGGAAAGAGGCAGATTGTGATAAGGAAGTAGCTCTGATAACTGCTCAAGCGATGAGAGGGGAATTAGACTTTGAATCGAGTCTGAAAAAACGTGTCTCCCTCTTAAAAGGACTTTCTATAGATGCCTTTGATAAGATTTATCATGAACTTCACCTTAGTAAAAATGCTGTGCAGTTTATTAAAACTCTCAAAGAAAGTCAGATTGAAGTTGGTTTGGTTTCAGGTGGATTTACTACAATTGTTGAAAGATTAGCAAAGGATTTAGGACTTTCATTATTTGCTGCTAATCAACTAGAAATCAAAGTTGGGAACTTAACTGGAAATCTTTTTGGGCCAGTGATCACTAGAGAAGTCAAAGAAGAAACTCTAGTAAGATGGGCAGATCAATTAGAGGTGCCAATCGAGAGAACAATTGCTATTGGGGATGGGGCTAATGACCTAAAAATGCTTAAAAGAGCTGGGATTGGAATAGCTTTTTGTGCTAAGGATATTGTGAAAAAAGAAATAAATCTTCAGGTAGATGATAGAGATATGATGAAGGTGTTAGATAAGATAGGATACCTTTAGGTAGAAAGAGAAATCAAGATGAAAATTATTATTGCACCTGACTCTTTTAAGGAGAGTCTCCCTGCTAACCAAGTGGCTGAAGCTATAAAACGGGGCTTTAAAAAAGCTCTGCCTGATTCAGAATGTGTACTTTTGCCTGTAGGCGATGGAGGAGAAGGAACCGTTGCTGCTATAAAAAATTCTTTAGGTCTTGAAGAACATACAAGTCAGATAACAGGACCTTTTGGTGATGAGGTTCAAATGCCCTATTTTCAAAAAGGTCAACTAGCTCTATTTGAAGTTGCTGATTTGGTAGGTCTTGCTAAGATACCTTATGAAAAACGAAATCCACTAGAGATTCAAACAAAGGGAATTGGACAGCTGATTCTACATTTAATAGAGCAAGGTATAAAAGATATCTACATCGGTGTCGGTGGAACAGCTAGTAACGATGGGGGTATTGGTATTGCTTTAGGTCTTGGCTATCAGTTTTATGATGAACACGGAATTGAGCTTAAAGCTCGTGGCCAATCCTTGTTTGAAATCAATGAGATTTTGGATAGTCGTGTTAGTCTCATTCCTGATGATATCCATATCAAAATTTTAGCGGATGTAACCAATCCCCTATGTGGACCTCATGGCGCCACCTATACATTCGGAAAACAAAAAGGATTAAACCCTGCTAAATTCCAAGAAGTTGATACTTTAATTAAAAACTTTTATGGTAAAGTCGCACCTGAAATATTAAAATTAGAGGGTGCTGGAGCTGGTGGTGGGATTGCAGCTGGTTTGTGTGCCTTTGCTGGAGCAGGGATTGTATCTGGTATCCAAACTTGTTTAGATTTAGTAAAATTTGATGAACAGGTTGTAGATGTGGATCTCGTTATCGTTGGTGAAGGTAGGTTGGATACTCAAAGTTTGGCAGGTAAGGCGCCAATCGGTGTAGCAAAAAGAACACCCAAGGGTGTTCCGGTCATTGCAATTTGTGGTAGTTTGGCAGAAGATTTACCTCCCCTGCCATTTGAGAATATCGTCGCTGCATTTTCTATTCTAGAAAAAAGTGAACCATTAGAAGATAGTTTAAAAAATGCAGCAACTTATTTAGAAAATACTGCAGCAAATATCGGTCAAATCTTATCATTGAAACAGAGTTAACCAAACCATTTTTTCCAGAGAGAAGTCGTAGTTTTTTTCATCTCTTTTTCCTGCCACAAGTCTGAGAAGGCCTTTCTGAGGTCTTTTTCACTTGTTTGAGCTGGAGCATCGCTATGGATAATGAGACCAAAAGGAGAAGAGTTGTGGTCTTCGGAAACGATGGTTGCTTGACATTCAGCTTCTTTGGCTTGTTTTAGATAAAAGACTTGTTTGTCAAATTCAACCTGAGGAGAAATTTTGACAAATAGAGGTTCAGTTTCTTTTTTAAAGGTTTCTAAAATTGTTAAAAATCCTTTTTGAAATTTATCATCATCAGCAGTTTCAAGGTCTGCATAGCCAAGGACACGTTCTTCAAATGTTCCGAGAAAACGTCTTTGTTCATCAGGATTTAGTTTAAGACCACCATTGGCCTTTTCTAGGATTTGTTTAGATACATCAGTCATAAATATAGTATATCACAAAAGTCTCAAGATAAAAGAAAAAAGAAAGCGATTACTTTTTCGACTTAAGGAAAATTTGCACAAAGATAACGTTTTTTCTTGAAAAAGGTATCTTTTTGATGTATCATAGAGGTGTAAAATAATTTAACTCAAAGGAGAGTAAAAAATGTCAATTATTACTGATGTTTACGCTCGCGAAGTCCTAGACTCACGCGGTAACCCAACACTTGAAGTAGAAGTTTATACTGAATCAGGTGCTTTCGGACGTGGTATGGTTCCATCAGGAGCTTCTACTGGTGAACACGAAGCAGTTGAACTTCGCGACGGTGACAAATCTCGTTACGGTGGTCTTGGTACACAAAAAGCTGTTGACAACGTAAACAACATCATCGCAGAAGCAATTATCGGCTACGATGTACGTGACCAACAAGCTATCGACCGTGCTATGATCGCACTTGACGGTACTCCTAACAAAGGTAAATTGGGTGCTAACGCAATCCTTGGTGTGTCTATCGCTGTAGCTCGTGCTGCTGCTGACTACCTTGAAATCCCACTTTACAGCTACCTTGGTGGATTCAACACTAAAGTTCTTCCAACTCCAATGATGAACATCATCAACGGTGGTTCTCACTCAGATGCTCCAATCGCTTTCCAAGAATTCATGATCGTACCTGCTGGTGCACCTACATTCAAAGAAGCTCTTCGCTGGGGTGCTGAAATCTTCCACGCTCTTAAGAAAATCCTTAAATCTCGTGGTCTTGAAACAGCTGTAGGTGACGAAGGTGGATTCGCTCCTCGTTTCGAAGGAACTGAAGATGGTGTTGAAACTATCCTTGCTGCTATCGAAGCTGCTGGTTATGTTCCAGGTAAAGACGTATTTATCGGATTTGACTGTGCTTCATCAGAATTCTACGATAAAGAACGCCAAGTATACGACTACACTAAATTCGAAGGTGAAGGAGCTGCTGTACGTACTGCTGCAGAACAAATCGACTACCTTGAAGAATTGGTAAACAAATACCCAATCATCACTATCGAAGATGGTATGGACGAAAACGACTGGGACGGTTGGAAAGCTCTTACTGAACGTCTTGGTGGTAAAGTTCAATTGGTTGGTGACGACTTCTTCGTAACAAACACTTCATACCTTGAAAAAGGTATCGCAGAAGGTGCTGCTAACTCAATCCTTATCAAAGTTAACCAAATCGGTACTCTTACTGAAACATTCGACGCTATCGAAATGGCGAAAGAAGCTGGTTACACTGCCGTTGTATCACACCGTTCAGGTGAAACTGAAGATTCAACAATCGCTGACATCGCAGTTGCAACAAACGCAGGACAAATCAAGACTGGTTCACTTTCACGTACAGACCGTATCGCTAAATACAACCAATTGCTTCGTATCGAAGATCAACTTGGTGAAGTAGCTGAATACCGTGGATTGAAATCATTCTACAACCTTAAAAAATAAAATAGTTCAGTGAACTAATAAAAGCCCTTGGAGTTTTCCAAGGGCTTTTGTATCTTATAAGACAAGGTCAAAGAAATCCAGTCTTGTTTTCGTATTCTAGAGGTGAAAAAAGAGATTTTTAAACGTTTTTTTGGTATAATAATACCCAGGAAAAACTAGAGAAAGAAGGAGGTTGAGATGGAAAAGTATTTATCGGTAACAACTTTGACTAAGTATCTGAAAATGAAATTCGATAAAGACCCATACTTAGAGAGGGTCTATTTAACTGGTCAGGTTTCTAACTTCCGGAAGCGTCCCACTCACCAATATTTTTCTCTAAAAGATGATCGAGCGGTTATCCAAGCGACTATTTGGTCAGGTATTTATCAGAAACTAGGTTTTGATTTGGAAGAAGGCATGAAGATTAATGTTATCGGTCGTGTCCAAGTCTATGAACCAAGTGGGAGCTACTCTATCATCATTGAAAAGGTAGAGCCGGATGGTGTAGGGGCTCTTGCGATTCAGTTCGAACAATTAAAAAAGAAATTATCAGAAGAAGGCCTTTTTCAAGACCGCTTTAAACAAGCAATACCTCAGTTTACAAAACGCATCGGGGTTGTGACTAGTCGTAGTGGTGCTGTTATCCAGGATATCATTACTACTGTTAGCAGACGTTTTCCAGGTGTAGAAATTATTTTATATCCAACCAAGGTTCAAGGCGAAGGTGCTGCAGAGGAGATTGCTCGGAATATTGCATGGGCTAATGAACGTGACGACTTAGATGTTCTGATTATTGGGCGCGGAGGTGGATCGATTGAAGATCTTTGGGCCTTTAACGAAGAAATTGTTGTCCGCGCTATTTTTGAATCACGCCTACCTGTTATTTCAAGTGTAGGGCATGAAACAGATGTGACCTTATCAGACTTTGTGGCTGATAAGAGAGCGGCAACACCCACAGCTGCAGCAGAACTAGCGACTCCTGTTACTAAGTTAGATCTTTTGACTTATCTGAAGAATCAAGAGAGACGTATGGCTACAGCTGTACAAAATACTTTATCTAAGAAAGAAAAAGCATTAAAAGTACTAAGCCAATCTGTTATTTTCAGGCAACCTGAACGCTTATATGATGGTTATTTACAACGATTGGATCAGTTACAGCTTCGTCTCAAACAAAGTGTAAATTCAGAACTTGTTAGACAGGAGCAAAGAGTCTTAGAACAAGTTCATCGATTAGAGCAGTTATCACCAATCAATAAGGTTCATCGTTATCAGGACCGTCTACTCCAATTTGAAAAGTTACTTCGTAGTCAAATGGCAGTAGTTTATGATGCCAAGGTCGCCGAAGTCAAACGTTTGTCAGAAGCGCTACTCATGTTAGATACTAGTTGTATCGTAGCCAGAGGTTATGCGATTGTGAAAAAAGAGGATGCCGTAGTATCGTCAGCAAAAGATTTGAAAAAAACTGATCAAGTAACGTTATTGATGCGAGATGGTCAGGTAGAATTAGAGGTTAAAGATGTCAAAACAGAAGAAATTTGAGGAAAATTTAGCAGAACTTGAAACCATTGTTCAGAGTTTAGAAAATGGTGAAATTGCTTTAGAAGATGCTATTGCTGCATTTCAAAAAGGAATGATCCTTTCAAAAGAATTGCAAGCTACGCTTGATAAAGCTGAAAAGACTTTGGTTAAGGTCATGCAAGAAGATGGAACAGAAAGCGAACTTCTATGAACAAGCAAGAAAAACTAGACTTGGTTGAGTCAGCTCTTGAGGAGTTTTATGGTGAGCAACAAATAGCTTCAAATCTAAGAGAAGCGGTTCTATATTCCATTCATGCTGGTGGCAAGCGGATTCGTCCTTATCTTCTCTTAGAGGTTTTGGACTCTTTGCAGGTGCCAATCACACCAGCTCATGCTCAGGTTGCAGCAGCGCTTGAGATGATTCACACAGGTAGTTTGATTCATGATGATTTACCTGCTATGGATAATGATGATTATCGTCGAGGGCGGTTGACTAATCATAAAGTCTATGGAGAGGATATAGCTATCTTAGCAGGAGATGCTCTCTTCTTAGATCCTTATGCCTTAATAGTGCAGGCAGATTTACCGAGTCAAACTAAGGTGGATTTAATAGCTAACTTGTCACATGCTTCTGGAAGTATGGGGATGGTAGCTGGACAAGTTTTAGATATGGAAGGAGAAGGAAAACACTTGAATTTAGAGGAACTTCGGACTATCCATGCTAATAAGACTGGTAAACTGTTAGCCTTTCCTTTTCATGCAGCTGGAATCATCGCTGGATTGGATACAACTATTCAAATAGCTCTTAAAACTGTTGGAGAGTTGATTGGTCTTGCCTTTCAAGTGAGAGATGATATTCTTGATGTTATTGCTAGCTTCGAGGAAATTGGCAAAACACCTCAGAAAGATTTGCAAGCTGAAAAATCGACCTATCCTGCCTTGTTAGGATTAGATGAAGCAAAAACTTTTTGTAACCAAACTTTGGATCAAGCTAATGAAAAACTGGAAGAGATTAGTCAGTTAGTAACCTTTGATAAGGGACCAATTGTAAAAATAGTAGAAAGTTTGAGAATCAATGGCTAAGGAAAGAGTAGATGTACTTGCCTACAAACAAGGTTTATTTGAAACGAGAGAACAAGCTAAGCGTGGCGTTATGGCTGGTTTGGTTGTTGCGGTTCTAAATGGTGAACGTTTCGATAAGCCAGGAGAAAAAATTCCAGATGATACTGAATTGAAACTCAAGGGTGAGAAGCTAAAGTATGTGAGCCGAGGAGGTTTGAAACTTGAGAAAGCCTTGGAAAACTTTGACATATCAGTTGAAGGCAAAACGACCATTGATATTGGAGCTTCAACAGGAGGATTTACTGATGTCATGCTTCAAAATGGAGCAAAATTAGTTTATGCAGTTGATGTCGGGACCAATCAGCTGGCTTGGAAATTACGCCAAGACTCACGTGTTGTTAGTATGGAGCAGTTTAATTTTCGTTATGCTGAAAAGACTGATTTTGAACAAGAACCTAGTTTTGCAAGTATTGACGTGAGTTTTATATCATTGAGTCTCATCCTTCCAGCTCTACATAGAGTCTTAGCTGATCAAGGACAAGTTGTTGCCCTCATAAAACCACAGTTCGAAGCCGGTCGAGAACAAATTGGGAAAAATGGGATTATTAGAGATGCTAAGGTTCACAAAAATGTTTTAGAAACGGTAACAGAAATGGCGGTCAAAGAAGGATTTTCCGTTTTAGGATTGGATTTTTCACCTATACAAGGCGGCCACGGTAATATTGAGTTTCTTGCTTATTTACGTAAGGAAGAACACGCAAGTAATCAGGTGGTTTCTGAAATAGAACCACTAGTAGAAAAAGCACATAGAGAGTTTAAAGATGAATAAAAAAGAGAGACTTGAGAAGATTAGAGGATTTGTGACTGATTATCAAATCGGTACTCAGGAAGAAATCGTTGAACATTTAAAAGAAGCAGGTATCTCCGCTACTCAAGCAACTGTATCTCGAGATATCAAAGAACTAGGAATTGTAAAAATTCCATTGAAAGACAATACTTATGTCTACGAATTACCAAAGTCAGTAGTCAAAAGTTTACAGTTGGCTGAGAACAATATTGAAAGTTTTGAACGAATGGGAAATCTCATCAATTTAGATGTTATTCCTGGAAATACAATTTTTGTTAAAAGCCAATTAACCCAAACATTTTCAGATAAGATTTTTAGCTGTTTAGCAGATGATAATTCCATTTTAATTGTAGCGCGAACTGAAGAAGCAGCTGTAGAAATTGTAGAGCAAGTTAAAAAGTGGTAGGACCTTATGTTACTTGAAATTTCAATTAAAAACTTTGCCATCATTGAGGCTATTTCACTTAATTTTGAGAAAGGAATGACAGTTCTGACTGGGGAAACTGGTGCTGGGAAGTCTATCATCATCGATGCTATGAACATGATGCTGGGAGCCAGAGCAACAACAGATGTCATTCGTCATGGTGCACCTAAAGCAGAAATCGAAGGTCTTTTCTCAATCGACAATAGTCTCCCCCTTCAAGAGATTTTTGATGAGCAAGGTATCGATTTAGGTGATGAAATCATCATTCGTCGTGAAATTTTACAAAACGGGCGCAGTGTTAGTCGAGTTAATGGACAGATGGTCAATCTTTCTGTTCTACGCGCAATAGGACAACATCTAGTCGACATTCATGGTCAGCATGACCAAGAAGAGTTAATGCGTCCACAATTACATATTCAGATGCTGGATGAGTTTGGTGATACAGATTTTCTTGAACTGAAACAATCTTATCAGACTAACTTTGATGCCTACCGTCAAATGCGCAAGCAACTTCTTGAGATTAAGAAAAATCAAGAAGAACATAAGGCTCGTATTGAAATGTTAGAATTTCAGATGGCAGAGATTGAATCTGCAGCATTACAGCCAGGTGAAGACCTCAAACTCAACCAAGAACGCGATAAACTTCTGAATCATAAAAATATTGCTGATACGCTAACTAATGCTTATACCATGCTAGATAATGAAGAATTTTCAAGTCTGGCTAACGTGCGTTCTGCTATGAATGACATGGAAAGTTTAGAAGAGTATGATGCTGAGTACTGTGAAATATCAACTTCTTTATCAGAGTCTTATTATGCATTAGAAGATGTCACCAAACGTTTAGAGGATATTATCGAAGATTTAGATTTTGACGGCAATCGCTTGATGCAGATTGAGAGTCGTTTAGATCTCATACATGCCATTATACGTAAGTATGGTGGAAATGTCGATGATGTCTTGTTATACTTTGCAAAAATAACTGAAGAATACAATTTACTTACTGGTAATAATCTTTCTTCAGAAGATATGGAAGCAGAACTCAAGCAATTAGAAGTAAGTCTGGTTGATTTAGCAAGTAAACTTGCATCTGCTCGCCACAACTTAGCTCAACAATTAGAAATTGAGATTCAACAAGAGCTTAAAGACCTTTATATGGACAAGGCTCGATTTCAGGTTCAGTTTACTAAAGGAAAATTCAGTCGTGAAGGGAATGAGAGTGTTGAATTTTATATTTCAACCAACCCTGGAGAAGACTTTAAACCATTAGTAAAAGTAGCTTCTGGTGGTGAGTTATCTCGTTTGATGTTAGCTATTAAGTCTGCCTTTTCTCGTAAGGAAGGTAAGACTAGCATTGTATTTGATGAGGTGGATACAGGAGTTTCAGGTCGCGTAGCTCAGGCAATCGCCCAGAAAATTCATAAGATTGGTCAGCATGGCCAAGTTCTAGCTATTTCGCATCTTCCTCAAGTCATCGCTATCGCTGATTATCAGTTCTTCATTGAAAAGATTAGCAATGAGCATTCAACTGTTTCAACAGTTCGCTTGTTGACAGTTGAGGAAAGAGTGGAAGAAGTTGCCAAGATGTTAGCAGGTGAAAATGTAACTGAGGCAGCACTTAGTCAAGCGCGAGAATTATTGCAAAGTAAGGAGAAATAAATGACAGACTATTATGTTATCGGAGATGTTCATGGGAAAGCAGGAATGCTTGAGGACCTTCTAAAAACATGGGATGGTAAGACTCAATTACTCTTTCTTGGAGATTTGATTGATAGAGGAGAGGATAGCCGACGTGTTCTTGAAATGGTCAAGGACTTGGTTGATAACAAAGGAGCTATCTGTTTATCAGGAAATCATGAGTATATGTTTTTAACATGGTTGGATAATCCTGAAGAAAGCTATGACCACTATCGTCGTAATGGTGGGGATACAACTATTAACTCTATTCTAGGTCGCCCTTTGGATGCGCCAGTAGATGGAGTAGCAGATGCTAAGCGTGTTGAAACTGAAGCAGCTGACTTAGTGGAGTTTATCCGTCAGATGCCTTTTGTGATTGAAACAGATAAGTATATATTCGTTCATGCTGGTATTGATTTGACTTTGGATGACTGGCATGATACTACAGATTACAAGAAAGTTTGGCTCAGAAAACCATTCCACGAAGCAGCTAATCATACTGGTAAAACGATTGTCTTTGGACATACACCAGTCTATGGTCTACTGAATCAAGAACGCGGTACTGCGGAACTTTGGATTACAGAAGACGGTAAGATTGGAATGGATGGAGGAGCTGTTTATGGCGGTGTCCTTCACGGTATTGTCTTTACTGACCAAGGTATGACTGACCGCTATTTCATCGAAAATGATGGCTTTATTGCTGAAGATTAGTACTCCTAGCAGGGTATGGTCTTGTCAAAATATTAAAAACATTTTATAATTAATAGATACCCTGAAAGGAAGAGAATCATGAACGTAGAAGAATTGAAAAAACGACAGGAGAAGATTCGTAACTTCTCTATTATTGCCCATATTGACCACGGGAAATCAACGCTAGCAGACCGTATTTTAGAAAAGACAGAAACAGTTTCTAGCCGAGAAATGCAAGCTCAACTTCTGGATAGCATGGATCTTGAGCGTGAACGTGGGATTACCATTAAGCTTAATGCTATTGAATTGAACTATACTGCTAAAGACGGTGAAACTTATATCTTTCATTTGATTGACACACCAGGACACGTGGACTTTACTTATGAGGTGTCACGTTCTCTTGCCGCTTGTGAGGGTGCTATCTTGGTAGTCGATGCCGCCCAAGGGATTGAGGCTCAAACACTAGCTAACGTTTACCTTGCTTTGGATAATGATTTGGAAATCCTTCCAGTCATCAATAAGATTGATTTGCCTGCAGCAGATCCCGAGCGCGTCCGTACGGAAATCGAAGATGTGATTGGTCTAGATGCTAGCGAAGCAGTCTTAGCATCAGCCAAAGCTGGTATCGGTATTGAAGAAATTCTTGAGCAAATCGTAGAGAAAGTTCCTGCTCCAACCGGTGATGTTTCAGCACCATTAAAAGCCCTAATTTTCGACTCAGTATACGATGCCTATCGTGGTGTTATCCTCCAAGTTCGTGTCATGGATGGAGTAGTCAAACCTGGCGATAAGATCCAGCTCATGAGCAATGGTAAAACCTTTGACGTTACTGAAGTCGGAATCTTCACACCTAAAGCAGTAGGACGTGATTTCCTTGCAACTGGTGATGTTGGTTACATTGCAGCGTCTATCAAGACTGTTCAGGATACTCGTGTCGGTGATACAGTTACCTTGGCGTCGTATCCTGCTTCAGAGCCACTAGACGGCTACAAGCAAATGAACCCCATGGTCTTTGCAGGTCTCTATCCAATTGAGTCAAATAAATATAACGATCTTCGTGAAGCCCTTGAAAAATTGCAACTCAATGATGCTAGTTTGCAGTTTGAACCAGAAACATCTCAAGCACTCGGATTTGGTTTCCGTTGTGGTTTCCTTGGATTACTTCATATGGATGTTATTCAGGAACGTTTGGAACGTGAGTTTAACATCGATCTTATCATGACTGCACCATCCGTTATCTACAAGGTTAATCAGACAGATGGTGAATCTATGGATGTATCGAACCCATCTGAGTTTCCTGATCCTACAAAGATTGCGACCATTGAAGAACCATATGTAAAGGCACAAATCATGGTACCACAAGAATTCGTTGGAGCAGTAATGGAACTAGCTCAGCGCAAGCGTGGGGACTTTGTGACCATGGACTATATTGATGACAATCGTGTGAATGTTATCTATCAAATTCCGCTTGCTGAAATCGTCTTTGACTTCTTTGATAAGCTCAAGTCTTCGACACGTGGTTATGCAAGCTTTGATTATGAATTGTCAGAGTATAGACCATCTAAGTTGGTTAAGATGGATATCCTTCTCAATGGAGACAAAGTGGATGCTCTTAGCTTTATCGTTCACAAAGATTTTGCTTATGAACGTGGGAAACTTATCGTAGATAAGCTTAAGAAAATCATTCCTCGTCAACAATTTGAAGTGCCCATTCAAGCTGCAATTGGACACAAGATTGTGGCTCGTACTGATATCAAAGCCCTTCGTAAAAATGTGCTTGCTAAGTGCTACGGTGGTGACGTTTCCCGTAAACGTAAACTCCTCGAAAAACAAAAAGCTGGTAAGAAACGCATGAAAGCTATCGGATCAGTAGAAGTCCCACAAGAAGCCTTCCTTAGCGTCTTAAGCATGGATGAAGAATAATTAATTTCTATTATTATTTAGAATGAATTACAGTTATCTTTTGACACTTTTATTTACATACATTAAAATAGGGATGAAAGGAGAAAGATTATGAAAAAAATCATCAGCTTATCTACGCTTTTAGTGTGTTGCTTAACTCTTGCTGCTTGTAATACTTCAAAAACTAAGAAAGAAGCAACCTCAGATACAACAACAATTCAGGAAACTACCTCAGCACAAGAAACAACAACTGTAGCCGAATCAACGATTAAAGATACTCAGGTAATTGGTTCAGATGCTTATGGCTACGTAAAGGTTCCAAAATCATGGATTCATTTTACAGAAGTTGAGGGTGGTGATGATATTCAGTACTGTGATGGAACAGATGTCAATATTGTAACTTTAAATACCTTTAAACCAGAGCATTTAGGTGTTAGTGAAAGTGAATATGCTGCTCTTGATCCCGTTCAAGTTTCTACTAGTATCTATCAAACCAAAAAACAAAGCAAGGATTTCTCTAAAGTATGGGGATCTAAGTCAAAAATTGGTGGTTATGATGCCTATGTGGTAAACTGTATTGCTAAAAACGGAAAATATCTAGTTATTTATATCTTTAAATCAGATGATGGTAAGTTTAGATATGTTTCTCTAGAAGGAACACCTGAAGTATTGAAAGATATGCTTCCGCTGATAGAAGAAAGTTGGACTAATAAAAAGGTTTAAAAGGCAGGATTTTTCCTGCTTTTTTATTTTATCCAGTTTTATTTAGGACTTCAAATAGATTTCCTGATTAGAACTTTTTGCAATGAAAATTAAAAGAATGAGTTTTTGTAAATATAGTAGTAGATTTATTGTATTTTCGATAATACTGCCAGTTTACAGTATATATTTGACACTTTGTTCTTCTTACTTTAGAATAGTAGTGAAAGGAGAATTATCATGAAAAAATTGATAACTTTATCTTCACTTTTGCTTTGTGGTATCACTCTTGCTGCTTGTAATACAAATACTGGTAAAAAAGATGTAACAGCTGAAACTACCACAATTGTTCAGGAAACTACTAGTCAGGAAACAGCTGAAGCTACAACAACCGTTCCAACTAAAGATACACAATGGGTTGGATCAGATGATTATGGATACTTGAAAGTACCTAAATCTTGGGTTCAAAGTAATTTCGGTGAGAAAAGTGTTGATTTTAAGTACAATGATGGTACTGACAAGAATGCCATTTCAGTTAAAAGTATAAATGCAGACGTAAAAAATTTCACTAATTTTGAGACCAAATTTGTACAAAATATAAAAGAAAATCCTAGATTTACAAATGTTAGAACTAATAGGGGAAATATTGGGGGCTATGATGCCCTCAAAATTTATGCAGATTATAAAAATAGTAAAAAAGTACTTATTTGGGTATTTAAGTCGGATGATAATATGATTAGATTAGTTACTCTTGAAGGTGATTTAGAAATCGTAAACGAAATGACTCCAATAGTAGAAGAAAGCTGGACAGTGAAAAAGAATTAAAACTAAAACAGGATATTTATCCTGTTTTTTATATATTTTCAACCTTTAAAGAATATGTATAAAATCAAATTGTTTACAATCAAACAAAAAAAATAAAAATCAAACAAAATACAACAAAAAATATTGACAACGGTTTCATATAGTGTTATACTTGTAACATAAAAGTTAAATATGAAGGGAGAAGATCATGGGATTAGATCATTTCTTCAGCAAAGACTTAGTCTTTTGTCTAGAAGCAGATAATCAAGAGCAACTATTTGATCAAGTTGCAACCCTATTGGAAGAAAAGAAAGTTGTTACGGATACCTATCGATTGGCTTTGATTGAACGTGAAAAAATGTTCCCAACCGGTTTAGATATGGAATTTCTAGGGAAGGACTTGCCAAATGTAGCAATCCCTCACACAGATACGATTCATAATTTAACTGAAAATGTTGTTGTGGTTCGCTTACCAAAACCAGTAACATTCCACAATATGATTGCACCTGACAAGGAAGTAGAAGTATCATTACTTTTCTTTATTATCAATAATTCAAGTTCAAGTCAAACAAACATTCTTGCTCAATTGATGGACTTCTTTACAGGTAACGGTCATCTAGAGGCGCTTTCTAAGATTACAGAACCAGAAGCTCTGTACCAGTATATCTCAGAAGCAACTGCTTAATTTTAAAATAAATAGAAACTAAAAAACGGAGGAAATCCAAATGATTAAAATTCTTGCTGCTTGTGGTGCGGGTGTTAACTCAAGCCACCAAATTAAAAGTGCTCTAGAAGAAGAGCTTTCAAACCGTGGGTACGATGTAAAATGTGACGCAGTTATGGTAAAAGACGTCAATGAAGACTTGATTAAAGGTTACGATATCTTCACACCAATCGCTGCAACTGACTTAGGTTTTGACCCTGGTATCCCAGTAGTTGAAGCTGGACCAATCTTGTTCCGTATTCCTGCTATGAGCGCTCCAGTTTATGACAATATTGAAGCAGCAATCAAAGAACACGGATTAAGTTAAATATTATTTTGTAAGTTTCCATAAAAATAAAGGGAGGAAAAATTATGGACGTCATTATTAACATAGCCAATGAGGTCTTTAAACCTATTTTGGAAATGGGTGC
The DNA here is from genome assembly GCF_054353515.1 of Streptococcus sp. V869. Classification (NCBI taxonomy): domain Bacteria; kingdom Bacillati; phylum Bacillota; class Bacilli; order Lactobacillales; family Streptococcaceae; genus Streptococcus; species Streptococcus sp. V869. The sequence goes on from NZ_JBTHHW010000001.1 coordinate 411,627, forward strand.
ACCAGTCATCATGCTGATCGTGTTGACACTCTTGGCTTTACTCTTTGGAGTGAAATTCTCCAAAGCGCTTGAAGGTGGTATCAAACTTGCCATCGCACTTACTGGTATCGGTGCTATCATCGGAATGCTTAATGGAGCTTTCTCTGCTTCTCTTGCAAAATTCGTTGAAAATACTGGTATTCAATTGAACATCACCGACGTTGGTTGGGCACCACTTGCTACAATCACTTGGGGTTCTGCCTGGACACTTTACTTCTTGCTCATCATGTTGATTGTCAACGTTGTGATGCTTGCAATGAAGAAAACTGATACACTTGACGTTGATATCTTCGATATCTGGCACTTGTCTATCACAGGTCTTTTAATCAAATGGTATGCTGACAACAATGGAGTTAGCCAAGGAGTTTCACTCTTTATCGCGACTGCAGCAGTTGTTCTTGTTGGGGTTCTTAAAATCATTAACTCTGACTTGATGAAACCTACATTTGATGACCTACTTAACGCACCAAGTTCATCACCAATGACTTCAACTCACATGAACTACATGATGAACCCAGTTATCATGGTTTTGGATAAGATTTTTGACAAACTTTTCCCAGGTCTTGATAAATACGACTTCGACGCTGCTAAACTAAACAAGAAAATCGGTTTCTGGGGATCTAAATTCTTCATCGGTTTCATCCTTGGTATCGTTATCGGTTTGATGGGAACTCCACATCCAGTTGCTGGTGTAGAAGGCGCTGATAAATGGGAACTTGTTATTAAAGGTTGGTTGTCACTTGGTTTGACTGCCGGTGTCTGCTTGGAGCTCTTCTCACTTATCGGTTCATGGTTCATCGCAGCCGTAGAACCACTTTCACAAGGTATTACAAACGTTGCTACTAAACGTCTTCAAGGACGTAAATTCAACATCGGTCTTGACTGGCCATTCATCGCTGGTCGTGCTGAAATCTGGGCTTGTGCGAACGTACTTGCACCAATCATGTTGGTTGAAGCTGTGCTTCTGTCTAATGTCGGAAATGGTATCTTGCCACTTGCTGGTATCATCGCAATGGGTGTAACTCCAGCTCTCTTGGTAGTTACTCGTGGTAAATTGCTCCGTATGATCATCTTCGGAACTCTCTTATTGCCACTCTTCCTTCTTTCAGGTACACTTATCGCACCATTTGCAACTGAACTTGCTAAAGGTGTAGGTGCCTTCCCAGAAGGTGTGAACCAATCACAATTGATTACTCACTCAACTCTTGAAGGACCAATCGAAAAACTATTTGGTTGGGCAATTGGTAACGCTACAACTGGTGATATCAAAGCAATCCTTGGCGCATTAGTATTCCTTGTATTCTACGTTGGTATCTTTGCATGGTACAGAAAACAAATGATCAAACGTAACGAAGAATATGCAGCAAATGCTAAATAATTTGCTTCTAAAAATGTAAATTGTAAAAACTAGGTTGTCAGTTTCCAGCGTGGAGCAGTCAGCCTAGTTTTTTTGAAAAAATGGAGGTAACAGCTGTGATTGAATTAAAATCAGATCAATTGCAAGTACAGTTTCAAACTTTTGGAGGTGCTTTATCTTCAATTAAGGATAAAGATGGTGTAGAGTATCTGTGGCAAGGTGATCCAACTTATTGGAGTGGACAAGCACCTGTTTTATTCCCAATTTGCGGATCAGTTAGAAATGATACCGTCGTTTATGAGAATAAAGACGGAAGTCATGAAATAGGAAAAATTCCGCGTCATGGTTTGGTAAGAAAAAAGGAATTTGATTTAGTTGATCAAACAGATAATTCTGTTACATTTGCTATTGAAGATACTGAGGAAATGTATGAGAATTATCCCTATCATTTCCGACTAGAAATCACTTATATTGTGACTGGTAAAACAATTCGTACAGAGTATAAAATTTACAATAAAGAATCTGAAAAGAGTATGCCGTACTTTATTGGAGGGCATCCTGGCTTTAATTGTCCACTCTTAGCTGATGAAGTTTATGAAGATTACTATCTTGAATTTGAAGAGCCTGAAACGTGCTCAGTTCCGAAACCTTTCCCAGAAACAGGAATGTTAGATTTCAAAGATAGAAGTTCTTGGTTAGACAATCAAAAAGAATTGGGCCTAAATTATGATTTGTTTAGCTATGATGCAGTGACATTAGATGAGTTAGAATCCCGTAAAGTAGCTTTGCACTCAAGAAAACATGATAAAGGTTTGAGACTACACTTTGAAGAATTTCCAAATTTAATTGTATGGTCAACTCTTAATAAAGGCCCTTTTATCGCCTTAGAACCATGGTCTGGCTTGTCTACTTCACTTGAAGAAGGCGATCGACTGGAAGAAAAGAAAGATGTTCGAATTTTGAAACCTGGCGATTTTGATCACGTTGGATTTGATATCGAAATTTTATAAAAAAATAAACAAAAACAAACATAAATTGTTGACTTTTCCAACTAATAGTAGTATATTATGTTTATAAAGAACAATTTGTGTTTATTTTAACAAAGTGACTGTTCTAGTTTTTCTATGAAGAAAACTTATTAAGAACGGAATATGGTCTTCGTTCTTAATTAAAACTATTGTCAACAAAACTACTAGTGGACTTTTTGATGAAAGGATAATCTTTATCCATATCCATAAAATTCACTGGTCTATTATAAAAAAAGGAGTATACAATATGTCTATTGTTATTGGTGCAGATGCTGCAGGTTTAAGATTGAAAGAAGTTGTTAAAGACTTCCTTGAAAAAGAAAACTTCCACGTGGTGGATGTTACTGCTGAAGGTCAAGACTTCGTTGACGTAACTCTTGCAGTTGCAGAAGAAGTTAAAAAAGAGGAACAAAATCTTGGTATTGTTATTGATGCTTATGGTGCAGGTCCATTTATGGTTGCAACAAAAATCAAAGGAATGGTTGCGGCAGAAGTTTCTGATGAACGTTCAGCTTATATGACTCGCGGCCACAACAACTCCCGTATGATTACTATGGGTGCTCAACTCGTTGGTGATGAATTGGCTAAAAACATTGCTAAAGGCTTTGTAAATGGTAAGTACGACGGTGGTCGTCACCAAATCCGTGTCGACATGTTGAACAAAATGTGCTAACTTTTATAACGAAAGAAAGGTAAGATAAAAATGAGAATTGCAATTGGATGTGACCACATCGTAACTAATGAAAAAATGGCGGTTTCAGAATTTTTGAAATCTAAAGGACATGAAGTCATTGACTTTGGTACATATGACCATGCACGTACACACTACCCAATCTTTGGTAAAAAAGTTGGGGAAGCAGTAGTTAGCGGTCAAGCTGATCTTGGTGTATGTATCTGTGGTACAGGTGTAGGTATTAATAATGCTGTAAACAAAGTTCCTGGTGTCCGTTCTGCCTTGGTTCGTGATATGACAACAGCTCTTTATGCAAAAGAACAATTGAATGCCAACGTTATCGGATTTGGTGGTAAAATCACTGGTGAATTGCTTATGTGCGATATCATTGAAGCTTTCATCAACGCTGAATACAAACCATCTGAAGAAAACAAAAAATTGATCGCTAAAATCCAACACGTTGAAACTCATAACGATCACCAAACTGATGCCAACTTCTTTACAGAATTCCTTGAAAAATGGGATCGTGGTGAATACCACGACTAAGAGGTGACTTATGATTTTAACAGTCACAATGAATCCATCCATTGATATTTCTTATCCTTTGGATGAATTGAAAATTGACACTGTCAACCGTGTTGTTGATGTTACGAAAACAGCTGGTGGTAAAGGTCTTAATGTTACACGCGTCCTATCAGAATTTGGCGATTCTGTAGTCGCAACTGGTCTAGTTGGTGGTAAACTGGGTGATTTTCTAGTTGAAAATATTGACGATAAAGTCACCAAGCGTTTCTTCTCTATCCAAGGTGAAACACGTAACTGTATCGCTATTCTTCACGGTGATAATCAAACTGAAATTCTTGAAAAAGGTCCTGAGGTTCAAGAAAAAGAAGGACAAGATTTCTTGGCTTACTTCAAAGAACTTCTTAATACTGTAGAAGTTGTAGCTATTTCAGGTAGTCTACCAGCTGGACTCCCAGTTGATTATTATGCTAGTTTAGTGGAACTTGCTAATCAAGCAGGAAAACCAGTTGTCTTGGACTGTTCAGGAGCAGCTCTTCAGGCTGTTCTTGAATCACCACACAAACCAACGGTTATCAAACCAAATAATGAAGAATTGTCTCAACTATTGGGAAGAGAAATTTCTAAAGATTTGGATGAATTAAAAGAAGTTCTTCAAGATCCTTTATTTGATGGAATTGAGTGGATTATCGTTTCTCTAGGTGCTAACGGTGCCTTTGCAAAACACGGGGATACTTTCTATAAAGTAGATATTCCAAAAATTCAAGTAGTAAATCCAGTTGGTTCTGGTGATTCTACTGTAGCAGGTATTGCATCAGGTCTTTTCCATAAAGAATCTGATCAAGAATTATTGACTAAGGCGAATGTCCTTGGTATGCTAAATGCTCAAGAAAAAATGACCGGGCATGTCAATATGGCTAACTATCAAAATTTATTTGACCAATTAATTGTGAAAGAGGTATAAAATGACTTTAACAGAAAATAAACGTGCTTGTTTGAAAAAACTCTCAGATGAAAATGGAATCATCTCAGCTCTTGCATTTGACCAACGTGGTGCTTTGAAACGTTTGATGGCTCAATACCAAACAGAAGAGCCTACAGTAGCTCAAATGGAAGAACTCAAAGTTTTGGTAGCAGATGAATTGACTAAATACGCTTCATCAATGCTTCTTGACCCTGAATATGGTCTTCCTGCTACAAAAGCTCTTGCACCAAATGCCGGTCTTCTCCTTGCTTATGAAAAAACAGGATATGACACAACAAGTACAAAACGTTTGCCAGACTGCTTGGATGTTTGGTCTGCAAAACGTATTAAAGAACAAGGTGCTGATGCAGTTAAATTCTTGCTTTACTACGATGTAGATAGCTCTGACGAACTTAACCAACAAAAACAAGCCTACATCGAACGTATTGGTTCTGAGTGTGTGGCAGAAGATATTCCATTCTTCCTTGAAATCCTTGCTTACGATGAAAAAATTGCGGATGCAGGTTCTGCTGAATACGCTAAAGTAAAACCACACAAAGTTATTGGTGCTATGAAAGTCTTCTCAGACCCACGCTTTAACATTGATGTTTTGAAAGTGGAAGTTCCAGTTAACGTTAAATACGTTGAAGGATTCGCTGAAGGAGAGGTTGTTCACACTCGTGAAGAAGCAGCAGCATTCTTCAAAGCACAAGACGAAGCAACTAATCTTCCATACATCTATTTGAGTGCGGGTGTATCAGCTAAACTCTTCCAAGAAACACTTGTCTTTGCCCACGAATCAGGTGCAAACTTCAATGGTGTTCTTTGTGGACGTGCAACATGGGCTGGATCAGTTGAGGCTTACATCAAAGATGGTGAAGCAGCGGCACGTGAATGGCTTCGTACAACTGGTTTTGAAAACATCGATGAACTTAATAAAGTACTTCAAAAAACAGCTACTTCATGGACTGAACGCGTATAAAGTTCAGTAAGATATAATAATAAAAAAGTCTCACCAATGGTGAGACTTTTTAAGATGTTGATTTAATAATTTTTGTTTGTTTGGACAAAGCTTTTAGGGTTTCATCGCTAAGTTTTGAATCGGAGATAATGGTATCGATATCTACAATATTGTAAAAGGTGTAAAAATCAAATTTATCAAATTTACTATGGTCAGCCAAAAGGATTTTTTTATTTGCATTATTTAATGCTAGTTTTTGAACCTCACCTTCGTCTTCGCTAAATGTAGCAATAGCTTGATCTTTAATTCCGTTGCAACTAACAAAAGCTTTAGAGAATTGCAGGCTTTCGATGTCTTGGAGAGTCAAAGTACCAACAAAAGCGCCAGTGATTTCTCGATAATTTCCACCAATTAAAATTAAATCTGTAAGTTTTCGTTCATTCAAGATAATAAAAACGGGTAGGCTATTTGTTACGACACGAATATTATCAATCGGAAGTTCACGAGCAAAGAACTCAAGAGTAGTTCCAGGACCGATAAAAATTGTTTCTCTTTCTTCAACTAAGTGACCGGCAAATCGAGCAATCTCTTGCTTTTCGGCGATTTGCAAGCCTTGTTTTTCGATATTAGAGCGCTCGTTTGCTAATAGAGAGCCTGAACGAAGCTTTTCAGCACCTCCGTGCACTCGAACAAGTAAATCCTTGTCAGCTAGCTCTTGTAGATAACGCCGAGCTGTCATATCCGAGATATCTAAACGACTCATAATTTCTTTGACAGTGATTGTTCCTTTGGTATTGACAATATCTAAAATCAAATCAAGTTTTTCTTGTTTTAGCATTGAATCACCCCCTATATCTAATATCATTTTATCATATTTTAAACATATCAGCAACTTAAAGAAAACAAAAATAAACAAAAATAAAAGAACATCTAAGTTTATAACAAACACAGATGTTCTTTTCTAATTTCAAATTAATCTAACCCGTAGTTATAGTCATCGTCCTGCATAGCTTCAACTTCACCAAGTAGATATCCATTACCAACTTGAGAAAAGAAGTCGTGGTTAGATGTACCGGTTGAAATCCCGTTCATAACGATAGGGTTGACATCGTCAGCTGAATCAGGGAAGAGTGGATCTTGTCCCAAGTTCATGAGGGCTTTGTTGGCGTTGTAACGTAGGAATGTTTTCACTTCTTCAGTCCATCCAACACCATCATAAAGGCTTTCGGTATAACCTTCTTCATTTTCATAAAGTGTGTAGAGAAGGTCGTACATCCAATCTTTTAATTTTTCTTGCTCTTCTTCAGGTAATTCATTGAAACCAAGTTGGAATTTATACCCGATATAAGTACCGTGAACTGACTCATCACGAATAATCAACTTAATGATTTCAGCAACGTTAGCCAATTTGTTATTTCCGAGGTAGTAGAGTGGTGTAAAGAAACCAGAATAGAAGAGGAAGGTTTCAAGGAATACACTGGCTACTTTCTTTTCAAGAGGAGTACCATTGAGGTAAATTTCATTGATGATTTGTGCTTTTTTCTGAAGATATGGGTTTGTATTAGTCCATTCAAAGATTTCTTCAATCTCAGTCTTGGTATTCAAGGTTGAAAAGATAGAAGAATAAGATTTAGCATGGACAGATTCCATAAATTGGATGTTGTTAAATACAGCTTCCTCATGTGGTGTACGGATATCTGCACGTAGCGCTTGAACCCCAGTTTCAGACTGCATGGTATCCAAAAGTGTCAAACCACCAAAGACTTTTCCTACTAAGTCTTTTTCCTTGTTTGATAATTTTCTCCAGTCATCAAGGTCATTTGACAAGGGAATACGTGTATCGAGCCAAAATTGCTCAGTCAACTTCTCCCAAGTTGATTTATCGATGACATCCTCGATGGCATTCCAGTTAATGGCTTTGTAGTAAGTTTCCATTACAAATCTCTTTCTTTTGATTTTAATAAATAAAATAAGGATGAATAGTGTATCACTCTATGATTGGACTACCGCACAAAAAGTCGGAATACCGACTTTTTGTTACTGCCTAATCTTAGTATAGAGGTTATCAGTTAGTCCTTAAATCACACAGCTTTCACATTGGTTAGCACCAACTTCACCGCCGTCATCTGTATAGGTACGAACGTAGTAGATCGACTTGATGCCCTTGTTAAAGGCGTAGTTACGAAGGATAGATAAATCACGTGTTGTTTGTTTGTTCTCTTTCTTCCATTCGTAAAGACCTGTTGGGATATCACTACGCATGAAGAGTGTAAGTGAAAGCCCTTGGTCTACGTGCTCAGTTGCAGCAGCATAGACATCGATAACCTTACGCATATCCATATCGTATGCTGAAGTGTAGTAAGGGATGGTGTCAGTTGACAATCCTGCTGCAGGATAGTAAATCTTACCGATTTTCTTTTCTTGACGTTCTTCAATACGTTGAGTGATTGGGTGGATAGAAGCAGATACGTCATTGATGTAACTGATAGAACCATTTGGTGCGACAGCTAAACGGTTTTGGTGGTAAAGACCGTCTGCTTTAACTTTATCACGAAGTTCAGCCCAGTCAGCTGCAGACGGGATAAAGATACCTTCAAAGAGTTCTTTGACACGATCAGATTTTGGAACAAACTCGCCTGTTACATACTTGTCGAAGTAGCTTCCGTTTGCGTAGTCTGATTTTTCAAAGTTGTGGAAGGTAACACCTCGTTCACGTGCGATGTTGTTTGATTCAACGAGAGTCCAGTAGTTCATGAGCATAAAGTAAATGCTGGTGAACTCAATAGACTCAGGTGATCCATATTCGATCAGTTGTTGGGCAAGGTAGCTGTGGAGTCCCATAGCACCAAGTCCGAATGTGTGAGCTTGGCTATTTCCATGGTCGATAGTAGGAACAGCTACAATGTGAGAACTATCAGTAACGAAGGTCAAAGCACGTACCATAGCTCGGATTGAGCGACCAAAATCAGGTGAAGTCATCATGTTGACCACGTTGGTTGAACCAAGGTTACATGAAACGTCAGTACCCATTTTAATGAATTCTTGTGCGTCATTAATCAAGCTTGGTTCTTGAACTTGAAGAATCTCAGAACACAAGTTACTCATAATGATTTTTCCATCAACTGGATTTGCGCGGTTAGCCGTATCGATATTGACAACATATGGATAGCCAGATTCTTGTTGCAATTTAGAGATTTCTGTTTCCAAATCACGCGCCTTTATTTTTGTCTTGCGGATGTTTGGATTTGCAACCAATTCATCGTATTTTTCAGTGATATCAATATAGTTGAAAGGTACGCCATACTCTTTTTCAACAGAATAAGGACTGAAGAGATACATTTCTTCGTTTTTACGTGCTAATTCGTAGAATTTATCTGGTACCACAACACCAAGTGATAAAGTCTTCACACGAACTTTTTCATCGGCATTTTCTTTCTTAGTTGAAAGGAAGGCGATAATGTCTGGGTGGAAGACGTTGAGGTAAACAACCCCAGCACCTTGACGTTGACCAAGTTGGTTAGAGTAAGAAAAGCTATCTTCGAAAAGCTTCATAACTGGAACGACACCAGAAGCCGCACCTTCATATCCTTTGATAGGGGCTCCAGCTTCACGAAGGTTGTTGAGGGAAATTCCGACACCGCCTCCGATACGTGAAAGCTGAAGAGCTGAGTTGATAGAACGTCCGATAGAGTTCATATCATCTGTTACCTGAATCAAGAAACAGGATACCAATTCACCACGACGTGCACGACCTGCATTTAAGAAAGATGGTGTAGCAGGTTGGTAGCGTTGGTGGATGATTTCATTTGCGATATCAGTTGCGATAGTTTCATTGCCATCAGCAAAGTAAAGAGCGTTAAAGAAGACACGGTCTTCCATGCTCTCAAGATAGTATTCCCCATCATTAGTTTTCAAGGCATATTGATTGTAAAACTTGTATGCTGCCATGAATGACTTGAATTGGAAGTTTTGATCTTTAATAAATTGATAAAGCTCTTCTAAGAATTCTGGACGATATTTCTTGATAAATGCTGTTTCGATATAGTCTTGTTTGATGAGGTAATCAATTTTATCTCTGATAGAATCAAATACCATTGAGTTAGGCTCAACATTTTCTTTAAAGAATGCATCCAAGGCTTCTTTATCTTTATGAAGCATAATTTGACCATTAACTGGACGGTTAATTTCATTATTTAGACGGAAGTAAGTTACATCCTCGAGTTGTTTTAATCCCATAAAATTCCCTTTAATTCATTACAAAAGAAAGGCTTCTAAGATTGACATAGAAGCTTTGAGTCCTGATTGTTAAGCAAGTTTTTTGAGTTTTGCTGGTTGGAACCCAGAGAAAACTTCAGTCGGTGTTTGGATGATAGGAGCAGCGCTAAAGCCGAGCTCTTTAACTTGTTCAATAAATTCAGGTTGTTCGTCAAGATTGATTTCGCGATATGTGATGTTGTTACTATCTAAGAATCGTTTGGTCATTTTACATTGAACACAATTATTTTTAGAATAAACAGTTACCATTCTGTAACTCCCCTTTCAAAATTTAATTACATCTTAAGTATATCAGAAAAAAAATCTTTGTCAACGAAGAAAAACTAAATATTGTAGATTTTTTTTAGATGAGAGATGACTAAACACAATATATAGTGCTTGCGAAAAAATAAAACCCATAAATAACAGCGTTTTCTAAATGTTAAAAATATAAAAAACTACATGATGTATTTTGATATATAAAATAGAAGATTTTCAGCAAGTTATCTGAAAGGAAAACGAAGAAATCCCATAAAACACTTGAAAAAAATCACAGAAGGTGATATAATACCAAATTGTAAGGGTTATCAGATATAACTCAAAAAGAAAACAATTAAAGGAGAGTCAAATTATGGCTTCTAAAGATTTCCACGTAGTGGCAGAAACAGGTATTCACGCACGTCCAGCAACATTGTTGGTACAAACAGCTAGCAAATTTGCTTCAGATATCACTCTTGAATACAAAGGTAAATCAGTTAACCTTAAATCAATCATGGGTGTTATGAGTCTTGGTGTTGGCCAAGGTGCAGACGTTACAATCTCTGCTGAAGGTGCGGATGCTGATGATGCTATCGCTGCAATCTCAGAAACAATGGAAAAAGAAGGATTGGCATAAGAATATGACAGAAATGCTTAAAGGAATCGCAGCATCTGATGGTGTTGCAGTTGCTAAAGCATATCTACTCGTTCAACCGGATTTATCATTCGAGACTATTACAGTCGAAGATACAAATGCAGAAGAGGCTCGTTTGGATGTTGCTCTTGAAGCTTCTCAAAACGAGCTTTCTCTTATCCGCGAGAAGGCTGTAGGTACGCTTGGTGAAGAAGCGGCGCAAGTATTTGACGCTCACTTGATGGTTCTTGCCGACCCTGAATTGATTGGTCAGATTAAAGAAACTATTCGTGCAAAAAAAGTAAATGCAGAAGCAGGTCTTAAAGAAGTAACAGACATGTTTATTACTATCTTTGAGGGAATGGAAGACAATCCATACATGCAAGAACGTGCAGCGGATATCCGCGACGTTACCAAACGTGTTTTGGCAAATCTTCTTGGTAAGAAATTACCAAACCCAGCTTCTATTAATGAAGAAGTAATTGTCATTGCGCACGACTTGACTCCATCTGATACTGCTCAATTGGACAAAAAATTTGTAAAAGCTTTTGTAACGAACATTGGTGGACGTACAAGCCACTCAGCTATCATGGCTCGTACACTTGAAATTGCTGCTGTTTTGGGTACAAACAACATTACTGATCTAGTAAAAGATGGTGATGTCTTGGCTGTTTCAGGTATTTCAGGTGAAGTTGTTATCAACCCAACTGAAGAGCAAATTGCAGAATTCAAAGCAGCTGGTGAAGCTTACGCTCAACAAAAAGCTGAATGGGCTCTTTTGAAAGATGCTAAAACAGTTACTGCAGATGGAAAACACTTTGAGTTGGCTGCGAACATCGGTACACCTAAAGACGTTGAGGGTGTGAACGAAAACGGTGCAGAAGCAGTTGGTCTCTACCGTACTGAATTCTTGTACATGGATTCTCAAGACTTCCCAACTGAAGACGATCAATACGAAGCTTACAAAGCAGTTCTTGAAGGTATGAACGGTAAACCTGTTGTTGTTCGTACAATGGATATCGGTGGGGATAAAGAACTTCCTTACTTTGATCTTCCTAAAGAAATGAACCCATTCTTGGGTTACCGTGCTTTGCGTATCTCAATCTCTGAAACTGGTAACCAAATGTTCCGTACACAATTGCGTGCATTGCTTCGTGCATCTGTTCACGGTAAATTGCGTATCATGTTCCCAATGGTTGCTTTATTGAAAGAGTTCCGTACTGCAAAAGCTATTCTTGAAGAAGAAAAAGCGAAATTGGTTGCTGAAGGTGTTGCAGTTGCAGATGATATCCAAGTAGGTATCATGATTGAAATTCCTGCTGCAGCTATGCTTGCTGATCAATTTGCTAAAGAAGTTGATTTCTTCTCAATTGGTACAAACGACTTGATCCAATACACAATGGCTGCTGACCGTATGAACGAACAAGTTTCATATCTTTACCAACCATACAATCCATCAATCCTTCGCTTGATTAACAATGTTATCAAAGCAGCTCACGCTGAAGGTAAATGGGCTGGTATGTGTGGTGAAATGGCCGGTGACCAAACTGCGGTTCCACTTCTTGTCGGAATGGGATTGGATGAGTTCTCAATGTCTGCTACTTCAGTACTTCGTACACGTAGCTTGATGAAGAAACTTGATACAGCTAAAATGCAAGAATATGCTAACCGAGCTCTTACTGAATGTTCAACAATGGAAGAAGTTCTTGAACTTTCTAAAGAATACGTTAACTTTGATTAAAAACATTAAAACCTTGTAGGACAAAACTACAAGGTTTTTTCTACTTTATTTTAAAAAGTCCACCTGTAAAATTTTCTAAAAATATGGTAAAATAGACAAAGGAAAAATACGGAGGCAACTATGCAAAACAGACCAATCATTATCGGAGTAACAGGGGGATCTGGGGGAGGAAAAACCAGCGTTTCTAAAGCAATCTTATCGCATTTCCCCAATGAAAAAATCGCCATGATTGAGCATGATTCCTATTATAAAGATCAATCTCATTTAACCTTTGAAGAACGTATCAAAACCAACTATGACCATCCTTTTGCTTTTGATACTGATTTAATGATTGCGCAAATCAAAGAATTATTGGCAGGACGGCCTGTTGATATTCCTACCTATGATTATGCAGCACATACTAGAAGTTCGAAGACTTATCGCCAAGAACCTCAAGATGTTTTTATCGTAGAAGGAATATTGGTTTTGGAAGACAAACGACTTCGTGATTTGATGGATATTAAGATTTTCGTAGATACTGATGATGATGTTCGTATCATCCGTCGTATTAAACGCGATATGGAGGAACGTGGCCGTAGTTTGGATAGCGTTATTGATCAGTATCTTGGTGTAGTGAAACCTATGTATCATCAATTCATTGAACCTACAAAACGTTACGCTGATATTGTAATTCCTGAAGGTGTAACCAATACGGTAGCGATTGACTTGTTGACTACTAAGATTGAAAAGATTTTAGAAGAAGCTCGTTTAGCTCAGTAATAACTAAAAAAACTGTATCTCTTGATACAGTTTTTATTGTTTAATTTTTTCAAGTCTTGGAACAATAGCGAGAGTTAAAATAGCCGAGATAATTAATTCTGCTATCGAATTTGTAGAGATAACAGTCGCTAATAGTTTTTGAATATTTCCATCAAAAACATTACCAAAGAGGAAGAAGATACCACCTAAGACAAATACTGTATTAGTGAGTGAACCAAGTGCACCTGCAAAAATGAGCCCGGCTTTTCCCTTTAGCAGTTTATAAACGAAATAAGGTGTCAAACCGATCAAGATACGTGGGACAATTGCAATCACAACTGAATATAGGTTACCATTAGGTACAAATGGTGAGAAAAGATAACTAGTTGGTAAGATAGTAATTGTATTAACTGTTAAGCTAATCATACCCATTAAAAATCCAAGGACTGCACCAATCCGTGGGCCGTAAATGATACTTCCAATAATAACAGGAATGTGTACAATAGTAGGTTTAATTGGGAATGGTAATACATTAAATAAGATAGAGCTAAGTAGATGGATGACAATCATACTAGCAAAAAAGATAGCAACAGGTGCGATGTTAGAGCGTTTGTTCATTGAGAGTTTCCTTTATTCTTTCTATAATAATTTCCAAATCGGCTAAAGCGCCGCTTCCGAAGTCCCCACAAGCTAAGAGAGATTCTTTAGGAGAGATGATCCCGTATCCATAGCTTTCAAGAGTTTTAAGATTTGTTTGTGTGGTAGGATGGTTATACATTTTTGTATTCATGGCAGGAGCAAGTAATTTAGGGATATTATCTGGTAATGCCAGAGCAGTACTAGTCACCATATTATCAGCAAAACCATATGCTAATTTTGCAATGGTATTAGCAGTTGCTGGAGCAACGATAAACAAGTCAGTTTCTTTTCCTCTTTCGATGTGATTGACTTGGTCTGGATAAGGTTCTTGCATGACATCGAGATGAACCAGATTTTGGGACAAAACTTGCAGTGTTAATGGTTGTATAAAATCTGTAGCAGCTTTTGTCATCAAGACCGATACACTATGTCCTTGCTTTTTCAAAGAACTGACTAAATCGGCAGCCTTGTAGGAAGCAATTGAACCAGTAATTGCAAGAGTAATATGAGCCATAACTTTCCTTTCTAAAAAGTAAATCCTTGAATTTTTTTAATTATTAGCTCAGCGATTTCTTGTTTGCTGTATGCTGTTTGATAATCGTTTTCTTCAACTAAGTAAGCCAGGTGTTGTTCAGAGTTTATTTGATTCAAATCGTTAGCAACAATAATGTCTGCTTGATTCTTTTTAAGACTTTCTCTAGCAACATCTATCAAATGATCCTTTGTGACATCAACCAGGAGTTTAAAACCTATTAGATGAATTTTAGGATTCCATTCTTTGACCAGAGAAATAATCTTAGGATTTTTCTTAAGAAAGAGAATCTGAGTATCTTCCTTTGAAGAAATTTTGGACTCAGTATTCTGCTTAGTTAGAAATTTCGATAGATCTTGACTTGCTTGTACCTCATCTATACTTGTCATGTAGACTGGGGTGTAGTCAGATACAGCCATAGAATGAATTAAAACTTGATAATCTTTAACAAGATTTCGCATCTCCTCAAGTAAATCCAAAGTATTCTTTATTTCTATGATTTTAAGATTTGGATGACTAGCTGGTCTAACTGCCTGAGAAGTTGTAATCAAGCAAACTTCATGACCTGCTTTTATTAAAGCTTCTGTTATAACCAAGCCAAGATGACCTGTAGAGTGATTAGTGATAGAGCGAACACGGTCTATAGCCTCACTAGTACCACCAGAAGTTACTAAAATTTTCATAGAACCATTTTACACAAAAAAGACTTTTAAGTCAAAGAAAGCGGTTTAGTTTAGCTTTGAGTTATTATAGTTATTATCTATAAAGACATATAAAAAATAGATAATTCTTGTAATTTCACAGAATTATGGCAAAAAATACGAACAATAAATTCATTTTTGTATAAATAAATCTTGTTTTATGATATAATGAGTTAACACATTAGATGTAGAGGAGTTTTGAATGAAAACAGATATTGAAATCGCACAGAGTATCGAGCTAAAACCAATCGTTGATGTTGTAGAGAAACTTGGTATTTCTTACGACGATTTGGAATTGTACGGAAAGTACAAGGCTAAGCTCAGTTTTGATAAAATCCGTGCAGTTGAGAGCAATCCAGTCGGGAAATTGATCTTGGTAACAGCCATTAACCCAACACCAGCAGGTGAAGGGAAATCAACCATCACTATCGGGCTTGCAGACGCCTTAAATAAGATTGGTAAGAAAACCATGATTGCTATCCGCGAACCATCTCTTGGTCCTGTTATGGGGATTAAAGGTGGTGCAGCTGGTGGTGGTTATGCGCAAGTTTTACCAATGGAAGATATCAACCTTCACTTTACTGGTGATATGCATGCTATTACAACTGCAAACAATGCTCTTTCTGCCTTGATTGACAATCACTTGCATCAAGGGAATGATCTAGGTATCGACCAACGCCGTATTCTCTGGAAACGTGTAGTCGACTTGAATGACCGCGCTCTTCGTCACGTAACTGTTGGCCTTGGTGGTCCGCTTAATGGTATTCCACGTGAAGATGGATTTGATATCACTGTTGCTTCAGAAATCATGGCAATCCTTTGCTTAGCAACTGATGTTGAAGATTTAAAACGTCGTTTGGCTAATATCGTTATCGGTTACCGTTATGACCGTACACCTGTTTCAGTTGGTGATTTACAGGTTGAAGGTGCCTTGGCATTGATATTGAAAGATGCTATCAAACCGAACTTGGTTCAAACCATCTATGGAACACCTGCCTTTGTACATGGTGGCCCATTTGCCAATATCGCACACGGATGTAACTCTGTCTTGGCTACAACTACAGCCCTTCATTTGGCAGATTACACAGTAACGGAAGCAGGATTTGGTGCAGACCTTGGTGCTGAGAAATTCCTTGATATCAAAACTCCAAACTTGCCAACTGCGCCAGATGCAGTAGTTATCGTTGCAACTCTTCGTGCTCTTAAGATGAATGGTGGAGTAGCTAAGGATGCTTTGACAGAAGAAAATGTAGAAGCAGTTCGTGCAGGATTTGCAAACTTGAAACGTCACGTTGAAAATATCCGTAAATTTGGTATTCCAGCAGTTGTTGCTATTAACGAATTTGTATCTGATACAGAAGCAGAAATCGCAGCTTTGAAAGAACTTTGTGCTTCCATTGATGTTCCGGTTGAGTTAGCTAGCGTATGGGCTGATGGAGCTGAAGGAGGAGTGGCTCTAGCTGAAACGCTTGTCAAAACAATTGACGAAAAACCTGCTAACTACAAACGTTTGTATGACAATGACCTTTCAGTACAAGAAAAGATTGAAAAGATTGTCACTGAAATCTATCGTGGAAGCAAAGTAAACTTCGAGAAGAAAGCTCAAACTCAAATCGCACAAATCGTACAAAACGGTTGGGACAAATTGCCAATCTGTATGGCCAAAACTCAATATAGTTTCTCAGATAATCCAAATGCTCTTGGTGCACCTGAAAACTTTGAAATTACTATTCGTGAATTGGTACCAAAATTGGGGGCAGGCTTTATCGTCGCACTTACTGGTGACGTTATGACCATGCCTGGACTTCCAAAACGACCAGCTGCTCTCAACATGGATGTTGAAAGCGATGGAACAGTTCTTGGATTATTCTAATTGAACAACAAAAGACAACCTTATAAATGAGGTTGTCTTTTTTACTAGAAAAACTCCCAGAAATCTTCTAGGAGTTTAATATTATTTCATAGTTGGGAAGAGCAATACATCACGGATAGTAGTAGTATCTGTGAGGAGCATGCAGAGACGGTCGATACCGATTCCCAAACCACCTGTTGGCGGCATACCGTATTCAAGTGCTTCGATGTAGTCATAGTCAATGCCTGTTGCTTCATCGTCACCAAGTTCTTTAGCTTTAGCTTGGGCTTCGAAACGGCTAAGTTGATCGATTGGATCATTCAACTCAGTAAAGGCATTTCCGTATTCTTTAGTCATGATGAAGAGCTCGAAACGATCTGTAAAGCGCTCATCTTCAGGATTTTTCTTAGCAAGTGGTGATACAGCTACTGGGTGACCGTATACAAATGTTGGTTGAATCAATGTTTCTTCAACAAATTCTTCAAAGAAGGCATTGATGATGTGACCAACTTCTGTGTAGTGTTTTTCAACTGGAACTTTCTTCTCAGCTGCGATAGCTTTAGCTTCTTCGAAAGTCATATCTTTCCAGAAATTAACACCAGTAATTTCCTTGATTGCATCAACCATGTGTACACGTTTAAATGGTTCATTGATTTTGATTTCAGTTCCTTGATAGATAACTGGACCGTCACCTTTAACAGCTTTAGCTACGTGTTGGATAATACCTTCAGTCAAGTCCATGATATCGTGGAAGTCTGCATAAGCTTGATAAACCTCGATAGAAGTGAACTCAGGGTTATGTGTAGCATCCATTCCTTCGTTACGGAAGATACGACCGATCTCATACACACGTTCCATACCACCAACGATAAGGCGTTTCAAGTGAAGCTCAGTCGCGATACGAAGTACCATGTCGATGTTTTGTGCATTGTGGTGTGTGATGAATGGGCGAGCAGCAGCACCACCAGCTTCGTTGTGAAGAACAGGTGTTTCGACTTCAAGGAAACCTTGAGCATCGAGGTAGCGACGGATTTCAGAAATGATTTTTGAACGTGTGACGAAGCGATCAAAGCTTTCACGGTTAGAAATCAAATCAAGGTAACGTTTACGGTAGATTGTTTCAACGTCTGAAAGTCCGTGGAATTTCTCTGGAAGGGGACGAAGGGCTTTAGACAAGTGTGTGATGTGAGTAGCCTTGATAGAGAGTTCTCCCATATCCGTACGCATCACTTCACCTTCAACACCTAGGAAGTCACCAAGGTCAGCTTTCTTAAAGATTTCGTAGTTTTCTTCACCGACAGCATCTTTACGAACGTAGATTTGGATTTGTCCTTCGCGGTCTTGGAGGTGAGCAAAACCAACCTTACCCTTACCGCGTTTTGTTACCAAACGTCCAGCGATAGTAGCAGTTTCGTTTAATTCGTGTAGTTGTTCTTTATCAAGGTCAGCAAATTTATCTTTTAGTTCTTGAGAGTTAGCAGTACGTTCAAAACGTTTCCCGAATGGATCAATTCCTTGTTCACGGAGCGCAGCCATTTTTTCACGGCGAACGATCTGTTGGTCATTCAATTCTTCCATATGTTCTGTTGACATGGGTTCCTCCTAGTTTTTAATCAAATTTTGAAATAATAAATCAATTTTTCACGATACTCCCATTTTATCATAAAAAGTCAAGAAATTCACGGATATTCTATAAAAACTAAAAAGAACTTGACGTAATAGATCAAGTTCAATTATTTTTTTGATAAGAAGTATCGTTCCAAGTCTTAAGAGTAAATTTTTCGAAGTCGTCGGTCTCTATAATTGTTAGACTTGCATTGGCCAAACCACCATTATTACGAAGATGCGCTTCATTAAATCCTAAAAGTGTTCGAAGACTTGCAGTAAGATTTGCTCCGTGGCCAACCAGTAATAGTTGTTCTGTCTTCGTGTTTTTCAAAGATTTAATAAATTGAATGGTGCGTTGAGTTGTGCTGTAGAGTGATTCAGCTTCAAACATACTTGTATCAAACTTAGCTAAGTTCGTTTTAAAGGCTTGAATTTGCTGAGGGTAGATTGCGTTTAAAGTAGCAATTTTTAACCCTTCTAGTTTTCCAAGGTGCCATTCTCTTAGCTCGGGAACACTTTCCAAAGGACATGGGTTTGTCAGTTGGCTTTGGATAATTTCAGCTGATTTAACAGCTCTCGGTAAATCACTTGAATAAATCTTGTCGAATGAAATATCTTTAAGATATTGGCCTAGTTCCTTTAAAGTCTCAATGGATTCAGGAAGAAGTGGGGAATCTCCACCTGCACCTTGAAAGCGACCTTCTAGATTCCAGACTGTTCGACCATGACGAACAAAGTAAAGTTTCATAACTTGTTTTCCTCCAAAATATCTACAAAGTTCGCTTTAACAAAGTTTGCCAAATCTTGTGGAGTAATGATGATGCTGTGTCCGACTTCTCCAGCAGAAACAATCATTTTTTCCAATTCCAATGCCCTTTCATCAATATAAATAGGGTAGTTGTGTTTTTGACGGATACCGACAGGGTTATTTGCACCATGGATATATCCAGTTGTTTTTTCTAAATCCTTTTGCGGAATCATACTCACTTTTTTATTACCAGAAATCTTTGCTAATTTCTTTTCAGAAAGATGTTCAGTAATAGGAACAATCCCAATAACTGGACCAGTCTTGTCCCCTAAAAGAGCTAATGTTTTAAAAATGTGACTTCTCTCATACTCAGAAGGAAGCTCTCCCTCTAAAGCATTGATTTGAATCCCTTGGTGTTCAACACCTGCCTTAGCTAATATTTGCTCGACTAAGGTCTTTTTTACTTTAGTTTTTTTTGCCATTATTTGTACTTATCCTCCAATTGACTCATCCAAATCCCTAACCAAATGCCAAGGGCGAAGAAGAAGGCGATAATGACATAGGAAACAAGAGATAAGCCTCTATAGCTGATGCTTTCAGCATTGCCAGTATTTGGAATCAAAATCAGGAGAGTGCTTGAAAGGACGATCCCAATGATAAAGTGATAGACACGAGAGTGGTAGACACGAAGAGCATAATCCATTAATTTTGAGAAAATAATCAAAGTTGCTCCAGCTCCAATTGCGATTGGAAGAAAAGTTCCGATTAAATCAAAAGTCTTGAAACCGGTCAACATTGGACTATACAGTCCTAAAATTAAGAGAAGGTTTGAAGGACTTAATCCTGGGACTAAAACTCCTAAAGCAAGAAGGGCACCAGCTAAGATAAAGCTTGTAAATCTTGCATTTAGTGAACCTACTACAAAGTTTAAAGCATAAAGTCCAATCCCTGAAATGATGAAGGTTGCCCAAAACCAAATCATATCTATCTTATCTCTTTCGGAGTCCTTAGTAGCTTCCCTTACAAGGCTTGGGACAGTTCCAATAATGGCACCCGCAAAGCTCCATAATACATAAACCTGATAGTGTTCAAGGAGATATTCAATAGGATATGAAAATAGTCCAATACCTAGTAACATACCAATTGCAACTGGTAAAAAATAAAGAACATCTTCTTTAAAATTTTTAAATGGGTGAGCTAAGAATCGAATCATTCTCTCGTAAATACCCAAGATTGCTGCTAGAACACCTCCAGAAATTCCTGGTAAAATAAAGCCTAGCGCAATAACAATTCCCTTAATAATTTTTGAAGTCCAAGATAACATAAACTCTCTCCGTACATTATTTTCATTAAAAACTCTTCTTGTATTATAACACAAAGTAAGAGAAATAAAAAAAGCAAGCAGAAGTAATGTCTAACTTGCTAATTACATTTAAGGTTTTAAGAATAACTTTCTAAATGTCTCTTCCTTATCTTTTGATAAGGAAATGATGTTTAAGTCTAAATGATGTTCAAATCCTACTATTTTTCCTTTTGAGGTATATTGGTGAAGATCAAAGTCAAGTTCTGTATTTGGTGAACTTTCAAAGTAACCTGAGTCAAGTCCATAAGAAGGAATCCAAATAGCAGAAAATTTATCTGTACTGATGCTATGTTCTTGCATGAAGTAAACACCAATATAGATACCGATGTTTTTAGCACCAAGTGATTCTAGTTTAGCACGGAAAGCTTCAACCCCTTTGTTCATATCAGACATGGTTTTTTCTTCGACATCTAACCAATAGTAACTAGGGTTATAAGGCGAGGCTGAATTATAAAATGATTCAGCTGCTTTTTCCATTTCCTCTACACTTTTTCCAGAAACGTATGCATATACAGCAACTGGGATATTTCGTTTTTGAAACTCTGAAATATGACTTTTATAAGCTTTATCTATTCCATTTGTATAAGATGCATCGTTCTCAGTAGTGATCTGGTTTCCTCCGTGAACTCGAACAATCGCACCAGAGATGTTTTGAGATAAAATATCATAGTTGATTTCTGAAGGTCTTTGCCAGCCAGAGATATCGATGATAGGCTTATCCAAGTTATGTAGAGCTTGTGTTTCTATTTGTACTGGATTTTGTTTAGTTTTTACAGGGTGTTCTTCGAATCGTGGACGATTGAGAATCAAGAGTCCTATAAAAGCAGCAAATATAATAACTATAAAAGCTGGACGAATTTTTTTTCTCATACCTCTCTAGTTTATCGTAAATATGTTAAAAAATCAAAAAAAACACTCAAAACTAGCAGTTTGAAGCAATAAGTCTCCATTTGTTTTATACAATTTTATCTTTGAAGAGGTAAAATATGGTATAATGTAATGGAAATTCTATAGAAAAGAGAAAAATATGGCAAATTATGCAATTATTTTAGCAGCGGGTAAGGGTACCCGTATGAAATCAGATTTACCGAAGGTTATGCACAAGGTTGCGGGAATTTCAATGCTTGAGCATGTTTTTCGTAGTGTAGGTGCAATTGACCCAGAAAAGACTGTTACAGTTGTTGGACATAAAGCAGAGTTGGTTGAGCAAGTGTTAGCTGGTCAAACTGATTTTGTGAGACAGTCTGAGCAATTGGGAACTGGTCATGCAGTAATGATGGCTGAGCCAATTCTTGAGGGTCTTTCTGGACAAACATTGGTTATCGCTGGAGATACACCTTTAATCACTGGTGAAAGTCTAAAGAACTTGATTGATTTCCATGTAAACCACAAGAATGTAGCTACAATCTTAACTGCAGAAGCTGACGACCCATTTGGTTATGGACGTATTGTTCGTAATGACAACGCCGAAGTGCTCCGTATTGTTGAACAAAAAGACGCGACTGACTTTGAAAAACAAATCAAAGAAATTAATACAGGAACTTATGTTTTTGATAATGCTCGTCTGTTTGAGGCTCTTAAGAATATCAATACGAATAACGCTCAAGGTGAATACTATATTACTGATGTAATTGGTATTTTCCGTGAAGCCGGTGAGAAAGTTGGAGCTTATACTCTGAAAGACTTTGATGAAAGTCTCGGTGTAAATGACCGTGTGGCACTAGCTACAGCAGAAGCTGTTATGCGTCGTCGTATTAACCAAACTCACATGGTCAATGGTGTTAGTTTTGTAAATCCAGATGCGACTTATATTGATGTTGATGTCGAAATTGCCCCTGACGTTCAAATTGAAGCGAATGTAACCCTTAAAGGTTCTAGTAAGATTGGTGCAGAAACTATTTTAACCAACGGAACTTATATCGTTGATAGTACGGTAGGTTCTGGTGCTGTAATTACCAATTCTATGATTGAGGGAAGCACAGTAGCAGATGGCGTTACAGTTGGCCCTTACGCTCATATTCGTCCAGGTTCTAGCCTAGCTAAGGATGTTCATATTGGAAACTTTGTTGAGGTGAAAGGTTCTTCTATTGGCGAAAATACCAAAGCGGGTCATTTGACTTATATTGGAAACTGTGAAGTTGGAAGTGATGTCAATTTTGGTGCTGGAACAATCACTGTGAATTACGATGGTCAACACAAGTTTAAAACTGTCATCGGTAACAATGTCTTTGTCGGATCAAATTCAACGATTATCGCTCCAGTAGAACTAGGGGATAACTCTCTTGTTGGTGCAGGTTCAACAATTACTAAAGATGTGCCTGCTGATGCAATTGCTATCGGGCGAGGCCGTCAAATTAATAAGGACGAATATGCAACTCGTCTCCCTCACCATCCTAAAAACAAATAGGAGCTAACCATGGAATTTGAAGAGAAGACGATTAGTCGAAAAGAAATCTATAAAGGTCCTATTTTCCAATTAGTTCAAGACCAGGTTGAGCTTCCTTCAGGAAAAGGGACGGCTCAACGCGATTTGATTTTCCATAACGGTGCAGTATGTGTTCTTGCAGTTACTCAAGAAAACAAGATTGTCTTAGTGAAGCAATATCGCAAGGCAATTGAAAAAGTTTCTTACGAAATTCCTGCTGGAAAATTAGAAGTCGGTGAAAATGCAGATCCAGAAGCAGCAGCTTTTCGTGAATTAGAAGAAGAAGCTGCCTATACAGGAGATTTGACTCTTTTATATGATTTCTATTCAGCTATTGGATTTTGTAATGAAAGATTGAAACTGTACTTGGCAAGCAACCTATCCAAAGTCGAAAATCCACGTCCACAAGATGAAGATGAAACTTTAGAATTACTAGAAGTTAGCCTTGAACAAGCAAAACAACTCATCCAGTCTGGTGATATTTGTGATGCCAAAACTATCATGGCCATCCAGTACTGGGAATTACAAGAAAAATAGTGGAGGAACCCATGGGAAAACCTTTATTAACAGACGAAATGATTGAACGCGCTAATCGTGGTGAAGACATCTCTGGTCCGACTTTAGTGGATGATCAAGAAACCAAGATATTGTCAACTTCATCTCAACATTATAGAGCTTCACGTTCAAGTGATCATGGATTTAGTCAAGATACTTTAACGATTGAGGTTGAACCTCAAATCCATAAGAGTCGTCGAATCGAAAATACCAAGAGAAATGTCTTTAACTCTAAATTGAATAAGATTCTATTTGCTGTTATTCTTCTCTTGATTCTGCTAGTTTTAGCAATGAGATTTATTTAATGGGGGATGTCATGAAAATAGGTATTATTGCAGCGATGCCAGAAGAACTTGCCTACCTGATTCAACACTTGGAGAATGCCAGTGAAGAAATGGTATTGGGCAAAACTTATCACACTGGAAGGATTGGGGCTGTTGAGCTTGTATTAGTGGAGAGTGGTATTGGAAAAGTCATGGCTGCCATGAGTGTCGTAATCTTAGCTGATCACTTTAAAGTGGATGCTGTCATCAATACGGGTTCAGCGGGTGCCCTTGCTGAAGGCATCTCAGTAGGAGATGTAGTGATTGCTAAAAAACTAGCCTACCACGATGTTGATGTGACTGCTTTTGGTTATGAATACGGTCAAATGGCCCAACAACCACTTTACTTTGAATCAGACAAAAAGTTTGTTACTTTGATTCAAGAGAGCTTGTCTAAACTTGATCAAAATTGGCATTTAGGTTTGATTGTGACTGGAGACAGTTTTGTAGCTGGTGATGATAAGATTGCAACGATAAAAGAACATTTTCCTCAGGTTCTTGCAGTAGAGATGGAAGGAGCAGCTATTGCTCAGGCAGCACATGCCTTGGAACTACCATTCTTGGTTGTTCGTGCCATGAGTGATAATGCTAACCATGAAGCTTCTATTTCTTTTGATGAATTTATCGTAGAAGCTGGACGTCGCTCAGCACAAGCACTCTTGACACTCTTAGAATCAATTCATGATTAAAATACAAAGAACACTGCTTGGTGTTCTTTTTTGTAAAATAAGCTCGTCCAAGTCCGAGTTATTTTCCGTCTTTTTTGATATAATAGAAACATTGATTTGAAGAATAGGAAGAGAAAATGAACCCTTTATTAAACGGTATGAATGACCGCCAAGCAGAAGCGGTACAGAATACAGAAGGTCCACTGCTAATCATGGCAGGGGCTGGTTCTGGGAAAACACGAGTTTTAACCCATCGTATTGCTTACTTGATTGATGAAAAGATGGTCAATCCATGGAATATCCTAGCTATTACCTTTACCAATAAGGCCGCTCGTGAAATGAAGGAGCGTGCCTATGGTTTGAATCCAGCTACCCAGGATTGTTTAATTGCGACCTTTCACTCCATGTGTGTTCGTATCTTACGTCGGGATGCAGATCATATTGGCTATAATCGTAATTTTACAATCATCGATCCAGGTGAGCAACGAACACTGATGAAGCGCATCTTAAAACAATTAAACTTAGATCCTAAAAAATGGAATGAACGTACTATTTTAGGAACTATTTCTAATGCTAAGAATGACCTGATTGATGATGTGGCTTATGCTGCTCAAGCTGGAGATTTGTATACTGATATTGTGGCTAAATGTTATACTGCATACCAAAAGGAGCTTCGTCAGTCAGAGTCGGTGGATTTTGATGATTTGATTATGTTGACCTTACGTCTTTTTGACCAAAATCCTGATGTCTTGACCTACTACCAACAAAAGTTTCAGTATATTCATGTTGATGAGTATCAAGATACAAACCACGCTCAATATCAACTTGTTAAACTCTTAGCTTCTCGTTTCAAAAATATCTGTGTGGTTGGGGATGCAGACCAGTCTATTTACGGTTGGCGTGGCGCTGATATGCAAAATATCCTAGATTTTGAAAAAGATTATCCAGATGCTAAGGTAGTCTTGTTAGAGGAAAATTATCGTTCCACTAAGACCATCCTACAAGCTGCCAACGATGTTATCAAAAATAATAAAAACCGTCGTCCTAAGAACCTTTGGACTCAAAATGCAGATGGGGAACAAATCATTTACTATCGTGCTAATGATGAACAGGACGAAGCTGTATTTGTAGCTAAAACGATTGATGAACTTTGTCGCAGTCAACACTTACTCCATAAGGATTTTGCCGTACTCTATCGTACCAATGCCCAGTCACGAACCATTGAAGAAGCATTGCTTAAGTCAAATATTCCGTATACCATGGTTGGTGGAACAAAATTCTACAGTCGTAAGGAAATTCGTGATATTATTGCTTACCTCAATCTTATTGCTAATTTGAGTGACAATATCAGTTTTGAACGCATTATCAACGAACCAAAACGTGGTATTGGCCCAGGAACTGTTGAGAAGATTCGTGACTTTGCGAACATGCAAGAAATGTCTATGTTAGATGCCTCTTCAAATATCATGTTGTCTGGTATCAAGGGGAAAGCTGCTCAATCTATTTGGGACTTCGCTAATATGATTCTCGATTTGCGTGAACAACTGGATCGACTTTCAATCACTGAGTTGGTAGAAGCAGTATTAGAAAAAACAGGTTACGTTGATTTACTTAAGGCCCAAGCAACCTTGGAAAGTAAGGCTCGGGTTGAAAATATCGAGGAGTTCCTCTCTGTTACGAAAAACTTCGATGATGATCCTGAAAGTGATGAAGAGGAAACAGGACTAGATAAACTTAGTCGATTCCTGAACGACTTGGCTTTGATAGCAGATACGGACTCTGGTAGCCAAGAGACATCTGAAGTAACCTTGATGACTCTTCACGCGGCCAAAGGGCTTGAGTTTCCTGTTGTCTTTATCATTGGTATGGAGGAAAATGTTTTCCCACTCAGTCGCGCTACTGAAGATCCAGATGAATTAGAAGAAGAACGTCGTTTGGCTTATGTAGGAATCACACGCGCCGAGAAAATTCTTTATCTGACCAATGCAAGCTCTCGCTTGCTATTCGGACGTACTAGTTACAATCGTCCCACACGCTTTATCAATGAGATTAGTTCAGATTTGTTGATCTATCAAGGATTAGCACGTCCGGCTAATACAAGTTTTAAAGCGTCTTATAGTGGCGGAGGAACAGCATTTGGTAAAGGAATGAGTCTCGCTCAGGCGCTTCAAGAACGAAAGCGGAATGCTGCTCCTACATCGATCCAATCAAGTGGTTTACCATTTGGACAATTTGCGGCTGGGAATAAGCAAGATTCTAGTGATACAAACTGGTCTGTTGGGGATATTGCCCTTCATAAAAAATGGGGCGAAGGAACTGTTCTGGAAGTTTCAGGCAGTGGATCAACACAGGAATTGAAAATCAATTTTCCAGAGGTTGGTCTCAAAAAACTCTTAGCCAGTGTAGCACCGATTGAGAAAAAGTAAGTTTTCTTAACGAATAAAAATCCCTCTGTAATATTCAGAGGGATTTTTGATGATTATCTTATCACATGATTGTAATAATTTACGTTTTCATAATAATGGAAACTTTTGCTTACATGAATTTGAAAAATAGTGTATAATACAGTGGTTCTAAGTCGAAAGGAGAAGAAAATGACTGAAAAGCAAATGAAAACGTTGGGTTGGATTGCAACCTTTATGTCTGTGATGATGTATATCTCATATATTCCACAAATTATGAACAACCTTGCAGGTCAAAAGGGAAACTTTATTCAGCCAGCAGTAGCTGCAATTAACTGTAGTCTTTGGGTTTACTACGGACTCTTTAAAAAAGAACGTGATATTCCTTTGGCAGCAGCTAATGCACCAGGTATTGTTTTTGGGATTATCACAGCTTTGACAGCTTTATTTTAAAAATAAAAAGCAACTAGCAGAATGTTCTGCTGGTTGCTTTTATTTGTTTACAAAATATATTTTTCAATAGCGCGTGCAACGCCCTCTTCTTCGTTGCTAGTTGTTACGGCATCCGCGAGAGATTTGACGTAGTCGCTGGCATTTCCCATAGCAATCCCTAACCCTGCAAACTCCAACATCTCAATGTCGTTATTGGCATCACCCATTGCCATGATTTCAGAAGGTTGGATATCCAAAATCTCAGCCAAGCGAGAAAGAGCAGAAGCCTTGGTTGTGCCAAGTGGCATCGCCTCATAGATAACAGGTTGAGAACGAACACCGCTAAATCTCTGACAAAGTTCATCAGCAAATCGTTGTTCAAAATCATCTGTTTGCTCTTTTGTGCCTAAGAACATGCCTTGGAACATGCGATATTTCCCGCTAGTAGCTTCTTCCAGTGAGATTTCAGTCAGGTCAGCAAAGACAAGTGTAGCATCATATTGAACAATAGGATTTGGTTTGCCTCCGAGAACGAAGTAGTGTTCCTCGTCAAAGAGAGTCAACTGGACCTCACTCTTTTCAGCAAGTTCATTCAGGTATTCGATGTCAGATTTACTAAGTTCTCGCCAGTCAACAAGGCCCCAGTCACTAGTTTGGTGGGTAGAACAACCATTGTTGACAATAACGTATTCATTCTGCAAATCAAGACCTAGTTTTTTATAGTAGGGAAGAACTCCAAAGAGAGGACGACCAGTACAGAGGACCAGTTTGACACCTTTTTCGATAGCCTTATGAATGGCATCAATATGAGCCTGAGGAATTTCCTTAGCTTCGTTGAGAAGAGTACCATCCATATCTAGGGCAAGTAATTTAATCATAGTATTTACCTTTTTACGTGTTTTGCCTATATTATAGCATATTTTAGACCAATAAGGCTAAAGTAAGGAGACATGCTATTTCTTTTTAGGATTTTTACTAGATAGATAACAAAAATATGATATACTAAATTTGCGAGCATTTAATATTATAGAGTAAAGTATAAAAAAGCAGAGGTTCATGAAAAGAAGAACAGTACAGATTTTACTAGCCTTGTTAGTAATCATTTATAGAAAGACATGGTTTTGGTGGATTTTTAATCATTTTGCAGGTAGACTTGTGCCTGCTAGTAGAGAATTTTTTCAAATTCTTTCTTTTTTAGAGTTTAGCGTTACTTTTCTAGCTATTCTTTATTTACTAGTATTCGAAGGTAGAAGAATTCTTGAGTTGAAGTGGAAATGGAGATATCCAGTTTATTTGCTTCTTGCTTATGGAGTCAGTTATCTTTCAGATATTGTGTTTTCTTTTTTAACCCCAGCAACGTCCAATCAAATCGCTTTAAATGAATTGATTGAGATGACAGGGAGACGAGAGTTACCTTATCTTTTACTTGTTGTTTGTCTACTAGGACCAATTACAGAAGAATTGGTTTATCGAGGAGTTCTGATGAATACATTTTTGAAAGATTCACCTTGGTATGGAGATGTTTTACTATCAGCCTGTATCTTTGGATATGTGCATGTCAGTTCAGGTTTAACACCACTCGCCTTTTTCACCTATGCAAGCGGAGGAGCAATTTTAGCATTCCTCTACCGAAAAACTCACTCTCTCTATTATCCTATTTTGCTCCATATCATGATTAACATTACAGCATTTTGGGAATTATGGGTACTCTTGTTTTCTGGTAGGTAATAATAAAAAGTCGGAGTTATTCCGATTTTTTATTCTGTTTTTATATCTTTCATAGGTTGAAATTTGTCCTTTGCACCAAACTGTTTCAGCTTAAAAATGGTATAATAAAAGGTAATGAAAAAAAGCAAATGAGGCAGAGATGAAACTACTTTATACCGATACTCGGACTTCTTTGACAGAAATCCTAACCAAGGAGGCTCAAGGACTAGTTGACCAAGGTAAACGTGTCTTTTATATTGCCCCTAACTCTCTTTCTTTTGAAAAGGAACGTGCCGTGCTGGAGTGCTTGAGTCAGCAGGCTTCTTTTGCGATTACAGTCACGCGCTTTGCTCAAATGGCTCGTTATCTGGTTTTAAACGATATACCAGCAAAGTCTAGTCTCGATGATATTGGTCTGGGTATGGCTTTTTATAAATGTTTGTCTGAGATAGACGCTAAGAATTTGCGTGTTTACGGGGCTATTAAGCAAGATCCGCAATTCATCCAACAACTGATTGAGATTTATCATGAAATGACAACTGCAAAGATGAGCTTTTTGGATTTAGAAAGTCTATCTGACGCTGATAAACGTTCTGATTTACTCTTGATTTTTGAAAAGGTAACAGCATATCTCAATCAAGGACAAATTTCACAGGGGAGTCCATTAACCTATCTGATCAATGCTATCGAAGAAAACAAGGTAAGTAGTGATTTTAGCCAGATTGCGTTAGTTATTGATGGTTTTACTCGTTTCTCTTCAGAAGAAGAACACCTAGTGGATTTGCTTCATCGTAAGGGTGTTGAAATTGTTATTGGGGTTTATGCGACTAAAAAAGCTTATACAAGTCCTTTTACTGAAGGGAACCTCTATCAAGCCAGTGTTGAGTTTCTACGTCATTTGGCTTTTAAATATCAGACCAAGGCAGAAAATGCTTGTCAAGACCATGAGAAACTTGATGCCTTTGCCAAAACTTCAAGACTACTCGAAAGTGCTTATGATTATTCCGAAATCAGTTTAGACTTGAATGACGAAGATAGAAAAGGCTTGCAAATCTGGTCTTGTCTAACACAAAAAGAAGAACTAGAGTTAGTTGCTCGTAGTATTCGCCAGAAATTGCACCAAGATTCAGAACTTAGTTATAAGAATTTTCGAATCCTGTTAGGAGATGTAGAGTCTTATAAACTGTCTTTGCAGACAATATTTAATCAGTATCAGATTCCATTTTATCTAGGTAAGAGTGAGTCCATGGCTCATCATCCTTTAACTCAATTTGTAGAATCTATTGGGCGTCTTAAACGATACAATTTTCGTCAGGAGGATCTGATTAATCTCTTGCGTACTGACTTATACACAGATCTTAGTCAAGAGGATATTGACGCCTTTGAACAATATATTCGTTACTTGGGTATTGATGGTATTTCTAGTTTTAAACAAGAGTTTACAAAGTCACATCACGGAAAGTTTGATCTAGAAAAATTAAATGAACTTCGACTTCGTATCATTACACCTTTAGAAAATTTACTAGGAAGTCGCAAGCAAAAGGCTGAAAATCTTCTTGCTAAATGGAACAACTTTTTGAAGGAAGCTCATTTGACCAAGCAGTTACAACTCTTAACCGAAACATTGGAGGTATCTGAACAAGAAAGACAAGAAGAAGTCTGGAAGGCTTTTTGCCATGTCATGGAGCAATTTGCAACCGTATTTGAAGGTTCTCAGGTCACTTTAGATGATTTCTTGGCACTTCTTCATTCGGGTATGTCTTTGTCAAATTACCGTACAATTCCAGCAACAGTAGATACTGTTCTGGTGCAGAGTTATGATTTAATTTCACCGTTGACATCCGATTATATCTATGCGCTTGGTTTAAGTCAGAACAACTTGCCAAAAATCACTCAAAATAACAGTTTGTTGAGCGATGAAGAAAGAGAAACCTTGAATCAAGTGACTCAAGAAGGTTCACAATTGATGATTGCTAGCCAGGAAAATCTTAAAAAGAATCGTTATACTATGCTTTCTCTGGTTAACTCTGCTCGTAAACAGTTAGTTTTGTCAGCTCCAAGTTTATTCAATGAAGACGAGAGTGAAGAGTCAATATATTTGAAGGAATTGCAGAACTTAGGATTTAGCAAAATCGAAAAGAAAATCGACAGAAAAAATCTATCGAAAGATGATATTGGTTCTTATCACAGTCTTTTGTCTAGTCTCGTTGCCTATCATCAACAAAGCGAATCCACTTCAAGTGATGAAGACTTAACTTTTGTAAAAGTTCTGGCTCGTGTCATGGGGAAAAAGTTGGAAGACCAAGGTTTAGAAAATCCAGTTTTACCAACTAGTCCTAAAAGTAAAACTTTAGCTAGTGATACACTGGAAGCTTTATATCCTCAGAAGCAAGATTTTTATCTATCAACATCTGGTCTAACAGAATTCTATCGAAATGAATACAGCTATTACCTTCGGTATGTATTGGGCTTACAGGAAGAATTGCGATTGAAACCTGACGCTAGAAGTCACGGGAATTTCTTGCACCGTATTTTTGAACGTGCGATGAAACTTCCTGCTGATACATCCTTTGACCGACGTTTAGAACAGGCTATCTCTGAAACTAGTCAAGAAAGAGACTTTCAAGCTATTTATCAAGAAAGTTTAGAATCTCAATTTGCTAAGGAAGTTCTCTTAGATGTGGCACGCGCTACTGGACATATTCTTCGTCACAATGCTGATGTCGAAACAATTCAAGAGGAGGCTGTTTTTGGTGGCAAGGAACAAGCTTTTGTACAGTTAGATAATGGTCGTAATATTTATGTTCGTGGGAAGGTCGATCGTATTGACCGTTTGAAAACATCAGATGCTATTGGTGTTGTAGACTACAAATCTTCTCTAACTCAATTTAACTTTCCTCTCTTTTTTAACGGTCTAAACTCACAATTGCCAACATACTTGGCTGCTCTTAAGAAAGAAGGAAATAAAGACTTCTTTGGAGCTATGTACTTAGAAATGTCTGAACCAACTCAGTCATTACAAACTGTTAAAACTCTTTCAAAGGCAGTAACTGAAACCAATAAGAGCATGAAATACCAAGGTCTCTTTCTCGAAAAAGAGATGCAACACCTTGGAGAGTTTTACAATAAAAATAAGACGTATCAGTTATCTGATGAAGAATTCCAATTATTACTAGACTATAATGCCCTTATCTACAAAAAGGCAGCAGAGAAGATTTTATCTGGTCAATTTGCTATCAATCCATATACAGAAAACGGTAGAAGCATTGCGCCCTATGTTCAGCAATATCAGTCTATTACAGGTTTTGAAGCTAATTATCATCTAGGTCAGGCTAGATTGTTAGATAAGGTAGCTAAGAGCAATGACAAGGAAGCATGGTTTAATAAAATCAGAGAGGAGTTGGAGCAATGAAATTTTTATCTCAAGAAGAGATTAAAGAGTTACAAATAGCAGAAGCTCAGTCTAACAAGAAACCTAAGAAAACAGCTGAACAAATTCAAGCTATTTATAGCTTTGGACAAAATATTCTAGTCTCAGCTTCTGCTGGTTCGGGGAAAACCTTTGTCATGGCTGAACGTATTCTTGACCAACTAGCGCGTGGTGTAGAAATTCGCCAACTCTTTATCTCTACCTTTACCGTTAAGGCAGCAACCGAGTTAAAAGAACGCTTGGAAAAGAAAATCAGCCAACAGATCCAAGAAACGCAAGATGTGGGACTAAAAAAACATCTAGGTAGACAATTAGCTGATTTACCCAATGCTGCTATTGGAACCATGGACTCTTTTACCCAAAAATTCCTGACCAAGCATGGATATCTACTAGATCTTGCTCCAAACTTTCGTATACTTCAGAATGAAAGTGAACAACTTCTCTTAAAAAATGAGGTTTTTCGACAAGTTTTTGAACATCACTACCAAGGCAAGGATAGAGATAATTTTAGTCGATTGGTCAAGAACTTTGCAGGTAGGAGTAAAGACGCGCGTGGACTGCGTAAACAGGTCTATATGATTTATGACTTTTTGCAATCTACTAGCAATCCTCAGGCTTGGCTAGAGGAATCTTTCCTAAAAGGTTTTGAAAAGGCTGATTTTACAGTTGCTAAAGAAAAACTCGCAGATGCTATAAAAGAAAAACTATGGGATTTAGAAAGCTTTTTCCGTCATCATTTGGATAATGATGCAAAAGAATTTGGTAAAGCTGCGTATTTAGAGGCTGTTCAACAAGTTCTTGATGAAATCAGTGCTTTAACGCCTGAATCGAATTTTAATCAATGTCAGGAAGTTTTAGAACGAGTTGTAAATATTTCTAGAGCTAAGAATGGTAAAGCTCTCACGAATTTAAGCAAAAAAGCTGAACTCAAAGACTTGAAAGAAGCCTACAATGAAGAGAGAAAAGTAAAATTTGAAAAGCTGATTGCACTAAATGAACAAATCACTTTATTGAAATTCCAAGAAGATTATCATCAAGAATCTTGGAACTTGGCAAAGACTTTCCAAGTCTTTATGAGTGATTTTGTTGAAGCTTATCGACAACGTAAGCGCAAAGAAAATGACTTTGAATTTGCGGATATTAGCCACTATACCATTGAAATCTTAGAAAACTTCCCTCAGGTTCGACAAGAGTATCAGGAACGCTTCCACGAAGTCATGGTCGATGAATATCAGGATACCAACCACATCCAGGAAAGAATGCTAGAACTCCTCTCAAACGGTCATAATCGTTTTATGGTGGGTGACATTAAGCAGTCAATTTATCGTTTTAGACAGGCAGATCCCCAAATCTTCAATGAAAAATTCCACAGCTTCGCTCAAGATGACAAAGAAGGTCAGTTAATTCTGCTTAAAGAAAATTTCCGAAGCAGTTCAGAAGTTCTTGATGCTACGAACGATGTCTTTAAACACCTCATGGACGAGGAAGTTGGAGAGATATCTTATGACGGTATGCACCAGCTTGTTTTTGGAAATACTGATATTCAATCAAATCCAGAAAACAAGGCAGAAGTTCTCTTGTACGATAAGGATGATGATAGCGATTCTGATGATGAGGAGGAATTTGCAACTAATAAACTGACTGGTGAAATGCGAATGGTGCTCAAGGAGATAATTCACCTTCATAATGATAAAGGTGTACCTTTCAAGGACATGGCTCTCTTAACTGCTAGTCGAAGTCGTAATGATCAAGTTCTGCTCGCCTTGTCTGAATATGGTATTCCTGTCAAGACAGACGGTGCTCAAGCAAACTATTTACAATCCCTAGAAGTCCAGGTGATGTTGGATACTCTTCGTGTCATCCACAACCCTCTTCAAGATTTTGCTTTGGTTGCTCTAATGAAATCTCCGATGTTTAGCTTTGACGAGGATGAATTAGCTCGTCTTGCTCTCCAAAAATCCGAGGATAAGGTCCAAGAAAACTTTTATGAGAAACTAGTCAATGCTCAAGCACAAACTAGCCTCCAAAAGGATTTAATTAAGACTGAATTACACAAAAAGTTAGACTTTTTCATAGAAACCGTCCAGGCTTGGCGTTTGTATTCTAAAACGCACTCACTTTATGATCTCATTTGGAAAATCTATAGCGACCGCTTTTACTATGACTATGTCGGTGCCTTGCCAAATGGACAGGCCAGACAGGCTAACCTCTATGCCTTAGCTTTACGAGCTGATCAGTTTGAAAAGAGTAATTACAAGGGATTATCCCGATTTATTCGAATGATTGACCAAGTCTTGGAAGCCCAGCATGATCTTGCCAATGTTGCTGTGGCACCACCTAAGAATGCTGTAGAACTTATGAGTATTCATAAGAGTAAAGGGCTTGAATTTCCTTATGTCTTTATCCTCAATATTGATCAAAAATTTAATAAGAAGGATACTATGTCTGAGGTTATCCTCAGTCGCACAAATGGAATTGGGTTAAATTATGTAGCTAGAGTCGCTACAAATGCAAAAGAGGAATATGTTCCATCTACCATTAAATTATCTATTCCAAGCTTAACATATACTCAAAATGAAGAAGAACTCCAATTAGCAAGTTATTCTGAACTCATGCGTTTGCTCTATGTAGCCATGACACGTGCTGAAAAGAAACTCTATCTAGTTGGAAAAGGATCACGTGAAAAATTAGAGTCTAAAGAATATCCGACAAATGGAAAAGGTCTTTTGAGTCGAGAAACTAGACTAGACGCTCACAATTTCCAGGATTGGATTTGGGCCATCTATCAAGCATTTTCTAAAGAGGATTTGCACTTTAGTGTGCGCTTTGAAGGTGAAGAAGACCTAACCAAAGAAGCTATCGGAGAATTGGAACATAAAAGTCAACTTCAAGACCTATCCCAAGCAGACAACCGTCAGTCAGAAGCTATCAAAGATGCGTTGGAAATGCTAAAAGAAGTGGAAGTGTATAACGAGATCCACCGAGCAGCAATCAATCTTCCAAGTGTTCAGACACCGAGTCAGATTAAAAAGTTCTATGAACCGATCATGGATATGGAAGGAGTTGTAGTAGCTGGTCAAAGTAAACCAAAAGAGACTACTGTTCAGTTTGAGCTTCCAGATTTTTCAAAAACTGAAAAGGCTACAGGAGCTGAGATTGGTAGTGCAACTCACGAACTCATGCAGCGAATTAATCTTGTCAAGGAACCTACTTTAGAGATTTTGACAGAGGCTTTAGAGCAAGTGCAAGCAAGCCCTGCTGTTAAAGATAAAGTTAATCTTAATAAAATCTTGTCTTTCTTTGATACAGCTCTTGGTCAAGAGATTGTTGAAAATCAGGACAAGCTTTATCGCGAACAACCCTTCTCTATGTTAAAAAGAGACGAAAAGAGTCAGGAAGACTTTGTTGTCCGTGGTATTTTAGATGGTTATCTCCTTTACGATGATAAGATTGTTCTCTTTGACTACAAGACAGACCGATACGATTACGCAAGTCAACTGATTGAACGTTATAGAGGTCAATTAGAATTATATGCTGAGGCTCTATCTCGTTCTTATCAGATAGACAAAGTTGAAAAATATCTGATTTTACTTGGCAAGGATACTGTAGAAGTAGTCGAGGTTAACTAACCTATTAAAACTATTGCTTTTTGGCAGTAGTTTTTATTTGTTTTCAGTTATGGTATACTAGTTTCAGAAAAGGATGTAAAAGAATTTATGCCAAAAGAAATCGATATCGAATATTATCACCAATTAGCATTGCATAAACAAAAGGAACACCGTAAGTTTCTTGGAAATTTGAAGAAAAAAGCACCAAAAAATTTGGATAAAATTGCTCTTGAGATTCACCAAGAGGTTTTTGAAGAGATTGATTGTACAGCTTGTGCTAACTGTTGTAAAACTCTTGGTCCCGACTTTAAAGAAGCTGATATCACACGCATTGCTAAGTATTTTAAGATGAAACTTCCTGCCTTCGAAGCCGAATTCTTACAAGTTGATGAAGATGGAGATAAGGTTTTTAAATCTATGCCTTGTCCATTTCTAGGTGGCGATAATCTATGTTCTATCTATGATGTTCGTCCCAAGGCCTGTAGAGAATTTCCACATACCGACCGAAAAAAAATCTACCAAATAAACAATCTTACAATCAAAAATACTCTAACCTGTCCAGCAGCCTATCTTTTTGTCGAGAAGTTAAGAGAAAAAATAGAATAAAATAAAAAACCTCCACTAGATAGAATTTGGTGGGATTTTTCTTGGATATAGATTATAGATAAAATGTTCTTTAAAGAAGGAATTTATATAAATTGTTGCAATCTTAATCTTTTTTATTTATAATAAAGGATGATTTTTTTTAGACTATGAGTTTAATTTTTAGAATTGATTTCATAGTCTAGTTAGGAGTCGTTATACATGAAGAAATTGTTGAAATTTGGGATAGCATCACTTTCGTTTTTCGTATTAAATGCTTATATCCAAACTAATGCTAAAGCAGATGAACAAGTTGCTACTACTAATATTGCCATTCTTGAATCACCAAGTGCAAATTTTTCTACTTCGGCAACTGATGAAAACACTACAAGTACTGAAATTTTAAAGAATGACAATATCATTTCTAATGGTGGTCAGGTTAACGTAGAGGGGCAAAATGCTACTGTAAGTACAGATGGGAAAAACGTCACTTATAGCTATACAGTTGCTTATCAGAGGATAAGTTCTAGCACTCATGGACAAACAGTAAATGATCTTTTGATTCGAATTCCTAAGATTAAGGATGCTACGGTAAAATTTACTCTTATTGGTACACGAGACGCAAAGGGCAAACCTATCAATGTCAATGCTCCAATGAAAGAGGTTGGCTTTGATGATACAGAAAATTATGATCGAGAAACCTTTAATACACCGACTTCTGAAGAACTGGAATCTGGGAAAACACCTTATGTAGTCAATACTAGCAACTACGAATATGGATATATGACAGATGGCAAAGTTAAATCTTATGGTTTGTTTACCAATTTTGATAAGAGTCAAGCTTACAAAGTAGAAGTTACAGTTCCAATTGATGAAGCAAAGAAAATAAAATACTTACCAATTGACGCTAGAATGGTTTGGAAAGCTAGTCAAGAAGGTGGTGTTAATAGCTATGAAACAGGCTCTCAAAACTTAGAAGAATATTCTAACCATTATTTTGCTGCCGATTTGAATAGTGACGATATT
This sequence comes from Streptococcus sp. V869, assembly GCF_054353515.1. Classification (NCBI taxonomy): domain Bacteria; kingdom Bacillati; phylum Bacillota; class Bacilli; order Lactobacillales; family Streptococcaceae; genus Streptococcus; species Streptococcus sp. V869. The sequence goes on from NZ_JBTHHW010000001.1 coordinate 449,397, forward strand.
GGTGGTATGGGAGACCCTTCATCCATTGATGAAAGTTATGTAAGGAATGGTCATCTTATCAAGTCAGCTTCTAATCCAAGTACCTATATCACTCCAAATAACGGTGACTGGACAAGAATCTCTGAAGATACCAATATAGATAAATCAACATTTTTCAATTATGTTGATAAATTTACGTTAAGAGCAAACAAGAAAGTAGTTTATTACGTATCTGAAAAAGAAGATATGGCTGACCAAGATGTATCGGCTTTATATACAGGTAATGTAGTTGTAGATTATCTTATCAAAGGTACTAACCAAAAATTAAAAGAAACATACAACAAGATTTCTGAATTTCCTATTTATGATTCAACTGGAGAGTTAGTTACATACAAAGTCGGGGATAATAACATTGAACGACCTGACAAAATAATGGTTGATGGAATCATATATCGTCTTGTTGGACTCTCGACTTCTTCTGATTCGGAAACTGGAACGTTGAAAAATGGAACAGTTCATATTGCTTATGAATATGAAAAGGAAATCATAACAACGACAGTAGAGCCGACAACTACAACGACAGTAGAACCAACAACTACAACGACAGTAGAACCGACAACTACAACGACAGTAGAACCAACAACTGCAACGACAGTAGAACCAACAACTGCAACGACAGTAGAGCCAACAACCACAACTACAACGACAGTAGAGCCAACAACTACAACGACAGTAGAACCAACAACTGCAACGACAGTAGAACCAACAACTGCAACGACAGTAGAGCCAACAACCACAACTACAACGACAGTAGAGCCAACAACTACAACTACAACGACAGTAGAGCCAACAACTACAACTACAACGACAGTAGAGCCGACAACTACAACGACAGTAGAACCGACAACTGTAACGACAGTAGAACCAACAATTACAACAGTAGAGCCAACAACTACAACTACGGTAGATCCGATTCCTGGTTCTAGTTCTGAATCTGGACAGATACAGTCTTTTAGTTCCGAAAAAGCAACAGAAGCAGAGTCAAAATCTGTAGCAGAACAAGCACAGTTACCAAATACAGGTGAGGCAAATTCTAAATTATTCTTTACTATCGCATCTATTCTAATGGGATTCTTTGGAATTTCACTATTAAAAAAGACACACGATAATAAGTGAATCTCAATCAAAGATTTAACATGAGTCAACCCTTTGGGGCTGACTTTTTTAACGGTGTAAAAACGGCCTACAACCTTGATGGTGGTGGATCATCTACGCTTTACTTCAACGGTCAGGTTATTAACAAGCCAACGACTGGAGGAAACAAAATTTCAGAAAGGGCGGTGAGTGATATTGTCTACATCGGTTATTAATCCTAACAAAAAACGCTTTAAAAAAACTGTCATCTCTTATACACTAATTACGCTTTTCTTCTTTGCTTTTTCTAGAATTTATGAAGCATTTAGTTTTGGAGAGACATCAGTTCATATGCATTACTTGTTCGCTGTACCTCTGGTGGGTGGGATAATATAGCAATTTTGCTCAAAGGCCTTCCGTATTTGTCCAGAATTAGCCTTAATTTATGGAGCTCAGCAGTAGCAATTGTTACAACAGGCACACTATTCCGTGGTATTGTCAATTTATCTGGTCGTTCAACCACACTCGATGCACCATATTGGTATGTAGGTATTAGTTTTGCAATCATAGCTATTCTATCTATATTTATAAATCCGCTTCTAACTAATAAACGTACCAAAGTAATAGAAGGTTAATTATTAGAAAAAAATGTAGTCGTTCAGTTACTGTTCGACTGCTTTTTATTGACTTTTATTTCTAAAATGTTTTAACAATATTACAACTTTCTTTCTTCTTAATTATTCTACTTTTATCTTTAATAGAATATTGTATAATATAATGGATAATTGCTGTGTTTTAAACATTATGTATCAAAAACGAATACATCATTTATATAATGATAAGGAGAATACAATGAAAAGGATTTTACTGGCGAGTACAGTTGCTCTCTCGATTGCAGGCTTTGCAAAATCTACTGTTTATGCCGAGGATTCACAAACTAGAAATAAAGCTCAAACTTCAGAACAGGCTGTAGCTAATGGAGTTGAAAAAGAAGATCAAAAACAATCAAACAGTCGTGATAAATCGACTAAACAAAGTTCTAACGAAAGTCTGAACAAGGCAGAAAAAGAATCTTCGCAAATTACGCCGAAGAAAGAAACACCTGAAAATAAGGAAAAAACAACAACTGAAACAAAAGTTGAGGAAGTTAATAAAGATGGCTGGCAAAAAGAAAATGGCCAATGGCGTTATTATGAGAATAAAAAGGCTGTCACAAATTGGAAAAAAATAGCAGGTCGCTGGTACTATTTTAACCAGGATGGCGTGATGCTTAGTGATACTGTTTATGATGACTACCTCTTAAGTAAAAGTGGTGCTATGGTTGAGGATTCTTGGGTTAAAATAGATGACAAGTGGTACTTTGCTACAAACTCAGGAAAAATCATCCGCAACAAATGGGAAAAAATCAACGGTGCTTGGTATTGCTTCGATGAATCTGGTGCCATGTTAACTAATACCGTTTACAATGACTACCTTCTTCAGAGTAGTGGAGCTATGCACGAAAGGGGTTGGGCGAAAATTGATGAGAAGTGGTACTATGCTACTGATTCAGGAAAAATCATCCGTAATAAATGGGAGAAAATCAATGGTTCATGGTATCGTTTTGATGAATCAGGTACCATGTTAAGTAAAACCATTTATAATGACTACCTTCTCAAAACTAGTGGCGCTATGGCTGAAAAGGATTGGGTGCAGATGGATGAGAAGTGGTATTATGCTACTGATTCAGGAAAAGCTATCCGCGATAAATGGGAAAAAATCAATGGTTCATGGTACTCTTTTCATAAAGATGGTGACATGTTAAGTAGCCAATGGAAAGAGAAATATTATCTAAAAGATAGTGGGGCCATGGCTCAAAGCGAATGGTTCTTTGATAAGAAGTACGATAGTTGGTTTTACTTAAAATCTGATGGTGCTTATGCTGAAAACCAGTGGCAAGGTTCTTACTATCTCAAATCGTATGGTTATATGGCCAAGAACGAGTGGATTTTTGATAAGAGTTACAATGCCTGGTATTATCTCAAAGAAGATGGGGTATATGTAACTGGTAATTTTACCATTAATGGAAAAAACTATTCTTTCCAAAGCAATGGAAAATGGATTTCTGATACAGCAGCATACTATAAAGTAAAACCAATTACAGCAAATGTATATAGTGCTTCTGGTGAGAAACTTAGCTATATTTCGCAAGGAAGTATTGTATCGATTGATGGAGATGAAGCTAAAGACGGTCGACTTCCAGTCAAAATCTCTGGACTTTCAGGCTATATGAATAAGAGTGATTTAGTAGCTGTCAGCTCAGACAGTGAATTCATTCCTCACTATGCCACTGACGGTAATTATCTTTATCATGAGTTATCACCTTACACAAGTATTCGTGTAGCCCCTCATAGCTCATCAATGGCTATTGGTAAAAAATATTATTCAGCTGATGGTATTAACTTTGAAAACTTTACAGCAGAAAATCCTTTCTTATTTAGAGATTTAAGAAAACCAACAAATTACACAGCTGAAGAATTAGATAAAGTATATTCTCTTATGAATATCAAAGGAAGTCGTTTGGCAGGTAAGGGAGCTATCTTTAAAGAAGCTGAAGAACGCTATCAAGTAAATGCACTCTACCTTATAGCTCACAGCGCTCTAGAAAGCGCATGGGGACGTAGTCAGATTGCTAAGGATAAGAATAATTTCTTTGGTATTGCAGCCTACGATACTACTCCGTACGATTCAGCTAAGAGTTTCGATAATGTAGATAAGGGAATCTTAGGTGCAGCCAAATGGATTCGTCAAAATTATATAGATAATGGCAGAACTTACCTAGGAAATAAATCATCTGGTATGAACGTTCTTTACGCTTCAGATCCATATTGGGGTGAAAAGATTGCAAGTATCATGATGACTATCAATAGTAAACTTGGTGAAAAGGACTAAAATATTTTAAAATCGATAACTACAAACAGTTATCGATTTTTTATTGTTAATCATAAATATAAAAAAAGAATTTACTCATTAAAAGTAAATCCTTTTTTAAGTTCCTAATTTATATTAGTCTTCTTTTGACTTATGCAAGATTGCTACTAGCACGATTGATGAAATTAAAGTTACAGCCCCAATGATTGTAAACAATGTTCCTTTACTTTCACCTGTATTTGGAAGTCCTGGCTTCTCTTCTGTAGTTGTAGTTTCAGAAGAAACTGACGGAGCTGTAGATGTTGTTGTAGTTTCAGAAGAAGTTGACGGAGCTGTAGATGTTGTTGTAGTTTCAGAAGATGAAGAAGGAGTTGGCACTTCTGGAGTTGTAGTAGTAGTTGAAGTTATAGGAGCTTCGGTTGTAGTAGTTGAAGTTGTAGGAGCTTCAGTCGTAGTAGTTGAAGTCGTAGGAGCTTCGGTTGTAGTAGTTGAAGTTGTAGGAGCTTCAGTCGTAGTAGTTGAAGTCGTAGGAGCTTCGGTTGAAGTAGTTGAAGTCGTAGGAGCTTCGGTTGTAGTAGTTGAAGTTGTAGGAGCTTCGGTTGAAGTAGTTGAAGTCGTAGGAGCTTCAGTTGTAGTAGTTGAAGTTGTAGGGGCTTCAGTTGTAGTAGTTGTCGTAGTCGTAGTTGTTGTAGTCGTAGTAGTTGTTGTAGTTGTTTCCTCTTTTGGATTTACAATTGTTTTCGTTACTGAATGATCAGCACCAAAATCTTCAACATTAACTACAGTATCAGCGTCTTTAATAACGTGACCAGAAGGAGCTTCAATTTCAGTTAAGATATACTTATCTTTTAACAATTTGTTAACTGCAATGTTACCATTTTCATCTGACTCAAACTCACCAATCACTTGATTATTGGCTTGACGAACAACTTTAAACTTAGCGCCCTTAAGTGGTTGGTTAGCATCATCGACTTTATGGATATTGATTGAGTAAACATAACCAACACCAGCACCACCTGCAATTTGAACTGCAGCTTTATTCAAAGCTTCTTTGATAACAATTCCTTTACCTTTTAATGTAGCTTCATTTTTTAAAACTTCTCCATCGACAGGTGAATAATTTAACTGAACATCATAAGTAATACGGTACTGATCCGTTTCAGCAACATCTCCAAGACTAACAGAGAATGATTGTCCATCAGCGCTAACAGTAACCGGATGTTCATTGGTTACATCAGAAGTGTTATTAAATTGCCATTCGCCATTGACAAAAGACATTTCTCCTTTTGTCACACGGAAGCTATCTTTTACATAGGACGCATTCGTGAATTGTAACTTGTCCTCAATAGTCACTTCTTTAATATTTTGTTTCTTTTGATTAATTGAGATTCCATAGGTAATTATTCTAGGATTATCTGAATGAACCCAACTAGTTTTCTTTAATTCATTAGGATTACCATCACCAACACCAGTAAATGAAACTTTACCACCAAATTTTGTTTCTTTGTTAATGGTGATTTCTACCGGTACCTCACCTTTTTGTGGATGTTTCTTAAAGTCGATACGGGCATAGAAGAAAAACGATCCCTTAGTATCTGAATGCTTTTCTGCATAATCGGTGTATGTCAAGGAGAGTTTTTTATTATCCTTATCCACTGTTGCATGGGCAATAACCTCATTAGTATTGACATCTTTAATGTCAAAACTATCCGAAGTAATAATTAAAGCATCTGGTACAGTTATGTCTGTGGTATCTCCTGCTTTAACATCCTTACCAGCTAAGTCAAAATCAGCATTAATTCGGAATGTTGCCCATTGTCCTAATTCCCAATCGAGGTTTCCGCCCTCATTATTGCTAACTTTGACATTTTTGATTGTATCCACAAATTTTCCAGTTACTGAGACCTCTGGTGTTTCAGCAAAAGTTTTATTCAAACTAAAAACAAAAATAGTTGTCAGGACACAAATTAAAAACGAGAAAATACTAAACTTTTTCTTATTGTTCATTATGTTTTACCTTCTTATTTATAAATTTCGAACAGACGAATCAGTAATATAGGTTAATTTTGCAGACAAAATTTAATAGATCCTCCTCCTAGTCTAAGACTAAAACTCCCCTATACTGTGAATTATATCACATTAAAATAGGGACATCAATGTTTAAGGTGTCAAATTAATATTAAAATGTAAATTTTTCGAAATATTAGAAGTTTTATGTTTTTAATGACGCAAAAAGATAGAATAACCGCTTACATCTTTTATTTTACAGGAAAGATAAAATAGGAAATTTACCTAAAATCCTAGTCAAATATTTCTAGGAGATTACAAGATTTAATATATTTTTTTGTAGGATGTTCTTTTAAGATTTTAATCAATTTTCACAGATTATTTCTCGATTTTTAAATTATTAGTCTATTTATAACAATAGTCGTTCCATAAGTGTATTTGGTTATTCTTGTTCTTTATGCTATACTTTGAAATGTGTAAAATATCGAAAGAAGGATATAAAACGAATGAGCTACAAATTTTTACTTTTCGACCTTGATCATACCTTGCTTGATTTTGATGCTGCTGAAGATGTAGCATTGACACAACTTCTGAAAGAAGAAACAGTTTCTGATATTCAGGCATATAAGGATTATTATATACCTATGAATAAAACCCTCTGGAAGGACTTAGAGCAGAAAAAAATTACAAAACAAGAATTAGTCAATACTCGTTTTTCTAGATTGTTTGAACATTTCGGAATTGAGAAAGATGGTACCTATTTAGCAAATCGCTACCAGTTTTATTTAGCTCAACAGGGGCAGGTATTTTCTGGGGCCATGGAACTCTTAGATAGCCTTATTGATCGTGGTTATGAACTTTACGCTGCCACAAATGGGATAACTACCATTCAGACAGGGCGCTTAACTCAATCAGGACTTGCTACTTATTTCAACCAAGTATTCATATCTGAACAGTTGAAAACACAAAAACCAGATGCTCTTTTCTACGAAAGAATTGGTCAACAAATACCTGGATTTTCCAAAGAAAAAACAGTCATGATTGGTGATTCACTAACAGCAGACATTCAAGGTGGCAATAATGCTGGGATTGATACTATCTGGTACAACCCTCATCATCTGGAAAATAAAACGCAAGCTCATCCAACTTATGAAGTCGACTCATATCAAGCTCTGCTAGAAATCTTAGATAAACTGTAAAAAGTGGTTTAGATAGCCACTTTTTGCTATAATAGAGGCAGTATAAATGAAGGAGTCAGCTATGGAACACTCGTCTTGGCATGCTTTGATTAAAGAGCAATTACCTGAGGGTTATTTTGGGAAAATTAATCACTTTATGGAACAGGTCTATGCTCATGGGACTGTTTATCCACCCAAGGAAAAGGTTTTTCAGGCTCTTTTGACGACTCCTCTGGAAGAGGTTAAGGTAGTGATTCTGGGGCAGGATCCCTATCATGGACCTGGTCAAGCTCAGGGTTTGAGTTTTTCAGTTCCTGATTCGATCCCAGCACCTCCTTCGCTTCAAAATATTCTAAAAGAACTGTCAGACGATATCGGAGTTAAGAAATCGCATGATTTGACAGCTTGGGCTGAGCAGGGAGTCTTACTCCTTAATGCATGTTTAACAGTGCCAGCAGGCCAAGCAAATGGGCATGCTGGTCAGATATGGGAACCATTTACAGATGCTGTTATTAAGGTGGTCAATAACCTAGATAGACCCGTAGTTTTTGTACTTTGGGGAGCCTACGCTCGTAAGAAGAAGTCCCTAGTTACTAATCCTCAGCATTTGATTATCGAATCAGCACATCCAAGTCCTCTTTCTGTATACAGAGGATTTTGGGGTTCCAAGCCTTTTTCTAAGGCCAATGCATTCTTAAAAGAAACAGGACAAGAGCCAATCGATTGGCTTAGATAAGGAGTTTATATGCCTCAGTTAGCGACAATTTGCTACATTGATAATGGAAAAGAATTACTCATGCTTCATCGCAATAAAAAGCCTAATGATGTCCATGAAGGAAAATGGATCGGTGTAGGTGGAAAGTTAGAGCGCGGGGAAACTCCACAAGAATGTGCTGCACGTGAGATTTTAGAAGAAACAGGGTTGAAAGCTAAGCCGGTTTTAAAGGGTGTTATCACTTTCCCTGAATTCACTCCGGACTTAGACTGGTACACCTATGTATTTAAGGTGACTGAGTTTGAGGGGGAATTGATTGATTGTAATGAAGGGACTTTAGAATGGGTTCCTTATGATGAGGTTTTAAGCAAACCAACCTGGGAAGGAGACCACACCTTCGTAGAGTGGCTTTTAGAAGATAAACCCTTCTTTTCAGCCAAGTTTGTCTATGATGGTGATAAATTATTGGATACACAAGTGGATTTCTACGAGTAAAGGAGTATAGATATGTTACTAATCAAAAATGGCCGTGTAATGGATCCAAAGTCTGGTTTGGATCAAGTTTGTGATGTTTTTGTTGATGAAGGGAAAATCATACAAATTGCTCCTCAAATTGATAAGGATGAAGCTCAAGTCATTGATGCAACTGGACTTGTGGTTGCACCTGGATTGATAGATATCCATGTTCATTTTCGTGAACCAGGTCAAACACATAAAGAAGACATTCATACAGGTGCTTTAGCAGCTGCAGCAGGTGGTTTTACAACAGTCGTTATGATGGCTAATACCAATCCAACTATCTCAGATGTTGAGACTTTAGAGGAAGTTCTTCAATCTGCAGCTAAGGAAAAGATTAACGTTAAGTCTGTGGCTACAATTACCAAAAACTTTAATGGTCAAGACTTAACTGATTTTAAAGCCCTTTTAGAAGCAGGGGCAGTTGGTTTTTCTGATGACGGAATTCCTCTTGAAAGTAGTAAAGTTGTCAAGGAAGCCATGGAAGAAGCGAAGAAACTAAATACTTTTATTAGTCTTCATGAAGAAGATCCTGGCTTGAATGGTACGCTTGGTTTTAACGAGAATATCGCTAAAGAGCATTTTCATATCTGCGGTGCAACAGGAGTTGCAGAGTACGCTATGATTGCTCGTGATGTCATGATTGCTTATGCAACTAAGGCTCATGTTCATATTCAGCATTTATCTAAAGAAGAAAGTGTTAAAGTAGTAGAGTTTGTTCAAGGTCTAGGTGCCCAGGTAACAGCAGAAGTAGCTCCACAACATTTTTCTAAAACTGAAGCTCTTCTCTTGACCCAAGGAAGCAATGCAAAAATGAACCCACCTTTACGATTGGAATCAGACCGCTTGGCTGTTATCGAAGGACTAAAATCTGGAGTCATTTCCGTGATTGCGACTGACCACGCGCCTCACCATGTAGATGAGAAGAATGTCGAGGATATCACTAAAGCACCATCAGGTATGACTGGTTTAGAAACTTCTTTGTCACTTGGTTTAACCTACTTAGTCGAAGCTGGCGAGCTAAGCTTGATGGAATTATTAGAAAAAATGACAGTAAATCCAGCAAAATTGTATCATTTTGAAGCAGGTTATTTGGCTGAAAATGGTCCAGCTGATATCACTATTTTTGATCCTAAAGCAGACCGTATCGTAGAATCACATTTTGCTTCAAAAGCATCTAACTCCCCATTTATCGGTGAAGAGTTAAAAGGTCAAGTTAAATATACTATCTGTAAGGGACAAATCGTTTACCAAGCAGATTAAAACTTTATACAGATATTCTTACTGTTTACCATTAATATTCTATTGATAACTAGAAAGAGTAGGTATGTATTCAACACAAAATAAAAAAGAAAAAATTCTCTTATTTTTAAAAATCTTTTTTCCAATCTTGATTTATCAATTTGCTAACTATTCCGCATCATTCATAGATACAACCATGACTGGGCAATATGATACGCTTAATTTAGCTGGTGTCTCTATGGCGACAAGTCTTTGGAATCCCTTTTTTACATTTTTAACTGGGATTGTCTCTGCTTTGGTGCCAATTATTGGACAGCATCTTGGTCAGGGTAAAAAGAATGAAGTTGCATCAGATTACTATCAATTTATGTATTTATCCCTTGGCTTGTCTCTCATTCTTTTTTCCTTGGTATTTTTAGCAGCTCCAGTAGTTCTTCAAAATATGAGTTTAGAGCCTGCTGTTAAAGATATAGCAATTCGTTATTTACGCTTGTTAGCCATTGGTATCATACCACTTTTACTATTCAGTGTAGTACGTTCACTTCTAGATTCCTTAGGAATGACAAAACTTTCCATGTATTTGATGCTTCTCTTACTTCCTCTCAACAGCGGATTTAATTATTTATTAATTTATGGTAAATTAGGATTTCCTGAGTTAGGTGGAGCAGGGGCAGGATTAGGAACTTCACTAGCTTACTGGTGTGTCCTATTCATTTCTCTTTACGTTTTACAAAAACATGAGAGGCTTAAGGAGTTTAAACTGAATCAATTATCTCCTTTAAACCTAGAAAAGATAAAGGAAGGGATTGTCTTAGGATTACCAATCGGTGGTACTGTTTTTGCAGAAGTGGCTGTCTTTTCAGCTGTTGGCTTAATAATGTCAAAATTTTCATCTTTCATTATTGCCAGTCATCAGTCAGCTATGAACTTTTCTAGTTTAATGTACGCATTTCCTATGAGTATTTCTACAGCTATGGCAATCGTAGTCTCTTACGAAGTTGGTGCAAAACGATTTAATGATGCTAAACAATACATACGCATAGGTCGTTTACTAGCATTCGTTTTTGCTGGTTTAACTCTTTCTTTTCTTTATTTGTATAGAGAAGCAGTAGCAGGACTTTATGGCCAAGATCCAGATTTTATCGCCCTAACAGCAAATTTTTTAACCTATAGTTTATTCTTCCAACTAGCCGATACATTTGCAGCTCCTCTTCAAGGTATTTTACGTGGGTACAAGGATACTGTAATTCCATTCTATCTTGGTATTCTAGGATACTGGGGAGTAGCAATCCCCCTTGGTTTAGCTTTAGATTTTTATACCTCATTAGGAGCATATTCTTATTGGATTAGTTTGATTGTAAGTTTAATTATAAGCGGTATTCTGTATCAATGGCGTTTGAAACACATTCTAAAGATTATTTCTCAATAAAATGATTTCAATCAAATAGACAAATATAAACTAAAAACCCTAAACTAAGTTTAGGGTTTTCGTAATTTAAATTATGTAAAGTTTATAAACTGTCTAAAGCATTTTTTTGTTCATCATTTACGATATGGGTATATAAATCCGTGACTTGCGTGCTTGCATGTCCAAGTTGATGGCTGACCAAAACCTGTGATTTGGTTGCATCATATAGTCGAGTTGCGAGTGTATGGCGAAGTTTATGAGGAGTAACACGGACTTTGAAGTCTTCAGAATACTTGGCCACCATTTTTTCTACGCTAGAAGCATCAATTCGATTAGGAACACCACGATAAAGGGTTAGAAAGAGGGCTGTATCTTTTTTTTCTGTTTTATATCTTTTATCTCGAATAGCAAGATATTGTTCAAGATATGGTTTTGCAAAGGTAGCAATATTAACTGAGTCTCGTTTTCCACCTTTTCTTGTTACATCAATGACCATCATTTTAAGGTTCAAATCTCTTATATCAAGATTAACTGCTTCAGATAAACGAACTCCTGAGGCCAAAAGTAGGGCAATAATAGCTAAATCACGCTCTTTGTTCTTATTAAAGGAAGATAGGGCTCTATTTGAGAGAGTTTTGGGGTATTCCTCATCGATATAATTCAAAAATCCCTCTGTTTCATCGCCTAAAAAGAGCTTTTGCTTGATATTTTCGGCTCGAGCAGCCAAAGTTTCTTTCTTTTTCTTAGTAGCAACCTTTTTCATGACATTTCGGTAGAAATAAGGTTCCCCTTGTTCATTTTCAACCTCTTCAGTCAAGTACTTATAGAGACTAGAAAGGGCAGAAAGGGTACGGTTAATCGTTGTTTGGGATACACCTTGTTTAGTTGTATTAGCATTAAGTAAGGGACGTTCACGTAAATATAGGATAAAAGATTCTAAATCTTTTTTGGTTAAATTCTCCAAAACCGATAAAGGAATATTAGCCATAGAATCAGCGTCCGAGATACCAGACTCCAAGACCCAGGTAAAAAATCGATCGTATTCTTTTAAGTATTCATATAAGGTTGTAAAGCTATAAGGGACAGCTAGTTTAGATTGATAGTATTCCAAAACGTACCAAGGCATGATTTGTTTAAGTTTATCGATTCGTTCCAGTAAAATCTCACGTTTCATGTTTTTCTCCAAATCTTTCTATACGAGTAGTATAGCATATCCAGATATTTTTTTCAAGAAAATTATAGTTTTTCGGAAAGATGTTATAGGAGATATATAGAAATACTGCGTATAACTGGAAATTTTTTTCATCAAGAAAATAGTTAATTTTATACTTTATAAAAGTGAAAACTGGAAAATTTTCAAACCTGAATTTTAGTGAAAATGTACTTTACTAAATTCAAAAAACTGATTAAATCAAAGTTTCTAGGCCTACAAGGGGGTTAAAAGGGACTATTTTGATACATTACGCATCTAAGCTACTCAATCAAAAAATGTACTTTATCCAGCATTAAAATAAAGTACATTTCGATTATAAAGTACATTTTTCAAAGAGTGTACATTACGCCTTAAACTCAGTCGTGCCAAGGGTTTATCCACTGTCTAGGGTAAAGTACAAAAAATTTTAGTTTTACTTAATAAACTATAAAAAATAGTATCCGATTTGTTAAATCAATGCTCAATCAATTTTCTCTATAGAATACTTTTGATTCTCTTAAGTATAATCACATACAAATTAATCTCATACAAAAAAACTCGACATCTTCATTTAGAATCGAGTTTTTTAATAAGTAACAATCTGCCAATTACGCTTCAAACTTTTTTTATTTTGAACCTCTTTAACACATAATATAAATTATGTAAATAGCTTCCTACAACAACAAATCTTTTACTTTCCCAATTTCACTTTTTGGAATCACGAGATGAATCATATCCCCTAGATACATCCTTGTAGAACCATTAACTGTCTTACTTTTACCGTTATGTACTTGGGTTGTGATAAGCACATTATGAGGTAAATTGAGTTCATGTACTTGTTTTCCAGCTATTTTGTCTGAAACAGGGATTTCTATCAGTGTAACTTCTCCGTCATCAGTTGCTGATTCAGGTAACATTTTCTCCAGCATGGCTTCATAGACAGGAGCTCCTTTGAGCAAATCCATGACGATGTAAGCTACTAGGGTCACCATACCTAAAGGCATAAGGTTTCGGATGTCACCAACCATTTCAGTTACAAGAATCATAGCTGTCAAAGGTGCTTTTGAGATAGCCCCAAAATAACCGCTCATTCCAAGAATTACAAATATAGGAAATTGCTGTTGCGTGACGAGTCCGAGATTGACACAAATAACTCCTACTAGAGCGCCAAGTAAAGAACCTAATGATAAAATCGGTAAGAAAATACCACCTGGCAGTCCACTTCCGTAACTGATCATGCTCCAGATAAAGCGAATGATAAAGTAAAGTAAGAGAATTTGGAAACTAAAATTTTGTTCTGTTAAGGATAAGACAACTTGATTCCCGCCACCAAGTATCTGAGGTAGAAAAATTCCTACTGGAATAATAAGAATAAAAGCAAAAATCGGATGATAAGCTTTATCAACGTGAAGCCTTTGGCCAAACCATTCATAAACTCTCCCGACATTCAGAACGGCTTTTTCATAAAGAAAACCTGAAAATCCAAGAAAAATCCCCATAAGTAGATAAATCCAATATTGACTAAGACTCATAAGTGGGATCTCATCCGGCATATCCAAAACAGGTGTTAAGCCAAAGATGAGAAGGGAAACAAAGTTTGCTACTAGACTAGCAGCCAAGGTAGAAACCCAGAAGAATCGCGAAAAATGGTGATAGACTTCTTCTACTACAAATAATAACCCCGCAATCGGTGCATTAAAGGCTGCAGCAAGTCCAGCAGCAGCTCCGCTAGCAATCAAAGAACGCTCCTCAACAGGGCTAGACTTGAGCCATTTAGCAATTCCTTTTCCTCCAGCGGCACCTAGCTGAATACTAGGACCTTCACGACCTAACATGAGTCCACTTGCAATTGCGAGAATACCAAGAATGTATTTCTTCCATAGCACACTCCACCAGTTGAGAGACATGAGACCTTTTAACTCTGCCTCAACTTGAGGAATACCAGAACCTTTGATATCTTTTTCTGACCGTGTTAATTTGGCACTAACTAAGCAAATTAGCATATAAAACAATAAAATAATCAATAGATTCCGTATCAGATTTTCTTGGTCTTGATAAAATCCTTGAACAATATGAAAGCCTTTTTCGATCAAAAATCGAAATGATCCGACAATAATTCCTACGACTAATCCGACAATAATACCTCGCCCTACTTGAGCTAAGATCGTACTGGACGCGAAAGCAAATTCTTTCTTGGAGCTAAGTATTTCCGATTGTTCCTCCATAATTCTCTCCTTTAATTATCTTTTACTAGTTTCTGAGACGATCGTTTTAATCGGTTCAAAACTGGTGCGATGAATAGGTGTGACACTGTGCTTTTCAATTCCTTCTAAATGCTTAGCAGTTCCATAGCCAGCATTTTGAGCAAAATCATAGCCAGGAAATTCTTCGTCATAGTTAGCCATGATCTTATCTCTGGTAACTTTAGCTATAATCGATGCTGCTGCAATAGATAAGGAATTAGCATCTCCTTTGATAATAGATGTCTGAGTGATTGGCAAGTCCAATTTCATAGCATCAATCAAGAGGTGCTTTGGTTGAGGATCAAGCTGATAAATAGCTTCTTTCATGGCTAGTTTCGTCGCTTCATAGATATTGACTTGGTCAATGACATGATTGTCCATAATCCCGATACCGATTGCTAGGGCATTCTCTTTGACAGCCTGAAAAATCTCCTCATGTTTTTTCTTAGGAATTTTTTTACTGTCATTTAAACCTTTAATTTTACAATTTTGAGGTAAAATCACTGCAGCAGCCACTACTGGACCAGCTAGCGGACCACGTCCAACCTCATCTACACCTGCAATTAGGTTAATCCCCTGAACGTAAAGTTCTTTTTCATATCGAAGCATAGCTTCTAAGCGAAGATTTTCATCTATTTCTGTTTGGATGGCCTTTTTACGCTTTTCAATTTCCTTTTGTACACCAGTACGAGAATCTTTTTCAAATTCCTTAAATAAGGGACTTTCAAGTTCTCTTATCTTTGCTAATTCTTCCTTTATTTCTTTAATCGTTGCCATTGAGATCATCCAATGTATCTAAGGTATAGTTACCAAGTTTTCCATCACGAACTTCTTTAACAAAGAGATTGTAAAAACGATCGTAATCATCACGGAAACCAAGGATACGCGTCATATCCATGATAATTTCTGGAGCTTCGTCATCCAGATTCATTTGTTTAAAACGTTCTTGAAGCTTTTCAGGATAATGGGTTTTAAAGTAATTAAGACCAAAAATTGTCACTTCATCCATTGGAAGCAACTGATCCTTGATGGCTCCTGTAAGGGCAAGTTTAAGAGCGACAGTTTCATCTTCGAATTTTGGCCAGAGAATCCCTGGAGTGTCCAAGATTTCCAAATCTTTATTTGTTTTGAGCCATTGTTGGCCCTTTGTCACACCTGGTTTGTTACCAACTACAGCAATTTTCTTACCAGCCAAACGGTTCATCAGCGTTGATTTACCAGCGTTTGGAATACCGATTATCATGGTACGCAAGGTTTCAATTTGAATCCCACGTTCTTTTTGACGAGCGATTTTATCTGCCATAAGCTTTTTGGCAGCGTCTGTAACCACTTTAACTGTAACTTGCTCTTTTGAATTAATGGCTAGTGTTTGTATTCCTTGTGCTTCAAAGTGTTGACGCCATTCTTTTGTATGGGTTGGGTCAGCAAGATCTGCCTTGTTTAAAATCAGGAGCCTTGGTTTATCTCCTACAATTTTAGTCAGCATTGGATTTTGACTTGACAAAGGCAAACGTGCATCAACTAAAATTGTCACAAAATCAACAAATTTTAAATTTTCCTGAACCTGTCTTCTCGCTTTTGACATATGGCCAGGAAACCATTGAATAATAGCCATTCTATTTCCTTTTCTTCATACAAACTTAATCGATAAATCATAGATGATTACTGTCTATTTTACCATAATTTAGATAGTTTTGCAGGGGGTTAGACAATTAAAAGACTAGAAAAGCCCCTCTTAAAGAAGTGGGGCTTTGGAAATTTTATTGGTAAATAGCTTGTGCTGCAGTGATGAGAGTAAGATTATAAACATCATCTGAGCTACATCCACGTGAAAGGTCATTAACTGGCTTATTCAAACCTTGTAAAACAGGTCCTACAGCTGAGAAACCACCTAGACGTTCTGCAATCTTGTATCCAATATTTCCTGCTTCGATACTTGGGAAGATGAAGACAGTTGCATGTCCAGCCACTTTACTTCCTGGAGCTTTCAAAGCTGCTGTTTCAGGGTGGAAGGCAGCGTCAAATTGCAATTCTCCATCAATTTCAAGGTCAGGACGCAATTCGTGTGCACGTTTAGTAGCTGCTACCACTTTATCAACGTTTTCACCGAAACCAGAACCTTTACTTGAGTAACTTAACATTGCAATTTTTGGCTCGATACCAAACATTTTAGCTGTGATTGCTGAGTTAATAGCAATTTCAGCTAGGGCATCAGCATCAGGATTAATGTTGATTGCACAGTCTCCGAAAAGATAACGTTCTGAACCACGAGTCATTAAGAAAGCACCTGAAGTACGAGTTACATTTGGACGAGTTTTAATGATTTGAAGTGCTGGGCGAACAGTTGCAGCAGTTGAGTGAAGTGCACCTGAAACCATACCGTCAACCAAGCCCATATAAACTAGCATAACACCAAAGTAGTTAACGTCTTCACTCAAGAGTCTAGTAGCTTCTTCTTCTGTTATCTTACCGTTACGACGTTCTACAAGAGAAGCAACCATATCGTCAAATTTATCGTAATGATCTGGGTCGATGACTTCATACCCCTCATGAATTCCTTCGATTTCAAGGTAGATTTTGATTTTTTCAGGTTTACCAAGCAAAACTGGGGTAACATCTGTTTCTTTCACCAAACGTTTTGTAGCTTGTAGGATACGAGGTTCTTTCCCTTCGGGTAGAACAATGCGTACATTTTTACCAACTAGGTTGGTTTTTAGACTTTCAAAAACTTCCATGAGTTTTCTCCTTTAATATTAATTAATTGATAACTTAGTTATTAAATTCTTAAAATCATCTGGCAGCGGAGATGATATTTCCAACTGTTCTTCAAGAAAAGGATGATAAAAAGATAAGAAATGGCAATGTAGCGCTTGACGCTGTATGCCATGCTCTAAACTTCCGCCATAGAGGTCATCTCCAAGTAAGGGAAAACCAATATGTGAAAAATGAACACGAATTTGGTGTGTTCTCCCAGTATGTAATCGAATATCGACTAAATGTATGTCTCCATAGGATGCTATGACCTTGTATTCTGTGTGAGCATATTTACCACCTTTAGCTACACGCCTTGTGATGATAGAATCTTCGTCTCTCGCAATGGGAGCTATGATATTTCCTTCTGGTTCTAAAATACCTACTCCTTTTACAAGAGCAAAGTACCGTTTTTCAATACTTTTTTTCTGAAGTTGTTTATCTAGCCTTGCATGAGCATATCCATGTTTGGCAAATAGCATCAAACCAGACGTGTCTCTATCTAATCTAGTTACAATGTGCACTTGCTGATTCTCGTAAACTTGTTTTACGTAGTAACCTTTAATAAAATTAGCAATAGTATTTGAGTGATTAACACTAGGAATAGAGGCCACCCCGAATGGTTTGTTTAGAATTAGAAAGTGGTCATCTTCAAACAAAATATCCAAGGGATAATCTATGGCTTCCAGTGTCTCGAAACCTTCTTCTGGAGGAATATCAATGACAACCTCATCCCCAATATCTAAGAGGTAGGTAGCGTTCTGCGGATGCCCATTCACCCGAATATCACCACCTCGAAACTTAATCTTGGCAAGTAAACCTTTGGAAACTTCATGTTTCTTTAGAAAGGTTTTTACCTTAACATGTTCGTCGGCAATAAATTGAAACCTCATTCGTCCACCTCACCAATAAAGGCATCCTTAACTCGATTCCAAAAACTGGTGTGGCTTGGAGTGGCAACGAAATGAATCTTGTGGTGGTCGATTTGGTACTCTATTTTTTCAATATTTCGGAAAGAATAGATACTATTATCGATAGAGATAGTATGATAATCATTTCGAGTTGGTATTAGTTCGATTTTATCTTTCTTAGGAACAATGATTGAAGAACCAAGTGTTCGATAAATTCGATTATTCAGACTAGCAATTTCCGCTAATTGTAATGCTTCTATGGTCGGATGTAGGACAGCACCACCAAGTGATTTATTGTAGGCTGTACTTCCTGTTGGAGTTGATACAGTCAATCCATCACCTCGAAAGCGTTCGAAGGGGACGTGATTTATCACGACATCAGCAACCATAGTTCGATCTGCTCTACGAATACTAGCTTCGTTTAGAGCACGGAAGATTTTAACTTCACCATTTTCTAGATAAATTTTGACATTTAATAATGGATACGAAACCTTAGCTCCTGTATCCAACTGTAAATTAGTAACTAGCTGATCTAATTCAAAGTCTCTATAATCAGTATAGAAACCAAGATGTCCCGTATGAACCCCAACAAAACGAAC
Source organism: Streptococcus sp. V869 (assembly GCF_054353515.1). Lineage (NCBI taxonomy): Bacteria > Bacillati > Bacillota > Bacilli > Lactobacillales > Streptococcaceae > Streptococcus > Streptococcus sp. V869. The sequence continues at coordinate 468,182 of NZ_JBTHHW010000001.1, forward strand.
CTTATCTAACTGATCTTCATACTTGTGAAAAGCAGATAGAAGCATTCCATCTCCTCCAATGGAGATAACAATATCAGGATTTTTATCATTAAGTATAAAATTATGATTCTTCAAACGATCCTTGAGTTCGTACAACACTTTTCTACTTTGAGGTTTACGGTTGGCGATCAGATCAACCCTTTTACCTGTATTCTTCATCTGTATCGTCACTATTTCCTACCCCGTCATTTAATTTCCGATGCAAAGGATCAAAGAGTGCTTGTGCTTCTTGAATGTCATCTCGAATCTTGCTCATTTCCTCGTCTAGCTGATGAGAAATTCTAGCGGTAATCTCAAGCCTTTCCTTAATTTCTTCTGGGAAATCTCCTTGATATTTATAGTTGAGTGAATGTTCAATCGTCGCCCAAAAGTTCATTGCCAAAGTACGAATTTGAATCTCAACTAAGATGGTTTTTGCACCATTTATGGTATCGACTGTATATTCAATAACTACATGGTAAGAACGATAACCTGACGCCTTACGATGAGTGATATAATCTCGTTCTTGAACAACTCTCATATCCTGTCTTTTACGAAGGATAGATACAACCTCATTCACATCGTCTACAAATTGAACCATCACACGCAATCCTGCAATATCTTGCAAATCTTGTTCAAGCGTGTCATAGGTTATTCCACGACGAACCATTTTTTCTTTGATACTTTCAATAGGTTTCACACGCCCTGTTACGAATTCAATTGGTGAATGTCGATTTTGTTTGCGGTACTGTTTTCGAATCCCCCGTAGTTTTATTTTTAACTCGCCAACAGCTTGAATGTAAGGATCTAAAAATTCTTCCCATTCAGTAATCATAGATTTTATAGATTCACCCCTCTTTAGCTACAATATTCATTTACTCTTTGATTTTCATTTGAAAATCATATACAATAAATACAGTTATTATTATACCATAAATCGCTTTCAAACAAAATAAAAGGTTCTCAAAATGAAACATTTAGAAATAGAATTAAAAACTCTTCTAAAAAAAGAAGACTATATAAAATTAAAAGAATATTTTTCGGATATTACTCCTATTACGCAAAACAACTACTACTTAGATACTTGTGACTATAAGCTACGTAGCAATAAGATAGCCATGCGTATTCGGACTTTTGAAGATAGCGCTGAATTAACGATAAAAATTCCTCAAGCTGTAGGCAATATGGAATACAATCAAGCTCTCACTCTAGAAGAGGCAAAGAAATGTTTAGAGGAATGCAAACTTCCTCAGGGTATGATTTTAGAAGAACTTTCAAATCGAGGTGTTTCACCAAGTGGATGGGTTGTTTTAGGTTGTTTAACCACTGTTCGTTATGAGAAAGAGACTTCTATCGGACTGATGGCACTAGATCAAAGTACCTACTTCGATGTTGTTGATTATGAATTAGAGCTGGAAGTCGAAAATGGAGACCAGGGAAGTCTTGATTTTCAGGAGTTTTTACAGGCAAATAATATCGAATACAAGAAAGCACCTTCAAAATTAGTACGATTTATAGAAAATATGAAAAAATCCTGAAATAATCAACTTTTTTTGATAAAATAAAAGAGATAAAAAATATTAGAATCTGTAACAGAAAACACTTGTTTTAAAATTGTTTGCTTTTGCTGATTCACGTAGTTTATAGAGGACGGTTTATCAATGTCAGATACAAAGAATATGAAGCTTTTTTCACTTTCATCAAACCATGAAATTGCTCAAAAAATCGCAGATGCTGCAGGTGTTCCCCTTGGAAAATTATCATCACGTCAATTCTCAGATGGTGAAATCCAAGTTAACATCGAAGAAAGTGTTCGTGGCTATGATGTTTATATCATCCAGTCTACTTCTTATCCTGTTAGCAATCATTTGATGGAACTTTTAATTACTGTTGATGCCTGTGTTCGTGCTAGTGCAAATACAATCAATGTTGTCATGCCTTATTTTGGTTATGCTCGTCAAGACCGTATCGCTTCTTCTCGCGAACCCCTTACAGCTAAACTTGTTGCAAATATGTTGGTTAAAGCCGGAGTTAGTCGTGTATTGACACTTGATCTTCACGCTGTTCAGGTTCAAGGTTTCTTTGATATTCCTGTTGACAACCTCTACACAATTCCTCTTTTTGCAAAACATTATTGCGATAAAGGTTTGACAGGTTCAGATGTGGTTGTTGTTAGCCCTAAAAATTCAGGCGTAAAACGTGCTCGTAGCCTTGCTGAGTACCTTGATGCACCGATTGCTATCATCGACTATGCTCAAGATGATTCTGAACGTAGTCAGGGATACATTATCGGTGAGGTTGAAGGCAAGAAAGCAATCTTGATTGATGATATTCTAAATACAGGTCGTACTTTCTCTGAAGCTGCTAAAATCCTAGAACGCGATGGTGCAACTGAAATCTATGCAGTTTCAAGTCATGGACTTTTCGTTGACAGCGCTGCAGAATTGCTTGATGCAGCTAATATCAAAGAAATCTTGGTTACAGATTCTGTCGTAACAGAAAGTAAAAAACCAAAAAATGTAAAATACATTACTGCAAGCGAATTAATTGGTGATGCCATGGTTCGTATTCATGAAAGAAAACCAGTTAGTCCACTGTTTAAATTTAAATAGAAATTAGGTGAGTTTTTGATTTATTTGGATAATGCTGCTACGACACCCATGTCACCTGTAGCTATCTCAGCAATGACTCAAGTCATGCAAGAAACATATGGGAACCCTTCTAGTATTCATAGCCATGGACGTCAAGCAGGTAAATTATTACGAGAAGCGCGTCAAGAGTTAGCGAGTTTACTAGGAACAAAGCCACAGCACGTTTTCTTCACCTCTGGTGGTACAGAAAGTAATAATACAGCAATTATTGGTTACTGCCTTCGTCACCAAGGGCGTGGGAAACACATCATTACTACTGCTATTGAGCATCACGCTGTGCTTGAACCAATTGAATATTTGGTTGAAAATTTCGGGTTTGAAGTAACTGTTTTGAAACCTGTAAATCAAGAAATCACTGCAGACCAAGTCAAAAATGCACTCCGTGAAGATACCATCTTAGTATCTACTATGTTTGCAAACAATGAAACAGGAACTCTATTACCGATTGATGAAATTGGTGATGTTCTAAAAAATCATCCAGCTGTTTATCATGTTGATGCAGTTCAGGCGGTTGGTAAATTAGAGATTCTCCCTGAAGAATTGGGGATTGATTTTCTCAGTGCTTCTGCTCATAAGTTTTATGGTCCTAAAGGTGTTGGTTTCCTCTATGCAGCTTCTACAGATTTTGATTCTTATCTACACGGTGGAGATCAAGAACAGAAAAAAAGAGCAGGAACAGAAAACCTTCCTGCAATTATAGGGATGGTCGCAGCTCTAAAGGATGATCTTGAACATATAGAGCCTAATTTCGAAAAAGTTCAAAAACTACAAGAAACATTTCTAGCTGAAATGGATGGATCAAACTACTATCTAAACCAAGGTAAAGAGCAACTTCCCTATGTCCTCAACATTGGATTTCCAGGACAACGAAACGACCTACTGCTACTTCGTCTAGACCTTGAAGGGATTTCTATCTCGACTGGTTCTGCTTGTACTGCTGGTGTTGTTCAGGTCAGTCATGTTCTTCAGGCACTCTACGGAGAAGATTCACCTCGTTTGCACGAATCCGTTCGTATCAGCATTTCACCTCAAAATACAGAACAAGAGATGATAACTCTCGCTAATACTCTTAAAAATATCATCGGAGGATAACTCAATGGCATTCGAACAAACAATTAAACTAAAAAATTGCCGTTACGATTACACACTTAGCCCAACTGTAAAGAAATTTACTCTTAAAGATAATACTTTTTTTGAAACTAAAGTTGGTAACTATGAACTGACACGTCTACTTGAAAAGGTTCCAAATAGTGGAGAAGGTTTCCAGCTGAAAATTATCATTAATAAAGACTTAACAGGCGCGAAAATCAATATCACTGATAAATCTGGTCTGCGTTTAGTTGATATTTTCAAATCAGAAGAAACACATATCCACCAAGAGAAATTCTACTTCTTGATGGATAGTCTTGTTGAGCGTGGCGTATTTACAAAAAGCGAAAGGTAGAAGATTATTATGTTTCGATTAACTTACAAGGACTCCTATCAAGTAGAGCGTGTGCAAGAATATGAAGACTATGAAGCTCTTATGCTCTCTCTATCGGGTTGTGTAACCCTTCCTGATACGACTCTTATCACTTCATTAACACACAATGGAGTTGAAATCTATCAAGGTCTTCTTGGGAACCTCTATCGTTTTTTAACAACCTATCACGAAAATACCTAAACTAAGATTTTTCTTAGTTTTTTTTCGTTATTGTTGCAATTTTCACAAGCTTTCTATAAAATAGTAGTTAGAAAGGTTGTGATTTTGTGAAAGAAAAACAGTCTGCTATTCCAAAGGCAACAGCAAAGAGACTTTCTCTCTACTATCGTATTTTTAAAAGATTTAATGCTGAGAAAATTGAAAGAGCTAATTCCAAACAAATTGCAGAGGCAATTGGTATAGATTCTGCGACTGTTCGTCGTGACTTCTCTTACTTTGGCGAACTTGGAAGACGTGGCTTTGGCTATGATGTCAAGAAGCTCATGAATTTTTTTGCCGATCTTTTAAATGATAACTCTATTACCAACGTTATGCTGGTTGGTATTGGAAATATGGGACATGCCCTCCTCCACTACCGCTTTCACGAGCGTAATAAGATGAAAATCGTTATGGCTTTTGACCTAGATGATCATCCTGAGGTTGGTACCCAGACTCCTGACGGTGTTCCAATCTACGGAATATCGCAAATAAAAGAAAAAATCAAGGATGCCAATATAAAGACAGCGATTCTAACTGTTCCTAGTGTTAAATCTCAGGAAGTTGCTGAATTGTTGGTTGATGCTGGCATCAAAGGTATTCTCAGTTTTTCTCCTGTTCACCTACATCTTCCTAAAGAAGTAGTTGTTCAGTATGTCGATCTTACAAGTGAACTTCAAACTCTCCTCTATTTTATGCGTAAAGAGGATTAGAAAGCGTAAGTATTTATGAATAAACCAGTTATTGGGATTACAGGAAATGAAAAAGCTCATCCAGATGATGATATCATGCTCAGTTATGCAGCAAAAGGTTTTGTTGAAGGTGTTAAAGAAGCTGGAGGTATCCCCATTATCCTACCAATTGGTGATGAAGAAATGGCCAGTTACTACATTAGTTTAATTGATAAACTTATCCTTACAGGTGGGCAAAATGTTGACCCAAAATACTATAGTGAACCAAAGGCTATCGATAGTGATGACTACCATCTTCAAAGAGATATTTTTGAACTAGCACTTATCAAAGAAGCAATCAAACAGAATAAACCAATTTTTTCGGTCTGTCGTGGTACCCAGCTCTTTAATGTTGCCATGGGGGGAACACTTTACCAAGATATCGAAGACCATTGGCAAGATACTTCTGCTGAATATACTAGTCAGCGACTTGTTACCGAACCAGATACTATCCTTCGAGAAATCTATGGAGAAATCTCTCATATCAACTCTTTCCACCATCAGAGCATTAAAGATTTGGCACCTAATCTTAAGGTTATAGCATATGATCCTAAGGATGGTGTTATTGAGGCTATTATAAGTACGGATGGGTTCCCTTATCTTGGTGTTCAATGGCATCCAGAATTTCTTTTTGAAAATCGCCCAAAAGATAAAACACTTTTTGACTATGTCGTCAATGAACTTTAAATTCGATGAATTGGTTAATTAATTATGAATGAACTTAAAATCCCTTCAACTCATGAAATTTTGAGAGATATAGAAACGAATATTTTCACATCTGTTAAGAGCAAGGAATTTGATCATTTCTTAATTGATAAGGAAAAGAAAATAGAGGTTTGCTTTCAACTTTCTAATCTATACAGACTTTTAACAGCTGAAAGTTATCAATCATTTTCTAAGGATAAAGAGAATCTTGATAAACTATCTCAAAAAGAAAAACAAAAACAACTTAAAGAGTGGTCTAAAAAAGCGAAACAATTTTGTAAAAAGGCAGATGCCAAATTTAAAGGCAGATTTCGTTCATCGATTTTTTTTACAGAGATATTCTCATCCACTCAAAAAAATATTATAAAATTAAAGATTTCAATGCGATTGTCGACTTTATCGTACAAGAAAAATTACTAGTCCCAACAATTGATCCTCTTCCTAAAATTGATATGAACGAAGTAGAATCCTATGCTTTACAAGAGCTTAATAAGGGGTCTAAATTTCACTGATTAATTCTATATCAAGTCTGTCTTCTCTCGATAACTAAAGTAATCAGAATGAGAAACAATTAGATGATCCAATAAGACCAAACCCATTATCTCGCAGGCTTCTTTAACAAGCTTGGTAACATGGTCATCATTAGGACTAGGAACTACTGCTCCTGATGGATGATTATGAACCAGAATCACAGATGTTGCCATGTGCTTTAGGGCATAGTGGAGAATTTCTCTCGGTTCAGCAATACTTCTAGTAGCTGACCCAATAAAAATAGTCTGCTGGTGAATGATTTGATTTTGTGTATTCAGATAGAGCGCTACTAGGTGCTCTTGTTTTTTATCTCCAAGCTCAGCTTGCATCTTTTTAGCTAACTTTCGACTACTAAGGATACTCTCCATTTCCACTGTTTCCCTTTTATGGATACGGTAGCCTAATTCGATAACAGCTTGTAATTCGATAGCCTTAACACGTCCAATACCCGATAGAGTCTGCAATTCCTGTAGGCTCATTCTTTTTAGGTCGGTTAAACATGTTAGCTGATTTAAGACCTTCTGTGCTATTTCAAAAACATTAGCCTGTTTTGTTCCTGTTCTTAGCAAAATAGCTAGTAATTCTTGATTGCTGAGAGCTTCTACTCCTTCCCTAACTAGTCTTTCTCTTGGTAAAAGTGAATCTTCTTGAAATGAAATACTATACATAAAAATCCTCCTCACTTTATTATTCGTGAGAAGGATGCTTAATTTCATAAAAACTAGTTATTTTTAGATTTTTTCAAGTGCTAGTCGTAAATCTTCAATCAAATCATCGACATTTTCAAGACCGATTGAAAGTCGGATTTGATTTTTAGTTACTCCTGCTGCTTCTAGATCAGAGTCAGACAATTGAGCATGAGTTGTAGTTGCCGGATGAACGACTAATGATTTGGCATCTGCTACGTTTGCAAGGTTTGAAAAGATTTCTAAGCTATCAATCACCTTACGAGCTTCTGCTTCTCCACCTTTAACATGGAAGGTAAAGATTGAACCAACACCTTTTGGTAAATATTTCTCCGCCAAGGCATGGTAAGGGCTATCAGCTAATTTTGGATAGTTGACTTTTTCAACCTTTGGATGATTAACCAGGAAATCAACAATTTTCTCAGCATTTTGAACATGACGTTCAACACGGAGAGATAGTGTTTCAAGACCTTGTAGGAGCAAGAATGAGTTAAATGGTGAAAGGGCAGCTCCCATATCGCGAAGCAATTGAACACGAGCAGCAACGATGAAGGCTGCAGCACCTACATCACGAGTATAGCTTAAATTATGGTAGCTTGGATCTTCATTGACAAATTGAGGGAATTTCCCTGAAGCTGCCCAGTCAAACTTCCCACTATCAACGATAACACCACCGATTGTTGTACCGTGTCCTCCGATAAACTTAGTAGCCGAGTGAACTGAGATATCTACACCGTGTGAAAAGACATTAATGAGATATGGTGTTGCAAATGTATTATCAGCAACCAAAGGAATTTGGTGATTGTGAGCAATTTCAGCTATTTTTTCAATATCAGGAATGTTGATAACCGGATTACCCAAAGTTTCAATCAAAACAAGTTTGGTATTGTCTTTAATCGCTGCCTCTACTTCTTCTAGATTATCAATATCAACAAAAGTTGTGGTGATTCCGTAACGAGGAAGGGTTTCTTTCAAAAGGTTAAAGGTCCCACCGTAGATAGTTGAAGCTGCAACCACGTGGTCTCCTGCATGAGCAAGTCCAAGTATAGTATAAGTAAGAGCTGCCATCCCAGAAGCTGTGGCAAGTGCACCTACTCCGCCTTCTAGTGCTGCAATACGCTCTTCAAAAGCTGAAGTTGTTGGATTGGTAATACGAGTATAGAGATTTCCAGCTTTTTGAAGGGCAAAAAGGTCTGCACCCTCCTGTGTATCTTCAAATACAAAAGATGTTGTTTGATAAATAGGGACAGCACGAGACTTGGTAGTAGCATCTACTACTTGTCCAGCATGCAATTGTAGGGTTTCAAATTTAAATTCACGAGTCATTATCAGACCTCCAAAGATTTCATTAAAATAATTGTATCATCTATGTCAGTTAGTTACAAATACAACTTTATTATATATTGGCATAAGAAATAGCTATGGCTATTATTAGAATTGTAGAACTTTTTTCAGATAGTTTAAAAAGTTTGTATTCACTGCTCCTATACTTTATAATGTTTAGAAAGGAGATCACTATGTCAGAAATTACTCATGAAATTGATGCAAACTTTGCTGGCCGTTTAAATATCTTGCGCGCTGGTGTACTGGGAGCAAATGATGGAATCATCTCTATCGCTGGAGTTGTTATCGGCGTAGCGAGTGCTACAACGAATATCTGGATTATCTTCCTCTCAGGATTAGCTGCAATTCTTGCTGGTGCCTTTTCTATGGCTGGCGGCGAGTATGTATCCGTATCTACTCAGAAAGACACTGAGGAAGCCGCGGTAGCCCGCGAACAACTACTTTTGGATAAAGATATGGAAGCTGCTAAAAAATCTCTCTACGCAGCTTATCTTCAAAATGGTGAGTGTGAAACATCAGCCCAACTATTAGTTAACAAAGCTTTTCTAAAAAATCCACTTAAGGCTCTAGTCGAGGAAAAGTACGGAATCGAATATGAAGAATTCACTAATCCTTGGCATGCTGCAGCATCTAGCTTTATTGCCTTTGTCCTCGGAAGTCTTCCGCCAATGCTTTCAATTACCATTTTCCCAAGCGAATACCGAATCCCTGCTACTGTTGTTATTGTAGCAATTTCACTTCTAGTCACTGGATATACAAGTGCCAAACTTGGAAAAGCACCAACCAAAATAGCTATGATTCGTAACCTTTGCATCGGCCTTTTGACCATGGGTGTTACTTATCTATTTGGACAATTGTTTAGCATTTAAAACATAAAAATACCTCGAAAAAATCGAGGTATTTATTTTTTATTATAGCTGGATAATCTTACGATAGCTTCTTGAAGTAATCATAAAGATAAGTACGTAGATGAGGGCAAAGATCCCACAGATAGAAAGTGTTACGGTTAACATCATGGCTGTATCGATAACTCCAATAACCTTGAGAATCAAACTTAACATGTGATAAGCAAAGGCCAAATGTAGAAAGGCGAAGATTAGCGGAAGGAAGAAGACAGTCAAAACTTGCTTGTTAATAGTTTGCTTGATTTGTTTTTGGTCTAAGCCAACTTTTTGCAGGATAACAAAGCGCTCACGGTCTTCATATCCTTCAGAAATTTGTTTGTAGTAGATGACCAGAACAGTTCCGACCATAAAGATAATGGATAGGAAAATACCAATAAAGAAGACACCGCCAAAGAGGACACTCATTTGAGCACTAGCATCTGCTAGATTGCTACCATACACATAGCTACCTTCAGTGTTTAATTGAGCATTAAACTTTTGTAAGTATTTTTCATATTCTTCAGCGACCTTGATTTGTTCTTCTTCACTGATATTTACATTCATACCACCGTAAAGCTGATTATAGATAGCCGAATCTGAGAATTGGTCCAAAAAGGCTTGTAAATCTGGAACAACAAGATAATTGTAATCAGCAGTAAAAATATTAAACTGATTTGGGACATGGTTCACAATAAAATCTTTAGTAAATTCTTCTTTTACAGAAAATTGATGGTCATTTAAAGTTAGATTTTTCTGTCCTTTTAGTCCATCATTCTTAGCAAAGAGTCCGACCTCATTGCCTGATAGAGAAAGTTTTTGACCAGTCATATTTTCATATTCTTTTTGGTCAAATACCATGAAAACTGTTTTTGGTTGGACACGGTTTTGTCCTTTTTCAAAAATGGTTAACTTGGTTCCTTCTTGATTTGCAACACCAAAGTTACTGTAACGAAGAACTTCTTTCTCTTTGACACTATAACCTTTGTCACTTGCAAACTGGCTCAAGAGTTTGTCCAAATCTTCTTTTTCAACATTTTGTCCAGTAATCCCAAAGTCATGCGGATTCATCACTTTTTTAAAGCTTTCTGAGGCATTGAAAATGCTTGTTGCTGCTGACATGGTTACTAAAACCATTGTTGACAAAATTGCGATAGTTGCTAGTCCAACCGCATTTTTCTTCATACGGAAAATCAAGTTGGACACTGGGATGAGATTATTTGGTTGGTAATAGTATTTTTTATTTTTCTTTAAGATTTGAAGGAAAACTGTAATCCCTGCATTGAACAAAAGATAAGTACCAAAGATAACCAGCAAAACAGCTAGGAAAAATGTTGTTAGGGCTGTAAGAGGATCTTTTACTGTAAGGGCAAGATAATAGCCAATCCCTAAGCTAATGGAACCAAGAATGGTTTGGAGAAGAAGGAAGCGACCTTTTTTCTCTCCGCTTGCTTTCTCACGCGAGAGCTGGAGGGCATTCATACGGGCGATTCGAAGGGCATTCAGAAACATGAGGCCTAGGAAAATCAAACCAAAGACAACAAGTACTGTAATGACAACTTTCATCTGGAAGGTAGCGACCATCTCAACCTTTAATTTCATCAGTTTAAGCAAGAACGCGAAAATCAACTTGTCAAACAAGGCTCCAACACCGATACCTGCTCCAACAGTTAGAATTCCAAATATCACCAACTCTTTAAAGGTCATACTGATCAGATGACGCTTCTCCAAGCCCAACATACCATAAATCCCCAACTCCTTGGAGCGGTTTTTCATAACAAAACTATTGGCATAAAGGACGATAATGGCTGACGCAAGAGTGACGACAAACATACCAAATCCTAGAGTAGCTTGAATGGTGGATCCTCCACGGATTTCCGCAATCTTGGGATTGAAGGTCAGAGAGTAAAAGAGATAGCTTATAGTGACTGCCAAAATGACAGACAGTGCAAAAGGGTAATAGAGTTTGCGGTTTTTGATTAAGTTGGAAATGGCCAACTTATTGGTTAATCGAAACATACTAGTTCACCTCACTTGCCATAACAGTCAAGGTGTCAGAGATTTCTTGGAACATCTGACGATCCGTCTTTTCACCTCGATAAATTTGATTATAGAGAATACCGTCCTTGATGAAAAGAACACGTTTTGCACGGCTGGCCGCAGCTGTTGAGTGGGTTACCATGAGAATGGTTTGTCCTTGCTCGTTGATCTGATCAAAGATATCAAGGAGGGCTGCAGACGATTTAGAGTCTAGGGCACCTGTTGGCTCGTCCGCAAGAAGAATTTCTGGTTCTGTGATGATAGCCCGTGCAACTGCTACCCGTTGTTTTTGCCCTCCAGAGATTTCATAAGGGTACTTCTCCTGCAATTGATTGATGCCAAGATTTTCAGCCGTTACGACCAATTTTTTCATCATTTCTGTAATAGGCTTTCTAGACAATACCAAAGGGAGTAAGATATTGTCTTTAACAGAAAGCGTATCTAACAAATTAAAATCTTGGAAGACAAAGCCTAACTTTTCACGACGGAAGCTTGATGCTTCAGAATTTTTAATGGTGGCTGTGTCAGTTCCGTTTAGGAAGACCTGCCCACGCGTTGGCTTGTCAAGCATAGCAAGAATATTGAGTAGAGTAGATTTTCCAGATCCAGACTCACCCATGATAGCGACGTAGTCGCCTTTTTCAACGGTAAAGTGAATATCTTTCAGGGCTTCTACTTGGTTGCCTTGAAAGCGAGTTTTATAAATCTTTTGTACGTGTTTTACATCTAATAGTGTCATGATAATCTCCTTTTTAATATCCCATTAATTGAAACTGAGCCTGCATCATTTGAATGCCGAGCTCAACTCGCTCGATATCCTTAGGGCTCGGTTTACTTGTTTGTTTCTTCTGTAAAATATTTTTCATTGTTTTGCTCCTTTATCTTTATGATATAAGTGTACTCTAAAAAAAGAGTTGGTTCCATAACATAACCTTACAAATGGAGCTTTAATCTTACATTTTTGTAAGATTAGATTATTTTTTTCGATATGAACTACTATTAGTTTACCACAAATTTTTAAGCAAAAGAAAAACCCTTGTAATTACAAGGGTTTAATAGTTCAAATAAATGGTAAGATGGTTACCAAAACCAACCTTTGTCATCATCGATTGGTTCAGCTTCTTTCATTTTGCGTGGGCCTGTTCCGTACATGTCAGCTTCGATATCTTCCTTGATTGGCAAGATATAGGCTAGGATGATATAGATGATGATTCCGAGTCCAAAATTTGCGATTGTAAAGATAGCAAAAATAAAGCGTACCAATGTCACATCAAGATCCCATCTATCAGATAGTCCAGCAAGAACTCCTGATATCATCCGATTTCGTCTCATTTTATAAAAATTTTTATTCATGATTTGTACCTCTTTCGGTATTCTTGAAGTAAGTATAACATGAACTAAAGCTCCCTGCATCAGTCCTTGGGCTGATTTTGTAGGATGAGCTTCCCATGACAAAGACCACATCGATAACGTTTTGTATCAATTCGACGTTTTCTCTGATAAGCTTGGCCACAAGAGTGACATTTATAAACCAAAGCTGGTTTTTGAGAAGCAGTTGATAAGGGAGGAACAAAGCGGAGACCGTCTACTTCTTTTAACAGTTCTTTAAAAGCTATATCTTTATGTTTATATCCTTTACCTTCGTAGTATAAATGATAATGACAGAGTTCGTGACGAACAATCTTCCGAAAAACTTCTAACCCTAGCTCTTGATAGACTTTTGGATTAAAGTCTAAATGCCCATCCTTAGGGAAAAATCGTCCACCTGTCGACCGCAGACGAGAGTTCCATTGTGCTTGGTGTTTGAAAGATTTTCCAAAGTCTTCTAAAGAGACTTGTTTAACGTAATCAGTTAGATTCATCTGGTGCAAGGAGCGACAGATTTACTTTTTCGCGTTGGACATCGATTTTTTTTACCCAAACTGTTACCAAATCACCAACTGAAACGACTTGACTAGGATGCTTGATAAATTTCTTACTCATGTGAGAAATATGAATAAGCCCATCCTCATGAATACCAATGTCAACAAAGGCACCGAAGTCAACGACATTGCGAACTACTCCCTCAAGTTTCTGTCCAACTTTTAAATCCTTGATATCCAAAACATCTTGGCGTAGAACTGGAGCATCAAAAGAATCACGGAAATCACGACCTGGTTTGAGAAGGTCTGCAATAATATCTTTAAGAGTTTCTTGACCAAGGTCTAATTCTTTTGCTATTTCCTTGATTGAAATAGATTTGAGTTTAGCTTGCGCTTCTTCATTTAGGTCTTTAATGTCCAAACGTTTGAAGAGTTCCTTGACAGCACCATAGTTTTCCGGGTGAACACCTGTATTATCAAGGATATTGCTGCTTTCAGGAATGCGAAGGAAACCTGCTGCCTGTTCAAAAGCTTTTGCTCCCAGTCGAGGTACTTTCTTGATTTGAGCACGAGAAGTGATTTTGCCTTCTTCTTCACGATACTTAACGATGTTTTCTGAAATCGTTTTGTTAAGCCCTGCAACATGGGAAAGTAGCGCTGGACTGGCTGTGTTGACATTGACACCGACTTGGTTAACGACAGTATCTACGACAAAGTCCAGACTTTCAGACAATTTCTTTTGGCTAACATCGTGCTGGTATTGACCAACACCGATAGATTTGGGATCAATTTTAACCAATTCTGCAAGTGGGTCTTGCAAACGACGAGCGATAGAAATAGCTGAACGTTTTTCAACGGTTAACTCAGGAAACTCTTGACGGGCAAGTTCGCTGGCAGAGTATACAGAAGCTCCACTTTCGCTAACAATAACATAGCTGACTTCTGGAAAATCTTTGAGAACTTCAGCAACAAAGGCTTCACTCTCACGGCTGGCAGTTCCATTTCCGATAGCGATGATTTCAACACCGTATTGGCCAATCAAATCTGCTAAATCACGTTTGGCTTCCTCAATCTGACGAGCTGAAGCTGGTTTGACTGGATAAATAACTTTCGTTGTCAGCATCTTCCCAGTCGCATCTACAACTGCAAGCTTGGCACCTGTACGAAAGGCAGGGTCAAATCCAAGGACCACGCGCCCTTTAAGAGGTGCAACAAGGAGAAGATTTCGAAGGTTTTCTGAGAAGAGTTGGATAGCTCCTTCTTCTGCCTTTTCTGTTAGCTCGGCACGAATACGACGCTCAATAGCTGGTAATACTTTTTTCTTAACAGATTGCTGAATCACTTCGTCTATATAAGCATTCTTAACCTTGAAACGAGCAGCAAAGAAGGCTTGAATACGATCAACTGCATGCTCAAATCCAATCTTCAAAATGCCTAGCTTCTCACCACGATTAAGAGCAAGCGTACGGTAACCCTGCATATTGGCAACTGTTTCTGAGAAATCGTAATAAATCTGAAAAACTTGCTTCTCATCCAAACTTTCGTCCTTGACTTGTGAAGTAATCTTAGAATGTCTAAGGACCTCTTGATAAGTCATTGAACGCAAGTTGACATCTTCAGATAGTGCTTCAACCAAGATATCAACAGCACCTGCTAAAGCATCTTGTGGGGTCTCGAAACCTTCACATACAAATGTTTCTGCTTCCTTTTCTAGATCAGAAACATTCTGTAAGATTAAACGAGCAAGAGGAAATAGCCCTGCCTCACGCGCAATGGTTGCCTTGGTGCGACGTTTTTCCTTATAGGGAAGATAAAGTTCTTCGACATCTGCTAATTTTTCAGCTGATAGAATTGCTTCTTCTAACTCCTTAGTTAACTTGCCTTGCTCTTTGATTTTTGCTAAGACCGCTTCCTTACGATCATTTAGAGCAGTTAAACTCTTATCGAGGTCGATAATAGCCTTAATGGCCACCTCATCTAGACTTCCGGTCATATCTTTCCGATAACGGGCTATAAAGGGGATAGTTGCTCCTTCTGCTGTCAAAGACAAGACAGTATCAATCTGCTTTAAAGTTACACCCAAATCTTGGGAAATTTTTTCATATTTTTTATCCATGAAACTATTATACCATAAGCGCGAAAGCTTGTTTTCATTAATTTGTTGCTTTATTTCAACTTTATAAAGATAAAAAGGAACTTGATTATAAAATATAACTATTTCCCAGAAATAATAGTATAATAGTGTTAACTAAAAGAATCGAGGTATGCCTTATGGCTGTTAAATTTACAAAAACTGATGACTTAGATAAAATGTTCGAAGAGTTTGCCAAACTTCCTGATTTGAAACAAGTAACATTTCCTGATGACAAAGAAAAGAAAGAAAAAGCAGAAAAGAAAAAATAGATGGATCTCTTTCAAAGTCTGCATTCAAGTGTTTTACAAGCTGGTGCCATTTTTCTATCAATTATCCTTGAAGCTTTACCCTTTGTCTTAATTGGTAGCATAATCTCTGGTGCTATTGGAGTCTATGTCACTCCTGAAAAAGTTTATCAATTTCTCCCTAAAAATCGCTTGGGGAGAATCTTTTTTGGTACCTTTATAGGATTTCTCTTTCCTTCTTGTGAATGTGGAATTGTTCCTATCATTAATCGTTTCTTAGAGAAAAAGGTTCCTAGCTATACGGCTGTTCCTTTTTTGGTCACAGCTCCTATCATCAATCCCATCGTACTTTTTGCGACCTATTCAGCCTTTGGTAATTCTATTCAAATGGTTATCCTAAGAGCTTTAGGCGCATTTCTAGTAGCTACTATATTTGGAATCTTTCTTGGTTTTGTCTGGGAGGAACCTATTCAAAAAGAAAATAGATTGGCTTGCCATGAGCATGATTTTTCTCACTTGTCAAAAAGTCAAAAACTGGTTCAAGTCTTTATCCAAGCTATTGATGAATTCTTTGATATGGGACGTTATTTGGTCTTTGGCTGTCTTTTTGCCAGCATAGTCCAGGTCTATGTACCAACTCGTATCCTGACATCCATCAGCGCAACACCACTACTTGCTATTGTTCTTTTGATGGTCCTGTCCTTCCTTCTATCACTCTGTAGTGAAGCGGATGCCTTTATCGGTTCTTCTCTTCTCTCTAGTTTTGGCTTTGCTCCAGTGCTTGCCTTTCTGGTTATAGGCCCTATGCTTGATGTCAAGAACTTACTCATGATGAAGAATTATCTTAAAACTCGCTTTATTTGGCAATTCATGACCATTGTAACTCTTGTTGTTCTTGTCTATTCTTATCTAGTCGGGGGGATGCTATGATTCGATTTTTTATCTTATTTGGCTATTTTATCTTAACCCTTTATCTGCACCTATCAGGTAAGCTCAATCAGTATCTAAACCTCCACTACTCATATCTGGCTTATATCACTATGGTTTTATCTATGTTACTAGCCATTGTTCAAGCCTATATTTGCTTCAAGCGTTTGAAAGAACATAGTCACTTGCATAGTTTTTCAGCTAAGCTTGCTAGTTTTATCCTCTTAAGTTTACCCTTGTTAGTTGGATTTACCTTTCCAACTGTCACTCTGGATTCACAAACAGTATCGGCAAAAGGATATTATTTCCCTTTGTCGGAAGGAACTGACAAGGCAATTCAAGCAAGTGAAGGAACGAGCAGTCAATATCTCAAACCGGATACCAGTCGCTTTTATTCACAAACAGCTCATGAAAATATTGTTAGGAAAACTGCTGATAAATACTTAGCTCAATCTAGTATAGTTATCAATGATGAAAATTACCTGGAGGTCATGGAAGCTATCTATGATTATCCAAATGAATTTGAAGGCAAGGAAATCGAGTTTATTGGCTTTGTCTACAACGATCCAAATCATACCAATAGTCAATTTGTTTTTCGTTTTGGTATTATGCACTGTATCGCTGATTCAGGAGTTTTTGGCCTCTTAACCATAGGAAATACCAATCATTATGAGAATAACACCTGGGTAAAAGTCAAAGGTAAGATTAGCAATCACTATCATAAGGAACTCAACCAGGTTCTCCCAACCCTTGAAGTCCAGTCTTTCATCAAAGTGGACAAACCTGAGAACCCTTATGTTTATAAAGAATTTTAAAAAAGTAGCCTGAGCGGGCTACTTTTTGTTATTATCTCACAATATCTTTATACATGTCCGGCCTTCTATCTCTAAACAAGCCCCAGTTTAGGCGTTCATTTGCACCCTTGTCGAGATCATAAGTAGTTAAGAGGATGGCTTCGTCTTGTCGTTCTGCTTGAGTCAAGATAGCTCCTGTTTCATCGGTCATAAAGGATGAACCGTAGAAATTCAGACTTGAACTTTGTCCTCCATTTTCCTCGCAAGGAGTGACTTCTTCCAAACCATAACGATTGGCTGCAATAACTGGGACAATATTTGCTGCTGCGTGTCCTTGCATGGTACGTTGCCAATGTCCACAACTATCTGTATCTAAAATTGGCTCCGAACCAATGGCTGTTGGGTAAAAGAGCAATTCTGCACCATTTAAGGCAAGGCAACGGGCTGTTTCAGGGAACCACTGGTCCCAGCAGATTCCAATACCAATCTTGGCATAGCGAGTATCCCAAATTTTAAAACCAGTATTTCCAGGAGTAAAGAAGAATTTCTCTTGATAATAATGGTCATCAGGAATGTGAGTCTTCCGATAAACGCCTAGTACTTCTCCATCTGCATCAATGACAGCTATCGAATTGTATAAGACATTACAATCCTTTTCGTAGAAACTGATCGGTAAAACGACCATTAGTTCCTTGGCAATTACTTTAAAATGCTGAATAGCTGTATTTTCTGTCACCGACTGGGCATACTGGTAGTATTCATACTGACGTTCCTGACAGAAATAGGGACGTTCAAATAATTCAGGCAAGAGAATAATTTGCGCACCTTGCTCAGCAGCTTGTCGAACTAGACGTTCAGCTGTTTGGATATTCGTTTCCACATCCTTAGCGCATTGCATCTGAATAGCTGCAACCGTTACATTTCTCATCTTTTTCTCCTATTCTGGAATTTGTTGGGTAATACAGTGGATATTTCCACCACCTAAAAGAATATCTCTTGCAGGGATTCCTACGACTTCACGGTCTGGGAAACACTTACTCAGGATATCCAAGGCCACTTGGTCGTTTTCGTCCTGAAATTGTGGCACCAAGACAGATTTATTGGCAATATAGAAGTTCACATAGGATGCTGCTAAACGCTCACCAGCATAGCGCTCCTCTTCTCCTTCTTCATATGAATAGCCCGGCAAATCTTCTTCCGTCACTACTTGATGAAGCGCTGGAATTGGAAGTTTATGGATGGTGAAACTCCGCCCCTTTGCATCTGTTTCATTCTCCAAAAGAGCTAGATTTGCAGCAGACATGGCATACTGGGGATCGTCTTGGTCGTCCGTCCAAGCTAAAACAACCTCAGCAGGACCAACAAAGGCTACTACATTGTCGACGTGTTCATTGGTTTCGTCCTGATAAATGCCGTAAGGTAGCCAGATGACTTTTTCAGCTCCAAGACTCTCTAGTAAGGCATTTTCAATCTCCTCTTTAGTCATGTGAGGATTACGACCCGGACTGAGGAGGCAACTTTCAGTTACAAGAATCGTTCCTTGACCGTCACTGTGAATAGCTCCACCTTCTAGTACAAAAGGTTTTGCATCGTAAACAGGTATCTCTAAGACTTCTGCAAAACGACTGGCCACTTGGTCATCTGCTTCATAGTCCTGGTAGAGACCATCCACAGCACCACCCCAGGCATTGAAAGACCAGTCTACCGCTAACTTTTCCCTTTTATCATTAAGGAGAATGGTCGGACCAGTATCACGAGCCCAGGCATCATTGGTTGGGATATCTAGATAAACGACCTGATCTCCAAGATAGGATTGGGCTTCAAATAGATAGTCCTGCTCCACCAAAAGATAGACTGTTTCCCCTTGAGCAATGGTTTTAATAATCTGGCTAAAAGCTGTTTTTGCAGCCTTACCTTGAAATGGCCATGATCCTGGTCGAGTAGGCCATATCATGAGGGTCCCATGATGGGGTTCATACTCTGCTGGCATGCGATAACCTAATTTCTTTGGACTGTCCATCATGATAATCTCTCCTTAAAGTCTTGGTAACCAAAGGCCTTGACTAGACTGCATTCACCCTCTTTATCCATGAGATACAAACTTGGTAGCCCAATGCCGTTAAAGGTATTATTCTTAACAAAGGAGTAGATTGCCATGTCCTCAAAGTACAGTCTATCTCCTATCTCAACTGGATTTTCAAAACTATAGTCACCAATGATATCACCTGTTAAGCAGGTATTAGAAGATAATCTATAAGTATAAGCTTTTTCTTTCGCTTCGAAACCGTCTCTCAATGGTGGGCGATAAGGCATTTCAAGGACATCAGGCATATGGCAGCTTGCTGAAGCGTCTAGTACTAAGGTCTCAATCCCATTTTCAACGATGTCTAAGACTTCAGTAGCTAGATAGCCCGCATTAAGAGCAATCGCTTCTCCAGGTTCAATATAAACGTCAAGGTTATAAGTTTCTCGAATACGCTTTATTTCAGAAATCAGCAAATCAACATCGTAATCTTCTCTTGTAATGTGATGTCCACCACCCATATTGAGCCATTTAACGTGATGCAAGTACTGTCCAAACTGGTCTTCTACTGCTTTTAAAGTTGTCGCTAAATCATCTGCCCCTTGCTCACAAAGAGTGTGGAAATGAAGTCCGTCCACCAAGTCCAGCAAATCACTCGGTATCTTATCTGAAGTCACTCCGAAACGGGATCCAGGAGCACAAGGGTCATAAAGCGCGTGGTCACCCTGCGTTGAACATTGAGGATTGATGCGAAGACCTACACTGATCCCAGCCTCACGACAAATTTGACCGTATTTTCGTAATTGTCTCTCTGAGTTAAAAACAATGTGATCAGATATTTGAAGCAACTCTTCCATGTCAGCTTCCTTGAAAGCAGGCGCAAATACATGGACTTCCCCTGGAAATTCTTCCCTAGCTAACTTAGCTTCATAGAGTCCACTAGCCGTTGTACCAGAGAGATATTGGCTGATTAGGGGATAGGTTTTATAGAGAGAATAAGCCTTTTGAGCCAGTAAAACCTTGCAACCTGCTTTTTCTTGAACCTCTTGTAGAATGCAGCAATTCTCTTCTAATTTTCCTAAGTCAATGATATAAGAAGGCGTTGGTACTTGTTCTAACTTCATTAGTCCACCATTTGTGGATTTTCAACCACAACCCATGGCAAACCGTATTTATTTAAAGCTTCCATGAATGGATCTGGATCCAACTCTTCAAGATTATACACTCCTGGTTGTTTCCAAGTGCCATCCATCACTAATTTTGTTCCAATCATAGCAGGAACACCTGTTGTGTAAGAAATTGCCTGTGAACCAACTTCTGCATAGCACTCCTGATGGTCGCAAACATTGTAAATGTAGATTGTCTTTTCAACGCCATCTTTGACACCTGTAAAGATACAACCGATATTGGTTTTACCAACTGTGCGTGGACCAAGGCTTGCAGGATCTGGAAGCAAGGCTTTCAAGAATTGGATTGGAACGATTTCTTGTCCGTTAAAATTAATAGCATCTGTACGAAGGAGGCCAACATTTTCTAAGCATTTCATGTGTGTAAGATAAGATTGACCAAAAGTCATAAAGAAACGAATCCGTTTAACGCCTGGAATGTTTTTGGCCAATGATTCAATTTCTTCATGGTGAAGAAGATACATGTCTTTTTGCCCAACTTGAGGAAAATCATACTCACGCTTGATAGACATAGCTTCGACTTCTACCCATTTTCCGTCTTCCCAGTATGAACCTGGTGCAGAAACCTCACGTAGATTGATTTCTGGGTTGAAGTTTGTCGCAAATGGATAACCGTGGTCACCACCATTACAGTCTAAAATATCGATATAGTGGATTTCGTCAAAGTAATGTTTGAGGGCATACGCTGAAAAGACGCTAGTTACCCCTGGATCAAAACCAGATCCAAGCAGAGCTGTTAATCCTGCTTCTTTGAATTTATCCTGATAAGCCCACTGCCATGAGTAATCAAAGTAAGCTGTAAAACCAAGTTCCTTGCAACGTTTCTCATAGATGGCACGCCATTCAGGGTCTTCTGTATCCTCAGCCTCATAGTTGGCTGTGTCAATATAGTGGACACCTGTCGCCAAACAAGCATCCATAATGGTCAAATCTTGGTATGGTAAAGCTACGTTCAAAACAGCTTCTGGCTTGTAGCTTTCAATCAAGGCAATCACTTCTTCTACTTTGTCAGCATCAAGAGCAGCTGTTTCAATTTTAGTACTTGTTTTTCCTTCTAATTTAGCCTTTAAGTCATCACATTTCGACTTTGTACGGCTAGCAATCATAATTTCTTTAAAAGTTTCGCTATCTTGACAAATCTTTGAAATAGCAACTTGGGCAACGCCCCCACATCCGATAACTAATAAACGACTCATTTTTTTCCTTCCTCTTCTTCTAAAATGTCTTCTACATACTTAGGCAACATAAAAGCACCAATATGTAAGTTTGCAGTGTAGTATTCTGTGAAAAGCTGGCGTTTTTTCCAGCCTTCCTTGTCAAAATCTTTGACAGGGTGATATTTTTTCGATGCAAACCCAAATAACCAATAGCCAGCAGGACTGGTTGGAATATGCGCCTGATAGACCCGGCTAATTGGAAAGGCTTGATTGACCTTACGGTGCATGCTTCGGCAAGCAGACTCATCTTCGTCAAAGAAGGGACTACCATGCTGATAAATCATGATTCCATCTTCTTTCAAGGCTCTATAGCTATTGCCGTAAAATTCCTTAGTAAAGAGCCCTTCTGTATGTCCAAATGGATCTGTCGCATCGTTGATGATAATGTCGTAATCATCTTCGCAATTTCGTAAAAAGCGAAGTCCATTTTGGTAGTAGATGGTAACACGAGGATCATCTAGCCCTGCAGCAAAGTCTGGAAAATACTCTCGACAGACCTCAACCAACATCTCATCCGGTTCCACGATATCGATTTGTTCCAATTCAGGATAAAGCGTTAATACTTGGGCAACACCACCGTCGCCACCCCCGATAACCAAGACTTTCTTTGGATTGGGATGGACAGCCATGGGAACGTGGACAGTCATTTCGTTGTATACAAAGTCATCTGCATCTGAGAACAAGACATGCCCATTTAAAATCAAAATCTTTCCAAAAGCTGGCGTATCTAAAACTTCAATATCCTGCCATTCACTTTTACCAGCGTAGAGTTGTTTGGCTGTTCTCAGGGATAATTTCACATCTGGAGTATGAACTTCAGAAAACCATAAATCCATTTAGTTCTCCTTTCTCTCAATAACATTGATGTGATTGACCTCTGGATCTTCCGTTCCTTGGAGGGAACAACCACGTTCTTTGGCAAATTGGATATAATCAACAATTTCTCGTGTGATCCGTTCACCTGGCGCTAGAATTGGAATACCTGGAGGATAGCACATGACAAATTCCCCGCATACTTGACCAACGGACTCGTCTAATGTTAAGCTTCTTCTCTCTGCATAGAAGGCTTCCTGAGGAGACAGCACTAGCTCAGGCTGAATATATTCTCCAGCAATCAAATCTTTTCCATCTCGTGAATATAGTCTCTTGATATCAGCCAAAGCACCAACCAAGCGTTCAATGTCTTGAATGCGGTCCCCTATCGAAATGTAGGCTAAGATATTCCCAATATCGCCAAACTCGATCTGAATGTCATATTCATCTCTCAAAAGGTCATAAACCTCAATACCTGTTAGACCGATTCCTTGGGTGTAAACTGACAGCTTGGTCACGTCAAAATCGCAAACGGACACACCGTCTACTAGCTCTTTTGAGTAGGCATAGTAGCCACCAATAGCGTTGATTTCTCGACGAGCGTACTCAGATAGCTCAATGACCTTCTCAAAGGACTCTTTGCCACGAAGGGCTAAGTTTCTACGAGAAACATCCAAACTAGCCATTAGTAAGTAGGATGCTGATGTCGACTGTGTCAGATTAATAATCTGACGTACGTACTCAGGATTCATCTGATCGCCAACTAAAAGAAGTGAACTTTGTGTCAAGCTGCCACCAGACTTATGCATGGATACAGCTGACATATCTGCTCCTGCATCCATAGCGGATAGAGGAAGTTTATCTGTAAAGTGCAGATGAGCACCGTGCGCCTCGTCTACTAAGACTTTCATTCCTGCAGCGTGAGCCATCTCCGTTAGCCCCTTAAGGTCTGAACAAATTCCATAGTAGGTTGGATTGTTTATCAGGATAGCCTTAGCATCTGGATGGTCCTTTATAGCTTGTGCTACACGCTCATTTTCAAGTCCCAGTGCAATACCTATTTTTGGATCCACACTCATCTCGATATAAATGGGAATGGCGCCACATAAAACGAGTGCATTAATAGCTGATTTATGGACATTTCGAGGGAGGATGATCTTATCTCCCGCTTTACAGGTGGAGAGAATCATGGTTTGTACCGATGATGTTGTTCCACCGATCATTAAAAAGGCATGAGCTGCACCAAAAGCTTCTGCTGCCAACTCCTCTGCTTCTCGGATAATCGAAATGGGATGCCCTAGATTATCCAAAGGCTTCATAGAATTAACATCTATACCAACACACTTTTCCCCTAACAGTTCGACTAATTCTGGGTTACCGCGTCCCCGCTTGTGACCTGGTACATCGAATGGTACAATTCTTTTCTTTCGTAACTTGACCAGCCCCTCATAGATGGGAGCTTGGTTTTGATTTAACATGTTTTAGACATACTCCTTTATCATAGTTTTCTTACCTTAATCATCTAAGGCTCAAAAGGTACTCATGAAAAAAGAGCAGGTTGGCACCTGCTCTACAATCTACTGACGTGTTTATGTTTGTTTCTTTTGAGTATGTCTGTTCCTGATGTTTCCTAACTCTCTAGTAGCAAATATTACGTACTTTATTGATCGTTTCACAAGATGACGTGTGCTTTCACCACACTAACAAATCTATACGAATTAGGACAAATGTCCTAACATCAACTTATAAAAGTAGGCTTTTAACCCTATCAATAATGTGGCTTTCCAACCACGCTTCGGCATTCAACCCTGCCTGTCCGTAGGCATTTTTTAGTCGGGTTTATATTTGCTAGAAAACATCATCTCATTTTCTAAGCTTCATTACTATATCATGTTTTCAGAGACTTGTAAAGTATTTCTAGAAACTTTTTTAAATAAATTCATTTTTTCGTTCGTGAAATTAATTTAACTTGAAAATAGAAACCGTTTTAAATTAAGTTTTAAAAAACTAAAAAGGAACTAAAATAGTTAGTCCCTTAATTATCTATAAGTACAGTCACTAATTAAAAATATATCTACTCATTTTTCGCTATTTGAACAGCTAGCTCAAAATCAGTCATCAAATAATTTTCATCTAGACGGATAAGGCTGTAATACTCATTCCAAAATAGAGAGTCACTGTTACTTGACCACTGTAACCCATACCACAATTGAGTGACATCGTTTGTACTTGATGGTGGAGTGGACCATAGATGCTTTTTAAAAGTTTTTTGAACAAGAGGAAGGTCCAATCGCTTAGTTAAGTCGAGTTCATCTAACTTGAAAGTGATATAATGTTTCTTTGCTTCTTCAATACTGTCTTTATTAAATCGAACCTGAATAACCTTAGAATCTTCTAAAGCCACATCCTGGTCCTCAGCACCGTAAAAGGAAATACTCCCCAGTACTATGCCATCTTTTGCTAGGAGATAGGGAGCGTAAGGGACTGCATTGCTATCAAGTCTGAAGCCTTTTTCGATGGTAACTGTTTTATCACCCGAATACTTTTGGAAACTTCCGTCTGTCAGGAGTTCTTCGTAGTCACTAGCACCATCGCCCTGTCTTACATAGATATCAAATCCAGCATCCATCAGCTCACTGGCTTTAGTTTCTGCTAAAATGATTTTACTTTCATTAATTTGCAAAATCGGTGCTTGAGGTGGCAAACCAATCGTGAGATTAAACATGACTCCTACCAGAAAGACCATAAAGGTTATAAGGAGGGCAAGTAAAGATTTTCCAGTCCTTTTTCTTGCATTGAAAAGAGCCATTATAGCTGGGAGGAGGATCATTTTGGCTAAAATAGAATTCCCAACACCACCTCTATTTAAGGTCTGAAAAGCAAAGATCCCTGCGATTACAATCAGGGACAGGTAGACCAAAATCTCTCCTAAACCCAGTTTTTCTGTTCGAGTTTGTTGATTTACAGGAGTTTCGTACAATGACTGCCCATTCTCTTTCCTCTTTTTTAGAAAGAGATAAAAACCCAGACCGAGTAGCAGATTAAAGATTGAAAAAACTATTAAAGTACCTATAATCACCGTTCTACCCATGGCTCTCTACTCCTTTACGTTCTCTCTCAAATCTTATCTTTCTCTTTAATGTCCAATTCCCAACTAATAAAACGATTAGTAAGAAAGGACTACCTTCTATCCGTACAATCGGTATAGCATGAATGTCAATGATACCCATCTTTTATCTTTAAGGATTTTGCTGATATTTCTGGCTCTATTTCCCAAGAAAGTGCTATAATGGAGCTAATAAATTGTTCTGTATTCATTGGTGAGAAAAGGGGAAATAGCCATGTTCACTACTGTTGTTTTGATTTTTTATGCTCTTCTCTTTCTATCCTTATGCTTTACCATTTATCTCTATATTAGACTTGTAGTTGCGGTTAAAAAAGGCAAAGACGCTCCTAAATGGATTTATAAATTTGGCCATGCTATTCAAGGAAGAATTCACGTTGATTATGAAGAAATCACTGATGCCAATGCCCTAAAGGAGATCCATTGGTTCTTGCTGATCTATTTAATCGTAAATCTAGTCGTTTTAGCTGGCTTCTACTATCATGGTAATAGCTTTCCTCAAGCCATTTATGAATGTTTGAAAAAACAATTTTTTATCGTACTTGTTAGTATGGTTTTAAAAAGTATTGGCAAATTTGTTGTACTGGCTATAAGAAAAAACTTTCATAACAGTCATGTCTATGCATCAACCAACGCTTTTATCGGGATAGCTTTTTTAACAAGTTATGTTTTTATGTTTTGCATCATGATGAGTGGTCTTCCAGCTCAACCTGTTCCAGTAACCATTCAAGATACCACTGTCATTATCGGGGAGACTAAGGCTTCCGAGCTTTTGGACAAAGGCTTTAGCTTCGAAGATAAAAGTCCAGAGACTTCCATCACCAACCCAAAAAACGACCACTTCTACTACGGTCAGCTTCTCGAAGTCAAGCGAGATAATCAGTCCTACGGCTTTATGAGCCTTACTCCTACAGGAAAAGATACTGATCAACTTAAAAACTGCGTCATCACCTATTACAGAACACCTAAGGATAGCAATCAACTAGAAGAAATTTCCATCAATCATGTCAAGCTAGCAAATCTCAAGCTCCAAGACTTTCAAACGCGAAAATTAATCGATATCTTTGAAGTCAATCCAGCTGATTATAATGTTTCTGATAAGGATACCAACTTTATCCTAACCATCCAAACAGCAGATTACGATCTCTGGAAAAGATACCGTATTGAATCCAAGTTCAATTCAGATGGTTCGATTGATAGCTATGGAGTCAGAGCCCAACATAGCGTGTGGGAATGATGGAGTGTTAGTTTTAGTCATTAGTAAGCATATAATCAAATAGATGAGCGTTTAGGCGCTCCTACTTGATTTTATGCTTATTCATTTTTTCTTGGAAAATATCTGTAAGAATTTGTCGTAATTCTTGAGCTTCTTTTTCTGGAAGTTGCCCTTCTTGTTCAGCAACAGCGTACAATTCCGGATAATCAAGAGAGATTCTCTTAATCGTACGAGTAATTGCATGTTTTCTAACAAAAAACGGGATACGCTTAATGTATTCTTGAGGGATTAAGGCGATAATCTTATCAGCAGTTTCTTTATCACTAAGTTTAGAAAATGTTAATCCCTTTTTAATCATTTCTTGTTCTTGTTTCGTAAAATCTTGTAATTCCATATTTTTACTCCTTATCTTCAACGACTTGTTTTTGTATGAGAGCTATTCTTACTATTCATGAAAATGGTATATCTAGATACCCACGTTTATGTATTTCTTTGTTAAAAATTTCTTATTCTTTTAACTGTGAATAAACTTCTATATGCTGCCCTAGTACCTTGATTTCTACTGGTAAATTATCGGATTTGTCACCATCAACATCTGTTTCTAATTCACTATCTGAAGAGATTTTGAGGTGACGAGCTTTTAGATACTCGATATTATCATTTACGACAACATCTCCCTTTAATAAATCAGGGATTACAGACAATTTAGTGAGAATAGACGCATCTTTTAAAATCAAAATATTGGCATAACCATCCTTGTTTTCGTCAAAAATCTTCTTGTCAGCGAAATAATTGGTGAAGAGAACTAAAACATGGCTGGCTGGGCCAATATAATTTCCATTTTCAGTCTCAACTGTAATATTAAATGCTTGATCTGTAACCACAGACTTCATGGTATTAATCGCATAGGCGAGCATGCCAAACTTCGTCTTATCTTCTATCCCAACATTATGGATGGCTTCTGGTAATGAACCAATACTAAAGATATAACCAAAATAGTTTCCGTTAGATTTTCCGATATCAATCTTGTTGGTAGAACTAAAATCTAGCTCGTCAATCGCACCGTCAATATCTTGATTGATTTCTAATAATTTCGTAATGAGATTTCCAGTTCCTCCTGGGATAATCGCGAGTTTAGGAATATAATCTTTTTCTGCAATACCAGAGATTACTTCATTGACAGTCCCATCTCCACCAAAAACAAGAACAGCATCATAATGCTCTCGAGAAGCTTCTTCTGCAAAGTTTGTTGCATCTTGAGCTTTTTCTGTAATTTTAATCTCTACATCATCAAAGTAGTCTCTAGCTTTATTTTCTAACTTCACCTTATAATCCAAAGCTTTTTCGCCACCAGAGGTTGGATTGATGATTACCATAATTTTTTTCATTTATAATTCTCCTGTCATTAAATTTCATTACTTTAACTAGCCTTATCAAGTTTGGTCCATATACATTTTGACTGCTAGGTATTCCTGATCTTTAGCATAGGAAAATACTTCTGAATTTCTAATGTATTCAAAAATATTTTCCTCTAAATCCTCATCCCAGGTTGATTCACTAAAAATTTTATTCTCACGACTAGCTTCATAGAAAATATCAAGGTGTACTTGATAAAATTCTTCGTCTTCATTCGGAACTTGCCTTACTAATGAAAGTTGAAACAAGGGTTTATCAGATATACTTGTAAATGTCCCTGTTTCAAATAAAATCATTTCATCCTCAACAGGCTCACGACACAAATCTTCAAAGATAGCTACCATATCCCCCAAGGGCATCTTATCGGTGATTCTTTCTTTTAAAAATTCAAGTGATTGTTTCATTTTTTTCCTCTTTCTAGATGTTTTCGTTCTTAGAATAATCCTATTAAAAAATAGAATTCCCACCCCCTTTATTATACTACATTAACAGAAAAAAAGACTGAACCAGACGGTTTTCACCTTGGTTTCAGTCTAGTTTTTTTATAACGAAGAAGTCTCTATGAAGACTCTATTTCAAATATAAACCCTTAACTTAAAATTGATTCATTAGGTCTAAGCTGAATTAAAAGTAAGCATTTTCAATTTGTAACTCACATCCTCTAGAAATTCTCATGAGCGACTTCTTCAAGATAGTCATCAAGATGATCGTAAATTTGTATTTCTTCTTCTGAACTATCTTGTAAAACTGCAAATACCTTCACTTTATCATCATTGACAAATACGAAATTATGTTCACCAAAATAAGCCTGATAACCCTTGTCAACTAAGGTCCAAAGTTCATCTTTTTTTAAACCGAAAATATCTTTTTTCACTATATAATCTTTCCCGATTGTCATTTTCATAATGCTTTTTCTCCTTAAAAAAACTAATAGTTCAAAAGATTTTCTCTTTGCAAATTAATCAGGTCACACAAGAAGTGACACAATCTTAAAACGAACATTGGTTGACTATTAAATATCTTCCATCGCTTCTTTCACATACCCTTCGACATCTTCAATCTTTACAAACAACGGGTCTAAGTGACACAAAAAGTGCCAATCTTTGGTGCCGCGTTTTCTGTAGAGAATCGCTTCGCCGTCTTCACTTCCGAAAAAGCTTCTGTCAACTTCATACCCTTTGTTTTCTAGGAATACTTTTGCCTTGCGGAAGTTAGCTTCTCGTGCTTCGACATAAGCTTTCACTTCATCGTTATTCACGACATATGCATCTACTTTTGTAGCTCCTTCGATCATTTTATCGTTTTTAACGGATAGATTCGAAATTTCTTTCCAAATAATGTACACATTTTCCTCAGAATTAAACGAAAATCTAGATAAAGGGACAATATTTCCATTGAAGACAATCTCCATATAATCTGGTAGATTTTTTGGATTAAAATACTCCACATCAAAACTATCTTCTTTTTCTAAAGTATATCCCGGGATTTGCGCTACAAAGGCTCTTCCCTCTTCTAAAGAATCAAACACGACTAAATCTTTTTTATAATCACCTTGATACAATTCCAATATAACCATCGATAACCCTCTGTCATTCAGTATCGGTCCGCATAACGCCTATCTATTATTTTATTACAACCGTTTCTTCCCATCGTCTGAGGACATCCTTTAAAGGCTCATCTAGATAGGTATATGCCTTTTTCTTAATCCAATCAGGTATACCATAAGCAGCCTCTGCTATACTTCCTGTGATGGCAGCAAGAGTGTCACTATCTCCGCCGAGAGAAATAGCATTTCTGATAGCATCTTCGAAGTCTGTACTTTCAAGAAAGGCAATGATGGCCTGAGGTACCGTATCCTGGCAAGTTTCATTGAAACGATAAGTAGGACGAATTTCATCTAGTGTTTGAGAAAGATTATATCCATACTCTTGCTCTATGTATTCCTTGATGAGTCTCTTGCACTTTGTAGGGTTATCGTTGATCGGTTTTCCATAGTCACCACTGTAACCTCCAAAGTAATAACGACACATAAAGATAGCATCAGACGTCGCCATAGCTCCCTTGACCCCCTCTGGATGGTTATGCGTCACCTCTGCAGAAAGTCGTGCAAGAGTTCTTCTGGACGGCCAGGCTCCCGTTCGTGCACAAAAACTACAATCCATGGTCCAGGCACATGGAGAAACACGCATTGCTGAGCCATTTCCAAAGCTATTATAAGGTTCTCGATCGTCGCCATCAACCCAATTTCCAAATCTTGCACCGTAACCTGCATCGGGATACATCCTACCATATTTTTTCATGGCGTCAATAAAGTCATCCTTCTGACTGCCATTCATAATGGCTTCTGCAACAGCACAAGTCATCACCGTGTCATCTGTGAAAAAACAATCGTCCCTAAACAAGGGAAAATCCTTCGTTTTAATGTTGTCCCATTCATAAACAGAACCTACAATGTCTCCAACTATTGCTCCTAGCATCAGATTCCTCCTTATGATATATCAGATTCATCACACATTTCCAATGGATCACTCTTTAAAAACGGCTCAACCAAATCAATCCACTCTTGAGGCAGATAAGCTGACAAATAGCCATGATGATAGCCCTTGGCTTCATACAAAATCGTATTTGGATGCAGTTTTTGAAATAATTTTGCCGATGCTTTCACACAGTTCAATTCTTTTTCACCATAAATATACAGAACCTGCGCCTTGCTAGCAGAAATCGTATCCTTAAGTTTGTAACGCTCCATATAGGTTTTGTAAATAGTCACTAATGTTTTGATAGGTGTCCTTGGCAGATCCTCCAAATAATAAGCTTTTAGTTCCTCTGGATAAGCGAGTTTAGGATAGATTTTGTTCATCATGCCTAATTGAAGTTTACAAGAAAATTTACTAAACATCAGCTTGCCAAATAGACGTACCAGAAAGATGCTGAGTTTAGCCAACCCCGGTTGAGGAATACAAAGGCTTCCGTCTATGATGGCTTTCTCTGCTACATCGCTGTCTATTGACAAAAGCTCCATAGCAATTTGACCACCAAGTGAAACGCCACCAATCGCAAATACCTTCCCACCACAATTCTCTTTGATATAGTCCAAGATTTCCAAGGCAGAATCTTCAGTGGAAACATAATCGAGTTGATATTCCTCCCCGTGGCCATTTAAAGTAGGTAAAATAACACGGTATTCTCCCGACAAGATTCGTGCTTGACGAAGATAGTTCCACCAAGAACTGCCACCGCCATGTATCAGTAGGATAGGAGGCAAATTCTTATCCCCAAATTCATGGAATTTCATATTTAAACTCCTTCCTGTAGGATTTTTAGTAATACTTTGCCGAGTAATCAGCACCAGGATACATTCTACCATACTTCTTTGGCGTAATTAGGATGCATCATAACATGCGTATATCGTATTTTCTCATTTCCACATATTTCTCACTGCTCATATGGGATTGCTCCTCATTGCTCTGCAAATTCAGTTAAATCAATAATATATATTTTTTCAACCTTTATACGGTAGTCCTTTTCTATTCCACACCCTCACTACCTCTTATTTTATATTTGAAATTTAATGCTTCCATAATTTCATTCATGATATCCAAATCAAACTCTTTCTTTGAGATATCCATCGATTTAAGCATCTTCTTATTATTTCTAAGAGACTTCCATAATAGCTTTTTATCACGATCATAAAGTTCAATCTTATAAAGAAGATTTGCTAAAGACACAATAAAATCCTTGTGTTCTGTGC
Source organism: Streptococcus sp. V869 (assembly GCF_054353515.1). Classification (NCBI taxonomy): domain Bacteria; kingdom Bacillati; phylum Bacillota; class Bacilli; order Lactobacillales; family Streptococcaceae; genus Streptococcus; species Streptococcus sp. V869. The sequence continues at coordinate 500,156 of NZ_JBTHHW010000001.1, forward strand.
AAGTCTCTTTATTTATTTCTCTATCTTTCCAAGACATAAAGCTATCAAAATCTTCCTCAGAAAATTTAGGTAATAATCCTTGTATTGGATTTACTAGCAACTGCGTTGATGAAAGCATCAGATTTACATATGAACCAAGTGCATATTGTTGCGCTTCAGACATCTTATTATAATCTAACCCAAAACTTTCAATTTCACCTATGGCATCAGTTAATTTACTGTTCTCATCAATAATTCGACTAATACGTTCCTTTAATTCAATAATAGCAAGCTCATATGATTTTATATCTCTTTCACTTATAGCAATAAATACATTTTCTAAGTGGTTCTTATCACTCTTACTTTTCCAAAAGATTAATCCACTAGCTAATAAAGAGACACCGGCGATAGCCCATCCAACTGGACCCGCCAAAGCAAGAAAAGCATTTCCTGCTGCCATTCCGCCACCACCTGCAGCAAGTGCTCCACCACCAAGCCATGCCAATGCAGCATTAGTAGCCGCAGCTCCGCTTAAAGTAGAGATAGCAGTACCAGTTGATGCAACTCCAAAAGTTGTAGCAACACCCATTGCTACTGTCGGCCCCATTGTTACTACTGCAACACCCAGTCCTGTTCCAGCTGCTCCTACACCTGCATTTTTTACTGTTACATTTTTATAGTCCTTATCAATCTTATCTGCTTGTTGCTTCCAATTTAATCTTATCTGTTTTAATTCTTCATACTGAAGCTTCTGTTCACTAGGTACATTGCGTATTTTATCAAATTGTTCCTGTATGCTTGTTAATGACTTGTATAAACTTCTTGTATATTCTCCTAGCTCTCCAATGGCATTATTTGTTTCTTTGATTGCAGCCTGAGCTTTATCTTGAGCTACTTGGAGTTTTGATTTCTTCTGTTTCTTTTTACTCATTCTTCTTTCTCACTCCCTTTAAAATAAGAATCGATATCTGCTTTATTTCTAAGTATCTCATCTTTAGGAACATTTCTTTTTTCTGCCAAAATTACAGACTTCTCAAAGGCTTGAACATACATATCACTTTCTTTTAATTCTCTTGTAAATAACAGCAATGACTCATCATCATATATTTCAGCAAGGAACTTCAAACCATCAACATAATCAGCGAGTATTAATTTTTCACGTTTCATGATAATTATATTCTCTTTGATATCATGACGCTTTAAACCTCTGCTTGTCTCTCCATATAATGAAAACGTAAATCTTCCAATTCCGAAAATATTCAATCTCATCACAAATTCGGTAACATTAAAGCTACCACCACCTTTACTAACGCCTCTTGCAATAGCATCTCCTGCGTCTATAACACAGAAAGTACCATGTGCTACTGTCAACATTCGTTTTACTGACGCATTCGAAAATGGTTCACATGACTTCCATAACAACGGAAAGGATCTATCGTCCTTTTTTGTTATTGAGAAATATCTTACTAGACGTCTTATTGAATAAATTAACCTTACCAATGATTCATTAACTAAGACCGGTATAGTTTGTGCCGTCTGAAATCTTGTATCATAGCCTTGCTTATAAATATCGAGTGCTAGTTCATTTATTGATTTATCAAATTCTCCAACAGGAAGATTAAAGTTCCTCTTTATTGTAATAATATCATTTGTCCAGCTCCATAAAGGTGAAGGAATACCCATCCCTCTTCCTTTACTACTTGATGATCCTGATATATCTGAGATCAAGTGTCCGAACCAATTTGCAAATCCGCAGAACAGTTTGCTTGGTATATCTTTACCTTCTAAATGAAAATCACCATCAAATTTAGAGAATGTGATCAATTCTCCTTCTGAAACAAAATGCGATGTATTTGTAAACTGATCTAGAATGGAAAAGAAGATCCCAAGTATTGTAGGATTGTGTCCTAACGACTTAAAATGATGATTAGTTGGCGTCAAATCCTTTAATTCCTTCGCTATGTCTCCAATACCATTTTGATCGTAAGGTATTTTGAACTTTTTCTCTAAGTGTCTAATTGCTGATGATAAATTTCCTTTATCACCCCTCCATCCACACAATTTAGCAAAGTCTTCTGTTCTATTAGCAAACCACTTATCTGTAATTTCTCCAATTGGAGACTCTCCCGGTTTTCCTACCAAAAATACATCTATAACACCACATAGGGCTCCACTACACGCAGATAAAATGTAATCGGTCTTATCACATTCAGGTGTTAGCTTTTTCAAGGAATCTAAGCTTTCCTCTAATTTACTAGATACTAAATCAAGTTCACCTTTAGCTGTAGATAGTGCTGTCTTGATATCAGAAGCAAACTTATACCCATTTTCATTTATGCCGAGCTCCAACAACATGAACGGTTCATTATTTATCTTTTTATGAAATGTAGTCATCTGCTCCAATTACTCCTAATTCTACGGTTTCTATCGCATGTGTCGGAAGTATCCACTTCTACTTCACTGCTTCAATATGGAACAAGTACAAACTGAGATTTACTTAAATGAAATCCACTCTGCCTTTGATAGACAGGTTATGTGTTCTGTGCGAAGAACCTCTTCCAGAAGAAACGGCATCTATTATTCCACTTGACATTACAATAGAAAATTCTCTAACAATAATCATCTAAATTGGCCAATCGTCACATTCAATAATGGATATCCTTATCTAACATTTAAAACCATTTTTCCTCACAAATTCTATTACTAGCCAATATCGTATAAATTAAATAACCAACAAAAATTATAAAAAAATAACATAGCAGCCAGTTTTACAACTTACTACTTTTCATATGATAATTTACAAATGTCTTTCCAGCCACTCGATCTTTTTAAAATCCTTATTGTTATTGTGATCATTTCGATAGGAGTCTTGAGAAGAAGCTTTGTAAATACTTAGATACTGCTCCAGACTTGGAAGACGAAAAGTGATGCCTTCAATGTGAATAAGCTCTATATCCGATTCCGAAACTCCTGCAAAATCAAGTAAGGAATCGATACTTCCAAATTCAACACTCTCTCTATCCTTTTGGAATTCATGCTCATGAATATCTATTAAGACGTAGCCTAAGTCTTTCATCACTTTCATTATCTTGTCCCAGTCATAAATTCTGAGATGGTCAGGTGCTTCCCAACCTCTAGGGTCACCAGGTACATGAATGTCAATGTCAGACGGCCCCCAATTTTCTTTCGTTCTAAACTCCAATCCCAAAGACCCCATCAGTGTCGGTGTAATTCCGACTCGATTTAAATGGAAACAAATGGTTTTAAATTCTTTAAATAAGAGACTCATGTTTACTCTAAACCTTTCATCTAAATGTTCGTTATTCCTACTTTATTACCGTGAACAAAATCATCTTCATTTTCTAGAGTATATCCTGTTATTTTGGATATAAATTCTTTTCCTTACTAATTCTATTACTCGCCAATATTGTATAAATTAAATAAGCAATAAAAATGATAATAAAAATAACATTAATCTTTAACACAAAATAGAGATTTAACAAATTTGCGAACGCATGAAATAATATACAGTATCCCACAGATTTCGTTTGACGGTAAAGAAGCCCTAAAACAAAACTTAAAAATAATGTATATATAAAAAATAAAATGAAAGGAAATCCTTGATGACTTTCTCCAACTATAAACCATAAAGGCAGATGCCATATTCCCCAAATTGATCCTACAATCAAATTAGATTGCCAATAAGTATATTTTATATCAAGTAAGGGCTGTAATATTCCTCTCCATCCTAATTCTTCATGTCCACCACCAAAAAAATTAGTTGTATAAAAAATAATAGCATCAGATAAATGGATACTCCATTTAATTCTAAGGAAGATACAGAAAATAGTATCAAAATTGCTAACAAATGAATAATGAAATAAATACTACTATTTCCTTTCTTACTAAATACAAAATGTTTAAATTTTATATTATTCCTTTTCAAATAAAAGCCACTTGCAATAGCTGGTCCAAGTGCACCTACTATATGTAATATTCTTCCTATAATTGTTTCTAATCCCAAAATATGAGATTGAGTAAAGATGGCAAGAATCCCCCAAGATATATAAGTAATTCCAAATGTACAATAAAGATAATTTTTTAAATTCTTTTTGTCAATTTCTGTCATTTTATTGCCCTTATTTTGATTATTTTATATGTAATATTTGTTACTGCTTCTTAGTTGCTGTCGATTATAACTACCTATATTCTATCACAAAAACACAAAAAAAGCCTTACAATCAAGGCTTTTCATTATTGATTCATACCAAGCTTTCTAGGCTTTTACGAGCAAAGCTACACACTCGGCGGTTCCCTATAACCGTATCGTTTCGTCGTAAACTCCTTACTCTACGACAGCTATCCCATGGGTAGAATATCTGCTTCTACTTCGCTGATGTCTCAGCTCGTACAAGCAGTGACACTGCCTCAACATGATGCGTCTGCGGAAAAAGATCCACCGGCTGGACTTTCTTCAATTCATAGCCCAACTCTTGGTAGAGTTTGATATCACGCGCCATGGTGGCAACATTACAGGAGATATAGGCGATACGGTCAGCTCCTGTTTGGGCGCTTGCTTTGATAAAGCTTTCGGTCAAGCCCTTGCGTGGAGGGTCAACTAGGATGGCAGTTGGTTGGATGCCTTCTTTGAGCCAATTCTTCATGGCATTTTCAGCTGTGTCACAGACATAGTGGGCATTGGTGATACCGTTCAACTCTGCGTTCTTCTGGCTATTTTCAACTGCTTCGGGGATAACTTCGACACCATAAACTTCCTTAACATGCTTAGCGACAGATAAGCCAATAGTTCCGATTCCTGAGTAGGCATCGATCACCACATCGTCTTCTCTTAACTCCGCAAAATCAATGGCTCTCTGATAAAGCTTCTCTGCCATTTCTGTATTGACCTGGTAAAAGGCGGGACCTGAGATTTGGAAATCATTGCCCAACATTTGATCGGTAATGTAGTCTTGACCATAAAGTATACACCATTCTTTCCCGAAAATCGCATTGGTATTCTGGTCATTGATATTCTGCATAACAGACACAATTTCTGGAAATTGCTTAATCAATTGTTCAATCAACTGTTCCACACGGAAAATTTTAGGACGAGTTGTCACCAAAATAACCATGATTTGACCTGAATGATAGCCACGACGCACAACAAGGTTACGAATCAAGCCAGACTGTTCCTTCTCATCATAAGGCTTCAAGTCATATCGACGGAGTAAATCACGTAATGCAAGAATAACCTGGTCAATGACTGGTTCCTGAATGTAAAAATCTTCCAACGGCATAAGGTCGTGAGAATTCTTACGGAAGAAACCAGTTTCTAGAACACCATTTACTCTACGTACAGGAACCTGAGCCTTGTTACGATACTTGATAGGATTTTCCATACCAAGAGTATCAGCAACCTCTACATCCCTGATACCAGCAATCTTATAAAGACTATCTTTTACTTGTTTAGTTTTAAACTTAAGTTGCTCTGGATAAGCAAGATGACCCAAGTCAGCAATCCCTGAACGCAAGTAAGCCAAATCTAAATCTTGGTTACGATGAGGTGACTGAACGAGATACTCCTCGACCTTACCAAAACCAATCTTTTTATTAACTTTAAGGACACGCATAAGGATTCTTTCAGTCGGTAGAGCATTCTCTACAAAAAAGACCAAGCCATCTACCTTGGCAACGCCAGCTCCCTCATGGGTCAAATCGACAATCTCAACTTCTACAATATCATTTTTCTTTAACATATGTTTCACTTTCTATAAGCCGACAAAAAAGACGGCAACAATCCTGTTACCATCTATTATACCATGAATTGACCTAAGCACCAAAACTCTTGAAGAAATCAAGAATGGCTTGCCAAATAGAGCTAAGGATATTGCCACCGTCTTGAATAGCTTTATTGGCATCAAAGTTAAGATCGATATTGCTGAAACTGTCACCTGCTTGAGCAACTATACTTTGTTTCAGATCTTTTAGCGTCTTAGTAAAGTCTTCGTTATTAAGAATATCGCTCTTAGAAAGATTGAAGGCAAAGTTAATGATGACATTGACCTGATTGCCTGTAACAACTTGATCCAGTTTGTAGTTTTTTAAAGTATCTTCGACAATTTTACGAACATCATCTTCTGTAAGTTCACCTTTGGACTCTTTAGCCTTAGCGACTGCAGCCTTGATATCAGCAAGTGCAACGTTCAGTTTATTGGCATCGAATCCTGATTTGTCCTTGTTTTCATCGTTAATGTCTGACAAGGCCTTGAGCTCTTCCTGAGCCAAGTCTTTATTTTCTTGAGGTAATTTTACACCATTAGACTCAAGGGAATAGTAAATCCCTGCTAAAGCACTTTCCCCTGTTACAGGAATTGGTGCCGCAACGGTGATACGCGCGTGCTCGACACCTAAGGTAACAGCCGCATTACGGTACATGTCTTGGGTTACTTTTGTGATATTTTCAGGTGTTTCAATCTTGACTTCAAGTGGAGATTTATCTCCTAATTTTTGAATTTTCGCTGATGAATAAAGTTGAAGACTAGAGTCGTTGGCGACATTCATAATTTTTGAGTAGACATCTGGTGTCATGGTTTTCAAGTCTTTAGTATCTTTAGAGGCATCATAGCCTAGTTTTTTAAGTGTTTGATTTTTTTGATCTTCTGTTAGTGAAGAACCCAAGACATACTCAGGTTGAACATAAGTTTCATCAATTACTTTTTGAACATCAGTAGCTGCTTGAACGTTTTGCAATGTTGCAACCGCCAAAAGAACTGCAGCACTCGTCAGAAAGAATTTCTTTCGCATGAGACGTTCCTCCTTTTCCATTCTAGCATATTAAAGTATCCTTAAAGAAAACTTATAAAAGCACCTAGAATTTCTAGATGCTTAAAATAGATTAAAAATTTTCATGATATAGAGATTTACTTGAACCTGTCTAGAGTAATAATAGTTTCCCCCATCGACATAAAGTTCTCCACCTTGAAAAATAGAAATGGGATTGATGTAGCGATAGGTTTTACCTGTTGTATTTCCTAATATAGGTGCAACTGTATCTCTGGAGTATTGCTTAGCTAGTACAAGAGTATTCTTTTTCCCATTCTGGGCGATAAAATCGATATAAGCAGGTCCAAAGTTATAAGCTTGAATGGCTGTCCAGACATCCACTCCTTTTTCTTGAGCTAGATAGAGATTTTCTGTCAAGGTTTGAACCCCTTGCCGAATACTACTTGCATTATCGTTTATGGTATCAGTAGAGCCACTAGCAGATTCACTTGACTGCATCACGTCTCCTTCTTTACCCTTAGTTTCTGTATAAATCATGGCGAGCACAAGCTCTTCGTTTGCTGGGGTATCTCTTTCATTCAAGATTTCACGAACCATGGGTTGGTAGGTCATGACTTGTTTGACATCCTGACGAATCAGATAAGCTTTATATCCAGCGAAAAGGAAGACTGCTAGTACCAGCATTCTTCGTATAAATTTAAACATTATTTATTTTGTATATCCTCGATGTTTTTGATTAAGATAGAATAGGTTCCATTATCGTTTTGAATGAACTCAACTGATTCCGCATCTTGATAGACATTGTTTGGTACGATGAGTTCAATTCCGTTTGACAAGGAAAGTTTCTGATTCTCAAATCTCTTTAACTGACGACTGGCATCAATCTCATCAAACTGTACTGGCTCTGGTACTGCTTCTTTAACCTGGTCAATGAAGCTAAGTCGAGCAGTAAGATTATTGTCAAAAAGATCATTGGCTAATTTCTCTGGAGAGAGCTCATTATTCTCTTCGATATTATTGAAAATCGCTGATTTAACTTTAGATTGAAATTGAAAATCATCTGTGTTAAAGGTTTCGGCAATCTTTTGAGCCGTTTTTTCTAGTTCCTTAATGGATTTCTTAGGTGAAATCTTTGGTTGTGCTTGGATAAGATTCTCAGAAAAATAGTTTAAAAAGGCTCCATTATACTTGATGCGTTTTTCAATCAAGTGATACTTGCGACTTTGAAGATTAACAACCAGGGCTTCATCTGCTCCTGTTCCAAACCCAGGTAAGTTATTTTGAGTTAGTTTGATTGGATTGTCAACCTCGCCTCCCAAGTGTGTCAAGGTTTCAAGCAATGCAATTCGAAGAAAGGCAAAGTGGTCTACCCCCTCTTTTGAAAACTGGACAAAAACCAAGTCATTAGTCTTTTGGTTTTCAGATACAGAGAATTCCTCTTTCCAGAGATTAGCAATTGTAACAGATGTTTCCATTAAATCTTCTGTGATGTGATTGAAAAAAGGATTATCCTCTTCAAAAATACCAGTTTTGGCATCATCCGAATACACACGCTCCACTTTTTTACGCAAGTATTCCTCGATTTTAGGAGTGATATTGAGAAACTTATCCGCTAGGAGCAACTCTGTGTCATCAGGGCTGAACTGATGGATGATGGCTTTCTTAATATAAATATCCATAAAATATTAGTCCTCGTATAATGGGAAGGCATCTGTCAAGGATTTTACTGCACTTCTCACTTCTTCTAAGACAGCTTCGTTTTTTGCATTCTTAAGGGCTTTAATGATAAGTTCAGCAACTTGATGGCTTTCTTTTTCACCAAAACCACGAGCAGTAATTGCTGCCGCTCCGATACGAATACCACTAGTCTTAAATGGTGACAAGGTTTCATAAGGGATAGAGTTCTTATTTAGGGTAATATTAACTTCATCCAGCAAATTTTGAGCTACTTTTCCACTTTCTACAACCTTAGTGACATCCACTAGGAAGAGGTGGTTTTCAGTGCCACCAGAGATAATACGGAAATCAGGATCTTTCAGGAATACTTCAGCCATAGCCTTACTGTTCTTGATGACATTAGCAGCATATTCCTTGAAGGCTGGATCCAAGACTTCTTTGAAGGCAACAGCCTTAGCAGCAACAACATGCTCTAAAGGACCACCTTGGATACCCGGGAAAATAGCTGAATTAATTTTCTTAGCAAGCTCTTCGTCGTTAGTCAAAATCAAACCACCACGCGGACCACGAAGGGTTTTGTGGGTCGTTGTTGTAGTGATATGGGCGTATGGTACTGGACTTGAATGAAGACCAGCAGCAACCAAACCAGCAATGTGAGCCATATCTACCATAAGCTTAGCACCGACTGCATCTGCGATTTCACGGAATTTAGAAAAATCAATAATGTGAGAATAGGCTGAAGCACCAGCAACAATTAGTTTTGGTTTTACTTCTTGGGCTTGTTTCAAGATGACATCAAAGTCCAAGAGTTCTGTTTCAGGATCAACGCTGTATGAAACAAAGTTGTAGGTTTGACCTGAGAAGCTTACAGGAGCCCCGTGAGTCAGATGACCACCTGCAGCCAAATCCATTCCCATAACTGTATCACCTGGCTCAATCAAAGCCATGTATGCTGCACAGTTGGCTTGACTTCCTGAGTGGGGTTGTACATTAGCAAACTTTGCTCCAAAAATCTCCTTCGCACGTTCGATAGCTAGAGTTTCGATAATATCTACTACATCAGTTCCACCGTAATAACGACGTCCTGGATAACCTTCGGCGTATTTATTAGTCAAGATAGACCCTTGAGCAGCCATAACAGCTTTAGAAACTACGTTCTCTGAAGCAATTAATTCAATATTATTTTGTTGGCGTTCCTCTTCTTTGGCAATGGCATTCCAAAGATCCGCGTCATAGGCTTTAAAATCATCTTTGTCAAAAATCATAGGTCTTCTCCTTTTATTAATTTAATGAATCGTTTCTGCATTTTATCGCAGGTATAACCAACTCTTTCATAAAATGCATGCGCACCTGTACGATGGTCTGCAGAATTTAAGCGAATAAAGTTATAGCCACGTTTTTCTGCTTCCTGTTCTAATCCTTCAAGCAATGTTTTACCGATTCCTTTACCTTGTGTTTGAGGTAAAACAGCTAAAGCCAGGATATTAAAACCTGGTTTTGAATAAAGGGATTCATAAACCTCAGCATGAACATAACCAAGTAAGTCATGGCTGGTTGAATCTTCAAAACCTAATAGGAAGTGATGGGGGTCTTGAGACAACTTAGCTAGTTGACCAGCCGTTTCCTCTGGACTAAAAGCATAACCTAGCGCTTCTTTGTTAATGACACAAATCGCTTTAACATCTACTGTTTTTATATCACGTAGCATATCATACCTCCTCAAAAGGGATTCCTGGTATCATTGCGAGAATATCTTGTCGGGTGATGGATCCTTGGCGTAGAATCTTCACCTTGTCGCCAGATAAGTCTAAAATAGTCGAATCTTGACCTGTTAAAAAAGCATCATCTTCGAATCCCAGAACCTCTTGCCCAAAGTCTTTTAAAATTTCTTTAAAGCTAACTCCACTTGATTGGCCTGAGAGATTGGCAGAAGGTCCGATTAGGGGGCCAAACTCACGAATCAACTCCAGAGTTACAGGATGACTCGGCATCCGAAATCCCACTGTCATCAATCCTGAATTAACCCAGTCAGGAACCTTGTCATTAGCTTCTAGGATAATGGTCAATGGGCCTGGCAAAAAACTTTCAACAAGTTTTTGTAAATAAGGTGGCTGATTCTTAGAAAAGTTCAAGATATCGTCTAGACTTGCGACATTGAGATTGAGTGCCTTGTCTCTTGGACGACCTTTAAGCTGGTAGACATGATCAACAGCTTTTTTATCTAGCGCTTTTGCAAAGAGGCCATAAACTGTTTCAGTCGGCAAAACTACTGCTCCACCCTTTTCCAACTCTTGCTTAATTTTCTCCATCATCAATGACAACCATCCTATCTTGGCCAAATTGGTCTTTGAGCGTTCGAACTCGTTTCTCAGGAAGATTTTCCATAAAGAGAGCGGGTACACTTTGACCTTGTTTGTAGCCAATTTCAAGATAAATCTTACCACCGTCATTTAGATAGTCCTTTGATTCTTCTGCGATTCTGCGATAGATCGCTAGACCTTCCTCGTCTGCAAAAAGGGCTAAATGTGGCTCTGAATGCAGAACATTCAAACCAACTTCTTCCTCATCTGCTCGAGAAATGTATGGTGGATTGGATACAATTATATCATATTTTGAAGAAATTTCGGAGAAACAGTCAGATTTGATAAATGTGATTTCTAAATCTAAACTCCTTGCATTCTCCGTTGCTAGGTCTAATGCATCTTGTGAAATATCAGCAGCTGTGACTGACCAATCTGCTCTATTTTTAGCTAAAGAAAGGGCAATTACACCACTTCCTGTACCAATATCCAAGACCTTGAGATTTCCATTAGGATTTTCAGCTAGGATAAGCTCCACCAACTCTTCTGTTTCAGGTCGAGGAATCAAAACCCGCTCATCTACTTTTAACTGCATCCCAAAGAATTCAGCATGACCTATAATGTACTGGGCAGGTATATGATTTGCCAGTTTTGTGTAAATTTCTTCTACGAAGTGTTTATCTTCCTCAGTTACCTCTTGCTGGAGAGCAAAGACAAAGTTTGTAAAAGAGAGATTTTTTAAGCTACGATAGACAAAAGAGAGGCTTTCTGCTTCCTCTCCTTGTGCTATTAACTTTTCCTCAAAATCTTTAAATATTTGAGCTAATTTCATTATTTGTTTAATTCTTCCAATTTTTGTGTTTGGTCGTAAAGAACCAAGGCATCTACAACTTCATCTAATTTACCAGCTAGAATTGTGTCAAGTTTTTGTAACGTCAAGCCAATACGGTGGTCTGTCACACGGTTCTGTGGGAAGTTATATGTACGAATACGCTCTGAACGGTCACCAGTACCGATAGTAGACTTACGTTCAGCATCTTGCTCATCTTGGGCAATCTGAGCAAAGTGGTCTGCCACACGTGCACGAATGATCTTCATGGCCTTCTCACGATTCTTCTGCTGGGTACGTTCTTCCTGCATCTCAACCTTGATATTAGTTGGTAAGTGAACGATACGAACGGCTGTCGCAACCTTGTTGACGTTCTGTCCACCAGCACCAGATGCGTGGTAAATATCTACACGAAGGTCTTTTGGATCAATATCATATTCTACCTCTTCCACTTCAGGCATGACAAGGACAGTCGCTGTTGAAGTGTGTACACGACCTTGGCTTTCTGTCACAGGGACACGTTGAACACGGTGGGCACCTGATTCGTACTTAAGTTTAGAGTAAACAGACTGACCTGATACCATGGCAACCACTTCTTTAAAACCACCAACACCATTCATAGAAGCTTCCATGACTTCAAAGCGCCAACCTTGGGCTTCAGCATACTTTTGGTACATAGTTAGAAGATCTCCAGCGAAGAGAGCTGCTTCATCTCCACCAGCTGCACCACGGATTTCTAGGATAATGTTCTTATCATCGTTTGGATCTTTAGGAAGGAGCAAGATTTTCAGTTTTTCTTCGTACTCTTCTTTTTCAGCCTTTGCGTCTTTTAATTCTTGCTTGGCCATTTCTTCCAAATCCGCATCTCCACCTGATTCCTTAATCATTTCCTCAGCGTCGACAATGTTTTGAAGAACTTGTTTGTATTCACGGTAGGTTGTAACGGTATCACGAGTAGAAGCTTCTTCTTTTGAAAGCTCCATAAAACGTTTGGTATCAGAGACCACATCAGGGTCACTCAGCAATTCTCCCAATTCTTCATAACGGTCTTCTACTGCTTGTAGTTGATCATAGATATTCATTCTTTCTTATTCTCCTTATTGATTTCAGGGGCAAAATAATGTTTACGGCAAACTGAGATATAGGTTTCATTTCCACCAATCTGGATTTGTTCACCATCATAAACAGGCAGTCCGTCCTGCGTACGCAAGACCATAGTCGCTTTTTTCTTACAATACTGACAGATGGTCTTGATTTCATCAATCTTATCTGCTAAGAGCAAGAGGTGTTTAGAACCTTCAAACAGCTCATTACGAAAGTCATTTTTTAAACCAAATGCCATAACAGGTATGTCTAACTCATCAACAACACGAGCTAGGTCGTAAACATGGTGACGTTTTAAAAACTGGGCTTCATCGACAAGTACACAGTAAGGTTTTTCAGGTAAATCTCGTATAAATCCAAAGATATCTGTTGTTTCGTCAATAGTAATTGCTGGTCTTTTCATCCCAATGCGACTTGAAACATAGCCAACACCGTCACGCGTATCCAGAGCTGAAGTCATAATCACAACTCCTTTTCCTTGCTCCTCGTAGTTATAGGCTACCTTGAGAATCTCGATGGTTTTTCCAGAGTTCATGGTCCCATAACGATAATACAACTGTGCCATGCTTCTATTTCACGTCCATTTCTAAATTTTTGCTATATTCTAGTATACCATAATTTCTCAAAGCTTTAAATGACAAAATGTGGTAAAATAGAAGAAATCAAATAACTAGTGGAGGACGCAATTATGCCATTTGTACGCATTGATTTATTTGAAGGACGCACTCTAGAGCAAAAGAAAGCCCTAGCTAAGGAAGTAACAGAAGCTGTTGTTCGTAACACAGGAGCACCTCAGTCAGCTGTTCACGTTATTATTAACGATATGCCTGAAGGAACTTATTTCCCACAAGGTGAAATGCGCACTAAGTAAGCTTAAGCAATTTGCTTAGGCTTTTCTTTATAAGTGGCATTCGTTGAATAAAACACTATATTTTGTTACAATCTTAAGTGATATTTGTATATATATTGTAAAAAGGAAATGAAATGATTACACGTGAATTTGATACCATCGCAGCCATCTCGACTCCGCTTGGTGAAGGGGCTATTGGGATTGTTCGTTTAAGCGGAACGGATAGTTTTACGATCGCCCAGAAAATTTTTAAAGGCAAGGATTTGAGTAAGGTTGCTAGCCATACTCTAAACTACGGACACATCGTTGATCCTCAGACAGGAAAGGTTATGGACGAGGTCATGGTTGGTGCTATGAAATCTCCAAAGACCTTCACTCGTGAGGATATTATTGAAATTAATACCCACGGTGGAATCGCCGTAACTAATGAAATTCTACAACTGGCTATCCGTGAAGGGGCTCGGTTGGCTGAACCTGGTGAGTTTACTAAACGTGCCTTCCTCAACGGTCGCGTAGACTTGACTCAAGCTGAGGCCGTTATGGATATCATCCGCGCCAAGACAGACAAAGCCATGAATATTGCGGTCAAGCAGTTAGATGGCTCCCTTTCTGAGCTCATTAACAATACGCGCCAAGAGATTCTCAATACTCTGGCACAAGTTGAGGTTAATATCGACTATCCTGAGTATGACGATGTGGAAGAGGCTACTACTGCTGTAATCCGTGAAAAAACTTTAGAATTTGAACACCTCTTAACCAATCTCTTAAAAACGGCACGTCGTGGGAAGATTCTCCGAGAAGGAATTTCAACAGCCATCATTGGTCGTCCAAACGTTGGGAAATCCAGTCTTCTCAACAATCTCCTTCGTGAAGACAAGGCTATCGTAACCGATATTGCGGGTACTACGCGCGATGTCATCGAAGAATACGTCAACATTAACGGGGTTCCTCTAAAATTGATTGATACTGCAGGTATTCGTGAGACGGATGATATTGTTGAGCAAATCGGTGTTGAACGCTCGAAAAAAGCTCTTAAGGAAGCTGACTTGGTACTCCTTGTCTTAAATGCTAGCGAGCCTCTAACTACTCAAGATAGACAACTTCTTGAAATTAGTCAAGATACCAACCGTATTATTCTTCTTAACAAGACAGATTTACCAGAAGCTATTGAAACTACCGAACTTCCAGATGATGTCATCCGCATATCAGTCCTTAAAAATCAAAACATTGATAAGATTGAAGAACGGATTAACAACCTCTTCTTTGAAAATGCTGGCTTGGTCGAACAAGATGCTACGTATCTATCCAACGCTCGACATATTTCATTAATTGAAAAGGCAGTTGAAAGTCTGCAAGCAGTTAATGAAGGACTTGAACTGGGAATGCCAGTTGATTTGCTTCAAGTTGATTTGACCCGCACCTGGGAAATTCTTGGGGAAATCACCGGAGATGCTGCTCCAGACGAACTCATCACCCAGTTATTTAGTCAATTTTGTTTAGGTAAATAAAAAATTATAAAAAGGAGTTATGATGAAATACCCTACATTACTAGAGCGTTTTTTAACTTATGTTAAGGTTAACACACGTTCAGACGAAAATTCTACTACTACACCAAGCACTCAGAGTCAAGTTGACTTTGCGACTAATGTCCTCATCCCAGAGATGAAGCGTGTCGGTTTGCAAAATGTCTATTATTTGCCAAACGGTTTTGCTATCGGTACTCTACCAGCTAACGACCCTGGTTTGACTCGTAAGATTGGTTTTATCTCCCACATGGATACAGCTGATTTTAATGCTGAAGGCGTCAATCCTCAGGTTATTGAAAATTACGACGGTGGGGCTATCGAACTTGGCGCTTCTGGTTTCAAACTTGATCCAGCAGATTTCAAGAGCCTAGAGAAATATCCAGGCCAAACTTTGATTACTACTGATGGAACTACACTTCTCGGTGCTGACGACAAATCTGGTATCGCTGAAATCATGACAGCTATCGAATACTTGAACGCTCATCCTGAAATTAAGCACTGCGAAATCCGTGTTGGCTTCGGACCAGATGAAGAAATCGGCGTCGGCGCCAATAAATTTGACGCAGAGGACTTCAATGTTGACTTTGCTTATACAGTTGACGGTGGACCTCTTGGTGAACTTCAATACGAAACTTTCTCAGCTGCCGGTGCTGAACTTCACTTCCAAGGTCGTAATGTACACCCAGGAACTGCTAAGGGACAAATGGTTAACGCCCTTCAGTTGGCAATTGACTTCCATAACCAACTTCCAGCTGGTGACCGACCTGAATTGACTGATGGTTACCAAGGTTTCTACCATCTCATGGATGTCACTGGTACTGTCGAGGAAGCGCGTGCTAGCTATATCATTCGTGACTTTGAAAAAGAAAACTTCGAAGCACGCAAAGCCACTATGCAAGCTATTGCTGATAAGATGAACCAAGAACTTGGCAGTGATCGTGTAACCCTGACTTTGACAGACCAATACTACAATATGAAAGAAGTCATAGAAAAAGATATGACGCCAGTAACAATCGCTAAATCAGTGATGGAAAGTCTTGATATTACACCAATTATCGAGCCTATTCGTGGTGGAACTGACGGTTCTAAGATTTCCTTCATGGGAATTCCTACTCCAAATATCTTCGCTGGTGGCGAGAATATGCACGGACGTTTTGAATACGTCAGCCTCCAAACTATGGAGCGTGCAGTTGATACAATCATTGGAATTGTATCTTATAAAGACTAAAAAAAGAAGTAGCTTTGCTACTTCTTTTTTAGTTGACTTCTTTCTCTGTCGTTTCCGGAGAACTAGTCGTTGGATTGCTTGATTCAGTCTGTTTGTCGCTTACTTGTTTGCTAGTTGTTTCAGAACTTGCTTCACCCGGCTTAGCTTTAGATTGAAGTTCTTGGTTTAATGAGACAATTTCTTGCGCAAGTGCTAGAAGAGCTTGTTTGTCTTTGCTTGCAGCAGATAATTTATCAAACAAGGCGTCTACTTTTTCAAAGTCCGCATCAGAACCATTATTCATTTCCAAATAAGTATGAAGGGCAAGGACTCCATTATATAATTTTTGATAGAGAACCAAAACCTCTGGGTCTTGATTATCATTCTCACGTTCAGTCTGAATGGTTTGAGAAATTCGTTTTATAAGATCTTGGACTTGCGTGTTTAATTCATCAAGGTCTACGTCCTCTTTATCTAGAGCAGCTTTCAGATTTTTCACTTCGTCAGCGAGTGAAGCTTTTACGCCTTCTTCTTTGACTTGAGCAACTAATTCATCAGCTTTCGTTAAGAGTCCTTCTACTTGAGCTTTTCGAACATGATTGCTTTGTTCCTCAGGCTTAATATCATCATACAAACCTTTCAAAAACTCATAGACTGCAGTTTTTGCACTATGGCCATCCACTTTTTCTGTATCTAAGATTGTTTCAGAAGGCTTACTTGTTCCAGGTTCATTCTTCAGAGCTTCTTCAACTTCCAGTTTTGTTTGATAGATATCTGGGAATAGTTTGTTTAAGTCAGTCGCCTTAAGGAAGGATTGTGATTGATAAAGTGTCCAAGTTAAGTTAGCAACTTTATTTCTAAGAGTGTCATTTAAGTGATTATCAGATAAATGTTGATAGAAATACTTAATGTACTCAACTGTTGTAACTCCAGTTCGATCATTAAAGTCTTGAAGAGCTTCTAGTTTTGCTTCTACTGCATCTAAACCAGCCTCATCTTGAGCCAATTTGTTTTCCTGAAGCTGAGTCAAGAGATCCTTCTTAGGAAGTCCATATGCATCTGTATCCAAGGTATTAATCTTATCTACTAAAGCTTGATATTTCTTGTCTAAAGGACTGATTTCTGTTGGTTTTACGCTAGCATCAACATGGATATACTGCTTGTCAAATAGATCTAAAGCAGCTAGATAACCAGCTGTAGAGTTTGTTGAGAGCTTCTTCATATTTTCAGAGAATTGTCCCAAGGCAAGCTCAATCTGTCTTTGTTGAATTGGTTTATCCTTGTAAACTTCACGACTTTCTGCTAGAAGTTGATCAACCTTATTTTGGACAGTAACTTCATCAAAAGATCCTGGTTGGTAGTTGGATTGCAAGGCAGGAATCTTATGTTTCAAAGCAACTTCATAACCTTTAGTCTGAACTTTAATGTAATGGTTATGGTCGCCATGAGGGATAACAAAACTACCATTTTCAACCTGTAAGCTATAAGGAGAAACACCGTCACGAAGTGCAGTTGTATAAAGTTCGTTTAGAAAATCAAGCTCTGCATCACCTGTTTGAAGCGGAATTCGAACGTGTTCCTTTCGAACCGCATAAGGGTGAATGTGAGTTGGGTCATAAGCCTGGTCTGGATTTCCGAATACAAAGAATCCATTTGAAATTCGGATCGCTTCAAGCGGAACACCATAGGTTTTAGAGATATAAGCCATCTTTTCTTCATCGCTAGCATCTCGAGAGAAACTTTCAACAGTCTTGGCAAGAGGTTTTACAGGCTCTGCCTGATGGTGTCTATGCAAATGTTCTTGAGCAGCTTTAATCTGATCTTGCGTCAAATCTTTTTTAAAGAAATAGTGATTATGATCTCCATGAGAAACAACAAATCCTTTTTCATCTTCACTGATCACTCGATCAACTGCAAAGCCATGATCATGTTCTTCTTCATGATGGTTTCCATGGTTATCATGATGGTGTTCTTCTGGTTTACTACTGTGGTTATCTGGGCTAGTTTCTGAATGTTTATTGCCGTACAAGTGATCTTGGGCAGCCTTAATTTGATCAGGGGATAAATCTTTTTTAAAGAAGTAATGATTGTGATCACCATGACTCATGATAAAGCCAGCTGCATCTTCGCTGATGACTCTATCCGCATCAAAGCCGTGATCATGGTCTTCACCATGATGGTGGTCATGCTCATCTTCATCATGGTCCTCATGACTTGGACTTGGTGTCACTGGTGACTTAGCTTTCAAATGATCTTGTGCTGCCTTGATTTGCTCAGGTGTCAAATCTTTCTTAAAGAAGTAATGATTGTGATCTCCATGACTCATGACAAAACCTTCTGAATCTTCACTTATAATTCTATTTGCATCAAAACCATGATCGTGTTCCTCTTCTTCATGGTGAACATGTGGTAACGGATTATTTGGTGTAGAATTAGAAGGACTTTCTAAGCTTGGAGTGTTAGATTGTGCTTGATGATTGTTAAGAGATGATTTAGGGATATAGTGATAGTGGTCCCCATGTCGTACGATATAAGCATCGCCAGTATCTCTGACAATATCATTAGGGTTAAAGACATAACCATCATCTGCTGCAGAAACACCATTATTCGGTGTCAGTGACAAGGGTTGACTGAGAGCTGAACTATTGCCAGATAAATAAGCTTTTGCGGCAGCTAATTCACCCGCTGACAGATCACTCTTAGGAATGTAATGATAATGACCTCCGTGAGGAACGATAAATGCATCACCTGTATCCTCTATGATATCCGAAGGATTAAAGACATACCCATCGTCGGTTGTGTATCGACCTTGTGCTCTAGCAGAAAGAACTTCAGTGCTTACACTAGTTTGATCTGAAGTATGTTCTTGTTTTTGGCGCTCAATTTGCTCTTTGGTACGTATATTATTTGCATGACTAGCATCCTTCAAGTAGACATAGTATTTCCCATCCACCTTGATAATGTATCCACCCTTAATCTCATTAACAATATCTTCATCTTTCAACTGATAGTTTGGATCTTTCATGACTAACTCTTCGCTAAAAATGGCATCATATGGTACCTTACCATTGTAAAAATGAAAATGGTCGCCGTGGGAAGTTACATATCCTTGGTCCGTAATCTTCGTAACAATTTGCTCAGCTTCTATACCTTCCTTCTTGCTAACTTGGTCTGGTGTCAAAGATTCATTCTTCTTAGCTTCAGACTCTTTTCCATCAACGTAAGAAACACGGTTATTTTCTTTTTTCTCTGGGGCTTGATGTTGATTTAAAGCGTAAGCGCAGACACTTAAGGTAAGGACCACTGCAGATCCTGCTAAATATTTTTTATTAATTTTCATAAACTCCTCATTTCAATTCTTGTGCTAAGATAGCCATATTTTCTTCAAGATTCTCCAAGTAAGACTTGTCATTTTGTGGATCAGCCTCTAAAGGATTTAGAGTTTTAAGACTCACACCTGTTGATTTAACGAGCGTGTCCGCAACTTTAGAAGAAAGATTAGACTCTGTAAAAATAGTTTTAACTTTATAAGTCTTGACAAACTCTTGGATTTCAGTTAACTGTCTTGGGCTTGGTTCTTGATCAGGAGATATTCCTGCAATCCCAAGTTGATTTAGTCCAAATCGTTTAGCCAAATAAGAAAAGGCCGTGTGTTGAGTTACAAATGTTTTCTGACCCGATTTTTCAAAGATTGGCTGGTATTTCTTGGTTAAGTCATGAGCTTTTGCACTGAAGTTTTGCGCATTTTTCTGATAAGTTTCCTTGTTAGCACTGTCCTGTTCGGATAACTTGTCAGCAATAATCTGCGCTTCTTCTGCAACCTTTTCAGGATCAAGCCATGTATGAGGATCATACAAGGTTTTCTCGTCAACTCCTTTACCAGCTTCCATATCTTCCAAGCCAGGCACACGCTCCAAGGTCATACCATCAGACGCTTCTATGACTTTTACTTTAGAATTTTGTAGGCTAGAATCTAGACTTCCTGCCCATGACTCCAAGGTATGTGAATGATAAACAAAGACATCAGCATCATAAATAGCTGCAATATCATTTGCGGATGGTTCATAGGAATGAATACCGGAGCTAGACTGAATCATCCGAACATCATTTAAATCACCAGAAACCTCTTTAACCATGGCGTAGACTGGATAAAAACTGGTCACTATTTTCATTCCCTTAGCTTTCTTGCTTTCTTGATTGCCCTTTTGTCCGCAAGCTCCTAAAATCAGAACAAAAAGACCAATCATAAACCAAAGGACACTTCTTTGTTTCATCACAACTCCTTAACTAGTGTTTAACCATTTAATTAACTAGTAAACATTCTACTCCTTAAAATTTAAGATGTCAAGCTAAAACTTTGCTTTTTCCCAAAATTTTACCGATAGTAAAAATATCTCTAAGACTCTTAATCGACTACTTTTGCAAAACAAAAAGCTCGAACAATCATTCGAACTTTTTGATTCTTTTATTTTCTTGCAGCTTTTTCATCTTCTTCAAGTTGTTTGACCAGTTGTTCAACACTGTCAAATTTTACCATATCTCGGATACGAGTTAACCAATAGACGGTCACAGTCTCTCCATAAATATCCTCATCAAAATCAAAGATATTGACTTCAAAGCGCTCTTCTTCTCCATCAAAGGTAACATTCTTACCGACACTTGCCATCCCTCGATAGAGTTTTCTCTTGATTTCGATATCAACAGTATAGACACCATCTGCTGGCATATAAGTACGGTCTAAGAGGACAAGATTAGCAGTGGGATATCCAATTGTACGTCCACGGGCATTACCATGTACCACAATTCCTCTTGTCGGAAGAGGGCTTCCTAGTAATTGCCCAGCTTCTTTCACATCCCCTTCTAGGATGGCTTGACGAATACGAGTAGAGCTAATCTTTCCTTTTTCATCTTCTACAGGTGGTACTACAACTACTTCTCCGTCGAAGATTTCTTTTAAATCCTCTGCAGATTTTCGATCTGAACCTAAACTATAGTCAAATCCAACTACAATGGTATCAGTTTTAACTTCCTTGACAAAGCTATCTACGAACTCTTGCGCTGTCATATTAGCAATACGACTTGAGAAATCCATCAGATAGAGATTTTCAACTCCAGCTCGTTTAAATTTGCGTTCACGCTCGTCCGCATTTAGGATATGAAGCAAATTTTCTGGCGAATAGGCTTTTAAGGTTAATTTTGGTGATTCATGAAAAGTAATTAAGGCAACGCTTAATCTTTTCTTTGCAGCTATTTCACCAGCTATACTAAATAGTTTTTGATGCCCTAGGTGGATACCATCAAAATATCCTAATACTAGGACAGTCGGTCCTGGGGTTGCAATGTCTTTTTCAGTTTTAATAGGTATTGTTACAATCATAGTTATATTATACCAAAAAGAAGAAGGCATTCAAAACATTACGAATTTAAAAAGACTATAAGCTACTTTTTACTTCTTTCCTAAGTTGTTCCAGACTTTCGATGTTATATTTGTCCATAACTTTTGGCAGATTTTCGATAATATCTGGACAAGCATACGGATTTGTAAAGTTTGCTGTTCCGACACCGATTGCTGAAGCACCTGCTAGATACATTTCTAAGGCAACTTGAGCTGAATCAACTCCCCCCATACCGATAATTGGCAGACTCGTTGTTTGTGCT
This sequence comes from Streptococcus sp. V869, assembly GCF_054353515.1. Classification (NCBI taxonomy): domain Bacteria; kingdom Bacillati; phylum Bacillota; class Bacilli; order Lactobacillales; family Streptococcaceae; genus Streptococcus; species Streptococcus sp. V869. The sequence goes on from NZ_JBTHHW010000001.1 coordinate 522,069, forward strand.
ACCTGGCGAATTAATTTAAGTGCAACTGGAAAGACTGCTGGACCTGACATCCCACCTGTTCCATTTGCGAGGATTGGTTTTCTTGTCTTGAGATCAAAACGCATACCAACAAGAGTATTGATCATGGTAAGACCGCTAGCACCGGCATCTTCTGCTGCCTTCGCTATGGTTACAATATCAGTCACACTTGGAGTTAGTTTAACGTAGACTGGAACATCTGACGCTTCTACAGCTGCTTTAACCACATCAAAAGTCAAATCTGGGTCTTGCCCGATTAAAAGACCGTGATTTCCATGGTCAACGTTAGGACATGAAATATTGAGCTCGATAGCTTTTACATTATTTGCCTTTGAAATTCCATGAGAAACGGTTGCATACTCCTGTTTTGAAAATCCAGCAACATTGGCGATGATAGGGAGATTTGGATATTCTCTTTCAAGCCAAGGTAACTTTTCAGACAGAACGACATCTAAACCAGGATTTTGTAGACCAATAGCATTAAGCATACCAGCAGGAGTTTCTGCCACTCTTGGAGTAGGATTCCCAAAACGTGGCTCAAGTGTAGTTGCTTTAATCATGATAGACCCTAAGAGATCTAAATCATAGTATTTAGCATACTCTTGACCAAAACCAAAACAGCCTGATGCGGGAATGATAGGATTCTTTAACTCTAAGCCAGGTAGAGAAACTTGTAATCGATTTGTAGTCATGACACTCTCCTTATAAAACTACTGTTCCGGTTTTAAATACAGGTCCATCTTCACAGACACGTTGACTAACTGTTTCACTATCTGGTACTTTTAGGACACAAGCATAGCAAGCCCCCATACCACAGGCCATACGTGATTCTAAAGATAGATAGGCTCTTGGATGGTCGTAAAAGGTTTGATTGATGTATTTCATCATACCAGGTGCTCCACAAGAGTATACAGCATCAAATTCACTGTCCAATTCCTTAATCACAACTGAGACATTCCCCTTGATCCCATAAGAGCCATCATCGGTCGTCACAAATACTTTACTATATTTGGCTAATTCATCTTCCAAAATGACAGCATCTTTAGTAGCAAATCCTAGAACAGTTGTAATTTCTACACCACTCTCATACAGTTGTTTAGCTACTTCGATTAAGGGTGGTACTCCGATTCCTCCACCAACTAGAAGAACACGATTCTGCTTGTCTAAATCAGACAAATCAAATCCATTTCCTTGAGGTCCCATAACATCTAAGCTATCACCAGTTTTTAAGGTTGAAAAGATAGCTGTACCAGAGCCTTCGATGCGATAAATCAGATGACATTGTTTCTTAGATTTATCTATGGATGAGATTGAAATTGGACGACGCAAGAGGTGGGCATCATCAGGTACACGTAAATGAAGAAATTGTCCAGCTTTCATAGCTTCAACCATGTCTCCTTTAAGTACCAGCTCAAAGATTGCTGGTGCGATTTCCTCTTGAACAATCACTTTCATATTTTCCAAGCGAATAGCACCCATGCGTTTTCTACAATTTGGATTCATAACTTTTCCTCCTTAAATTTTAAGGGAATCAGATAAAGAAAAACCTTGCAATAGCAAGGTTTCAGTTAAGATATTTACACAAAAGTAGCAAATAAGCACTTGCTTACTTGTTCCCATTGTAGCTTCTTTTCTCTGACACCTTGTGAATCTCTCTGGACTTCCCTTAAAGGTTAAATTTTCACTAGTATACTGTATCAAACATGAAAAGTCAAGTAAAAATAGGTAAGGTATCAGTTCATAAAAGTTGCTTATTTTTGTGAAGATAGAATCTGCTCTAATTTTTGATAATCTTTGACACTGTCAATTTCGTAGATGGAATTTTCTTCTAACTCTTCTACATATACATCTAGTTCTTTGATATTATCTTTAACCATATTGTCCCAGTAAAGGTCAACAAACTCGCCACTTGCATAGGCTTCATCGATGAACCCAACAATTTTCTTAGCTGTTGGAGCATCCCAGAATGACACACCACTCAAGATGCGTCCATTTTTGCTATCTACAATGATATCTTGAACTTTGTAATCATCTCCGTAAACTAGGAACCACTCATTATCACAATCTTCACGATAAACACTAAAATATGTTGAACGCTCGATATCATTGCGGAACATATTCTTGAAAAGATAATTATCAGCATCAATAACGTAGCTGTTAGCCAACTCTTCTTTTACCAAGTAAAGAGAGTAAAAGTTATTGTAATCCGCATACTTATCGTTGAAGACTAAACGCACACCGTACTTTTCTTTAAGATAGTCGAATTGTTCTTTTAAATAACCTACAACGATGATAATGTCATCAATTCCACGTTCTTTTAAAAATTCAATTTGATATTCAACCAAAGGTTTTTGATTGACTTGTACCAAGGCTTTGGGAGTATTTTCTGTCATGGGTCTCAAACGAGTTCCCAATCCCGCTGCTAAGATAATCGCTTTCACGCGTTTTCTCCTTTATTCTTTAATAATAATGTAAACACCAGCCATTACGATAAGTGAAGTAATGATGGTCAGCAAATTAAGGGGCGAACCCAAGAAAATTGCTGCAAACAGGACAGTCCATACTACATAACTCACATTTAATCCAGTAGCTTTTGCTGGCTGCAATCGATTGATAGCAATGTAGTAGGCAAGGTAAGAAATCATATTACATGCTGCAAAGATAATCAAAAGTCCCAATAATTGTCCATTTGCCACTTCTGCAAATGAATGATGCGAGAAGAGAACAATAACAAGGTAGGACAAGAAAGATGTGACTTGTCGTATCAAGAGTGCTTCGAGTTCACTGAGTTCACTTTCCATAGCAAATGAGCTGAGAACACTTTCACTTCCCCAAGCAAGGGCACAGATCAAGGCACAGAGGATACCAATATAGAATGAATTGACCTGTTCGACCTTGTAGGTCTGAGCAATAATTCCTGCAATGATTAATAAAATTCCAAATACTGTATTCTTCGAAACCTTATGTTTTAGGATAAAGAAGGCAAGAAGGACAGAAACCGCAGGATAAATCGCTGAAACAGATGATGCTAAAGAACTACCGATATACTTGACTGCATAGAGATTGGCCTGCATGCCAATTGGTCCAGCCAATAGTGCTCCAATAATAACACTGACATTTCGAATGTTCAAGAAGATTGAAAAACGTACCTTACCTTCTTTAACTAAAAGATATCCTAGCAAGATAAAAATACTAAGAAAGTCGTGCGCTGCTGCTACTACAAAGGGCGATAAATCCGTGAATATTGAAAATATATAAGCACTAATAGTTAATCCTAATCCCCAGAACACACCTGATAGTAGCCCAAAAGAAACTCCATTTTTAGTTTTCATCTAAATCTCCTTCACAATCTAATTCTTTTACAGCTCTATTATAACGAGTGATTCCGTAATCTCCAAAATCTGCACCATTTTCCTCTTTGTAAATGGTCCATAGGCTCCAAATAATGTCTTGTAAAATCTTATATATACGAATTTTCTCTCTCGAAACAGGAGTCTTATCACCCTCGTAATAAGCTAGAAAGTCTGCCTCTTCTTCCGGTGTAAATTCAGATTCTAAAAAGAGTGCTGCAAGGTCCCACATAGGGTCGTTCATGGAAGAATATTCCCAATCAATCAGATAAAGATGTCCATCTGGTCCTTCAATAAAGTTTTCTGGAACCAAATCAATATGACATGATTTCTTATCCATTCCAATTTCTTCAAGTTGGTCTTTCAGAGAAAATACAGATTTTCTGACAACTTCATAATTAGGATAAGAAATCTCCCCTTGAATCAATGATTCATATTTTTTAATTTCCTCAAAAGGAGCAAACTCTCCTTTTAATTCTTTACCCGAAGCATGGATCGTTTGTAAAATTGGAGCTATCTTCTCAAATTTAGTTTTAATGGTAGTTGAATCAAGTGTCTCTGCATTTTCAATATATTGATTGACCTTGATACCTGCATCAATATCGAAAAGATAATTTTCTACATCTAATTTCAAATCTTTCAACAATTCAAGATTGAACTTTTCATTTTGGCGGTCGATTAATTTATCTGTACCTTTTCCGAAAAACTTAACAATATATTGATTCGAAGATGTTTTGACCAAGTAGTTTTGATTGGTCATCCCACCTAATTGTTCAACACTCTGAATTTCTTCACCACCAGATAATAAAGATGCAATCTTTTCTTTAACGATTTCCTTCATAATCATCCTCCATTAGACTTCCCACTTAAAGACTGTCTTAAAAGCAGTATTTAAGTCGGTTGCAAAAACTCGGTGAATATCTTTAATTTCTCTTACAGGTTCCTCTAGATAAATGATATTCTTCAAACGATTTGCAAATTTCTTGACTTCCATCATTTGAATTGCCTTTTCAAAGTCAATTCGCCCAGAACGAGAAGAACCTACAAGTAACAAACCTTTTTCGAGGGCATCACGGGTATTTATATTTACCTTATACTCACTAACACCCATCATTAATAGAGTTCCCTGGGGTTTGATGTAACGAATCAAGTCATTTATAGCAGGTCCACATCCATCACCACCACAGCATTCAAAACCATGGTCAAAACTAAGATCCTCTGGGATACTATCAGTGATGTAAAGCTCTTTAGCAAAAGAGAAGAGTTCCAACTTTTCCCAGTGACGACCAATTACGATAATTTCAGCTTCAGGCAAGGTATAGTTGATAATATTTGCCATGACAAAGGCTAGACTACCATCACCAATGACAGCTATTCTCTGTCTTCTGCTATGAGAAACTGTCAAAAAACGATTCATGGCATGCATACCAACACTGACAAATTCAGTGATAGCAGCTACCGTATCTTCGATGTCATCATAAGCTACTACACGATCTTTTGGAAGAGAAACAAACTCACGCATGAATCCATCATAACCACTTGACAAGAAGTAGGTACCTGTCATGTAGTTTTCATAGAACTCCTCGTCACTTTGCATAGGTGGTTGATTTGGAATCATAACAACCTTCTGACCAACCTTATAGGTACCTGTTGGATCAGAAATAACAGTTCCACAAGACTCATGAATCATAGCCATTGGAAGCTTTTTAGATAATATTTTGGGATCACGCTTTCCTTGGTAATAGCGTTGATCCGCATGACAAACCGCCATATAATTTGGTCGAATGAGGATATGATTCTCTTGGTCAATCTCTTCTTCCTGATATTTAATATTGATAAATTTTGGTTTTGTCAGTTGATAAATTTGATTAATCATGTCTCTAGTCTTTCTCAATCATGCTTTTAGCAATCTTCAAGTCTGTAACTGTTGTAATTTTAAGGTTTGAGTATTCACCTTTAGCCAAGGCCACATCTTTACCCTTAATGACAAAGATTTTACATGCATCTGTTAAAATTTCTTTTTCTTCTGCTGATAATGAACCATACAAATCAATAAAGTCTTTACAACGGAATGTTTGTGGAGTCTGTCCTTGGTAAAGATGAGCACGATTTGGAATATCTGTGATAAATTGTCCGTTTGTACTTTCAACAATTGTATCCACCGCTTCAACCACAGTGTCAACCGCATCATGTTTTTGAGCAAGAGCGATATTGTCTTGAATCATACGAAGAGTGATAAAGGGACGAACCGAATCATGTGTTACTACGATATCATCTTCTGTCAGTGGACGGTAAGCATCGATGGCTTCAATAATCTTTTCAATACTAGAATTACGATCAGCCCCACCTTTTGTAATGATGATACGTTCCTTGTGGAGTGGAAGGAATTTTTCAACTAAATCTTCTGCATGTGTCACCCAGTCGCCATGAACCCCAACAACGATTTTTTCAATACTTGGTTCTAAGACGAATTTTTCAATTGTATGAATTAGAATTGGGCGATCTCCCAACTCAAGAAATTGTTTGGGTAAGTTACTAATTCCCATGCGCGTGCCGGTTCCACCTGCTAAAATTCCAGCATAAATCATATTGATTCTCCTTTGGTTTGTACTAAAAACTCATTCTTTCCTATTATATCATAATCTAGCACTATCTTAAAATAAATACTAGGTCCCTCTAGCTAGAAACTAGTATCAAAATCACGTTTTTGGCAAAATTGAGTTCTAATCTGTCATTTCTAGCTCTCGATTAATATAGAGTTCTTCAGAATAGTATAGAAAACTTAAAGAAACCTTAAAATGAATTTAGATAGAAAAAGAGCACTAAAATTAAAAATAGACTTTTCGTATTAAAATTGATAAAATAAAATGGAAAATAAAAGAAAAGGAAGCTAACTACCACCATGATGAATATGCAAAACATGATGCGTCAAGCTCAAAAACTTCAAAAGCAAATGGAGCAAAGTCAAGCTGAACTTGCGGCTACAGAATTTGTTGGAACTTCTGCTCAAAACCTTGTAACTGCTACCTTGACAGGTGATAAAAAAGTTGTAAAAATTGATTTTGATCCTGCAGTTGTGGATGCTGAGGATATTGAAACTCTATCAGATATGACCGTGCAAGCACTCAATGCTGCTCTTGAAGAAATTGATGAAACGACTAAAAAGAAACTTGGTGCATTTGCAGGTAAGTTGCCATTTTAACAATCTTATCAAAAAGAGGCTGTTTGTCAGCCTCTTTTAATTTATGCTAAAAAGCAAAGAATTCAGTTGCTTTATTCAGCAGTAAGTCGCTATATTCAGGGTCTTCCTGAGCCGTTTTTAGCTCCTCTTTTATTCCTTCCAAGTCGTCCGTAATCATTCCGTCAACACCTAGGTGAAAGGACTTATTAAACGATTCAGAACTATTGATTGTCCATACATAGAGTTTTTGCTCAGTGTTCCATAATTTCGTTACAAAATATTCGTCCAAAGTAGAGTACTCCATTGTGTAACCAGTTGCCAACGTTCTAGGAAAAACAGAATTATAGGGAAGAATAAAGTAGACAGGAATATCCTTGTCATACTCTCTCACTTTTTCAATTACCTTATAATCTAAGGATTGCATTTGATGACCATAAACCTTAATTTTTGCACCGTATTTTTCTAGAAAATGCTCCATCATCTGCGGGCTATCTTTGTGACTGGTCTTAATTTCAATGAGTAGTTTCTGATGCAGTTCATTTGCACGATTCAGATAATCATCAAAACTTGAAATCTTTGTCTCATAACCATTCTCATGAATATCAATCTGCTTTAACTCTTCTAAGGTCAAATCTTGCGGTGTTTTATTGATACCTGCTAATCCTTTTAGTTTAGCATCATGCATCATGACGAATTGGCCATCCTTGGTTTCCTGAACATCCATCTCGATTAAATCCGGTTTTAATTGCGCTGTTTTTTCTAAAGATTCTACTGTATTTTGGACACCATTTCCATTTGATACACCACGATGTGAAATGACAAGAGGTGGATTGACTACTGGAGCTTCAAGATAATTATATCCTTCAATCGCAAAGAAGATACTCGCACAAACCATGACTCCCCATCTCATGGTATGGTCCTTCTCCCGCCTTGGCATAATGTCAAGTTCTTCTCCCGTTAAGAAAGATGTGAATTTGACAAGGAAATAAGTCAGTGCCATATAGTGCAAATTCTTGATCAGAACAAAATTCAAAATAGCAAGGACCAGAGACTCTCTCTGAGTAAGGCTATCTACTATATACTGGGTTGATAGTAAAGGGACGAGAGGAAGATAGAAGAATAGATTGGTTTTTACAACAATTAAAAATAAATGCCAGGCATAAAACCAAAAGAAATTCTTCGTTTTATCCAGACTATAAACAACTGCTTCCTTCACAGTCATCTTATCATAGAAAATTTTTGGTAAAGTGAATACCAATCGAACAGAAACATAAAAGAATAAGACTGATAAGCTGATAATAACTACCCACCATAACCAATAGTTAGCTTCCATATAGGTTTGGATAAACTCTGGAATCACAATCTTATTGAAATAATAAATCTTAAATATCTTTCTGATAAAAGGAAACAGCATGGCTACGAAAAGAAAGATAAACATAGCTTTTGAAAGAGTCATCTTCTTCATAAAAGCAAGGCTTTCACGAAATACTTTTCGACTATATTCTATAAGAGTCCTTTTTTCGTGATATAGGAGGTGGCGAGCTCCTATAAAGAGAATACTAAGTTGAAAATAGGCTACAAGTAGATTGATGGCTATTAAGATTACGAAGCCAAGACTGACTATGGGTGCGTTTTTTATAATCTCAAAAATATTGTTGTAGGAAATAAACAAATATCCAGTCTGACTTAGTAAAAATCCAGCTATCACTGAGTTTAGTGGCAACCAGATATAGTCGACCAACATAAAGATTAGAAAGAATAGAAAGAGGATTTTATCTAGATTAAGGTAAATCTTTTTAAAACCCAATTTTTTCGGTTTTTCAGGTTTCATAAAAACTCCTAATCAAAAAGTTGTGATAAATCTAAGGCACCAAATGGATTCGAATTGAGACTAGTCTGAGAATTGAGTAACAGTCTACTCTCATCTGACTCCAGAAAAGCTTCATACACTCGAGCAGTCATACGAGCATCCTCTAGACTATTATGAGATTGCCCTTTAAAACCTAGAAAATTAGCAACAGTTTGTAATTTTAGATTGGCGATTCCGTGGAGATCTGAACTACGTCGCTCCAGTGCTTCGTTATAGACATCAACTAGATATTGATGACTATAGTCAAATCCATTCTCTAGTAGAATTGGTAAATCACTTTTTGCTGCATTATAACCAATGAGAGGCAAGTTACCAACGAAATCTTGAAACTTTTGGAGAACTTCTTCTACCTTTGGAGCATCTTTGAGAGTCTCCGAAGTAATACCAGTCAAACCATTGATAAAACTTTTCAAAGGAACATCAGTGTAGACATAAGAGTCAAACGCTCCTACTTCTTCACCGTCTTTAAAATGTACCGCTGATACTTGAATCAAATGAGTCTTATACTGGTGTTTGTTAAATTCTAAATCAAATGAGATATACTCTCTTAATATTTCCATCTTATCGTACCTAATTAGTTTGTAAAAAGAAACCACCTGGTCTATTTATAGAAACCAAGCAGTTTTTTCTTATTTTCCAAATAAGCGAGCAAAGAAGCCTTTCTTCGATGCTTGTACTTCTTGCTTAGCTTGATCCAACTCCAACTGAAGTGTTTCTTGATCCTTCATTGCTTGAAGAGTCAACTGTTGTTGTTGATCCAATTGCTTATCTTTTTCAGCGATTTGGCGGTCTTTAACACGCATCTGTTCATCTTTTTCAGCCAGTTGCTTGTCTTTAGCTTTTAATTGCTCATAAAGACGGATGATTTCGGCATTCTTTTCATCAACAAGAATCTCCATGAGTTCTCGCTGCTTAACTTCATCACTAACTGGTTCATCTTCAAAGATAGTCTTTTTGTAGATTTCCTCAAGTTTGATCAATCCACTACGGGTAACAACAGTGACACCTTTGTCGTTTTTTGTAATATCTTCTTCAGGTAATTCTTTGACACGATTATTGATTGCTTGTCGGGATAGACCCAAGACCTCAGCAATCTCACTGACAGTCATTTCAATACTCATAATATCCTCAATTTTTCTCTAACTTTTCTTAAATTAAATCTTATCATAAGTAAACCAAACTGTCAAATAACACTGTATTTTCAATGGTTTTTTAGGACATAAAATTTTAAAACTATTAATCTGCAAATATTTTAAAAAGATGAGAAGATCTCATCTTTGGACTAGTAAATAAAAATCATTAGTTTGTCAAATACTTAAGAGAAAACCTTTCTCGGTTTGTAAAGCTGTTCTCGTTTCTCCAATATAGCAAGAAGCTTCTCGCCTTCAAAAGCAGCTAATTGGTTTTCTGGTTGTTTTAACTCAATAAATCGTCCAAAACGGATTTCTTCTGCCTGTTCAGGTGTAAGAAAAACTTTGACAAGGTCACCAGTCCCAATCTCTAGAGGATGGAGAAAGTCCAATTCACCAGCTTGAACCTTTTCCTCAATTTCATTCAAGGTCAAAGCATCATCTAACCGCAAGCCCGCAGCGCTTGTTCGTGTTAAATGAGACATATGAGCTGCATAGCCAAGTTTTTCTCCAAGATCAACAGACAAAGTACGGATATAAGTTCCCTTACTGCATTTTACACGAAAAGTAAATCGTGCAAGATGCCCATCATAAGAAATCGGACTCGTTCTTTCAAAATTATAAATGATTACCTGACGTTCAGGACGATCCACTTCCTGACCAGTACGCGCATACTCATAGAGCTTACGACCATTGACCTTAACGGCTGAGTACATTGGAGGGATTTGAGTGATAGGACCTGTCAAGCTCGCAATGGCTTCATCGACAATCTTGTCATCCAATGGAGCTAAAACTGGAGTTTCATCAACTATTTCACCACTAGCATCCTCAGTTGTCGTTGAATAGCCTAGAGTGATTTCCCCCTCGTAGACCTTACCCTCATCCTGCATGAACTCTACCATGCGAGTCGCCTTTCCCACAGCAATGGGTAAAACACCCACAACATCCGGATCCAAGGTCCCACCGTGTCCGATTTTCTTGGTACCCAAAATCTTACGCAGTTTAAAGACCGCATCATGGGAGGTCATACCTGCTTCTTTTTTTAAATTGATAATACCGTTCATATGTTGCTTTCTACTCCCCCTTCAAGGCATCAAACTTTGCTTTCATAGTTGGATTTTTACGAGTCAATTTTTTAACGGAAACATCATCCAACTTATTGTTTGCGAGGCGGAGTTGGTTTTCTGATGTGGTCAAGAATTTCTTGACCTCTTCCATCCGTTTGATGGCCTTGTCGATTTCGTCAATAGCCTTACCGAAGTTGACAGATGCTGAATTGTAGTTCTTGGCAAAGGCTACCTTGAAAGCTTCCAAGTCTTCCTCAAAATGAGTGATATCAATGTTTTGTTCTCGGATAAGTGCTAATTCTTGCTTGTATTTAAGAGAGTTAAGAGCCGCATTGCGTAAAAGACCAATCAACTGGATAAAGAACTGAGGACGCACCACATACATCTTCTCATACTCGTGGCTGACGTCAACAATTCCAGTATTGAAGTAGTCATTATCAGCCTCAAGCATAGTCACTAATACGGCATACTCACAGTTCTTCTCACGACGATCCTTGTCCAACTCCTTGTAAAAGTCCGCATTCTTATGCTTCTTTTCAGTCCCATCAGCTTCATTTTTCATCTCAAACATGATGGAAATGAATTCTAGCCCATTTTCATCAAAGTCTCGGAAGATAAAGTCCCCTTTAGAACCACGAGCAGAGACCTTGTTGTCTTTTTCAAAGTAAGCATTGGGGAAGGCAAAGCTACGAACCTTGTTAAACTCACTTTCTGCATATTGTTCCAGGCTTTCACCAATGGCCTTTGTAGATTGTTGAGCCTTGAAATTTTTATAGAACTCAACCTGCTCATTAGCTGCCTTAAGCTGGGCTTCATAGTTTTGTTTCACCGAAGCAAGAGAAAGTTCGTTTTCTTTTTCTTGTAAAAGGAGCTGATTTTTGACCTGATCGCGTTCTTTTTCAAGATCAGAAAGAGTTTTTTGTAGTTGATTTTCATGCTCCAAGCGCAAGGTAGCCAATTGATTCTCAAGAGCTTGGACCTCTTTTTCTTTTTCCAACAGACTTTGGCTAGCACTTTGCTCCACTTCTTTTTTGGCCAATTCTTTTTCTGTATCGAAGTTTTGGATTTGACTTTGTAGCTGGGCAATTTCTTGATCCTTTTGAGCGAGTTTTGCCTGTTGTTCATTTAAAGCTTTTTGTTCCACCAACGTTAATTCTTGCTTGATTCGGGCATGTAACTCCTTGTCAAACTCTACAGTGCGAACTTGAGAAATTAGTTCTGCATATTGACTTTCATTAACAGTAAAAACTTCGCCACAATTTGGACATTTAATTTCGTTCATGATTTTCCTCTAAATTTAACATTACTACTTTCATTATAGCATGGAAAAACAAAAAGAAAAAGTTGGAATCAATCCAACTTTTAATCTACATATGTATCTTCGTTTTTGTTTAAGAAAGCGTAAGGTAATCCAATTAGTAAACCACCACCAATAAAGTTACCGATAAAGGTCACACCCCAGTGACGAAGGATATTTCCAATACCGAAGTTTGCAATTGAATCAGCAGCGACACTGAATTTCACAATCGCAAATGATGCAAAGTTTGCGGCGATGTGTTCGTTCGTTAAGAATACAAACATGTAAATGGCTGAAAGAACCAACCAAAGTTTAGCTCCACCATCTTTAACCAAAACAAATGATAGAATTGCGATATTTACAAAGATATTCGCTAAAATACCTTCAAGTAATACCAATTCATTCGAACGTGCCAACTTCATTTCTACAACGCCAGAAATAAAGCTATCATGTGTTAAGTTTGCGTAAGCTGCTGAGTGTGCGAATCCCCAACCAGCGATAAGCGCACCAATTAAGTTAAAGAAAGTACAATACAAGAGAATTTCAGCTGTTTTTCTCCAGCTAATTTTTTTCAAAAAGCTACCAGCTGTAAGGAACATCATATTAGATGTAACCAACTCAGCATTCAAGAAGACAATGTAGGCCAATCCCCATGCGAAAACAAATGGGAAAAGGAAGCGTCCGCTACCAGGAGCGATCTTATTGATCAAGTCAGCACCAACAGCTCCAGCTGCTGTACTGAAGGTAAGGAATGCACCTGCAAACATTGAACGGATAGCATACTTGAATTTGCTATTTGAATAAAGACTTTCTTTCTTTTTACAAGCAAATTCAATTTTTGAGATAAATTCTGATGAAACCATATAAACTCCTAAAACTTTTTATTTGTGAATATTATAACATAAAACTACATTTATGGGAAGCGTTTTCTTGAATCTAACCGGAGTATATTTCTAATCAAGATACTTAAAATAGACACAATACTTTAATTAAATAGAACCTCTTTCATCAATATTTCCGAAACGATTATAATTCATAATTTCTTCTGCAGTCAGTCCTACCAGCTCTGAAACCCACAAGCCGACAATATCTGATAAAACAGAATCGCAGACATATTCATTCTCACCATGACCATATTTACAAGTGAATAGAGGGGTTCTTATCGCTGATTGATAAAAATTGAAGGCTAACTCTTGCAGTTTTTCTGGCTGAAATTTAAGTCCCAACTCTTGTGCAAGTCCAGCTCTCACTTTATCCCACAATTCACCTTTTGACTGGTAGTTTTCTCGTGCTTTGTTAATAAATCCCTGACAGAATTTTGCCAACAAATGCTTGTTTTGATAGAGTAACCGACAGGAAAAGTCTGAGATAGAACCAGCATGAAGTAAGAAAGTAAGCAATTCATCAAGGCTTTCTGCTACCCGGTCAACTTGGCCTTCACTCCCTATAAAACCTATACTCTGATCCTCAAGAATTACATATTCTCCCCCACTACCATCTTTAGCAAAGGCTATGGGCGAAAGAGAATAAACTTCATTGTTCTGAGAAAATTCAACCTCTTTCAACTGGTCATAAAAGAGAATACCGCATTCTTGCATCAATAAAATTCTTAGTTGTTTATCTTTTCTTATTACTTGTAGTTGATTCATATTAGCTACTCTCCCAGCTTTGACAACTGTCACAAGTGACAACAATCCAATTTTAGCAATCGACTCTTAATAATAATAATAGATTTTAATATGGCACTTCTTGGCCACATTGGCAAGATTTTTCAATAACTCCTCGTTTCTTTTGCTTTTTCCAAAATGAAAAGTAAAAGATTTTCCATCTTTCCTTGTAAAGTACAGATGATACCTGTCCCCATTCATTCTTCTCCCTCGAACGTAATCAATATCAATCTGTTTAATTTCAGCTAGAGGAACAATCCTTTTTCTAAAAAGAATAATCGTGTGAATGTATAATCTTCCCTTTGCAATATGAAAAGGATCCAACATACTCCCACCACTTTTTAAAGATGTCTTAACTCTTTGGAAAAAAAGATAGAAATAAAATAGTGCTAAAAAAATTAACAAAAATCTAATGACTTGATTTTTCCAAAGGACTTCAAAAACTGAAATACGATAACTATACATATTAAAATAATCCCTTTTTTCTTTATTATATCACTTTTATTGAACTACTAGTTTTATGGACAAAGAAAAAGACTGAACAAAGTTCAGCCCTTTTTATGAATGGTTGATGTGATATCTTTATCTAGTCAAATCAATACGTTGACCAATTTTACCAATGATAATTGCTCCGACAATTAGTGAAGCGAACTCTCCGATACCAGTCGTGAACCAAGTAAAGAAGAAAGGTGCTTCTGCTACGATGTTTAATTCAGCAGCAATGGTAATCATTGAAATTGAAAATAGAATTGAAAAGAAGAAATGATCTTTACGAATCAATCCATTAAAAAGATAGTCTTTACTATATTTACTGAACAACCAAACTCCTAAGCTAAGGAAGACAAGAGTTGAGCCTCCACCTACAGCGACATCAATGAGTCCGAAACTGAAGAAGTTGGCAATCATACATCCAAGAGTAACACCGATAATGTACTTAGGATTGTAAAAAGCTAGGAAGTTCATCATTTCAGAAATACGGAACTGATAAGCACCATAACTGATAGCATTGAGTGGTGGTGTGATTGTCAAAACCACGTAAATAGCTGCGACAATGGCAATATCTGCCAAATCACGAACAGTTAGTTTTTTCATATTTTCTCCTTTAGCGGCTATCCCGCGTATAATATGCTTGGTGAAAGAAGCTAAGCACCAAGGGTTGAGCAAGTCAACTTTATAAGTATAGCACAATTATAGTCTTTATGCTATACTAATCTTATGAAAAGATACATAAAAAAATTCTTCGATAACGAAATTTTATCCTATTTATTTTTCGGTGTTGCTACTACCATAGTTTCAGTAGGAACACGCATGATCATATTTTTTATAACTAGACAAGAGTTGGTCGCTACAGCTTTAGGTAATATAACGGGTATTTTATTTGCCTTTTTTACCAACGATACCATTGTTTTTAAACAAAAACGTGAAAATTGGTTTGGGCGTCTCATTAAATTCTCAGGAGCTAGAGCTTTTACCTTCTTACTTGATATGGCATTAACCTTTATCTTTGTTACTAAATTTCCTCATATTATCGGTCAATTTGTTGGTGATGACATCAACATGGTTAACACCATAGAAATCATTTTTGCACAGGTTACAATAGTCGTTCTAAACTACTTATTTAGCAAGCTTTTTGTTTTTAAAAATCATTGAGCACTTTTCTTGCTTTCCCCACAAATTTACGATATAATGTTGTGTGTAAAATTTTGAAAGGAAAAAGATTATGTTAAAGGATCTTAAGGATTTCTTGCTCCGCGGTAACGTCGTAGACCTTGCTGTCGGTGTGATCATCGCTACTGCTTTTGGTGCTATCGTAACTTCATTCGTTAATGATATCATCACTCCACTACTATTGAACCCAGCTTTGAAAGCTGCGAAAGTTGACCGCATTGCTGAACTTTCATGGAACGGTGTTGCTTACGGTAACTTCTTGAGCGCTGTCATCAACTTCGTAGTAGTTGGTACTGTTCTTTTCTTTGTAGTTAAAGGAATTGAGAAAGCTCAAAACCTTCGTAAGAAAGAAGAAGTTGAAGCAGCTCCAGCTGGTCCAACTGAATTGGAAGTTCTTCAAGAAATCAAAGCACTTCTTGAAAAAAACTAAGAATGTAAAAGGATTTAGATTTGTCTAAATCCTTTTTTTTACTTTTATTTAGCATTATATTGGTCTTGAGTAAAACTCCTATTTTTGATATAATGATGAGAGTTTCCACCCTTAGTGTAATGGATATCACGTAAGATTCCGGTTCTTGAAATGGGGGTTCGATTCCCTCAGGGTGGATAGATAGAATAAAAAAACAGCGTCAATCGCTGTTTTTTTATACCTGCTCGGACAACTCTTCCCACTCAAGCATAGCTTCTTCCTGCCGATGGCTAATCTTATCCAGTTCTGCTTGTAATTGCATCAGTTCATCTGCATCATTGGTAGTGTGCATTTGGTCAGAAATATCTTGGGTTTTATTTTCCAGTTCTTCAATTTCCATTTCCAGACTCTCAATCTGGCGCATCAACTTACGCAGTTCTTTTTGACTCTCTTTCTGAGCTTGGTAATCATTAACTGAAGAAACTTCTTTTTCTTGGTTAACAGCTGCCACTTCTTCCGCTTGACTAGCTACTAGCTCTGCTTTCTTTTCGACATAATAGTCATAATCACCAAGATAGAGGGTTGAGCCATTTTCAGATAATTCTAGAACATGAGTGGCTACTCGGTTGATAAAGTAACGATCATGGCTGACAAAAAGTAAAGTCCCATCAAAGTCAATCAAAGCATTTTCCAAGACTTCCTTGCTATCGATGTCCAAGTGGTTTGTAGGCTCGTCGAGAATCAGGAAGTTATTGTTTTCCATAGAAAGTTTAGCTAAGAGCAAGCGAGCTTTCTCTCCACCTGAAAGCATACCAACTGATTTCTTAACATCGTCCCCAGAGAAAAGAAATGCACCTAAGCGATTACGGATTTCAACTTCTGGCGTCAATCTAAAATCATTCCAAAGTTCATCTAAAACTGTATTGCTTGGTGTTAACTTACTTTGAGTTTGGTCATAGTAGCCAACTTCGACATTAGCGCCAAAACGCTTCTCACCCTTAATAAAAGGAATCTGATCAACAATAGACTTGATAAAGGTCGTCTTACCAATACCATTAGGACCTACAATCGCTACTGCATTCATCTTACGAAGGTCGAGGTTGATAGGCTCTGATAATATTTCTCCATCATAGCCAATCGCAGCATTTTCAACAGTTAAAACAATATTACCAGATGTTTTATCAGAGTGGAAGGTCATATTAGCAGATTTAGTTCCAGCTTCAGGCTTGTCCAAACGTTCCATTTTTTCTAGTTGTTTGCGCCGTGATTGCGCACGTTTGGTTGTCGATGCTCGAACAAGATTCCGATTGACAAAGTCTTCTAAGGCAGCAATTTCCTTCTGTTGCTTTTCGTAGTTTTTGGCTTCAGTTGCGAGTTTTTGCTCCTTCTGCTCCACAAAGCTAGTGTAGTTTCCTACGTATCTGTCTAAGGAATGTTTGGTTAAGTCAAGTGTTATAGTTGCAACCTTATCGAGGAAATAACGGTCATGACTGACGATAATAAGGGCACCATTATAGTTTACGAGGTAATTTTCTAACCAGGCGATAGTTTCAATATCTAAGTGGTTGGTTGGCTCATCCAAAACCAAGAGATTCGGTTTTTCAAGGAGCATTTTTGCCAGTGCAAGACGAGTATTTTGACCACCAGAGAGCTCGGCAATCTTCATCTGCCACATCGATTCATCGAATTTAAATCCGTTTAAAATAGCCCGAATATCCGCTTCGTAGGTGAAACCTCCGGCCTGACGGAAGTTTTCTGACAAACGATCGTAGTCAGCCATTAGTTTTTCTAAATCCGCACCTGTCTTTTCACCCATCTCGAGCTCCATCTGACGAAGCTGTTTCTCAGTAGACCGTAAGTCATCAAAAACATGCAACATCTCGTCATAGATTGTGTTGTCTGATTCAAATCTACTATCCTGTGCTAAGTAAGAAAGGGAAATATCTTTTTTCTTATTAATCTCTCCAGAGGTTGGTTCTTCTTCTCCGACTAATATCTTTAATAGTGTAGACTTACCCGCTCCATTTTTCCCAACAAGACCGATACGATCTCTTTCATCTACTTGGAGGTTAATATTCTCAAAAAGAACCTCTCCTGCAAAAGAGCGTTCGATTTTATTTGCTTGTAAAATAATCATACAGTAAGTATAGCATGTTTCTTTAAGCCGTTCAAGGGTTGTTCTTAAGCTACATTTTACAACTTATCAGAAACTCATGCTAACGTTTTACTAAAACTTCATTTCATGGTATAATGAAGCCGATTAGAATATATAATAAAGGAGATTTCCTATGACTTATCAAGAAAATTACCAAAAATGGGTAAATTTTGCAGAACTTCCTGACTACCTTCGTCAAGATTTAGAAAATATGGATGAAAAAACAAAGGAAGACGCCTTCTATACTAATCTTGAATTTGGTACAGCTGGTATGCGCGGATTGATTGGTGCAGGTACAAACCGTATTAACATCTATGTTGTCCGTCAAGCAACTGAAGGTTTGGCTCGTTTGATTGAGTCAAAAGGGGGAAATGAAAAAGAACGTGGTGTAGCCATTGCTTACGATAGCCGTCACTTCTCTCCAGAATTTGCCTTTGAGTCTGCAGCAGTTCTTGCTAAACACAGTATTAAATCCTATGTCTTTGAAAGTCTTCGTCCAACTCCAGAACTTTCATTTGCTGTTCGTCACCTCAACTGTTTTGCAGGAATCATGATTACAGCTAGTCACAACCCAGCTCCATTTAATGGATACAAGGTTTATGGTGAAGATGGTGGCCAAATGCCTCCACATGATGCGGACGCTTTGACTAGCTACATCCGTGCTATCGAAAATCCATTTGCTGTTGAAGTTGCTGATGTAGAAGCAGAAAAAGCATCTGGTTTGATTGAAGTTATTGGTGAAGCAGTCGATACCGAATACCTCAAAGAAGTTAAAGATGTAAATATCAACCCTGCCTTGATTGAAGAATTTGGTAAGGACATGAAAATTGTCTACACTCCACTTCATGGTACTGGTGAAATGTTGGCTCGTCGTGCTCTTGCTCAAGCAGGATTTGACTCTGTACAAGTCGTGGAAGCTCAAGCAACACCAGATCCAGACTTCTCTACTGTGAAATCTCCAAACCCAGAAAATCAAGCAGCCTTTGCTCTTGCTGAAGAACTTGGTCGCCAAGTAGGTGCTGATGTTCTTGTCGCAACTGACCCTGACGCTGACCGCGTTGGTGTCGAAGTTCTTCAAAAAGACGGTAGCTACCTTAACCTTTCAGGGAACCAAATCGGTGCTATCATGGCTAAATACATCTTGGAAGCCCACAAAAATGCTGGAACCCTTCCAGAAAATGCTGCCCTCTGCAAATCAATCGTATCAACTGACTTGGTTACTAAGATTGCTGAAAGCTACGGCGCAACTATGTTCAACGTTTTGACTGGTTTCAAATTTATCGCTGAAAAAATCCAAGAATTCGAAGAAAAACACAATCACACTTACATGATGGGATTTGAAGAAAGCTTCGGTTACTTGATTAAACCATTCGTACGTGATAAAGATGCTATCCAAGCCGTTCTTGTAGTTGCTGAGCTTGCTGCCTACTACCGCTCTCGTGGTTTGACACTTGCAGATGGTATCGAAGAAATCTACAAAGAATACGGCTACTATGCTGAAAAGACTATTTCTGTTACCCTTTCAGGTGTTGATGGTGCTGAGCAGATCAAGGCAATTATGGCTAAATTCCGTGACAATGGTCCAAAAGAATTCAATAATACAGCAATTACTGTTGTTGAAGACTTTAAAGCTCAAACATCTACTGCTACAGATGGCACTGTAACAGCCTTGACAACTCCTCCAAGTGATGTCTTGAAATACACACTTGCGGATGGTTCTTGGATTGCTGTTCGTCCTTCAGGTACTGAACCAAAAATTAAATTCTATATTGCAGTGGTTGGTGAAAGCAATGAAGATTCACAAACCAAAATTGCAAACATTGAAGCTGAAATCAACGCTTTTGTAAAATAACAACTTAAAAAGATGAGATAGACCATCTCATCTTTTTTCGTATCAAATCTAAGCATTTTTAAAAACTTTATGGCATACTAGATTTATCAATGAAAGCGAGGTAAACTCATGGAACAATTCTTAGAAGATATTAAAGAGCTTGAAGTTACAACTGTAGCGCGTGCTCAAGAAGCCCTTGATAACAAAGAAACTGCAACTTTCTTTGTTGGACGTAAAACTTGTCCTTACTGCCGTAAATTTGCCGGAACTTTGGCTGGTGTCGTTGCCGAAACAAAAGCACACATCTACTTCATCAACAGCGAAGAACCAAGCCAGCTCGATGCATTGCAAGACTTCCGCTCACGTTATGAAATCCCTACAGTACCTGGATTCGTACATGTTGCTAACGGAGAAATCAAGGTTCGTTGTGATTCTTCTATGTCTGCACAAGAAATCAAAGAATTTGCTGGTTTGTAAAAAGCATAATAAAAAGAAGGCATTTGCCTTCTTTTTTTATATATCTGTCAATGGTGTTGCGGTATCAGGAGACGTATCATAAACTTGAAAATCTACTCCTACACCGAGATCCGCTTGAGCTAGCTGATTGACCATGGTCATGTGGGCAAGCTCCTTGATATTGTTTTCCTTTGATAAATGTCCCAAGTAGATTTTTTTGGTACGATTACCAAGTGTACGTATCATTGCATCTGCACCATCTTCATTCGAAAGGTGACCGAGGTCAGAAAGAATCCGTTGTTTGAGTCGCCAAGCATAAGATCCAGCTCGCAAAATTTCTACATCATGATTTGACTCGATAAGGTAGCCATCTGCATTTTCAACGATACCAGCCATACGGTCACTGACATAACCTGTATCTGTCAGCATGACGAAACTCTTATCGTCCTTCATAAATCGATAAAACTGTGGAGCCGCTGCATCGTGACTAACACCAAAACTCTCGATATCAATATCTCCAAATGTTTTGGTTTTTCCCATTTCAAAAATATGCTTTTGAGAAGAATCAACTTTACCTAAGTACTTACTATTTTCCATAGCTTGCCAAGTTTTCTCATTGGCATAGAGGTCCATGCCATATTTACGCGCTAAAACTCCAACACCATGTATGTGATCCGTGTGTTCATGCGTGATTAATATCGCATCCAAATCTTCTGGTTTACGATTGATTTCACCTAATAAACTTGTGATTTTTTTACCGGATAAGCCGGCATCTACTAAAATCTTTTTCTTAGGGGTTTCTAGATAGAAGGAATTCCCACTAGAACCCGATGCTAAAATACTATATTTAAAGCCTGTTTCACTCATTCTAGTCTTCTACGTCATCCTCCCATACTTCTTCCTTCACAGCATCTCTATCATAAGGAAGTACAATGGTAAAGGTTGAACCCTTACCGTATTCACTCTTAGCCCAAATAAATCCATTATGTTGTTTGACGATTTCTTTAGCGATAGCAAGCCCTAAACCAGTACCACCTTGGGCACGGCTTCTAGCCTTATCAACCCTATAAAAACGGTCAAAAATCTTTGGTAAATCTTCTTTAGGAATTCCTAGACCTTGGTCTGAAATAGATAAAATCATCTGGTCATCAGTGGTTTTCATGCTAACCGTAATTTTCCCACCATCTGGAGAATACTTGATAGCATTGTTAAGAATATTATCAATAACCTGAGTCATCTTATCAGTGTCAATTTCAATCCAGACAGATGTAATCGGATAATCTCGAACAATCTCATATTTCTTTTCCTCATCCTGGGCTCGAATCTTGTCAAAACGGTTCAGGATGAAAGTAATAAAAGCTGTAAAGTTAATCAATTCAACATCTAAATGACTGGTTGCATTATCAATACGTGATAGATGTAAGAGGTCTGTCACCATACGCATCATACGATTGGTCTCATCAAGCGAGACCTTAATAAAGTCTGGTGCAACTGGTTCTGAAAGAGCTCCTTCATCCAAGGCTTCCAAGTAAGATTTTACACTAGTCAATGGAGTCCGTAACTCATGACTAACGTTTGAAACGAAGAGTCTTCTCTCACGCTCTTCTTTTTCTTGCTCAGTCGTATCATGAAGCACAGCTACAAGCCCTGAAATGAAGCCTGATTCTCTTCGTATGAGGGCAAAACGAACACGTAAACTGATATACTCTCCATTGACATTTTGAGAATAAATCATCAATTCTGGACTCTGTGTAATCAAGTCTCTAAGTTCGTACTCATCCTCAATCTTAAGTAACTCAAGTATATTCTGATTTAGAGCTTCATCACTTTCTACCCCAAGTTGTCTTTTAGCCATATCATTAATCATAGTGATTTGGCCTCGACGGTTAGTTGCAAGGACACCATCAGTCATGTATGACAAGATACTATGCAACCTTTTGCTTTCCTGCTCTAAGTTTTCCTGCGTCAGACGAATAACTTCTGACAAATCATTTAAGTTATTCGTGATATTAGTGATTTCACTATTCCCCTGCATATCCAGTACTTGGGAATAATCACCGGCAATTAAATCTTTAACCTTTTGATTTAACTGTTTAAGACGGATATTATCCCTTCGACCTTCAAGCAAAAGGAAACTCACGAGCATGATAAATCCAATTAAAATGAGAACAAAGATAAAATCTCTTGTCAGAATCGTTTGTTTAATTATATTAATCATTATTTCTCATGTAATAACCCACACCACGACGAGTCAAGATATACTCAGGTCTGCTTGGTGTGTCTTCAATTTTCTCACGTAGACGTCTAATGGTAACATCAACAGTACGAACATCACCGAAATAATCATAACCCCAAACAGTTTCAAGAAGGTGTTCACGGGTAATAACTTGACCAAGGTGAGAAGCTAAGTGATGCAATAACTCAAACTCTCTATGAGTTAAATCCAATTCTTCACCATATTTTTTCGCCACATAAGCATCCGGAAGAATCTCTAAATCCCCAATTTGAAGACTTTGTAATTTTGTATCTTCTTCTTGGTTCTCCACTGCTATTAAATCAGTACGACGAAGCAAAGCCTTAACACGCGCTTGTAGCTCACGGTTTGAAAATGGTTTTGTTACATAATCATCAGCTCCAAGCTCAAGACCGATAACCTTATCAAACTCGCTATCTTTTGCTGAAAGCATGATAATTGGAACACTACTTGTCTTGCGAATCGTTTTAGCCACTTCCAGACCATCAATTTCTGGTAACATCAAGTCCAAAATAATGATATCTGGTTTTTCAGCTTCGAACAGTTCAATAGCTTCACGTCCATTAAAGGCTGTTACAACTTCATAACCCTCTTTAGTCATATTAAACTTAATAATATCTGAGATTGGTTTCTCATCATCAACAATCAATATTTTTTTCATATAGTCACCTT
The DNA here is from genome assembly GCF_054353515.1 of Streptococcus sp. V869. Classification (NCBI taxonomy): domain Bacteria; kingdom Bacillati; phylum Bacillota; class Bacilli; order Lactobacillales; family Streptococcaceae; genus Streptococcus; species Streptococcus sp. V869. The sequence continues at coordinate 545,094 of NZ_JBTHHW010000001.1, forward strand.
TTTCCTTATATCAATTATACCAAAAAAATGCAAAGAAGACACGAAAGACTAGTATTATCAGCATCTTTTTAAATACACTTGCCAAATCTTTTGTTGAGGTTTTGCTAGTGGGTAAAGGTCAAACTCTTCTGGAGTTAACCAAACAACTTCTTTATCGCTATATTCTTTGTCATCAACTACCTGCCCGGCTAAAATTCGGACATGCCACTTTCGATGGCTAAAGACATGTTTCACTTCTTCAAAATGGGTATCCTGCCAGTCAACCTCTAAATCATAATCCTGCTCAAAGCTTTCTTGAGGTGAAGGACCGAGCTGCTGGAATGATTCAGCCACTTGACTAAAGAGATTTAATTCTTCGTCTTTTGAAAATTCCTCTACCTCAATCAAGGGGAAATGCCAAAATCCAGCAAGCAACTTTTCACTTTCATTTTTCTCTAGTAAAAACTGTCCTTTACTATTTTGTACCACTAAAGCATTTAGATAAATAGGAACCGGCTTTTTCTTTGGTGCTTTAACGGGATAGCGATCCATAGTTCCATATTTATAGGCAGCGCTAAATTCTTTAACAGGACTATCCTCTGGTCTAGGGTTAACTGGAGCCTCAATATCTGAACCTAAATCCATCAAGGCCTGATTAAAATCACCTGGACGATCTGGATCAATCAAGATTTCCATCATAGCCTGAAATATTTTCCGATTGCTAGGATTTCCAATATCATGATTGACTTCAAATAGACGAGCCAGAACACGCATGACATTCCCATCAACTGCTGGTTGTGGAAGATTAAAAGCAATGCTTGAAATTGCACCAGCCGTATAGGGACCAATCCCCTTCAGACTTGAAATTCCTTCGTAAGTTGAAGGAATTTCTCCATTAAACTCATTCATAATCTGCTGAGCTGCTGTTTGCATATTGCGAACACGAGAATAATAACCAAGTCCTTCCCATGCTTTTAATAAACGTTCTTCAGGTGCGATTGCTAAACTCTCTACAGTCGGAAACCATTCTAGGAAACGCTCGTAATAGGGAATGACAGTATCAACTCTTGTTTGCTGCAACATAATTTCAGATACCCAAATATGGTAAGGATTCTTGCTTCTTCTCCAAGGTAAATCTCGCTTATTTTCATCATACCAAGCTAATAACTTTTTGCGAAAAGAGCGAATTTTATCTTCTTCCCACATGGATACGCCATATTTCTCCAAATCTAACATATATCTAGTATAGCATATCCTTATAAGATACTCAAAAAATGGAAATAAGGCTTTATACTAGCCACATATGATTCTTTTCACTCGCCTATCACATATCTATCAACTGTTTCTGTTATTTTCCATATTTTTTTGATATAATGACTTTTGAATGAATCTTTAAAGGAGATATCAATGCGTTTTAATCAATTTAGTTATTATCCCGTTACAAATCAACAAGCACTAAAGGAATTATCTGATCTTGGCTTTAAACTTGATCTATCAGCTTCAAATAAAGAACAGTTTGAGTCATTTGTTAGAACTTGTTTCTTCAATTACAAAAATACCGACTATCCACTTTCCGCTTTAGCAGTTGATAAGGAGACTGATCTTCTCACTTTCTTCAATTCAGAACGTGAATTAACTGCAGAGATTTTCTATACTGTAGCATTCCAGTTACTTGGATTCAGTTACTTAGTAGACTTTGAAAATAGTATTGCTTTTCATGAAGATACAGCATTCCCAATTGTTTACGGAAATTTGATTGATAATCTCTATCAACTCCTTAACACGCGCACTAAAAAAGGAAATACCTTGATTGACCAATTGGTGAGTGATGATCTTATTCCTGAGGACAATAACTACCACTACTTCAATGGTAAGAGTTTGGCAACCTTCTCTGCAAACAATGTCATTCGTGAAGTTGTTTATGTAGAAACTCGCGTTGACTCTGACAAGGATGGTCTGCCTGATCTCATTAAGGTAAACATTATTCGTCCAGCATACAATGGGAAAATCCCATCTGTTATGACGGCAAGTCCTTACCATCAAGGAACCAATGATAAGGCTAGCGATAAAGCCCTTTACAAGATGGAAGGGAAATTAGCCGTTAAAGAACCGCACGAGATTAGCTTAAATGAACCAAGGATTAGTTTTGTTGATCCAGTTGGCGAAGCAGATCTTGTTGCTAATGCTGAAGAAAAACTCACTCATATCAATAGTAGCTACACACTTAATGACTACTTCCTTCCAAGAGGATTTGCAAATATCTATGTATCAGGTCTTGGTACCAAGGATTCTCAAGGTCAAATGACCAATGGTGACTACCGACAAGTCGAAGCTTATAAAAATGTTATTGATTGGCTCAATGGTTGTTGCCGTGCCTTCACAGACCATACTCGTGAACGTCAAGTAAAAGCTGACTGGTCAAATGGTAAAGTAGCAACTACTGGACTTTCTTACCTGGGAACAATGTCTAATGGTCTGGCTACTACAGGAGTTGATGGTTTAGAAGTCATTATTGCTGAAGCAGGTATTTCTTCTTGGTACAACTATTATCGAGAAAATGGTCTGGTAACAAGCCCAGGAGGCTATCCTGGGGAGGACTTCGATTCATTAGATGAATTAACTTATTCTCGTAATCTCTTAGCTGGTGACTTTATTCGTGGAAACGAGGCTCATAAAAAATCCATAGAAAAACTAAAGAAAAATCTTGACCGTAAAACTGGGGATTATAACCAATTTTGGCATGACAGAAACTACCTCCTTAACGCTTCTAAGGTTAAGGCTGAAGTTGTCTTTACTCACGGTTCACAAGACTGGAATGTCAAACCACTACATGTCTATCAAATGTTCAATGCTCTTCCAAGCAATATTAATAAACACCTCTTTTATCATAACGGGGCACATGTTTATATGAACAACTGGCAGTCTATTGATTTCCGTGAATCCATGAATGCTCTTTTAACACAGAAATTATTGGGGCAAGAAACTGACTACCAACTTCCAAGAGTCGTTTGGCAGGACAATACTGCTCCTCAAACATGGCATAAACTAAATGACTTTGGAAATCAAAGTGAACATAAAACTTTCTCTTTAGGTACTGGCGAAGCTGTCATTGAAAACCATTACCAAGATTCAGACTTTGAACGATTCGGAAAAACTTACCAAACCTTTAATAATGAACTCTATCAAGGTAAGGTCAATCAGGTAACCATTGACCTGCCAGTGACAGAGGATCTTCATCTTAATGGACGTGTTAAACTAAATCTTCGTCTCAAGTCAAGTACAAACAAAGGCTTACTTTCTGCTCAACTTCTCGAACTTGGTCAAAAGAAATATCTTCAACCTTATCCAGGAGTCTTGTCCGTTCGTACAATCGATAACGGTCGTTACCACATGCTTGAAAATCTTTGCGAACTACCATTTAGCCCAAATGCACAGCGTGTTATCACCAAAGGCTACCTCAATCTTCAAAATCGCCATGATTTACTGAAAATTGAAGAAGTTAGGGCTGATGAATGGATGGAATTCCAATTTGAACTACAACCAACTATTTATAAACTAAAAGAAGGCGATACAGTCCGTCTCGTTCTTTATACAACTGATTTTGAGATTACGGTACGTGATAATACAGACTATCAATTAACTGTAGATCTTGCTCAGTCTAGTCTAGAAATTCCTTATCAAAAGTAGTTAGTTAATTAGAAAACCCGTGATACAAATATCACGGGTACTTTTATTCTTCGGCTTGTTTTTTCATTCTCGCAAGTCTCAATGAACGATTGGGATTGAGGCGATTAAAAAGTTCTTCTAATTTCTTTTCATTCCAGATGTCTGCTGCAGAAACAAAATTTCCATCAGCATCTCGGAAAGATATTGGTTTATCACCCATAGCTAACTCCTAGTCTACAAATTCAAACTCAAATTTACCAATACGAACAAGGTCGCCATCCTTAGCGCCACGAGCACGCAGAGCTTTATCAACTCCCATACCACGCAACTGACGGGCAAACTTCATAACAGACTCATCTCGGTCAAAATTAGTCATATTAAAGAGTTTCATGAGTTTTTCACCGGAAAGAACCCATGTTGCATCATCATCACGACCAATCTCAAATGGTTTTTCTTCTTCATCAAAGCCATAATATGCTTCTTCTTCCATTTCAGATTCATCGTAAATTGGAAATTCTGGCGTCTTATCAAGAAGTTCTGCCGTTGCATCTAATAAAGGTGCAAGGCCTTGCTTGGTCAAACCTGAGATTGGGAAGATTGGCGGTAATTCCTCAAATTCATCATAATTTGCAGCCAATTTTTTCTTGAACTCTTCAAGGTTTTCCTGACTCTCTGGCATATCCATCTTGTTGGCAACAATGATTTGTGGACGCTCCATCAGACGAAGATTGTAAGATTCAAGTTCCTTATTAATCGCTAGATAATCCTCGTAAGGATCACGTCCTTCACTGGCAGACATATCAATGATATGCAAGATAACGCGGGTACGCTCAATATGACGCAAGAACTGAGTTCCTAGTCCAACGCCTTGACTTGCACCTTCAATCAATCCAGGAAGGTCTGCGACTGCAAAGGATTCACCGGATTGAGTCCGGACCATACCAAGATTAGGAACAATTGTTGTAAAATGGTAAGCTCCAATTTTTGGTTTTGCAGAAGTAATAACACTTAACAAGGTTGATTTACCGACAGATGGGAAGCCAACTAAGCCAACATCCGCAAGAATTTTAAGTTCTAACTGTAATTCACGTTCCTGACCTGGTTCTCCATTTTCTGAGATTTCTGGCGCAGGATTTTTTGGTGTTGCAAAACGGATATTTCCACGTCCGCCACGTCCACCATGAGCCACAATAAACTCTTGACCATTCTCAATTAAATCAGTGATGACTTTTCCAGTCTCAGCATCACGCACAGTTGTCCCTTGAGGTACACGGACAATTAAGTCTTCTGCCCCTCTACCGTGCATTCCTTTTGTCATTCCTTTTTCACCAGATTGGGCTTTGAAATGACGATTGTAACGGAAGTCCATAAGGGTACGTAAACCTTCGTCTACAACGAAAACAACGTTACCACCACGTCCTCCATCACCGCCCCAAGGTCCACCGTTAGGGACGTATTTTTCACGACGAAAAGCAACCATGCCATCGCCACCATTACCAGCCTTTACCTTAATCTTGGCTGTATCTAAAAACATACTCATATTCTCTTCTCGCTTTAAAAAGGGCTGGGAAATCCCAGACACCAACTATTTGAAATATATCCTCCAACTAGCAATTTAGAATCTGCTAAATACACCAATTGCAGTCGCAAAAATACCCGCTAAAGTAACAAACAACATGATTAATACGACAAACATTGTTAGTTTTTCAAAGAAAGTTTTTTTACGTTTACCATTATCACCGAATGCCATAATCTCTCCTTTATTATTTTCTCTAATTTAAAATTCATCTGATACAGGAGCAATTGCCCACAAAATCAAGTAAGCAACGATTCCAGCTCCATAACAGAAAGCCAAAACTCCCCAAATAACACGAACAATGGTAGGGTCGATATTAAAATAATGTGCTACTCCTGCGCAGACACCACCAATTTTTTGATCTCTACCACTTCTCATCAATTTCTTATTCATTGTTTTATCCTTTCATCGGAAGAATTTAATCATTCAAATATTTTCTTAAATTTTTTAATTGTTTTCTTGATGCCTTAAGCATACGTCTAGAACTTTTAACTGGCATCTTAACGGCCTGTTGCGGAATATAGAAGACTGTCTTTAAAATACGTTTTGTAACAGGTTCGTCAGTTCTTGTTTCTTTGGCAAAATTATTTGAAATAACGACATCTAGATAGAATTCATGAACTCTTTTACCAAAATTCTCAGCTGAGATTTCATATAATTTTTCAGCTAAGTGTTTTTCATCCATTGACGGTGTAACAAGTAAGGCTTCAAGAATCGCTCCTGCCAAGTCCCTTTCCTCATAATAAAGGGTTCCAAACATTTTATTGTTGATTAGATTATCCAGATAAGGATTCCCATGGGCAATAACAGGAGTCTTACTAGCCAAACTTTCAAGATAAGTCAATCCCTGAGTCTCACTTGTAGAAGCCGATATAAAGAAATCAGCTGCCTTATAATAAAGTGCCGTTTCATTTGGCGGAATCATCCCTGTAAAGATAACAGAATCTTGAATCTGTAAGTCTTCTGCTTGCTCCTTAAGATTTTTCAAATAAGGACCATCACCAGCTACAACCAATTTAACATTTGGTTCTTCTTTTAAGACATCTGGTAAGGCTGCCAGAACTGCTTGAATATTCTTCTCGTAAGAAACTCGAGAAAGACTTAGAAGCATCTTTTCGTCTTGTTGGATCCCTAGTTTATCCCGTAAGTCACTAATGTGTTCAGGACCAATCTCGGGCCGTTCAAACTTGGCGAGTTCAATACCTGTAGGAATGACACGCTTTTCAACCTTTACCTTATAATCGGATAAAAGATCACGGACTATCTCACTAGGACAAATAACTCCGTCGACATCATGTAGAAAACCACGGACTAGGTATTTGACCATACCTGGACGAATCAACATCCCCTTAGCAATATAATGAACATAATCCTCATACTGGGTATGATAAGTATGAATAACTGGAATTTTCAGTTCTCGTGCAATCCATATTCCCAATAAACCAAGAGAAAACTCTGTCTGGGTATGAATAATGTCTAACTGATATTGTTTCGCAATCTCAAGAGCTTTTGTAAATCCACGGTAAGCAAAACGACGATCTTTAAAGGCAAAGAATGGAACACTAGGAATACGGATAATTTGCCAGTCTTCATAGCGATTAACATCCTTATCAGTTGTCGTAAAGATAAAGACTGCATGCCCTTGCTTTTCAAGCTCAGTTTTTAAGGTTCGAATACTGGTCGCAACACCCGAGACCTGTGGGAAATAAGTATCTGTAAATAATCCAATTCGCATATACTACCTCATTTTTTTCCTAAAGCTGCTTGCTCCCGATAGAATTTAAGCCAGATTTCCAAGAGATGCTCTTCTGAATATTCTCTAGAAATAGCCTTAGCCCTCTCTTTTAATTCTTTTAGTGCTTCTGGATGCGCTCTGTATTCCAAAATGGCTTCTTTCATATCTTCCACATCAGTAGTTGGTCGATAATTTCCTTCTAGAATCACCTTATAAAGATCTAAATCTCGAAGCATAATGGGTACTTCACAACTTGCAGCTTCAAGAATGGTCATTGGAAAGAGCTCGTTATAACTAGGAAGTAAGAACAAATCTGCCAAAGCGTACAGCTCTCTCATCCGTTCTGGCTCAACAATCCCAGGGAAAATTAAATTTTTTGGAGGATTATCCATGATTTTTTTATAGCGTTCATAACCATCCGTGATACCACCAAAAGAGAAGCCACCAGCCCAAATAAAGGTAATATCTGGTAACTCTTCAGCAAGTGTAATGAAATCATCAATCCCTTTACGCTTTTGAACCTGCCCAGCTCCTACTACTACGAATTGATTTTCGCTCAACCCCATGTCATGTCGAAGTTTACTTACTTCTTCTACAGGAAGTGGATGCCATTTTTCTTTATTCACAAAGTTTGGGATATAGGTTACTTTTTCACGGGGAATCCCAGCTGCAACCAAATCTTCGATGAAAGTAGGATTGACCACAACCAAATGTTCCATACGGTCATAAAAGGAAAATACGTACCGCTTCACGATTCCTTTTAGGAAGAATGGAATCTTCAAGCTACCTTCTAAGGTATCCGGCAAGAAATGGACATAACCAATTCTACGACCAGAACGCTTCTTTTGGAATGTTGACAAATAATAAGGAAGATCGATTGTATGAAAATGAGTAACATCAGCTTCTACAGGAAGATTCTCCGTTACAATTAGTTGGTCTTTCGCATCACGTTTCAAAAGTTGCACAAGTTCACGGTAAGCTCCAGAAACACCTTGGCCTGCTACCTTTTCACTTGAGCTTAGCATATTGATGCGTAATTTCTCTTTTTCCATACTATCCATTATATCATTTTATTGAAAGAAAATCAGCAAATTAAAAGAGAGATAGCATAAAAGCCAGGGAAATTCCTAACAATTATGCTATTTCTCTTTTTTTGTTTTATTCTACTTAATTCCTAAAGCAATGCGCGCATAGCGACTCATTTTTTCAACCGTCCAAGCTGGATACCAAACTAATTTAACTTCGACGTTGGTAACCTCTGGAACATCTGTCATTGCATCATAAATTTGATCGGTTAAGAGATCTGCCAATGGACAACCCATAGTTGTCAAAGTCATATCGATCTCTGTATCTCCTGTATCACCATCAAAACGAATCTCATAAATCAGACCTAGGTTAACGATATCGATGCCTAATTCTGGGTCAATAACTTCTTCTAAAGCTGTCAAAATCCGTGTTTTGATATTTTCAATTTGCTCTTCTGTGTAAGTCATATTCAGTCTCCTCTATCTTAATCCTCGATAAAGTCACGAAGCGGTTTGCTTCGACTTGGTTGGCGAAGTTTTCTCAAAGCTTTTGCTTCAATCTGACGAATACGCTCACGTGTAACATTGAAGACTTTACCCACATCTTCTAGCGTACGCATTTTCCCATCATCGAGACCAAAACGAAGACGAAGAACATTTTCTTCACGATCTGTAAGAGTATCCAAAACTTCATCCAACTGTTCGCGCAAAACGATACGAGTTGTGTAGTCAACTGGATTTTCAATCACTTCATCTTCGATAAAGTCACCAAGATGGCTATCATCTTCTTCACCAATAGGCGTTTCTAGAGAAACTGGTTCTTGAGCAATCTTAAGGATTTCACGAACCTTATCAGGCGTCATATCCATTCGTTCAGCAATTTGCTCAGGAGTAGGATCTTGTCCTAACTCTTGAAGAAGATTACGTTGTTCACGAACAAGTTTGTTAATGGTTTCAACCATATGAACTGGGATACGGATGGTACGAGCTTGGTCAGCAATGGCACGAGTAATAGCCTGACGGATCCACCAAGTTGCATAAGTTGAGAATTTGAACCCTTTAGAGTAGTCAAATTTATCAACGGCTTTCATAAGCCCCATGTTACCCTCTTGGATTAAGTCAAGGAATTGCATTCCACGTCCAACATAGCGTTTCGCGATAGACACAACCAAACGAAGGTTAGCTTCTGCTAGACGTTGCTTAGCTTCAACATCGCCAGCCTCAACAGCAAGGGCCAACTCTTTTTCCTCTTCGTTTGTAAGAAGAGGTACAACTCCAATTTCTTTCAAGTACATACGAACAGGGTCATTGACCTTGGCAGATGTAGAACCAATTAAGTCCTCATCACTTAGTTCCGGTTCTTCTTCTGTACTTAGAACACGTTCACTTGGATTTCCTTCGTTATCCGTGATTGCAATACCTGCATCTTGAATACGTTGCAAAAGATTTTCAATCCCTTCAACATCAAGAGCAAAAGGAATTACAAGGACATTGTTAATTTCATCATCTGTCGCAGTACCAGTTTTCTTATGGTTACGAATAAACTCAGCGACTTGGACATCAAAAGTTGTTACTTCTTTTTGTTTTTTTGCCATTCTTACTCCATTCTTCTTTTTTGGGCAATTAAGCGTTCAAGCTCTTCTAAAGCAGTTTCTGTATCACCTACATGACTAGCTTCCTGAACCTTCTTTTTAATCTGCAAATTTTGTTGATTCAACAGAGCACGATTTCTCGACTCTTCCACTTCTTTTAACTCTTCTGGAGACATTTCAGAAGGTAAATCCAAGGCTAACACTTGGTACCAAGCATTTTCAACTTCTCTAGTCTGGTTAGCCAAATCTTCCGAAGTGATTAATCCATTATCAATCAGCAGACCATACAAGGTTTGAAACTCAGGTGTTTCAAATACAAAATCATCTCTTAAGCGATAATCATTGAGCACCAAAGGATGTTCCATCATACGGTAAAGAATATGCGCTTCAGCCCTCATAACTGCTGTCAGTTGTTTAGAAACTGACATTGTGATAGGTGTCGGATTAACGACTTGCTTAACCTTCTCTTGTCTCTGTCTAACACGACTTTCATTAATAATGTGCTCTACTTGTTGAAAATCAAAAGATGGTAAATGATCCGTCAGTAAATGAATATAGGTGTTCTGAGCTGTGATAGAAGGTTCTTTGACGATAAGAGGTGCAATTTTCTCAATGAACTCAATCTGTGCTTGGAGATTTTCACTATTACTAGGTTTGTAATGATGGATATAAAACTCAATCGGACTGATTCGAGTATTGGATAAAAGATAAGCCAAATCCTCTGGAGAATTCTTTTGTAAATACTCATCAGGATCCATTGCATCAGGAATCTGGACTACTTGTACAGGTAGATCTTTAAGCTCGTCCAAAGCTTTAGCAGTTGCAGCTTGTCCTGCCTTATCACCGTCATAAGTGATAATCACTTTTTTTGTAAAGCGTTTGAGATGTTCGACGTGTTCAGCAGTCAAGGCCGTTCCCATGGAAGCTACTGCATTTTCAATACCAGCACGGTAGGCAGCGATAACATCCATAAAGCCTTCCATCAGGTAAATTTCAGGAGCTTTACCTGAGCCTTTTTTTACCCTATCCAAATGATATAATTCGTAGCTCTTGTTAAAAATCGCCGTCGCTCGACTATTTTTATACTTGGCAGTTTGAGAATCTGTCTCTTGCCAAATCCGTCCAGAGAAAGCAATTACCTTTCCTTGGTCGTTTGAGAGTGGAAATATAATCCGGTTATGGAAGGTATCAAAGAATTGATTACTCTCGGAAAGATAAAACAGACCTGAATCCAGCAAGTCCTTTTCGCTATAATCATTAGCTAAACGTTGGTAGAGATAAGAACGTTCAGCAGGAGCTAAACCAATCATAAAATGTTTAATGACATCATCAGTCAAGCCACGTTTATAGAGATAGTTTCTTGCTTCCTCACCCATTTTTGTTGTCATGAGAATAGCATGATAAAAGCGTGCAGCCTTATCATGCATCTCATAAAGATTTTGATGAGGGGACGTATGTTGAGCAGTGTTATGGACAGGAGTTTTCAGGTGCATCCCAAGACGTTCGCCTAGAATCCTCACGGCATCGGCAAAGGTAACTTGTTGATATTCTTCAATAAACTTAAAGACATCTCCAGAACGGCCACAACCAAAACAGTGGTAAAACTGCTTATCTTCCACTACGTTAAAGGAAGGGGTCTTTTCACTATGAAAAGGACAGAGCCCTAAAAAGTTCCGTCCAGATTTTTGTAAGGAAATTACTTCTCCTATGATTTCGACAATATTGGTATTGTTTTTGATTTCTTCGATGACTCTCTTGTCAACCATAGACAATACCTCCATTTTATCACAGTTTACTTTATATAGTATACTTTATTTCTGAAAAAAAGTAAACCATTTCATCCCCTTTACATACTCCTATTTCATAGATTATGAACTTTTTAAAGTAAAATTTCATTTAAAAGCAAATAACCTTGAAAATAAAAAATCATAGTTAAAATTTTCTATTCATTTCAAAAACAAAAAACTTAGAGGTAAAAATTATCTCTAAGCTTATTGTAAATATGAACTCCTAATCAAACAGTTGATAGTAATCTGAAATCTTCATCTTGGCTTTTTCATCCTTATTCAAATCTTGGATGATTTGTCCATCTTTCATAACAATCAAGCGATTTCCATACTTTAGAGCATCTTCCATATGGTGGGTAATCATCAAAGCTGTTAGATGATCCTTGCTAACAAAGTCATTTGTCAATTCCATCAAGGCAACACTTGTTTTAGGGTCAAGTGCAGCCGTGTGTTCATCTAACAAAAGTAGTTCTGGACGTTTTAGTGTTGCCATTAAGAGACTCAAAGCCTGTCTTTGTCCACCTGATAAAAACTCAATCGGAGTATCCAAATGATTCTCTAGCCCATTGCCAACCTTCTCAATGGTTGCTTGAAATTCTTCCTTATAGGATGACAATTTTCTTGGGAAAAGTCCACGTTTTTCTCCACGGAACTTGGCAATCAAAAGATTTTCTGCAACCGTCATACGTGGAGCTGTCCCCATCTTAGGATCTTGAAAAACACGAGAAAGATACTTGGCACGCTTTTCAGGGCTAAAATGAGTTACATCCTCGCCCATGATGCGAATGCTACCACTTGTCAATGGTAGAGTCCCCGCAATGCTATTAAATAGAGTTGACTTCCCTGCTCCATTTCCACCCAAGATTGTGATGAAGTCATGTTCAAAAATTTCAAGTGAAACATCGTTTAGGATAATTTTTCCCTCGTCGAAGCCATTTTTCACAATTTTTGTGGCATTTTTTAATTCAACAATTGCTGTCATTTGCTTAACTTGACTCCTTTCAAGTATTTATCCTTAAGGGTTGGAATGACTAGACAAGTGGCTAGGATAAGAGCACTGTAAAGTCTGAGGTAGCTGGTGTTAAATCCGAGAGCAATGACTCCCCATACCAAGAATTGGTAACTAATCGAACCAACAACAATGGTAACCAAGCGTTCTGCTAGGGTAAGACTCTTAAAGAGGACCTCACCGATAATCAAGCTAGCAAGACCAACTACGATAACACCGATACCACGAGAGACATCGGCATAGCCTTCTTGTTGAGCGATAAGGGCACCAGCAAGTGCGATCACACCATTTGACAAGACCAAGCCCATAAGCTCCATGCGTCCAGTATTGATACCAAAACTACGAGCCATATCTGGATTATCTCCTGTCGCGATATAGGCCTGTCCAAGTTTGGTATCTAGGAAGAAAAGCATGAGAAGGATAACCAAAGTCACAAAAATCAAGCCTGTAAATAATTGATTAACCTCAGATGAGAAAGGAAGAACATCCTGGATTTGTTTGGTTCCCAAAAGCCCAAGGTTTGCGCGTCCCATAATCATGAGCATGATAGAATGGCAAGAAGTCATCACCAAAATACCAGACAAGAGTGTTGGAATCTTTCCTTTCGTGTAAAGAAGACCAGTCGCTAAACCTGCAAGACAGCCTGCTCCAACAGCTACTAAGGTAGCAAGAAAAGGATTGACTCCTTGTGTGATTAGAGTTACTGCTACCGCTCCTCCCAACGGGAAAGAGCCCTCCGTTGTCATATCTGGAAAGTTGAGGATTCGAAAGGTCATAAAGATTCCCAAACCTAGAATAGCCCAGACAAATCCTTGTGAAATTATCGATACTATCATGTTACATTCATTTCCTTCTTTTAAAAATTGGAGGAGATGTCTCCAACTCCTCCTTCATTCTTATTCGATTACTTGACCAGCTTCTTTAAGAACTGATTCTGGAATAGTGATTCCAAGTTCTTGAGCTAGTTTTTTGTTGATCACTGATTTACCAGTTGAGAAGACATTGACTGGAGTATCAGCAGGTTTTTCACCCTTCAAGACTTTAGCGATCATCTTACCAGTAGCCACACCAAGATCGTGTTGATCCACAACGACTGATGCCAAACCACCGGCTTCTACCATTGCAGTTGCACTTGGATAGATTGGTTTTTTAGCTGTTTGGTTACTTGATACTACAGTTGAGAACGCAGATGCGATTGTGTTGTCAATTGGAACCCAGATTGCATCTACTTTTCCAGTCATGACGTTTACTGTAGAAGCAATTTCGTTAGTTGATGGAACTGCAAAAGTTTCTACTTTCAAACCAGCTTTTTCAGCGTAAGTTTTGAACTCTTCAACTTGAGATTTAGAGTTATCTTCACTACTTGAGTAAAGAGCTCCAACTGTCTTAACATCAGGAGTCAATGTTTTGATCAATTCAACCTGTTGTTCAGCAGGGTTGTGGTCAGACACCCCAGTGATGTTCCCACCTGGTTTTTCCAAGTTTTGTACAAGGTTAGCACCAATTGGGTCTGTGATAGCAGCCATGATAACAGGAAGGTCTTTTGTTGCACTTGCAAGACCTTGAGCCGCAGGTGTTGCGATTCCGACAACGACATCATTTCCGTTTGCCACCAATTGTTTACTCATTGTAGCAACCTTACTTTGGTCACCTTCAGAGTTCATAAAGTCGATTTTAACTTGGTCACCTTTATAACCTTCTTCAGCAAGTCCATCTTGGATTCCTTGGTAAATCAAATCAAGTGATGGATGGCTTACAAACTGAAGAACACCAACCTTAGCTGTTTTATTAGCTGTCTCAGTTTTAGTTTCTTGTTTCGTTAAGCTAGAATATACTAAGCTTCCACCAACTACAAGTGCTAATGCTACGATAATGCCGAGTAGACGTTTGTTCTTCATAATTTTCTCCTTATTTCTTCTTAACTTATTATTTTTTTTATTCAATCACTTATTCAAGCGACGCCATCGTTTGATTTCCATAATTTTTTACTCCCCATAGAAAAAGTCCTCACACAAAAAACTTGTGTGAGGACGTCGATGCGCGGTGCCACCTCAATTATAGGAACTAGTCCTATCGCTCTTACTCGCTAAAACGAGTTGCACTGTAAGGTGTGCTCACCGAATTCTTATGATTTCAAATTCTTAATAACATTCAGCCCAATTTTCATCACTTCCACCTATCTGTTTCCACCAACCACAGACTCTCTAGAAAAATTCGATGATTACTTTCTGAATGCTTAAATTATATCATTTTCCTAAAGCTTGTCAAGAGTTTTCATGAATTATTTTAAAAAATTACGAAAATTCCTACGGTTTTTGGAAAATGAAGTTTATATTAACCTGAATTACGTAATCCTGTAGCAATTCCGTTAATAGTCGTATGAATTAATCTTTCTTCATCTGAAGAAAGCTCACCACGACGTTGACGCTTAATCAACTCCAACTGAATATAGTTAAGGATATTGAAATAAGGCATACGGTAGTTTAGACTATCTTTCAAGTACGTATTTTCTGCCAGAAGTTCTTCGTAGCCTTCGATGGCCAAGATAACGTTCTTGGTCAATTGCCATTCATCTAAGATAGTATAGAAGACTGCTTGTACTTCTTCACTTTCACATAGTTTAGCGTATTCAAAGGCAATGTTCATGTTAGATTTTGACAAAACCATATCTACGTTAGAGAGAAGAGACTGGAAGAATGGCCAGTTTTGATACATTTCTCTAAGCGTTTCGATATTTTTAGGATCCTGATCGATAAATTCCTTAAAGCTTGAACCAACTCCATACCAACCTGGGAACATAACACGACTTTGTGACCATGAGAATACCCAAGGGATGGCGCGTAGACCACCAATTTCAGTAATCGTTTTACGAGCTGCTGGACGAGAACCAATATTGAAACTTGAGATTGCCTTGATTGGACTAGATTCAAAGAAATAATCATAGAAATGTTCATTTCCAAATACGAGCTCACGGTAGATATCGTAGCTGCGTTCTACCACTTGATCCATGATGGCTTCATAGCGATTTGATGTATTGGTATCACTCTTCTTCTTAGTAATCATACGGTTAATAGCTGCTGAAACCAGCATTTCAAGGTTATAGTAGGCTGCATCCTTGTTTCCGTATTTATTTCCGATAACTTCACCTTGTTCAGTCAAACGGATACGATCCTTGATGGATTTGAGTGGTTGAGAAGCAATGGCATCATAAGTAGGGCCACCACCACGACCAACGGTACCCCCACGACCGTGGAAGAAGGTTACTTTGACACCAAACTCATCACCAATAGCAGTCAATTGTTTTTGTGCCTTATAGAGTGTCCAACAAGATGAGAGGTATCCACCATCTTTGTTACTATCAGAGTAGCCAAGCATGATTTCCTGGTAATTATCTCTAGAAGCAATCCACTTCTTAGCAAGTGGTAAAGAGAAATACTTTCTCATTGTTTCTTCAGAATGATCTAAGTCTTCGATTGTTTCAAAAAGAGGAACGATTTGTACACGCGCTTTTTCATCATCTACAAGACCAACTTCTTTAAGCATGATTGCCAATTCTAACATATCAGATACGCTAGTTGCATGAGAGATAATTGTTTGACGAATAACGTCTTCTCCCAAACGATCTTTTAATTCACGAGCAGTTTGGAAAATAGCCAATTCTTTTTCGAGCAGTTCAGACTTCTCAGCATGAGTCGCTGACAAGATTCGAGGATCTTCTAACAATTCATGTAAAAGCAACTCGCACTTTTCATCTTCTGACAAATCGCTATAGTGGTCATTAATACCAGCAGATGCTAACAATTCAGCAACACAGGCTTCATGGACGCTTGAGTCTTGGCGCATATCGATTGATGCCAGGAAGAATCCGAATACTTCGACTGCTTCTAAAAGCTCTGCAAACTCACCTGTCAACAAGGCTTCTGCCTTATTTTCAAGCAATGAATCCTTAATGACATATAAGTCATGCTTAAACTCTTCAATTGTTTCGTAGTAAGGAGGACGCTCATCTGCCAAATCTTGGATAGCTCCTGAGATTCGATTGCTGATATAGTCAGTGATTTCTCCTTGTTGATGCCCTTGAGCGCCAAGAAGACGTTCGACATGATGACGTTCATCTGCTGATGAACCAACAACCGCCCACTCTTTTAGATTCAATAGTGTTTGAATCAATTTTGATTGAATAAAGTGAAAAGCTCGACGATAAGGTTCTTTCTCGCGGAAAACAGAAGTATCTTGAGATTGAGCTGCCATTTCTTCAACAGCCTTACTTGTCTTGGATAGATTAGTAGAAAGAGAGAAAGTACGATAGAGACTAGAAATCTTGCTGATATAGTAGTTGAAGATGACTTCGCTTTGAATGGTTGCTGAACGCATGAGAGTTTCAGCAGTTACAAATGGATTTCCATCTCGGTCTCCACCAATCCACATTCCCATAGTAATAGGTTTGGCTTGTTTAAGGTCAATTCCTTGTTCTTTCGCAAGACGTTTATATTCTAGCATTAGATTTGGTACTGCCTGAAGGAAGGAACTATTGTAATATTCCATCACGTTAGTGATTTCATTCGTTACTTTTAGTTTCTTCTCACGAATCATATCCGTCTGCATGATAATCTCAATATAGCGACGAAGATCATTGTGCCATTTTTCCTCGTTAATAAGACCCATTTTCACATCACGGTATTTACGCAAGAGAGTATGAATATGTGTGGTCAAATCCAACATACTCTTCCGTTGCACTTGTGTTGGGTGGGCTGTCAATACTGGCACGACATTCAGACGTTCAAGAATTTCAGCGGCATTTTCTTTTTCAGCGACCATTTCAATGGTTGTTGATAATTTACCGAGATAATCTTGGCCAATATTATTTAGATGGTTGATTTCGTATGCCAAGTCAACATCTTCAGAAATATTAATCAAAAGTGGCAAAATAGAGAAATATCTAGAAATGTAGACCATTTCATCATTGGAAAGACCTCTTACTACTTTATCCAAACCTTGATAGTCTAATTTTGATGATAGCTCCTTCAACTGCATAATCTTGTCAAAGGTATCAGCGGGAAGCATATTTTTCGTGATATCTTCAAGTAAATCTGTCAAGATTTGAACTTCTTCTTGCACGACAGTTTTGTTACCAAAATTTTCTAACTTTTGAAGAGACATTTTTTTCTCCTTGTTACTTTTTCTTAGAGCTGTGTTTCATACTCGCTGTAAAGTTTTGCACGTTTTTCACTAGCATCGATATTTAAGACAAAGGCGATGGCTACAGAAAGAACCAATAGACTATTCCCTCCCTGAGAAAGGAATGGGAAGGTTACACCTGTAGATGGAATCAAACCTGAGATCCCACCTATATTGACGAATACCTGGATCAAAATCATTCCACCGATACCGATTGCCACCATTGAGTTAAATGGATCTTTTGCTCGAACACCAACCAAGATAATGCGGAGGATTAAGAAGAATAAGAGAGCTAAAATAAGACTGGCTCCGACAAAACCAAACTCTTCAATAACAATCGAGAACACAAAATCCGTGTGTGCTTCAGGTAGATAACCGCGCTTTTCGATAGAGTTACCTAAACCTAAGCCAAACCAGCCACCATTAACCATTGCATAGTACGAATTGGCTAATTGGTGTCCCGCACCAGCTACGTCATCAAATGGATTAAAGAAGGCACTAAAGCGTTTAGCTACATAACCAAATACAGGAATCTTCGAAACCTTATCAACACCAATCAATTTAATGGCAGTTAATGATACAAAGGATACACTGGTCAATATTCCGAGAATGGTTGCGAACCATCGATGAGCTATTCCACTAATTGAGTACATCAACAATGCTACTAAAAAGAGAATTGTCGCATTTCCAAGGTCAGGGAAGATAGCCAAGCTACCAATCATGACTATGAGTACAAATCGCCAATCATTAAAAGATCTTGGTAACCATTGGTTTTGAGTTAAAACTTGAAAGTCATAGACACCAATTTCTTCTTGTTGTTTTGAAAAACGTTGAGCCAAGTACCAGATAATAATAATTTTCAAGTATTCGGCAGGTTGAACAGTAATTGGTCCTACTTTAATCCAACCGTAGGCACCATTAATAGGAATCCCAATCAAACGTGCTAGAGCAAGCAATACTAACTCTGAAAACATCACAATGAATAACAAGCGTTCATTACGTAAAAATCCTAGCTTCAACTTATAGATAACTGCAATCAGTATTAAACTAGCGAACCAAAATATACCTTGGTTTCGAACTAATTGAAAAGCGCTCTGTCCTTCTTGGATTAAGGACGCACTCGTTGTCGAATATACCACTATCAAGCCCAAAACAGACAAGAGGATATAGGGCACTAAAATGGAATAATTCAACAGGTGCCGTTTACTAATTTTCATACTTCACCACTAACAAATCTTATTTTTTATTAATTTTAGTTTTCTTGCTATTATACCATTTTTTGAGTTAGAAAAAAACTCTTACCCTATAAAGGTTAGAATTTAAGCTTGAAGAAGTCACACAGCAATTATTTTCATTTATAACTTTTAACTAAGGAAGATTTAAAAAAACTCTATCTTTCAAGAGTAGAAAGATAGAGTTGTCATCTTTAGTTTGAAGACGTTGTTGTAGTTTCACCTGCTGTTGTTGTAGTATCGGTTGCTGCTGACGTAGTTGTAGTTTCACTTGTTGTATCACTTTGGATATACTGAGTAAAGATATTTTGGAAGGCTTGGTCCTTAACCTTAATATTTGCGGCTTGCAATTCTTTACTAATAATACTTTGAACGAAGGTAGCGTCATTTTGTTTTTGAGTAAGAATGATTGTCTTCAATTTTTCCTTATAATCATCAATATTAGAAGATTTTTCAGTTTTCTTAGTCAATTTTACAATATAGAAGCTACTAGTATATGCTTGTGTACCCGGAGCTGTAATCACATCTGAAACACCATCAACATCAAGGGCAAAGGCTGCTTTTTTAACAACGTCTGGCAATTCTGTTGATGCAGAGTCGAAGGTGATTTCTCCACCATTTGATTTTGTCTTTTCGTCTGTTGAATTATCTTTAGCCAATTGTGCGAAGTCAGCTCCAGATTCTTTTGCTTTAGCAAGAACTTCTTTAGCCTTATCTTCACTGTCAAGTTTAATAATTTGAGCAGTTACTTCTGGAGTGTACTCGTCATAAGCTTTTTTGTAGTTCTCATCCGTCAATTCAGCTTCTGCAGCTTTTTTAACAGCATACTCAACTAATTTACTTGTACGAATTTGAGCTTTACGGCTTTCTGCTGTCATACCAGCACGAGAAAGAACGATTTGATAGCTATCACCATATTTCTTCTGTTCTTCTGCTACAGCGTCATCTACTTCTTTTTCACTTACTTCAGAACCATATTGTTTTTCGAAAACTTTTTGAATAGTCATATTAAGCAAAACTTGTTGAGCAGTTGAGTTGTTTTTCACTTCTTCATAGAATTGATGTTCTGTGATAACATCACCCTTCATAGTAATGAGGTCAGCTCCTTCAGAGCTATTTGAGCAAGCAGCCAAAGTAGCTACTGATAACAAAGTGATGGCACCAGCCAATAATTTTTTCTTCATGTTTACTCCTTTTTTATACACTAGATAAATGTTTACCTTATCTATTTTACTAAATTGTCTTAAAAAAATCTGAAATTAATCAAAATCTGGCAGTTCAACTACTGCTTGAGTCTTTCTCAGCATCAATATCCCATCTCCAAGAGGAACCAGACTGGCTGTTAGTCCTGGGTTATCTAAAGTTGCATCAAATAGTCTTTGTAAACCACGATAGATTGTTCGTTGTCCACGTCGAACTTCCATGATATCCTTAGCGATGTCACCACCTTGAAAAACATCATCCAAGACGACTACTCCTCCAACATCTAGGTGTTTGAGAATTTCTGGAAGAAATACGATGTATTTGGACTTGGCAGAATCCATAAAAACAAAGTCATAGGTATCTGTCAATGTTGACAAGACGTCTACCGCATCGCCTTCCAAGAGAGTAATTTGTTGGCGATTATCAAACTTGGCGAAATTCTCCTTGGCAAAACCAATCATTTCAGGATTCCGATCAATGGTTGTAATTTTTGCGTTTGGGGCATGATTTGCCATTAAAAGAGCTGAAAATCCAATCGCTGTCCCAATCTCTAAAATATTTTTTGGTTGAATTGTTTCCATTAGGAAACGGAAATAAGCGACAGTTTCATGAGGGATGATTGGAATATTTTCCTTGCGAGCAAAGTTTTCTAGTTCTTTTAAGGAACCTGACACTTGCTTTTGTCGTTGACGTAAAAATTCGACGATTTCTTCTTTTACGACAGGACGTCGCATGTTGTGGTTAGCATTTTTACTGTATGACTCAACCATTTTATGCTAATCCTAATTTTTCAACAAGGGCTTCAAACTCATCCAAACGACGTTCAAAGACTGCAAAGGCATCGTTGAGATAATCTTCTTTTTCCATGTCAACACCAGCTTTACGCATGATGTTGAGTGGATAGTCTGACTTCCCAGCCTTCAGGTATTCAATATAACGGTCACGATCCTCTTGGCTACCATGAACAATCTTTTCAGCCAAGGCTGAAGCTGCTGCAAAACCAGTTGAATATTGATATACATAGTAATTATAGTAGAAATGAGGAATTCGAGCCCACTCGTACTGGATTTGTGGATTATCTTCTTTGCTCAAACCATAGTATTCTTGGTTCAAGTCTGCATAGAGATTGTTTAGGAACTCACTTGTTAAAACTTCACCGTTTTGATCTGCTTGGTGGATGGCATGTTCAAATTCTGCAAATTGAGTTTGGCGGAATACTGTTCCACGGAAACCATCCAAGAAGTTGTTGAGAATCGCAAAGCGTGTTGCATCATCTTGAACTTCTTGCAATAATTTTTCTGTCAGGATGTTTTCATTGGTTGTTGAAGCAATCTCAGCTAGGAAAATTGAGTAATCCCCGTAGACATAAGGCTGGGTTTCACGCGTATAGCTAGAATGCATACTGTGACCTGTCTCATGGACAAGGGTAAAGAGATTATCGAGGTTATCCTGCCAGTTAAGTAGCATGAAGGCATTTGTATCGTATGATCCACCTGAATATGCACCTGAACGCTTGCCTTGATTTTCATACACATCAATCCAACGTTCGCTGAAGGCACGTTTCACACGACTCAAGTAATCTTCACCAAGAACTGCCAAAGCTTCTTCTGCCTTCTTTAAGGCTTCCTCATAAGTAAAGCTGTATTCTACTGAAGACAATGGTGTATAGACATCGTACATCTTGAGGTCTGGAATACCCAAGATTTTTGAGCGAAGAGCTAGATAACGATGTAAGAGTGGCAAATGCTTACGAACGGCAGACACTAGGTTATCATAAACACTTTCTGGCACAAAGTTAGCTGCAAGAGCTGCTTCACGCGCACTCTTGTAGTTACGAACCTTAG
Source organism: Streptococcus sp. V869 (assembly GCF_054353515.1). Lineage (NCBI taxonomy): Bacteria > Bacillati > Bacillota > Bacilli > Lactobacillales > Streptococcaceae > Streptococcus > Streptococcus sp. V869. Next base: position 566,920 of record NZ_JBTHHW010000001.1, read on the forward strand.
CACGATAGTTTTGCACTTTAACATTGGTCTGCAAGGTTTTAGCATAAGTGTGCTGGTATTGTTCATAGGTAGAGTAAAGAGCTTCATAAGCTCCACGACGAACCTCACGATTTTTAGATTCTACAAAGCGCATATAAACACCGTGTGACAATTGAACTTCATTTCCATCTTCATCTTTAACGAATGGAAAGACAATATCTGCATTATCTAAAATAGCAAAGGTTTCACTAGCAGCACCGAAGATTTCACCAGCACCTGCAAGCAACTCTTCTTCACGTTGTGAAAGGACATGGTCCTTATTTTGCAATAGTTTATCAAAGAAGTGTTTATAAGGCTGGAGTTTTGGTTCTTCTGTTAAAAAGTTTTGATACTGATCTTCTGTGATAGCCATAAATTCCGGCTCATAGAAAGAGAAGACCTGATCAAGTTGACTATAAAGAGCCATTGCTTTTGCATAGTATTCTTGATACTTAGCTACTCGAGTATCTTGGTCGTTTTTCATATGTGCATAGACATAGAGTTTTTCAAGACGACGACTCAAGTCCAGATAACGCTCCGTAATATCAAGAAGGCTTACTGCACTATCCAAGAGATGTCCCTCAAGACTAGCTGCTTGTTTTGTATCTTCCGTTAAAAGGGCGAGCTCTTCTTCCCATTTTTGGTCTGTTTCAAAGATAGTGGACAAATCCCATGTATCTTTTTCATCTATTTCATTTCGTTGTAATACCATAAATTACCTCCATCCTTTCTATTTTACCATATTTTTCAGGAAATAACGCTGATAAAAGGCAGGTGGATAGAGCTTTTGTAACTCAGTTTGAGGATTTTTTTGATAATAAATTCGAAAGTTGCGATAATAATCATGAATATCTTGTTTAATTTGACAAAAAGATCCGTTTTCTATCGGCCTTAATTGGGGATACCAGTCCTGTTTCTTCCGATTCAAAAGATTCTCTCCGCTCAAATAGGCTTGAGCTTGTTGCTTCATCCAATAGGGATTTTGATAATAAAGTTGTTTTTGAATGTAATAACAGATGTTCCTGTCTTGCTCAACTGAAAAAGAAATCAGGTTTTGTTGTTGATAAGGAGTCCGTAATATTTCTAGAAGATTCCCTTTGCCATAAGAAAATTCCTTGACCTGATAATGAAGTTTTCCCTTCAAATCTTGGTGGAGTAAGTACTTAAGTCTCAAAACTCGTCTTTTATGGTCTAACTCCCAAAGATAAAAGCCCATATTATTACTGAAATAAAGAAAATCTCTCTGTAGTTGAGTTAGTCGCTCTTTTATCCATAGTTTTTCTCCAAGTAACCACAAAACTTGAATACCTAGACTTCGATAACCATTGCTTCTCTCCCTTAAAAGTTCACAAGAAATTGGACTACACTGAACTTCTAGGGCTAGTTGTTTATTGATAAAGATATCAGCAATTTGCTTCAGTTCAGGTATCGGATATTCCATTTCAACCTCATCATTCTTCTTAGCCCAATAAAACAATTGCTCCTTGTTTTCCAGGTGTTCTGGTCCTTCATTTTCATGGAAAAAATCACATTTTTTTAGACTTTCATGAGCAAAATGCGTTCGTACATTTTTCCCTTTTCTCAAGCGAACACGTGCTCCACAAGCTGGGCAATAATAAGTTTGTTTCTTTACTTCATCCCCTAAAGCGCTAATTAAATTCCCATTTTTATCCCTCGCTAGAAACATAGAGACCTCCTTTTCTATTCCATTCGAAAAGAAGAAGAAAAAGTCTGATAGATTCAACCTTTTATACTATATAATTCTCAACTATTTTCTTTGATTTTTAATATATTTCTGAACCATAGGGATGAGATTCTGTATTTGATCCTGCTTAATCACCATTACACCATATTCCTGACAACGATGACTGTAAACCGGGTTAATCTTGCCTGAGCAAACAATCATTTTCAAACAATTGTCACCTGCAAAATGATTGGCATAAACTTCAAGTTCGTTAATAGCTTCAACTGATAAATCTGTCATTTTACAGGAAATGAATACTACTGAGTGACCTTTACGAAAGATAACATCAATCTCATTTTGAACATTGTCCATCTCAGGAAAGATACCATTCCAATCAATCTCAGCGCCAATAAGGCATTCGTCAAAATACTCAGACTAAAGGGCTAGTAAATAGATATAAAGCTCCAAAATATGTCCCTTGGTGCGACATAACAAATGTGCTTCTGGACTGAGAAATGTATAGGCAACCCTATCTCTTTTTTCCTCTTCGATTTTTAGTAAATTGGCATCCTTAAATAGAGGAATCAATTTAGCTGGATAGGAGTAGGTTTTTCCGTTACTTTCCAAAACTTTTGCTGTTTCAGAGTGAAAATCGGCTGTTTTTGCTATCGCAAAAAATTGAGTAATCTGATACCATTCTTCTGGATTCTCAATAGCGTACTTGGCCAATTTTTTGATAGCTTCAATTTGCTTAACCGTATGCTGAGGTCGTCTTGATTTCAAAATTTTACCACCACGTAAGGCTACCAACTGTTCAATGGATAGACTAGGAATGTCTAGGACTTCATCCTCAATTTTAGTCCTTCCTAATGCATACTGTTTTCCTTGTTCAACATCCATAGCAATAATCGGAATATTATTTTCTAAACCATATTGAAATAAGACAATCGCTAATAGATTATCTCCACCAAAAACATCAATTGTAACTGAATCATAACTTTCTATAAAGAGGTCTAAATCCTGCCAGACTTTATTTAGCTTAAATTGACGAAAATGTACTTGTTTTAAGTGGGGTACTTGTTCCAATAAAAAATGTTTCAGGGATACTCTTTCTTCTTCAGCAATTTTTTTCAAAGATAAAAATAAAATTTCATCACAATCACTGACAAAAGCTTGGTAGACATTTTTCTCAATGGTATGACGGTCATACAGTTCAATTAAAAGACTAGTCATCCTAAGACCTCCTAGACAAAAAAGTCCGATGGAATAGTGGTCGATTAGAATCATTTTAAAACTATCACGATTCTGTTTAACTTCATCGACTTCTCCTACTTCTAGTATAGCATAAATTGAGAACTTCCTTTCTTATTAGGGTAACAAAAAAGGAAATAGAAAAATCCTTTTCTATTCCCTTAGTCTTTTATTTTACTTTTCTTGCCAACATGGTCGCAAAGCGTAGTTGAATACGATTGCCGTTTTCGTCACGACGATGTAAATGACCTGGATTTTCATTGTATTTAACCAATTCCCAGTCCTTGTAGTAATTAGCCAACTCCCCCTCTTTAAAGGTGAATGGGAAATTAACAGAACATGGGTAATCCTCTGTATCCATAGCACAAACAATCAAATTATAGCCACCGATAGAGGTTTGTTCTTGCATATTTTGAATGATAGACGAAATACGATCTGCTTGTAAAAACATGAGAACAACTGTCGATACGATAAAATCGTAAGTTTGGCCTATGCTTGCTGAATTAATATCATAGAGACCGACAGGCATTTCTAAATCTTCTTGCTCTACGATGCTTTGCAAGATTTCAAGGGATAGCTCATTTTGATCCACTGCTGTAACATCAAATCCTTGCCGAGCTAAAAAGAGTGCATTTCTTCCTTGACCACAGCCCAGATCTAGTGCTTTACACGATTTCACGGTCTGCATAGCTTCTAAGACTTCCGAATGAACTGGATTGCTATTGTATTTCTTTGGGAAATAATCCTCTGGTTTACAATAAAATTCCAAGTACCACTCCACATCATCTGTGGCAGCTTCCACTCTGTGCCAAGCTTGAGGTTGTGCCATAGGATTATCAGCACCTGCTTCAAAGAGGTGCTCAGCTATAACTTCTCCCTCTTCAGTCAATTCAATAAACTTAAGAGCTCCTTTTAATACGGTAATCTTCCCCCAGGTTCCGACCTTAGTATTGTGTTTTCTTTGAACAGCCTCTGGCATGGTGTCTTTATTCCAGACAGGCATGCGTTTGTAGGCAACTAGTTTTTCCATATTCTTCACTCTTTCTATCGGTGGTTAACAGCTTTCATAACACGCGCGATATCACGATTTTGCTCACGACGTTTGATTGACTCCCGTTTATCGTAGTCATGTTTCCCTTTAGCAAGCCCTAAGAGGAGTTTGGCATAGCCGTCTTTGATATAGACTTTAAGTGGAACCAGAGTCATTCCTGTTCCTTTTGTTTCTTGCTCTAGTTTCTGGATTTGTTTTTTATGAAGGAGAAGTTTTCGACGACGTTCTGGTTCTTGGTTCCAGATATTGCCCTCCTCATAAGGAGCGATATGAACATTGCTCAACCAAACTTCGCCGTTTTTCACTTGGGCAAACCCATCTTTCAAATTGATACGAGCTGCTCGAACGCTCTTGATTTCAGTTCCTGTCAAAACCATTCCTGCTTCTAGCGTATCTACGATTGTATAGTCGTGGTGCGCCTTTTTATTTTGCGCGACGACCTTTCCCTCGCCCTTTGCCATGCTTGGCTCCTTTCTTTGCTACTTCCTTATAAAAAGGTTTCTTGCTCTTTTTCTTCTTGTCTTTTGATGAATGCTTGCGCTTATCACTTGAGTGACCGGCTTTTCTCTTGTCTTCTTTCTTATCCGAACGACGACCTCTATCCTTGCGGCCAGACGGTTTTAAACCTTTCTCAATCACATCAAATTCACTTGGAATAAAGGAGAAATCAATCTCACCAGTCATCTTATCAGCTCTTTCAACACGAATACGTATCTGCTGACCCACTCGGAAAGTAATTCCTGATTTCTCCCCACGAAGGGTTAAATCACGTTCGTTAAAATGATAGAATTCAGGCAAATTGGTAATGTGAATTAAGCCTTCGACTGTATTTGGCAATTCAACAAAGAGTCCGAATTTTACAATACTGGAAACAACAGCATCATACTCTTCACCCACAAACTCTTCCATGTATTCGGCTTTTTTCATAGCTTCAACTTCACGCTCTGCCTCAATAGCTCTGCGCTCACGGTTGGATGACTGGGTCGCAATCTCTGGAATGACCTGTTCAAAATGTTCCGCCACTTCTTTAGAACGTCCATAGTCACGAATCATACGGTGAACCAAGAGATCCGGATAACGGCGAATCGGACTGGTAAAGTGAGTGTAATAGTCTGCTGCTAGGCCATAGTGCCCATGGTTATGCTCAGAATAACGAGCCTGTTGCATCGAACGCAAAAGCATCATCGACAATACATCCGCGTAAGGTTCTCCCTCAACGGCGCGCATGATATCTTGGAGGGCTTCTTGACTAATCTCACTAGCAGTTCCGTAGATTCGTAAGCCAAAACTAGAAGCGTAATCAATAAACTTCTGAACTTTCTCAGCTTTAGGTTCCTCATGGATACGATAGATGAAAGGTAAATCAAGCTTGCTAAAATGCTCAGCAACTGTTTCGTTAGCAATCAACATAAAGGACTCAATCATACGTTCTGCAGTCCCACGATGACGAAGAACAATATCTACTGGTTTCCCTTTCTTGTCAACCAATATTTTAGCTTCATTGGTATCAAAATTTAGAGCTCCACGCTTAATCCGCATATCTTCAAGAATTTCATGAAGCTTAGCCATGAGTTCGATGCTAGGAACAATTTTCTTATACTCTTGTCTCTTCTCCTCGTCACCAGCTAAAATGTCATTGACATCACTATAGGTCATACGGTAGCTTGTCTTGATAACAGTCTGCGTAATCGTATAATTACGAACACGACCATGTTTATCAATCTCCATAATGGCAGACTGAGTTAAGCGGTCTACTTGAGGATTAAGAGAACAAATACCATTTGAAAGGCGTTCTGGAAGCATTGGAACCACGCGGTCTGTTACATAGACAGAAGTCGCACGATTAAGGGCTTCCTTATCAAGAGCAGAACCTTCCTTTACATAATAAGAAACATCTGCGATGTGAACTCCTAGTTCAAAATTACCATTCTTCAATGGCTTGATGTGAACTGCATCGTCTAAGTCCTTAGCATCCGCTCCATCTATGGTAAATGTAATTTCATCTCTCAGATCTAGACGTCCTTCCAAATCCGCCTCAGATGGTGAATCTGGAACGCTCCCTGCTTCCTTAAGAACAGCCTCTGGAAACTCTGAGACGATATCCATTGATTCCAAGACCTCAAGAACGTCAATTCCTGCATCAGTTGAATGTCCCACAACATCTAAGACACTAGCTACAAAAAAGTCATGTTTCTTACTTGGGTATTTATCGATAAAGACCTTGAGAACTTCTGTCCCTTCTAGCTTGAGAGCAGGTTTCTTGACATAAATCGGTTGGCTAATTTTTTGATTTTTAGAACGGATATAACCAGCATACTTAGGTTTTTCCTCATCAAGAATGATTTGGCCAACAACTGTTGTTAAACTGTGTTCTAAAATATCGATAATCTTAGCTTCTGCAGCAGTTCCTTTTTGGCGATCTGCAACTTTCTTAATAACAATCTCTACAGTATCCCCATCAATAGCATAGTTAACATCATTTTTCCCAACAAAAAGATCGTCTTCTTCACCTTCTAAACTTACAAAACCAAAGCCGTTTTTATGAGCATGAAAAGTCCCTTTAAGGGTAATTTCATGCTTCTTCTTTTTGCTTAAATTGAGACTACCATCTTCTTCAAAGCGAATCTGGTGCTTTCTTTCCATCAGAGACAAAGTTTTGATGAGCTCACTAAAATCCTTAGAGCTCTCCTTTCCCAGAGCTTGAGCTAGATCATTTACCGTAACTCTTCCCTTCTCTTCTAAATATTCTTTTATTTTATCTTTCATGTTTTCTTTCTAGATTTGTATACTATTTTTTGTGTAAAACCTTATTTCTTTCAAAATAAAAATAGGCTAAGACCTAGTCTCGCCCATTATTTTCTTATCTACTTGATAATACCGTCAATGCTAAGGCAATGGCTAGCCAGAAAAAGACTAAGATTCCTGTCAAACGTTGCATTACAGCTTCAAAACCACGCGCTTTGCTACGTTCAAACAAATCACCTGAGCTGGCGTCAAATACATTGCTAGATTGGTTTTTAGTTGGTTGCATAAAAATTGCAATCACAATCACAACAGATAATACTAATAGAATGGTTAATAATAGGTTATACATATCAAACTCCTTAAAATCCCTATTATTTTACCATAATTTCTACTTAGATTCAAGATGTAGAGTCACTTTTCTTTCTTTGGGACAATACTTTAAGACTTCAATCTTATCTGGATGTGTTTTTGAGTTTTTACTGGTTAGATAATTGATGCTGCCACAAGAGGAGCATTTTAAATTTATTTTTACGCGCACTAGATTTCCTTCACTTTTAATAATGTTCTAAATTGGATAAGATTAAATGTACAACTCAGAGCTACACAAAGAGCTGTTGCATAAAATACAGAGTGGTAGCCAAATTGGCCAGCTACTGCTGATCCTGCCAAGGGACCTATCACACCCCCTAGATAAAAGAAGACTTGATTAAAGGCAAATACTCTTGAAATGCCTGCTTTGGGAGTTATTTTACTGAGGAGTGCATTAACACCCGGTATCAGAGCGCCTGTACCTATCCCGAATAGAAAACGATAGAATCCTAATTGAAATGGACTTGTTGCATTTGCGCATAATAGATATATGAAAACTGAATATACCTGAGCCACAACAAGTAGTCGATGATTCCCTACTTTATCACCTAATTTCCCCATGACTCCTGCACTCATCATACTTGAAAATCCCATGCTAGACACAATCAAACCAGATACGAAGAGAAGATTCTCTTTCTGTCCAAGATCTCGTACATAAAGAGCAAGGATGGGACCTATCGATTGTGCAGAAAACTGAATTACAAAACTAGTTAAAAATAGATTTATCAAGAGAAAAGGATACTTAATAGATTTAAAAAGCTCTTTGGTCGGGAGTGCTTTTTCTTTCGTCACAGGTTGAAAGTCTTCTTTAATAAAAAGAATGGTTAGAATAGCAGCTAAAAACAAGAAACTGCCAACCAATAAAAACACATTCCGAATTCCAAAAAATTCTGCAATAAGACCACCAACAAATGGACCTGTTAAAGTTCCAGCGACAACGCCAGTTGATAAAGTTCCTAGGGCGTACCCCGACTTGTCTTTAGGGACTTGACTCGCAATCAAAGCTGTCGCATTGGGTACGAAACCTGTAAAAACGCCATTGAGAAAACGTAGAAACAAGAGCCAGAAAATATTTGGGACAAAAGCCAGTCCTCCCATGGTAATAGTCATGGCTATCCCCGCACGAATCATCATAGGTTTTCGCCCATATTTGTCTGCTAAGATACCCCAGATTGGTGATACACAGGCTGCAGAAACGGCAGAAACAGAAATAGCTAAACCTGAATAAAAAGCAACTTGATCCCCTTCAACTCCTAATTGCTCTACAAAAATAGGCATAAAAGGAACAACGAGAGAAATGCTGGCTCCTGTTAAAAAACAGCCAAACCAAGCAATACGAAGATTATCCTTCCAACTAATCTCTTGCATGGGTATCGCCTCCTTCAAGTATACTTACTACTTGACTCAAGAGCTGATCTCGACTGCCATTGTTGTCTAATATATGACTAGCCATTTTTTTCTTTTCTTCTAAAGGCCACTGAGAAGCTAACCGAGCTTCAGCTGCTTCATTTGATAGATTATCTCTCTTCATCAAACGTTCTAATTGCACATTTGGTGATACATAAACTAACCAAGTTTCATCAAACCATGAAGCATAGTCCTGTTCAAAAAGTAACGGAATATCCATGAAAAATATATCCTCAGTCTGAGCTAACTTTTCTCTCAGAGACCCCAATTCTTGACAGATAATTTTCCCTTGAGTCTGTTTAGACCATTCTCTCTCATCAGAGTTGTTGAAAATCAGACTAGCAAGTAAGGGGCGATTCAAGTCTCCATTTTCCAGAAGGATTTTCTCACCAAAGTGTTCCACTAAAATCTGAAAAAGTCGGCCACCAGGCTTTTGGAGTTGGTGGACGACTGCATCCGCATCTACCACTTCAAATCCTTTTTGTCTTAGAAAATTTGTGACGGTGGATTTCCCAGATGCAATACCACCAGTTATTCCTATTATTTTTCCCATCACTTTCTCCTTTGACATTTTGGACAAAAATAGGTTCCACGTCCACCAAGTTGAATTTTATCGATGGTGGATCCACAACGTGAACAAGCTTGTCCAGCTTTATCATAGACCTGATGAAACTCTTGCATGGTCCCGTCCTCGCCAAAAGCATTGGTATAGCTACGAATCGTTGAACCACCCTTTTCAACAGCCTGTCCTAAAACCTTAATCGTTTCATCATGGACTTTTCTGGCCTCTTTAGCATTTAAACTGTTAGAATGTCTAGAAGGGTGAACCTTCGCTCTCCAAAGAACTTCATCAACATAGATATTTCCTAATCCCGCTACAAGAGTCTGGTCCAGCAAATGAGATTTAATGGATTTTTTAGACTTTTTCAAGGCTAGTTTAAATCTTCCTAAATCAAAATCTTGATCAGTTGGTTCTGGTCCAAGTTTTTTTGAAATAAAGTAAGAATCCAAGAGTTCAGGCGCCAACAGTTCCATGGTACCAAACTTACGGACATCCTCATAAACTAAGGTGGTACCATCTTCAAAATGAACTAAGATATGGGCGTGCTTTCGTTCAGGAATCTCGTCAGGATAATAAAAATACTTCCCTTCCATCCGAAGATGAGAAATCAAAACTTTATCTCTAAGGTTAAAAAGTAGATATTTTCCTCGACGTCCCATTGACTGAATCACTTGACCAGGTAACTCTTTCTGAAATTGGTTTAAATCCGTCTTAATCATCTTAGGATAGCGAATCTCAATGTTTGAAATCTTCTTCCCTAGAATCAATTTTTCAAGACCTCGTCGAACTGTTTCGACCTCAGGTAATTCAGGCATAACTCCTCCTTCACTAAAAACAAGAAGCAGGCTACCGCCCACCTCTTCTTAATATTCTTTTTTGTTATAGCCAAAGTCAGCCAAATCCAGCTTTTTATCACGCCAGTTTTTCTTGACCTTAACCCAGGTTTCTAGGAAAACCTTATCTCCTAGCATAAGTTCGATATCTTTACGAGCCATGGTACCAATTTTCTTAAGCATGGCACCACCTTTACCGATGACAATTCCTTTTTGGCTGTCGCGTTCAACCATGATGGTTGCTCGGATATGAACTTTATCAGACTCCTCATCTCGTTTCATAGAATCTACCACTACTGCAACTGAATGTGGAATTTCTTCACGAGTTAAGTGTAACACTTTTTCACGAATCATCTCAGAAACCAAGAAACGTTCTGGATGGTCTGTAATTTGGTCTGCTGGGAAATATTGGAATCCTTCTTCAAGGTTTTCACTGAGAATGTCGATTAGACGAGAAACATTATTTCCTTGAAGAGCTGAAATTGGCACAATTTCCTTAAAGTCCATCTGATTACGGAAATCATCGATTTGAGCTAAAAGTTGGTCTGGGTGCACCTTGTCAATCTTGTTTACCACGAGAATCACAGGAACCTTAGCAGCCTTGAGTCGTTCGATAATCATATCGTCACCCTTCCCACGTGGTTCATCAGCAGGAACCATAAAGAGAACGGTATCGACTTCACGAAGAGTGCTATAGGCTGACTCTACCATGAAATCTCCAAGAGCTGTCTTAGGTTTGTGAATTCCCGGCGTATCGATAAAGACAATCTGTTCCTTATCGGTCGTGTAGATTCCCATAATCTTGTTGCGCGTTGTCTGCGCCTTGTCACTCATGATGGCAATTTTTTGCCCCATGACATGATTCAAAAAAGTTGACTTCCCAACATTGGGACGTCCTAAAATGGCTACAAAGCCTGATTTAAATGTCATAGTTACCTCTATAATGTTTAAAATAGCAAATCCCAAATCCTAGGGATGAAAATGATAAGTCCAGTCACTGCAGCAAATAAAGACACAACAAGAACTGCACCTGCAGCCATGTCTTTAGCCTTCTTTGCAAGCATATCAAAGTGATAATGGCTAGCCAAATCCACTACATTTTCAATAGCAGAATTCAAAATCTCAAAAGTAATTACTAAAAAAATGCTTAATAGGAGAAAGAGCCATTCAATTCTGGAAACTTGAAAAACAATGCCTGCAAGTAGAACTAAGAGAGAAGTTACCGCATGCTTCCTCATATTACGCTCTTCTTTTATGGCAGTAAAAATACCTGTCAGGGCAAAATCTAAACTTGAGAGCAAGTCGCGATTCTTCCATTTTCGTTTATTGTCTTGTGAGTCCATAGGCTGTTAAAATTTCTTCTTGTAAACCGAACATCTCCGCTTCTTCTTCCGGAGTGTAGTGATCATAACCGTTTATGTGTAAAAAACCGTGCACAGCTAAAAAGCCCATTTCACGTTCAAAACTATGACCGTACTCTTCAGCTTGCTCATGCGCTTTATCAATTGAAATGAATAACTCGCCGATATAAGCATCAAATTCTGACATCATTTCTGCTAAGTCAGGATCTTCTGCCAAATCCTCTTCGTCAAAGGTAATCTCTAATTCAGGTTTGTATTCAAGACTAATAACGTCTGTTGGACGGTCAGTATCACGAAACTCTAAATTGAGTACATGACTGCGTTCATTGGTAACAAAAGTGACTGCCATCTCCTTGTCTTCTTTTCCAATTTTTTTAGCAGCAAATTCCAAAATTTCTTTTGTTTGCTTTAAAATTTCTTTAGAAACCTGACCAGTTTCATCTACCATTTCAATATACATGTGCTTCTCGATTCTCTTTACTTGGCCTTATTATACCATATTTTTATGATTTTATTCTACCTTTTTGATATAATACTATGGAATACATTCATAAGGAGAGAACCATGTCATTTGATGGATTTTTTTTACACCACATGGTTGAGGAATTGCGAGCTGAACTACTAAACGGTCGCATTCAAAAAATTAATCAACCCTTTGACCAAGAATTGGTCTTACAAATCCGTAGCAATCGCCAAAGTCATCGTCTGCTCCTTTCTGCTCACCCTGTTTTTGGACGCATCCAGTTGACAGAAACGACCTTTGAAAACCCTGCTCAACCTTCTACCTTTATCATGGTTTTAAGGAAATATTTACAGGGTGCTGTTATCGAGTCTATCGAGCAGATTGAGAACGATCGAATCGTTGAAATCACTGTTTCTAACAAGAATGAGATTGGAGACGATATTCAAGCCACCCTCATCATTGAAATTATGGGTAAACATAGTAATATCTTCCTCGTAGATAAGTCTAGCAACAAAGTTCTTGAGGTTATCAAGCACATTGGTTTCTCTCAAAATAGTTACCGTACACTCCTACCTGGTGCAACTTACATAGCCCCACCAAGTACAGAGGCCCTCAATCCTTTTACCATTAAGGATGAAAAACTTTTTGAAATCCTACAAACACAGGAATTAACAGCGAGAAACATTCAAAGTCTGTTTCAAGGACTAGGTCGTGATACGGCGAATGAATTGGAAAATTTATTAGTTAATGATAAACTTTCTAATTTCCGTAACTTTTTTAAGCAAGAAACTAAACCTTGCCTAACAGATAAGTCTTTTTCTTGTGTCCCTTTTTCAACTAAAATTGAAGGACATTTTTCAAGCTTATCTCAACTTCTTGATGTTTTTTACAAAGATAAGGCTGAGCGCGACCGTGTCAAACAACAGGCTAGTGAACTCATTCGTCGTGTTGAAAATGAACTACAAAAAAATCGCCAAAAACTTAGGAAACAAGAAAAAGAACTTCAGGCTACCGAAAATGCGGAAGAATTCAGACAAAAAGGGGAGTTACTAACGACTTTCCTTCATCAAGTCCCAAACGACCAAGACCAAGTCGTCTTAGATAACTACTATACCAATCAACCCATCACTATCGCTCTTGATAAAGCATTGACACCTAATCAGAATGCGCAAAAATACTTCAAACGATATCAGAAGTTAAAAGAGGCTGTTAAATATCTGACAGAGTTGATAGAGGAAACCAAGGCTACTATTCTTTATCTGGAAAGCGTAGAAACTGTTCTAAACCAAGCTGGGCTAGATGAGATTGCTGAAATTCGTGAGGAATTAATCCAAACTAGATTCATCAGAAGACGTCAACGAGAGAAAATCCAAAAGCGTAAAAAACCAGAAAAATATCTGGCTAGCGATGGTAAAACCATTATTCTCGTTGGACGAAACAATCTTCAAAACGAAGAGTTGACCTTTAAAATAGCACGCAAAGAGGAACTTTGGTTCCATGCTAAAGATATTCCTGGAAGTCATGTTGTTATCTCAGGAAATCTGAATCCTTCTGACGAAGTCAAGACGGATGCTGCAGAACTTGCAGCCTACTATTCGAAAGGACGCCTCTCAAATCTCGTTCAAGTTGACATGATTGAGGTTAAAAAGCTTAATAAACCAACTGGCGGAAAACCAGGATTCGTGACTTATACTGGTCAAAAAACGCTTCGTGTCACACCTGATCCTGATAAGATTCATTCCATGAAACTGTAAAATAAATTCTTATAGTCCAACTCTTACTACTTCATTTTTGTACAAAAATAGGAGGGAGCTCTATGCTACGGCATATTAAATCAACAATAACTATCATATTCGGAGCTGCTATCTTCGCATTCGGACTCACATATTTTGTAGTCCCACATCATTTATTTGAAGGTGGAGCCACAGGGATTACCTTGATTACCTACTATCTCTTTAATATCCCTATCTCATTGATGAACATCATCATTAACATCCCGCTCTTTATTCTCGCTTGGAAAATTTTTGGACTAAGATCACTATATTCCAGTCTACTTGGAACCATTGCCGTCTCCGTCTGGTTAGCTATCTTTGAGAAGATTCCTCTTCAGTTTAATCTTGAAGGTGATTTAGTTATCGTAGCTTTGGTCTCAGGAGTACTCCTAGGTGTTGGACTTGGTGTTATTTTCAACGCGGGTGGAACAACTGGTGGTACTGATATCGTCGCTCGTATCCTTAATAAATATACCAATATTTCAGTCGGAAAATTACTTTTTGGCTTAGACTTCTTCATTCTTATGCTAATTTTAATTATCTTCCAAGATCTACGTTTAGTAACCTATACTCTTCTATTCGACTTTATAGTATCTCGAGTTATCGATTTGATTGGAGAGGGTGGTTATGCTGGTAAAGGCTTCATGATTATCACACAAAAGCCAATGGAACTAGCTGATAAAATTAATGATGAACTTGGTCGAGGTGTAACTTTTATCTCCGGTCAAGGTTACTACAGTAAAAACGATTTAAAGATTGTCTACTGTATTGTAGCTAGAAATGAAATGGTTAAGATGAAAGAAATGATTCATTCTGTAGATCCTATGGCTTTTATCACTATTACTGAAGCCCATGAAATCCTAGGGGAAGGATTTACATTTGACCCAAGGTAAACTAGCAATTTAAAACAGAAAAGCAACCTAATCATAGGATTGCTTTTTTATTTCAATATACAAAAAAACAGAAGAGCATGCTCTTCTGTTTTAATAGATATTATTTTTCAGCTGACAATGCTGCCATTGTGATGTAGTTGTATGGTTTGTTGAAGTGTGGCAAGAAGAATAGATCAGTCAATGCCAATTTATCAATTGTAACATGTTCTTGGATAGCAAGTGAGAACATGTGGATAGCCATACTGATTGCTGAATCGCGAGATACCATTTGAGCACCAAGGATTTCACGGCTGTCGCGATCAAAAACAATCTTGATAGCAACTTCATGGTTATCATGTTTCATAAATTCTGGTTTTTGAAGGTCGTTAAATCCAGTTTCAGTTGCATTGTAGCCTGCAGCTTTTGCTTTTTCAAGTGTCAAACCAGTTGAAACCATGTGGAGACCATAGATTGAGATACCATTTGAGCCTTGAACACCGATTCCTTCAAGTTCATGTCCACAAGCGTTGTAAGCACCAACAATACCAGTACGAACAGCGTTTGAAGCAAGTGCGATGTAGCTAGTGTCTTTACGAGCGTTGTCATAAACAGTCGCACAGTCACCAATAGCGTATACACCTGGGATTGATGTTTCTTGTTTCTTGTCAACAAGGAAGGCACCGTTACGGAAGAGTTCGATCTTACCGTCAGCAAGAGCAGTGTTTGGACGGAAACCAACTGCAAGAACAACCATATCAACGTCAAATGTTTCTTTGTCAGTTACCAAGCGTTCAACTTTACCTTCACCTTCGATAGCTTTAACAGTTTGTCCAAGAGCCAAACGGATGTTGTGGTCTTCCAAGTTTTTAGCCATCATTTGTGTGAAGTCTTTGTCATAGTATCCGTTCAATACTGTGTCAACGATATCAACAAGGACAACTTCTTTTCCAAGACGTTCGAAAGCTTCAGCAAGCTCAACACCAATGTAACCACCACCAACTACAGCGATACGTTCAAGGTGTTTGCTCTTATCAGCAAGTTTGTTGATAACTTCTTCAGCATTTTGGTATAACTTAACAAATTGTACGTTTTCAAGAGTTGCTTTGAACTCACGGTTACCTTTAACAATTTCAACACCTTCAATTGGAGGCAAAATTGGTGTAGAACCAGTAGCAAAGATCAACTTATCGTATGATTCTTTGTGTTCTTTTCCTTCAACTTCTGCAGTAACAACTTTGTTATCGTAGTCGATTGAAAGTACAGGTGAGTTCATGTAAATTTTCGCACCTTTAGCTTCAAGCGTTTCTTTATCAGAGTAGAACAAGCCTTCAGGACCGTCGATTTGCTCACCGATCCAAAGAGCCATTCCACATCCAAGGAATGAAATATTTGAGTTTTGGTCAAATACAACGATCTCGTTTTCGCTTCCAAAGTTGTCCAACATAGTGTTGATACATGCAGTTCCAGCGTGGTTAGCACCCACAACTACGATTTTACTCATAAGATAAATCCTACCTTTAATTTTTTTTCCTAAGTATTATAACACTTTCTGTTAGCGTTTACAAGTTTTTTTGTTTGAAATTACTTAATTTTGACTAGAATTAAATATTAATTTATTATAAAAAAAACTTATCAAGAGTATTATTTTTCATAATTATGTTTTTAAGCATTTTTCTTGACTTTTTTAAAAAAATAAATTGTGAAAACGCTGACTTTATGATATTCTATTTATACGGGAATAAAATATAAATCTCAAAGTTACTTTCATGACAGGATTTACAACTATTTCCAATTGACTTGAAAGGAGTTAGTTTTTTGCCTTTCTGTTCATCTTCTGAACGACTAATGGGAACTACAATTTCCATTTCCTTAGTACATGATCGGGCTGATTGTCTGCTCAGACAAGCTTTTGATTTGCTTAAAGAGCTTGAATTTCGGTTTAATGCCAATAGTGCTGAATCTGAATTAATGGAAATTAACTATCAGGCAGGTATTGCCCCAGTTAAAGTCCACCCTGATTTGCTTGAACTGATTTCATTAGGTTTAGAACACAGTCTGGCACCTAAAAGTCATCTCAATATTAGTATCGGGCCTTTGATTCAAACCTGGCGTATTGGTTTTTCCGACGCAAAGGTTGCTAGTCCTGAAGAGATAACTTCTGTTCTACCATTGATAAACCCCAGTTATATCAAACTCGATTCAATACATTCCACAGTTTTCCTAGAAAAAAAGGGAATGAAAATTGACTTAGGATGTTTAGCGAAGGGCTATAGTGCAGATAAGGTTGCTGCTTTCCTGAGAGAAAAAGGTGTCACCTCTGCTCTTATCAATCTTGGAGGAAACATCCTCACAATTGGGAACAACCAATCAAAAGATGGACGTCCGTGGCAAATCGGCATTCAAGATCCAAATAATCCACGCGGTAATCACCTGATGACCTTGTCTATTACTGGAAAATCAGTGGTTACATCTGGGATTTATGAACGGCATCTTGAAATCAACGGCAAGGATTATCATCACATTTTTGATAGTGAGACAGGTTATCCCATTGAAACGGATTTAGCCAGTTTAACCATTGTATCTGACCGTTCAGTCGACGGTGAGATATGGACCACTCGTTTGTTTGGCGAACGTAGCGCCTCTATTATGTGGCAAGTCGAAAATATTGATGGTATCGAAGCCATCCTCATTGACAAAGATGGACATGTCGCTTGTTCATCTGGTATCCAACGGTAATTAATTAATAATGCAAAAGAGAAAGGAAAGCCCATGCTTAAACTTATTGCTATTGTAGGAACAAACTCAAAACGTTCCACAAACCGCCAACTGCTTCAATATATGCAGAAACACTTTGCTGACAAAGCAGAAATCGAATTGGTAGAAATTAAAGATCTACCTGTATTTAACAAACCAGCTGACAAACAAATCCCAGCTGAAGCTACGGAAATCGCTGCTAAAATCGAAGCTGCTGATGGAGTTATTATCGGTACACCTGAATACGATCACTCAATCCCAGCTGTTCTTATGAGCGCTCTTGCTTGGATTTCATATGGTGTATTCCCACTTTTGAACAAACCTGTTATGATTACAGGTGCTTCATACGGTACACTTGGTTCTTCACGTGCTCAATTGCAACTTCGTCAAATTCTAAATGCTCCTGAAATCAAAGCAAATGTTCTCCCAGATGAATTCTTGCTTTCTCATTCTCTTCAAGCATTTGATCAGAATGGTGACTTGGTAGATCTTGATGTTATCAAGAAATTGGATGCCATCTTTGATGACTTCCGTATCTTTGTTAAAGTTACTGAAAAATTGCGTAACGCTCAAGAACTTCTTCGCAAAGATGCTGAAGACTTTGACTGGGAAAAATTGTAAGATAGGAGATCGAAAGAATGAAATTTGTTGGACTTGTTGGATCAAACTATGATCAATCATATAACCGCAAACTCTTGGAATTCATCCGCCGTCAGTTTAAATTTAAATTTGAACTAGAAGTTTTGGAAATCGATGAAGTTCCAATGTTTAACCAAGACGAAAAATGGGATGACAGCTTCCAGTTGCGCCTTCTTTACAACAAAATTACTCGTGCCGATGGTGTAATCATTGCAACTCCTGAACACAACCACACTATTTCTGCTTCACTTAAGTCTGTACTTGAATGGCTTTCATTTGAAGTTCATCCATTTGAAAACAAACCAGTTATGATTGTGGGTGCATCATACTATGACCAAGGAACTTCACGTGCTCAAGTTCACCTTCGTAAAATTCTTGATGCACCAGGAGTGAATGCCTACACATTGCCAGGTAATGAATTCCTCCTTGGAAAAGCTAAAGAAGCTTTTGACGCTAATGGAAACATTATTAACGAAGGAACAGTTAAATTCCTTGAAACTTGCTTAGATAACTTTGTCAAATACGTAGGAGTCGTTTCTAAATTGAAAAAACCAAAACCAATTGAACCAGAAGACTTGGATTGTGGCAAACCAATCGCTACAACTATTACAGAGGTTGATCCAGACGATCCAAACTGGGTAGAAAAAGTTGCAGAAATCACAGGTGCTGTTTCAGGTGATACATATGTTAAACTTGACCATGGTATCTTGACTGTTAACCAGATTGATATGTTCTTGAAAGCTATGCCTTTTGAATTGACATACGCTGACGATAACAATCAATTCCTCTACTATAACAATGCCCACCAAGACCCTAATACTATGTTTGCGAAGCGAGTTCCTTCCCAATCAGGCGGTCGTATGTCTACTATTCATGGTTCACTCCCTCCAGCACGTATGAAAAATGTAGAGTGGGTTATCGGAACACTTCGCAATGGCAACCAAGAATACGTACGTACAATTGTTCCTGGTTCACCTGCAGGTGTTATCAATACTCACAACTACCAAGCTATGTACTATCCTGATGGATCATATGCTGGTATCAATGAAATTGTCTTTAACTTCCAACCATGGCTTGATTGGTACTTGAAAGAAACCGGTCAACGTTTGGTAGGAGGTAGCGGCCCATTTGCTCCTGCTGGAGGACATGGTGATGCCGATGCTACTTCTGGTGCATCTGACGCTGGAGGACATAGTGATGCTGATGCTACTTCTGGTGCAAGTAACTAAAAAATAACCCAAAGGAACCAAATGGTTCCTTTTTTCAATATAAAAAACTTCGGTTAGCAGACACTAACCGAGGTTTTATTTAGCTTATGAATTGGGATCGTCTAGACTTCGACCGTGTAAACCTTTTTCGCGTTGCACTTGTCGAAGTTTTTCAGGTGTCACGTCATTTCCTTCCTCATCCACGATTTTAATTCCTTCAACGTGGTGACGAACTGCTCGACGATATCCCTCAATGTATTCTTCACGAAGTTGGGCTTGTTCTACTTTTTCTTCCGCAGTCAACCCTTCTGTTTTTTTCTTTTTAGCAAGCTCATTAATACGAGCGATTTTTTCTGGTGTCATATTTGGACCTCCAATTTATTTTTATTTTGTATTGAGAAGATTGAAAGCAGCTACTGTTTTTGCTTTATTAACAAGTACAGCAAGGATAGCTAAACGGTTGTTCTTCACATCAACATCTTCTGCCATAACCATGGTATTGTCAAAGAATTCATCAATTACTGGACTAAGAGCAAATAGTTGCGTTAATTTATCACTAGCTGAACCTTTCAATTCAAGACTTTCTACTGCTTGAGCAAGTTCTTTTTCTTGTTCATTTTCAAAAAGACTTGCATCAACTTTAAGCAAACCATCTGCTTTTTCAGCTAGATTAAAGGCACGAGATAGAGACTCAACTGATGATTTGTAATCTTCAGTATTTGCAGCTTCGCTTAAAGCTTCTGCAGCTTCAATCATATCAGAAACAACAAAATTCGAACTTGCGAGAACAGCTTCTTTGATATCTTTTGCAGTAGAACCCATCATCTTATCAACACGAGCTTTAATGAAGTTAAGCACTTCTTCTTGATTATCATAAGTTAGACTTTCAAATGATAAGGCATAAAGGCTCGCAATCAATTCGTCCATTGGAATCTTCCAACCAAAGTCTTCCAAGATTCGAACAATTCCTTGTGTTGCACGTCGAAGAGCATATGGGTCGTTTGAACCTGATGGAATCAAGCCAACCGAGAAGAAAGATAAGAGAGTATCTAATTTATCAGCTAGTGCAAGAATAGCTCCGACTTTAGACTCAGGAAGAGCTCCGTCAGCCGAATCCGGAAGATAGTGTTCACGAATAGCTTGTGCCACTGCTGCGTTCTCCCCAGCAAGAAGAGCATACTTCTCGCCCATGACCCCTTGAAGCTCATCAAATTCACCTACCATACCAGTTAAGAGATCAAACTTATAAATAGCTGCAGCACGTGCAAGATCAACAGTTTCATCTACTGATAAGCCAGCTTTTTCTGCTAATAGAATAGCAATTTGTCCTGTACGGATCATGTGTTCACGTAATGAACCAATCTTTTCATGGAAGGTTACATGTGATAGTTTAGCTACTAAATCTTCAATTTTCAATTTTTGATCTTCACGCCAGAAGAATTCTCCGTCTTCAAGACGTGCAACTAAGACTTTCTCATTCCCTCGAACAACATTTTCCAAATGCTCTGCATTACCGTTTCGAACAGAAATAAAGTTTGGTTTTAGATTTCCTTCAAGATCACGGACTACAAAGTAGCGTTGATGAGTTTCCATTGAAGTAACTAAAACTTCTTCTGGAACCTCTAGATATTTAGGATCAAAATTCCCCATGAAGGCAGTTGGGTATTCAACCAAATTCAAAACTTCATTTAAAAGACCTTCATCAACCTGAACTTGAACACCTTGTTCTACTTCAATAGCCTTGATTTGTTCACGAATCATATTTTCGCGTTCAATGCTATCAGCAATGACATAAACTTTACGCAAATCTTCTTCGTAACTATCAGCATGACGAATTTCAACTTCATGTCCGAGGAAACGATGTCCACGGCTAATTCGTCCCGAATGAATATCTAGAAAGTCCATATCAAGAGCTTCATCATCCAAAAGGACTATCAATGTATGGACCGGACGAATGTATTCAAAGGTATTATTTGCCCAGTGCATACTTACTGGGAAGCTAAGGCTAGCCAATACTTCTGGAATTCCTGTCAACACTTCTTCAGCAGGTTTTCCAGCTTCATGCTTGGTTACATAGACATATTCTTCACCTTTAATTTCACGGAATTCAATATCATCCACAGTTAAGCCTTTTCCACGGACAAATCCTTGAGCAGCTTTAGAAAAGTTCCCATCTGCGTCCAAGGCGATTTTCTTTGAAGGTCCTTTAAAATCTTCAGTCAAATCTGTTTGTTGGTCTGCTAAACCAAGTACACGAACAGCCAAACGACGTGGTGTTGAGAAAGTTTGAATTCCTTCGTATGAAAGGCGATTTTCATCTAAGAAAGCTGCCATTTTTTCACCTAGTTGTTTTTCAGTTGGTGTGACAACGTAGGCTGGTAACTCTTCGAGTCCTAGTTCTACTAATAAGTTTTTTGTCATGTTTTTTTCTCCGAAAAATATCTTTTTTTCCAGTTTGCCTTATGTGATTGGCACGCAAGCAACCGACTTCGTCGTTTCATTGCTAAAATTGGAGCCTAAAGTCTCCAATTTTTCCTGGTCTCGTTAGTTCCTCTAACGAGACCATTATCACTGCGGCAACTGGTTCTGTAGGATTGCTCTATCAGTCAATCCCATCTAATACGCTCTCTTTATTCTTCCTCTTCTGCTAAGAGTTTTGCGCGTGTGGCTTCATCTAGAAGTGGGTAGCCGAGTTTCTTGCGTTCTGCAACGAAGGTTTTGGCTACGACACGAGCCAAGTTACGGATGCGAGCAATGTAGCCGGCACGTTCTGTAACTGATACCGCTCCACGAGCATCAAGTAAGTTGAAGGTATGTGAACATTTCAAAACGTAATCATAGGCTGGGTGTACAAGTCCCAATTCCAAAGCACGTCCTGCTTCTTTTTCAAATTTTTCGAAGTTTTCAAGAAGCATATCTTGGTCAGAAACTTCAAAGCTGTATTTTGAATGCTCATATTCTGGTTGAAGGAAGATTTCTCCGTATTTCACTCCTGGAGCCCACTCAATATCGTAAACTGAGTCTACTTCTTGAATATAAGAAGCCAAACGTTCCAATCCGTAGGTAACCTCAGCAGTAACAGGACCTGTTGCCAAACCACCTACTTGTTGGAAGTAAGTGAACTGAGTGATTTCCATACCATCAAGCCATACTTCCCATCCAAGACCAGCTGAACCAGTTGATGGGTTTTCCCAGTTATCTTCAACGAAACGAATATCGTGTTCCAAAGGATTGATTCCCAATTTCTCCAACGACTCAAGGTAGAGTTCTTGGATATTTGAAGGTGATGGTTTCATAACCACTTGGAATTGGTGGTGTTGGTAAAGACGGTTTGGGTTTTCCCCGTAACGACCATCTGCTGGACGACGAGATGGCTCTACATAGGCTGCGTTCCATGGTTCAGGACCAATAGCACGTAGGAAAGTGTAAGGGCTCATGGTTCCTGCACCTTTTTCGTTATCATAAGCCTGCATCAGCATACAACCCTGGTCATTCCAGTATTGTTGCAAAGTAAGGATAATTTCCTGGAAAGTCAATTTTTTAGACATCTTCTACTCCTTTTTTAAATTCTAACGACTTTGGATACAAAAAGAACCGAGTCTCTGCTCCTAAGTCTGTGACCTAGGGGCGTCAGAAACGCGGTTCCACCCTAATTTATTACTTCATTACTTTTATTAAAATACCAAAAGCGCCACACTTATCTCTTAACCACCTGACTCCCACTACCACAGGCTCGCTTAGGATCTACTGATAAGATATTCTTTCTTGCCATCTATTATAACAGAAAGGAATTAAAAAGTAAATTTTTTACATAAGGAATCACTACTAAATAATCTAAAGATAGAACAACTATTGTTCTTGTAACACTTTTCGAACAAAAGAAAAACCACTACTCCTAAGAATAGTGGTTTAATCATATTTTTAAGCTACAAATGTAGTCACTCTATTATTTAAGAGTAACTGAAGCTCCAGCTTCTCAGATGCCTTGGAGATACTCCCCTCTTCAGCAATAGTAATAAAATAACGAAGCACTCTTAACTCCATGCCATCCTCCTAATTTTCCTCATAAGATTTAAACGGTTGATTCTTCTCTGGATATCGGTCTGGTGTAATGGCAAGTCCCATTTGCTCTTTTTCGTGATATAACTCTTTCATAAGCGACCACGTCATCAACACTAGTACTATGGAAAATGGAAAAGCGACAATAATGAGCGTGTTTTGTAAAGCTGTCAATCCACCAGAAAACATGAGTGCAATAGCAATCAAGGCCAGCATGACACCCCAAACCACCTTTTTACGATTACTTGGATTTAGATCGCCATCTTCAGACAACATGGCCAAAACATAGGTGGCAGAATCCGCCGAGGTCACAAAGAAGGTTAAAACTAAAGTAATTGCCAGGAGTGAAAGGACACTTCCCAGAGGATATTCATTAAAAGAGGCAAAAAGAATTTCTTCTGTGGCAAAACGTATCAAATCAACCCCCGAATCTTGTAGTGAAGTAGATAAGGTACCAAAAGCAGAAAACCAGATAAAACTAAGGACTGTTGGTGCCAAAAGCACTACTGTCAAAAATTCGCGAATAGTCCGACCTTTTGAGATACGGGCAATAAAGACGCCCACAAAAGGTGACCAGGAAATCCACCATGCCCAGTAAAAAATGGTCCATTTGTTAATCCAATCCCGCTTGGTCTCATCAAAAGCCGCCGCTCGAAAACTCATACGGAAGAAGTTTTGAAAATAAAGGCCGATAGAGTCTGTCATGGTGTCAAATATCTTAATCGTTGGCCCCAAAACTATGACTCCAGCAAGCAAGACAACAGCTAAAATCAAGTTTGTATTAGATAGGATTTTAACACCCTTTCCTAAACCTGATAAGGCAGAAATAAGAAAAAGAATTGTCGCAATGATGATAATGATGACTTGCACAAGACTATTATTAGGAATACCAAAGACATAGGAGAGACCACCATTGATTTGTGAGGCACCAAAGCCGAGCGTTGTCGCTACTCCAATCACTGTCGCAATAATGGTGATGGTATCGATAATGGTTGCTATTGGTCCGTCCGCATATTTTCCAAAAAGAGGCTTAAAGACGACTGAGAGCTGATATTTCTCCCGTTTACGAAAGCCAAAATAAGCCAAAGACAATCCCACCAGGGCATAGACCGCCCAAGCATGAAATCCCCAGTGAAAAAAAGTAAAACGAAAAGCATCTGCAAGAGCATCCGCACTGCCTATTTCTGCATTGGGCGTCGAGATAGCAAAGTGACTCAAAGGCTCTGCTGCCCCATAGAAGACCAGACCAATCCCCATTCCAGCAGAAAACATCATGGCAATCCATGACGTCGTCGAATGCTCTGGCCGACTCGTGGGATTACCCAAACGAATCTGCCCTATCGGACTTACAATTAAAAAGACACAAAAAACTAAAATCCCCGTAACCAATAACAAGTAAAACCAGCCAACACTAGTTGTTAAGAGATTTTTTAAATAAGAACTAATATTTTGAAACTGCTGGGGAACAAAGAGCCCTAACAAGACTAAAATAAATATGATAACGAGTGAAAGCTGAAAAACTTTTGTTATTTTAGAACGCTTCACCATTTTACCTCCTTATGTGTTCTTAGTTATAGAAGGTTTTTGAGAAAATTTAAAATTCTATATAGTTTCATTATAACACAATTGTTTAATTTATACGATAAATTGTAAAATATAGTGCAACAAAAAAACTCATAGCGTTTCATTGGTGTAAACTGTAAGTAACCACACAAACAGAACCCGAGGAAAAACTATGAGCTACTCCCATCTTACCATAACCGACCGAATAAAGATAGAAACTTACTTGGATTTAGGTTTAAAATCTTGCCAAATTGCAAGTAAACTTGGCGTTCATAAGTCTACCATACTAGTTTTTTAGATTACGTGAGTTTACCTGAATCAATCTCAAAATTAATTGAAGAAGGTTATGCTGATAAAAGAAATCAATAAGATGAATACATTGATTTTGCACTTCAGCATAATTTAATTACTATTCAAAATAATAATATTCAAGCTACTGATCTTGGTTTAGCCTGGGTGTGGTGGGCTTATGCACCAGTTGAAGGCGATGATTGGATTTAGAAAAAAGGCTCTATAATTTCTATTTAGACTAAAACTAACATAGGAATTATGGAGCCTATTTTGTTGTAGAAAAAAATCCCCGCCAAGTTAGATCTTGGCGGGGATTTGGTGGGGAATAAGTCCCCTATTAAGATTTAAATCACCTTAAGCAATTCTTAACCTTAATATACTAGGCTTTCGCATTCAATTTGCGTTACTCTATTATTTAAGAGTAACTGAAGCTCCAGCTTCTTCCAATTTAGCTTTGATTTCTTCAGCTTCTGCAGTTGGAACGCCTTCTTTGATGACACCTGGTGCACCATCAACAAGTTCTTTAGCTTCTTTAAGTCCAAGACCAGTGATTTCACGTACAACTTTGATAACGCCAACTTTTTTGTCACCAGCAGCTGTTAATTCAACGTCAAATGAGTCTTTAGCAGCACCAGCGTCAGCAGCACCAGCTGCAGCAACAGCTACAGGAGCAGCTGCAGTTACACCAAATTCTTCTTCGATAGCTTTTACAAGGTCGTTCAATTCAAGGATTGAAGCTTCTTTAATTTCAGCAATAATGTTTTCAATGTTCAATGCCATTGTTATTTCCTCCAAATAAGTTTATATTTTAATTTTTATATTTTTTGTAGCTAGGCTACACTGCGTAGCTTAAGATTAAGCTGCGTCTTCTTTGTTGTCTGCAACCGCTTTGACTGCAAGAGCAACGTTGCGCACTGGCGCTTGAAGTACAGAAAGGAGCATAGAAAGAAGTCCTTCGCGGTTTGGAAGAGTTGCAAGAGCAACGATTTCTTCTTTTGATGCGACAGCGCCTTCGATTGCACCACCTTTGATTTCAAGTGCGTCAGCGTTTTTAGCAAAGTCGTTCAAGATTTTCGCTGGTGCGATAACATCTTCGTTAGAAAATGCTACTGCAGATGGTCCAACAAAAACAGATGCAAGATCTTCAAGACCAGCTTTTTCAGCTGCACGACGTAAGATTGAGTTTTTAATAACTTTATACTCAACTTCGCTTCCACGAAGCTCACGACGAAGAACTGTATCTTGTTCAACTGTCAAACCACGAGCGTCTACAACGACGATTGATGCAGCAGCTTTCATTTTCTCAGCTACTACGTCAACTAGTTCCGCTTTCTTAGCAATAATTGCTTCACTCATTAGTGTGTTCACCTCCGTAATTATTTTGCTTGGGGAATTTTTCCAAAAGAAAAACGCGCCCAAACCTAGACACGAAAGTACAATACGCTTCTTTTTACATGATACGTTTTGTCCTCGGTAGGATATTTATGAGTCGAGCTCCCCTACTGTCTTAGGCAGTTTTTTCAAACCATTTATAAGTATATCACACTTGTTACTTCAAAGCAAGTCTTTTTGTAAAAAAAATTGATTATTTTTTGTCCTGCTTCTACTGATGTTTATGGAATAAAATAATTAGATTTTATCATTGAATGGAAAAGATTGGTACCAAGGTAGTATAGATTAAGAGCGCATGAAAGATCAACATTAACACATGAAATATAAATGGAGAATTTTCTGTTATTTGGATATCCTGATTACTTTTTTGACTGTCTAAGAAACAAGTTAAGGACAAGAAAAGTAAAATGATTCCGTAAATGATGCTAATATGAAAAAGAATTTCACCTATAACTGCAAAATAGAGGAAACCGAATATGGGAATCGAGAAAAGGAATAGTCCTAAGGATCCAAATGCAATTCTAATTAAAGATATAATCAAAAAACTATAGGCTGTAAATGTTGTGAATTTTGATACTTGGAATCCTATTTTTTTCTGCTTAGATATAAAATGAATGATAAAAATTGGATAAAGAATATCTATCATCTTGACTCTCTGCTCTTTCTAAGATACTTTACTTTATTTTAACTATTTTTTCCTCAAAATTCAATTTCTCTCTTGACGGGGAAAAATATATAGTGTACTATACAACAGTATATACAGATAAAAGGAGTTATTATGAATACAAAAAAGAAAACCCAATTCATGACTTTAACCGCATTGCTGACAGCTATCGCTATTTTGATTCCTATAGTGATGCCATTTAAAATCGTTATCCCACCCGCTTCCTACACTCTTGGAAGTCACGTAGCTATTTTTATCGCTATGTTTCTCTCGCCTTGGATGGCAATTTTTGTCATCATTGCTTCTAGTATCGGCTTCCTGCTAGCGGGTTATCCAATTGTCATCGTACTTCGCGCCTTCTCTCATATCTTCTTTGGAACCCTGGGAGCTTTCTACCTTCAAAAACATCCTCAAACCTTGGACAACAAGAAATCTTCCTTGATTTTTAACTTTGTACTTGGTATAGTACATGCTATCGCGGAAGTCTTTGCTTGTATCATCTTCTATGCTAGTACAGGAACAGACTTAAAAAATATGTTCTATGTTCTCTTTGTATTAGTTGGTTTTGGAACTATTGTTCATAGTATGATAGACTATTACTTAGCATTAGCTGTTTATAAAGCACTAAAAAAACGCCATTAAGAAAGTAAATCATGACTAAAGACCGCAAAGAATCGCTTATTCAACTCTTAAAAGAAGCTCAAAAGCCAATGAATGGCCAAAGTTTAGCAGAATATTTTCACGTGACTCGACAGATCATTGTCCAGGATATCGCTGTGTTGCGTGCTAATGGGGCTCCCATTCTATCAACCAATCGTGGCTATATTTATAAAGAAAATAAAGCCAATCCTTTTGTTCACAAACTCTTTAAGGTTAAACACAAAGAGGAAGATATGGAGCAAGAACTTCTAGCTATCGTCGATAACGGGGGACGTGTTCAGAATACCTTGATTGATCATCCTGTCTACGGGGAAATTGAAACCTTGCTCAAACTCTCTTGTCGCCGTGACGTTCAGCATTTTTTAGAGCAAGTCGAACGCTCTGACTTTAGATCACTTTCTGAATTAACAGATGGCGTCCATTATCACCTAGTCGAAGCTGAAAACGAACAAGACCTCCTCTATATCGAGAAGGCCTTGGACAAGTTAGGATATTTGGTAAAAGACTAAAATATTTCCTTTTCCCATCCGTCTTCTGTACGATGACGATAGAAAAATTCAGACTTGTCTGGAGCTTCCATCATCTCCATCAAAGGTAACATATCATAGGCCAGATCCAAATTTGGAATCTGGTCTTTTTGTATCCAGGAAACTTCTCCTTCTTCTGAAGAACGGAGAGTGCCAGTAAACTCAGTCGCCTTGTAACAAAAAACAATATAGCGTTCACCCGAATCTAAAGGCCAATTTTTAATGCCAACCAGTTGAGGACTTTGGATTGTCAGACCTGTTTCCTCGTATATTTCACGAATAACAGATTCTGCAAAAGCCTCTCCATTTTCAACATGACCTCCTGGAAAAGCGTAGCCAGACCAGTGGTTGGTTTCAGGTGATCGATACTGCATAACCACGCGCCGCTTTTCAAGGTCTTCAATCAAACAAATATTGGTAAGAATGGTTAATTGTGCTCGAGACATAGGACCCACTTTCTAATGTTTAATTTTCTATCTTATACTTAACTTTAGATTTCATAATCAAAGGATTAATCCAGTCGTGATATTCTCGAATATCATCAAGAAAAGATCCTCTATTAATCCTTATCTCCTTGTCTTTAGTATTAACTTGATAGTCTATACTGACAGGAATCGATGAGTCTGGAATGAAAGATAGGAAAAAGAATATCATCAACCAGATTAAAAGTGCAAAAAAACCACTGAGAGCCTGAAAAATAAGATGATGCCATTGAAAAATTCTAGTTTTATAGAAGATTGTCCATGGATGAATAAACAAGGTTAAGCCAAGGGCAAAAAACCAGATATTCCACACGATAGGTGTAAAAGCTAAACCGAACAAACCTAAGATAAAATGAATCAGTACAAATACCAGGAACAAAAGGTAAATAATTCTAAAAACAGTTAGATGTTTCGTCATGATTAACTCCTTTTCTTTTCAATATATTTCATTACTAGAGTTATAATAAATGCCAAACTGAAAAAGATCAGATAGGTTGCAATAGGAAACCAAATATAGCGGTGATCTAGGGATAATAGAGATGGCAAAATCCCTTTACTATTTTTTCCACCAACCCCGATAAAGAGATGGGCCACTAAACCGATACTATTAAGATAAATAAATAAATCTGCATATCTTTTTATTGTCATCCTTGACCCAGACAAGTCTAGGAACCAATAGTCAAATAATCGATATACCAGACAAAAAAGATTTAAATATAATGGAAAACTATAATTGATATTTCTATAGGGCGACGGAATAGGAAGACTATTAAAAATAAGATTGATACCTATTCCTATTCCTAAGATGAGACCAAGGATCAGGAAAAAGCCTATAATTTTATGATAATCTAGCCAGGACTGAAAACTTTCTTTCCTTGATAGATTCTTTTTTGTATTTGATTTTCTTTGATTATTTTTCATTTGAGTGGATTTTCCCCATTTTCTTCTTCTCTCTTTTTGTTATCAAGATGCTTGGAAATTAAAATGATCAACATAGCCACAAGAAAGAAGATTACATAGGTAAGAATAGGAAACCAGATGTAGCGGCGGTCTACAGTTAGCAAGGGAGGAATACTCTTTCTATTTCGACCCATTATTCCAAAAAATAAGTGAAACAGAAAACCTACTCCATTCAGGTACAAGAATGGATTTGCAAAATCTTGGACTCTAGTCATTCCATCGAAATTATCTCTAAAAATACCCTGATAAAGTATATTCACTAAGAATACTAGATTCATATAAAGTGGAAAGACATAATTGAGGTTTTGATATGGTTTTGGAACAAGAGTTGTCCCAAACAACAAATAGATTATCCCAAAAGCTGATAAGAAAAATATACTACTATCTAATAGAAAAGCTATTTTTGAATGCTGTAGCAACCACAATTTTACTTTATCCAGCCAGCTTATTTTTTGATTTTGCTTATAGTGTTTTTTTGATGTTTTCTGTGTACTGTCATTCTTACTCATCGTTTCTTAATCTTTCGTGTTAATAACTGTTCAAAGATATTTATATTATAATCTCATTTTTGAGATACAATCTGATAAGTTTAATTTTATCAGCTAAATCCTACCAGTTCTGTTTTTTTCGTAACTTATAAGTTTATGATTCTGAATTTTTAAAGAGACACTGCTTCCTGAACGATAACCTTTAGCACCATAGTAGTAAGAGACAGTATAAATGGCATCTGGCAACTCTGCACTATCAATCCCATTTGAAATAAATTCTGTCACTCCACCTTCACTATCAAAATAATCTTTTTCACCCTCTTCTAAAACCGTGTCTTTGTATCTAATACTTCCTTTAATAATTCCTTTTTCTAGAAATTCATCAATAGGAATATCATATAACCCCTGAAAAGCTTTCCCTTCTTTACGATTCTTTTCTATTAGAGCGTAATATTCTTCAATATTTTGGGCACTCTCATCGACACTCCAGTAACTATTTACGAATTCCAAGTTGGAATTTTCATATTGCTTGAAAAAACTCTCTACCTTTTCTTTGTTAGACACACTATATGGATGTTGATTGAGTAATTGATCAGCTATACCAGAGAATTCTCGTAACATCGTTTTAGTAGTTCCATCGTAGGCTAGTTCTTCACTCGTCCGCTTAGAGCTTCCTGGAGATTTAGGAAAATAAATCAAACTGTCACTTACAGTGATTTTCCTACCATTAACCTCTTCAGTGTAATCATATTCAATTTCATAATCTTCAGAAGGCCATCTATATCTAGAAAACTTCGTAACCTTCACATCACCTTTAAAACCATATAAATTCAGTGTTCTGCTTGCTGCCGTCTCAATATCTTTTTGATTTGGTCCAGAAAAAGTATTATGAAAGTTAACTACTAAAATGACTACAAAACTTATAAAACAGGCTGAGAGGATAATCGCGATAAAACTGAAATTCAACACTAATGCTTTTTTCATTACTACATTCTCCTAGTTAAACATATTTAAAATTCATTTCCCCTAATCCAAAGCCTTCACTTCCAACATCATATCACGGATTTGCGCTGCCAACTCGAAGTCAAGCACTTCGACAGCTTCTTGCATTTGTTTTTCCAGTTTTTTCACCAATTCTTTGCGTTCTTGTTTGTTAAGGCTATTGATGTCGACTTCTTTATCTTCTTCCTTAGCCACAGCTTTTGTAACAGAAATCAGGTCACGGATTTCCTTCTTGATGGTTTGGGGAACAATACCATGCTCTTCATTATAGGCCATTTGAATCTTACGACGACGAGCCGTTTCATCGATGGCTTTTTGCATAGATTGAGTCATAGTATCAGCATACATAATGACATGACCTTCACTATTACGGGCTGCACGACCAATGGTTTGGATTAGACCACGTTCATTTCGGAGAAAACCTTCCTTGTCAGCATCAAGAATGGCAACCAAACTTACCTCTGGAACGTCAATCCCTTCACGAAGGAGGTTAATCCCGATTAAGACATCAAAAACGCCAAGACGCAAATCACGAATAATCTCCGTTCGCTCCAAGGTCTTGATATCCGAGTGCATGTACTTGACTTTGATGCCCATTTCTTTGAAATAGTCAGTCAAATCTTCTGCCATTTTCTTGGTCAAGGTAGTAATAAAGGTACGCTCGTTCTTTTCAACACGGGCATTGATTTCACCTAAGAGGTCATCAATCTGTCCCATAGTTGGTCGCACTTCCACTTCTGGATCCAAAAGACCTGTTGGACGGATGATTTGCTCAATCACGGTGTCCGTTTGTTCCATCTCATAATCTCCAGGTGTCGCTGATACATAGACAATCTGGTGAACATGACTTTCAAACTCTTCCCGACGAAGAGGACGGTTGTCTAGGGCAGAAGGTAAACGGAAACCATAATTAACCAACATTTCCTTACGAGAACGGTCTCCATTATACATCCCTTTAATTTGCCCCATGGTCATATGACTCTCATCTATCATAATCAAAAAATCATCAGGGAAGAAATCAAGAAGCGTATACGGAGGCTCTCCTTCGCTTCGTCCATCCATGTGACGGGAGTAGTTTTCGACACCATTTGTATAACCCATTTCACGGAGCATCTCAATATCATACTCCGTACGCTGTTTCAAACGCTGGGCTTCAAGGAGCTTACCTTCCTTCTCAAAGATAGCTAACTGCTCCTCCAACTCAGCCTCAATCTTAGCAATAGCTACTTCCATGTGGTCGTCATTGGTCATAAAGTGAGTGGCTGGGAAAATCGCCAAATGGTCCACTTCACCAAGGACTTGACCAGTTAGAGCTTCAACCTCACGGATGCGGTCTATCTCGTCCCCAAAGAACTCAACCCGGAAGGCATGTTCATCACGCGAAGCAGGGAAAATCTCTACCACATCGCCACGTACACGGAATTTCCCACGTTGAAAGTCAATATCATTACGTTCGAACTGAATATCAACCAAGTCATTCAAAAGTTTGTCACGAGAAATCTCAAGTCCTGGTCGCAGACTCACCACACTATCAGCATATTCCTTAGGAGAACCCAACCCATAGATACAAGAAACAGATGCGACAACGATGACATCGTTGCGTTCTAATAGAGCTGATGTTGCTGAGTGACGAAGCTTATCAATCTCGTCATTAACAGAGCTGTCCTTCTCAATGTAGGTATCGCTAGATGGCACATAAGCCTCAGGCTGATAATAATCATAGTAGGAAACAAAATACTCGACAGCATTCTCTGGGAAAAATTCTTTGAACTCCCCATAGAGCTGGCCTGCTAGGGTCTTATTGTGGGCGATGACTAGAGTTGGTTTATTAACTTTGGAAATCACCTGACTCATGGTATAGGTTTTCCCTGTACCAGTCGCCCCCATCAAGATTTGAGCTTTTTCACCACCCTCGATGTTATCTACCAACTGCTCAATAGCCTGCGGTTGATCCCCAGACGGTTGGTATTTAGATACTAGTTTAAATTTATTGTCTGTAATTCTATTGATCATAATAGCCTCATACACATTTTCTATCCTTCTATTTTACCATAAAAAGGAAAGAGTTTCTGTTTCTCAACAGACCACCTCACTTTATTATATGTTATATCTTCTAACATATAAATATAAAATATTTGCCGGATACAATTTTTTCTGCTATAATTTGAAAATACCCTGAAAGGAGACATCACATGAAGAAAAAAATACTAGCATGTTTGCTTATTTTATTTCCTATTTTTTCACTAGGATTAGCAAAAGCTGATACAGAAAAAACCAAGTATGTCATTGCCAGTGACTCGTCATTTGCACCATTTGTTTTCCAGGACTCAAGCAACCAATACACTGGTATCGATATGGATCTAATCAAGGCTATCGCTGAAGACCAAGGCTTTGAGGTAGAGATTACCAATCCTGGTTTTGATGCTGCTATTAACGCAGTCCAATCTGGACAAGCAGACGGTATCATTGCAGGTATGTCAGTGACTGATGCTCGTAAAGAAACCTTTGATTTTTCTGATTCTTACTATACAGCTAATACTATTCTTGGAGTTAAGGAATCAAGTACCATTTCTTCTTATGAAGATTTGAACGGTAAGACTGTAGGTGTGAAAAACGGTACTGCTTCACAAACATTCTTAAACGAGAATCAAAGCAAATACGGATACAAAATTAAGACCTTTTCAGATGCTGCATCTATGTATGATAGTTTAAATACTGGTTCAATTGATGCCGTTATGGATGACGAACCTGTTATTAAATATTCTATCAGTCAAGGACAAAAGTTGAAAACACCTATCGAAGGTACACCAATTGGCGAAACTGCTTTTGCTGTAAAAAAAGGAAGTAATCCAGAATTGCTAGAGAAGTTCAATAACGGACTTGCAAATCTTAAAGCAAATGGAGAATTCCAAAAAATTCTTGATAAGTATTTAGCTAGCAACTCTACTACTACAAGTTCAACTGCTGATGAAACAACTATTTGGGGATTGTTGAAAAACAACTACAAACAACTCCTCAGCGGACTTGGAATTACTCTCTCATTAGCCCTTATTTCATTTGTAATTGCGATTTTTATCGGAATTGTCTTTGGTATTTTTAGCGTCAGTCCTTATAAATCACTCCGTTTGATTTCAGAAATCTTTGTCGATGTGATCCGTGGTATTCCATTGATGATTCTTGCAGCATTTATTTTCTGGGGAATTCCTAACTTTATCGAATCCCTTACAGGACAACAAAGCCCAATCAACGACTTTGTTGCTGGTACAATTGCCCTCTCCCTAAACTCAGCAGCCTACATCGCTGAAATTGTTCGTGGTGGTATCAAAGCCGTTCCTGTTGGGCAAATGGAAGCCAGCCGAAGTCTGGGGATTTCATATGGAAAAACCATGCGTAAGATTGTCTTGCCTCAAGCAACCAAACTTATGCTTCCAAACTTCGTTAACCAATTTGTTATCGCATTGAAAGATACGACAATCGTATCTGCAATCGGTTTGGTTGAACTTTTCCAAACTGGTAAGATCATCATTGCTCGTAACTACCAAAGTTTCAAAATGTATGCAATTCTCGCAGTCTTTTACCTTGTGATTATCACTCTTCTAACTAGACTAGCAAAACGCTTAGAAAAGAGGATTCAATAATGGCAAAATTAAAAATTGATGTCGATAATTTACATAAACAATATGGAAAAAACAAGGTTCTAAAAGGAATCTCTGTAAAATTCTACGAAGGTGATGTTGTTTGTATCATCGGTCCTTCTGGGTCAGGTAAGTCAACTTTCTTGCGTAGCTTGAATCTCCTCGAAGAAGGGACAAAAGGTCATATCACAGTTAATGGTTATGATTTGACTGACAAAGCAACCAACGTGGACCATGTTCGTGAAAATGTAGGAATGGTATTCCAGCACTTCAATCTCTTTCCACATATGACTGTCTTGGAAAATATCACTTTTGCTCCTATCGAGCATAAGTTATTAACCAAACCAGAAGCTGAAAAATTGGGGATGGAACTTCTTGAAAAAGTTGGACTTGCTGACAAGGCCAATGCTAATCCTGATAGTTTGTCTGGTGGACAAAAACAACGTGTAGCTATTGCTCGAGGTTTAGCAATGAACCCTGATATCATGCTCTTTGATGAGCCAACTTCTGCCCTTGACCCTGAAATGGTTGGCGACGTTCTTAACGTTATGAAGGAATTGGCAGAGCAAGGCATGACCATGATCATCGTAACTCACGAGATGGGATTTGCTCGTAAGGTTGCCAATCGTGTTATATTTACTGCAGACGGTGAATTTCTAGAAGATGGAACTCCTGATCAAATCTTTGATAACCCACAACACCCTCGTCTAAAAGAATTTTTGGACAAGGTCCTCAACGCTTAAAAAAACTGCAAGGTATCCCTTGCAGTTTTTTTCTTACTTGTATTGGAATTTTGGTTTTTTTAGAAAATTATGATAAAATAAAGGATATGAAAATGGGGTTTTCCCCTGTCTAGTTGGACTAGGAAACAAAATAGAAATTAGGTAGCTGGATGTCATCTAAAGTTATTGTTACAATTTTCGGTGCAAGTGGAGATTTGGCTAAACGCAAGCTCTACCCTTCACTTTTTAGACTTTACAAATCAGGTAATCTATCTGATCATTTTGCTGTTATTGGTACTGCTCGTAGACCTTGGAGTAAAGAGTATTTCGAATCTGTTGTTGTCGAATCTATTTTGGACTTGGCAGATAGCGTAGAAGAAGCTCAAGCATTTGCTAGTCATTTTTACTATCAAAGTCACGATGTTAATGACACTGAGCACTACATCGAATTACGCAAGCTTCAGGCTGAGTTAAACGAAAAATATCAAGCTGAACACAACAAACTTTTCTTCCTCTCAATGGCACCTCAATTCTTTGGTACCATCGCCAAGCACCTCAAGTCAGAGCAAATCGTTGACGGTAAAGGCTTTGAACGTTTGATTGTTGAAAAACCTTTTGGAACAGACTATGAGACTGCAAGCAAACTAAACGAAGAACTCCTTGCTACTTTTAACGAAGACCAAATCTATCGTATTGACCACTATCTCGGTAAGGAAATGATTCAGAGCATTTTTGCCATTCGTTTTGCCAATATGATTTTTGAAAATGTTTGGAATCGTGAGCACATCGATAATGTTCAGATTACATTTGCAGAGCGTCTCGGTGTTGAAGAACGTGGTGGCTACTATGATGAGTCTGGTGCCCTTCGTGATATGGTTCAAAACCATACTCTACAACTTCTATCACTCCTAGCTATGGATAAGCCCGCAAGCTTTACCAAAGATGACATTCGTGCGGAGAAAATCAAGGTCTTCAAGAACCTCTACCAACCTACAGACGAGGAACTCAAAGAACAATTTATCCGTGGCCAATATCGTTCTGGTAAAGTCGATGGCATGAAATATATTTCTTACCGTAGCGAACCAAATGTCAACCCTGAATCTATGACAGAAACATTTGCTTCAGGTACATTCTTTGTAGATACTGACCGCTTCCGTGGTGTACCTTTCTTCTTCCGTACAGGTAAACGAATGACTGAAAAGGGAACGCATGTCAATATCGTCTTTAAGCAAATGGATTCAATTTTTGGAGAGCCTCTAGCACCAAATATTTTGACCATCTATATCCAACCAACAGAAGGTTTCTCTCTCAGCCTTAACGGTAAAGAAGTTGGAGAAGAGTTCAAGCTTGCACCTAATTCGCTTGACTACAGAACTGATGCTACAGCTACAGGTGCTTCACCAGATCCATATGAAAAACTGATCTATGATGTTTTGAACAATAATTCAACCAACTTCAGCCACTGGGAAGAAGTAAGCGCATCATGGAAATTGATTGACCGTATTGAGAAACTTTGGGCTGAAAACGGTGCTCCCCTTCATGACTACAAAGCTGGTAGCATGGGACCTCAAGCTAGCTTTGATTTACTCAAAAAATACGGAGCTGAATGGACTTGGCAACCGGATATCGCCTATCGTGAAGATGGTCGATTAGAATAATCAAAAACAATCCTGCAAGAATTCTTGCAGGATTTTCTTTTATAGCAAACCTTCTAAAAGCCCCTTCATAAAGTTTTCAGAATTGAATTCACCGATATCATCGATTTTTTCACCAAATCCAATCAACTTAACAGGGATATTCAGTTCTTCACGGATAGCAAGAACGACACCACCTCTAGCAGTTCCATCAATCTTGGTCAATACAATACCTGTCAATGGAGTGATTTTTGAAAATTCTTTAGCTTGTACAAGAGCATTTTGACCAGTTGACGCATCAAGAGCTAGGAATGTTTCATGAGGTGCTTCAGGCACAACACGCTTGATGATACGACAAATTTTTTCCAACTCTGCCATCAAGTTTTCTTTGTTTTGCAAACGTCCAGCTGTATCAATCATGAGAATATCAATACCTTCTGCTACTGCACGTTCCATTCCATCAAAGACCACACTGGCTGGATCAGCTTTTTCTGGACCCGTTACAACAGGCACACCGACACGACGACCCCATTCTGCTAGCTGAGCTACCGCACCAGCACGGAAGGTATCCGCAGCAACCAGCATAACTTTCTTACCAGCTTGCTTGTAGCGATGAGCTAATTTACCAATAGAAGTTGTTTTCCCGACACCATTAACACCTACAAAGAGCATGACAGTCAACCCATCTTGGAAATTAATACTTTCGTTGTAGTTGCCATCCTTCTCATAGAGCTCCACCAATTTTTCGATGATAACACGACGAAGTGCTTCAGGTTTCTTAGCATTTTCTAGCTTGGCTTCATAACGCAATTCTTCCGTAAGATTTGAAGCCACCTGGACACCAACGTCACTCATGATTAAGAGTTCTTCTAGTTCTTCAAAGAATTCTTCATCAACTGATCGGAAATTAGCGAAGAAGGCATTCAAACGGGCACCAAATCCCGTACGAGTTTTCTTGAGACTACGATCATACTTTTCCTGTACAGTCTCTTGTACTTGAGGAGTTTCCTCGGTTGCTTGATTTGCTTCCTCTTCTTCAAAAATTTCTGATTCTGTTTCGTCTGATTGAAGTTGATTAAAATCCTCTTCTTCATCGTTTGAAGTCATATCTTCAACGTGAGATGATTCCACTTGAGGACTTTCTGCCTCTTCAAATAGATTTGATTCATCTTGAGAAACTTCAACTTCGTCGATCGGCTCAGAGATTGCTTCCTCAACAATCTCTACTTCAGATGAGCCATCATTGATTTCTTCCTGAGGTTCTTCTGATAAGGTAACCTCTTCTGGTTCAGTCACTACAGCATTTTCAGATTCCGATGCCTCGTTTTGCTCGTTATCATCTGATAAATCAATGTTTTCTAATGCTTCTTTAACGACATCTTCAATTTTTGGTTCTTCTATTCTCCCAAATAAACGGTCAAATAATCCCATACTTTAATTCTCCTTCAGTACATATTTTTCAATTGCCCAGGCGACTGCTTCCTCGTCATTGGTCATAGGCGTTACCACGTTTGCAACTGCTTTGACCTCAGGCACAGCATTTTGCATGGCTACACCAAGACCTGCCCATTCAATCATCGAAAGGTCATTAGCTTCATCTCCACAAGCCATCACTTGACTTTGGTCAATTCCTAAATGCTCAATTAACTTAGCTAGTCCTGTCGCTTTATGAACATTCTTTGGTGACCATTCTAGCAAGAGTTCACGTGATTTAAAAATTTCATATTTGTCAAACAATTCAGGAGAAATCTTATGAATAGCTGCATCCAAGGGTTCTTGAGGAAAGGCAGTGACACATTTATTGTAAGTAATCTGACTAGACAAATCTTCAAAGGCGGTTGGAATGAAGGTTAAAGCTGGGTTAAACTGAGCGTATAAACTTTCTTGGTCTGATTGAATCTGATAAACGATGCCTTCAGAAATAGCATCTAATGGAATATTTAGTTTTTCAGTTTCTTCGTAAATACGGCTCACATCATCGATGGAAAAGACTGTCTTATCAAGGATTTCACCTGTATTTTTCTGAACCAATCCGCCGTTGAATGTGATGGTATATTCGTCATCGTGACCATCTGTTCCAAGTTCTTTGAGGAAGAAATCCATAGCCTTTAGGGGACGTCCAGTTGTTAGGACTACCTTGACTCCTTGTTCACGCGCAGCCTTCAAAGTGGCCTTGGTACGTTCTGTCAATTTTTTGTCTGTCGTCAGCAAAGTACCATCTAAGTCCAAAGCAATTAATTTAATATCTGCCATTACAATTCCTCCATATAAGCGATAACTGATTGGTCTTTGTGGTGTCCAATAACTGTTTCAGCTAGTTCTAGAATCTCTGGACGTGCATTTTCAGGTGCGACTGGGTGCCCTACAACCTGCATCATGTGAAGGTCATTGAGATTATCACCAAAGGCCATCACTTGATCCATATCTAGATTTAATTTTTTTGCTAGCTCGACAATCGCAACTCCCTTATCAACATAATCTAGAACAATATCGATGGATTCAAAACCAGTAGTCATAGCCTTAACACCAGGCACATGTTCATTGACCCAAGCTTCTCCGGCTTCTACTGTCTCTTCAGTAAAGTTCGTTGTGAATTTGAAAATCTCATCGGTAATATCTTCTAGACTGGCTACTTTTTTGATATTTTCATTGTAATGATGGCTAAACATAAGATAGGTTTCATCCACTGTTTCTAAGACATAGCAAGCCTCTTTACCAGTCAAAAGCATCTTCCTCTCATCAAAATATGGTGAAGTTTTTATTTTTTCAAAAGTTGACAGGTAAAAATCACGTGGCATGGTTGCTTCATAAAGGTCCTCTCCATGAAAACGAACGAGACTCCCATTTTCAGCGATAAAAATAATCTCATCTTTGACATCTGCAAAATGTTTTTCAAGTGATAAGAGACCACGACCTGATGCTACAGCAAAATAGATTCCTCTCTCTTTGTAGGATGAGAGAAGAGCTTTTAAGCGCTCCATATCAAATTGGCCAGCTTCATCTAGAAAAGTCCCGTCCATATCAGTTGCGACTAGTTTAATCATAAATCCTTCTATTCTCCAGTAGTAAATCTATCTTCTATTATACCATAGAAAAAGTAAATAGCGCCTAATCCATACGAGATTAGACGCCTATATAAAATAAGTTTCGTTTATTCCTTAGTTCAAAGTTCTCTTATCCATATTTGGCAAAGAGAGCTTAAACTTAATAATACAGAGTCGAATCACAAAACCGACAATTGAGAGAATGATAAAGGCAGTAATTCTTGGAAAATGGAGGACAAAGGCCAACCAGTAATAAATAACGCCAATTACAAAAGATAGAAGGGCATAGATATCTTCTTTTAGAACACTTGGAACTTCATTGATCAGGAGGTCTCGGATAATACCACCACCTGCTCCCGTTAAACAGGCCAAAATCCCAGCAGACATTAAATTCAATTTACTATCAGCTAAAGCTGTTGCCCCGATTAGAGAGAAGATAATCAACCCAATCGAGTCAAAGATGAGATAAGTTTCTCTCAGCCACTTGTAAAATTTTTTTTCATGACTAGCATTGGCTTGTTTGGAAGTCACAAAGATATACATGATAACCGCTACAAAGATCGAGACATAAATCGGTCCAGGATCTGCGAGAGCGGAGGGAAAACGACTGATAATAGAATCTCTCAAAATCCCACCGCCTACTGCCGTTACAATTGCCAATAAACTAATCCCGAAAATGTCTAAACGTTTACCAAATCCTTTGATGGCTCCTGACGCCGCAAAGGCTATAGTCCCAATATAATTACAAATCATTAGGAATAGGTCAAAATCCATATAAACTCCTCAATTTATTTTTGTAACCTTTCCGACTTCTTGAAGGTCATTCTACATGCTATAGCTTGAAATTATATATTGAAATCAAACTAAGCATCCATATTCTCTAAATCTTTTAGTTTAACGGAAACAATCTTAGAAACACCAGATTCCTGCATGGTTACTCCATAGATAGAATCTGCTGCTGCCATGGTTCCCTTACGGTGAGTCACAACGATAAATTGGCTGTCCTTATCAAATCGGTTGAGATAATCCCCAAAGCGTTTAACGTTAGCTTCGTCGAGTGCAGCCTCTACTTCATCCAAGATAACAAATGGAATGGTCTTGACACGAATGATTGAGAAAAGTAGAGCTAGAGCTGACAAGGCCTTCTCTCCACCACTCATGAGATTGAGAGATTGGATTTTCTTACCTGGTGGTTGAACAGAGATTTCGACACCTGCAGTCAATAAATCTCCTTCTGTCAGAATTAGGTCTGCTTGACCACCACCAAACATCTGCTTAAAGGTCACTTTAAAGGACTCACGAATAGCTTCGAAGGTTGACTTAAAGCGTTCTTTCACTTCATCGTTCATCTCTGTAATGGTTTCAAGAAGTAAGTTTTTAGCAGAAAGAATATCATCTCGTTGAGTATTCAAGAATTCCAAGCGTTCGTGTACTTCGTCAAACTGTTCAATGGCATCCAAATTGACCGGACCAAGTGAACGAATGGATTTCTCCAAATCCTTCACCTTTTGTTCAGCGATTGCCAAATCTTCTAACGGATTGACTTGCTCTAAAGCTTCCGTATAGCTAATCTGATATTCCTCTGTCAGCTGGCCTTGAAGATAACGAAGACGATCTGTAATCTTCTCTTTAGTCGCTTCCGCACGTGTTTGCTTACGAATCCATTCTTCATTTTGCTGACGAGCTTGTTCTAAATGACTGGCAATATCATCCAATTGTCCCTCAATGTCGTCGAGTTCAAACTGCTTACGAATGAGTCCCTGTTGAATTTCTTCTTTTTGACTCTTGGCTTCTGCTTCCTGCTTGGCCAAAAGTTCTGTATCAACTTTTTCAAGATTGTCTACTTTTTCTTGCAAAAGACGTTCAATCTCTTCTTGCTCGATATTGAGGTTCTCAAGTTCTTTGTTAATCCGTTCAATATCCGCAACTTCGTAACGTTTTCGCCCTATCATTTCTGTTTTGAGCAGACGTTCTTGAGAAAGTTTATCCTGCAAGTTTTGGTAGCGTTCCTGAATAGCATTTTTATTGGACTTGATTTCTTCGATTTCAGATTCCAGCTTTTGCTTTTCAGTTGCAATAAATGCAAGTCGTTCTTGACATTTTTCCTTTTCAGCTTGCCAATCTCCACCTCTGAGGTTATTTAATTCTTTTTCCTGAAGTTCTAGAAGGGTTTCGAGTTCTTCGACCTGCTGGCTAGTTTGTTGATAAGCTAGGTACAAGCCTTGTTCCTGGATACGAGCTTGCTCCCCTTGGGACTTAATGGTCTCCAAAGTTTGACTAAGTTCATTCAAGGCTTCTTGAACTGACTTCAGATTTTCTTCCTCTTGACGAAGAAGTTTTTCTTCTTGAGCGATTTCTTTTTGCAACTGCTCCAATTCAGGTTTGATGAATATGCTGTTATTTTGACGATTAGCACCACCTGCATAAGAACCACCTGTTCGTAGCTCTGTTCCATCTAGCGTTACCATACGAACTTGATAGCGTACCTTACGAGCCGCATCACGTGCATGCTCCACTGTATCAAAGATAGCTGTCGTAGCTAGCAGATTTTTAAAGATAGCTTCAAGCTTGACATCAAAAGTAACCAGTTCATCTGCCATGCCAAGAAAACCAGGACTTGAGGCAATCACATCTTGATTCTGCCCAGAAATGCTCCGAGCCTTAATAGTTGTCAAAGGTAGGAAAGTCGCACGACCAGCTCGATTTCGTTTAAGGAAGTCGATAGCCTTAGTCGCTGCCTGCTCATCTTCAACGATGATGTGTTGGCTACTTGCTCCGAGGGCAATTTCAAGAGCTGTTTGATAACGAACATCAAAAGTTAAATGTTCACTAACTGCTCCAATAATACCGCCTAAACGAATTTTTTCTTGGAGAACACTCTTAACACCTGCATAGAAATTACTATGGTTTTTAAGAATATTTTCCAAACTTTGCGCCTTGGCCTGTTTGTTTTTTAGATTATCCAAACGGTCAAAGAGTTGATTTTGCTGACTTTGATAAGCCTGCTTTTGTTCTTCTTCTTGCTTGGCATTGGTCTGATAGTCAGCAAGTAAGCTTTGTACTTCTTCTTTAGCTGATTTAAGGGCAACTTCTTGCTCGGTAGCCTTAGACTTGGCAGAAGCCAATTGTTCCTTCAAGGACTCTAATTGTTCTTCTTGCTTTTGAGTCTGTTGGCGACTATTTTCAAGGTCGTTCTCAATCCGTGTCAATTGGTTAGAGACATCCGCTTCTTCCTGTAA
Organism: Streptococcus sp. V869; assembly: GCF_054353515.1. Taxonomy (NCBI): domain Bacteria; kingdom Bacillati; phylum Bacillota; class Bacilli; order Lactobacillales; family Streptococcaceae; genus Streptococcus; species Streptococcus sp. V869. The sequence goes on from NZ_JBTHHW010000001.1 coordinate 610,271, forward strand.
GAAAGCCACGAAACGTTCACGTAATTGCTCAATCATTTGATCTGGATCATCAGAAAAAGCTAATAACTCTGCTTCTAAACGATTGAGTTCCTTAGTATTGACCTCTAAATTTTCTTCTAACTGACTGAGATTTGCTTCTTTTTCTTCCTTCTCCTGAATGAGAGCATTTCTCTTTTCGTCCAAACTAGCCAAACGTGCTTGAGCTTCTTGTTGATTGAGAGCGACTTGTTCTGTTTCCAGTTTTGACAAGGCTAACTTACGCTCTAATTCACTGATTAAACCAGTCAAATCCATCAGTGTGGACTGGTCTTTTGACATTTCAGCTTGCAAATCATGACGTTTCTTTTTGAGAGTTTGATTTTCTTCTTCTAACTCTTGACGCTTTTGATAATAGCTGATCAAAAGTTCTTGAACTTGGTTTAATTCTTCTTCTGTTAGATCCAATTCAGCTTTACTTGCTTGAATTTGTGCAACTAAAACATCCAAGTAAATCGCCTTACGCTGACCATCTAATTCTATAAATTTACGAGCTGTTGTTGCTTGCTTTTCTAACGGCTTGATTTGATTATCTAGCTCATAAATGATATCTTCCAAACGGTCTAGATTGTCTTGAGTTTGTTGGAGCTTGCTTTCCGTCTCTTTGCGACGAGTCTTATACTTCAAGACTCCGGCAGCTTCTTCAAAAATAGCCCGACGTTCTTCAGGTTTAGAGTTGAAGATCTCTTCAACCTTCCCTTGGGAAATAATAGAGAAGGAATCGCGCCCAAGTCCAGTATCTAAGAAGAGATCATGTATATCACGAAGACGGACTTTTTTGCCGTCAATCTTGTACTCACTATCTCCTGTACGATAGATGTGACGCTCTACCTTAATTTCCTGACCTGCATCTTTGATGAAGCCATCCTGGTTATCTAGGGTAACAACCACAGAAGCATAGTTTAAAGGTTTTCTGCTTTCTGTTCCTGCAAAGATAACATCAGGCATTTTTCCACCACGTAAACTTTTTACACTAGATTCACCTAGTGCCCAACGTAGACTTTCCGTGATGTTTGATTTTCCAGAACCATTAGGTCCTACAACTGCTGTAACCCCCTGGTCAAAAACAACCTTGGTCTTGTCAGCAAAGGACTTGAACCCCTGAATCTCAATTTCCTTTAAATACATGAATCCAGTCCTTCCTCAACTGCATTTTTAGCGGCTTCTTGTTCGGCCAATTTTTTTGATCGTCCTTGACCCCTACCTAAACTTTGACCCTCGACAAGGACTTCAACCTCAAACATCTTATCATGGGCAGGACCATTTTCCGAAATCACCTGATAACGAATATCGACATCACCATTGACTTGGAGTAATTCTTGAAGGTGGGTCTTGTAGTCTTTAATCATCTCAAAATCACCAGCCTCAACTTTTGGAATCATGACCTGGTAGATAAACTCTTTTACCGTAAGTAGATCCTTATCTAAAAGCAGAGCACCCAAAAAGGCTTCGAAAGCATCTCCCAAGATGGTATCTCGATTACGTCCTCCAGATTTTTCCTCTCCCTTTCCTAGCTTGATAAACTGGTCAAACTGGCAGTCACGGGCAAAACCAGCCAAACTCTCTTCACGTACAATCATGGCACGGAGTTTAGACAGGTCACCTTCTGGTTTTTTAGGATATTTTTTGTACAGATATTCTGAAATCAATAATTGCAGAACAGCGTCTCCTAAAAATTCCAAGCGCTCATTGTGTGAAATTTTTAAGAGGCGGTGCTCGTTTGCATAACTAGTGTGAGTAAAAGCTGTTTCAAGTAATTGTTTATCTGAAAAAACAAGCTTAAAACGTTGCTCTAACACGGTTTCTAATTCTTTCATAAGAACCTCTTTCTAAAACATTATAATACACTCCATTATACCAAAAAAAGGATTCATAGTCAGAAAATAACCGTTAAAAAGACTTTTTCTCACTTGCTTCTAAAATCAATCCATTACTAGCAGTCTAGCCTATTTTTTGGTATAATAAATCTTATGGAAATTGAAAAAACCAATCGAATGAATGCTCTGTTTGAATTTTATGCAGCCCTTTTGACTGATAAGCAGATGAACTATATTGAACTCTACTATGCTGACGACTATAGTTTGGCTGAAATCGCTGAAGAATTCGGCGTTAGTCGCCAAGCTGTTTATGACAATATCAAACGTACAGAAAAAATACTGGAAGATTATGAGATGAAGCTTCATATGTACTCTGACTACATTGTTCGAAGTCAGATTTTTGATCAGATTTTGGAGCGTTATCCAGAAGATGCTTTTCTACAAGAGCAAATTGAGATTTTGACCAGTATTGACAATCGGGAGTAATCATGGAAAATCTTGTCATCTATAAAGGAATACCCTGTAAATTATTAGCTGCAGAGGAACCATTTCCTAGTCGGCTACAGATTATCTCGCCCAATGATATCTCCAAAGCCATGCAAATAGGTTTTAGCTGTTGGGGATACCCAAATGAAATCATGAAAGAAGTCACACCCGAAGAACTAGAGTGTTTGCAACATTTCGGACGGTTTCCACTGAATTGAAAAATAGGAGAAAATAATGGCATTTGAAAATTTGACAGAACGTTTGCAGAACGTCTTTAAAAATCTACGTAAAAAAGGAAAAATCACCGAGAGCGATATCCAAGAAGCAACCAAGGAAATTCGTCTTGCACTTTTAGAAGCCGACGTTGCTTTGCCAGTGGTTAAGGACTTTATCAAAAAAATTCGTGAACGTGCGGTCGGGCATGAAGTCATTGACACCCTCAATCCAGCTCAACAAATCATCAAGATTGTTAATGAGGAGTTAACAGAAATTCTTGGTTCTGATACAGCTGAGATTATCAAGTCTCCTAAGATTCCTACAATCATCATGATGGTTGGTTTGCAGGGTGCTGGTAAAACAACCTTTGCTGGAAAATTAGCTAACAAACTTAAAAAGGAAGAGGATGCTCGTCCTTTGATGATTGCAGCCGACATCTATCGTCCTGCGGCCATCGACCAGCTCAAAACACTTGGACAACAAATTGATGTTCCTGTCTTTGCTCTTGGTACTGAAGTTCCTGCAGTTGAGATTGTTCGCCAAGGTTTGGAGCAAGCTAAAGCCAACCATAACGATTATGTCTTGATTGATACAGCCGGTCGTTTGCAAATTGACGAGCTTCTCATGAATGAGCTTCGTGATGTTAAAGCTCTTGCTCAACCAAATGAAATCCTTCTCGTCATCGATGCCATGATAGGTCAAGAAGCTGCTAACGTTGCGCGAGAATTTAACGCTCAATTAGAAGTTACTGGTGTCATCCTTACCAAGATTGACGGGGACACTCGTGGTGGTGCTGCTCTTTCTGTTCGTCATATCACAGGAAAACCAATCAAATTCACTGGTACTGGTGAAAAGATTACTGATATTGAAACCTTCCACCCTGACCGTATGGCCAGCCGTATTCTCGGTATGGGAGATATGCTGACTCTGATTGAGAAAGCTTCCCAAGAATACGATGAGCAAAAAGCCCTTGAAATGGCTGAAAAGATGCGGGAAAACACCTTTGATTTCAATGATTTCATCGATCAGTTGGATCAGGTGCAAAATATGGGGCCAATGGAAGATTTGCTCAAGATGATTCCTGGTATGGCCAACAATCCTGCCCTTCAAAATATGAAGGTGGATGAAAAACAAATCGCTCGCAAACGTGCTATCGTGTCTTCCATGACTCCGGAAGAACGTGAAAATCCAGATTTGCTCACACCAAGTCGTCGTCGTCGTATTGCTGCTGGTTCTGGTAATACTTTTATCGAAGTCAATAAGTTCATCAAGGACTTCAACCAAGCTAAACAACTCATGCAAGGTGTCATGTCTGGTGACATGAACAAGATGATGAAACAAATGGGTATCAACCCTAACAACCTTCCTAAAAATATGCCTGGAGGCATGGATATGTCCGCCCTTGAAGGTATGATGGGACAAGGTGGTATGCCGGATATGTCTGCTCTCGGAGGAGCTGGGATGCCTGATATGAGCCAGATGCTCGGTGGAGGCCTCAAAGGTAAAATCGGTGAATTTGCCATGAAGCAATCCATGAAACGCATGGCCAATAAAATGAAAAAAGCTAAGAAAAAACGCAAATAAAAAGGGACTCAGTTGAGTCCTTTTTTTGTTTAGTTGTTTCGAAGTTTTTCCAAAGTATCTTTAAAGATAGCTGGAATATCGGAAGTAAATTCCATGGTTTCACCAGTTCTTGGATGGGTAAATCCAAGTGTCTTAGCGTGAAGAAACTGCCCATGACCTTTCAAAGTTTTACGAGGACCATAGACCTCATCGCCAGCGACAGGATGACCAATATAAGCCATATGCACACGGATTTGGTGAGTTCGTCCTGTTTCCAGTTGTAATTCCAGCAAGGTATAATCCCCAAAGCGCTCCAAGACTTGGAAACGTGTCACTGCTGGTTTCCCTTTAGCGGTAACAGCTTGTTTCTTGCGATCTTTCTCACTTCTTCCTATCGGTGCCTCAATAACACCTCGATCATTTGGAAGATTTCCATGAACAATGGCCCAATATTTACGCAGTGATTTTTTGTCTTTTAACTCTTGAGCCAGTGCCACATGCGCTTCATCATTTTTAGCAATCATCAAAAGACCAGATGTATCTTTATCAATACGATGGACAATCCCTGGACGCAATACGCCATTGATTCCTGATAGGTCCTTGATATGATACATGAGGGCATTAACCAAGGTACCACTAGTATGACCAGCACTTGGATGAACGACCATACCTTGAGGTTTGTTGACTACTGCTACATCCTCATCTTGGTAAATAATTTCTAAAGGAATATCTTCAGCCACATACTCTAAAACTTCTGGTTCCGGAACTTGATAGGTGACAATATCTCCTTCTTGGACCGTATACTTGGCTTTCTTAACCTGGCCGTTAACCAGGACTTGACCTGACTTGATTTGTTCGTTGGAGAGAGTGCGCGACAATTCTGTCAAATCTGACAAAGCCTTATCTAAACGTACCCCACCTCTTTCAATTCTAATTTCCATTCATTTCCTCTTTTAGCATTGCAAGTAATAACACAACGACTCCTACTGTCAGATAACTATCAGCTACATTGAATATGGCAAAATTAACAAAGTCTAAGTGGAACATATCCACGACAAATCCTTGACTGACGCGATCGATAAAGTTACCCAGACCACCTGCAATGATTAAGACCAAACCAAATACCGTCCAGAGGGAATCCTCTATATGCTTATGCAAATACCAAATAGCTCCCACCATGACTACTAGTGTAATCACTGCAAAAAACCACTGTTGATCTTGTAGCATGGAGAAGGCCGCACCCCTGTTTTGCAGATAGGTTAAACTAACAAGATTTGGAATCCACGTTTTAACTTCACCTAGAGCAATATTCTGAACGACATAAGCTTTTACCAGTTGATCTAACACTATTAAGGCAACTATGAATCCTGCTATTATTCCTCTTTTTTTCATACCTTCCTCTTCTGACTAAAATACTCTTGCATAACCTCTACGAATAAAGTCCCCGCTTGGCTCAATTCAACCTCTTCACGTTTGACATAAACCATGCGATTATTGAGATTGTCTTTAAGTGGAATAACAGTAATGCCATTAACACTATCGCTATCCAAAAATCCTGAACCAGTCGCATAAGCATTTGTTCTTTCAAGAATTCCATTTAAGGTAGCGCGGTCTGTGACGTTGAACATTTGAGAGCTGGCACTTGTATCCACAAAGTTTTCTGAGTAATAGAGATATTCATCCTTCTCTTGTGTGAAACGAACGGTTGGCAATTCAGCCAAATCTTCCATGACCAATTCTTTTTTCTTAGCCAAGGGATGGCCCTCACGTAGATAAATATGCGTTTGGAAAGGAATCAACTCAATCACTTCAAGACCTAATTTTTCAACCCGCTGCATGATACCCTTTTGGTTTTGATTGTTAAGATAGATAATCCCAATTTCACTGTGCCCTTGGGCTACTTCATCCAAAATCTGAACCGTTGTAGATTCAAAAATTCGGAAATTCTTATAATCTGGGTATTGTTGAGAAAAAGCTGTAATGGTTGGAGGCAAGAAATCATAGTGCTGGCTGGCTATTGAAAACTCATCCTTTTCCTCTTCAGGATTGGCATACTGATTTTGGAAAACATCAAATCCTTTGACCAACTCTTGTGCCTTTTCATAAAATTCCATACCTCGACGAGTAAGGAAAGTTCCAGAACTGGTTCTGCGGAAAATCTTGAATCCGAGCTCTTTTTCCAAGTCTCTTACAGAAATAGATAGACTCGGTTGGCTAACGTACATCTTCTCAGCCGCTTCACGAAAAGTACCACTATTAGCAATAGCCACAACGTAGCGTAATTGTTGAATATTCATGATTTCTCCTTCGTTTTCTATCTTATCATTATACCATAAATAAAGCCTATCCAACAAAGGAAAATCATGAGGCAGATACTTCTAATCAAAGCAAACAAAAAACACCTTTTAAAGTAGATAAAATTCTAACCAAAAGGTGTTAGTGTTACTATTATTTAGCTGCTGCGTAAAGCTCGTCTACTTTATTCCAGTTAATCACTGAGAAGAAAGCTTTGATGTAGTCAGGACGAACGTTGCGGTATTTCACGTAGTAAGCATGTTCCCAAACGTCCAAGCCCAAGATTGGTTTCTTACCTTCTGAGATTGGTGTGTCTTGGTTTGCAGTTGAAGTCACTTCAAGCTTACCTTCTTTGTTAACAACCAACCATGCCCATCCAGAACCGAAACGAGTTGTTGCTGCTGCTGTGAAGGCTGCTTGGAATTCCTCGAATGAACCAAAAGCTTCATCGATTGTCGCTGCAAGTTCTGCTGAAGGAGCTGTCTTCTCAGGAGTCATCAATTCCCAGAAAAGAGCGTGGTTCAAGTGTCCACCACCGTTGTTGATAAGCGCTTGACGAATATCAGCTGGGATAGATTCAACATCTGCAAGCAATGCTTCGATGTCTTCACCAATTTCAGGGTGTTTTTCAAGAGCTGCGTTTGCGTTGTTTACGTATGTTTGGTGGTGTTTGTCATGGTGCAAGTGCATTGTTTCAGCATCAATGTATGGTTCCAATGCATCGTAAGCGTATGGAAGATCTGGTAAGATAATAGCCATCTGTAATACCTCTTTTTCTTTTTATATAAAAATGATAACGCAAACAACCTATTTTTTCAAGTTTTTTGCTCAATTTGACTGGCTTGCAATTTGCAACAAAGCATTCTCAAACAGGTAGCCTTTTTCGTAAACACCAGTCTTAATTTGATAATCTGCTTGAATAAGATAACGGATAGAATCCTGTAAGAAATTCAAGGACAAACCTCGTGTGTCACGAAGAGCAAATTTTATTTGGTAAGGATTAGGATTGCGACCAAGATAGTGACCTAAACTGCTGACCATCTGAGATTCTGTCTGACCAGACTCTTGCAATATTTTTACCTGGGTATAGAGTCTAAACTGTCCCAGCATAATGGCAATCAGTTTAATCTCATCTTCTCCCTGCAAGGTCAAATCTTTTACTAAATCACGCGCCTGATCGATCTTCTTCCCTAAAATTAACTGAGTTAAATCAAAGATATTATCCTGCAAAGTCTTTGGTATGGCTTCAACAATGTCTTCTTCTGTAATGTCACCATTATCCTTGTAAGCCTGTAGGAAGAGTAGATTTTTTTGAATTTCACTGAATTGAAAACCTGATTTGATAAGCAACTGTTCGAAGGATTTTCCAGCAAAGGTAAGTCCTAATTCCTGAGCCCACTTTTGAAAATAAGCTCGTATTTCTTGCTCTTTTGGCTCGATGGCTTCAAAAACTGTCGCATCGCGCTTGAGCAATTTGACCAAACGTCTCTTACTATCCAACTTCCCTTCAGCAAAAATGACTAGTTTACTAGAAGGTAAAGGATTTTCCAGGTAGGCTTCGAAAGATTTAAGTTCATCATCAGATAGATAGCGTTTTTTAGCTGTCGTTATGTCGAGAAAATGATCTAAAATAACAATCTTTTTATCCGCAAAGAAAGGAAGACTAACTAGCTCTAATTCCAAGCTTTTGTAGTCTACTTCTTTCATGTCAAAATAAGCAAAGTTCAAATCTGCATGATCGTAGCCGATTTGTTTGAGAACCTGTGTTTTCATGACGTCATACTGGCCTTGGTCGCCCCCTGTAAACAGGGTCAAACTCGAAAGGTTAGCTAAGGACAATTTTCGACTTTCTTCTATGGCTAGCATCTATTCTCCTTTCTTTTTAGTTTCACTTTTATTTAATCAATATAATGTAATTTACCACGGAAATCATCTAGGCTTTGATAACCTTTTTCCACCATGATTTCTTTTAGTTCCTGGGTAATACGCTCAAAAGCACCTACTCCTTCTTTATGAAGAGTAGTTCCTACTTGTACCATGCTGGCACCACATAAAATATGTTCAAAAGCATCACGTCCTGTAAGCACACCACCAGTTCCGATGATTTGGATTTCTGGATTTAAGCGTTGATAGAAAGCATGGACATTAGCAAGGGCAGTAGGTTTGATGTATTCTCCACCGATCCCACCAAAACCGTTTTTAGGGCGAATCACGACCGACTCATCTTGAATATAAAGACCATTTCCGATAGAGTTGACACAATTGACAAACTTGAGTGGATATTTGTTAAAAATAGCGGCAGCCTGATCGAAGTGAACAATATCAAAGTAAGGTGGGAGCTTGATTCCTAGAGGTTTAGTGAAATATTCAAAGACTTCTGACAAGATACGGTCTGTTGTTTCAAAATCATAGGCAATCTGAGGCTTACCAGGAACATTTGGACATGAAAGATTCAGTTCTGTCAAACCGTGGAAATCACTTTCTTGCACCTTTTTCAAGATGGTATGAGTTTCCTCTGGAGACATTCCAACTAATGATAAAAAGAAGGTACGGTTTGGTTCTTTTTCTTGTAATTCCAATAGATACTTTAAGTAATAGTCTAAACCATTATTTGGGAGGCCCATCGAGTTAATAGAACCTAGTGGAACATCTTGATAACGTGGTTCAGGATTTCCCTGACGAAATTCCAAGGTTGCTGTTTTTGTGACAAAAGTTCCTGCTGCTGAGTTTTTAACACCTTCCAATTCCTCAATGGTCATACAAGCAACCCCTGCCGCATTCATCAAGCAATTATCAAATTCAAAACCAGCAATTTGTGTTTTAGTTGATACCATGATTCTATTCCTCCAGATTCCTTTATATCTCCATTATTATACCATACTTTGATAGGACTCTTTTAATAAAACTAACCTCATAAAAATGTTGGCTTTTTTGCTGAAAAATAGAGCTGTTGCTAAATTGAAAGAATTTTTAGAAAATTTGTGTTTTTTCCTTTACAGTAAAAAATTTTTCTGCTATAATGTCTCATGTAATAAAATATGACAACAAAAAGGAGAACGATATGACATCTGCTAAAGAATATATCCAAAGCGTGTTTGAAACTGTAAAAGCTCGTAACGGGCATGAGGCTGAATTTCTCCAGGCGGTTGAAGAATTCTTCAGCACTTTGGAGCCTGTCTTTGAAAAACACCCTGAGTATATTGAAGAAAATATCTTGGCACGTATCACTGAGCCTGAGCGCGTAATTTCTTTCCGTGTTCCTTGGGTTGACCGTGATGGAAAAGTTCAAGTTAACCGTGGTTACCGTGTTCAATTTAACTCAGCTGTTGGACCATATAAAGGCGGACTTCGTTTCCACCCAACTGTTAACCAAGGGATCTTGAAATTCCTCGGATTCGAACAAATCTTTAAAAACGTTTTGACTGGACTTCCAATCGGTGGAGGTAAAGGTGGATCAGACTTCGATCCTAAAGGCAAAACTGATGCTGAAGTGATGCGTTTCTGCCAAAGCTTCATGACTGAATTGCAAAAATACATCGGACCATCTCTTGACGTACCTGCTGGTGATATCGGTGTAGGTGGACGTGAAATTGGTTACCTTTACGGTCAATACAAACGCCTCAACCAATTTGATGCTGGTGTCTTGACTGGTAAACCGCTTGGATTTGGTGGTAGCTTGATTCGTCCAGAAGCAACTGGTTACGGTTTGGTTTACTACACTGAAGAAATGCTTAAAGCTAACGGCAACAGCTTTGCAGGTAAGAAAGTTGTGATTTCAGGTTCTGGTAACGTAGCTCAATACGCTCTTCAAAAAGCAACTGAACTTGGTGCAACTGTTATCTCTGTATCAGACTCAAACGGTTATGTCATCGACGAAAATGGTATTGACTTTGACCTTCTTACAGATGTTAAAGAAAAACGCCGTGCTCGTTTGACTGAGTATGCTGCAGAAAAACCAACTGCTACTTACTATGAAGGTTCTGTATGGACTTACACTGGTAGCTACGATATCGCTCTTCCATGTGCGACTCAAAACGAAATCAACGGTGAAGCTGCGAAACGCTTGGTTGCTCAAGGAGTTATCTGTGTATCTGAAGGAGCTAACATGCCAAGTGACCTTGAAGCTATCAAAGTCTACAAGGAAAATGGAATCCTTTACGGACCTGCCAAAGCTGCCAATGCTGGTGGTGTAGCTGTATCTGCTCTTGAAATGAGCCAAAACAGTCTTCGCCTTTCATGGACACGTGAAGAAGTTGACGGTCGTTTGAAAGATATTATGACTAACATCTTCAACACTGCTAAAACAACTGCAGAAACTTATGGTCTTGGAACTGACTATCTTGCAGGTGCAAATATTGCAGCCTTTGAAAACGTAGCAAATGCTATGATTGCCCAAGGTATCGTTTAAAATGAATAACTAAAAACCCCAATCATTCCGACTGGGGTTTTTAGTCTCGCATTTAAGAGCTTTACATAATAAAAATAAGAGGCCCTATGGACCTCTTATTTTTTTGGATTCTTAAACAAGATTTTATTGAAGCTTACACTTAATGTTTCTTCTTTTTAAGCAGATAAGCTGCAAGACTAACTCCAGTAAGAGCTAAGATTAGGCTAAGAATAGATTCAGTTGAACCAGTATTTGGCAACTCAACTTTCTTCTTCGGTTCTTCAGTTGTTGTAGTTGGAGGAATACTTGGTTCATGTTTATTTGTCAGAACAACATTACCTTGACCGTCATCGGTTTTCGTCACTTGGTAACCTGTTGGAACATCGACTTCTTCCACCATGTAGGTGATAGCTTTGCCCTTGACATTTTTGTCTAAGTTCGCAAAGGTATGAGTCCACTTGTTCTCAGCTGACAACTCAATGACTTCACCAGATTTCTTACCATCCGCATAAAGTTGGACTTTCACACTCTTCGGACGAAGGCCATCTTTGTCCTCTTGGTCATCCCACTGTTTGGTTACAGAGAGGGTGGTCTTACCTGGAGTGTGTGTATTGGTAATAGTATAGCTTTCTTGGTCAATGCTTGGTGAATAATTTTCAACCTTTTCTTCTTGAAGGGTGTAGACGATTTCCTTGCCATCCTTAAACTTAGGAAGGCCAGTAAAGGTTTCTTTCCAATCGGTCTCGCTTGTAATATCTTTGCGAGCCACTTCTACACCATTGGCCAGAAGCTTCACAGTGATTTTAGCTGGACGAAGACCATCTTGGTTGTCATTGTCCACCCAGATCTTAGTGACTGGAATATCCACCGTACTTGGAGTGTGCGTGTTGGTCAAGACGACATCACCCTTCTCCTTGCTCTCTTCTGTTACGGTGTAACCTTCCGGAACGTCCACTTCTTTCACAGAATAGTGAATAGCTTGTCCGTTTGCTTTTTCAGCAAGTTTCTCAAAGGTATGAGTCCATTTATTGTCTGCAGATAAGACAACTTCCTTGCCTAGCTTTTGATCACCTGCATACAATTGGACGCGAATTTCTTTTGGACGTAGGCCATCTTGGTTATTAGCGTCATCCCATTTCTTGGTGACCTTGACCTGAGTGACAGTTGGCTCATGCTTATTGGTCAAGACAAGATGTGCTGGATCCTTGTCATCGATTGAAAGAGTATAGCCTTCTGGGACATTCTCTTCTTTTACAGTGTAGTTAAGGGATTTACCAGCTACATTTACATCAAGGTTTTCAAAGGTTCCATACCATTGATTAGCTTCTGACAATTCCAGAGTCTGGTCTGTAGGTGCACCATCCTTATAGAGTCTAACCGTAATTGATGCTGGACGAATACCATCTTGGTTGTTGGCATCATCCCATTTCTTAGTTACTTGAACTTTAGTCTTAGAAGGAGTGTGGGTATTCGTAATCACTACCTGACCTGGATTGGTTGCTTCAACCGTTTGAGTATAACCTTCTGGCACTTCTGTTTCTTTCACTGTATATTGAACAGCTTTGCCATCTTTTTTCTCATCCAAATCAGAGAAGGTGTAAGTCCATTTGTTGTCTTCAGAAAGCTCTACTACTTTACCTAATTCTTGACCATCGGCATAGAGTTGAACCTTGATAGTCTTAGGACGAAGGCCATCTTGGTTTTCTGAATCAGCCCATTTCTTAGTCACTGTTAAACTAGTTTTACCTGGTTTGTAAGTGTTTGTGATAGTTGTACCGTCGATAGCTGTTGAGTAGTTTGCTACAGTATCTTCTGTCACAGTGTAGATGATTTTTTGACCTTTTTTATAGACTGGTAGGTTTGTGAAGGTATGACTCCATGTTTCACCCTCACCAGAAACTGTTGCTGTTTGGACTTTCTCACCATTAGCTAAGAGATGAACTGTAATGCTGGCAGGACGGAGACCGTCTTGATTTTTAGCATCATCCCAAACTTTTTTCACAGTTACTTCTGTTGTTTCAGGAGTACGCTTATTGGTAATTGTTGCTTTTCCATCTACAAACTGAGCTTCTTCTTTATCAACTGTGTAATAAGTTGGTACTTTAACTTCTTTTACTGTATAGCTGATGAGGTTGCCATTACTATCTTTATCTGGAAGATTGCTAAAGGTTACTTTCCAGTTATTTCCTGCTGAAAGGGCTACTGGTTTTCCTTCTGCTGTTCCATTCTTGTACAATTGGAACTCAATTGATTCAGGACGAAGACCTTCTACGTTGTCTTGGTCATCCCAAACTTTAGTCGCTTCTAGATTGAGATATTTGATATCATTCTCATTTGTGATTAGTTTTGGTGAAGCTTTTGAACCAATAGCTTCTCCGTCAATTGTGACATGATAGATCTGTTGATCTGCATCGTAGGACACCACGACTGCATGCTCAGTCTCATCCAACTTATAGTTAGTTGGTGCTTTAGTTTCTTTAAGAGTATAAGTTCCTTCTGTTAAGGTTGTAAAAGCAACATTTCCATCCTTATCAGAAACTTGGGTCGCAAGGACTGCACCACTAGCATCCAATAAATTGAACTCAGCACCAGCTAATCCTTTGCTAGTATCGTCTTTATCCACTTTCTTCACATGGAAGCTAGCGGCAAAGATTTGAGAAGTTACTGTGTTAGACTCACGGTTTCCTTCATGACCTTTAGCCTTGTAACCAAATTGGTTATGAGCTTGTACTACACCTGAACGGCCACCGTTGTCCTTGTTGTCTTCTGTACGATCTAGCATCAATTGTTTAACTTGCTCTGTCAATTCGCTTGGATTGACAACAGGTACAGCAATATCTACTTGGCTACGAGCAGCAATCGTTGTTCCTTCGTTGGCAACAATCTTAATTCCTGTTACTTTACTATAGTCTGTGATATCTGCTGACCAAATATCTTTATCTGCAGCTTGTGCCATGGTACTAGCTGTAACTGTGGTGTCTGTTGTGTAGTATGCTGTCCATCCTTCTGGAGCAGTGATAGGACCACGAAGACTAACTGTATATTCTGTCTTACGGGCTGAAGCATCCAGTGTATTGACATCTCCTACTTTAGGAAGAACGTCATAGATAACCGTATTTTCAACAGGGTTATCTGTATTATTTTTGATTGTTAATTTATAATTGAAGGTTTCCCCTGGTTTAAAGGTACGAGTTACTGTTGAGGCATCAGACAAGTCATCGTTTTTGGCAATGAACTTACGAGCATAAACACCTTCAGCTGCAACAATGGTATAGTTTGATTCTGCATGAGGAATCTTATCCGTTGTCGAACCATTGTTGTTTAAATCATAGCTATCTACTGCAACTGTATTCGGGTTAGCAGTTTCTAGATCCCAAAGGCCTTCTCCTGCAAGATAGATATGATTGGTAAAAGTTCCACCTTCGGCTTTCCCTTTTAGTTTGGTATAGATGAATGGCAAATTAGCCTTGCCACCAGTCTCTAGGGAGCGTTTGATAAATTCCTTTTGATCCAAATGGATAATCAAGGCAGAACGTCCAGAGTTATGGTAGTTTTCAATGACCTCATAGGATTTGTACCAAGGGGCATAAAAACGAGTGTTATTCTTATCAAAATATTGATCTAGATAATTGAAGTCAATTTCCAGCGTATTTGGGTCAAAGAGATCAATAACACGCAAGTCCTTGTAATCCTTACCTGGATCTAAGCGAACATTATTAGTAGATAGGGCAAAACGAATGGTTTTTCCATCTGTGAATTGGACATTGTTATAATCGGTATTCTTAGTCAGTTCAACATTTTCTGTCAATGGAAGAAGCTTGAACTGCCATTTAGCAGATTGGTCTCTGTCTGCTCCTGATTGAGTTTTGTAAGTAATGCGACCAGTATTTTCATAGGCATTCTTGCTATCATCGTTCTCGTCGTATTGGGTCTTTTCTGGATCCTTGAAGGCAGTATAGGTAGCAATATAAATCCCTTGACCAGATGGAAGTTCGAAATCATCTTTCATCTCCAATTTCCAGCCAACGACAGTTCCGTATTTGGTCAAATCAATGCTTCCAAATCCATCCTTATCTGCCTCTGGTTGGATTTCTTTAGTAGAACCATCTTCCATTGTAAGGATGATACGTTTCACATATTGATTGATCAGAGGTCCATTTCCATAGATCCCAATCATCATGCGAGAATATTCAATCTTAGTAAACTTCAAGCGAGAGTCTACTTGCTCATCATAAAATACGATATTCTTTTGAGCAAATGGTGTGACGTTATTGTATTTCAATAGCCACTTATAATTAGCTGCCTTGTAGTCTGTCGAATCGTAGACATTACCTTCAGCTTGTTTGGCAAAAGATCCTTTTCCTTCCAAGTCACGCGAAGTGAGTCGGAAGATGAGAGAATCTTCAGCCGTTACATCCGGTTCTCCCTCACCACGTTCCGCAGGAATCCCCACGACAGACGCAGTATTGGTCAAATCTTTCACTAAGACATCTTCTAAGGTTTGGTCTTTTTCCATGACCAAGTCTGGGAATTTCAAGTACAAGAAACTCTTGTCTTGGATCTGTTGCATCAAATCAGAATGGTAGCTTTGAAGATTGGTATTTGCATTTGCTACAAAGGTTTTTGAAACCGTACCATCCCCATTGTCGACCCAGCCTTCAGATTTTTCCGTATCTAGAACCGCTGTACGAGTTTTTCCATCTTTGTCCGTATAGGTTGGCAGTTTATCTGTGATCGTTGCAGATTCCAGCTGGCGATAGCTACCGTTGTACTGTCCACGCATCCCATCTAACAAGAAGGCAAATGGAACTGAAGTAGCTTTTTCAATATACTTTTTACCATCAGCTCCTGTTACGATACCTGGAGATGCTTCTGCATAGTCTTTAGACATGGTCGCATCATAGTTCTGATTGATAAACTTGGTCAAGGTATAGTCCTTGTATTGAGGTTTCCAGGTAATACTATTTAAGGCAGTTTCAGCACCATTAACATTCAATTTCCCTGTGATATCCATCGAGTAGTTTGTAGGAGGAAATCCTAGCTTAAACTTAGCGATGAATGGTAGTGTCAACACCTCTGACTTTTGGTAATTGGTGAAATGTAGGCTGATTTGGTAATCATCTCCCACCTTGGTCACTGTTGGTTCATCATGTTGAGAACTACTAGTGAATTCTGGAACACTAACTTCCGATAAGTATTTCCCAGGTAGGACTACATTCACCATTACATCATTGATATCTGTCGTCAGATTTTTTGGGGTAATCTGAATATAGCCAGACATGGTATCAGATGTGTTATAGGCCATACCACCCGGATGCTCTTGTTTATCTCCGTACAAGAGACTAACATCTAAGGCACCATTATCTCCGACTGCTAGTTCTTTTGCCAGGACTGATACAGCTCCTTGACTCATTTGCCCTAGCATCATTAATATGGTGAATAGGACAAAACCTTTTCTCAAGAAGGCTTTCCATAAGGAATTTTTCCTGTTCATCATTCTTCTCCTTTATATTAATTGAAACACATTGGCTCAAATTAATTTTATCACAAATAAGATATTTTATCTACAAAAATTATACATTTTTTATATCCAGAGTACATTTTTTTGATTTTTACGTATTTTATATACATTTACTTTTAGGTGATAGATAAAAATTACTCTAAACAAGACCAAAATAAACAAAAAAATCTACCAAAATTGGTAGATTTTTTATATTACAATTTACCTGCTACAGCATCCAACAATTCTTGAATGTTCGCTTGGTTGCTTCCTCCTGCCATGGCCATGTCTGGTTTACCACCACCACGTCCATCAACGATTGGCGCTAATTCTTTAATCACATTACCTGCATGCACATCTTTTGTCTTGCTGGCTACAAGGACATTGACCTTATCACCGATAGCTGCGACAAGAACAAGAACATCAGAGTAATCTTTTTGTTTCCAGTTATCCGCAAAGGTACGAAGGGCACCTGCATCTGATACTGAAACTTGGCTGGCAATGTAACGGTGGCCGTTTGCTTCTTGAACATTCTTGAAGACGTCACCTGCTGCCGCTGCTGCTGCTTTTTCCTTCAATTCTGCATTTTCTTTTTGCAATTGACGGAGTTGCTCTTGAAGTCCTTCGACTTTGTGAGGTACTTCTTTGAGTTGAGGAGCTTTCAAGGTTGCTGCGACTGCTTTCAGTGCATCTTCTTGTTCACGATAAGCTTCAAAGGCTTCCTTGCCAGTCACTGCCAAGATACGACGAGTTCCTGATCCGATCCCTTCTTCCTTGACAATCTTGAAGAGACCGATTTCAGAAGTGTTACCTACGTGAGTACCACCACAGAGTTCCACTGAGTAGTCACCAATCGTTACAACACGAACTTCCTTACCATACTTCTCACCAAAGAGGGCCATAGCTCCCATTTTTTTGGCTGTATCAATGTCTGTTTCAACAGTCTTGACTGCGATGGCTTCCCAGATCTTCTCATTGACTTGTTGCTCAATAGCGCGCAATTCTTCAGGAGTCACGGCTTGGAAATGAGTGAAGTCAAAACGAAGGAATTCTACTTCGTTGAGTGAGCCTGCTTGAGTAGCATGATGTCCAAGGATATTGTGAAGAGCCGCATGGAGCAAGTGAGTGGCTGTGTGATTCTTCATGACACGGTGACGACGATTGCTATCGATGGCCAAAGTGTATTCTTGGCTCAAAGCAAGCGGTGCAAGGACTTCAACAGTATGAAGAGCTTGTCCATTTGGTGCTTTTTGAACGTCTGTTACAGTCGCTACGACATTTCCTGCAGCATCCAAAATTTGACCATGGTCAGCTACCTGTCCACCCATTTCAGCGTAGAATGGAGTTTCTGTAAAGATCAGTGATGCAGTTCCTTCTGCTACAGCTTCTACTTCTGCATTATCCGCTACGATAGCCACCAACTTAGAAGACAATTGGCTAGCATTGTAGTTGAAGACACTCTCGACTGTAATGTTTTGAAGGGTTTCATTTTGCATCCCCATAGATCCGCCTTTGACAGCAGACGCACGCGCACGTTCTTGTTGTTCCTTCATAGCTGCTTCAAAACCTTCACGATCTACAGTCATTCCAGCTTCTTCTGCGATTTCTTCTGTCAATTCTACTGGGAATCCGTATGTATCGTAGAGTTTGAAGACATCTTGACCAGCGATGACCGTTTGACCTTTTTCTTTCAAGTCTGCTACGATAGTTTCTGCAAAGTGTTGACCTGAGTGAAGGGTACGAGCAAATGACTCTTCTTCGCTCTTAACGATTTTTTCAATAAAGTCACGTTTTTCGAGAACTTCTGGGTAGTAGCTTTCCATGATCTTACCAACAGTTGGAACCAGTTTGTAAAGGAAAGGCTCATTGATACCCAATTTTTGACCATGCATAGAGGCACGACGGAGAAGACGACGAAGGACATAACCGCGTCCTTCATTACCAGGAAGGGCACCATCACCGATAGCAAATGAAAGAGAACGGATGTGGTCAGCGATGACCTTGAAGCTCATGTTGTCGCCATCTTGGTCGTAAACCTTACCAGACAATTTCTCCACTTCGCGAATGATAGGCATGAAGAGGTCTGTTTCAAAGTTTGTCTTAGCACCTTGGATAACAGCTACCAAACGCTCCAAACCAGCGCCCGTATCAATGTTTTTGTGTGGCAATTCCTTGTACTCGCTACGAGGAACAGCAGGGTCTGCGTTAAATTGTGACAAAACGATGTTCCAGATTTCGATATAACGGTCATTTTCGATATCTTCTGCAAGTAAACGAAGGCCGATATTTTCTGGGTCAAAGGCTTCCCCACGGTCAAAGAAGATTTCTGTATCGGGTCCAGAAGGTCCAGCACCAATTTCCCAGAAGTTATCTTCGATTGGGATCAAATGACTTGGATCCACGCCCACTTCAATCCAGCGGTTGTATGAATCCTTGTCATCTGGATAATAAGTCATGTAAAGTTTGTCTTTAGGGAAGTCAAACCACTCAGGACTTGTCAAAAGCTCATATGCCCATGTAATAGCTTCATCACGGAAGTAATCCCCGATTGAGAAGTTCCCCAACATTTCAAACATGGTATGGTGACGGGCCGTCTTCCCTACGTTTTCGATATCGTTGGTACGGATGGCTTTTTGAGCATTGGTAATACGTGGATTTTCAGGTTTGATAGTTCCATCGAAGTATTTTTTAAGAGTGGCAACCCCTGAGTTGATCCACAAAAGCGTTGGGTCGTTTACTGGAACCAAGCTAACGGATGGTTCAACTGAGTGGCCTTTTGTAGCCCAGAAATCAAGCCACATTTGGCGGACTTGTGCACTAGATAATTGTTTCATATGTATCTCCTTTTTACTAATTTGATTGGCTTTCTAGCATTTCCACATAGTCGATAGCGACACAGAGGGAAATGACTAGGTCTGCATAAGATTCGTCATAGACGGTTACGGTATAGGTAGAAGTTAAATGGAAGAGTTCCTTAGCAATCTCCGCAATCACTTGATCACGATCATCGAGGAGTTTAAAGTTTAAATCCCAGATATTTCCTTCTATACGAAGACCGAGGTTGTCAAACTCATACTTATCTTTGAAGAAAGTCAACTTCTTTCGGATATAAAAATGATCTCCATTACTGAGTTGAATCTCAAAGCGTGGCATGAAGGTCAAGATTTCTTTACTAATCTCACTGACCTGATCACCCGCTACATCATAGATGGTAAAGGTCTTTGGAATCTGAAAAAATGAACCCTCAACCTGATAGGCGACATTGCCCATTTCATCTTTAATATCAAAGCGTTCCCCACCTAGTCGAAATTTTTGTTTGACAAGAAATCTTCTCATAAGCACCTCCAAAAATAAAAGACAAATCCATATCACGAAGGGCGAAAAACCGCGGTACCACCTTCATTCAATGAACTTGTCATTCTTGATTCTTATGCAATTGTTACAATCGAGTAGCATGATTTTCTATCTTAGATGGCTCGCAGCACCGCCAATTCTCTGAACTAAGATGGAGAGAAAATCAATTCTCAACTCTAGTATTATACCGTTTTTGGAAAGGTTCGTCAAGGTTAATGGCAATGAATCATAAATTTAGCTTTAAATTTCTTAATTTACCTAGAGCGGCCTTGTGATGTTTGAGTAGTTTTGGGCTTATATATTGAAATTTTAATTCGTGTATTGTTCAAATCTACACCTTCACCTGGTTTTGGACTTTGGCTAACTACGGTCTCTTCAGCAGTTCCTTCTGGAGCTGTGGAGACTTCTACAACTTCAATATTAGCCTCTTTTACACCTACTATCTGAATCAAGTTATTCTTGGTAAATTCAAGGCTTGATCCAATATAACTTGGCATAGGAACTCTTGTTACCTTCTTGGCAACGGTCAAAGTAATCTCCGTCGCCTTACTAAGATCATAAGTGGTTCCTTCTGGCAGACTCTGTCTCATAACAAGTCCTGCCTCTGTTTCACTTGATTCTTCTTCTACAATCTTAATAAGATTTTCAGGAATTTTTTTCTCCTTGAGCTCAGCAACCACATCTATTGATTTTCGGCCAATAAAGTTTCCAATATATACTTTTGTAGCTTGTGGTCTAGTAGTGGGAGATGTTGTTGATCTTTGTTTATCTTGAGATTTACTAGTACTAGGTGAACTTGTGGTTGTTGAACTAGTCGAGGTTTCTGAAGTAGTTGGTTGAGTTGAATGATTATTACTGTTATGAGTATAAGATGATTTAGACTTGGTCATACCTATGAAAAAAGTTCCAATTATCGCTAATAAAAGAAAACTTATAGCCATTCCGAAAAACCACTTTATTCTACTTACTTTTTGTCTACGACGCTCTAATAATTCATTCTGTTCCCTTTCTTCCTGTTGTTTTAATTGAAATTGCTCCGCAGCCAAACGTTGTCGTTCTATTTCTCTCTCTTTCTCAAGTAAATACTCATCATATTCAGCTTCTGCTTCTGCTAGAAGTATCTGTATCCTAACTCTCTCGTCTTCTGATTCAGCTTTAGCCCACAGTTTTTTTAAATCAAAAATATTATCTTTATATTGTTGTTCTATACGTAATTCTAACTCTCTTTGATGACGAGATTTTTCATCCCGTTGTCTCTGACGTTCTAACTCATTTCTCTCTTTTAATGTTTCTTGTTGCTCTCGAGCAAGACGATTTTGTTCATCTAGTGCTGCCTGTTGCTTTTGGTTAGAAAACTGCTGTTCCCATCTCTGCTGTTCCAACAAGTTATTTTGTCTTTTTAGCTCTTGATTCAATTCTTCTTCTCGACGAGCTTTTTCCCAATCATTCAGACTATTCATATTCCCTCCTAGTTTGCATTATAACCATGTTCCCTAGATTTTAAAACTTCTTTCCACCAGGACTCACGTTTTAAAACAAACTTATCATCTATTTTTCCGTTATAGTTTTCCAATACAGAGTATTGAAAATTTTCTTTAACGTAATTCAACCCTTGTTTTTCAACTAAAATCCTAAGTTCTTTATTGCTACCATGTCCATTATCCACATAGGATTGCCAACGTTGTAAAAGCATACCGTAGTTTGAAGTTGCTGAGCCTACATATAATTTACCATTCTGCTTATCCGTAATAAGATAAACAGCTTTTTGATTTTCTAAAGCGGTTATCCAATCTTTTTTTCTCAAACGTAAAATCAATTCTAATTCTTTGTAAGATAAAGAAATATTATCATATCCCGGAAATTCTTCTCCTCCAAATGAATCTGATAACAATTGCTCTACCACAAGTTTTTCCTTACAAGTTGTATACTTTAGAACTGAACCCCTAGATTCTTTTCTGTAACGAATAATTAGACGACCAAAAAGGGCTGAATATTCCTTTAATTCAATTCCTTCATAATTTTGTCCTCCAGTAACAAAAAGTTCCTTACTCACTTCTTTTATAGTAGTTAATAACCATTTGTTATTATCAATCTTAATGAAATTTATGACAATATCTCCAACATTGAAATAGCGCTTATTTGTTCTCCAAAATAAGTTGTAGTTATTAATTATTTCTTCGTCTCTCAAATAGGTCTGAATTGGATTTTCACCCGTCCAATTATTAAATTTTACCTTGAATTTTCTCTGATTTTGCTCACTTATATTCAAAATATCGTTTAACTTTATATCCATAACAAACTCTTCCCCATAATATTTACTTAACTTTACATTTCTCATATATTATTATACAAAAAGGCGTAGTTATGGTCAAACTTTAATAAGTTTGATTTATTAATTTCATCATAAAAAACGAACCAGTTTAACTGATTCGTTTTCTTTTATATAGTCCTACTTCCGATACATTTTAAACTGTAGGAAGAGGTCACTGTAGACTCCTGTCCATTTATGGTCAAATTTCTCATAAACTTCAAGGTGTTTCATGGTATCTGCATCTGGATAAAAGGACTTGTCCTCTTTTGTCTCCTCTGGGAGCATTTCCTTAGCAGCATTGTTTGGTGTTGAATAGCCAACATACTCTGCATTCTTGAGAGCATTTTCAGGTTTCAACATGAAGTTGATAAAGGCATAAGCTGCATCTTGGTTCTTGACAGTTTTAGGAATAACCATGTTGTCAAACCAGAGGTTACTTGCTTCTGTCGGCACAACATATTTGAGGTTAGGATTCTTTTCCAACATCTGGCTAGCTTCTCCTGAGAAGGTCACACCGATAGCAGCATTGTTCTGAATCATGTATCCCTTCATCTCATCGGCTACAATTGCCTTGATGTTAGGAGTCAGCTCATACAGTTTATCAACCGTTTGTGATAGTTGCTCTGGGTCTTTTGAGTTGAGGCTATAGCCTAGTGAGTTAAGACCTAAACCAAGTACCTCACGCGCCCCATCAAAGAGCATAATAGAATCCTTGTATTCTGGTTTCCAGAGGTCGTCCCAATGTTCAGGTGCTTCTTCTACCATAGTTTCATTGTAGACAATTCCCAAAGTCCCCCAGAAGTATGGGATAGAGTACTGGTTATTTGGGTCAAAGGACTGGTTGAGAAACTCTGGACCGATATTCCCAATTCCCTCAATCTTACTATAATCCAGTGGAACCAAGAGGTCTTCATCCTTCATCTTGTTGATCATGTACTCACTTGGGATGGCAATATCATAGGTTGTCCCACCCTGCTTGATTTTCGTGTACATGGCTTCGTTAGAGTCAAAGGTTTCGTACTGGACTTGGATTCCTGTTTCTTCCGTAAATTTCTCCAGAAGTTCAGGAGCGATATAGTCTCCCCAGTTGTAGATAACCAGCTTTTGACTATCTCTACTATTAATTTTACTGTCCAAATGGTAGGAAATTCCCCACAAGACAAGGATAATCGCTAAAATTCCAGCTAAAAATGAATAGAGTCGTTTCATGCTTGCTCCTCCTTCTCACGTGAAATGAAGTAATACCCTACAACCAGGATAATACTAAAGAGAAAGACCAAGGCTGAAAGAGCATTGATTTCCAGCGAAATTCCCTTACGAGCCCGAGAGTATATCTCGACTGAGAGGGTTGAAAAACCATTTCCCGTTACAAAGAAGGTTACGGCAAAGTCATCCAATGAATAGGTGAAAGCCATAAAGTAACCTGCAATGATAGAAGGCGTCAAATAAGGGAGCATAATTTCCTTAAACATTTGGAACTGACTAGCCCCAAGGTCATAGGCCGCATGAATCATATCGCCGTTCATTTCCTTGAGACGAGGCAAGACCATGAGCACTACGATTGGAATCGAGAAGGCAACGTGACTGGAAAGAACTGTCAGAAAACCAAGTGAAAACTTGAGCTGTGTAAAGAGAATCAAGAAGCTGGCGCCAATCATAACGTCGGGTGCAACCATCAAAATGTTATTGAGAGATAGAAAGGCTTCTTGGTACTTTTTACGTGATTGGTAGATGTAGATAGCACCAAAGGTACCAATCACTGTCGCAATCAGGGCTGATAGAAAGGCTAGTAAAAAGGTCTGAACCAAGATGAGCATGAGTCTCCCATCTCCAAACATGGTTTCAAAGTGAGACAAACTAAAGCCTGTAAAGCTATTCATATCATCCCCTGCATTGAAGGCATAGCCGATCAGGTAAAAGATTGGCAAATAAAGGACGATAAAGACAAAGGCTAGGTAAAGATTTGCAAATTTTTTCATCGTTCTCTCCTTTCCTTAGTCACCCACATAGTGATAAACATAGTCAGGATAAGAACCACACCGATAGTTGAACCCATGCCGTAGTTGTCATTGGTCAAGAAGTTCTGCTCGATGGCAGTCCCCAAGGTAATCACTCGGTTCCCCCCAATCAAACGCGTCAACATGAACACACCCAAACTTGGGATAAAGACAGACTGTACTCCGCTTCGCACCCCGTTCATAGACAGAGGGAAGATGACATGACGGAAGGTTTCCCACTTGGTCGCACCAAGGTCATAGCTGGCATTGATGAGATTGTTATCCATATCATCCAAAACATTGAAGATGGGCAAAATCATAAAGGGAAGCTCGATATAGCTTGCGACAAAGATAAATGAGAAATCTGTAAATAGCAACTGCTGAGAACCAATTCCGATAAACTCTAGGAATTGATTAATAGAGCCGTTTTGACCAAAAATTCCGATAAAGGCATAAGCCTTGAGCAGTAGGTTGATCCAAGTTGGCAAGATGATTAGCATGAGCCAGAGTTGACGGTGTTTGAGACGAGTCAAAAAGAGGGCTGTTGGATAGCTGATAAGTAGCGTCACTAGAGTTACAATCCCAGCATAAAGAACAGAGTTAAAACTCATTTTGAGATAGGTTAAGTTTTGTGACGCAAAATAGGATTTATAGTTTTCTAAACTAAACTGACCTTCGATGTTGAAAAATGATTGTCCAAAAATCAAGACCAAGGGTGCCAATACAAAGAGGGCAATCCAAAGCATGTAGGGCACTACAAAGAGTTTAGAGGTTGTTTTCTTCATCTCTTTCCTCCTCAATAGCGTTAATCAAACCTGCTTCTTGCTCTTCGATTTCTACGTATTCTTCGATACGAGCATCGAACTCTTCTTCTGTTTCATTGAGACGCATGATGTGGATGTCTTCTGGCTCAAAGTCCAGACCAATTTCCTCACCAACGATGGCCTTACGAGTTGAGTGGATCATCCATTCATTACCAAGTTCGTCATAGGCGATAATCTCATAGTGAACCCCACGGAAGAGCTGCGTATCGACCTTCACTTGAAGTTTTCCTTCTTCTGGCAGAGTAATGCGCAAGTCCTCTGGACGAATGACGACTTCGACTGGTTCATTTGGCTTCATCCCACCGTCGACCGCTTCAAATCGTTTGCCATTGAACTCAACCAAGTAGTCCTCAATCATAGTACCTGGTAGGATATTTGATTCCCCGATAAAGGTGGCTACAAAGTGGTTGATAGGCTCGTCGTAGATATCAACTGGTGTGCCAGACTGAACAATCTCACCGTCATTCATGACAAAAATCCAGTCACTCATGGCCAGGGCTTCTTCCTGATCGTGGGTAACAAAAACAAAGGTGATCCCCAAGCGTTGTTGGAGTTCACGGAGTTCGTATTGCATGTCTGTTCGCAACTTCAAATCAAGTGCTGACAAGGGCTCGTCCAAGAGTACCACACGAGGTTGATTGATAATCGCACGCGCAATAGCTACACGCTGACGTTGTCCTCCAGATAACCTACGGATAGAACGTTTTTCATAGCCTTCAAGCTGTACCATCTTGAGAACTTCTAAGACACGTTTTTCGATTTCTTTTTTATCGACCTTACGCAATCGCAATGGAAAGGCAACATTTTCAAAGACATTCATATGTGGGAACAAGGCGTAAGATTGGAAGACCGTGTGAACATCACGCTTATTGGTCGGGATGTCATTGATACGAACACCGTCTAGCAAAATATCACCCGTCGTTGCGTCTAGCAAACCTGCAATGATATTTAGGATGGTTGATTTTCCTGAACCAGAAGCTCCTAGCAGTGTATAAAATTTCCCTTCTTCCAACTCAAAGTTAATATCCTTGAGAACCTTAGTGTCACTATCTTCAAAAACTTTAGAAACGTTTCTGAATTCGATAATTGGTTTTTTCAATTCCTCTAAATTCCTTTTTCTTCGTAAATTAACAGATTGGGACCTTGTTAAATGCTAGCAATAACTGTAAGGAATTGACCCAAACCATATCTAGCGATAAAATCCCAATCTTTGTATAATGTGTAATAATAATGTTATTCGTGTTCACCCAAGATACGAACTTCTCGCTCTAAGGTAACACCTGAATGTTCTTTAACTTTTTCAATGACAGACTCAATTAAGTCTTCATAATCTCGAGCTGTCCCATCGGCTACATTAATCATAAAGCCCGCATGTTTTTCCGAGACTTCGACACCACCGATACGGTAGCCCTTCAAACCAGCTTCTGAAATCAATTGTCCTGCAAAATGCCCAACCGGACGTTTAAAGACAGAACCACAAGAAGGATACTCCAACGGTTGTTTGAGTTCTCGTAAATGAGTCAAGCGTTCCATTTCTTGTTTGATAGTCTCATAATTTCCTGGAGATAGTGCGAATTTAGCTGATAAGACGACTGCTCCAGATTCTTGAATGGCTGAATGACGATAACTAAAGGCTAAGTCTTTGGCAGATAAAGTCTCGATTTCACCATCTTTTGTTAAAACCTGACACGATTGCAAGATATGAGCAATCTCACCACCATAGGCACCAGCATTCATAAAGACAGCACCACCGACGCTTCCTGGAATTCCACAAGCAAACTCAAAACCCGTCAAACTATGGCGGAGAGCAATACGAGTGGTCTCAATCAAGTTAGCTCCCGCTTCTGCTTCAATCGTGTAACCATCGACCGAAACATTGTTGAGCTTGTCACACATGATTACAAAGCCACGAATTCCACCGTCTCGGACGATAATATTACTGGCATTTCCAAGAACCATCCATGGGATATTTTCTTGATTAGCAAACTTAACCACACGGGCCATCTCATAATGATTACGAGGAAAAGCTAAGTAATCCGCCTTCCCTCCAACTTTGGTATAGGTATAAGTTTTCAATGGCTCATCGAATCGAATATCAATTCCTTCTAGGTTTTCTTTTAATTTATCTAATACAGTCATTTTTCTTATCCTTTTATAAAATTCATTCCATTATACCATTTTTAGCGATTTTTTTCGATGATTTGATGAGCTTTTTCTCTGACAATATTAAAAAGAGGCTAGGCCTCTTTTAGTTTATTGTTTTTTATAAAAAATTGACTTTGTAAAGTATACAAATAAAACAACTTCCACTGCTAACAATCCTTCGACAAGAAGCGGATTTGAAATCCAACCAACCTGTGAAAGACTTGGAGCCAAATCAAATAGGGCATGTAGACCATAAGCAGCTACTAAGTAAATCCAATTCTTTTGACGAACTGCTTGATAAACCCAGAAAGAAAGACCGATTTGCATCACCAGAGCAAGTATACGTTCAACACCTAGTAAATAAACCTGCCAAGCAGATAGAGATTGAACTGTTTCGAGTGTAGTTTTTGGAAGGAGATTCGCTACATCGGGATTTGAAGACTCTAATAATGATAGGAGGATCAAAAGACTAATCAAACTTCCCATTCCGAGGTAGAGCAACTCCAAACCTCCATGTCCCAACCCATAAGCTAAGGCATCTGAATCTTCTAAGTTTCTCTTCTTCTCTAACCATTTAAAGAAGACAAGTCTAGCCGTTTCTTCAAAGATAGCTGCCATAGTAATTCCATAAAGGACATATAAAAAAGGGTGCTCCTGCATGAGCGAAATGGTTCCGTCTTTTTGTGGATGAAGCACCAAAAGGTGAACGATTTTCTCCAAGACTTGAGAAGAAACAAAGAATGCCACTGCCCCAAGACCTAGTACCGAAAGGTTAATCTTGTATTTCTTTTTTGCATACCAAATGGCTGCTATAAGAAATACAACTAAAGCTATCATAGTAATTATTACATGAATTTTCATACTTTTCTCCTTTTATTCAGCCTGATCGATATCTTTTTTCATCTCATCTACATTAAACTTAGCAAAGAGGTACTGACGATCCTGGACAGGGAAACGTTGATCCAGCTGGTCAACAGCACCTACCTCTACAATTCCTTCCTTGATAACAAAGTCCATAACGTGGCCACCAAAGGTTAGGTCATCTGAGATAAAGTGCAAATGATAACCAGCAACACTGACGCCATGGAAAATTTCAGGTGTCCAGAAACCAACAATTGTTCCTGAAACATTGTCACAGCTATATTCAGGTTGATGAGTTGCAACCTCAGCAAACTTCGTTTCGCTTGTCGATTTTGGAATCATACGAACATGCATATGTTTAAAATCACCATGAATTTTAATCGAACGAAATAGGTTTTCCCCATCATAGTAGGACTCAATACGTTTTTCAAGTTCCTGATCAGTCATTTCAAAACGCTGACGAAAAATAACTTCTGCCTGGTGGGGTACAACTGCCGCATAAGGAATCAGAGCATCTGGCGACACTTCAACGATTTCAGGTTTATCACCTGACCCCTTAGCTTGATAAGCCTTTCCATCTAAGACAATTAACTCTCCATCAATAGAATCTAGGGTTCCTAGTCCTAAATCTCCATGTTCAAGCAATTCACCAACGGTCATAGTCCCACCGTAAAGTCCAGCCATCAAGGCTCCCAAAGTATTGTATTGGAATAATTTCACTGGTTCTTGCACCTTCATCATCTCACTATTCTTTGAAAATTTTACTTACTAAGTATATCACATTTCTGATTAGAATTGAATGCTAGACTGCCTTTTAATACTTAATGAAAATTAAAGAGTAAACTAGGAAACTAGCCGCAGGTTGCTCAAAGCACTGCTTTGAGGTTGTAGATAGAACTGACGTAGTCAGCTCAAAACACTGTTTTGAGGTTGTAGATGGAACTGACGTAGTCAGTAACATATATACGGCAAGGCGACGTTGACGCGGTTTGAATTTAATTTTCGAAAAGTATAACATTGCCAAACTTTTTAAAAAAAGGTACAATGTAACAAAATCAAGAGAGGTCTGGGATGAAGCAAGAAAGCAAGTACGAACAAGTCATACACTATCTAAAAAATAAGATAGAATCAGGTAGATTTGCGACAGGAAGTCGCCTGCCATCTATTCGAAAACTCAGTCAAGATTTCCACTGCAGTAAGGACACTATTCAGCGTGCACTCATGGAACTTCGATACGAGAAATACATCTACTCCAAACCTCAAAGTGGTTATTATGTATTGGAGCAACAAACCAGTCACGAAGACCTCATTATCTCCGTTAACGATGAACATGTGGCTGCCTATGATGATTTTCGGCTTTGCGTCAATGAAAGCTTGATTGGACGAGAAAATTATCTCTACAACTACTATGAAAACCAAGAGGGACTAGAAGAATTAAGAAAATCTGTTCAGACATTACTTTTTGATCAAGCGATTTATAGTAAAGCAGATCAGTTAGTCATGACATCTGGAACCCAGCAAGCACTGTTTATTCTTTCTCAGATTGATTTTCCAGGTCAAGCTCAGGAAATACTGGTTGAACAACCGACCTATCATCGAATGAATCAACTACTACTAGCTCAAAACATTCCCTATCAAACCATTGAACGTCGGGTGGACGGTATTGATTTAAACGAACTTGAAAAACAGTTTAAGAGTGGAAAGATTAAGTTTTTCTATACTATTCCCCGTTTTCATTATCCTCTGGGCCATTCCTATTCCGAGGAGGAAAAACTTGCTATCCTTGACTTAGCAGCTAAATACCAGATCTATATCGTTGAAGATGATTATCTGGGAGACCTAGATCCTAAGTTAGGACAAACCTTTCATTATCTGGACCAAAATGATTTAGTCATCTATATCAAGTCATTTTCTACAAGTATCTTCCCCGCACTTCGAATCACTGCTCTCATACTTCCAAATGCTATTAAAAATGCTTTTGTGGCCTATAAAAACATTCTGGACTATGATAACAACCTTATCATGCAAAAGGCCTTATCTCTTTATATTGATAGTCAACTCTTTGAGAAAAACAGACTAGCAAGATTGGCACTTCAGGAGAAAAGTCAGGAGCACATCCAACAACTTTTAAATAACTATCCCATTTCCTTGCCAATCTATTCTCTCCATGATGGAGTCTTACTTGATCTTAGAGACTATCCTAAGATTGCAAGCCTCAAACATAGCTCTTTAAATCTAGACTTTTTCGAATCGTCCTACATTGAGACTTGCCCTTATCAATTTGCTAAGGTTCCTTTAGAAAATCTTGAAACAACATTAAATTACTTAAAAACAGAGAGTGGGACAGAAATCGGTAATTCGTTAGAATTCGATTTCGTCGTCCCACCTCCGCACAGTTGAGTAAGGCTGTAAAAGCTGATGAAATCAGCGTAGTAGAGCCCACTCAACCACTGCGTCTTGCTTGATAATCCAATGACAATTGAGAGGCTAGGACTTTTGTCCCAGCCTCTGTTATTATTTTATTGTTCAACCTCTGTTAGCTTAGCAGCTTTTTCAAGATATTTTTGATAAGTTCCGTCATCTTTCAATTTTTGAATGACTTTATCAACTACTTCCTTCAAATCTGAATTGCCTTTTTTGATAGCTACAGCATTTGCTTCGCCTTCTTTCATGGCCAAGCTTACTGTAGCAACAGCCAAATCAGAGTTTTTACCAGCATAGCTTAGAGCAACTGGTTCATCCATATGAACAGCATCAACCTTACCTGATTGAAGTTCATTAACAGCTTCTCCCATATTTGTCAATGAAGTCAACTGCGCTTTAGGAAGTTGCTCTTTAACCATAGATTCAGGAACAGTTCCTTTTTGAGCCGCAATATTAGCACTTGCAAGAGAATCTAAATCCTTGTATTTTTCAAGGTCAGATTTTCTGATAAGGAAGCTAATTTTGTTCTCATAGTAAGGAATTGAGAAATCAAAGACTTCTTTTCTTTCTTCAGTTGCACTGATTCCAGCAATTGCCAAATCTGCTTTACCTGTTTGAAGACTAGTCAAAACATTATCAAAACTCATGCTTGAAACTTCCAATTTTACTCCAAGTTCATCAGCAATAGCTTGTGCCATATCAATATCAGCACCGACGACTTGGTTCTTACCATCCACAAGTGCTTGGAACTCAAATGGAGCATAGTCTGGGCTTGTTGCGACCACCAATTTCCCTTTTTGTTTGATAGCCTCTACTGCAGACTGTGAGCTTGAGCTAGACGATTGGCAAGCTACTAAAAAGAAACTTGCAAGAAAACTACATAAAACAAATATCCATTTTTTAAATTTCATAAATAAACATCCTCTCTGTTAATTTTGTATAATTATAACTCTATAAAAATTGTTTGTCAAGTGTATTTTTAATATTTATTTATTTTTTTCGATTTCTTTAACAAAAAAGGAGCTTTTATTCATTATTCAGCTCCTTTTCTGTATATTTAATCAATTTTACAATTCGACAATCTTACCTGTTTCAAAGTAAACAACCCATTCACAGATATTCTTTGCATAGTCACCAATGCGCTCCAAGTAAGAAATGACTTGGAAGTAATCACGTCCTGTGACAATAGCATCTGGATTTTTTCTGATTTCTTCAGTTGCAAGGTCACGAATATTTTCGAAATAATGGTTAATTTTTTCATCCATGGTTGCAACTTCGTAGGCCTTGTCGACTGATCCATTAAGGTAAAGTTCAAGAGTTGTTTCCACAAAGGCTTTCACATCGCGTCCCATGTTTTTGATTTCTTCCTCAACTGCTGGGATACGTTGCTCACCCTTCATACGTATAGTTGCTTCTGCAATAGATACCGCATGGTCACCCATACGTTCCAAGTCAGACACTGCCTTAAGTACTGTTAAAACTGTACGCAAGTCTTGTGAAACAGGCTGCTGAAGCGCAATAATTTCAAATGATTTCTTTTCAAGTTTTACTTCATATTCGTTTACTTCTGCGTCTTCCTCGATGACTTCTTTTGCCAGGTCACGGTCGTGTGTCACAAAAGCGCGCACTGTGCGATTAATTTGGGAAAGAACTTCTTGTCCCATAGCATAGAATTGGTTGTGCAATTTCTCTAAATCTTCTTCAAATTGAGATCGTAACATCTTTTCTCTCCTTATCCAAATTTACCTGAAATATAATCCTCAGTTTCCTTGTGTTGAGGATAGAGGAACATTTCCTTGGTATCATTAAATTCAATCAAATCTCCATTGAGGAAAAATCCTGTTTTATCAGAGATTCGAGATGCTTGCTGCATAGAACGAGTGACCAAAAGCATGGTATACTTGTCCTTCAAACTATACAGAGTTTCTTCGATTTTTCCTGCTGAGATTGGGTCTAAGGCAGATGTTGGCTCATCTAAGAGGATAATCTTTGGACTAGTTGCCAATACACGAGCTACACAGACACGTTGCTGTTGACCACCTGAAAGACCAACTGCAGAATCATGCAAACGGTCCTTGACTTCATCCCAGATTGAAGCACGCTGTAGAGCCTTCTCCACAGCTTCATCCAAGATCTGCTTGTCTTTTTCCCCATTGATACGGAGACCATAGACGACATTTTCATAGATAGACATAGGGAAAGGATTAGGTTGTTGGAATACCATCCCAATTTCCTTACGTAATTCAACTGTATCGGTACGAGGGCTATAGATATTGTGACCATTATAGACCACTGATCCAGTAGTTGTCACCTCTGGATTAAGGTCACCCATTCGATTAATAGCCTTGAGCAGGGTTGACTTCCCTGATCCTGATGGACCTATAAGAGCTGTGATTTCCTTGGGTTGGAAGGATAAGGAAACACTATTCAAGGCCTTCTTTTTGTTGTAATAAACAGACAGGTCTGAAACCTGTAAAATCGGTTCTGTCATACTGCTCCCTTTCTAACCAAAGTGCCCAGTTACATAATCGTTAGTTGACTGTAGCTTAGCATTTTGGAAAATATTTGACGTTTTATCGTACTCAATTAGATCACCCAAGTAGAAAAATCCAGTGTAGTCACTTGCACGCGCAGCCTGTTGCATACTGTGGGTCACGATGATGATGGTAAAGTCCTTCTTCAACTCCAACATGGTTTCTTCAAGCTGAGCTGTCGCAATCGGATCCAAGGCTGACGCCGGCTCATCCATCAAAAGGATGTCTGGTTTTACTGAGATAGCACGAGCGATACAGAGACGTTGCTGCTGACCACCTGAAAGCGTCAAGGCTGACTTATGAAGGTCATCTTTGACCTGATCCCAGAGGGCAGCCTGACGAAGAGATGTTTCTACAATTTCATCTAGGACTTTCTTGTCCTTAACACCTGCACGTTCATGTGCAAAAGTAATATTACGATAGATTGATTTTGCAAATGGATTTGGACGTTGGAACACCATTCCGATATGTTTACGCATTTCATAAACATTGATTTCAGGACGGTTAACGTCAATACCTCGATAGAGAATTTGTCCTGTAACCTTTGCAATATCAATGGTATCATTCATACGGTTGAGACTGCGTAGGTAGGTTGATTTCCCTGATCCTGATGGACCAATCAAGGCTGTAATTTTATTTTTTTCAAATTGCATATCCACGCCCTTGATGGATTCATTCTTACCATAGTAGACATGTAAATCCTTCGTAGAGAGGGCCACTTTTTCTTCTGGAAAAGTAATGATATGCCTTTCATCCCAATTATATTTTGACATGGCTTCTCCTTTAGGCAGCGGTTAATTTCTTATGTAGATAGCTTCCAAGTTTACGTGCTCCAAAGTTAAAGATCAAGATAAAGATGAGGAGCACCGCTGCAGAACCTGCTGAAACGAGAGTTCCATCAGGAATAGTTCCTTCACTGTTGACTTTCCAGATATGGACAGCCAAGGTTTCTGCTTGACGGAAGATTGAGATTGGACTGCTTACGCTGAGAACATTCCAGTTAGACCAGTCAAGTGCTGGTGCTGATTGTCCTGCTGTGTAGATAAGAGCTGCAGCTTCACCAAAGATACGACCTGATGCAAGTACTACACCAGTTACAATACCAGGAAGGGCTTCTGGAATAACGACATGAAGAACTGTCTCCCAACGAGAAAGTCCAAGCGCCAAACCAGCTTCACGTTGTGTATGGTGAACGTGTTTCAAACTGTCTTCAACATTACGTGTCATCTGTGGAAGGTTAAAGACGGTCAAAGCCAAGGCACCTGAAATAATAGAAAATCCATACTCAAACTGAACTACAAAGATGAGGTAACCAAAGAGACCTACAACAACAGAGGGTAGAGAAGACAAGATCTCAATACAGGTACGAACGAAATTGGTAACACGGCCTTTTTTAGCATACTCAGCCAAGTAAATTCCAGCCCCCATTGATAGAGGTACAGAGATGAATAAGGTAATGACCAAAAGGAAGAAGGAATTATAAAGCTGAATCCCGATACCACCACCTGCTTGATAAGAAGATGATTTTCCTGTCAAAAATGACCATGAAACATGAGGCAAGCCTCGAACCAAAATATAAAGAATCAAAGAAGCTAGAATAGTCACGATGATTCCTGCGATGGTATAGAGGACAGCTGTTGCAAGTTTATCTAATTTCTTAGCGTGCATAGTTTTTCTTTCCTCTTTCTTTCGTAATCAATTTAATCACACTGTTGAAGGCCAAGCTCATCAAGAGTAATACTAAGGCTAGTGACCAAAGAACATTATTATCAACAGTTCCCATAACTGTATTACCAATTCCCATAGTCAATACAGATGTTAAAGTCGCTGCTGGTGTTGTCAATGAAGTTGGAACAACTGCTGAGTTACCGACAACCATCTGAATCGCAAGGGCTTCACCGAAAGCACGCGCCATACCAAAGACTACAGCTGTAAAAATACCTGAACGAGCAGCCTTCAAGGTCACACGCCAAATGGTTTGCCAACGAGTCGCTCCCATGGCTAAACTTGCTTCACGGTAGTGACGAGGCACTGCACGTAAGCTATCAGTTGTCATAAAGGTTACAGTCGGCAAGATCATAACAAAGAGAACGAAAATCCCCGATAAAATACCAAAACCTGTTCCACCAAAGACACTACGTACAAAAGGTACGACGACCTGCAAACCGATAAATCCGTAAACTACCGAAGGAATCCCAACTAGAAGTTCGATAGCTGGTTGCAAAATCTTAGCTCCTTTTGGTGATACTTCTGTCATAAAGACTGCTGCCCCAATGGCAAATGGTGTTGCGATAAGAGCAGATAGGATGGTAACAATAAAGGAACCTAAAATCATTGGAAGGGCACCAAATTGCTTACCTGATGGATTCCAAGTTGCACCAAAGAGAAAATCAAAGATATTCACACCATTGACAAAGAAGGTCGACAAACCTTTTTGGGCTACAAAGATTAAAATCATAGCCACAATGATAACAATCAAAGATAGACAGGCAAAGGTTAGCCCTTTTCCTAATTTCTCAAGACGAGAGTTTTTTGAAGGAGAGAGCAATTTTTTTGATAATTCTTCTTGATTCATTATTGACTCCCTTCTATCGCTGTCACAGTACCTGCAGCATCTTTTTCAACCTTCATTTCCTTAACAGAAATATAGCCCATTCCTTTAACGATTCCATTCTGAGCTTCGTCTGAAAGGACAAAGTTTAGGAATTCGGCAACCAATTCATTTGGCTCACCAAGTGTATACATGTGTTCATAAGACCACAAAGGCCAATTGTTAGTGGTTACATTCTCTGAAATTGGTTCATAGCCGTTAAGTTTGATGGTCCCAACAGAATCATCAACATAGGCGAAAGCTAGGTAGGAAATAGCTCCAGGTGTTTGGGAAACGATGGACTTCACCATACCGTTTGAATCTTGCTCCTGACTTTGTACCGCTGACTGACCATTCATAATCACACTGTCAAAGGTAGCACGAGAACCTGAGCTCGCAGCACGGTTGATAATAGAAACAGCTAAATCCTTACCGCCGACTTCTTTCCAGTTGGTAATTTCACCTGTAAATATTTTGCGAAGTTGTTCTGTCGTAAGATTATCAACATCTACTTCTTTGTTGATGATAACAGCTATCCCCGCAACAGCAACCTTATGGTCAACTAGCGCGGACGCATCGATACCATCTTTCTCTTCAGCGAACACATCAGAGTTTCCAACATCAACTGCACCAGACTGAACTTGAGATAGTCCAGTACCAGATCCACCACCTTGAACATTAACTGTTTTACCAACGTGTGCGGACGCAAATTCATCTGCTGCCGCTTCGACTAAAGGTTGAAGGGCAGTTGAACCAACAGCCGTCATAGACTCTCCACGGTCAATCCAACTTGCACACCCTGCTAGCGAACCAGCAAGTAAAAGAGTTGCAAGAGAAATGGTGAGTTTTTTAAATTTTTTCACTATTTGTCTCCTTGAAAATAATGATGAATAGCTTGGAATTTCGCCCTTATTTTCCATTGATTTTCACGAAAATTCCATACTTCCACTATAACATAGAATACTGTTTTTGACTAGTTTTTCACCTGAAACCTCAAGCCCTTGGGAAAATAATTCTTCAAGGTATTTCCGGTTACTTTTGCAAATCCTAGACCATTTCCACCAACCAAAACTTGGTACCAACCATTTGGAAGAGTTTCAGCTAATTGGACCGTTTCACCAGCCACATATTTGACAAAGTCTTCTTGATGAATTTCAATGACTTGCTTGACCTGACTTGGTTTTAAAGCTAAGCCAAGAGCAAAACTTGGTTCAAAACGTTTTTTCTTAAAAGTTCCAAGATGAAGACCATTACGAGCTATCTTGAGTTTTCCTATATCGGGTAGGACTTCTGGCAAGAGATAAAGCTGGTCTCCAAAAACTTGTAGGACACCGGTCAGTTTTTCTTTAAGGTGTTTTTTCTCAAAATCCTGCCATAAGGAAATCTGTTCACGAGATAGGTTGGATTTAGAAGGTTTGAACTTCCCAGCCTTGTTTTGACCTTTAAACTGAAGATGGGCCACGAACTGACCTTCTCCCTTAAAGTGATGAGGGTACATTCTAGCTGTCTCAGCTTGGTTGATTCCTTGTGACATACCATTTATATGTTCTACTGGAATGAGTTCAAAGTCATAATTATCCATGAGCCAGCTAATGATTTCTTCATTTTCTTCTGGCGCCCAGGTACAGGTTGAATAGACTAGTCGACCACCATCAGCCAACATAGTAACTGCATCTGCTAAAATCTCACGTTGTAAACTAGCGCACTGACTAGGATAATCGACACTCCAATAATCCATAGCGTCAGGTTGTTTACGAAACATCCCTTCTCCTGAGCAAGGTGCATCTAAAACGATTAGGTCAAAATAGCCTTTAAAAATCTTGGCTAAACGGTCTGCTGATTCATTGGTCACAACGACATTTGTCGCACCAAAACGTTCCATATTTTCAACCAGTATTTTTGCTCGCTTACTTGAAATTTCATTTGAAACAAGAAGACCGTCTCCTGCAAGATAGGAGGCCAGTTGAGTGGATTTCCCACCGGGAGCCGCTGCCAAGTCTAAGACCTTCATACCTGGCTTTGGCTGAGCTACTTGAGCGACCATTTGAGCGGCAGGTTCTTGTGAATAAACCAAGCCAGTTACATGTTCTGGTGATTTCCCTGAAACCTTGCCATAGTAGCCCCAGGGTGTATTGGGAATAGCATCTGAAAAAGAAAGCTGTCTTTCTTTTAAAGGGTTGATACGAAAAGCAGAAACAGCCTCATCATCAAAAGAGGCAAGAAAAGCTCTTGCCTCATCTCCAAGTATTTCTTCATATTTTTTTACAAATCCATCTGGAAATTGCATGTAGGTTTATTTCCTTTCATAGATATAGAATTGAATCTCATCTTTCATCTCGACTGGCACCATCATAACGGCCTGTCGTGTTTGAAAATCGACTTCCTCACCAGCAATTGTAAGAACCTTATAACCCAAACTCTCACCTAGGATACTTGCAGCTGCATAATCCCAAGGTTGTAAATAAGTGATATAAGTTAAAAGTCGACCTGATAGCACCTTAGCAAAACTAATAGCGGCACTGCCATAAACTCGTGTCCCAAGTGCAGCGTTTCCCAAATCTGCTAAGCCCCATTCGTTAGTCGCTAACATTCCAGAATTACCAGCTACCAAAAATTCTCTCAAGGGTTTCTTTTTAAATGGTGGTAAAGGTTCATCATTGCGACAGGGCGGGAAGTCTCCTCCACCATGGTAGCAATCACCTTTCATGACATCATAGATAATACCAAACTTGCCAATACCATCCTCAAAATAGGCCAGCATAACAGCAAAATCTTCACCTTGTGCTACGAAGTTGTTGGTTCCATCAATAGGATCAATAATCCATACCGAACCTTGTCCTACTGCTGCACGCAGGCAGCCTTCTTCTGCACAAAATAGATCATCTGGATATCGAGAACGGATTTTTTTAATAAGTAAGTCTTGAACTTCTTTATCTAACTTAGTTACCAAATCTGTAGGGGAAGACTTTCTCTCAACATGGAGATCTTCTTTCATATGCTGGAGAATGTATTCCCCAGCATCCCTGACAATTTCTTTGGCAAATGTAAATTTATTTTCCAAGTGAAATCTTCCCTTCTCCTTTTTCTTTGGCCAACTGGACTGCACGGTAGAAAGAGTATCCACTAACTGATTCAAACTCACGTCCCAAACGTTTTTCTTCGCTCTTGCTAGGCACAACTGACTTGAATACCTTGTAGGAATCTAATAGTTTCTTAGCATCTACCTGTGTCTCATAGGCAGCTTCAACATCATTAAAAAAAGAAAGCACTGAAGCAAGTTCTTCAGTGCTCCACGACAAATCTAGTGGGTAACTATACTGTTTATTCATCTAATTAATACCAGCTCTTAATGTAGCTTCTTTCAATTCTTGCTTACGATAACTACGAGGAAGAAATGCACGAATCTCATCTTCATTAAAGCCAATCTGCATACGTTTATCATCAATAATGATAGGACGACGCAAAAGACTAGGGTATTGCTCAATTAAACTAAGCAACTCAGTCACCGAGATACTTTCCACATCGATATTTAACTTTTGGAAAATTTTTGAACGAGTTGAAATAATGTCATCGGTACCGTTTTCGGTCAAGGAAAGAATTTGTTGCAATTCTTTTCTTGATAAAGGACTGGTCATAATATTGTGCTCTTGGAAAGGCACCTTATGATTATTAAGCCAGGCCTTTGCCTTACGACATGATGTACAACTCGGTGATAAAAATAGTGTAATCATGCTATTCTCTTCTTTGCATACTTTTCTCACTCTATTATACAAAAAAATAAAGCGCTTGACTAGTTATTTCCGTAAAAAAACCTATTTTTTCAAGAAAATAGGTTTTTCGTACAATTTTTTAAAACATTTTTATGCATTTTTTCTCTTTTTGGTAATTTTTTCCAACTTAAAAGATAAACGAATCCAAAAATCAACTCATACAAGCAGAAAAATAGAAGAAAGGCATGCAGGAAAAAGTCCTCCGGTAGAATAAGAATGACTGGGTCTTTTGCTGGATCAAAAAGCCAGGTATCATCACCTACAAAAAGAATTTGATGAAACAATGTAAAGAATTGTTCAAACCCAATGAAGACACCAACTAAACCAAGTACCAAAGGTAAAGACAGCATAATCAAGAGACCTCTGCGATATAGAGGCAGAAAACCTTTCTGAATGACTTGCTTCCAAAAAAGATAAAAAATCGGTAGGGTAACTATCGCTACTCCTTGCGCTAGGTGAAAGAGTCGCTTTACAACCACAAAGTGGTGAATTCCAGAGGCAGACGAAGGAAAATCTGGCATTGCTAATACTTGACTCAATGGATTGGTCAAATAATCCATCAAAACATTAAAGTTATGTTGGATGGTCTGAGGTTGGACATGAACGCGACTTGTCAGATTTAACCAAGAAATCTCCAGAGGGTAAATCAACCAAGACAGGTAGATGGTCAATAAAATAGCAAGCGAGAGGAGAAAGAACAGACTTCCTACAAAAGTATATTTAGTTTTCATCAAAATTCCACTCCGCTAGACTTGAGAGGACATGGGTTGGGGCGATTGGTAAATCCGCTACTTCTTCAGGTTTTGTAAAACCAGTAGTTACTAACAAAGTTGGAATTCCATTATCGATACCAGCTCGAATATCAGTAAGATAATTATCCCCCACCATGACAATTTCTTGGCGTTCAAGTCCTAGATGTTCAACAGCTTTGTCCATAATAATCGCATTAGGTTTCCCAATATAAACTGGCTTTACGCGAGTTGCTGCTTCGAGCAGAGTAACCAGTGAACCAGCACCAGGTAAAAGGCCTCGTTCCGTTGGGATGTTCAAATCTGGGTTGGTGCCGATAAAATGAGCACCTTTATGGATAGCTAGGGTTGCCGTAGCAAATTTTTCATAGTCAACTTGCCAGTCCAAACCTACAACCACATAGGCTGGATTTTCTTTATATTCAACATAACCAGCTGCTTTGATTGCTTCCTTGAGCCCTGCTTCTCCAATTACATAAACAGTCTTTTCAAGACCTAAATCATTCATGTAATCAATAGTCGCTAAGGTTGCAGTATAGATTGTCGATACAGGCGTGTCAATATTAAACTGATTTGCCAACATCTCTTGAACACTTTCAGGTGTACGAGTAGTGTTGTTTGTTACAAAAAGATAAGGAATTTCCCTTTTCTGCAACTCATGTACAAAAGCTTCTCCTTCAGGGATGCGGTCTTTACCCTTGTAAATCGTTCCGTCTAAATCTATCAAATAGCCTTTATAAGTCATACGTTTCTTTCTAATCTTTGTTAATTTTTTGCCAAGTTATCTTTGCCTGAGCATTGATATCGCCATCACTTGTGACTTGGTGATTGCTTTCTAGTTGATTCAATTCGTAACTAGAAGTAATCATACCACCTGGTCGAACTTCCTTGACATATTTGAGGTTGATTTTTTTAGGGATATGATTGGTTAGAAAATCTGCCCCCATAACTTCAAAAACCCAGTCTAGGTATTTGCTATTATTGACATGGCCATTCATATCTAAGTCGTAAAAACGGACATGATAGTCCTTGCTAATCGCTTCTTCCAACTCAGCGTATTTTGGTCCACGGATCAGTTTCTTAGAAAACTCAGATTGATAAGGTGCGACTATTTCAGGTTCTACAGGATGAACCTTCCGACTATCACGATCCATAAGGACAAATGTAGCTACCATGCGAATGATTTCTTGACCATCTTCATCATAAATAGTAAATCGGCGGTAGCAAAATAGACGATTGTAGCTCAAGGCCTCTGTTTCGATGGTAATTTCCTCAGCAAAACGAGGAAGTCTAATCACATCGATATCATAATCAGTGATAATCCAAACTAGATTATACTGTTCTAAAACATCCTTGTCACTCACTCCTAGATTAATTGATTGCATTCCTGATACTTGTAGGGATAACAAGATAACATCTGGTAGCTTGATATGACCGTTCATGTCAGCCATATCAAAAGGGATTTTAGTTTTCATTTGATAAGTTAAGCCCATAATTTTACTCCAATATAAATCTTTCTGCTACTGTATCACCTAAGAAGAGACCTCTCTTAGTCATACGAACATGATCGCCATCAACCTGCATAAGACCTTGTTGAATCAAGTCTTTGATGATGTCCCCATAAAGTTCTTGGAAAGACTGTCCAAATTTTTCTTCAAATCTCTCCATGGAAACTCCAGACTTCTTGCGAAGTCCAAGGAACATCTCTTCTTCCATTTGCTCCCTTTGAGTCAGATGTTCTTC
This sequence comes from Streptococcus sp. V869, assembly GCF_054353515.1. NCBI lineage: Bacteria > Bacillati > Bacillota > Bacilli > Lactobacillales > Streptococcaceae > Streptococcus > Streptococcus sp. V869. The sequence continues at coordinate 651,873 of NZ_JBTHHW010000001.1, forward strand.
GTTGATACGAGCATTCCCATCTTCTACTGCCTTTAAATAATGGCGAATAGGCCCATGATTTTTATAGCGAACACCATCTACATAGCCAGATGCACCTGCACCAATACCATAATACTCAGCATTATCCCAGTACATAAGATTGTGACGACTTTCAAATCCTGGTTTAGAAAAATTAGAAATCTCATAATGCTCGAAGCCAGCTTTTTCTAGCTCTGCAATGATATACTCAAACATCTCAGCTTCTAATTCTTCCTTAGGAAGAGGTAGTTTCCCTCGTCTCATACGATTCATAAAGACCGTATGATTTTCTAAAATTAAGCTGTAGAGGCTCATATGAGGAATATCAAGGGCAATTGCCTTAGCGACATTGTCCTTGACCTGGTCCATGGTTTGCCCAGGAAGGGCGTAGATTAAATCAATAGAGATATTATCAAAACCAGCCAATTTGAGGCGGTCAATATTTTCATAAATATCCTTCTCCAAATGACTACGCCCAATTTTTTTCAACATTTTGTCATCAAAGGTCTGAACACCTAGTGAAACACGATTGACTGCAGAATTTTTCAAAATAGCAATCTTATCAGCATCCAAATCACCGGGATTGGCCTCAATGGTCAATTCTTCTAAGACTGATAAATCTAAGTTTTTAGTCAATCCATCCAGAAGCAACTCTAACTGTGGCGCAGACAAGGCTGTCGGTGTCCCACCTCCAATATAAAGCGTACGCAACTTTTGAATGTCATAAGAATGAAATTCTTGCAGCAGATGCTCTAGATAGCTATCTACCGGTTGATTCTTGATAAAAACTTTTGAAAAGTCACAATAATAACAGATTTGTGTACAAAATGGAATGTGCACATAAGCTGATGTCGGTTTCTTCTGCATAGTATTTATTATACCACAAAGAGTTCACTCAAGAAAAAAATCACCATTCCTGATTCATTTGATAATCAGGAAATGGCGATTCTATTTAGTCTTCTTGAATATCGATGACAATTTCTTGACCATCTTCTTGGTCTTCAACAACTACTTTTTCTTCCAATTGTTCTTTGAGACTGTTCAAGGTTTCTTTCGAAGCTTCAGTAGCTTGTTGAGCGTGATATTTTGCTTTATCGAGGACGGTATCGAGAGTAATTTCCCCAGATTCGATTTGTTCCTTTGTTTTAAGAACAAATTCTTTGGTTTGATCTTTGACATCAGTCAGCTTTTCGCAGACTTGTTCTTTAGCGTATTCAGGATCTTCTCTCAAATCTTCAATAAAGTCTTGTGCCTGACTAGTAACACGTTTCCCTTTTTCACTTGTTAGAAACAAGGCAACAGCCACACATGAAACAGTTCCTAAAAGGATTGATGATAATTTACCCATGAGCTATCTCCTTTTTATTTTTTAAAAAATTTACTTGCAATACGAACGGCAGATAAACCTGCACTAGTCTTTAATGTTTTTGAACCTGCAGATGATGCTTTTTTACTCAAGACACGAGCCTGCTCATTTAAGTCAGAGACAGAAACAGAAAGGTCTGCAACTGCTGTAAAGAGTGGATCAATCGTTGCAACTTTGACATTGATATCGTCAGCAAGTACATTGACTTTTGCAAGCAGTTCATTTGTGTGATGTAGAGTGACATTTACATCCGAAGTTAGCGTTTTAACAGTATTTTCAGTTTCATCGATTACACGTCCAACTTTTTGAAGGGTTATAATCAAATAAACAATAAATACAATCAAGGCAATAGCCACAATAATATAAGCAACTTCTAACATTTTAATTCTCCTTTTTTACATTATAAAATGGTGCTTTTTTCCGATTTTGATAAACGATAATATAAATTCCAAGTCCAATTAGAAGGACTGACAACCATTGAGATACTCGAAGTCCAAAGAACATGAGACTATCTGTTCGCATACCTTCAATGATCATACGTCCAAATCCATACCAAATTAGATAGAAGGCAGTGATATAACCACGACGAATACTCTTTAATCGACGTCTAAAAATAATAATCAACGTAAACCCAATGAGATTCCAGATAGATTCATAAAGGAAGGTTGGTTGCCGATATGAGCCATCGATATACATCTGATTCTTAATAAAACCAGGTAGGTAATCAAGATTTTCAACAGCTGCTCCGTAGGCTTCCTGGTTAAAGAAATTCCCCCAACGTCCAAGGCTCTGTGCAATCATAACGCTTGGAGCAGCAATATCCAAGAAATCCCATGTGTTGATTAATCTACGATCAGCAAAGAAATAGAGTACGATTGCTCCGGTGATTAAACCGCCGTATATGGCAAGACCTCCATTCCAAATGGCAAAAATCTCTCCCATGTGCTGACTATAGTAGTCAAATCTAAAAATGACATAATAAAGTCGAGCACCAATGATAGCTAAAGGAAAAGCAATTAAAATAAAGTCTAAAATGTCATCGGATAAGATGTTCTTTTTTGGTGCTTCTTTACTTGCAAGATAGACTGCTAAAATAAGACCTGAAACGATGCAGAGTGCATACCATCTAATACCCAAAGGACCAATTTGAAAAGCAACTGGATCAATCATTCTTCATCTCATTCCTTTCAATTAGTTTTGTCAATCGTTCTTCAAAGAGGCGTGTCGCATCAAAGCCCATCTCCTTCGAACGATAATTCATTGCAGCCGCCTCGATAACGACAGAGATATTACGTCCTGTTTTTACTGGGATACGAATACGTGGAATAGAAACACCTGAGATTTCCAATTCTTCCGCATTATTCCCCAAACGGTCAAAGACCTTATCAGTATCGTAATTTTCTAAATAGACAGCCAATTGAACTTGTGAAGAATCCTTAACGGCACTAGCCCCATAAAGGCTCATGACGTCAATGATACCTACTCCACGAATTTCTAACAAATGTTTCAAAATTTCAGCAGGTTCTCCCCAAAGTGTCATCTCATCCTTAGAATAGATATCTACACGGTCATCTGCTACTAGACGATGTCCACGTTTGACGAGTTCAAGTCCAGTCTCACTTTTACCGATACCACTATCACCTTGAATGAGAACACCCATACCATAGATATCCATCAGTACACCATGCACACTTGCGCGTTCGGCCAAACGAGAGTCCAAGTAACTTGATAGTTCACCAGATAGACGACTGGTTGCAGTACGACTTGTTAAAATAGCGATTTTACATTCTCTAGCAGCCTTTAGCATTTCTTCTGGAACTACTAAACCACGCGAAACAATAACTGCAGGTGTTTCTGGTTGAAATAATTTCTTCAAAACCTGGTAGCGGTTGTGAGAAGACATGCTAATGAGATAGGACCACTCCTTCATTCCCAACAATTGAATACGCTCTGGAGTATAGTAATCAAAATAGCCTGTCATTTCGAGACCAGGTCGCGTTATATCTGCAGTATTAATTTCCTTTTCAAGTAATTCAGGCTCCCCATAGACAACGTCTAATCTAAGCTTATCAATTACTTCTTTGACTAAAACCGACATATATTTCTCCTTAAATCGAGTTCTCTTACTATTATATCAGATTGTAGAAATAAGTTTATGTTTTTAACAGTCTTTACGCTATTTATTTAGGAAGAACTCTTTAAAAGATTTAACCTATAGAAAAAGAGATTAAACAACAAACTGTTATTTAATCCCTTCTTTAAAATCTATTCGACAAAGTGATTAGTTAGAAGCTTTGTCATCACTAACTGGAACTGATTTTTCCTCACTAGTTTGGGTAGCATCTGTTGTAGGTTCAAAAGCTTCTCTAAGCGATGAATCTTTTGAAGTTGTTTCTTCTACACTCGTCGTTGTGGTAGTCACTCCATTTGAACGCCATCTACCATCACTAGCGACTTTATAGCCATCAGGTGTAATTCCATCACGAAGCATTTCACCACTTGGTTTGAAATAATACCAGTCCCCTTTTTCTTGAATCCAACCAACTTGCATTTCACCTGCAATATTAAAGTAATAATTATCTCCAGAGATTTCATGGATACCAGTAAGCATTTTTCCAGAATCACCATCTAGGAAGAACCATTTGCCAGAATATTTAAACCAACCAGTTTCCATGGCTCCAGATTCTTTATGATAGTACCAATCTTTGCCGTCAAATACCCATCCGGTTTCCATAGCTCCAGATTGGTTAAAGCTATATTTGAGACCATCAATTTCCTGTCTGCCGGTCACCATAACGCCGTCATTTTGATTCAAGTAGTACCACTTACCTGCAGATTTTATCCAACCTTTTTTCTGTTCACCACTTGATGCATAATAGTACCATTTGTCTTCTGCTTGTTTCCAGCCAGTAACCATAGCACCACTAGCCTTAAAGCTATATTGTTGCCCATCGATTTCTTTGGTTCCTGTAACCATCTCTCCATCTTTCGAATCAAGATAGTACCAATCACCAGCATATTTAATCCAGCCTTTTTTCAATTCACCACTTGATGCATAATAGTACCATTTGTCATCTGTTTGTTTCCAGCCAGTAACCATAGCACCACTATCTTTAAAGCTATATTGTTGCCCATCGATTTCTTTGGTTCCTGTAACCATCTCTCCATCTTTCAGTTCGAGATAGTACCAGTCATTGTTGTATTTAAGCCAGCCTTTTTTCTGATCGCCACTAGATGTATAATAGTACCATTTGCCATCAAACTGTTCCCAACCAGTTGCCATGACGCCTCCATCATTGAAGCGATAGAGTTTGCCGTCAATTTTATTTGAACCAGTGAACATTTCTCCAGTTTTAGGATCTAGATAATACCATTTACCTGCATCATTGAGCCAACCACGTTTCATTTCACCTGAAGCACTAAAGTAATACCATTTTTGGTGCGTATATTGCCAATAAGTTCCCATTTCTCCGGCTTCATTGAAATAGTACATCTTTCCATCAATTTCTTTGAAACCAATGGTCATTTTTTTATTTTCATCTAGGTAATACCATTTATTACCGATTTTATTCCAGGATGATGCTCTTAGTTCATTTGAAAGCGCACCTGTATCATCAAAGACCAGAGTTGCTCCATTCACTGTTCTGGTACCAGTTTGCATAATCCCTTTTTCGTCAAAGTAATAGGTCTTACCGTCAATGATTGCTAACTCGGACTCTTTTCGATATCCTTTAGAATCCACATAATACCATTGCTTGTCAATTTGAAGCCATTTGGAAGTTTGTAACTTCCCATCTTTATCCATATATAAAGACTTAAGAGTACCTTCGTCATCAAAATCTTGAAGCCATTTATCTTGTTGCAGATGTCCTTTCCCATTGAAGAAGTATTTTGCTCCATCAATTGTATGCCAACCTGTTGCCATCTGATCATCAGCGAAATAATACTTCTTATATCCATCTTCAGTGATCCAACGTGAATTCGTATTTGGAATATCCGGGAATTCTTGAGAAATATTATTAATACCATCTGTTTTTATATCAAAAACAGTCGCATCTTTCTTATCACTTGAAGCATGAACAACTTGGACATTCATCTGTTTCAATTTATCTCTCGTTGCTTGGACATTTATATCCAATCCTGTTGTTTGCACAACAATAGATGGGGAAAGATTATTAAGAAAATTAATGCTGTTTGAAACTTTTCCGTCAAGGTGATGGTTCCATTTCATTAAATCGACTTTCCCAATTTGTGGGCCTAAGCGATCTTCAGCTCCATAAACGTTATCAAGATCCCCACCCAGATAAATTTTCTTCCCATTTACTGTAACTACAGCAACAATAGAATTGGGATTGTCATCATATACTTTCTTTAATTTCCCATCTGGGCCATATTCATTTTTGTAGTTATACAACTGAATATCCATATCACCCAATTTGAAATGACTATCATTATCTGAGATATCTTGAATAAGATTAACGCCATATTTTCTAGCTGCATTCAGTGCATTATTATAGTTAAAAAGATTATCCCACAAGCCCCATTGAGTGGCAATTCGATCATCCGAATATCGTTTTAGATAAAATTTATCAACCTTATATTTTTTTAGAACTTCATCAGCTCCACCAATATGGTCACTATGGACATGCGTTCCAAGCATAAAGTCCAACTTCTTAACACCTACATGGTCAAGATGACGGAAAAGTCGATCTTCAATTGCATAGACATTTGAAGTAATAATACCCGATCTTAATGGATAAAGCGGATCGCTCCCATCTGGAAAGTCATAGTCTTCACCCATATCTATCAACGCATAATGCCCGTTACTTTCAAGTAAAATGGCATCAGTCCCTGGACTTCCTTTGGTATTAATGAAATGAATCCGATTGACGTCGGACCGCGAAGTTGTGTCCGCCTCTACTCTCGCGCCGACACTAAGAAACAAAAATGCTCCTAAAGCGACTGCGACTTTTGTTTTTCTCATGATAAAGCCCTCTCAGATTTTTTCTACTAATATTTTTAATTATACCAAAAAAACAAGAAAAAAGGGGGGTAAAATACAAAATGTCATTTTTACTGCGCCAAATGACTTTAGCAACACTGTTTCAGATTAATTGATGAGTTTTAATTTTCTTTTATCAGTAAATCTATTCTCAAAAATTGACTTTTAATAGTTTTTGTCAGCACCTATATCTAGCAGTTTTCCTATACTTCTGTCAGTATGTTTTTAATTTCCTCAACGAGGATACTTTCTCAACGTCAACATTTTAACTTTATATAAAACACATAACTACAATCAAAAAGCTTCCAAGTTTAGAATATCTGTTTAACACTGAATTAACAATCTTCACTGTGATTTTACTCTTTGTGATTAGCAAAAAAAGACTAGATAAGTCTAGTCTTTCATTTCAAATTAGAATTTTTTACGTTTACGAGCTGCTTCTGATTTACGTTTACGTTTTACAGAAGGTTTTTCATAGAATTCACGTTTGCGTGTTTCTTGAAGAGTACCAGCTTTAGTAACCGCACGTTTGAAACGACGAAGTGCATCGTCAAGAGATTCATTCTTACGTACTACTGTTTTAGACATTATTTTCACTCCCTTCAAGTTCAAGATCTATTCTATTTTACATGTATTGATGAAAATTGTCAAGAAAAATAGTGCATTTCATTATTTTTCATTGACAAATAAAAAGGACCCTAAAGTCCTTTTTATTAACTATCTTATTCTAAACTCAATTATTTAGAAAATTTCTTTTTCATAACGAGACTACCTGCCAAGATAGATACACCAGCAATTACTAATGCAATACCTGTAGACTCACCAGTATATGGAAGACCTGGCTTATCTTCTGTAGTAGTTGTCTCAGATACTTCTGGTTTTGAAGTTGTTATAGTCGTTGAAGTAGTCGTTGGCTCTTCTGTCGTTGTACTCGTTGATGTTGTTGTCGGCGCTTCTATCGTTGTAGTCGTTGTGGTTGTTATCGGCGCTTCTGTCGTTGTAGTCGTTGATGTTGTTGTCGGCACTTCTGTCGTTGTACTCGTTGATGTTGTTGTCGGCGCTTCTGTCGTTGTACTCGTTGATGTTGTTGTCGGCGCTTCTGTCGTTGTAGTCGTTGTGGTTGTTGTCGGCGCTTCTGTCGTTGTACTCGTTGATGTTGTTGTCGGCGCTTCTGTCGTTGTACTCGTTGATGTTGTTGTCGGCGCTTCTGTCGTTGTACTCGTTGATGTTGTCGTCGGCGCTTCTGTTGTGGTTGTCGTTGATGTTGTCGTCGGCGCTTCTGTTGTGGTTGTCGTTGATGTTGTCGTCGGCGCTTCTGTCGTTGTAGTCGTTGATGTTGTCGTCGGCGCTTCTGTTGTGGTTGTCGTAGTTGTGGTTTGTTCTTTTGGATTGACGATTGTTTTTGTAACTGATTTATCAGCTCCAAAATCTGTTGCATTCACTTCTGTGTCTGCTGTATTTATCACATAACCTGTTGGTGCTTCAACTTCAGTTAAGATATACTTGTCTTTCAAAAGGCCAGTTACTGTAATTTTCCCTTCAGCATCTGTAACATACTCACCAATCACTTGATTGTTAGCTTGTCGAACAACCTTAAATTTAGCACCAGCTACCGGTTGGTTTTCATCATCAACTTTATGGATGTGAATCGTGAATACATATCCAATACCTGACCCACCAGATACTTGAACTACAGTTGATTGTACAACCTCTTTAATAGTTATTCCTTTACCTTTTAAGACAGCGTCATTATTCAAGATTTCGCCATCTGCTGGTGAATAATTGGCTTGAACATTATATTCAATGCGGTACTGGTCATTTTCTGTAATATCACCAAGTTGAATAACAAATGACTGACCATCTTCACTGACTGTAACAGTATGTTGGTCTGTTACATCTGTTCTATCTGTAAATTCCCAGAGACCTTTCACATAGTCAAACTTACCCTTGATCACTCGAATACTATCTTTGATATAAGATGCATTAGAAAACTTCAACGTGTCTTCTACAGTTGCATCTTGGACACTTTCTTTAGTACGGTTAATTGAGATAGTGTAAGAAAGTATATTTTGCTCTGCATTACTTACCCAACCTGTTTTAGAAAAAAGCTCTGGGTTTCCATCTCCAACACCGGTAAAGTTAACCTTGTCAACGATCTGTGTTTTTCCATTAATTGTTACCTCGACAGGGATTTCTCCTTTTTCAGGGTGTTTTTGGAAATCCACTCGAGTATAGACAAAGAAAGATCCACTGGTATCAGAGTGCTTTTCTACATAATCCGTATACGTTAATACGATATGTTTTTTAGTTTCGTCGATTTTAGCATTTGCGATGACTTCATTTGTTTTTTCATCACGAATCTCAAAATTTTCTGATTCGATATATAAAGCATCTGACAAATCTACAACCGTGGTATCACCAGCTTTAACATCTTTATCTGTCAAATCATATGTTGCGTTAAGCCTAAATGTAACCCACTGTTCCAAATCTTTCTCAAGATTACCACCTGAATTATTTGCAATATCTAATGATGTTATGGCATCAATAGTCTTACTACTTGCTGCATTTTCTGCAAAAGCTTTGTTCAAGCTAAGAGAAAAAATGATCGTAAATAAGCAAATAATGAACGAAAAAAAAGCTATTTTTTTCTTATTCACCTTAAATAGTCTCCTTAAATTTAATTGTTTAGACATTAAACGATATCAGTATACCAGTATTTTTTACTAAAGTCTAGTTTTATTCATAAAATAGTTTGAAATATATTTATAAAAAAACACTTTTTATATATTTTACGTTTATTAGGTGTTGTTATTTTATAATCCGTTCTTTTTTAAACCTGACTGCTAGATATTTTTAAATGTTTACTTATCAAATATCAAACAAAAAGACCAATCAAAGTAAGCCATAGATTGGTCTATATAAATGTCAACTTATTTCTTTAACAAGCTAAGTGCTTCTGCATCCGCAATAATAGTCACATCCGAATGATTTTGCAAACTACTTGCTGGTAGATTTTCAGTCACTGGACCTTCAACAGTTCCGGCAATAGCTTCTGCTTTTGATGGGCCATAAGCGAAGAGAAGAATAGATTTGGCATCTAAGATATTTTTAATACCCATTGAAATAGCTTGTGTTGGTACGTCTTCGATTTTATCAAAGAAACGAGCATTAGCCTCAATGGTAGACTGATCAAGGTCTACAAGATGAGTTTGGCTATCGAACGGAGTTCCTGGTTCGTTAAATCCAATGTGACCATTTCGACCAATTCCCAAGATTTGCAAATCAACCGGATGATCAGCAAGAATTTGATTATAGCGTTCTACTTCTTCTTCTGCATTGTCTTTAACTCCACGAGGCAAAAAGCTTTCTTTAAATGGCTTTTTATTGAACAGATGTTCTTGCATGAAATAACGATAAGATTGAGGATTATCTCCATCTAATCCTACATATTCGTCCAAGTTGACACTTGTAAGGTTTGAAAAATCAAGGTCACTCTCTACGATTTCTCTGTAGAACTCAAGTGGACTGCTACCTGTCGCAAGTCCTAATGTTTGAGCACCCTTTGCTAACTTTTCTTTTAAAATTTCAAAAGCTACTTTTCCACCTTCTTCAGGATTTTTTACTTGAATAACTTTCATAATTGTTCCTCCACATTTCTTTATTTCATTATATGGTATAGACCAATTTTTGTCAAGTGTAAACGGTTTAATATTTTAAATTTTATTGGATAAAGTTAAGTAAAAAAAGAAGACTAAACTAGTCTTCTTTTTTAAAACTGTCAGAATGAATTAGTCTTCTTTTTTCTTTCTTGACAAAGCATAACCGGCAGTAGCTAAACCAATAAGTGCTGAATAAGTCATGAATGATTGATCAGCTGAACCAGTATTTGGTAATACTCTCTCTGAATCTTTTTGATTAGTTTCTGATTTTGACTCTGACTTAGACTCTAGCTTAGGTTCTGGCTTAGGCTCTGGTTTTGGTTCCGGCTTAGGCTCTGGTTTTGGTTCTGGCTTAGGCTCTGGTTTTGGTTCTGGCTTAGGCTCTGGTTTTGGTTCTGGTTTAGGTTGTGGTTTTTCATTTTCCTTGATAAGCACAACATTTTTATTCCATTTAACAACTGGTTTTTCTGTTTCTTTCTTAACAGGATCCTTCACCAACTCAGGTGCTTCTGGTTTAACCGGTTCACTTGGTAAGACAGGTACAGTTTTATATTCTGGTTCTGTCGGTGGAACTGGTTTTTCTTTAACAGTTGGTACTTCTGTCAATTCTGGTTTTTCAGGTTTAACTGGAGGTGTTGGTTCTGTTGGTTTAACTGGCTCTTCACCTGGATCTTGAGGGAAGCCAACGTTTGAGTTGATAGAGAACCAATAGAGAGTTGCTTCGTCTGTTGCGTTAGCACCTTTTGCTGTAAATTCAAGATGACCATCTTTCAAAATAACAGCAGCACCACCATAGTAAAGGTAAGGGCTCTTAGGATCATCCCAACCCTTAGTTTCACTTGAAGAGTCTGCATTAAATGTAGCACCTTGAGCCATGTATTGGTTTTGTTCTTTAGCAGATACTTCTTTTGTCGATGAATATTGGTCTACACTTGAATTTGGAAGTTTAATAAACTCTTTGTCACCAATGTTTACAGACTCAACGTGAGGAGTATCTTGGTGTTTCATTTTTGGTGTGTATCTCAAAACACCTGATGTAGCGTCTACAGTGTAAGAACCGATAACGTCTGATTTATCACCGAATGTGTAATCTTCAGTACCAACTGAGTGACCATTTCCGCCACCAGATGCATTCACTGTTGTAGCATCAACTACTGCTTCTTCAGTTACTTTAAAGGCATCATCAACCCATGTTGCTTTTTGAGCAACAATTTTCAAAGGATTATCAGCATTGATATCAACTTCTGCACTACCGAAGTCAGCTTTACCGCTTTTCACAACAACGTCTGCACCATCAAGTTTTGGTTCACTTCCGTCTGAATATGGATCCCAAGTCCCACGAACTGTATTGCCTTCGCTATCTTTAGCTTCAACAACTAGAGGACGAGGTTTGTCATTTTCAACATAAGATGCACCATTCCAGTGGTTAAGTGAGTTAAGGGCAAGGATTGCATTGTGTTGTGACAAATCAATCAATTGGTCATTTTCATCATAAAACTCAATGTCAACACCAACTGTAACTGGGTTTTCAGTATCAGTTGAGCTACCAATTGTCATTGTAACCGCTGGATCGTTATAAATTTGAACGATTCCTTTTCCATCTGATGATGGAAGGCTCTTCACTTCGTATTTATAAACAACTTTTGCAATACGTTTTTCTTCACTACCTTTTACAATTTTAGCTTGAGTAAGTCCTGTGTATGTCACATCAAATTTGTCTCCGACTTTTACTACTCCCCACTCAATTTCATTATTGGCATATGGATTTGTAGTTGTCACATCAGAATCTTGTAGATTCTTAGTTTCATACATCTTAGTAGCTTTACCATCACCGTACATACGAGCTTGACCTTCTTTTGTCAAGTAAGTTGTTAATCCAGTTGTTTGGTGTGTGATTTTAGTTGTTTCACCATCAGCAAGTTCTTCAGAGAGGAATGTCAAATCTTGTTTGTATTTCTCAGGATTTCCACCACGCTCTACAACCATCTTATTGAAGGCATCTTTAGCATCATCGTATTGTGCTTTTTTCTTGTTGTAAATTTCGAGCTCAATCAAGTAAGCAGCTTGTGCTTCATCATAAGCAGCTTTTTTAGTCTTGTAGTCAGCTAATTTAGCTTCATATTCTACTTGAGCTAATTTATTACTTTCAGTAGCTTCTTGATTTGCTGTTACAGATGCATTGTATGCTGCAAGTGCTGTGTTATATTCTTCAAGAGCTTTTTCATAAGCAACACGTGCCTCTTCATTACTCTGTTCTACTGCTGTTTTTTCTGCTGATTTTTCAGTCAATTCTTTTTTATAAGCAGTAAGTTTTTCGTTGTAAGCTTCAAGCTCTTTATCGTAGTTTGCTTGTGCAGCAGCATTTTTAGCATCAACTTCAGCTTTTTCTTTTTCGTAAGCTTCTTGATTTGCTGCTACTTCAGCTTTATAATCAGCTACAGTTTTATTAATATCAGTAACTTGTTTTTCGTAATCTTTAGCAGCAGCTTCCTCTGAATCTTGCTTTTTAGTCTCAGTTTCTTTAACTTCAAGACCTTCATTTGTGGCAGCAGTTTTAGCTTCTTCCAACTTCTCTGGAACCGCAACTTCTTTTGTTTCTTCTCCAGCTACTGTTGTAGTTGAAGTAACAGGTGTCGTTACTGATGAAGTTTCATCGGCTGATACAGTGACAATACCTGCAGCAGCAATCACTGTTGCGACTGCAACAGAACCAAAAGCAACTGAGGTTTTTCTCAAGGCATACTTAATCGTTTTATTATTCTTTAACGATGACATGACAATTCCTTCTTTTATTTTAAATTTAAAATGTTCTCAAGTATAAAAGATTTGATTCTTAAAAACATACTAATTTTATCAAAAAAAATATGTGATTTCAATAATTTTCATTTTCTTTCAATGAAATTTCATAAATATTTCAAAATAATAAAAAGGCCTTGCTCTTTCGAGCAAAGCCTTTTCATTTCAGAACTAAAATCGTTAGTTCATCGCTAAATGAATGCGATTTTGTATATTTTATTCTTCACGTTTTTTACGTTTTACAACCAAACCTAGACCTACAAGACCAAGCGCAGCACCAAGTGCGGCAACTCCAGATTTAGATTGTTCACCAGTATTTGGCAACTCAGGACCTTTAGGTTTTTCTGGAGTTGGTGGTGTTACCGGTGTTGGTGGTGTTACCGGTGTTGGCGGCGTTGGTGGTGTTGGCGGCGTTGGTGGTGTTGGTGGTGTTGGCGGTGTTGGTGGTGTTGGCGGCGTTGGCGGCGTTGGTGGTGTTGGCGGCGTTGGTGGTGTTGGCGGCGTTGGTGGTGTTGGCGGCGTTGGTGGTGTTGGTGGTGTTGGCGGCGTTGGTGGTGTTGGTGGTGTTGGCGGTGTTGGTGGTGTTGGCGGTGTTGGCGGTGTTGGCGGTGTTGGCGGTGTTGGCGGTGTTACCTTGTTGTTAAACTCAGTATCTTCAGGCATTTGTGAAGTAAGGGTTAACACTTTACCATCCTTAGTTACAGTAACTCCAACAGTCACTACCATCTTGTCATACTCAACTCCAGCCTCTGTACCTTTCACTTCTTCTACATGATAGATATGAGTGCCTTCTTGACCACGTTTGAACTCAAGAGCTGAGAACTTGATCTTACCTTCTGCATCGTTGCTTACAGTTTCAATTACGTTGCCATCTTTGTCTTTCAATACGAAGCTGAATTCTCCAGCTTTCAACGCACGACCTTCCAATTTCTTCGTGAAGTTGAATTCAACTTTTACTGGGATATTAACAACACGTTTTTCAGTTGGTTTTTCTGGTTTTTCAACTGATTTCTTAGTTGGATCATATTGGTGAACAATTTGAGAAGCTGTATTTTCAATATCTACACCTTCCTTAGCAGTGTCCTTGATATGTGCAAGAATATCAAACTTATAGTAACGACCAAACGCTAGCTTAGTAGTATCAATTACTTGTGTATCTTCCGCATCTCCAAGAGACTTAGTCAAGTCAGCCTTAGATGTAGCAGTAATGACACCATCTTCAACCTTGATATCGAACTTGTCAGTCACATCAGCTCCAGTTACTGAATCGTAAGCCTTAATTTCAGATACATTAACATCCAAGTTTTCGTTGTCATATTTATCTGTAATTCCTACAGATTGAATATTGTGACCTTCTTTGAATTTAGTTGTATCCAACCATACTTGGTAAACAACCTTATCACCTTTATGGAGTGTTTGAGTATTGATATTTTGTGCTTCATTGTTATCAACTTTATCCGCATATGGATCTTTGTTGGTATCAGCTACTTTATCAGTCAACTCTTTATCATCATCCAGAAGTTTAGTTCCAGTAATATCAAATTTTTCTTCATTAAGGATGTATTTTTCTGGGTTAAACTCAGGAGTTTCTGGTGGAGTCACACGGTTGTTAAATTCTTTATCCGCAGGTTCTGTCACGTTTGTGATCAAGGCTTTCGCAGTACCGTCATGAGATACTGTTACAGTTACTTCTGCTTTCATTGTATCGTATGATACAGTTGCGTCTGTACCCTTAACCTCTGTTACAGTGTACTTGTAAGTACCTTCTTGACCCTTCTTGTATTTAAGGGCAGTAACAGTTTCACCAGCTTTATTAGTGTAATCTACTGGAGCAAACTTGATCTTGCCAGCCGCATCGTTGGTTGCAGTCGCAATCACAACATTGTCGCTGTCTTTCAACTCGAATGTGAATTCGTTAGCTTTCAGTTCACGACCTTCCAATTTCTTAGTGAAGTTAAATTCTACTGAGATTGGAACACTGTTGACACGTTTTTCAGTTGGTTTGTTTGGTTTTTCAACAGTCTTGCTTACTGGGTTGTAGTAGTTAACGACTTGTGCTGCCTTGTTTTCAATATCTGCACCAGCTACGACATCGTCTTTCACTGTTGCTGGGATATCGAACTTGTAGTAACGTCCGAATTCGAATTTAGTTGTATCGATCACTTGTGTGTTTTCAGCGTCGCCAAGTGACTTCGTGAAGCCATCTTTCAGGTTAGCTGTCAGAACACCATTGTTATCAGAGATATCGAATTTCGTCGTAACGTCTGCACCAGTAACGGAATCGTAAACCTTGATATCTGAAGCATTAACAGTCAATTTATCCTTGTCGTAGTTATCTGTGATTCCTACTGTTTGGATATTGTCTTTGTTGTTTGCGTCAAATTTAGTTGTATCCAACCATACTTGATAGTAAAGTTTTTGACCACGTTCAACTGGTTTCGTATTCAAATTTTCATCTTCGTTGTTGTTAGTTGTATCCACATATGGGTTTGTATTTGTTTCACCATATTTATCTGTCAACTCAGAATCGTCATCAGCGAGCTTAGTACCTGTAATATCGAATTTCGCTTTAGAAACAACGTATTTCTCTGGTTGGAACTTAGGCTCTTCTGGAGGGCGAACTGTGTTATTAAATTCTTTATCGGCAATATCTCCGACCTTAGCAACTAAAGCTTTAGCTGTACCATCATGAGAAACAGTGACTGTTACAACAGCCTTCATATTGTCATACGTAACGGTTGAGTCTGTACCAGCAACTTCTACTACTTTGTAACGGTAAACACCGAGATCATTGTTTGTGTATTTAAGGCTAGTGAATTTAATCTTACCATCCTTATCATTAGTTGCTGTTTCAAGAACATTGAATTCATCATCGTCTAACAATTGGAAAGTAAACTCATTCGCTTTCAATTGACGACCTGCAAGAGCTTTCTTGAAGTCAAGTTCAATTTGAATTGGGACGTTGTTTACACGTTTTTCAGTTGGTTTGCTTGGTTTTTCAACTTTTTTAGTCGTTGGGTTGTAGTAGTTTACTACTTGAGCCGCACTATTCTCGATGTCTACACCACCAGGAACATCAGCTTTCACTGTTGTTGGGATATCGAACTTGTAATAACGTCCGAATTCGAATTTAGTTGTATCGATCACTTGTGTGTTTTCTGCGTCACCAAGTGACTTCGTGAAGCCATCTTTAAGGGTTGTAGTAATCACACCATCGTTTACAGCGATATCGAATTTATCAGTTACTTCTGCACCTGTTACAGAGTCGTAGGCTTTGATGTCAGCTGCATTAAGATTTAATTTAGCTTCATCATAGTTATCTGAGATACCAACTGTTTGGATGTTGTCCTTGTTAGCGGCATCAAATTTAGTTGTATCCAACCATACTTGGTAAACTAATGTAGAACCACGTTCAACAGTCTTAGTATTTAAGTTTTCCACTTCATTATTGATGGTATTATCCGCGTATGGATTCGCGTTTGTTTCACCATATTTATCTGTCAACTCAGAATCGTCATCAATGAGCTTATCACCAGTGATATCGTATTTCTCTTTAGAAACAACGTATTTCTCTGGTTGGAACTTAGGTTCTTCTGGAGGAGTAACTGTATTGTTGAACTCTTTATCAGCAGCATCTGTTACGTTGGCAACAATTGCCTTTGCTGTACCATCATGTGATACAACTACTTTAACAGTAGCAACCATTGTGTCATAATTGACAGTTGCATCTGCACCAGGAGTTTCTTCTACTGTGTAGTTGTATGTCTTACCAAGATCATCGCGACCGAACTCGAGAGTCTTGAAGACAACATTACCAGCAGCATCATTCTTCACGCGTTCAACTTCAACGCCGTCTTTCTTCAATACGAATTCGAATTCGTTAGCTTGAAGTTCACGACCATCCAAACGTTTAGTGAAGTTCATTTCCACTGGAACTGGAACGCTGTTGACACGTTTTTGTGTTGGTTTTTCAGGTTTTTCAACTGTCTTGCTTACTGGGTTGTAAACGTGAACTGTTTGGTTGGCTGTATTTTCAATATCAGCACCAGCTTTAACAGATTCTTTCACAGTTGCTGGAATATCAAATTTATAGTAACGTCCAAATTCGAACTCAGTTGTGTCGATAACAGGAGCATGCACTTTATCTTTGATAAATTCATCTTTTGAAGTTGCAGTAATCGTACCATTTTCAACTTTGATGTCGAATTTATTGGTTACTTCTGCACCAGTTACTGAATCATATGCTTTGATATCCGCTGCATTGACGTCCAATTTATCAGCGTCGTATGTATCAGATACACCAACGTATTGGATGTTATTCGCTTCAGTGAATTTAGTAGTATCAAGCCATACTTGGTAAACTAATTTAGAACCACGTTTAACTGTCTTGGTATTCAAGTTTTCAGGTTCGTTGTTAGTGGTCTTGTCTACATATGGATCTGCATTTGTTTCAGTGTATTCATTTGCCAACTCATCGTCGTCGTTCATCAACTTGTTGCCAGTAATATCATATTTCTCTTTAGAAACGACAAATTTTTCTGGTTGGAATTCAGGTGTTGCTGGAGGAGTGACTTTGTTGTTGAATTCAGTATCTTCTTGAGTGTCAGTTGATTCCCCAGCAGCATTCTTACCACCTGTTGAAGCAATATCTGTAACAGTTGTTAAGGTATGGCCATTTTTAGCAACTTTTACACGGACAAATGCTTTCATGGTATCGTATGTCATACCAAATTCTTTATCTGCATCAGCTGGGATAACTTCCTCAACAGAGTATGAGTGGGTACCAATTTTAGTATTGTCATATGACAATTCAGTAAAGGTCACATTTCCTTCTTCATCATTCTTAACTGTTTCAATAACATTACCATCTTGATCTTTGAGAACAAAGCTGAATTCACCAGCTTTTAACTTACGACCGGCTAATTTTTTAGTAAAGTCAAATCTTGTAACAACTGGAGCAACAACATAGTTATTGAAGATTTTATCATCATTACTTGCGCTAAATCCACCTTCTGAACTGTATTTAACTGTAGCTTCCAAGTCACCCTGAGTGTTCTCAGTTACATTGACAGTCATGGTAACTGTCATCGAATCGTAATCTACATTTGCATCAGAACCCTTTTGTTCAGTGATCTTGTATTTGTATGTACCAGCTTTAGTAAATGTAAGCTTGCTGAATGTCGCTTTGCCGTCCTTGTTAGTAACAGTTTCTTCGTGTTTATCAGGACTGCTCTTCTCTTCTGTTAACTTGAATGTGAACTCGCCGTCTGTCAAGACACGTCCGTCCAATTGTTTTTCAACTTCCGGAGTCACTTCAACTGGATTTTGTTTGACGTAGTAATAAATTGGTTGTTTGTATGGTGTTAATGAGTTGAGCAAGTCAACGTTTGTACCGATTCCATTAACTCCACGTTCCAATTGAGCATTTGGAGAAAGGTGACCAATCTTATCTCCCAAGAATGGTACGAATACAGTTTTCTTAGGTGTGTATCCTGCTGCTGTTTGGAAATCAAATGGAAGTTCTTTACCATTTGGATATTCTGTTTTTGCTCCAGTTCTTGGATCTGTTACTGTGTGCGCAATAGTTGTAAGAGGTGATTTCTTAACTACTAAATCTTCTTTATTGTAATCACCTGGTTTAATCGGTTTTGTTTCTGCAAGCAACATGTAACCGTCTGTACTTAATGAACCATCAGAACGTTTGCTTTGTTGTTTTGGATCTAGAAGATAAACACGAACAACTACAGTTCCATCTTCACCTACGATTTCTTTAATCCGTTTGATCCCTGCACGCTCAGCGTCCATGAATTTAGTTCCAACTTTGTAAGGACGACTTACATAACCTGATTGGTCATTTGCATCAGCTGTTTGATACAATTTATAGCCATCAAATTGACGCTCACCAGATGCTGTGAAGTTTTGACCTTCCATAGCTTTAAGAGTATATCTAGCTAGGTCTACTTCATTACCATTTGGCACATAATCTTGAACAGTTTTATCAGTCTTATTTGCGTTGAATGTCGCATTGTTTTTATCAACTACTCTATAGTAAGTTGTTTTATTAATTGCTTCTGGGATTTTAGCGTTTGAGTCGGTGATTGTACGACCATTATAAGCTGGTTCAACAACGTTTAAAATATCTGTTGTCGTACGAGCGTTATAAACCTCAGTATAAAGAGCTTGTTCAGCAGGTGTAAGGTTATGACCTGGTGCGACTAAATCTGTGATGCTCTTTCCAACTTCATAACCATTTTGAATAAATGGCTGAGTTGTTTTACCTCTTTCAGCAGTACCAGCTTGATAATCTACTTGGAACGTTAATTGACTATTAGACGCTGTTGTAGTAGTTGTGAATTTTTGAACACCACTTGTAGCTGTAACTGTTTTTGTTTCTACGACATTACCAGTTGTTTTATCAATCAATTCAACTGTTGTATCTGTAGATTCATCAAATCTCTTATAAGCACGTGCATAGTATTTTGTACCATAACGATTATTGAATTCAGTTAAATCCCAAACCGCATATGTATAGTAATCACCTTCTTTTCTTGCATAACCAGAAGGAACAGTTTGTGACTCAACCTTAGCTCCATTTGGGTTTGTGATATCAGGGTCAACAGTTTCACCGTCTTTTAGATATGTACTAACACTGACTGGGTTAGAGTTGTGGTCTCCAGAAACTGCATCTTCCGCTGTAGCACGACGGCTACGTACACGCGGTTTATCACCTTCTGAAACTGAAGGTTTTACCTCTGATGCTTTTTCGACCGGCTTAGCAGTTTCCTTATTGGCAACTTCAGTATTAGTTGAAGCAGGTTTTACCTCTGATGCTTTTTCTGAAGTAGTCGCTTCAGATTTAGCTTCTTCTACTTTAGACTCAGAAGTAGGTTTTGCTTCTTCTGCTTTATTTCCTTCAGCAATCTCAGCAGTTGCAACATTTGCTACAACATCTTGTTCCTTTTTAGAGGAATCCTCACTGCTGACATCCTTTTTCACCAACTCAGTTTTTTCTTCAGAAGCTGATTGTGTAGGAAGCTCAGAAGCTTGAACTGCACCACAATTAGCCATCAAAAAACTAAGAGTTGTCCCTAAAAATACAGATGCAACACCTACCTTATATTTTCTCAAAGAAAAACGTTGTTGTTCCTTTCTTATCATATGGATAAGTTCTCCTTTTATATATTTAACTAACAGAAAGTAATATTTCTACAAATCTTGTACCCTATGCACAATAATTGAAAGCTAGAATTTACCCACTTTAGCATTTCCATCATATCAAAAAATCAATATTAATTCAATTAATTATATACTCTGGAAAACACTTTCTTATGGATTTTAACAGTGTTTTTAGCTATCTATAATTTATAATATATATTTACATGTATGCATAAATCAGTCCTTATATACAAGATTTTTTTATTTAATAATCTTTTCATTTATTATATTTCTTTTTCTAAATATTTCAATTTGATTACATTTTAATGATTGTAAAAACCTTATCATTGTTTTCATAAATAAAAAAGATTCTCAAATGAGAATCTTCTTTTATTAAATCGCTTCTGTGACAAAACTTCTGCTTTCTAATACTTTTAGCATGGCATCTGCTGTATCCAAAGCTGTAAAGAGAGGCACCCCATGTTCGATGGCAGATCGACGGATTTGTTCTCCGTCTTCGTCGGCTGTCCGTTTGGTACCGACGGTATTGATAATGGCTTGAATTTTTCCTTTGCGGACGTAGCTTGGGATATCGTGTTCATCATGACCGATTTTACCAACAAGTTGAGTCTGTAATCCATGACTTGCAAAGAACTCCGCTGTTCCTGCAGTTGCAAGGATTCCGTAACCAATGTTTTGGAAACGACGAGCTAAATCTAAAGCTTCTTCTTTTGCATCATCAGCGATGGTAAAGACAACATTACCAAAAGTAGGCAAGTGAAGGTATGAAGCTTCAAAAGCTTTATAGAGCGCTTTTTCAAGAGTTGTATCAGAACCCATGACTTCCCCTGTCGATTTCATTTCAGGACCGAGAAGACTGTCTACCTTAGCTAGCTTGGTAAAGGAGAAGACTGGTGCCTTGATATGAACTCGTGTGCTTTCAGGGTAAAGTCCATCT
Source organism: Streptococcus sp. V869 (assembly GCF_054353515.1). Classification (NCBI taxonomy): domain Bacteria; kingdom Bacillati; phylum Bacillota; class Bacilli; order Lactobacillales; family Streptococcaceae; genus Streptococcus; species Streptococcus sp. V869. The sequence continues at coordinate 672,827 of NZ_JBTHHW010000001.1, forward strand.
TGGTAACCAAGTTCTTCGAGACTTTGACCAAGAATCAACTTAGTCGCTACCTGTGCCATAGGGATATTGGTTACTTTTGAAAGGAATGGTACGGTACGGCTGGCACGAGGGTTTACTTCAATGACGTATACTTTCTCATCCTTGATAACAAACTGAATGTTCATCATACCAAGACAGTTGAGGCCAATTGCCAGACGCTTAGTATAATCTGCAATCGTGTCTTGCACCTTTTGAGACAAGGTTTGTGGAGGGTAAACAGCCATTGAGTCACCTGAGTGGACACCAGCACGTTCGATATGTTCCATGATACCTGGAATGAGAACATTTTGTCCGTCTGAGATGGCATCAACTTCACATTCTTGTCCAACGATATAAGAGTCGACAAGAACTGGATGGTCTGGACTTGCCTTAACCGCAGTACGCATGTAAGAACGAAGATCATCTTCATTCTCTACAATTTCCATAGCACGTCCACCCAAGACATAGGATGGGCGAACGAGGACTGGGAAGCCAATCTTACGCGCTGCAAGCACCGCTTCTTCTTCATTGGTTGCAGTCTGGCCAGGTGGCTGTGGAATATCCAAGTCTTTGAGGGCTTGCTCAAAGAGGTCACGGTCTTCGGCACGGTCTAGGTCAGCAACTTGAGTACCAAGGATAGTTACACCAGCTTTTGCCAATGGCTCAGCAAGGTTGATAGCTGTTTGACCACCAAATTGAACGATAACACCTTTTGGTTGCTCTAAATCGATAACATTCATAACATCTTCGAACGTTAATGGTTCAAAGTAGAGTTTATCAGATACAGAGAAGTCTGTTGAAACTGTCTCTGGGTTTGAGTTCATGATGATAGCTTCATAGCCAGCAGCTTGAATCGCCTTAACTGAGTGAACAGTTGCGTAGTCAAACTCCACACCTTGACCGATACGGATTGGACCAGAACCAAGGACAAGTACAGATTCCTTATCTGACTTAATAGATTCATTTTCCCAACCATAAGTAGAATAGAAATATGGAGTTTCTGATTCAAATTCTGCCGCACAAGTATCCACCATCTTGTAAACTGGAACAATCTTGTTTTCCAAACGAAGTTGGCGAACTTGATCAGCTGTAGTTCCCCAAACTTCCGCGATTTTACGATCTGAGAAACCATTGAGTTTTGCTGTTTTCAAGACATCGACATCCTGAGGATGCGCGCCCAATTCTTGCTCAATTTCAAAGATATGCAAGAGTTTATCAAGATAGAAGATATCAATCTTAGTCAAATCTGCAATCTCTTCTGGTGTATAACCGCGACGAATGGCTTCAGATACGTAGAAAAGACGGTCATCTTGTGCTTTGACAACTTTTTCAGTCAAGGCATCATCTGAAACATTTGCAAGTTCAGGCATTTCATTGTGGTGCACCCCAATTTCAAGCGAACGACAAGCCTTAAGAAGTGATTCCTCGATGTTGCGACCGATGGCCATAACTTCTCCAGTTGCCTTCATCTGGGTACCGAGACGACGTTCACCCTTTTCAAACTTGTCAAATGGGAAGCGTGGAATCTTTGCAACCACATAGTCAAGGGCTGGCTCAAACATGGCATAAGTTGAACCTGTAACAGGATTAATAACCTCATCCAATGTCAATCCTACTGCAATCTTAGCAGCCAATTTAGCGATTGGGTAACCTGTCGCCTTAGAAGCAAGGGCAGAAGAACGAGATACACGAGGATTTACTTCGATGACATAGTACTTAAAGCTATGTGGATCAAGTGCCAACTGAACATTACATCCACCTTCAATCTTGAGAGCTCGGATAATGCTCAAGCTGGCGTCACGAAGCATTTGGTTTTCATAGTCTGACATGGTTTGCGCAGGGGCAAATACGATGGAGTCTCCTGTGTGAATCCCCACTGGGTCAAAGTTTTCCATGTTACAAACAACAAGGGCATTGTCAGCTGAGTCACGCATAACCTCGTACTCGATTTCCTTGAAACCGGCAATGGAACGTTCAATCAAACACTGGGTAACAGGTGACAACTTCAAACCATTTTCAGCAATTTCACGTAGTTCTTCCTCGTTGGCACACATACCACCGCCAGTACCACCAAGTGTGAAGGCTGGACGGACGATAACTGGATAACCAATTGTCGCTGCAAAGGCAACTGCTTCTTCTACTGTGTTAACAATTTCTGATTCAGGAATTGGTTGGTTCAGCTCTTCCATCAACTGTTTAAAGAGGTCACGGTCCTCCGCTTGATCGATGGCTGACAATTTAGTACCGAGAAGTTCTACTCCCAATTCATCAAGAATACCGTTTTTGGACAATTCCATTGCCATGTTAAGCCCTGTTTGACCTCCAAGAGTTGGAAGCAAAGCATCTGGACGTTCCTTGCGGAGAATACGAGTCACAAACTCAAGTGTAATCGGTTCGATGTAAACCTTGTCTGCAATCTCCTTATCCGTCATAATAGTCGCAGGGTTTGAGTTTACCAAGACAACCTCGTAACCCTCCTCTTTCAAAGACAAGCAGGCTTGGGTTCCAGCATAGTCAAACTCAGCAGCCTGACCAATAATAATCGGACCAGAACCAATCACCATAATTTTTTGAATATCAGTACGTTTAGGCATAGTTTATGATACAAAGCCCGTAAAGAACACAGTGAAAATAGGAAACTTGGTGCAGACGCCTTCAGCGTCAAGACAATGTTTATCTTTTTCACACAGTTCTTAGGGTGTGTTCACTTCCGCGAACAATGTATCTTCTCCTTTCTATTCGGCAACTCTCTGATTGCCATTAAATAAATTCTCCGACGATTTTTTAGCGAAACGATCATTTTCGGTAAAAAATCTAGTGCAGGGAGTTTTTAGTTCGCCTGATAGCAACTAAAAGAAACGACCTGCCTTTCTATTCGGCAACTCTCAGGTTGCCATTAAATAAATTCTCCGACGATTTCACACTCGTCATTAATTTGTTTGTTTGAAGGCTTCCATCATCTCGATGAATTCATCAAATAGATAACTTGCATCATGAGGACCAGGAGCTGCGTCTGGGTGAAATTGCACAGAGAAACCTGGTTGGTATCTGTGGCGTACCCCTTCAACTGACTTATCATTAATTTCTTCATGGGTGATAATCAAGTGATCTGGTAAATCCTCACGGCTAACGGCGTAGCCATGGTTTTGACTTGTGAAGTCCACGCGCCCAGTTGCAATTTCTCGAACTGCATGGTTAAAGCCACGGTGACCAAACTTCATCTTGTAAGTCTTTGCACCATTTGCCATTGCAAAGAGCTGGTGACCCATACAAATACCAAAGATCGGAATCTTACCAAGAATCCCACGAATCATATCAAGTGCTTCTGGTACATCTTCTGGATTTCCCGGACCATTTGACAACATAACTCCATCAGGATTCAAATGTAGGATTTCCTCAGCTGTAGTTGTGTATGGAACTACAGTCACGTTACAATCACGTTTTGAAAGTTCTCGTAAAATAGAATGCTTAAGGCCAAAGTCTACTAGAACAACACTCAAACCAACTCCTGGAGCTGGATAAGAAGTCTTGGTTGAAACTTGTCTGATATTATCAGTCGGTAAAACAGTCGCTTTAAGTTGATCAGCAACATGATCCATACTGTCTCCAGCGTGTGTCAAAGTTGCTCGCATGGTTCCATGTTTACGGATAATCTTTGTAAGCGCACGTGTATCAATTCCTGAAATACCAGGAATTTTCTTAGCTTTCAAGAACTCATCCAGCGTCATCTGGTTACGCCAGTTGCTAGCTCTACGTGCCTCTTCGAAAACTACAACTCCCTTACAAGTAGGGCTGATAGATTCGTAGTCATCACGGTTAATCCCATAATTCCCTACCAGTGGATAAGTGAAGGTCAAGATTTGTCCATTATAAGACTGGTCTGTAATGGATTCTTGATAGCCTGTCATCCCTGTATTAAAGACGATTTCCCCTGTTACATCAATATCTGCACCGAAGGCTTTACCTTCAAAAACTGTGCCATCTTCTAAAACTAGAAGTCGTTTTGTCATATTCTCACCTCTCGTGGACGCTCACTGGCGTCTTTTAACGTTTTGTGTCTTATTTGGCTTTTCTGCTTGCCAATACGGATTCTAAGATTGCCATTCGAACAAAGACTCCATTGGTCATTTGTTGGACAATACGTGATTTTGGAGCTTCAACCAAGTGGTCAGCAATTTCTACATCCCGATTTACTGGAGCAGGATGCATAATGATTGCTTCTTCTTTTAAGCGATTGTAGCGTTCTTGGTTCAAGCCATGTTGAGCATGATAGCCTTCTTTTGAAAAGACGGCTCCACTCTCGTGGCGTTCATGTTGGACTCGAAGCAACATCAGAACATCCACCTGGTCAACAATCTCATCAATGGTAACAAACTGGCCATAGTCAGCAAATTCTTGGCTTCTCCATTCCTCAGGTCCTGCAAAGTAAAGTTCAGCTCCCAAACGTTTCAAAATCTGCATATTGGATTTGGCAACACGTGAATGATCCAAGTCTCCAGCAATCGCGACCTTGAGTCCTTCAAAATGTCCGAATTCTTCGTAAATTGTCATTAAATCAAGCAGACTCTGACTAGGATGTTGCCCTGAACCGTCGCCACCGTTGATAATCGAAGTCGTGATCGTCGGACTCGCAATCAATTCTCTGTAGTAATCAACTTCAGGGTGACGAATAACGCAGACATCTACACCAAGCGCTGACAAAGTCAGGATGGTATCATAGAGTGTCTCACCCTTGTTGACTGAACTTGTCTTTACATCAAAGTCAAGTCGTTCCAATCCTAGTTTAATCTCTGCAACTTCGAACGATTTATGCGTTCTTGTCGAATTTTCAAAGAAAAGATTGGAAACAATGGGATGGTCTTCGTAAGGCAATTGAGCTCCATTCTTAAACTCAATCCCTCGATTAATCAATTTCATAACCTGATCCACAGTGAGATCTTCCATGGACACCACATGGTTGAGTGCTTGTTGATTTTCTGACATGGCTACTCCTTTAGCTATTAAGCTTCTTCAGTAATCAAAACTCTATCTTGGCCATCAAGTTCTGTCATCTCAACGATGATTTCTTCAGAACGACTGGTTGGAATATTTTTCCCAACGTAATCTGGTCGAATTGGCAATTCTCTGTGTCCACGGTCAACTAACACCGCAAGACTCACGCGCGCTGGGCGACCATGTCCGACAATGTTATCGATAGCAGCTCGAATTGTACGGCCTGTATAGAGCACATCATCCACCAAAATGACTTCGCGGTCTGTCACATCGACAGAAATCAATGAAGTATCCTCACCACTTTTAACATCGTCACGGAAAGGTTTAGTATCTAATTCTACAACAGGAACAGAGATATTTTCCAATTGTTCCAAACGTTCTTGGATACGGTGAGCAATAAAGACACCACGTGTTTTGATACCCGCTAAAATGATTTTATTCAAATCTTTGTTGCGTTCGATGATTTCATAAGTGATACGCGTAATTGCTCGCTTGACGGTTAATTCGTCTACAACTTCTTTTGTCTTCATGACAAACCTCCAAAAAGAAAAGTCTCCTTACACAAGGAGACTTGAGAATGTATAACTAAGCGAGCCTTACTGTAAACAGTATAGACTTACCCTTCTACTTAATCCAGCTCCTTGCCTGCCTCACGGGACAGGTTTAAAGGAATATTTTATTGTCCTTACTATATCACAAAGCCCAGTGCAAAGCAAGTAAAAACATTCAATACTTGGCCTTATAATGAACTAAAATCGTATAACTGTGGATAGTGTTCGCATTCTGGATTTTTGGGATGACAGATAGCACGACCAAAGTAAATCATGGCCTGATGCGCCGCCAACCACTTTTCTGGTGGCAAGACCTCCATCACACGTTTTTCAACTTCTAATGGTGTAGCTGATTTTTTAACAATATCATGGTGTTTACAAATGCGCTCCACATGGGTATCTACCGCAAAAGCTGGAATTCCAAAACCCACACTCATGACTACATTGGCTGTTTTACGCCCAACTCCTGCCAAACTTTCTAATTCTTCCCTGGTCTGAGGAACTTGACCGCCAAAATCATCCAGAAGTTGTTGGGCACATTTTTTGAGGAATTTTGCTTTGTTTCGATAAAGACCTAGACGAGAAATATGTTTTGCAATTTCACTCTCACTGGCATCTGCCATGGCTTGAGGCGTAGGGAACGCTGCAAAGAGACCTGGTGTGGCCTTGTTGACTGCAGCATCTGTCGTCTGAGCAGATAGCATAACGGCAACCAAAAGCTCAAAATGATTACGAAAATCTAGACTTGGTTTCGCATCTGGAAAAAGAGCAATGATTTCCTCTATGACATGACGGGCACGTTTTTTGGATAAAACCATCTACTCATCTCCGTCAAACAGCCCTTGCAAGCCTGCAAAAGGACTATTTTCTTCTTTCTTAACTGCTTGTTGAGCTTGGTACTCTTCCTCGGACATGATTTGCCAGTCATTTCCAGAAACAAATCCCTGACCAGCCTCTTCTTCTGCTGTTAAGACCTTTATTGGAATATTTAGCAAGATATTATCAGATACGCTCTCAGAAAGGTCGATTTCACCATTTTCAATCGGTAATACTAAGTCATCATCTAGAACTTCTTGGTCCAATTGATTGGTAGCACCTTCCATAAAGACTTCTGTCACTGGGTAAGACTCTTTCAATTCTACCGGCTCCATACTGCGGCTAGAAGCTAAAACGATTGTATAAGATAAGAGATAGTCCAAGAAAAACATACGGTCTTCGTACTGAACCTTCCCTACTGCTTGGATATCTTTTACATCTATAATTTCTTGATTACGAGCACGTAAGTCAGCTGACAAGTCTAAAGTTTGCTCAAAGTGCAAGCCTTCAGGCTGCTTACGAATTTCTTGAATATTTAATTTCATACTTCCTCCATAAAGATTTACTCACTTGATTATACCATGAAAAGAGCGCTAGCAAGGCAACTAAACTTTCAAAAAATCATTCTCTATTTTTTTGATATATTTATTATGACAATTTTATTTTTTGTGCTATACTATAGGCGTCAATACATGAGCAAAGGAGGACGCTCATATGGAAGACAAAGTTCTTTTAGCTGAAGCCTATCAACTCGTTTCCGACTTGAATAAAGCTATCCAAAATTGCAAACAAGGATTGCCTGACGACCTACGCTTACAGCAAAATATTGATGAAATTCTCAGAGCACTCAAAAAAGCTGAGAAATTAGACAACTCTATCTTAATTGAACTGGAAAGCTTTTACCAACGGACCAGTCTTTTGATTGGACTTGGTTCACTGAAATTAACTGATCAAGCCCGCACTGCTTGGAGAAACTATGACAAGTTCCACTTCGATCACGTTAAACATACATTGACACTTTACGGACCTGTTTTTGGGTTTTAAAAATAGAGGATTTTCTAGCTTAATCTTGACAAATTTTCTCAAAAAGAGTATGATGATTGCAATAATACTCGGAGGTAAGGGAGACATGAACAACTAAGTCTATCAAATAAAGAACCTTTATTTAGTAGATCTTGTTCTCGTCTCTTTTTGTGTACTCTTTTTTGTTGTGAATTTTCAGCCTTTTTAAAAGAGGATTTTTTGACATAGACGATTGGCTCTACTAGATAAAGTAGAGCTTTTTGTTATGCACTATCGACATTCTAGAAAGGGCAACAATATGATAAAAATCAATCATCTAACTATCACGCAAAACAAAGATCTACGAGATCTTGTATCTGACCTAACCATGACTATCCAAGACGGAGAAAAGGTTGCTATTATTGGTGAAGAAGGAAATGGTAAATCGACTTTACTACGAGCTTTAATGGGAGAAGCATTACCTGATTTTACTATCAGGGGCGACATCCAGTCTGACCTTCAATTACTGGCCTACATTCCTCAAAAACTCCCTGAGATTCTGAAAAAAAAGTCTCTACACGACTACTTCTTTTTCGATTCTGCTGATTTAGACTACAGTATTCTTTATCGTTTGGCGGAGGAATTGCACTTTGATAGCGACCGTTTTGCTAGCGACCAAGAAATTGGCAGTCTATCAGGGGGCGAAGCTTTGAAAATTCAGCTCATCCACGAGTTAGCCAAACCTTTTGAGGTTCTATTTTTAGATGAACCTTCAAATGACCTAGACCTTGAGACGGTTGATTGGCTAAAAAGGAAGATACAGAAGATGAAGCAAACAGTTATTTTCATTTCCCATGATGAAGACTTTCTTTCTCAAACGGCTGATACTATCGTCCACTTGCGACTGGTCAAGCATCGGAAAGAAGCGGAAACGCTAGTCGAGCATTTAGACTATGATCGCTATAGTGAGCAGAGAAAGGCTAATTTTGCCAGACAAAGTCAGCAAGCTGCTAACGACCAGAGAGCCTATGATAAAACCATGGAAAAACATCGCCGAGTTAAGCAAAATGTAGAAACTGCACTTCGAGCTACCAAAGACAGTACTGCTGGTCGCCTATTGGCTAAAAAGATGAAAAATGTTCTTTCACAAGAAAAACGCTACGAAAAAGCAGATCAGTCCATGACCCAAAAGCCACTTGAAGAGGAACAAATCCAACTTTTCTTTTCAGATATAGAGCCATTAGCGGCTTCAAAAGTCTTAGTTCGACTAGAAAATGAGACTTTATCCATTGGCCAACGAATTCTGTCTCAAGGGCTACAATTAACTGTCCGTGGTCAAGATAAAATCGGCATTATCGGTCCCAATGGCGTTGGCAAATCCACTCTTTTAGCAAAGTTACATCAACTACTAAGCGGCAAAAGAGAGATTTCGCTTGGTTTTATGCCACAAGATTACCAAGAAACACTGCAATTGGATCTATCCCCAGTAGAATTTCTCAGCCAAACTGGACACAAAGAGGAACTACAGAAAATCCAATCTCACTTAGCTAGTCTTAATTTCAGCTATCCAGAGATGCACCACCAAATCCACTCCTTATCTGGAGGTCAACAAGGTAAACTCCTTCTTTTGAATTTAGTTCTGCGAAAACCAAACTTTCTCCTTCTGGATGAACCCACACGAAACTTTTCTCCAACTTCTCAACCAGAAATCAGAAAACTTTTTGCCAATTATCCTGGTGGTCTTGTCACTGTTTCGCATGATCGACGTTTCTTAAAAGAAGTCTGTAGGAGTATCTATCATTTAAGCGAAAATGGGTTGGAAGTCGTTGATTTACAAGATTTATAACTGTAGAAAATAGCAAACATCCAGAGAAAAACCTCTGGATGTTTTTTACATATGTTTCAAACGCTCAATTCGTTCTGAAATAGGTGGGTGCGTATAAAATAATTTTTTTAAGAAACCTGGTTTTTGAGGATCATTGATATAAAGGGCACTACTAGCATCATCTACATGATGACTCATGGGTTGACTATTGTCTAGTTTAAGGAGGGCATTGATCATCCCCTGAGGATTGCGTGTTAATTCCACACTTGAAGCATCCGCTAAAAATTCTCGTTGGCGAGAGATAGCTAACTGCACCAAAGTTGCTGCAAGAGGTGCTAGAACGATGGCTAGGAGAGAAACAACTAACATAATCACTTCAATTCCTCCACCATCACGGTCATTACTTCTACGACTACGACTAGCTCCACCCCACCACATCATACGACCAGCCATACTCGATAAAAGAGTGATGGCACTAGCAAGAGCAACAGCAATGGTAGAGATTCGAATATCTAAGTTGCGAATGTGACTAACTTCATGCCCGATTACTGCCTCTAACTCCTCACGATTCATAATCTCTAGAAGGCCTGACGTAGCAGCAACAGCAGCATTTTGAGGATTCGAACCGGTGGCGAAGGCATTCAAACCCGGGTCATCAATTACATAAACTCGTGGCATAGGAATCTGCGCCACCATTGCCATATCCTCGACAACATGATAGAGAACAGGTTCTTCGTTTCTATCAACCTCACGCGCACCATTCATACTCATGACAATCTCTGTAGATTGAAAAATCATGGTCAAGGCATAGATGAAACCGATAATCATAGCTATGGTCACTCCCCAGATACCTGAGTTCATGAACAGAAAACCAACCGCATAACCAACTATGGCTAGCAAAAGAAAGAAGACAATTAAAAGAATCCAAGTTTTACGTTTATTACTAGCGATTTGTTTGTACAGCATCTTAGTCACCTAAACCATTAAAATCAACTCTAGGCACAGCCTTTTCTTCTTCTGGAGTTTGAAGGAAATCCGCTGCCTTGAAGCTAAATATAGCTGCAACCAGATTACTTGGGAAAGTTTCTAATTTAACATTGTAGTTGCTAACGACACTATTATAGAGCTGACGTGAATAAGAAATTTTATTTTCTGTGTTAGTCAGTTCTTCTTGTAAGTGAGCAAAATTGCTACTAGCCTTCAAGTCAGGATAATTCTCTGCAACCGCAAAAATACCAGATACCTGACGAGTCAGTGCATCACTAGCTTTCATGGCTTCTGCAGGTGTAGTTGCTGCAGCTACTTGTCTACGGAGTTCAGTCACCTTTTCTAGAGTGGAACTTTCGTATTTAGCATAACCTTTTACTGTTTCAATTAAGTTTGGTAAGAGATCATTTCGACGCTTCAACTGAACATCAATCTGACTCCAAGCTTCCTTGGTCTGCATACGATTTTTCACCAATTTATTATAGCAGTCAATTACCAAGAAAATAATTAGAGCAAGAAGTCCATAAAAAATCCAATTCATCATAAAGCTCCTTTCTGCCTTTTGATTAGTACAAGTATATCAAATTTCCATGTTTTTGTGGTAAAATAAGATGATATACAAGAAGGATATAACTATGAAACCAGAAACTTTTTACACACTACTTGCTGAACAGAATATTAATCTTACTGACCAGCAAAAAGCACAATTTGAGCACTATTTTGAACTCTTAGTCGAGTGGAACCAAAAAATCAACCTGACTGCAATTACTGAAAAGGAAGAAGTTTATCTTAAACACTTTTATGATTCCATCGCTCCTATCCTACAAGGGTTGATAGAAAACCAAGAAATTAAGTTACTTGATATTGGCGCTGGTGCAGGATTCCCAAGTCTTCCTATGAAGATTCTCTACCCTCAGCTAGATGTGACCATTATTGACTCTCTAAACAAGCGAATCAACTTCCTTAATCTCTTAGCCCAAGAATTAGGGTTAGAAAATGTTCACTTCTACCATGGACGTGCAGAAGATTTCGGTCAAGACAAGAATTTTCGTGCCCAGTTTGATATCGTCACAGCTCGAGCAGTTGCTCGTATGCAAGTCTTATCTGAATTAACCATTCCTTTTCTAAAAGTTGGTGGCAAATTACTCGCACTCAAGGCAAGCAATGCACCCGAGGAATTGACAGAGGCAAAAAATGCTCTTAACCTTCTCTTTAGCAAAGTTGAGGACAACATCAGCTATACTCTTCCCAATGGAGACCCTCGTTACATAACAATAGTAGAAAAGAAAAAAGAAACTCCAAATAAATACCCAAGAAAAGCAGGTTTGCCAAATAAACGCCCACTTTAGAATGATTAATCGGACATCTGCCAAAATCAACCTCGCTTTCTTATTTCTAGGCTCAGGAAAAATTCGTTTACAAAATCATACCTCGCTTTCTTATTTCTGGGCTCGGGAAAAAATGATTTACAAAATCATTTTTTTCTGCTATACTATCACAAGCAAAGGTTTTTAATGTCATCCCGTGAGGTGACGAAGACGCAGATATACATAACATTCATTAAAATGTGATCAATTATTTTTTAATGAAGTCTTACTCTGAGAGCCTATTGCTGTAAAATAATGGGCTCTTTTTTGATGCCCAAAAGTGAGGTATTTATGAAACAAGAATCAACTGTTGATTTGTTATTAGACGTCGATCAACGTCCTTCTGCTGGTAAGGGAATTCTTCTTAGCTTCCAGCACGTTTTTGCTATGTTTGGTGCAACAATTTTGGTCCCACTTATTTTGGGAATGCCTGTATCCGTTGCCCTCTTTGCTTCAGGGGTTGGTACCCTCATCTATATGATTGCAACAGGTTTTAGAGTTCCTGTTTATCTTGGTTCTTCTTTCGCCTTTATTACAGCCATGTCACTTGCCATGAAAGAAATGGGGGGTGATGTATCTGCTGCTCAGACAGGGGTTATCCTAACTGGTTTTGTTTATGTCCTTGTTGCTGCAAGTGTTCGCTTCGCAGGTACAAAATGGATTGATAAACTCTTGCCTCCAATCATTATTGGTCCTATGATTATCGTTATCGGTCTTGGGCTTGCTGGTTCTGCCGTAACCAACGCTGGCCTTGTCGCTGACGGCAACTGGAAAAATGCTCTTGTAGCCGTTGTTACTTTCTTGATTGCTGCTTTTATCAATACAAAAGGAAAGGGATTCCTTCGTATTATTCCTTTCCTCTTTGCCATTATTGGAGGATATCTCTTTGCGCTAGTGCTCGGCTTGGTTGACTTCACTCCTGTTCTTCAAGCTAACTGGATTGAAATTCCTGGCTTCTACCTACCATTCAATACAGGTGGTGCCTTCAAACAATACAACCTTTACTTTGGTCCTGAAACAATCGCCATCTTACCAATCGCTATCGTAACCATTTCTGAACATATCGGTGACCACACCGTTCTAAGTCAAATCTGTGGACGCCAATTCTTGAAAGATCCAGGTCTTCACCGCACCCTTCTCGGTGATGGTATCGCAACTTCTGTTTCTGCCTTCCTTGGTGGACCAGCAAATACAACTTACGGTGAAAATACAGGGGTTATTGGTATGACTCGCATCGCTTCTGTCTCTGTTATCCGTAACGCTGCTTTTATCGCTATCACCCTTAGCTTCCTTGGTAAATTTACTGCCTTGATTTCTACAATTCCAAACGCTGTACTTGGTGGTATGTCAATCCTTCTATACGGGGTTATCGCAAGCAACGGTTTGAAAGTCTTGATCAAGGAACGTGTTGATTTTGGTCAAATGCGTAACCTAATCATCGCAAGTGCGATGTTGGTACTTGGACTTGGTGGAGCAATCCTTAAACTTGGACCTGTTACACTTTCTGGTACTGCTCTCTCAGCTATGACAGGTATCATCTTGAACTTGATCTTGCCATACGAAAACAAAAATTAAATATTTAAATATCTAAATATAAAAAATCCACTCAAATAAAGAGTGGATTTTTTATGACCTTTTTGGAGTCTGTTTCTTTTCTAACATTAAATCCTTCAAAGAAATAATAGTCACAGCCAGTAAAATCATTGCCATACCAAGAAAATCTACTGGATAAAAAATATCTCCCATAATCATAAAGGCAAAGAATACTGCAGAGATAGGCTCAATCGAAGCTAGAAGGCTAGACTTGACTGGTCCAATCATACTGGCACCTTTAAGAAAGGCAGTATAGGCAAAGACCGTTCCTATCAGAATGATTCCTGCAAAAGCTAGAAAGATATCAAAAGATAAGGGAATACCAGCCCCGATAATCCCTGTAAAAGGCACTGCTAGAAAACCTGAGATCATCATTCCCACACCGATGACCAAAATACTCCCCCACTTTTGAATCAAATTAATGGGTAAAATGATATAAAGAGCATAGGTCAGAGCTGAGAACAAGCCCCAGAAGAGTCCTGCTGGTGTCATAGAAAGCTGATCCAACTGCCCATGGGTTGCAATGAGAAAGGTCCCACCTATGGCCAAAATCATTGAAATAATTTCAGCTATAGTAGGCGCTACCCTATCTTTTATACAAGTATAAGCTAAGATTCCAACTGGACAGACATACTGTAAGACCGTCGCTGTTCCAGCATTTGTCTCCTGAATAGCTGATAAATAGGCCAATTGATTTAAAAAGAGCCCAAACAAAGAAAATAACAAGAGAGAAAACAGACTTGATTTATCTTTTAGAAAAGATATGAATTGCTCCTTAGACTTGATATAGGACAAAAGAACCAAAAGGAGTCCTGCAATAATCAAACGGATATTGGTTAAAACAAGAGCAGAAATTCCATGAGCCATCAAGTATTGACCGCTAGTCCCTGATAGACCCCATGCGATACCTGCAATCACTGTAAAAAGAGTTCCTTTTAACGCTTTAGACATGAGCCCTCCCTAGTCTGCTTCACGAATCAAGTCCATGACCTGATTACGATCCAATATCCACTGAGCACGCTCATCTTTCTCATAGGTTCGGTTAGATAAAAAGATTGCCGCCTCTTGTTTCTGTCGATTCCACATGATAAAAGTTCCAGTATAACCTGTGTGATCCAGCCAATCACCTTCTACATTCCAAGCCAATGAACGTTCCTTGTCATCCAAGTCTGAATAATTTTGACTTAAGTCTTCAGCAAAGGAATCCTGTAAATAATGCTCTAGGAAGATTTTTAAATCATGAACAGTTGAAAATAAACCTGCACTCCCAGCGTGTCTACCTAGTAAACGCGCCTTGGGATCATGTACCACTCCTGCTTTCTGTCCACGAACCGTTGGAACAGCACTGCTAACTGGACCAAACCGAGTTTCCTTCATTCCCCAAGGATTCAAAACTTGCTCTTGCAAAATCTTGTCCAAGTCCCTTTCAAAATAGGATTCTAAGAGAAAACCAAGCAAGAGAAAGTGCACATCCGAGTACAGAAAAGCTCGTTTCTCTCGGCGATTAAGATGAAACATGGCATCTTTAAGTTGGTCTGCTGAGAGTTGATCCCTATTAGGAATAAAAGGATCTAAATCCGTTGCATGCGTCAGTAACTGTCGAATGGTGATATCTGGATAATCCGCCTCTGGTAGATAAGCTGTTATGGACTGGTCCAACTCGATTTTTCCTTCCTTCCAGAAGAAAGTTAAAACCGTCCCAACTCCAACGACCTTGCTCACACTTGCTAAATCATAGACCAACCCTTCACTCGTCTTCTCACCAATTTCAGGATTTGCTTTTCCTAGATACCAGTCTGACCAAACGCCATCCTGATAATACGCAAAAGAGGCACCAGGATAAATCCCTGCCTCAATTTGTTGCTCTATTTTTTGAATGATTTTTTGTTTCATACTGCTTCAAACCACAATTCGACATTGTTGGTATCCTTAGTTAGGAAGAACTTCTCAGATTTAGGAATAAAGTAACCTGTAGCTTCAAAACGTTGGCGAAGACTTGCTAGGTCAAGTTCTTTCACTTGGAATTTCAACATGGACAAGTCCCAAGTTACATTATTTTCAACAAGTAAATCACCGCCTTGAGCTTCTCTAAAAGCGATTCGATTTTCGATTTCTTCTTTTTCAAGTAAGCTGCTTGTATCTTCTGGCAAGTTAACTTCCACTGAGATTTCAAACGCCGTCAAATATTGCACGTTCTCGTCTTTTGAAAAAGTGACTTCTTCTTCAACCTTTTCCAAATCTCTAATATCATCTTCCGCATGAACAAGGACACAATCGCCTTCTGGAGAAAGAACCTCAAAAGCATATCCCTTGTTTCCTTTATAGAGTTGAGGAAGCTTTTCCATTCTAGCTAGTAGCGCTTCAATCTCAGATGAATTTTCTACTTTTACAATCAATCTAGCTAATTTTTTTACCCCTTCAACCTTACGGCTTCTCATACTTGGTGATTCTTCTAAAACTAACTTTTCAATGCCTGATTTGTCTCCTAATGATAAGAAGGCTGACTCTTCAAGTAAGGGTTTTATACCCAAAGTCTCAATATAAAATGATTCATTTAAATTTCTATTATTTACCTTTAGCGTCGGGATCATACGCATAATTTGATTTACAATCATAAATTCCTCCAACATTTTTATTTTAAAGGATTTTATGATATTTTACAAGTTATTCAATAAAAAACTTTAACTATATTAACTCTTTAAATAAATCAACCCCTTCTGTCAGTAGAAGGGGAACTTATTTATTTTTACTAAAAATCCTGGTTTAGTTTTTCCATGAGAGTTCTGCCTGAAGACCATAGTGATCGCTAACTTGAGGACTTTGTTTGCCATCGAAAACTACTTGCAGACGCTCTACCTGAATATCTTTACTTGTAAAGACATAATCAATTCGTAGAGGTTCAGTATTTCCTTTCCAACCATCAATTTCAGGCGGAACAGTATAACTACCACTTCTTTCTTTTGCAACTTCAAATGCATCTTGTAAGTCTAGTGGACTAGCTAGAATTGCTTGGTAACCCTCTTGGCCTGCAGGATTATTGAAATCACCTGCTAGTAAGAGAGGCTTATTTAATTCTTTCAAAACTGCTTCAAAACGCGCCCATTCCTCTTGGAAGCCTTTATCCCACCAAGAGAGATGCACACTCGCAACAGCAAGTTCTTTACCTTCAACTACTGTTTCTGCTAAAGCAACTCGTCGTGTGTGGTAATCTGTCGGGTCATCCACATCTGAAACTAAAATCTCACGCGCTTCAATCGGTGTTTTAGATAAGATTGCAACACCTTCATGATAGCGGTCATAACCGATATGGTTATAAGCCCATGTCCAATAGTATTTGAGTCCTTTTTCAGCTAATTTCTCTACCAAGAGACGAACATAGTGGTTTTGATGAATTGGCTCAGCAGATGGTAATGGCTGATAAAGTGGACCAGCCTCTACTTGCTCTGAGGTGATTTCTTGGTTAATTTCCTGAAAACAAATCACATCATAATTGTTTTCAAGGATGTCTTTTAATAAGAGCTGAAATTTTTCTTCAGGATTTTTTTCCATCCAACTATGAGTATTAAGGGTTAAAAATTTCATACTTTTTCTCCTATAAACAAGAGGTTGGAAAAAACTTCCAACCCCTAAACGATTACAATTCTACTTTTGCAACTGCTGTGTTAGCTGCAAGAGAACCTGTTTGTTCTAATTTAACTGACTTGATCGCGTCTCCATTTGTAAAGACAACTACAGTTGTAGTTTCACGACCTGCTGCTTGAATAGCACCTAAGTCAGCTGTGACAAGAAGATCACCAGCAGCAACTTGTTGTCCTTCAGCAACACGAACTGTAAATGGTTTTCCTTCAAGACTTACTGTGTCTAAACCAATGTGAACAAGTACTTCGAGGCCTGCTTCAGTCACAAGACCAAGAGCATGTTTAGTTGGGAAGATGCTTGATACAGTACCTGATACTGGAGATACAATGTTTCCGTTAGCTGGTTCTACTGCAAATCCATCACCCATCATTTTTTGTGCGAATACAGGATCCTTCACTTGTTCCAATTCAATAACTTGACCGTCAGCAACTGAGTAAACTTCCTCAGTCACACCTTTGTATACAACAGCGTCTTTTTGAGAAGATGCCATTTGACTTGGAAGAGTTTCAGGAATCACTTCACCTGAGTCAAGGATATCTTGGATATCTGATTTCAAAACGTCAGCTTTAGGTCCGTAGATAGCTTGGACACCTTGTCCTTTCATGACAAGTCCCATAGCTCCTTCAGCTTTCCATTGTTCTTCAGTTCCGACTTTATCAGCTTCTTTAACAGTAACACGGAGACGAGTCATACATGCGTCTACATCGACAATGTTGGCACGTCCACCAAGAAGGTTAATGATGTTAACAGCTTGAGAAGCTTCTGCAACTTTTGACTCACCAGAAGCAGCAGATTCTGATGAACCTTCAGCAGTTTCGTAGTTTCCGTTACGTCCTGGAGTTGCGTAGTTGAATTTCTTGATCATGAAGTTAGCGATAACATACATAATAACTGCAAAAAGTACTGTTACCCAAATAAAGTTAATGATATCCATACCTAGACCAGCATTGATAGCTAATGGTGTACGAGTCAAGAATTCAATTGAACCGAATGAGTGCACACGAAGGTGAACAATATCAGCCATAGCAAAGGCAGCACCTTGAACAACAGCGTAGACAAGGTAAAGAGGTGTTGCAACGAACATGAACATATATTCAATTGGCTCAGTAACACCAGTCAAGAAAGTTGCAAGAGCTGTCGCAATCATCATACCTTTGTATTGGTGTTTCTTGTCTGCTTCAACATTACGGTAAATAGCAGCAGCCACACCCATCAAAATACCGAATGAACCAATCATTTGTCCAACTTTGAAACGAGCTGGAGTTACAGTTGTAAGTAAGTGTTGGTATTGGTCTGGATCTGTTCCTTTAAGGTTGACAAGGTCTGTTACCCATGCAAGCCAAAGTGGATCTTGACCAAATACTTGAGTTCCTTTTGCTGCACCAGTTAAGACATCATAAGTACCACCAAGAGCTGTGTAGTTCATTGGGATAGTCAACATGTGGTGAAGTCCAAATGGCAAGAGCAAACGTTCCAAAGTACCATACAAGAACGGTGCTAGAACTGGAGCTGTTTCTTGTGAGTTAGCAATCCAAATACCAAAGTTGTTGATACCTGTTTGTACAACTGGCCAAGCAACTGAAAGAACAATCGCTGCAATCGCTGAACGAAGGATAACAACAAACGGTACAAAACGTTTTCCGTTAAAGAATGAAAGTGCATCAGGCAATTTACGGAAGTTGTAGTATTTGTTAAAGGCAGTTGCCCCTACAAAACCAGAAATAATCCCTACAAACACACCCATGTTAAGGGCTGGAGCTTCAAACACACTGATAAAGTAATCAGAAACTTTGATAGAGTTACCAAAGATTGTTGAAACCATAGCGTTAGGATCTTTCAACATATCACTACTTACACTAAAGATTGTACCAGTGATGCGGTTGATAAGAATAAAAGCAAGCCCAGCGGCAAAAGCACCGCCAGCACGTTCTTTAGCCCAGCTTCCTCCGATAGCTAAGGCGAATAAAATGTGAAGGTTACCGATAACTCCCCAACCAATTTGCTCTAGGACACCACCAGTAATAACTAGGGGAGCAAGGTTTGGGTCAATCAATGCAAGTGACTTACCGATTGAAATCATCAATCCAGCCGCTGGCATAACAGCGATAACCACCATTAAAGCCTTACCGAATTTTTGCCAAAATTCGAAAGACAAGACATTTTTGAATGTATCTTTCATCATTCAAATCTCCTTTTATATTTTTTAGGCAAACGTTTTACGAAAACGTTTGCACTTGTTTGTGACTTAATTATACCACTTTTTATTTTTTTGTAAAGGCTTTTTTTAAAAATTTTTTCTGTCCAATCATTTCAATATCTCTCACTTATTTGCTGATTTTGAGTTTGCTGGTGATTTTTGATATAATATGAGCTATGAAATCTTATAATACCTTGAATGATTATTATCGAAATTTATTTGGAGAAAAGACATTTAAAGTTCCTATCGATGCAGGTTTTGACTGTCCCAACCGTGATGGTACCGTAGCCCATGGAGGATGTACTTTTTGTACGGTTTCTGGTTCTGGAGATGCAATCGTTGCTCCTGATGCTCCGATTCGCGAGCAATTCTATAAAGAGATTGACTTTATGCATCGTAAATGGCCTGATGTCAAAAAGTATTTGGTTTATTTCCAAAATTTCACCAATACACATGAAAAGTTGGAAGTGATTCGCGAGCGTTATGAGCAAGCCATCAATGAACCGGGGGTTGTCGGTATCAATATCGGTACTCGACCTGACTGTCTTCCTGATGAAACGATTGAATACTTAGCAGAGCTATCAGAGCGAATGCATGTTACTGTAGAGTTAGGCTTACAAACTACTTATGAAGAAACTTCTGAATTGATTAACCGTGCCCACTCCTATGAACTCTACGTGGAGACTGTCAAACGCTTAAGAAAATATCCTAAGATTGAGATTGTTGCTCACTTGATTAATGGTTTGCCAGGTGAAACCCATGAGATGATGGTTGAAAATGTTCGCCGTTGTGTGACAGATAATGATATTCAAGGGATTAAGCTTCACCTACTTCACCTCATGACCAACACTCGAATGCAACGGGATTATCATGAAGGGCGCTTGCAACTGATGAGTCAAGATGCATATGTCAAGGTCATCTGTGACCAGCTAGAAATTATTCCCAAGCATATCGTTATCCATCGAATAACAGGAGATGCGCCTAGAGATATGTTGATTGGTCCTATGTGGAGTCTCAATAAATGGGAAGTTCTAAATAGCATTGAAGCCGAAATGAGACGTCGAGGAAGTGTACAAGGTTGCAAGGCTGTAAAACAGGAGTTTATGAATGAAAAGACCACTTGAAATGGCGCATGATTTTCTTGCCCAAGTCATTACCCCAGAGGATATTGTTGTGGATGCGACCATGGGAAATGGCTACGATACACTTTTTCTTGCCAAATTGGCTAAACAAGTCTATGCTTTTGACATCCAAGAACAAGCTCTGGAAAAAACAAGTCAACGTATCCAAGAAGCAGGTTTGACCAATGTAGACTTAATCCTGCAGGGCCACGAAACTGTGGATCAATATGTGACAGAAGTCAAGGCGGCTATCTTCAATCTAGGTTATCTGCCTTCTGCTGATAAAAGCATTATCACTCAACCTCAGACAACCCTTGAGGCACTAGAAAAACTCTGTCAGGTGCTCGTTAAGGGCGGACGGATAGCCATCATGATATACTACGGGCATGAAGGGGGAGATATAGAGCGAGATGCTGTCTTAGATTTTGTCAGTCAGTTGCCACAACAAGAATATACCGCTACGATCTATCGTACCCTCAACCAAATCAACAATCCACCATTTTTAGTTATGATTGAAAAATTAGAAAGGTATCGCCATGGATAAACAATACCTACGAGATAAAATAGAAGGGCTTCGCCACAAATTCGTTGAATCAACCCAACATGAACGGGCAGTTGGTATGTTAGATGAAGCTCATATGAGCAAAAAGATGCTGAAAATCAAGAAAAAAATGATAACACTTGAAATGGAGCGTTGTCAGAAGAAAATCGAGCACAAAGACTGCTCGAAGATTGATCAAAAAATCCAAGAACAAAAGGAACTTTTTGAAGCTTGTCGAAAACAAAAATAAGGAGGTAGAAGATGGATTTACTTTTTTATCTCTTGATATTTTTACTTGTTCTCATTGTTTCTAGTACGACCAATAAACTGCTTCCCTTTTTACCCATGCCCCTGATTCAGATTTTGCTGGGTATCGGGATTGGTCTGTGCTTACCGAATAACCAGTATCACTTAGACACTGAGTTGTTTTTAGCTTTGGTAATCGGCCCGCTCCTCTTTCGTGAGGCTCAAGAAGCAGATGTAACTTCTATCTTAAAACACTGGAAAATTGTGCTTTATCTGATTTTCCCTGTTATCTTTGTATCAACATTGAGTATGGGAGGCCTTGCCCATGTCCTTTGGATTGGCTTGCCATTAGCTGCCTGCGTCGCAGTCGGTGCTGCACTTGGTCCTACAGATCTCGTTGCTTTTGCTTCCCTTTCTGAACGTTTTACCTTTCCAAAACGCATTTCAAATATCTTAAAAGGAGAAGGCCTGTTAAATGACGCTTCTGGGCTGATTGCTTTTCGTGTAGCCCTCATCGCTTGGACAACGGGAACTTTTTCAATCACTCAAGCAGGGTTATCTCTGGCTATCTCTATCGTTGGAGGGCTTGCAGTTGGTCTTATGACGGCTTTAATCAACCGATTCCTCCACTCCTTTCTTCTAAGTGTCCGTGCTACTGACATAGCCAGTGAACTGCTGCTAGATCTTAGTTTACCACTTCTAACCTTCTTCATCGCTGAAGGAATTCATGTTTCTGGAATTATCGCAGTCGTTGTTGCTGGTATTTTAAAAGCGAGTCGTTTTAAAAAGATAAATCTTCTTGAAGCCCAGGTTGATACTGTTACCGAGACCGTTTGGCACACTGTAACCTTCATGCTCAATGGTTCTGTCTTTGTCATTCTTGGGATGGAACTGGAAATGATTGCTGAACCAATTCTTAAGAGTGCATTTTACAACAAAGTGCTTCTTCTCGTCACAGTCTTTCTTTTAACCTTCCTACTCTTTGCCATCCGCTTTGTGATGATTTACGGCTTTTACGCTTTGCGTATTAAGAAACTTCAAAAAAGTTTCCACAAGTATGTTAAAGATATGCTTCTCTTGACATTTTCTGGAGTTAAAGGAACAGTTTCTATTGCTACTATCCTTTTGATACCGTCAAATCTTGAGCAAGAATATCCTCTCCTTCTCTTTCTTGTCGCAGGTATAACCCTGGTCAGTTTTCTTACTGGTTTAGTAGTTTTGCCACACCTTTCTGAAGAGCAAGAACCATCTAAGGATCATCTCATGCACATCGCTATCCTAAATGATGTTGCTATTGAACTAGAGAAAGATTTGGACAATACCAAAAATAAGGTTCCCCTCTATGCGGCGCTCGATAATTATCATGGACGGATTGAAAACCTCATCCTCAGTCAGGAAAATAAGGAAATCCAGGAAGACTGGGAAGCTCTGAAACTATTGATTCTCAGTATCGAGAGCGATGGTTTGGAGCAGGCTTACGAAGAAGGAAAAATCGGCGAAAGAGGATATCGTGTCTACCAACGTTATCTGAAAAGCATGGAGAAAAATATTAAACGAAACTTCGCTTCTCGACTGACCTACTACTTCCTTGTTTCTATTCGAATTGTACGTTTTCTCCTACATGAGTTGCTTACATTTGGCAAAACCCTCCGTTCCTTGAAGAACAAAGAAACTCAAAGACTTCTGGCCATTGACTATGACCAGATTGCTGAACTCTACCTAGCCAACACTGAAATCATTATCGAAAGTTTGGAAAACCTCAAAGGGATTTATAAGAGTTCTCTAATTAGCTTTATGCAGGAATCTCGTCTACGTGAAACCAGTCATATTACCAGTGGTGCCTTTGTAGAGCGGGTTATCAATCGTATTAAACCCAATAACATCGATGAAATGTTGAGAGGCTACTATCTAGAACGTAAGTGTATCTTTGAGTACGAGAAACAAAAACTCATCTCAGCCCAGTATGCTAAAAAACTACGACAAAATGTAAACAACCTAGAAACTTATTCCCTAAAAGAATCAGCCAACACGCTACCTTATGATATGATGGAATTAGTTCGCAGAAATTAAGATTTAGGTTAAAAGAGAATTTTTATTGTGGAGGATTATGCAATGAAAGAGTTGTGGAAACAACTAACTAATAGGCCCTTATTAAAAGCTTTTTTACACTATTATCGTGTTTCAGATATTGAATTAACCAGTGTAGCTGTGGCCTATTATTGGTTGATTTCAATCTTTCCACTTCTCATGATAGTGGTCAATATCCTTCCCTATTTTCAGATTCCAATCTCTGATTTTTTGATTTCACTGAAGGAATTTTTACCAGATACAATCTATGACGTAGTAGCAAAGATTGCCCGCGAAGTACTGACACAACCATCTGCTGGACTCTTGAGTTTTGCGGTGATATCAGCCCTTTGGACCTTCTCAAAATCCATGAATTTCCTCCAAAAGGCTTTTAATAAAGCTTATGGAATCGCTAAGAACAGAGGTCTTATTTCTCATCAACTGATGAGTATCCTGGTAAGTTTGGGTCTACAGATTCTCTTTGCCATCATTCTCTTCTTTAGTATGTTTGGTCATATGTTACTAGACTTTCTTAAGAACTACTGGAAATCTGAGAGTTCCCTATTTAGTTACTTACAAAATTTTACAGGGCCTTTAGTTTATGTATTCCTCTTTGCAATCCTCATCATGATTTATTACTTACTTCCAAACGTGAAAATCGGTCGTCTTCGTTACGTCCTTCCTGGAAGTCTATTCGTATTCGTCACTCTTATTTCATTGTTAACTATCTTTTCAGCTTATTTCAATAACTATGTCAACTATCTTGTCGACGTTCGGTTTTTCAGTTCCATCATCGTTGTTGTCATGATGTTTTGGTTCATTATCATTGCCAAGTTATTGATTGTCGGTGCAGTGATCAATGCCAGTGTCCAAAGTCTTAAAGATCCAGACTTCAAGGTTAATCAATAATTTTTTATCGATTAATACTCAATGAAAATCAAAGAGCAAACTAGGAAGCGAGCCGCAGGCTGTACTTGAGTACGGCAAGGCGAAGCTGACGTTGTTTGAAGAGATTTTCGAAGAGTATAAACAAATCAATCCCCCAGTCATTTAATACTGGGGGATTTTCTTTAGTACTTTATTGTCCTCTCGTTAGGGCTTGCAACTCTGATTTTAGATATTGAGCCAAATGTTGGTGAGCAAAAATATTGGCATTTTTTTCTGCGGTAGGATTGTAGTTTGTGTTGGTATTTACATCATAAACATAAATATCACCACTCTCTGACTGAACCCATTCAATAGCAGCAACTTCAATCTGAGCATTCTTAAGGAAGTTCTCATAAGCTTCTCTTCGAGAATCTGGTAAAGGTTCTGTAATCTGGAATTTTTCAGACGTTTCTAGTTGTTCTGGTCTCTTGCCAATTTGACAACCATCTGCTGGACAAAGTTGGAATCCATCTGAAGAATCGATTGAAACAGTATAGAGAAACTTCTGATTGATAAACTCTGAACGACGGATGCGTCCATCACTTGGTTTGATGTAGGCTTGTAACAAGGTAATCCCGTCCACTGATGGTTCAAAGAGAGGACTATTGACATAAGCTGCCAGTTCCTCTTCATTTTGGAAGAGTTGAACTCCTAATCCCTTACCTGCTCGATTGTGCTTGGTAATCAATGGATAGATGTTCAATTTTCTGGCTGCTTCAATGATATTTTCTTGGCCCAAAACTGCAACTGTCGAAGGAGTCTCAATGCCAGACTCATGTAGCTTCAAATATTGTTTGACTTTACTGATTTCTAGGTTGATAGCCCCAGTTCCATTCACAACCTTGCGTCCGTGGGCTTCTAACCAAGTAATCACCTGCTCTGTAAATTCTGGTGCATAGCGATGTCCTCTGGTGTGAGAAGACGCAGACATACGATTGTAGAAGATACCCTGTGGCGGTGGACTTTGCAGATCCAAAATTCCACTAGACAAATCCCACAGTTCATAAGGGACTTCTAGTTCTTCCAACCATTTGACCAAATGCTGGGTCCATTCAAGATTCTCATGAATCACATAAACTTTTGCTTCACTCATTACTTATCATCTCCTTAAGAAAAGCTGACTGATAGTTGGCTTTCCTTTTCTTCTTCTAAAATATATCCTTCTGTTTTTTCAATAACGCTGACTGTTAAGATTTGACCCAAAACATTGATCATAGTACGGCCGGCATTGACAAAGAAATCAACTGCAAAAATCAAGGCTACTCCTTCTACTGGCAAGCCCAGTTGAGGTGCTGCAGCTAGTAGAACCACGATAGCTCCTGATGGTACGGTTGCCGCAGTTTTTCCAATCAAAGTCAACAACAAAACAGTAAACAAGAGACTTGATAATGAAAATTGAATACCGTAGGCATGAGCAATAAAAATCGTCGCTACTGAGAAGTAAACCGCTGCGCCCTCTAAGTTAAAAGTATATCCTAAAGGAACAACTAAATCAATCGTATGCTCGTCATGCCCCTGTTTTTTCAAATCTTTAAGAAGTGAAGGCAAGACAACACTAGAACTACCTGTAACAAAAGCCAGTGTCAAGAGACTCCAATTTTCACGAAAGGCTGACAAATACGGTACTTTAAAGAAGAAAGCAATCAAGGGGAAAATAAGCAGAACCAATACAGCATAAGCCAAATAAGTTCCAATTACAAATTGACCAAGTCCAATCAATTTGTCAACACCAGTAGTTGCAACATCTTTAGCGATAAATCCAAAAATGCCAATCGGTGATAATTTAATAATCACTGCTACAATCTTATAGATGGCTTCAATCCAGATTTGGAAACCTTCGATAATCTTCTGAGATTTATCAGACTTAAGATTCCCAATTCCATAACCAAGAAAGATAGCAAAAACGATAATCGGCAATAGAGCACCATCTGAAAGAGATTTGACGATATTTGACGGAATAAAACCAAGGAGAAATTCGCTAAATTTTACATTATTGGCAATTCCATCAAGGTTTCCACCAGTTTGACCAATGTTCACACCTTGTCCAAATCCCAAATAATAACTAGCAAATACAAACAATAGGGTAATAGCAGTTGTTACTGCGAAAAAGTAAACCAAGCTTTTGGTCAAGATTTTCCCGAAAGATTTTTTCCCGATAACGCCGGCTACTGCAACAACGATAGTCGGGAAGATTAGTGGAATGATCACCATATTGATCAATTTAATAAAGGCTTGTCCTAAAAATTGATAAAAACCTGCAAATTGTGGCCAGATGACCGCAGCAATCACACCCAAGACCAAAGCCACCAATAATTGGATTCCTAGTGAGAGTTTTGACCATAAAGTAACTAATTTCATAAGAAACTCCTTTGTTTTATTTGCTACTCATTCTACTACTATTCTTTCTTTCTGACTAATATATATTTTCTATGGTCACCATAAAAAAGATTTATATTGAAGACTAAAACTATTACCATTTTTGTATCCAACATACACTGAATTTGTATAAAGTATAAAAAATCAATTTCTAAACAAAAATTTTTAGAAAAACACTGTTAAATCAAAGAATATGCTTTTCTATTATTCAAGTTTTATGATACAATATTGTTATGATTTTAATGAAACTCGCTTCCGTCTTGCTTTTGGTATTAACCTTGGCTTTAGCAATTATTCTGAGCAGATTCTTTAAGTTAAAGAAAAGGGGCATCAACTTTGCTGATCTGGCTTTTCCTTTTCTAATTTTTGAATATTATTTTATCAGTGCTAAGGTTTTTACACACAATCAACTTCCCGTTTTGGGAGCAGCATTATCCTTGCTGGCTATCATTTTAGCCTTTTTCTTCTTGAGCAAAAAACGTAGTTTTTATTATCCAAAATTCCTGAAATTCTTTTGGAGAGCTGGATTTCTACTTACATTGCTCATCTACATCATCATGATTGTTCAAATCTTCATGATGAAATAAATGGCAACAAATTTTGCCAGCACCTCAACAAAGTTGGCAACCCAACGTTCCATTTGAGGTGCTTTTCTAATGACATTTTAAAAAGAGATTATTAAAAAATAAATAGGAGATGAAACAAGTGAAAAAAACGCTCTTGGCAAGTGCCATCACGCTTACTTATCTAGGATTCGCAACAAGCTCAGCTTTAGCTGAAGAAAATCAAGCACAAACTACTTCAGCAGAGACGACGCAACAAACTACAACAGCTAACAAGGTTGAAACAAAGAAACCAGTTCCTTCTACTGAAGCAAGTTCAAGCATACCAACAACTTCTACAACAAACCCAAGTAAAACTTCAGCTAAGAAAGAAGAAAGCCAGGTTCCAGAAGATAAAAAAGATGGTTGGATATTTGAAGAAAATATCTGGCGCTTCTATGAAGCTAACAAGGCTACCGTCAATTGGAAAAAAATTCACGGGAAATGGTACTACTTTGATAAGGATGGTATCATGCTCAGCAATACGATCTATGATGGGTACATTCTGACTAGCAGCGGGGCTATGGTCGGTAGTGGCTGGGCTAAAATTAAAGATAACTGGTATTATGCTAATCCATCTGGAAAAATCGTTAAACAAGATTGGAAAAAGATTGGCGGTGTATGGTACTACTTTGATAAAGACGGTATCATGCTCAGCAACACCATTTTTGATGATTATCTCTTTACCAATAGTGGTGCCATGGCTGAGAGCGCTTGGGTTAAACAAGATGACAAATGGTATTATGCCCAATCTTCTGGTAGCTTAATCAAAAACAAGTGGGATAAAATTGGTGGAGTTTGGTACTACTTTAACAAAGATGCCACAATGGCAAGCAACCAATGGCAAGGTAGCTTCTACCTAAAATCTAGCGGTGCCATGGCTGAAAAAGAATGGATTTTCGATAAAAACTACAATAGTTGGTTCTATTTGAAATCAGGTGGTACTTATGCAGCGCGTGAATGGATTGGCTCATACTACCTCAAGGCCGGTGGTTACATGGCTAAGAATGAATGGATTTTTGATAACTACTATAATGCTTGGTATTACCTAGAAGATAGCGGGGTCTATGTCACAGGAACTCGTAAAATCGATGGAAAAGCACATCAGTTCCAAAGTAATGGAAAATGGATTGGTGAAGTGCCCGTAAGTCGTGGATTTGAAAAAGGAAAATACACATATACCGTTTTCTTAGATCCAGGACACGGTGGTAAAGATCCAGGTGCTGTTTATTATAACACTAATGAAAAAGACCTCACCATGCAAGTTTATCAAAAACTACGCAAGGAACTCCAAGGTCTTGGTTATACAGTTCTTTCTTCGAGAGATAGTGATGTCTATGTCGACTTTGTCACCGAACGTTCAAAAATAGCCAATAATACGAACTCCGATATCTTCATTAGCATCCACTTCAATGCTAGCGGAAGCCCTGCTTCTAACCGTTCTGGTATTCAGACTTATTCTTACGAAGAAGCTGCTGGCTATCCTTCTCGGATTAATTCATACTGGCATAATCACCCTGATCGTATCAGTGAAAGCAATCGCCTTGCTGCTGATATCCACTCTTCACTCCTAGCTGAAACTGGCGCTAAGGATGCTGGCCTCCTCCAAAGTAGCTTTGCAGTCCTTCGAGAAACTGATAAACCAGCAGTTCTATTGGAGCTTGGTTACATTGACAATTTCAACGAAAACCAACAAATTCGTAGCGATGCTTATCAAAACAGATTGGTCGCTGGGATTGTCAAAGGTATTCAAAAATATTACGCAGGTAAATAAAGTAAAAGTCTCGAGAAAACTCGAGACTTTTTTTGCTTAAGAATTTTGAATGAAAAAATTTTCTTAAAAATTATAAATACTTGACAATATATCTATATATGATACAATCAAAATAATAAGGTTCGCCTTAGAAATAAAATGAAAAATTAAAGAGGAGATAAAACAATGAAAAAAGTTTTATTAACAAGTGCATTAGCATTGTCAGCAATCGCTAGCGTTTCTTATGCAGCTACTGAAGTTCCTTCTATCCCAGGAGTAACTGCTTCAACTGCTGGGACAGTTACAAAGGCAAATGCTGCTAATAATCATAACAACCGTTTTGGTTTCGCAGTTTCTCCATTAAACAAGAGAGCTTTCAGTTTTGCAGGTGCTAAGACTTATCCAGCTAAGCCAGTTGCAGATACTGACGGTAAACCTTTGGATGATTCAACTCGTGAGTTTGGACACAACACTCGTTTTGGTGCAGGATTTAACGCTGCTAAATCAGCTACTCCAGCTCCAGCTAAGCCAGCTACTCCAGCTCCAGCTAAACCAGCTACTCCAGCTCCAGCTAAGCCAGCTACTCCAGCTCCAGAAATTGTTACAGAAGCAGGTGCTGCAAATAACCCCAACAACCGTTTTGGTTATGCTGTTTCAAAACAATATGACAAAGCTTACAGTGTATCAGGTGCTGAAACCTATCCAGCTAAACCAGTTGCAGGTACTGACGGAAAACCTTTGAATGATGCAACTCGTGAGTTTGGTAACAACACTCGCTTTGGTGCAGGATTCAATAAATAATCTTAGTAATTTACCTATTCTAGTTAATTTTTAACAAGTTAATTATAGGAGAAAATCATATTTGATTTTCTCCTTTTTCTTTTTCCAGAAATAAAATTTATATATTTATCTTTCTGTGTATACTTTAGCGTTATTATTTTTTTATGTACTTTAAATTACTTTACTTTCATATTTTTATCTGGAAAGAGAAATCCAATTCCCACGCAAGCCAGCACTCCAGCACCGATAACCAAACCACTTGAAAGTGGTAAGATATCCAGAATAGCATTTGCAATGATAAAAGCAATGATCAGGCACATGAGACTAGCCTTGTAATCTTTTTTCACTAGATTTTCAAGTGTAAAGAATAGAAATAGACCTACTGGAAAGAGGGCCCAGATGTTGACATCCAAACTTATCCATCCAACAAAACCAAAATACAAGACCGCTACTGCAATAACTAAAAATCCGATCCCTAATACTTTTTTCATAATATTACCTCATTTTCTAATTTGTTAGGAAGTTTTATCTCCCTTTGACGGCTACTACTATAACAGAAATAAAAAACTCAAACAACAACTTTTGTCTATGTGGTAGTCATGATAGACTATGTGGTCAAAATCTTATTAAAAGAAAAAAAGAAGTCCGAGAGGACTTCTTTCACACTGCCGATTGCAGGGATCGAACCTGTGACCTACGCGTTACGAGTGCGTTGCTCTACCAACTGAGCTAAATCGGAGATTACTCTTATAGTATAGCACTATAAGGAAGGATGTCAAGGAATTTTATCTCCATTAAAAAAAGCCTGTCCTAAGACGAGACTTTGAGTTTCTTCCTTTTACGAACCCGCACTTTCGTAGGCATCCAAGCCCCTGTCCCATAGTTTCAAAGAAATGACAAAGAAGACAAGGGAAATCAGAATCAAACCACCGATATTAAAGAGTCCATCCTTGCCCTGCAAGAAATAGCTGGCAGGATAGTAGGCCGTAAAGGCAAAAGGTACAATAAAGCTAATTAACCAACGAAGGAACGAATTGTAAATGGAAATCGGGTACTTGGCAAAATCATTAAACATATAGAAAATGTAAATCATGGCACCTGACTGCTTGGTCCAAAAAGCGATGCTGGCCGTTGCAATTTTCAAGGAAGTATAAATCAAGGTCGCAAAAGGAATACAAACTAGAAAAATCAGGAATTTGGGAAGAGTCCAAGCAATGCTAGTCGCCGTTGTCACTAGTAAAATTCCACCGACCAAAAGTTCACCCAAGGCATCAATCTGAAAGGTCTCAACGAGGATGTGAAAGAGAGGATTGATAGGACGAGTCAGATACTTGTCAAACTCCCCTTTTCGAACTAGTCGTTGACCTAAAGCCCAGAGATTGTCAAAAAAGAGATGATCTAATCCCTTTGGAATTAAGGAAAATCCATAGATAAAGGCAATCTCTTGAAAGGTCCAACCTTCTAGCGAGGGGATGTGTTGAAAGAGTACATTAAGAAACAAGAGGTTCAGGCCTTGAGTCAGAAAGACTCCCAACACACCAACCACAAAATCTACCTTGTATTCCATGATTTGCTTGATGTACTGTCTGATAAAAATCAGATGCATGCGTTGATATTTTTTCATACTAACCTCCCTGAATGGTGATGAATGACTGGACTCGTTTCCAAATCAACTGAGACAAGCCCACCATCACTATAAGCCAGAAAAGCTGAAGCAAAAGTGCTTGAAGAATCTGACTAGCATCGTATTTCCCAACAATAATCATGACTGGAGTGTAAATCAAGGATGAGAAAGGTAAGAAGGACAGAATATCTGAAATGACCTTTGGAAAGAAAGCCAAGGGAATCAAACTTCCTGACATAAAGGATACTAGTGAAGCTTTGAATACTTGAGAACCCCATAGATTTTTAAATATAAAGGCTGAAAATCCAAAACAGATATTAAAGAAAAAGTTAATCAGGTATGCCAGTGCTAAGCTAAAGAGATAAAGAATCGTTAATCCCAGTACTTCTACAATGCCTTGTCCAGATAAGATTTTCATCAAGACAATAACGCTTAAAAATGGCAGTCCAACAGAGATAAAAATCAACCACTTGGAACCAAGCTCGGTGAAAAGATAAGAGGCCGCAAAATGGACTGGTCTTAATAAGCGCATGATAATAGAGCCATCTTTTACCTCATCACCAATCATAAAGGAGCTATCTGACTCAGTTAATAAATTAGTCACAAAACTCATGATGATATAGAGGGTGATATCCGCCATGCTAAAGCCCTGAATCAAAGGCTCTTGCGAAGAATCAAAGACAGCCTTCCAGAGATAAAAGGCCACAAAAGCCCCCATGACATCGCCAATCCGATAAAGAAGAAAGTTTACTCGATAGGTAATCAACTCCTGAATCCCTGCATTGATAAAGGGTTTATAACGTCTCCACAATTTGACCATCTTAGAGCTCCTTTCGATAGAAGCGACGGATAATATCTTCAATATCCGTATCTACCATCTTCAAATCACGGACTTCAAAATCAGATAAGGTTTGCTTGATAATATCAGCTGATTGGTAGCGGGAACTATCAAATTCAATAGTCAGGTTATTTCCTTGTCTATCAATGGATATATCAGGTAAGCCTACATAATGAGAGACGAGATGACTTTGACCTGGCGTCAGATCGAAGGAGAGAGTCTTCATCTTGCCAAAGGTCTCCTTGAGCTGGCTCACCGTCCCATCAAAAATCTCCTGCCCCTTGTCAATCATAAAAATCCGATCACAGAGTTGCTCAATATCGCTCAAGTCGTGAGTGGTCAAGAGAATAGTTGTCTCTTCCTCCTGATTAATCTGGGTGATAGCACGTCGAATGTTATCCTTGACCGACACATCCAAACCAATAGTCGGCTCATCTAAAAAGAGAACTTTGGGATTGTGAAGCAAGGAAGCCGCAATATCCGCCCGCATCCGTTGCCCCAATGAAAGAGTCCGCACAGGATCCTTGATAAATTCCTTCAAATCCAAAACTTCATTCAAAAAGTCCATACGCTTATGGAAAAGCGAGTCTGGAACATCGTAAATCTCCTTCAAAACCGTGTAGGTCTCTTGCAGTGCCAAATCCCACCATAACTGGGTACGTTGTCCGAAAACGACTCCAATATCCTTGACATAATCTTGGCGATTATCCTGGGGAATCTTGCCGTTAATCCGACAAAAACCAGATGTCGGTTTCAAAATCCCTGTTAGCATTTTGATGGTTGTCGACTTCCCAGCACCATTAGCTCCGATAAAGCCTAGAATCTGCCCCTTGGGTACTTCAAAAGTCAAATCCTTGACCGCTTCAAAGGTCTGCTTTTCAGGATGAATAAAGGAACGCAAAGCCCCCTTCAAACCTGGCTCCTTTACTGTCTTCACAAAATTTTTCTGAAGATGTTTCACTTCAATCATTGCCATAAATCTCTCCCTATCACAAGGAATAGCAACATTGTATTTTTGACTACAAATATTCTAAATCCTTACTTTCTACACCTTCTCAATATTATTATAGAAGGCTTTATACCAACCTATTATAATCCAATAAAAAAAGGAATGCAAGCGTTTTCTTATAGATTATGAAATGTGAGATTTCTCTCTTAAAACACCCAAAAAACCTACCCTCAGGGGCAGGTTTATTGTTAATAAAAAATTTACGATTCTACTGTTAGTTCTTTAACATTTAATGATTGTCATTAATCCAAAATGATTTTTATCCCCTCAATTACTCTTTAAAAAATCTTCGATCTGAGAAACTATTTCATGACTTTGATAATGATAAAGGTCGTGTGGTACATCCATATAGATGACTTTCACATTAGACTGTTCACTAGCAAATTTCTCTGCGTAGCGCTGCCATTCAGATTGACTAAAGCTTGTATCTTGACCGTTAGAAACCAGTAGTAAGGTAGGGATTTTGGGATTGATGCTAGAGGGAACTTTCTTGGCATTTTCCTTTACCATACGGGATTCATGAAGCATAGCTTGTGATATCAACTGCTTATAAGCTAGGAGTTTATATTGTTGTCGTTCACTTTCTGTCAGAGTTGGATTTTTTATATAAAAGGACTCTGGGAAATAGCGTAACAAACCAATCTTGCTGCTCCAATAGGCCACGGTAAGCAAGGCTTGATTGTCCTTTAAATCCTCATAACTTGACGGCAATGCCCAATCCAGACCAACCAAGGCTTTCACTTCATCAGGATACTTTTCCTGCCAAGCCAGACTTTCAAGACTAGCCATAGAATGAGATAGAATAATAAAAGGACCAGTGATATTCGCTTGAGAAAGAGCTTGACGAGTCTCAGACAAAACTTCCATCACATCTCTGGATTGATTACTATCCTCGCTATAACCATAGCCAGCTCTCTCGACTACGACAATTTTATATTTTTTTGATAAGAAATCTGACACATTCTTAAAGTCCAATATTGGAGAGGCAATTCCAGCACCCGATAGAAACACTATTGTCTCTGGACCATCACCTTCAACGTAAACATTGATTTTGTGCCCATTAACGAGAACAGTTTTACCCATAGGAGTTAGAGAAGCTTGTTCCTTTTCTAAGCCGATACGATGAAAGATAAATGTTGCTACTAAAAACAAGATAAGGAAACTTAGAAGGACAAGGGCTGATTTTTTCAGTATTTTCATAGCATTATTGTACAAAAATAACACTCTTTTGGCAACTTTAGATTGGTTCTTATCCCGTACATTCTCTATAAATCCAGAAACAAAAAACCCACCTTCACAGGCGGGTTTCGTTTTATATTGTTCAGCTAGATTAAGCTTTACCTTCTGAACCGAATACGTCGATACGTTCTTCAACTGATGCTTGGATAGCTTTTACACCGTCAGCCAAGAATTTACGTGGGTCGAAGAGTTTCTTCTTGTCGTATTCTGCTTCGTTTGCTTCGTAGTCACGAGCAAATTTACGAGTTGCGTTAGCGAATGCGATTTGGCATTCAGTGTTAACGTTAACTTTAGCAACACCAAGTTTGATAGCTGCTTGGATTTGGTCATCAGGAATACCTGATCCACCGTGCAATACGATTGGGAATCCTGGTACAGCTTCAGTCAATTTTTGCAAGTGGTCAAGATGAAGACCTTTCCAGTTTGCAGGGTAAGGACCGTGGATGTTACCAATACCAGCTGCCAAGAAGTCGATACCAGTTGCAACCATTGCTTTAGCATCTTCGATTGGAGCCAATTCGCCATCACCGATGATTCCGTCTTCTTCACCACCGATAGTTCCAACTTCAGCTTCTACTGATACACCATTTGCATGCGCAAATTCTACAACTTTACGAGCTTTTTCAAGGTTTTCTTCAACTGGAAGATGTGAACCATCAAACATAACTGAAGTATAACCAACTTGAATACACTCAAGTGCATCTTCATAGTGACCGTGGTCAAGGTGGATAGCTACTGGTACAGTGATACCCATTGATTCTACAAGGTTAGCGATCAAGTTGCGAGCAACTTTGTAACCACCCATGTATTTAGCAGCACCCATTGAAGTTTGGATCAAAACTGGAGCTTTTTTAGCTTCTGCTGCGCGCAAGATAGCTTGAGTCCACTCAAGGTTGTTTGTGTTAAATCCACCAACTGCATAACCGTTGTCACGAGCTGCTTGGACAAATTTTTCTGCTGAAACGATTGCCATTTTATCAGGCCTCCTGTATATTTTTATGGGATATCCCATTTACATTGTTCATTTTATCACTTTTTGATAAAAAAATCTAGTTTTTCCCATACTTTAGATTGAATTTCTTCCAATCAGATTGATGTAAACCCTTTCTTAATCACTTTCCGGATTGACCTGTGGTAGCTTCATGAAAAATACTAAGTGATTCTCATCTCTTTCAAAATAATAGTCAATTTCTTCGTTCTCTAATAAACTCTTGACCACAAATAGTCCCAAACCAGCTCCCTTACTTTGGCGACTAGAAGCCGTAAAGGATTGTTCAAATTTATCTTGCTCTTCTGTTGTACAGGTGTTTTCAATAAAAAACCAGTCATCTTCTGTCCCAATTTTTAGATAGCCACCTTGGATAGAATGCTTCACCGCATTACTGATCAGATTTGAAAGAATCAGCTTGAGTACCGAAGGATTTAGATAAACCTTCTGGTTAGTCAACTGATTCTCAATAGAGATTTCTCTCTCCTTGGCTAACAAGTCATAATCCATCAATAGGAGATTGGTCATATCCAGAAGGTTGATTTGCTCCTTCTTATCTCGTAATTCTTGCACCGAAGAAAGGGATAAAATCTGCTGGACATGGTGGCTTAAATCATCCACGATCCCCAAAGAAACACCCAGATAATGGTCGCGATCTTTATAGCGACCTATGTTTGCTTGCATGTTTTCCAAAAGGATTTTCAGACTAGCAAGAGGTGTTTTCAGTTCATGGGAAGCTCCTCGCAAAAACTCAACCTTCATCTTTTCTAACTGGAGGATGGATTCATTTTTCTCATGCAAGTCCGCAATGACGGTCAAAAGATGCTGATAGAGACTATTGATTTGCTCCTTGAGATCCCCAATCTCATCCTTGGAATCCACGCGCAATCTCACTTCTGCATCCAAGTCCATCATCCTTCGAGTTACTCGCTTGATTTCCAATATCGGAGCTACGATAGTTCTGGCATAGATATATGCAATCAGGAGTGAAATCAGAAAAGAAGCTAACAGAGTATAGGGTAGGAATTGCAGACTCATATCTTCTGCTTCTTTCTGCAAATCCATAGAAGCAATAAACTGTATGGTCAAGGTCTGATCATCCTTAGATTGGACCTCTCTTTCCTCAATAACCAAGGAGGCCGTCTGTCGATCTCTATCAATTGGAAGATTGTCCTTGACTTCTAACTTATCCTGAGTCATTTCACCCTTGATGACTCCCTTTATATCGCTACTTTGAGAATAAAGTTCAAGTACTTCCTGGATAGTTTGACTGTCTTTTCCTTGAAGGGTTTGAGCAATTTCTGTTGACTTCTGTCCGATACTCTCCTGACGATGACTGAGATAGGTAGTAGGAAAGAGGAAATAGATGGCCAAATGCAAACAAATGACTAAGGTAGAAAATACCGAGAAGGTATAGATAAAAATCTTTTTAAATAACCCTGAACGTCTCATTTTCTCTCCAATTTATAACCAACATTGCGTACAGTAAGAATACAATCTAAATCCAATTTTTTCCGTAGTTCCTTGATATAGACATCGATCACTCTGTCAAAAGGAACCTCCTCTGTCATCTTCCATACAGCATCGATAATCTGCGACCGAGTTAAGGCTCGACCTTCATTTTTAACCAGATAGTCTAAAATTTCTAGTTCTTTTGCATTTACTGCAACTTCTTGACCTGCTACTTTAGCGCTATAACTGTCAAAGTCTACCTGGGTGTCCCTATAGGTAAAGATACGACTTACATCATAATAACGCTTAAAGATGGCATCCACTCGTACCTTTAACAAGGATAGGGAAAAAGGCTTCTCTAAGTATCCATCAGCCATGGATGCAAAGGCGCTCATCTTATATTCTTCGTCCTGAAAGGCTGTCAACATCAAGACTGGAACTTGGCTGCTTTTACGGATTTCTGACAAGACCTCTAAACCATTGAGTTTCGGCATTTGAATATCTAAGAGAACCAGGTCAACTTTGTGATTCGAAAATTGCTCTAATGCCTCACGGCCATCTGCTGCCTGAATGGTTTCATAGCCACAATCCGACAAATAGTCGCTAATTCCCTCGCGGATCATGTCTTCATCTTCTACAATTAGAATTTTCATATAAATCCTTTTCTATCAAAAATGCTACCTATATTATATCTCATTTGAATGAGAATAGGTAGCAGGTTTTTTATTCACTATCCAACAAGAGTTCTTTTGGTTGTTTAAAGAGGAGATTGCTTGAAGCAAGCGCCATAACAATTACTACAAGAACTAAAGCAAGTACAAAAACGATAGCAAAGTCAGAAGGTTGAATAGAAATATCCAGACTTGAAAGAGTTTTGCTAAAGCCGTCAACTTCTGCACCACCACCAAGATTGGAAGCTTGTGCAGCCTTACTTGCCTGCTTGGCCACATCTGATGTGACATTGGCAAGAACTGTATTTCCAATAGCACGAGCTGTATAGTTGGCTAGGAAGTAGGCTGAAATAAGAGCTGGAATAGCAATCATAATTGCTTCTATGATAAATTGTCCCAGAATACTTACTTGTTTAAGACCAATGGAAAGAAGAATTCCAACTTCTTTACGACGGGCATTAATCCATAGCGTGAGTAAGAGAGCCAGTAGAAGAACTGAGAAGCTCAAGCTACCCCAGAATAGGAGATTAGCCATCTTGTACATGCCTGAGATGGATTGTTCAAGAGCAGGATAGTTTGATGAACTCTTGATTAAGCTATACATCTTCCAGTTGATACCATTGATGGATCCTATTTCTTGCATGACCGTATCGAGGTTCTTATCCCCAGCTACAAAGAAGGTAGCATCTCCATAGATAGCTGTATCTTCTGTATATCCATAGAGTTGGGCAGCTGTGTGAATATCTGTGATTGCTGTATTCTCATATAGTTCCTGTGAGTAGGTCACAGCAGATTTGTTATGTCCATCAAAAAGTCCTTTGATCGTTACTTCTACTGTTTCCTTAGCTCCTTTTTCATTATCCGCATCGTAGATATTGGAGTTAAGTTTGACCTTGTCTCCTACCTTCCATCCATGCTTTTCTGCCAAATCTTTATGCATGAGAATTTGGTACTTGTCGTCATTTTTTAAATGCTCACCTTCAACCAGTTTATAAGAGCCTGATACAAACTTGTCTTCTTTAGAAGAGTCATTGACACCTGTTATCATCAAGCTACTTCCAAAACGTTGAGCTCGATCTGGCGTTAGATTTTTCTTGGTTTCAGGTGTCTCAATCAATTCGTAGCCTGTTAAATCACCGATAGCATTGATCCGTTTGATGTAAGATTCGATGGCCTTATTTTCAGTAATTTTTTTAATATCTTCACCCTTGATATTCCCTGCACCACGTGGAGTTCCTTGGTTGACCCTGCGGTTGATTTGCATGGAGAAACTATTGGTGATATTCTTAAAGGTTTCTTGAGAAGCCTTGGCTGTCGCACCCTTGATAGACAAGCCGACCAAACTCAAACTAGCCATCAAGAGAATGATGAGAAAGATCACAAGCGACTTAAAAAATTTTCTTGTGACATAGGCAAATGCGTTGTGTAACATAAGATTCCTTTCTAGATTTACTTCACTTACATATATTTAAAAGATTTAGTTACTTTTTTTTCTTGTTTCAGTCAGCTTTTTATCCTTCAATTCCAGTGTAATATCTGACGCCTGTGCTACTTCCTTACTGTGGGTCACAACGATCACACACTTGCCTGTTTTCTCAGCAAGAGATTTGAGGAGTTCGATGATATCCCCAGCTGTCTTAGGATCTAGGTTTCCGGTTGGTTCATCCGCTAAAATCACTGGTGCTTCAGATACAAGGCTACGAGCAATGGCAACACGTTGTTGCTGCCCACCTGATAATTGGAGAACATTCCGCTTGATTTGACTTTCATCTAAACCAAGTTCAAGAAGGGTGTCCTTGCTAGCTTTTTTATTAACCAAGCGGATATTTTCCAATGGAGAAAGATAATCAATCAAGTTATAGTTTTGGAAAACCAAAGAGATATGGTGCATGCGATGATAAGAATAACCTTGTTCACGAATATCCTTGCCTTCGAATAAGATAGCTCCTTCGACTGGGCTATCAAGTCCTGCTAATAGAGATAAGAGTGTTGACTTCCCAGCTCCTGATTCTCCAATAATACTATAAAACTTGCCAGGTTCAAAATCGTAATTGATTTTATATAAGACTGCTTCTGCAGTATTTTTATAACGATAAGTAAGATCTTGTAATTGTAGTAAAGTCATGATTTCTCCTTCATTAACTAATAGATGATAAGATTTCTTTCGGTGATTTTCTAAATAAAAATAGGAAACAAAATGCAACTGACAAGCAGCTAATTATAAGAAGGAAAATATAAGATTCTCCAAATGATAGAAGACTTGTTGAAAGATTCGTTGCTTTTGCCAGCGTATCTTGTAGGGCAGCTTGGTCGCCACTTGCTAGTACAGTCTTCAAGAGATAGGAAGTAATGGCATTTCCAGCCACAAATGCCGGCAGAATAGATGCCAATGAAACTATGACGACTTCCAGGCAGAATTGGCTAAAGATTGCTATTTTCCCTTTACCTAGTGCCAATAAAATACCAACCTCGTAGACTCGCTCTCGTAACCAAAGTGACAAGACCAAGATCAGCGCTCCTACACCAGCAATCATAATGCCATAGAGGAAAATCTGTAGGAAGGTTTGGAAGGTCGAAACTGAATCCTTGATTTGTTCAAAAGCCTTATTTTCCTTTTCAACTTGATAACCTTTCGTTTCCAGAGATAACTTTTCAACCTCTTGAATGATACTATCCATATCTTTTGGATTTTCTAAATAAAAACGAGCGGCGCTAACTTGAGCTTCCTTATTTCCAAGAAGGGTTTGGCTACTTTCGTAGTCTGTATAGACCGTGTTTTCACTAAAATCTGACGAAAGACCAGTGAATTTTTCTTGCTTCTTACCTGAGAAAATACCCACGATTTCATAGTCTATCCTTTGTCCACTATTTCCTTCAACTTGTCCAGAATTTAAGTTAATCTTATCTCCTAGCTTTAGATTGTTTTTCTTAGCTAAATCTTCGTGGATTAAGATTTTTTTACTGTCCCCTTTTTCGAGATGTCTTCCTTCTTTAAGACTAAAGGCGGAGCTTGTAAAAGAAACATCCTTGGAAGAATCTTCTAATGCAATTAAACTGATAAGATTTTTTTCAGCTTCTGTCAAATCATCCCTTTGGATACTTTGTTCTCCAGTAACAACTTCTTTGTCAGTTAACTTGGCTATTGTTTCTAGCTCAGGTGAAATCTTCTCAAGCCCCTTTATGTTTTTAAGGTCATCTAGTTGAGACAGTTGAAAGGTCTGATCTGCTTCTATTCTTTTAATCGAAAAAGATGTATTCAATGAGCGATAGAGATTATTTTCTACTGCTTTGTTGGACTTCATAAGCGTCAAACAAGCTGATATTCCAGCCAATAAGACAAATAGAATCAAGAATAATATGAGACTTCTCAGTCGTTTTCTGCTGACGTAAGCCCAAGCTCTTTGAGTGGGATTCATATAGCACCTCCATATTTGTAAAACCATTATAATATTCAAATATGAAATGTTTATGAAATACCAAAAAAAGAGCAAATAAAATTTGCCCTCAAATTGTAAAAAAATAAAAAGCTAGCCAAAGCTAGCTCATCTACTATGCGGAGAGAGGGACTTGAACCCTCACGACCTAAAGCGGTCACAGGATCCTTAGTCCTGCGCGTCTGCCAATTCCGCCATCCCCGCGTCGATTACTTTACTAGTATATCAACTTTAAAAAAAAATGTCAATACTTTCTTCAGATTTTTTCATCTTGAAATGTATTATTCTGCAATTTCAAGCAAATTTTCATCAACCAATTTCGCACCAAGTGTATTCTTAAAATGTCCAAGTGCAAAGGCATGATTTTCAGGCCAAATGGATGCAACTGCTGGTTTCACAACTTCTATCTGATAACCAAGATTATAAGCATCAATCGCCGTATGCAAGACACAGATATCTGTAAGAACTCCTGTCAAAATGACTGTATCTACCCTACGCTCTCTGAGACGAATATCCAAATCGGTCCCAGAAAATGCTGAATAGTGACGCTTATCCATCCAGAAAACACGGCTATCATCAGCATATTCCTGATAGAACTCGGCTAGTTTGCCATACAAGTTTCGTCCACTAGTCCCAATAATATTATGTGGCGGGAATAGTTTACTTTCAGGATGAAAAACATCATTTTCTTCATGGGCATCGATGGTAAAAAAGATATAATCTCCACGTTCAAAAGCCTTTTGGGTCACCCCATATATATCATCAGATATTGCTTGAGCAGGAGCGCCCGCAGTCAGTTTCCCATGATCTGCTACAAAATCTTCTGTATAGTCAATAGAAATTAGTGCCTTAGCCATTAATAGTCCCTCTTTTTCACTTCTTCAAAAATATCTGGAATTAGAACTTTGAGATAGGTTCCTTTCATACCAAGAGAACGACTCTCAATAATCCCTGCCGATTCGAGTTTACGAAGAGCATTGACAATCACCGAACGTGTAATACCGATACGATCTGCAATGATAGAAGCTGTCAATTGACCTTCATTACCATTTAGTTCTCCTAAAATAGCTGATACTGCTCGCAATTCAGAATAAGAAAGAGTATTAACTGCCATAGTGACTGCCGTACGACGACGAATATTTTTCTCATCTTCCTCACGTTGGAAGTTCAAGAGTTGAATTCCTACTACTGTACTGGCAATCTCAACCAGAATCAAATCATCTTCTTCAAACTTTTTATCATTACGCCAAATAATCAATGAACCCAAGCGAATACCAGAGACATGGATTGGAGCAATCGTTGTCAAACCATCTGGGAAATCAGAACGACTCTCAGTTGGGAAAATTGTCAAATCATGCTCTACTGGAAGATTGGCCTCCGTATCGTAGATCATGTTCGCACCTTGCACATAATCTTCTGGGAAAGTCTTTGATTGGAAGAATTGCTCTACTCGGTCATTATTAGTTTTGTAGCGCATAAAGTAGCCCAACAAACGACCCTTGCTATTCACAATACAAGCGTTACAGTCAATAATATCTGCTAATTGACGTGTAATGGCATTATAAGGAAGCTCATCTTGTAATTGCTCCTCCGAACGCTTTAAAATTGATGTGATTTTTCTTGTTTTTTCTAATAAATGTGCCATTTTTTACCTCGCATATAATCGCTTTCATTATATCATAAAATTCTGACTTTTTCAACAATTATCTGAAAATTGTTTATTGAATTGCAATTCAAGTGTATTCGAAAATTTTTCCTATTTTTTATAATTTTCTTATTGACAGCTTCCTGACTTTTTGATAGAATAATATTACAAGATAACAAATTTATAAATACAAACTTCTCGTATTACTTTTTCATATGACTCTCGGTCTCCTTATATATAAAAGCGATCCACCTCAGTGAACCGCTTTTTTTGTTATTTATCTCCTTTGTTACGAATAACAAAGCCTGTTTTCTTCTCGCTTGAAGTATTGCGTGGTTTTTTAGAATCCTTACGGTAACGCTTCTCTTTATCAAAGCGATCCTTTGAACGTCCACCTTTACGATAGTCATCACGACGTCCATTGCCACGGCGATCACGGTCTCGACGGTCATCCCCACGACGACCTCCTCGACCACCCTTGCCTTTGCCACCGAAGCCACCACCAGATGGTTTAAATGGTAACGGTTTTTCACGTGCAATCTCAACCTCAGGAAGACTATCTGGGTCTTGAACAGTTAAGCTGAGGATATACATGGCCAATTCTTCAGGACTGAATTCTGAGGCCAATTGACGAGCATCCTTGCCAAACTTCTCAAAGTTGCTACGAATCTCCTCATTCGCAAAATCACGTTCAATTTTCTTAAGAGCTACTTGCTTCTTAGCTTGGAAGGCTTCTTCTGCACTTGCCGGCTTGAGACCTTTCATACGTTTCTTAGTCAAGTTCTCAATGATTTGTAGATAACCCATTT
This sequence comes from Streptococcus sp. V869, assembly GCF_054353515.1. Taxonomy (NCBI): domain Bacteria; kingdom Bacillati; phylum Bacillota; class Bacilli; order Lactobacillales; family Streptococcaceae; genus Streptococcus; species Streptococcus sp. V869. The sequence goes on from NZ_JBTHHW010000001.1 coordinate 715,936, forward strand.
CATTAGGTGAAACGAAGGTAATAGACTGACCTGACTTACCTGCACGTCCTGTACGGCCAATACGGTGAACATAACTCTCAGGGTCTTGTGGGATATCGTAGTTGTAGACATGAGTCACACCTGAAATATCCAAACCACGAGCAGCTACGTCTGTTGCAACGAGGACATCAAGATTGCCATTTTTAAAATCACGAAGGACACGAAGACGTTTGTTTTGGTCCAAATCTCCATGGATCCCTTCTGCACGGAAACCACGGATTTTAAGCCCACGAGTTAACTCGTCTACACGACGTTTGGTACGACCGAAGACAATAGACAACTCAGGTTGATCAACATCCATGAGACGAGTCATGGTGTCGAATTTTTCTTGTTCTTTAACACGGATATAGTACTGGTCTACTAATTCTGTTGTTAATTCTTTGGCAGCAATCTTCACATGCTCAGGTTCTTTCATGAACTGAACACCAATACATTTGATAGCATCTGGCATAGTCGCTGAAAAGAGCAAGGTTTGACGATTTTCTGGTACACGAGAGATGATATCTTCAATATCTTCAAGGAATCCCATGTTCAGCATTTCATCTGCTTCGTCTAAAATCAAGGTTTCAATATCATGCAATTTCAAGGCCTTGCGTTTAATCAAGTCAAGTAAACGTCCCGGTGTTCCTACAACGATGTGAGCACCTGATTTAAGAGCCTTGATTTGTTTTTCAATACTTGAACCACCGTATACTGAACGGACTTTCACACCTTTACTACGGCCAAATCGGAAAAGCTCTTCTTGACTTTGAACAGCCAGTTCACGAGTTGGGGCAATCACCAAAGCTTGGATAGTTGCTTCTTCTGTACGAATTTTTTCAAGGGTTGGTAAGCCAAAGGCTGCTGTTTTCCCTGTACCAGTCTGTGCTTGACCGATAACATCTTTTCCCTCAAGAGCCAAAGGAATAGTTTGCTCTTGGATAGGACTTGCTTCTACAAATCCTGCTTTTTCAATTTCTGCTAATAAATCAGCAGAAAGATTAAATTCATTAAATTTCACGTTATTCTTCTTTCTAAAGGTGGTGCGAAGCCACCCTATAGCGCTTAATTTATACTTTTCTTTTCATGACGGTTTTTCATATCTTTATATGAAAGATCGTGTTGCTTCTTTTCCACTAAAGAAAAGTACTGCTTTCTTTGCAACTTATCTAGTATATCACAAGAGAGGGCCAAAAGATAGTCTAACCACTTGATTAAAACATGTAAACGATTTTTCTATTTTTTGAACTTGATTCCCGAAAGCTTTCGTTAGACTATTTTAGTCCAATATTTTTTCCCGTAGCAGATTTGTGCAAAAGTTTTTTTCTTGTGCTAGAATGAAATCAAATAGGAGGATTTAAAAATGTTAACATACGATTTAATTGTAATTGGATTTGGTAAAGCCGGTAAGACTTTGGCTGCTAAGATGAATGCGGCTGGTAAGAAAGTTGCTGTCATCGAGCGCAGTAAAGCGATGTATGGTGGTATTTGCATTAATTTTGCTTGTATCCCAACCAAGACTATGATTGTAGCAGCTGAAAAGGGCTGGTCATTTGACGATACCATGAAAGAGCGTGGTGCGGTGACTGGTCGTCTTAACGCTAAGAATTATAAAATGTTGGCAGACAATGGCGTTGATGTCATTGATGCAGAGGCACATTTCGTGTCAAATAAGGTCATCGAAGTAGTGGCTGGTGATGACCGCCAAGAGCTTACGGCTGAAACTATTGTCATCAATACAGGTGCTGTGTCTAATGTCTTGCCGATTCCTGGGTTGACAACAACTGAGCATGTCTACGATTCAACTGGTATTCAAACCCTTGAAGCCTTGCCAAAACGTTTAGGTGTCTTAGGTGGTGGTAATATCGGTCTTGAATTTGCTGGCCTTTATAACCGTTTGGGTAGCCAAGTGACTGTCTTGGATGCAGCGACTAGCTTCTTGCCACGTGTGGAGCCATCTATTGCTAAGTTGGCTAAGGAATACATGGAAGAGGACGGCATTGTCTTTGAGCAAGGTGTTAAAACTTTCGAAGTTAAGAATGACGGTGATGAAGTTGTCGTTGTTACTGATAAAGGAGACTTCCGTTTTGATGCACTCCTTTATGCGACAGGACGCAAGCCTAATATTGAACCTCTTCACTTGGAAAACACCGATATTGCCTTGACTGAGCGTGGTGGTATCCAGGTTAATAAGCATTTGGAAACAAGCGTTCCAGGTGTCTTTGCAGTAGGTGATGTCAATGGTGGTCTTCAATTCACTTATATTTCATTAGATGATTTCCGTATTGTCTTTAATTACTTGACAGGGGATGGTAGCTATAATCTTGAAACACGTGGAGCTGTTCCAACCGCTATGTTCCTCAACCCACCCTTGGCACAAGTTGGTCTTACTGAAGACCAAGCCAGAGCAGCAGGTGGACCAGTTGCTGTCAAGGAACTTCCAGTTGCTGGCATGCCTCGTGGTCATGTTAATGGCGATTTGCGAGGTGCCTTCAAAGCTGTGGTAAACCCTGAAACTAAGGAAATCTTGGGTGTGACCCTCTTTGGTCAAGAATCTCATGAAATTATCAATTTGATTACTCTTGCTATGAACCATCATATCCCATACACAGATTTGGCTAAACAAATCTTTACTCACCCAACTATGGCTGAGAACCTAAACGATTTGTTTGCGATTTAATACTCTTCGAAAATCAAATTCAAACCACGTCAGCTTCACCTTGCCGTACTCAAGTACTACCTACGGCTAGCTTCCTAGTTTGCTCTTTGATTTTCATTGAGTATAATTTTAGAAAGCAGCCCTCGTCGGGCTGTTTTTTCTTCACTGAAATCTCAAATCTATCTTTTCTAGCTTTTATGATATAATAGAAACATGAAATTAAAAACAACTTTGGGCCTTCTAGCTGGGCGTTCTTCTCACTTTATCTTGAGTCGTATTGGACGTGGAAGTACACTACCTGGAAAACTTGCCCTTCAATTTGATAAAGATATTTTACAGAATTTAGCGAAGAACTACGAGATTGTTGTGGTCACTGGTACCAATGGAAAAACCTTGACAACCGCTCTCACTGTCGGTATCCTTAAGGAAATTTATGGTCAAGTTTTAACTAATCCAAGTGGTGCCAACATGATCACAGGGATTACAACGACTTTCTTGACTGCAAAATCTTCAAAAACGGGAAAAAATATTGCAGTGCTTGAAATCGATGAAGCTAGTCTCTCACGTATCTGTGACTACATCCAGCCTAGTCTTTTCGTCATCACCAATATCTTCCGCGATCAGATGGACCGCTACGGAGAGATTTATACGACCTACAATATGATTTTGGATGCTATTCGAAAAGTTCCTACTGCTACTGTCCTCCTTAACGGTGACAGTCCACTTTTCTACAAGCCTGCAATTCCAAATCCTGTTCAGTATTTTGGTTTTGATTTGGAAAAAGGTCCAGCAAAACTTGCTCACTACAATACTGAAGGTATTCTCTGCCCAGACTGTCAAAGTATTTTGAAATATGAACTCAATACTTATGCCAACTTGGGAGCCTATATTTGTAAAAATTGTGGATGTAAACGCCCTGACTTGGATTACCGTCTGACAGAATTGGTTGAGTTAACCAACAATCGTTCGCGATTTGTTATTGACGGCCAAGAATACGCTATCCAAATCGGTGGACTTTATAATATCTATAATGCTCTGGCTGCGGTTGCTATTGCTCGATACCTTGGTGCTGATTCTCAACTGATTAAACAAGGATTTGACAAGAGTCGTGCTGTTTTTGGACGCCAAGAAACCTTCCATATCGGTGACAAGGAATGCACACTGGTTCTTATTAAAAACCCTGTTGGTACGACACAAGCTATTGAAATGATAAAACTAGCTCCTTATCCGTTTAGCCTTTCTGTTCTCCTCAATGCGAATTATGCAGACGGAATTGATACCAGCTGGATTTGGGATGCTGATTTTGAACAAATTACTGAGATGGATATCCCAGAAATCAACGCCGGTGGCGTACGTCATTCTGAAATCGCTCGTCGTCTTCGAGTAACTGGTTATCCAGCTGATAAAATCACTGAAACAAGTAGTCTGGAACAAGTTCTTAAAAAGATCGAAGCCCAAGACTGCAAACATGCTTATATCCTTGCGACCTACACAGCTATGCTTGAATTCCGAGAATTACTAGCTAATCGTCAGATTGTTAGAAAGGAGATGAACTAATGGTTTATACTTCACTTTCCTCAAAAGACGGTAACTATCCTTACCAGCTAAATATCGCCCACCTCTATGGTAACCTCATGAATACCTACGGAGATAATGGGAATATCCTCATGCTCAAGTACGTAGCTGAAAAGCTTGGTGCCCATGTGACAGTTGACATCGTTTCTCTCCATGATGATTTTGATGAGAACTACTATGATATTGCCTTTTTTGGTGGTGGTCAAGACTTTGAACAGAGCATCATTGCTGGTGATTTACCTGCTAAAAAAGATAATATTGACAACTTTATCCAAAATGATGGTGTTGTCCTTGCTATCTGCGGTGGCTTCCAACTATTAGGCCAATACTATATTGAAGCTTCTGGAAGACGTATCGAAGGTCTAGGTGTCATGGGACACTACACTCTCAATCAAACTAACAACCGCTTTATCGGTGACATTAAAATTCATAACGAAGAATTCGATGAAACCTACTATGGCTTTGAAAATCACCAAGGGCGTACCTTCCTCTCAGATGACCAAAAACCACTCGGTCAGGTTGTTTACGGAAATGGAAATAATGAAGAAAAAATCGGTGAAGGTGTTCACTATAAAAATGTTTTCGGTTCTTATTTCCACGGACCTATTTTATCCCGTAATGCAAATCTAGCCTACCGTTTGGTCACTACTGCCCTCAAGAAAAAATATGGTCAGGACATTGTCCTTCCAGCTTATGAAGATATCCTTAACCAAGAAGTCGCTGAAGAATATAGTGATGTGAAAAGCAAGGCAGAATTCAACTAATCTTTCTATTCCAACATGCTATTAGCTGTTGGAATTTTTTTAGGCTCTTTTCCCCTTCTCTCTTGCATTTTCTACTAATTTTTGCAAAAATAGAGGGGTAGAAAGAAGGTAACATATGTCTAAATTACAACAAATTGTAACATATCTCGAATCTGAAAAGTTAGACGTCGCAGTCGTATCTGACCCCGTCACTATCAATTACCTCACTGGTTTTTACAGTGATCCACACGAACGCCAAATGTTCCTCTTTGTCCTTGGAGACCAGGAACCACTTCTCTTTGTCCCAGCCCTTGAAGTTGAGCGAGCAACTAGCACTGTTTCATTCCCGGTTGTTGGTTATGTAGACTCTGAAAACCCTTGGAAAAAAATCCAAAACGCCTTGCCACAACTTGATTTCAAACGTGTCGCAGTTGAGTTTGACAACCTTATTTTGACTAAATACCATGGTTTAAAATCTGTCTTTGAAACTGCTGAATTTGAAAACTTGACTCCACTAATCCAGCGTATGCGCTTGATCAAGTCAGCTGACGAAGTTCAAAAGATGATGGTAGCAGGTGTCTATGCAGACAAGTCTGTCAAAGTTGGTTTTGACAATATCTCTCTTGATAATACTGAAACTGATATTATCGCACAGATTGATTTTGCCATGAAACGCGAAGGCTATGAAATGAGTTTTGATACTATGGTTTTGACAGGTGATAACGCTGCAAATCCACACGGTATTCCTGGAGCCAATAAGGTTGAAAACAATGCCCTTCTCCTCTTTGACCTCGGTGTAATGGTGAATGGTTATGCATCAGATATGACTCGTACAGTCGCTGTCGGTAAACCTGATCAATTCAAGAAAGACATTTACAACTTGACTCTGGAAGCTCAACAAGCTGCCCTTGACTTTATCAAACCTGGTGTGACTGCGCATGAAGTAGACCGCGCAGCTCGTGAAGTGATTGAAAAAGCTGGCTACGGTGAATACTTCAACCACCGTCTCGGCCACGGTATTGGTATGGACGTCCACGAATTCCCTTCAATCATGGAAGGAAATGATATGGTCATCGAAGAAGGTATGTGCTTCTCAGTTGAACCTGGTATCTACATCCCTGGTAAAGTCGGTGTCCGCATCGAAGACTGTGGTGTTGTGACCAAAGACGGCTTTGACCTCTTTACAAGTACCAGCAAAGATTTGCTTTACTTTGATTAAGCTAAATCATTTACGATAAAAAAAGGACGAGATATAAAATCTCGTCCTTTTCTGATATTTAGTTTCTCATTTCTATGCTCAGGGTAAAAAGGTCCCCCGGACCTTCTTCGCTTTCTCATTTCTAGTCTCAGGGTAAAAACACTATACTCATAAACATTGAGAAAACAACAGTTCCCTCTAATTTCATGACGCAGTCGCTGTCTGGCTTGAAATGCACTTTAGCAAGTTTTTTCAAGCCTAGTCAGCCTTGCGGGGGTGAGACAACGAAATCGAACTCTTTGAGTTACCGGACCTTCCTCGCTTCTCTATTTTCATGCTCGGGCTAAAAAAGTCCCCCGGACTTTTTTACTCCCAAAACGTATCAAACACTGTGATTGGTAGGTGGCGTTTGTGTTGGCCTTTGTACCACCATTTTTCAATGGTTGCTTGGGCTTCTGGGCTTACTTGTTTACCTTCGAGGTAATCATCAATTTCATTGTAAGTGACTCCCAAGGCTACTTCGTCTGCAATGCCTGGTTTTTCTTCTTCCAAATCTGCTGTTGGAACTTTTTCATAGAGGGCTGGATCAGCTCCAAGCTCCTTCAAGAGTTGTTTTCCTTGGCGTTTATTGAGGCGATAGAGTGGGAGAATATCTGCACCACCGTCACCAAACTTGGTAAAGAAACCTGTGATATTTTCCGCAGCATGGTCCGTCCCGATAACAGCTCCGCTATGAGCACCTGCAAGGGCATATTGGGCAATCATTCGGCTACGAGCCTTGATATTTCCTTTGTTAAAATCGGAAACTGCACTCCCTGTTGCTTCTACAGCCACTGCCATAGCATCTACAGACTCTTTAATGTTGACTACCAAACTAACATCTGGCTGAATAAAAGCTAGGGCTTTTTGAGCATCATCCTCGTCAGCTTGCACCCCATAAGGCAGGCGAACTGCGATGAATTTATAACTATCATCCCCTGTTTCAGCTCTCATTTCTTCTATAGCTAGTTGAGCCAAGCGTCCTGCCAAGGTCGAGTCTTGTCCTCCAGAAATACCCAATACAAAAGTTTTTAGGAAAGGATGTTTCTTTAAATATCTTTTTAGAAAGTCAATCGAACGACGGATTTCTTCCTTGGCGTCAATCACTGGTTTTACACCTAGTTGCTGGATAATGGTCTCTTGCAAACTCATTCTTCTTCTCCTTCGCCTAGAGCTTCCTTACGCATCTTATCAATCAAGTCCATCTTGTCTTGCCATACGTCACGAGCCAAGTCCACAGGATAATGTTGTGGGTTCAGTACGCGTTTGTATTCATCCCAGAGCTTATCAAATTCCTTACGAGCATAGGCTTGAATTTCAGGCAGACTTGGTAAGTCATAAACCAGCTTACCTTCCTTGAAAATGTCTACCAAGAGTGGAACAGCATCAAAATTACGGACAGTTTTCTTGATGTAAGTATAGGTTGGATGGAACATCTTGATTTCAGTCATGCTAGCAACATCGACACCATCATAGGTAATATAGTCACCTTCTGACTTGCCTTTTTCACGACTGGTGATGCGCCAAACTTGTTTCTTACCTGGTGTTGAAACTTTCTCTGCATTATTTGAAAGTTTAATGGTATTGCGCATATGACCATTCTCATCTTCAATAGCAACAACTTTGTAAACTGCTCCAAGTGCTGGTTGGTCATAAGCAGTGATGAGTTTAGTACCTACACCCCAGACGTCAATCTTAGCTTTTTGCATCTTGAGGTTAAGGATGGTATTTTCATCAAGATCATTGGATGCATAGATCTTAGCATCCGTAAATCCTGCTTCATCCAGTTGTTGACGAACTTTTTTAGAGATATAGGCCATATCTCCAGAGTCAATACGGACACCAAGGAAATTAATCTTGTCACCAAGTTCACGCGCAACCTGAATCGCTGCTGGAACACCGATGCGAAGAGTATCGTATGTATCTACTAGAAAGACACAGTTTTTGTGCGTTGAGGCATAAGCCTTGAAAGCCTGATAATCATTTCCATAAACTTGTACTAAAGCATGGGCATGAGTCCCTAAAACCGGAATACCAAAGAGCTTCCCTGCGCGTACATTACTAGTTCCATTGGCACCACCAATAACAGCCGCACGAGTCCCCCAGATAGCCGCATCCATTTCTTGCGCACGACGTGTTCCGAATTCCATCAAAGGTTCATCATCAATGACTGAACGAATACGAGCCGCCTTAGTCGCAATCAAGGTTTGAAAGTTGACGATATTCAAGAGGGCTGTTTCAACTAATTGACACTGAGCCAAAGGACCTTCCACTTGAACAATCGGTTCATTGGCAAATACCAAGTCTCCTTCTTGAGCAGAACGTACAGTCAATTCCAACTTGAGATTACGGAGATATTCCAAGAAGGCACCATGATAACCAAGTGATTCCAAATAAGCAATATCGCTCTCAGAAAAGCGCAGGTTTTCTAAGTAGTTCACAATTCGTTCCAAACCTGCAAATACAGCATAACCGTTTTTGAAAGGTTGTTGGCGGAAAAAAACTTCAAAAACTGCTTTCTTGTTATGAATGCCTTGGTCGAAGTAAACCTGCATCATGTTAATCTGATACAAATCTGTGTGCAAAGTTAAACTGTCATCTGGGTACATATACTGTCCTTCTTCCCTATTTGTAAAAAGATGAAAATGTTTCTTCTTTTCTCATAATTTAGTACTATTATAACACAATTTATCGATATTGATAAAAAGCTAACAAGCTATTCCATGCTCTCGAGCTTATCCATATCTTTTTCATACTTTTTCTGAGCCCATTCACCATAACTTTTTAATCCTAAGTTTCCAATAAAGACCCAAGGAAGATAGAGGAGATATGTAATGACCCATGCATAAATATACTTAATATGTAGAGGGTTGTGCTGATAAATTTCGATATTGAACTGGTAGTTCTGTAGCATCAAGGTAGCTGTAATCACTAGAGTTAATAGTAGGCAACCTAAAATTGTAAAATGAAAACGACTATAGTAGGTCACACCGAGATTGCGAGCACGATTGATAAAGTAAAAATTCCCTATGATAATAATAGCGAGAAGCATGCTAGGATTAAAAAAGCTTGGTGCTAACACTGATATGAAATAAGCTAGAAACAATAATCCGATAGAAATATGAAAACTCTCTGCACCAGCTTTATTCATCAGTTGTTCTTCTCTTTCATCCAATAATTGATAATAATAAAATCTATTTTTCATCTTCTTCCTCCCAAAATAATTGATCTAAAGTTTTCCCTAAGCATCTACAAATGGATTGGCAAAGGGAAAGACTAGGATTGTATTTCCCAGCTTCTATTAAACCGATAGTTTGTCTAGTCACACCCACAGCTTCTGCCAAGTCACCTTGTGTCAGTTCAAGCTCCACTCGAGCGAGTTTTAATTTTAAATTCTTAGCCACTTCTTACCTCCTTTTAGATTTAAAAAAGTTTCGCTTCTTTCCAAGTTCATTATATCATATAATTTACATTATGCAATATATATCTGTCATTTTGTACGATTTTTTTAACAAAAACTCTCTACCAGCTAAATGATAGAGAGTTTTCAGCTTATTCAAATTTTTTCAAAATATCTACAACGTCACTTCTCTGTTTGACTTGATAGGCTTTGATGCCTAAACTTTCAGCCATGTTAGTGTTGTCTGCTATATCATCAAGAAAGACACAATTTGCTGGATCCAACTGATATTTACGGAGGATTTCTTCAAACATTTTTCGATCAGGTTTGATGACCTTAATATCACAAGAAAGGACGAAACCATCTAAAATCTTTTCTAGAGGTGCTAGTTGATCTTTCAATAATTCATAAAAAACTGGTGAGGTATTAGATAGGACAAAAATACGATGGCCTTTTTCCTTTAAACGTGCAAGAAGCGGAAAGACTTCCGTGTAAATATCGATATAGGCAGGCCAGTTCCAAATGACTTCTTCAACCTTTTTCTGATAGCAATCTCCTAATAGGGAAAGAACCTTATCAACCAATTCTTCTCGAATCAAGGTCCCCAGGTCCAACCTTTCCCATAGTCCCGACTGAAAAATAGCCTTGTCTAATATCAGATAATCTTTCTGGGTTTTAGCTACAGCTTTCAAAATCTTATCCTTGTTCCATTCCAGTAGAACATTACCCATATCCAGTATGATCTCCATCAACCTACCTCCATCATTATGTGAACAATCTCTTTAAGCGTCCAATGTCTGTTTATAAATCTTTTTGATAATAGTGCCTTTGTCCAGTGCAGGGATAGTCTTTTAAGGTAAAGACTTCCTGGTAATCATGTTTCTGATAGAAGGCTGGCGCTTGAAACTGATACGTATTCACAAAAACGTAGCGACAATTTCTATTCTTAGCTTCACTTTCTGCTCGCTGCAATAGTTGGGAACCAATTCCTTGTCCTCGCAAGTCATCCTTCACAAACAAATACTCAATTTCTAACCAATTCCCGAAAGTCTCTGCTACTAAGCCAGCTAGGAGTTGACCTTGTTCATCTTCGATATAAAGATTAAGTGGCTCGCTTTCAGCAGCTTCCCTTTTGGAACGATTATAAGAGCGAACCAACTCTCCGATTTTTTGCGCTTTCTGAGACTCTGTATTCTCCAATCGAATGTGCATCCAAACCTCCTCGAAGATACTCATAACTTGATTATAGCCCTATTTCCAAGGCCTGTCAAACTAGAAAACTCACCAACCTGAGTTGATGAGCTTCTGACTTATTTTCTAAACTTCCATTGGCTGTAAATCCCAAAAGCAACAATCCAGATTGCTGAACCTCTAGCTCCCATTACAGTTGATTCTTGTAAGAAGAGAGTTCCAAATACAAAGATAAAGAAGAGTATAGTCAGAGGATTTAGCAAGCGATATTGGGGCATGAGATAGCCATCTGCCATAAAGTCCATAGACTTACGATATTTGAGATGGGCTACCATGATCAAGATGTAGATAGCGATATAAACACCTGATGAAGAAGCTGTAATCAAAGCAAAGGCATCTGATACGCCAGGAAGTACATTGATGAAGGCAGCAAAACCAATCAATACGGCAGAAGCAATGATTGCATTCTGAGGAACGTTGTGGCGTGAGAGAGTATCTGCCTTAATAGCCTTCAAGAAACGATTGGGTGAATCATGGGCAATTTGATACAAGTGACGACCTGTTGAGTAAAGGGTTGAATTCAAGGCTGAAGCTGCTGAAGTCAAGACAACAAAGTTAATCAAAGCAGCCGCCCACTTAAGTCCAACAAGTTCAAATACCGTTACAAATGGTGAATCTGCTGCAGAAAGCTCACGCCAAGGAATAATAGACATAATAGCTAAGAGAGCTCCACCGTAGAAAAAGATAATTCGCAAAGGAATTTCCTTAACAGCCTTAGGCAATACTTTTCTTGGATCCTTAGTTTCAGATGTAGTAACACCGATAAATTCAATCATCAAGTAGGCAAAGAAAACCATCTGGAAGGCCATGACAAAGTTCATACCACCATTTGGGAAAAGGGAGAAATGCTCACTGATATTTGTCAGGCTTGCTGAACCATAAGGAGTTTCAAAGCCGGTCAAAACCATAAAAACACCTGTCGCAATCATGGCAAGAATAGCCACAATTTTAATCATGGCAAACCAAAATTCTACTTCTCCAAAGATTTTAACAGCAATCAGATTGACCAGTCCTAAAATTGTTAGAAAAACAACCTGAATCAACCAAGATGGCCAGGATGGAAACCAAAACTGAACATAGTGAGAGATGGCTGTTATTTCAGCCATTCCGATAAAGATCACCGATAACCAATAAGACCAAACTGAGAAATAGCCCCAGCCCTTACCTAGATAACGAGTAATAAAATTGATAAAGGTATGTTGCTCTGGGTCCTGGTACAACATCTCTCCGATAGCTCGCATCATGAGATACATAAAACCACCCGTAATCATATAGACAAGGACAATCGAAGGTCCCGTTAAACTAATAGAGCGACCAGCTCCCAAAAATAGTCCAGTCCCAATTGTTCCCGCAATGGCCATCACCTGAACGTGACGATTGGTTAATCCACGTTCCATTTTACTTTTCTTTTTATGTTTATTTTCTGAATTCATCTAGTCTCCTCAAGTTTTTAGAATGAAGAAAAGGAGTGATAGGAAGCGCTTTCCCTGTATCTACTCCTTCTTTTCTATCCTATTAAACTGTTTTTTCAACTTTTAAAATCTTAACATCATAGCTTCCAGCAGGTGTTTCGATTGTAGCAATATCACCTGTTTTCTTACCAATCAAGGCTTGACCAATTGGGCTTTCATTTGATACTTTACCTGCAAAAGCGTCTGCACCAGCTGAACCAACGATAATGTAAACTTCCTCTTCGTCTTCTCCAACTTCTTGGATGGTTACAGTTTTTCCAATGGCAACTTCATCTTGAGCAACTGCATCGCTATTAACGATTTCTGCATAACGAATTTTTGTCTCCAAGCTTGAGATTTGTCCTTCAACAAAGGCTTGTTCATCCTTAGCTGCTTCATACTCACTATTTTCGGACAAATCACCGTATGAACGAGCAATCTTGATACGTTCTACGACTTCAGGACGACGCACTAATTTTAATTCTTCTAATTCTTTTTCTAGTTTTTCCTTTTCTTCCAATGTCATTGGATAAGTTTTTTCTACCATTTTTCTCAACTTTCTTTTAATTTTTTAAATATATTTTACTTTTTTAAAGCAAAATTATGTGGAAAACCACATAATTTTAGTTTGTGCTATTTGATTGATGTAATTTACTATTGATATGTTCTTGAACGTTACGGTCATGTTCTTCTCGTGTTGTTGCATAGTAAACTTTACCATCTTGAACATTGGCCACAAAGTAGAGATAATCACTCTTTGTTTGATTGATACTTGATTCGATAGCATCTAAGCTTGGACTATCAACCGGTCCAGGCATAAGACCTACTTTTGTATAAACATTGTACGGTGAATCGATAGAGGTATCAATAGCTGCATCATCAGCAAGACTGATGTTTTGACCAAGTTTACCTTCTGCATAAAGGATAGCAATATTACTTTGAAGAGGCATATTTTGATTCAAGCGATTGTAGAAAATTCCAGCAATCAACTTACGATCCTCTGTTTTTGCTCCTTCTTTCTCAACAAGTGACGCAATTGTCAAGAGCTCATTAACAGTTAAGTTCTTTTCCTTGATAGCCGCATAATGTGGAGAGAGGTTCTTGTCCATAGCTGCAAGCATGTTATCAATTAAGCTTTCAATTGTAGTGCTTTCTTTGATAGCATATGTTGCAGGGAAAAGATATCCTTCTAAGCGATAACGGACACCGCTATCTTTAGCTGGTAAGCTTTCAAGTAAGTTTGGATATTTGGCAACCTCTTGGGCAATAAAGGTCTCATCTTGGACCTTAGCCATGAAAGCTTCTGCTGTCATAGGCTCTTTAAATTCACCTTGAAGTTGACCAACAGTATGAGCAATCTGTTCCAAAGTATAACCTTCAGGAATCGTTAATTCTGCAAGAGTAACTTCTTGAGGTTCAGGTGTGCCACCCTTTTGTAATTCTTTAATCACATCCTCAACACTCATGCTCTTTTGCAAGTTGTAATAACCAGACTTCAATTCAGTGTAGTTTTTATACTTGGCATATACTGTAAAGACCAAACCATTTTTAATGACTCCAGATTTTTCCAAAGCTGAACCAATTTGTTGTGTATTGGCTCCATCTGGAATTTGAACTCTCACATATTGTTTAGAATTTGGGTCTACAGGTTGTAGGGCTGATTTAGCATAACTAAGGCCAAAGAATCCACCAGCACCAAATAGAATCAATAGTACCAACGTTGTTACTAAACATCCTTTTAAGCGAGATTTTTTCTTTTTCTTAATTGGTTTTACAGATTCTCTACGACTTCTTCTAGGAAGTTCTGCCGCTTCAGTTTTATCTTCAGCATGATTTTCATTTGTAAACTCTTCTTTTCTTGAGGCAAAGCTTACTGCTTCATCTTCATCGGGAGAAGCATCTTGAGTTTGGTAAGAAACTGAAACCCTAGTTGGAATCGAGTATTTTTCTTCTTTTTCAGAGATTGTTTGAGGTGACTCAACTACCTCTTCTGCAGTTTCTTCTGTAACAGTTGGACGCGGAGGGACAACTGGTGCATTATCAATCAATTGGTCCACAGTTGAAACTGTTTTTGCAATTAACTCTTCTTCAGAAATACTTGGTTCTTTTTTTTCTGGAGTTGATTTAGAAGAATCTTCTAAAGCTGAAAAGAGATCATCAGTTTGTTCGGCTTCGTTGGCCTCTCTTTTAAGTCGTTCTAAATCGCGTAAAATTTGCTCTTTAAAACTTAACTTTTCTTCTTCATTTGAATTTTCGCTCAAAGGTATTTACCTCCTTGTTGATAATCCTTAATATTATATCTTAAAAACTAGAGAAAAGCAACCTTATAAGCCTTTCTCCCCTCTAATTCCTATTTTCCCAGACCATGTCATACCATTCTTCTCCAGCAAATTGAGACTTAGACTTGCCTTCATTCACAAAACCATGCTTTTCATAGTATTCAATGAGGTAGTCGTGGCAGGTCAGATTGATCCCCTCACGTTCATGCTTGAGAGCCACCTCCTTTAAGGCAGTTAAGAGTTTTCTTCCAAGCCCCAAGGATTGAGCCTTCTTTGCAACAGACAGACATGTCACAGATATATACCCACCTTCTTGATGACTGTGGTCTTCTATTTCTTCTGTAAAGGATTGGTCCTGCAAATAGCGATGAGGGACTACTGGACCTTCAATATAACCGAGAATCTCACCTTCTTTTTCTGCAACTAGAAAACTAGTTTTAATCTCCTTTAAATGTGCTTCAAAAACAGAGCGAGGTATGGCTTCTTCAATTGAGAAATTCTCTAATTCAATTTCCAAAATACGATCTAAGTCACTAAGTCTAGCTTGTCGAATAATCATAATTCCTCCTGGTAAAAAGGATTTCTCCAACACATAAGAAAGGCAACTTCACTGCTCCTTTCCTCTTCTACAATTCCTTGTTCCAGAAACCCATTCATTTCAAAGTAGGAAAGCAACTCATCTTTACAGAGCAAATAAATAGCTGGACTATTTTTCTGACAGGCAACTTCCTTGAGACTTGCAAGTAACAAGGTTCCAAAACCTTGTTTCTAAAGTCTGGATGTACGGATATCTCTTCAAGGATGATTGCGTTATCTCGCCTAAAACCTTCCTTACTAATAGTTACTATCCATTTGTCTAAAGAGTCGTTCGTGAGAATCGTCGCTGAGATATAAGCAATCCCTTGCTCATTCAGACTAGCTAAGAGAAACGTATCCGCAAAATTGCGGATACGTTCTTCTAATATTTCTCGAGTCAATATATCTTGGGAATTCTGGCTACTCTCTTGTATCAAACAAATTTGTTCAATATCTGAAAACTGAGCTTCCCTGATGTTGATTGAAAACTCCATATTTTTCCTTACTGAACATTGCTTGTCAAATTAGACAAAAGACGTTCAAATGAATATTCGTAGGTTTGGATATCGCCAGCTCCCATGAAGACATAGACAGCATTATCATGGTCTAGGAGAGGAGATACATTTTCAACAGTGATGACTTGATGTTTTTTATGAATCTTGTTTGCCAAATCTTCAACCTTGACATCTCCATGGTCAACTTCACGAGCTGATCCGTAGATTTGTGCGAGGTAAACTGCATCTGCTTGATTCAAGGCTTGGGCAAAATCATCCAACAAGGCAATTGTACGAGTAAAGGTATGTGGTTGGAAGATAGCAACAATTTCTTTACTTGGGTATTTCTGACGTGCAGCATCTAGAGTTGCGATAATTTCAGTTGGGTGATGCGCAAAATCATCGATGATAACAGTATCATTGACAATCTTTTCTGTAAAGCGACGTTTTACTCCACCAAAAGTCTTCAAGTGTTCACGTACTAAATTCAAGTCAAAGCCAGCAGTATAAAGTAAACCAATCACTGCTGTTGCATTCATGATATTGTGGCGACCAAAAGTTGGAATGTGGAATTGACCCAATTCTTGACCACGGAAGTGAACTGTAAAAGTTGAACCTGTCGTAGAACGTAGAAGTTCGCTAGCTACAAAGTCATTGCCCTCTGTTTCAAAGCCATAATAATAGATTGGAGCATCAGACGTAATCTTACGCAACTCTGGATCTTCACCATAGACAAACAAACCTTTGCTGATTTGTTTCGCATAATCATTGAAGGCGTTGAAGACATCCTCTAAACTTGTAAAATAGTCAGGGTGGTCAAAGTCGATATTAGTAATAATAGAGTACTCTGGGTGATATGGCATAAAGTGGCGTTCATACTCGTCTGATTCAAATACAAAATACTTGGCATTTTCAGAGCCACGACCTGTACCATCTCCAATTAGATAGCTAGTATCAGTAATGTGTGACAAGACGTGAGAAAGCATCCCAGTTGTTGAGGTCTTACCGTGTGCACCAGCAACCCCCATGCTGATAAAGTCACGCATAAAGCTACCAAGAAACTCATGATAACGTTTGTAGCTTAGCCCATTCTTGTCTGCATAGGCGATTTCAACGTTGTTATCTGGACGAAAGGCATTCCCAGCGATAATTTCTAAATCACCTTGAAGATTTTTCTCATCGAAAGGTAAAATTTTAATTCCTGCTTGCTCTAGCCCACGTTGTGTAAAGTAATATTTTTCCACATCAGATCCTTGGACCTTGTGCCCCATTTGGTGCAACATCAAAGCCAAGGCACTCATTCCTGATCCTTTAATTCCGATAAAATGATAGGTTTTTGCCATCTTTTTCCCCTTTACTCTGTCATCGTTGTCAAGTTTAATTCTTGAGCAATTTTACGTTCTTTTTCTGTTTGATTTACTTTTTTGTTATAAATCTGGCTTTTCTTTAGAAAATCATAATTATTCTTTTTTGGTCCGAGATGCTCTTCTTTGGTAGTTTGCTGCATCTGAGGTGTCATTTCAGCCAAAATATAATGGCTCTGAGTTAGTTTGTCACTATATTTGGTAAGCTCACCAGGATTTTCCTTTTGAAAAGGAGTTGTTGGCTGATTTGCCTGTCTAACTATATTATTTGAAGATTTATGACGTTTCGTAAAACTAACATCTTGAGTCAAATACTTTGCTGAACGTTTTCGTTTCAAATCAGCTCTTGCTTCCTCACGAGCTAGTTCAGCATAGGATTTTTCCTTGTGTTCAGACAGTTTCTCTGGCGCTTTAGTCAGTGACTTTTTTTCAGTAGTAATTGGGGAACACTCCAAGTAATTTTTATCTTGGTATTCTCCCTTGATGTTACTAATGAGATCCGACTCATCATATAAATTCATAAATGGCATCTCTGTCAGCATAATTTCATCATCTGACACTATTGGAAATCGTTCTAGCTTCATTTTTATTTCCTTTCAATACTCCATTATAGCGTAAAGTCTTGATTTTTCAAGTCTTGGCTTCAGAAATTCCTAATATTTCTTGAATTTCAGAAAGTGTGAGACTTCCACGAGACTCTGTTCCGTCCAAGACTTCTGAGACCAGATTTCTTTTCTGCTCTTGTAGCTCTTGAATCTTCTCTTCAATTGTTCCTCGAGTTACTAGGCGATATACTTCAACAGCTTGTTCTTGTCCCATACGATGAGCCCTACCAATAGCCTGCGATTCAACTGCTGGATTCCACCATAGGTCGACCAAAATAACTGTGTCCGCACCAGTAAGATTGAGACCAACTCCACCAGCTTTTAGAGAAATCAAAAATACATCGCATTCTCCTTGGTTAAAAGCCTTGGTCATTTCTTGGCGGTCCTGTGAAGGAGTTGAACCTGTAACCTTAAAGGAAGTTAAGCCAAGCTGTGGTAACTCCTCTTCAATGCGGTCTAGCATCCCCCTAAATTGAGAAAAGATGAGTACACGATGATTTCCTTCAGCAATCTGACTCAGCAAATCTCGTAAACTATCAAGTTTCCCGCTATCTCCCTTGTAATCCTCTATAAATAAGGCTGGAGTATCACAAATCTGGCGGAGACGCATGAGGCCTGTTAAAATTTCGACACGATTTCGTTGAAATTCTGCAGCTGTCACATGCTCTATACGTTCTTGCATCTGTTGCAGTTGAGCTAGATAGATGGCCTTTTGCTGATCTTCCAGTTCATTTTTATAAACGACTTCTATCAGGTCAGGCAATTCAGTTAGGACTTCTTCTTTTTTACGACGCATGACAAATGGTTTGATAAAATGAGCCACTCTCTCAGCCGGTAATTTCATAAAGTCTTTTTTTGCTGGTAAAAGTCCTGGCAAGACTATTTGAAAAATAGACCACAATTCGCCAATGTTATTTTCAATCGGTGTTCCAGATAGAGCAAAAACTGATGGTACCACAAACTTTCTCAACGTTTTCGCAATTTTAGTCTGGGCATTTTTCATCACCTGGGCTTCATCTAGAAATAGAAAGTCAAAAGATAAATCCTGATAAATCTCGCTGTCTTGCCTGAAAGTAGCATAACTAGTCACATAAATCTGATGTTTTTCTGCTAAAATAGTCTCGCGATAAGGCTTCAATCCATGCACAACAACTACATCCAAATTTGGTGCAAATTTTTGAAACTCATCGGCCCAATTATAGATGAGACCCGATGGAGCAAGAATCAAGACACGGCTATTCTCCTGAAGCTGGCTACTCAGAAAGGCAATAGCTTGCAAGGTCTTACCAAGTCCCATATCATCCGCTAAAATCCCACCAAATCCATAATGGTGAAGCATTTGAAGCCATTGAATCCCCTTTTTCTGATAATCTCTGAGATCAGCTTTGATATTCAGAGCTGTCATCGGAAAATCCTCTGGATGCGTCAAATCGTGGGCCAAATGACGAAATTCTTCGGTAAATGTTACTTGGTCTTGATCCTTAAAAAGATGAGAAAGGGTATAAGCCAAAGATTTGCGTGCATGGAAAGAATCACTCTCTATCTCTTCCATTCCCAAATCATCCAAATCCTGACGGATACGTTTGGTCTCTTCGTCGAAATAATAAACCTGGTTAGTGGAAGAAATATAATAATCTTGCTTTTCAACCAGAGCCTTCATTGCTCGATTGATTTCTTCTTGATCTATATCTTGAAAATCAAATTGAATTTCTAAAAGACTCCCCTTGGATGAGATATGAATTTGAGGTTTCTGAACCTGATAAAGATTTTGCAAGCTCTCAGAAATCTTTAATTCTCCAAGGGCTGCAAAGGCTGGTAAAACTTCCTGAAAGAAAGCATGGACACTTTCTGCTTTTAGGCTTTGACGCCATGATTGAAATTCCGCTTCAAAGCCTGCTGATAGAGCCAATTGAAAAATCTGTTTCTCTAGTTGAATATCACTAGCAAAAGGGAGGTTCTCCAGTTCATTACGGTTCCTAACTAAGCAAGTTTCATACTGAAACTGCATATCTAGACGAATTGAACCATCTTCTTCTCGTTCCATGTAGAAAGAAGGACGGAAAGAGTGGATTTGAAGACCATCAGGAATAGCAACTGTTCCAAGGTTTTTAAAGCGTGATAAGGTTGATGCTAAGCGATCTCGAACGCTACTATCAAACTGCAAGATTTTCCTGCCACTATGATCTAAAGGAACTTTTCTAAGCGCATCTAATAAACTAGCCTGTTTTTTCGTCATCAGGTAAAATTTGCCTTTAGAGAATAAGACTTGTCCCCCATAAAAGACATTGACCCCTGTCCGTTCGAGGATTTCCATCTCATAATAGTTGGATTGTTCTTTAATCTCAAAAGAAAACAAACCTGCTTGACCATCAAAATCTTGGAAAAGAAGATGATGATATGTTGTAAGCTGGTGATCAAATTGGAATACATCTAAGCCCATCAGAAGACTGACACCTTGCTCAAAAAAAGTCTTAGGGAAATAGAGATGTCGCCCTTGATTTTGGAAAAAAGTAGGATTGTCTCTTTTCTCCTCAATCAAGCCTAGCAAGAAACTCAAAACTTCTTGGCTGGCTTTATCAAATTGTTCAAGTCTTAATGAAGACTCGTAATGTTTTCCTATCATGTAAGGTTTTGAAAGCTCTATGACTTTTAAGAAAAGAGGGATATCCCTAATCACATAAAACTTTTCTTGCTTAGAAAGACCAATTCTTAAGGTCCAGATAATACGATTAGTTCCTGCTTCTACCTGACCCTGTGCAGAAAGCTGATAAATGTTGGATTGACATGGCATTTGGATAGACTTTAAGAATTCTCCTCCAAAAGTCACTTGCGTCTCAACAGTCTCCTTCTCTTCCTGATTAGCCTCCAGATTAAGTAAAATATTTTGTCCTAGTTGGTCATTTTTTAGGTAATATTCCAATGCCGCTAAATGAACACAGTAACCTCTTTTTTTGAAAAAAGCACAGGTACAAAAAATCAAATCGTCATCCAAACTATAGCGAATTTCTTCATCCGCTACACGCGCATAGATACGATACTCTTGTTCTTTGATGATTTCAATCTGACCAGTTTCGTAGAGTTCTACTCCCTCCATTCGAAGCTTTCCTGGAATCAATTTAGCCATAGTTTCCCCTTTACTTTATCTCTTAATTATACCACATTTCTGCCTATAAAAATAGCCTTCTAGGAGTACTTTTCTCCTAAAAGGCTAGATTTTTAATAATTTGAAAAAGTGGCAATGATTCGTTGACAAACTTCTTCCAAGACAGATGTAGGCATGGCTACATTCAAGCGAGCGTGAAGGGCTCCTTCTTCACCAAAGTCCAAGCCCCTATTCAGGATAACCTTGGCTTCGTCTCTTAAGACTTTTCTTAGTTCTTCATCGCTAATTTCATAGGCTGAAAAATCAAGCCAAATAAGATAGGTCCCTTGAGGTTTCATGACCTTGATTTTAGTTTCTTTATCAAACAAATCGACTACATAATTGATGTGTTTCTCGATTAGTTCTTTGAGTTCTGACAACCAATCTTCCCCATAGCGATAGGCTGCTTCTGTTGCCAAATATCCTAAACCTGAGATTTCATGTTGATTATTAGCCAGCTGACGTTTTTGGAAAGCCACTCTCAACTTTGGATTTTCGATAATGGCGTAGGAATTCTTTGTTCCCGCAATATTAAAGGTCTTGGTAGCGCTGCTTAGAATCAGAGAAAATTCTTTAAAATCTTCATTTACTGTATTGAATGACTGGTGTTTATGTCCAAACAAGGCTAAGTCTTGGTGGATCTCATCAGATACCAACAAAACTCCATGTTTTTGACAAAGTTGTCCAATCTTCTCCAAAACCTCTTTTTCCCAAACACGTCCACCAGGATTATGAGGATTGCAGAGAACGTAGAGTTTCACATCCTCTTCGACAAAATCCTTCTCCAATTGATCAAAGTCAATCTCAAAAAGTCCGTCTTTTTCTACTAGAGAGTTGGTGATTAGTCTACGATTATTGAGCTTAATACTGCGAGCAAAAGGAGGATAAACCGGTGTATTAATGAGGACTGCTTCACCTTCCTTGGTGAAAGCTTGAATGGCTGTTGAAATGGCAGGTACCACTCCCTCGATAAAGACTAGGGCATCCTTATCAAAGCGATAACCATGCTGCTTTTCCTCCCAATTTTGAACAGCTTCAATCAATCCATCACTAGCATAGGTATAGCCATAAACTAATTGCTCAGCATAGTCATGGACTGTCTGACGAATCTCAGGTAAGACTTCAAAGTCCATATCAGCGATCCAGGCTGGCAATACTTGACGGTCAGTCTCTGCTTCTTTCCATTTGTAGGTATGATGTCCAAAACGATTGGGCAAGGTCGTAAAATCATATTTTCCCATAGTTTTATCATCCTTCCAAGGCTTGACGCAAGTCTTCAATCAAATCTCTAACATCCTCAATACCAATAGACAAGCGTAAGAGGTCATCTGTCAATCCATAAGAATGACGAACCTCTGCAGGAATATCTGCATGGGTTTGAGTTGTTGGGTAAGTAATCAGACTTTCTACACCACCCAGACTTTCAGCAAAAGAGAACACTTTCAAGGTGTTTAAGATATGAGGAATACGCTGCTCATCAGCCACTTTAAAGGAAATCATCCCCCCACGACCTGTATACAAAACTTCTTTGACAGCAGGTGATTGTTCCAAAAAGGCTACGATTTCTTGAGCATTAGCTGTTGAGCGCTCCATACGAAGTGACAAGGTTTTAAGACCACGAATCAATTGATAACTATCAAATGGTGACAAAACAGCCCCTGTTGTGTTGAGATTGTAAAAGAGTTTTTCGTATAAATCCGCACTATCTGTCACAACCACACCAGCTAGAACATCATTATGTCCTGCAAGGTATTTTGTCGCTGAATGAAGGACGATATCTGCACCATCTTCAATTGGACGTTGATAGATTGGACTGTAGAAGGTATTGTCCACGACAACTTTAGCACCCTTAGCATGAGCTAATGTTGACAATTTTTCAATATCAAATTCCAACATCAAAGGGTTGGTTGGTGTTTCAATATAGAGTACATCCACATCCTTTTCTAGTTCGGCAATTAACTCTTCTTCTGTGTTTGCATAAGTAAAGTGGAAACGACCTTCTTGCTCAACTTGATTGAACCAGCGGAAAGAACCACCGTAAAGGTCACGAACAGCCAAAACCTTACTTCCTACTGGGAAGACACTAAAGGCCAACACAATCGCCGACATACCTGAACTAGTCGCTAAAGCGTACTTGGCTGATTCAATAGCTGCCAAGACTTCCTCTGCCTTGCTACGAGTTGGGTTTTTGGTGCGGGTATAGTCAAATCCAGTTGATTGACCAAATTCTGGATGCTGATAAGTCGTTGAAAAGTGAATAGGTGTCACCAAAGCACCTGTTGCTTCATCAGACTTGATCCCTGCTTGGGCTAAAATTGTATTTATGTGGAAATTTTTACTCATACAATACCTCCGATTCTATAGTAACTATTGTACCACTTATTTTGGATCCTTCGTTTTCTTGTTTTCAAGAGCTAGTTATAGTTTAAAACTATATGAAAAACGATAACCTCATCAAAGGTTACCGTTTTTAAATTTAGAGTCATTATTTAACGTGTTTAGCTAATTCTTCTTGAGCTTTCTTGTTAGATTCTTCTTTTTCTTTCAGCCATTTTTGTCTAGCTTCTTCATACTCAGCCGTTGTGACAACCTTATCTTGCAACTTAACGTATTTGTATGATTCAACACCCTTGTTACCTGCTTGAGAGAAGGCAGCAGAGAATGGAACTGTTTTTCTCAATGTAGGTGTTCCACCTTGAGATACGTTTGGAATTGCTAGAGAGCTGTCCACCAACCATGCTTGAGCTTCAGCATATTTGTCATAACGTTTGTTCAAATCTTGTTCAGCATTAGCCTCTTCCAGCATCTTAGTATAGGTATCCAAACCAACTGCAGTTGCTTTAGTATTACTTTCACCAGGTTCTAATCCAAGGTTTTGCAATGAACCACCACTTGTTAGGCTAAGAGTATCAAGGTAAGTTGACGGGTCTTGATAGTCAGGTCCCCAACCACCGTTGTAGAGGTCATAGTCCTTTTGAGCAGCTGTATTGGCTAGATAACCAATACTATTCATTTCATCAGTAGTCAACATTTGAATATCAATGACCACATTTTCTGCACCTAGGACAGATTCAACCGATTGTTTGAAGGAACTTGCCTCTAACACACCCTTCTTAAAGGTTTGGTCAACCGGTAAATCCAGGTGAATTGGGAATTGAACACCTTTGGCTTCCAATTCTTTCTTGGCTTGAGCAAAAGCTTCTTTGGCCTTATCGGCATTATAGTAAGCATCTTGGGCATCGGCAAAGTTCATATTTTGCCATACTTCACCGTAATTGACCATCTTAGAAGCTACGACATCACCAAAATCTTTCCCTTCAAGAGTAACGAATGTCGGTGGGACAAGCAAGTTTCTGACGATCTTAGTTGCTCCATCTTCCCCTTGAGATTGGGCACCATAAGCAGTACGGTCATAGGCAAAGTTCATAGCTTGACGGAAAGATTTATTCAAGACCGCTTCCTGTTGAGCTGTCTTTTCAGCATCTGTCGTTTTTGAGGTGTGATTATATGATTTTCTATCTAGGTTAAAGTTAAAGTAGAAAGAAGTGGCATTTTGCATGCTGTAGATAATATTATCTTTGTTCTTTTCCTTAATCCCTTCGAAGCTCGAACTATTCGGATAGAGTCGGGCGTAACTGTAAACCCCTTCCATGAAGTTACGTGCCAAGGCATCTTGGTCACTTCCATCGTAGTAAGTCAACTTCACTTCGTCTACGAATACATTTTTTGCATCCCAGTAATTTGGATTCTTCTTGTATTCAATAACAGACTTAGATGTGAATGATTTGAGAATAAACGGACCATTATACAAGATATTTGCTGGGTCCACCTTACCAAAATCATCCCCTTTTGAGTTCAAGAAATCAGTATTTACGGGGAACAGAATAGTCGCAGTTGTTTTTGAGTTCCAATAAGGTTCTGGTTGTGTCAAAGTATATTGAACAGTCTGGTCGTCAATAGCTTTCACTCCAACTGTTGAAAAGTCTGTAGTTTTTCCGCTAACATAGTCTGCCAAACCAGCAACAGAATCTTGCACTAGATACAAGGCTTCTGAATTTTTATCCGCAGCATACTTCAATCCTGTCACAAAATCTTGTGCTGTCACTGGTGCATACTCTTCACCATCTGCTGTATACCATTTGGCGTCCTTACGAAGTTTGTAAGTATAAGTCAAACCATCTTTGGAAACAGTCCAATCTTCCGCCAATGAAGGAATGTAGTTCCCGTATTGATCATTTTCCATCAAACCATCAACCAAGTTTGTCACAACATCACCTGTTGTTGCACGGTTTTCTAGGAGATAGTTAAGACTTGAGGGGTCATTACCATATACATAATTATATGTCTTTGTAGAACTAGCTGAGTTGCTACAAGCCGCCAATAGCAGACCGGCACTTAGGGCAACGCCTGCTAGCGTCAGATATTTTGCCTTAGACTTTTTCATAAACAGAACCTCCAAATTTAAATTTTTGTATCATTATACAGCTATTGTTTTTTTTAGTCAAGTCTTATTCTCTAAAAATTTATTTTTTTCTATATTTTTTATATTTTTTTGTATTTTTTCAAGAAAAAAAGAACAATTTAGACCTTTTTACGTAAAAAGTTCAAATCGTTCGTTTTATTTATTAAATATTATGATAATTTTAAGCGCGCTCGTAACTGGTCCGCTTTTGCCTGACCAATAACCTTATCCAAGAGTCGAGTATATAGACTCATGACTCCATAGAGCCCACCACCAATTGTACCAATTAAGGCGACATATATGAAGCTCCATAAACGTCCAGTTGGATGGAAGACAAGTCCAAAAATCCATTGCAAGAATCCAACCAGAATAAACATGACTAAAGTTAAAATAGTGACTAAGATTGTTCTCTTCAAGATAATCTTTCGGCGAGCACCTGTAATCTGACAGATTTCACGGTACATTAAAACAATTGGGATGATGAGACCGATGGTCGTTGAAATTAATGGTCCATAACTGTGGAAAATCGCTATTGATGGTAGTTGTAAAACGATCTTAGCAAGCGAACCATAGATAAAATATAGAACTGCCTTACGGTTACGGAACATAGCCTGAAGCATTGGAGACAAGACCATGTACAAACCTAGGATTGTTGACTGCAAGACTGCAAAGACAAACAAGCCCAAAGCCAAACTATCAGGTTTACCGTAAAAGACTGTATAGAGGGGTTCCCCTACCATGACTACTCCAACCGTTGCAGGTAGTAGGAATAAGAAGAGCATGGTAATACTATCTTGCACCAACCGAGAAGCTGCTGGTAAATCACCCTTGACATAGTTCTCGGTCAAGAGGGGCAAACCAACGCTACCGATTGATACTCCTACGGAAATCAAAATCATGGTGATTTTATTAGGATTGGCAGAGAAATAAGAAAACATGACAACCAAATCTTCATTACTATAGTTGGTAAACCACTTCATGCTATTGATAAAGGTCATTTGGTCCAAGATTTGGAAAAGTTGAATAGCTGAACCTGTTATAATAAATGGAATAGCTTCCTTAATCGTATCAACCAGCAGACTCTTACTATCAATCTTATCTCGGGTTTCAAAAACTTTTTGAAGTAACCCTTCTTTATAAAGGAAATAAAACAAGACTGTAAAACTAGCTACCATTCCCACAAAAGCCGCAAAGGTAGATTGGGTAACTGCTGATAGATAATCTTTTGAACCAAGCTTCATAATGATAAAGGTCGCTAAGAGCATCCAAATAACACGGATAACCTGCTCAGCGATTTGGCTCATAGCATAAGGCTTGAGATTATTCATCCCTTGGAAAAATCCACGGATAACACTCATAGATGGGAAAATCAAGACCGCCCACGCTAAACTTTGCATAATTGGAATTAAGTCCTTACCGACTCCGGAAAGGTCCGCCAACCAAGGTGCAAAGAGGTATAAGATCAAGGCAAAGGCAAGTCCCAGCACAGTCATAAAGCCCAAGAAACTTCGAATCAGGGCAAAACTATGCTCTTCTTCTTGCATGGTATTGTATTTAGCGACTTGCTTAGCAACTGCAACTGGAATACCTGCTGTCGAAATCAACAAGAACCAGGCGTAGATATTATAGCCCATGGTAAAGAGACCGTTAGCCGTTGCAGCATAAGTCCCCATCCAGATATACCATGGGATAATGTAGATAGCCCCGAGGAGGCGACTGATAAAGTTACTTGCTGTTAGCCAGGCAGTCCCTCGTAACATCTGGGCCTGCTGATGATTATTTTCGTTAGACATAACTTCCTCATTCAATTTTAATAACTAGGAAATGTTCCTTATCTTCCATTATAAACTTTTCCTTGTTACTTGTAAAATTCAGACTTTCGGTTTACAATAGAAAGTATGATAAAGATTGAAACCGTATTAGATATTTTAAAAAAAGATGATCTCTTCCGCGAGATTATCGACCAAGAACATTACCATTATTTATACAGTGATGTCGTTTTTAATAGCATCTGCTACGATAGTCGAAAAGCTCAAGAAAATAGTCTCTTTTTTGTCAAAGGAGCAGCCTTCAAAAAAGAATTTCTCCTTTCGGCAATTGAACAAGGGATCGGTTGGTATGTAGCGGAACGGGATTATGAAGTCGGTATTCCCGTTATTGTCGTTAGCGATATTAAGAAAGCCATGAGTTTGATTGCCATGGAGTTTTATGGCAACCCTCAGGAGAAATTAAAATTACTTGCTTTCACTGGTACTAAAGGAAAAACAACCGCAGCTTATTTCGCCTACAACATCTTAAATCAACAACATCGTCCAGCTATGTTATCAACCATGAATACGACCTTAGACGGCAAGACTTTCTTTAAATCTGCCCTGACTACTCCTGAGAGTATTGATCTCTTTGAGATGATGGCGCAGGCAGTTGATAATGGAAGAACCCATCTTATCATGGAAGTATCTAGTCAAGCCTACTTGGTTAAGCGAGTCTACGGTCTCACTTTCGATGTAGGAGTTTTCCTCAATATCAGTCCTGACCATATTGGTCCTATTGAACATCCGACATTTGAAGATTATTTCTACCACAAGCGTCTCTTGATGAAAAATAGTCGAGCAGTTGTCATTAATAGCGATATGGATCACTTCTCTGTTCTGAAAGAACAAGTTGAGAACCAAGACCATGACTTCTACGGTAGCCAATCAAGTAACCAAATCGAGAACTCCAAAGCCTTTAGCTTCTCAGCTACTGGTAAATTAGCTGGAGACTATGATATTCAGTTGATCGGGCACTTCAATCAAGAAAACGCTGTCGCTGCAGGACTTGCCTGTCTTCGTCTAGGTGCTAGTCTGGATGACATCAAAAAAGGGATTGCGACTACTCGTGTTCCTGGTCGTATGGAAGTTCTCACCCAGAAAAATGGTGCAAAAGTTTTCATCGACTACGCCCACAATGGTGACAGTCTTAAAAAACTAATCTCTGTCGTTGAAACTCATCAAACTGGAAAGATTGCTCTAGTACTTGGTTCAACTGGAAACAAGGGAGAAAGCCGTCGTAAGGACTTTGGGCTTCTCCTCGATCAACATCCTGAAATTCAAGTCTTTCTAACAGCTGATGATCCAAACTATGAAGATCCGATGGCCATTGCAGATGAAATCAGTAGCTATATCCATCATCCTGTTGAAAAGATTGTCGATCGTGAGCAGGCTATCAAGGCTGCTATGTCTATCACAAGTCAAGAACTGGACGCTGTGATTATCGCTGGTAAAGGAGCTGATTGCTACCAAATCATCCAAGGTAAGAAAGAAGACTATCCTGGAGATGCTGCTGTTGCAGAACGTTATCTATAATAAATTAAAAGAAGGCTAGGAAAATTCCTAGCCTTTATTTTTTTATAAAGATGAGTCTTTCTTTATCAAATTCTACAGCTAACTCATATTTCCCCTCTACATTTTGAATGATGTAGCCTAACAAAACTAAACTATCGACAAAGATATCACGACGTTTCTGCATAAGCTGATCTTTTTTGAGAAATTTAAGCAAAAAGGTTGTCATATACTTGAGAGCATAATCAGGATTGACATCTCCTAAAATAGCATAGAGTGCCTGCTGATCATCGGTCAGCGGATACTGGTGCTTAACCTTATAAAAGTAATTAGACAAGGTCATCTTTTCCCTAGCAAAATCCGTATACTCTTCTAGGATAGCTGCATTGGTTTGATTACGTAATTCAGTCTGAAAATCTTTCTCCAGGATTTCTTGATAAACAGGACTATCATCTCTCACAAAGACTTCTTGGTCTAGTTCAAGAGATTCTGTAGATTCTAGAAATGGGAGATTGAGAGAATAGCGTTTGTTTTCACGAAGAATGAAACCAGCTTTAATATATTCCTCCAAGTACTTATCAACTGCAACCCCTGGAAACTGAGCCTTGATTTCACGGAGAATAACATCATCATGCTGATCAAGATAATCAACCAAATTTCTAAAGAATGGTTGTCGTGTCAAACGAGATGGATTAAAAATCTGAATCATGAAGATTCCTTTCTTTACATACTAAAAGTGGTGATGCTGCTAATTGACTCGGGTTAGTGCCAGGCTGATTCAAAGGTACAGGAAGTCCTAGTTCTCTATAATATTCACTCCAGAAATCACTGATTTCCTGTGTATCATTCCCAAACTTCATAGGAATGGTCTCAAAAATAGGGAGGATTTCTGCAATAAATTGGGAACAATAGAAACCATCTCCATCCGGATAAAAGGAAGAATTGTAGGGCGAACCCAAAAGGCTCTCTGCCTGCTTTTTGACTTCTTTGTGATCGATTTTCGGATAGCGATAAAGGTCATAGACTTTCTCAACTTCAAAGAAATCTTCAGGAGATTGGGCAAGGACGCCACCTTCCACCGTTGCATGATAAATGGAACCGTCCAAAAAGATGGCCACATGGCTATAGTGACCAGTAGATTCCTGGATGGCCTGTCCCATATCTGAACCATCTTTCACAAAAATCAAATCGCCATTTTCTAACATGATCTCCTCCTAGCAAAAAAGGAGTCGAAACTCCTTTTAACGATGGGTTTCCCCACCTATCATTATGCATTAAAGCTTTCTGTCAATTGTGGTACCACTTGTTTCTTACGTGAAACGGCACCTGGAAGGAAGGCATGGTTGTTTTCAAGTTTGAAATTGAAAGCTGCTTCTACCTTGTCCATATTAGCACCAAGAGCCAAAATTTCTGAGTTTGAATTCACAATATCAGTAATCATCAAAACAAAGTCAGAGTAGCCGTTAGCTGCATTTGCTACTTGAATGGCTGCTTCGATTTCAGCTTGGCGTTCCAAGACTTCAGCAATATCAACTGTATTGACTTGAGCCACACGAACATTGTTTCCGTTGAGTTCAAAAGTCTTAGCATCGATGCCGATCAATTCTTCTGCTGATTTGCTTGCCAAGTTGGTACCAGCTTTGAGCATTGAAAGACCGTATTCTTCCAAATTCACACCAGCCAATTCAGCCAATTCAGGCGCAATCACTTTATCAGATGGATGAGTTGTTGGAGATTTCAAAAGAAGGGTATCTGAAATCAAACCTGAAAGCATCAAACCTGCCAATTCTTTTGGCACTGCTACACCGTGTTCTTTGAACATGCGGTATACGATAGAAGATGATGATCCAACTGGTTCCAAGTGCATGTAAAGTGGGCTAGCAGTTTCAAAGTTAGCTACACGATGGTGGTCCACAACACCATAAACTTCTACTTCAGCGATATCTGAAACTGATTGTTGGAATTCATTGTGGTCAGTCAAAATAACTTGTTCTGCACCTTCTGCTTTAGCAGATGTGATCACGCGTGGTGCTTCAACACCAAAATAGTCCAATACGAAAGCTGTTTCTTCGTTTGGAGTTCCAAGAGCTACCGCTTCTGTATCCAAACCATAAGCTTCTTTAGCAAGATAAGCAAAGGCTACAGATGAACCGATAGCATCTGAATCTGGATTTTGGTGACCAAATACTAGAATCTTAGACATGATAATACCTCGTTTCTTTATTCTCTTTATTGTAGCATTTTTTTCAATTTTTGACAAAAATAAGAGGAGTCAAATGACTCCTCGCTACATGTCAAAAGTATCGACTAAATTTCTATTTTGATACTCTTTGAGATAATGTTCTTTTTGCATACGTGTCTTGCGCTTGAAAAGAGCTTCAGCAGACATGGCCTCTTCCTTACTATCAAAACCTTCTACATAGATAAGTGTCACCGGCAAACGAGCTCGTGTATACTTGGCACCTTTACCACTATTGTGGACAGCAACTCGTTTCTTCACATCTGTTGTATAGCCTGTATAGTAGGAACCATCACGGCACTCAACTACATACATATAAGCCTTATGATCCATAATAAATCTCTTGAATTTCTGGTGTGTAGGAACCATCACTATTATGAACAATGAGTGGTGGTAAAACCTTAAAGCCACTAGTGGAGCCGTCTTTGATAGCCTCAATCAAAAGCATATTGGCTTCCTTTTCCCGTTTAGGGTAGACAAATTGCAGCCGCTTTGGAGCTAAATTGTGTTGTTGAAGGGTTTCTAAAATATCTAACAAACGATCAGGACGATGAACCATGGCTAGACGCCCGTTAGATTTGAGTATACTTTGGGCACTACGACAAATTTCTTTTAGATTGGTCGTAATTTCGTGCCGAGCCAATAAGTAGTGTTCGCTTTCGTTCAGATTAGAATTTGCGTCCACCTTAAAATAGGGAGGGTTGCACAAAATCAAATCGACCTTGCTCCCCTGAATGTAGCTAGGCATATTTTTCAAATCATCACAAATAACCTGCATCTGCTCTTCTAAGCCATTTAAACGAACCGACCGTTCAGCCATATCAGCTAGGCGTTCTTGGATTTCTACAGAGAGAATTTTAGCCTTGGTACGACTACTGGCAAATAGTCCAACAGCTCCATTACCTGCACAGAAATCCACTATCAACCCATTTTTAGGAAAACGAGGAAAACGAGACAGGAGAACACTATCCACTGAATAGCTGAAAACCTCTCTATTTTGAATAATCTTGATATCTGTAGAGAAGAGTTGGTTAATGCGCTCTCCTGATTTTAATAATTGTTCTTCGTTCATACTTCTATTGCCACAAATTAAATAACATCAAAGATGGTTAGAAATTTATCAATTACTGTTTTTCTTTAAATGCTCCAAGGCTTCTCGAGTCCAAATAGGCATCATGCGACCAAGCGGTGCAAAACCATGTTTGATGCGGTCATTCGAAAAACGTCTTCGTCTAGGAAGTTGATGTTTTTCTTCTTCCAAGGTACGAATGGAAAGGCTAGCCTTTCCTGTATATTCGTCAAAATCTACTACCTGTACCTGGACTTCATCACCGATTTTTAAAACTTCGTAAATATTTTCGATAAATCCTGTCCGAATCTCTGAGATATGAATCAGTCCTGTCACTCCTGTTTCTAACTCAACAAAAGCTCCATAGGGCTGAATCCCAGTAATACGGCCATTTAGCTTATCACCGATTTTCATTTTAGTCCTCAATTTCAATAGTTTCAATGACTACGTCGTCAACTGGCTTGTCCATTGCACCTGTTTCGACACCTGCAATTGCATCCAGAACTTCATAAGAAGCTTCATCCGCAAGTTGACCAAATACTGTGTGACGACGGTCTAGGTGAGGAGTTCCACCTTGTTCAGCATAAATTTCCGCAATTGGTTCTGGCCAGCCACCACGAGCAATTTCTTTCTTAGAATATGGCAAGTGTTGGTTCTGTACGATAAAGAACTGGCTACCATTTGTATTTGGTCCAGCATTTGCCATAGAAAGAGCTCCGCGAACATTGTAAAGCTCTTCTGAAAATTCATCTTCAAATGACTCACCATAGATAGATTCGCCCCCCATACCAGTACCAGTTGGGTCTCCACCTTGAATCATAAAGTCTTTAATAATACGGTGGAAAATGACACCGTCATAGTAACCATCTTTTGATAGAGCAATAAAGTTGGCTACTGTTTTTGGTGCATGCTCAGGGAAAAGCTTGATGCGCATATCTCCATGATTTGTCTTAATAGTCGCAATTGGACCATCTACTGCTTCAATGTCTACTTGTGGAAAATGTAATTCTTTTTCTACCATACCAAATCCTTCTAAGGCATCAAAAATGCCATCTTCTTCTAATGTTTTTGTAACATAATCTGCTTTTTCTTTGATTATGTCATGAGAAATTCCCATAGCAACACAAATACCTGCATAATCAAAGAGTTCTAAATCGTTAAGTTCGTCTCCAAAAACCATGACGTTTTCAGGTTTTAAACCTAATTGGTCTACCACTTTGGCAACTCCAGCTGCTTTTGAGCCCGAAATAGGCACCACATCTGACGAATGTTCATGCCAACGAACTAGACGTAAAGTCGATGATAAGTTTTCAGGCAACGTCAAGTCATCTCCCTGATCCTCAAAGGTCCACATCTGATAAATATCTTCTTTTTGATAAAAATCAGGGTCCACATCTAAATCAGGATAAATTGGGTCAATAGCCTGGCTAATCATTTCTGTTCGTCTAGATAGTTTAGCCTCATGACTACCAACTAAACCGTAGTCAATCCCAACTTCCTTAGTCCAAGCAATATACTCTTCAACCTTATCTCTAGCAATTTTATTACTATATATGACATTACCCTTTTTGTCCTCAATATAAGCACCATTCAAGGTTACAAAGAAATCAGGTTTGAGGGCTTTAATCTCTGGTACGACGCCGAAAATACCTCGACCAGTCGCAATTCCTGTCAAGATTCCCTTCTCGCGTAATTGTTGAAACACTGTTGGAATAGTGCTTGGAATAAAGCCAGTCTTTGAATTTCGTAAAGTATCATCTATATCAAAAAAGATAATCTTAATCTTCTTAGCCTTGTATCTTAACTTGGCATCCATTGTAAGACCTCCTTTAATTCACTCTTTCCATTATACCATAAACACTAGTAAATTCCTTTCTTAAAAAAAGATGAAATTCTGCAACTAAGTCCAAAAAACACTAAAAAAGAGAACTAGTAAAACTAGTCTCCTCTTTACATTTTAGAATAGTTCAAGAGCAATCATGGTAATCATAGTCGCATCATAATAATTATCCAATGGTAAATCTTGCGTAAAAATGTATTTATTCTGTTGAAGGAGTTTAAGATTTCCTTCGACAGTATTGGCCGCATAAGTAATTGGTGCCAAGAAACTTCCTGCTTGATATTGATTTAAAGCATGACCTTGAAGATCATAACCTGCATAGATCCGTTTCTCTTTCATAAAGAAATTCATCATCTTTTGAACGATTTTCTGACTTCTTTCATCCTGACTTTGTGCCAAGTGGTAAGGCAAACGACAAGCGTTATAAGAGTAAGCTCCGTCGTATTGAGATTCAATGGTATTAGCATCAGCAACACGCACACCTGACTTCTCTACCCAGATAAAGTCTGGCAAGAGACCTGTCTCAGATTGAGAACTGATTTGCTCCAATTGCCCAAGCATTTTATCCTTAATATCGAGCCATTGTTTATCTCCAGTTAGATTATAAAATACTTGGAAATAATGAGGTAGTGTATCAGATGTTCTCATCAAATAGTAAAAATCCGTATTTTTTTGGGCCCAATTTCCTACCTTTAGAACACCAGTATCCTCGTTATAATTGAATCGAAGAATATCAATCAAGATACTTTTTGCTTGACCTTCATATTCCTGAGCCTTATCTGGCCACTGCTTAGCAGCTTCGATCAAGGAATAAGCAATATAGAGATCGCCATCTGTAGCATTGTGCTTTTCAACAGTTTCTTGTCCATTCTTGATAACCTGCTTCCAAGACATCAACTGAGTCCCCTCTAGTCGATGGTTTTTATAGTAACGATACAGGCTATCAAAATTCTCTTGATTGGCTTGTCCTTTTTGAGCTGCATAAACTGTCAAGAGCATACCGTAACTCTGAGCTTCTGATAAAACAGTTGTCTCATCGCCACTACTAGTCGTACGAACATAAGTTTGATCCCCATTTGAAACGAGGAACTGCTGACTCCATTGATGGTAGATACGATTACGCATTTCGATTTTGCTCCTTCCTCTTGCCAAGAACAAGGTTAGGCAAAAGATTGAAAGGATGAGAACAAACCATACATATTTTAATTTATTCAGTTTCATAATTCCTCCTAACCTGCAAAGCGCTTGGTTTTAACCCACTTAGTCTCTTTTCTGCGAAGAATCTTGTCCATGACAATTGAAGTAATCGAATCAATAGATACTATGATAAATAGTTGAGCATAAGTGAAATAGGCCAGCAAGGCCAACCAAACCTGCTTGCTTGTTGCTTGTCCAAATTGGCTGGCTAATGCAATCATAATCTGCATCAGATATAGACCAATCATCAGAATCCAGTTGAAAAGCATTAATTGAGTAATGTAAATATTGTTTGCATCAAAGGCAAATGGAATATCAAAGTCAGGGACAAATATACGCACAAGCATTGCGATTATATTAGCAAGGAAAATCAAATCCGAAAGAACAATGGCAAAGTTAAACCAAAAGAAGATACAAGAATAGTTAAAGACTTCTAACTTAACACGCCAGTTTCCTTTACCAAACAAGTGTTTAAAGTTTGATAGCACTACTTCATAGTTCCCTTTAGCCCAACGTTTCCGTTGCATATAGTAACTCTTTAAAGTTTCTGGCTCTTGTTGGAAAGCCTCTGAATTATAAGCAAGGGCAATCAATTTCCCACTCTGCATAATCTTAAAGGAGATATCGGTATCTTCTGTTAAGGCACCATTTCTCCAACCACCAATACTTTTTACAAACTCAGTCTGAATGATAAAGTTTGTTCCTGGGATACGACCAATCTTAAAGAGATGCCACATACCCACATGGTGAACGCGCTGGGTAACGACGATTTCTTGGTTGATACAACGTGTCAAGAAATTCTGATTTGCATTACGCGTCTTATTTCTACCAAAAGATGCCACATGACGTTCTGGATCCTTCATGACTTCCTTGACAAGGAAATAAAGAGCATTTTTTTCAGGCATAGCGTCAGCATCATAGACACAGATATAATCTCCAGTAGCCATCTCCAAAGCATCATTAAGAACTCCGGCTTTACCTCCTGTACCACTACGATTGATAATGGTCAGATTTCTTTCAGCATACTCTGGAATCGCTTTAACAGCTAGACACTCTTCATAAGTGTTATCTGAACAATTATCTGCAAACAAGAGCAATTCCACACGATCATGAGGATAATTCAAATCTAGGATAGCTTTAGCTGTCTGTGCAATAACCACATCTTCATTATGGGCTGGAACGACAATCGTCACCTTAGGATAGTATGGTAATGGTGTTGTATCTACACGAAAATCACTATGCTTGAACCAGAAGTGAACCGCTGAAAAGAGAATGACCAAGCCCCAGGCTAAGGAAACCCAGATAGAAATCAAGGTAAAAATCATCAATATTTGACTAATCATGATTCACCGCCTTAAAATTTTTATTCACTCGATGGTATAAAACTTTGTATGCAACAAATAATATGACAAAACAAATGCCAAATACGAGACTTACTCCAAAAGCAATTCCCCAGAATGTATCTGTCAGATTCATTTTTTCCTCCTAATATTCCACAATTACATCCGTCTCTAACTGACGTTTTAAATGACTAATGATATCAGAGTAGTGTTGATTTTTGTCTCTATTTTCTGAGTCAACTACCAAGTAACCCGTTTGAAATTGAATTGCTTGATTCCCATCTTCTCCATGAAAAATCAACTCTTCTAATTTTTCCTTCAAATCATTGAAATAGATTTCCTTCAAGGAATGTTGATTGCTATCAGACAAAACAAGGAAATTCCCCTCTGAAATATAATAGAGTTTATCATTGTACATCAGTTTTTGCGAAATGACATCTCGAATCCGACTAAGCATACGATTGTATTCTTTAGGTTTAATCTGGAAGAACAAATCTTCGTGTGACCAATGAATTAAGAGAGCCTGTATTCCTTCGTTTTGAGAAGAAAGCATAGATTCATAGTCTGCAGAAGCTTCTTTTTCTTGATCCTGTACTTTGGAAACCATCTTAAAGATATAATAACGAATCTTAATTAAAATTCCGATTAAAACAGGAAAACTAAAGAGAAAAATAAAAATTTGAAGACTAGGAATGTACACAATTCCCAGAACTAAAAAGATAATACCTAGACCAAAGCTTAACAGTATTGTCCAAGTCAACAACAAATCAGATAATACCAAGGCAGCAAACAAAGCTAAGAAGAAAAATAAGATTTGTTCAAGCAAGAGTTGTCTAGCATAAAGCCCACAAAACACTAGGAGAAATAACTCAAATCCAATTAAAGCAATAGACCAGTTCCTAAATTTAATCCAACTTTTCATTACGCTTCATCTCCTTCTCTAAATTCAGGTGCAGCTTCCGTCAATCCAAAGTAATGTTGAATTGCTTTTACAATTCGTTCTGAAGCTCTTCCGTCACCGTAAGGATTCGGAGCCTGAGACATATCTTTGTAGAGTTTTTCATCTGTTAATAGGGCTGACATTGCCTCTTTTACGCGGTTAGGATCTGTTCCAACTAATTTTAAGGTTCCCGCTCGCACTCCTTCTGGACGCTCAGTTGTATCACGAAGCACAAGAACTGGTTTCCCTAGAGAAGGAGCTTCTTCTTGAACACCACCAGAGTCCGTCATGATAAAATAACTTTTAGATGCCAAATTATGGAAATCCAGTACATCCAAAGGTTCAATCAAATGGATTCTCTCATGGCCAGAGAGGATATCCTTAGCAGCCTCTTGCACTGCAGGACTAAGGTGGACAGGATAGACAACTTCCAATTCAGAGTGAACATCTACCATTTCGCGCAAGGCAGTAAAAACATCTCGCATGGGTTGACCTTGGTTTTCACGACGGTGCATTGTTACCAAAACTAATTTTTTTAACGGATCCAACTGATCTAGAACTTCATGATAGTAATCAGATTGAACCGTTAATTTTAATGCATCAATGGCAGTGTTCCCAGTGATAATAATGGAAAATTCCGGATGGTTTTCCTTTAGAAGATTTTCTTTACTCTCACTCGTTGGAGCGAAATAAAGATCTGCTAGATTATCAGTCATTTGACGATTCATCTCTTCTGGAAATGGAGAATATTTATCAAAGGTTCTTAACCCGGCTTCAACATGCCCGATGCGAACTTGATTATAGAAAGCTACCAGACTTGCTACAAAAGTTGTTGTAGTATCACCGTGTACCAAAATCATATCTGGAAGTTCTTTCTTAACAATAGGATCGAACTTCTGGAGAATTTTCCCAGTGATATCTAAAAGCGACTGATTTTTCCCCATAATATCTAAATCATAGTTTGGTTGAATACGAAAGGTTTCAAGAACCTGATCTAACATTTGACGGTGTTGTGCAGTTACAACGGTGATTGTTTCAATACGTTCACTATGCTTTTGCAATTCCAACACTAAAGGGGCCATTTTGATGGCTTCTGGACGTGTTCCAAAAACAACCATCACTTTAAGTTTTTCCATTATGGTTTCCTTTAAACATCATAAAATTTGACACATAATATTGATTCGAATATAGAATATTTCAAGAATCAATTAATTTGATTGTCTTAATTATTTTACCGGCAATTAATTTAAATGTCAAATTTTTTTAGAATCCACTAATGCTTTTAATGGTTTTGTAACACTATGAAACCCTTTTGTAATAAAGGGTTTCAGCAACCTTTCGAAAACTCTTGGACTGTGTATATTAATATAGTAAAATATATTGAATTCCGATGATTTGTTTTCAAAATTACAAACAAAAAAATCCCTTTTTCGAATGAAAAAGGAGTTTACGACTTCTTGCTATTTTAAAGTTAAACTTTATAAAATCTATCTTAAATCAAATCTTTTGACAGATATAAAACAAGATCACCGATATCTTCACAAGTAGCATTCATCGCCACTGGATAGTTCTGATACCAAACTCCCGAACCATCTGGAATATAACCTCGTTTGATGTACAATCTCTGGGCAGGTCCATAACCTGAGTGGAGTCCAACACCAAGCGTCACCTTATCCGATACGAGTTTAACTCGTTTTTCCGCTTCTTCCATCAAGAGATTTCCAATACCTTGATTTTGAAAAGTCTCAAAGACATTGAAATCTGAAAGTTCTGGATAGATTTCTGCAAAAGGACCATGTTTAGCAGAGGGCAAAATGGTAATGTAGCCCGCTACAGCACTATCGACCTCTGCAACTAAGACTTCTCTCTCCCCACTTTCTTGCTCCTTAAAGTATCGAGTTAAATTTTCCTCTCTAACAGGCCAACCCTGATTGATAAAACCTTGGGACAGGTGTTGGATATCCGATTCAATCATTTTTCTAATAATAGCGTTTCCCTTCATAAGATACTCCTTTAGAATTACTACTATCATTATAGCACGTTTTAGAGAAAGAAAAAAAACAGCCAGGTCTTACTCGCTGAGCTCATGAAAAAGAGGTCCACTGGACCTGAAAAAAGACTCGTTGGGATATTAATTCACTTTCTTATTTTCAAGCTCATGAAAAAGAGGTCCACCCGGACATCAACTCGCTCTTACATTTCCAAGCTCATGAAAAAGAGCTCCACCGGACCTCAACTCGCTCTCATATTTCCATGCTCATAAAAAAAAGACCCGTGAGGGTCTTTTCTTTAATCTTCGTTTACGAAAGGCATCAAAGCCATTACGCGAGCGCGTTTGATAGCTGTTGTTACTTTACGTTGGTTTTTAGCTGAAGTTCCAGTTACACGACGAGGAAGGATTTTCCCACGTTCTGAAACGAAACGGCTAAGAAGCTCAGTATCTTTGTAATCAACATATTCAATTTTGTTTGCTGCGATGTAATCAACTTTTTTACGGCGTTTGAATCCGCCACGACGTTGTTGAGCCATGTTTTTTCTCCTTTATAGTATTAATTGTCCATTAGAATGGTAAATCATCGTCTGAAATATCCAATGGATTGGTTGTTCCAAATGGATTTTCATCTCGTGAAAAGTCAGGTACTGATTGGGTAGGTGCTGAATAATTTGAACTTGGTGCTGAATGACCTCCACCAGTTTGACCTTCACGCACGCTACGGCTTTCCAACATTTGGAAATTTTCAGCTACGACTTCAGTCACGTAGACACGTTGTCCTTGCTGGTTATCGTAACTACGAGTCTGGATACGACCTGTAACCCCGATAAGTGAGCCTTTTTTTGCCCAATTAGCAAGGTTTTCAGCCTGTTGGCGCCACATTACGACATTGATAAAATCAGCCTCACGTTCACCATTTTGACTCTTGAATGTACGGTTTACTGCAAGAGTAAAAGTAGCTACTGCTACATTTGATGGGGTATAACGCAACTCAGCGTCACGTACCATACGCCCTACAAGTACAACATTGTTAATCATAATCTACCTTCTTACGCGTCAATTTTGACGATCATGTGACGAAGAATGTCAGCGTTGATTTTTGAAAGACGGTCAAACTCTTTAAGAGCTGCGTCATCGTTTGCTTCAACGTTAACGATGTGGTAAAGTCCTTCACGGAAATCTTGGATTTCGTATGCAAGACGACGTTTTTCCCAATCTTTTGATTCAACAACAGTTGCACCGTTGTCAGTCAAGATAGAGTCAAAACGTGCTACCAAAGCGTTTTTCGCTTCTTCTTCAATGTTTGGACGAATGATATAAAGAATTTCGTATTTAGCCATTGATATGTTCCTCCTTTTGGTCTAATGACCCCAAGTCTTTGCATGGGGTAAGTGAGGTTTGCTCACAATAAACTATTATACTAGAAAAAAATTTTTTTCGCAAGTATAAAACAATAATTGTTTACTTTTTAGAGTTTCTTTGCAGAAGTCTGGGTAATTTCATCAACCAGAATATTCTCTTGTTCGAATTTCTTTTTCAAAGAAGTAAGATCAATTGTTCCCTCAATTTGAACTTCAATGACAATCTTACCATCTTTACGAGGGATATTAACGGTATGAGAAATATTAAGATTTTCTTCAACGATTAGAGAAACAATCTTACCTAGCACCCCAACTTCATTTTCTGTGATAAAACGAACACGGATACCTTCTTCACCATAACCAGCAATTTCTAGAAAGGCTCTGAATACATCTCGGTCTGTAATCACTCCATACAGTTGTCCATTATCCACAACGGGTAAGATACCAATCTTATTTTTGAGCATGAGATAAGTGGCGTCTTCCAAGCTTGCATATCCTGAAACAGTAACAACATCACGAATCATGACATCTTTTACTTTTGTCTTATTAAGCAGATAATTCATCTCGAAGATCGAAAGACTAGTCGCTTTTGAAGGACTAGCTTCAGCGATTGTACCTTCTGTTACCAAGCCTACTAATTTATCATTCTCAATAACAGGAAGACGGTGCAAGCCTTGTTCACGCATTAAATCTGCTGCATGCGCAACAGTTGTATCAGGACTAATATAAACGACCTTACGAGTCATAAAATCTTTAACTGCCATAGGAAATCTCCTTTATGTTTATAGTTTTATTATACACTTTTTACGGAAAGCTATCAAACGCTTTCATCTCTTTTTCAAGATTCAGAAAAATCTGGTGAACTTTACGAAAAAGAGCTCCACCTAAGAGCTCTTAATCATTTACTTATGTGGATTCTATGGTTGCTTTGCAATCTCTATCCGCCGACTAAAAAGGTCCCCCGGAATAATGTGGATTGCTTGCGCAATCCTTATCCGCAACCTAAACTAGTCTCCCAGACTATACGAAGATTACTACGCAATCCTTATCCGCCGACTAAAACAATCCACTGGATTGTTTTAGCCACCTAGATATGCTTTTCTGACTTCGTCTGAAGCTGCGAGTTCTTTACCTGTTCCTGAAAGAACGATTTTACCTGTTTCAAGAACATATCCTCGATCTGCAATGGCAAGTGCTTTATTAGCATTTTGTTCAATCAAAAGAACGGTTGTCCCTTGTTTTTGAATATCTTGGATGATATCAAAAATTTCTTGAATGAAAATTGGTGCCAGCCCCATTGATGGCTCATCCAAAAGAAGGAGTTTAGGAGTCGACATAAGTGCACGTCCCATAGCAAGCATCTGTTGCTCACCTCCAGATAGGGTTGCTGCATCCTGGTTTTTACGTTCTTCCAAACGTGGAAAACGTGAAAAGACTTTCTTCAAATTTGCTTGGTTCTCTTCACGGTTCTTCTTAAGAAAGGCTCCCATCTCCAAGTTTTCCATAACTGTCAAACCAGGGAAGACATGACGTCCTTCTGGCACTTGAGAAAGTCCTGATGCCACAATCTTTTGAGCAGGCATCTTTTGGATTTCTTGGCCCAAAAATTCAATTCGACCAGAACTTGGGCGAACAAGTCCTGATAGAGTACGAAGAATAGTTGTTTTACCTGCACCGTTAGCACCGATTAGAGAAACAACTTCTCCTTCATTAACTTCAAAGCTCACATCACGTACAGCTTGAATCATACCATAGTGTACTGAGAGGTTTTCAACTTTTAACATAGACATTAGGCTTCACCTCCAAGATAAGCTTCGATAACACGTTTATTACTCTTGATTTCATCTGGTGTACCATGAGCAATCAAACGACCATACTCAAGAACGTAGATACGTTCAGTAACTTCCATGACCAAGTTCATATCATGTTCAATCAGCATAATGGTAATGTTGAATTCATCCTTTATCCGACGAATCAACTCAGTCAATTCTGCCGTTTCTTGTGGGTTCATACCAGCTGCAGGCTCATCCAAGAAAAGGATTTTAGGCTCTGTAGCAAGAGCACGAACAATCTCCAAACGACGTTGTTGACCATAAGCTAGGTTTTTTGCTAAAGTTTCAGCATCTCCATCCAAATCAAAGATTTTTAGTAATTCTAAGGCTTTAGCTTTCAATTCTTTTTCATTCTTGTAAAAAGCTGGTAAGCGTAAGAAACTAGCAAATACATGTTGTTTATGATGATTGCTAAATGCAATGAGAACATTGTCTAAAACAGTTAAGTCTTTAAAAAGACGAATATTTTGGAAGGTACGCCCTAAACCAAGGGATGCGATTTTATAAGGTTGCTTTCCATTTAGTAGGTGCCCATCCAAAGTAACAGTTCCTTCACTCGGTTCATAAACTCCTGTCAGCAAGTTGAAAAGAGTTGTTTTCCCCGCTCCATTCGGTCCAATCAAGCCAACAAGTTCACCTTCATTCAATTCGAGAGTTACATCTCCAACAGCCGTCAAACCACCAAAATGTTTGGTTAAGTTTTTTACTTCAAGTAATGCCATTAGTTTTGTCCCTCCTTCTTACCTTTTTTAAAGAGACGTGATAGGCTCAATTCCCATGTACCAAGGAGTCCACCTGGTCTGAAAATCATAACAAGTACCAAAGCCAAAGCATAGATAATCATACGAACGCTAGCAACGTCTTGGAGTAACATGTTCAAAATTCCAAGAACAATGGCTGCGACAATTGATCCTGTGATTGATCCCAAACCACCAAATACAACGATGATTAAAACGTTGATAGAGTTGATAAAACTATAATCTTTTGGTACAACTGAACCGACAAATCCTGCTTGGAGTGATCCTGCAATACTTGCAGTCATAGCTCCAAATACGAAAGCAATAATTTTGATTTTTGTTGTATTGACCCCTACTGACTCAGCCGCAATTTCATCTTCACGAACAGACAAGGTTAAACGACCGATTGGACTACGTAAAAAGTTCAGTGTTAAAATAGTTGTAATCACGGCAAAGATATATACCATTTGCCAGTTAGTGAAGTTTGGAATTCCTAAAATACCTGCAGCTCCATTAGTTAGGCTACCACCATTGACAATCAAGATACGAATAATCTCAGCAACCCCAAGTGTAGCAACTGCAAGATAATCCCCCTTCAAACGAAGGGTAGGAATTCCTACGATGAGGGCAACCAAACCAGCAATGATGGCGCCGAGCAACATAGCTCCAAAGAAGGCACCATAAGTTGGAGATTTTGATCCAATAATAGCTGCTGCATAGGCACCGATAGCCATAAATCCAGCATGTCCAAGTGAAAATTGGCCAGAGAAACCAACGATTAGGTTAAGTCCTACTGCAAGAATAATATTAATACCGATTTGTTCCAGAATTTGAATATGGAAAAGGTTTAAAATACCAAGTGAAACTAAGAGGCTAATCATACCATATCCAAGCAACAAAAGGAATATCCAGAGAATATTAGCTTTTACATTTACTTTCATTGTTTACACCTTCTCTTTCACATTCTTACCAAGAATACCAGCTGGACGAACAATCAAGATTAAGAGCAAGATTCCATACACGATGGCATCACGGAAATCTGACAATCCAAAAGCAATTGCAAAAGTTTCCAATAGACCAATTACAAAACCTCCAAGAGCTGCACCAGGGATGATACCGATACCACCAAGAACGGCAGCAACGAAAGATTTAATACCTGGAGTCATTCCCATCAATGGTTCGAGAGAGTTGTAATAAAGGGCAATCAAGACACCTGCTGCTCCAGCCAAAGCTGAACCCAAAGCAAAGGTAAAGCTGATTGTACGGTTCACGTTAATCCCCATCAACTGAGCAGCATCGCTATCTACAGAAACGGCACGCATAGCTTTCCCCATCTTGGTTTTTTGTACGATAAGTTGCAAAAGAATCATTAAGACAATTGAGACAGTCAAAATCAACAATTGGATATTTGTAAGACTAATTGGTCCCAAGTCGTATCGTACAGTTTGGATTGCTTGAGGGAAGGCACGTGTATTGGCACCCACCAGATAGACCATTCCGTATTCCAATAAGAAGGATACCCCGATAGCTGTAATCAGTACAGAGATACGAGTTGAATGACGCAGTGGGCGATAAGCTAGAAACTCAATGATAACACCGAGAATAGCTGAACCAATCATCGATAAAATTAAGGCTAAAAAGAAATTTAATTGTAGGGAATTAATCAAGAAATAGCCCATAAAAGCCCCCATCATATAAATATCGCCGTGGGCGAAGTTGATGAGCTTGATAATTCCATAAACCATGGTATATCCAAGGGCTAAT
Source organism: Streptococcus sp. V869 (assembly GCF_054353515.1). Lineage (NCBI taxonomy): Bacteria > Bacillati > Bacillota > Bacilli > Lactobacillales > Streptococcaceae > Streptococcus > Streptococcus sp. V869. Next base: position 760,824 of record NZ_JBTHHW010000001.1, read on the forward strand.
AATGCATAAACACTACCCAGGATTAAACCATTAACAAGTTGTTGGAGCATATAGTTCACTCTTTCTAATAATAATTTTTAGGATATAAATTGCTTCTAAAATACCGAAACAGGGAGTGAGTAAAAAGCTCATTCCCCATTCTCGTTATCTTTAATTTATGGTTGTACGACTTCTGCCGCTTCAACTTTACCATTATTCATAGTCATCATGAATGCAGTTTTAACAGTGTTGTGATCTGCATCGAAGCTTGTTTTTCCTGTTACTCCCTCAAAGTCTTTAGTTTTAGCAAGATTATCTTTAAGTTCTACAGATGTTTTAGCACCTTTTGCTGCATTTGCTACAAGGTAAACTGAGTCATATGCAAGAGCTGCAAAAGTTGAAGGCTCTTCATTGTATTTAGCACGGTAAGCTTCTAGGAAGGCTTTTGCCTTATCAGAAACATCAACTGTTGATGAGAAACCAGAGATGAAGTAAATGTTTGATGCACGTTCTACTGTTGCTTGTTGAACAAACTCTTCACCATTAAATCCATCACCACCGATGATTGGTTTGTCAATACCCATACCACGAGCTTGGTTTACAATTTTACCTGCTTCAGTGTAGTAACCTGGTAATACGATTGCATCAAATTCTTTATCTTTGATTTTTGTAAGAGCTGCTTGGAAGTCAGTATCTCCTGATACAAATGTTTCATCAGCTACGATTTCACCTTTAAATGATTCACGGAAAGCTTTTGCAACACCTTTAGCATAGTCACTTGAGTTATCAGTATACAAAACAACTTTCTTAGCACTCAATTTATTAGCTACATAGTTTGAGATGATTTTACCTTGGTAGCTATCTTGGAATGTTCCAATAAATAGGAAGTCTTGTCCTTTGGTCAAACCATCTTGAGTAGCACTTGGCGAGATTAATGGCACAGCAGCTTGAGTAGCGTTTGCCACTGCAGCAGCAGTTGCTCCAGAAGTCGCAGGTCCTACAATAGCTGCTACTTTTGATTGAGTAACAAGGTTTGTAGAAACAGAAGCTGCTTCAGCAGTTTCAGATTTATTATCTTTGTCTACTACTTCGATTTGTTTTCCATCAACACCACCAGCAGCATTGATTTCATCAACTGCAAGTTGAGCACCTTTTTGTTCAGAAGTACCGTAAGCAGCGACAGCACCAGTTTCCTCAAAGTTGAAACCAATCTTGATAACTTTTTCGTCTACTGGGTTACCAGTTGCATTAGAAGCTCCAGATTTCACTTCCCCACAGGCTGCCAATACAGCGACACTTGCAAGTGCAACAAGCGATAATGCGAATTTTTTCTTCATAAATTGTCTCCTTCTTAAATTCATTTTTAATGACATGTTAAGAATATACCGAATTATCAGAAAATTGTCAACAAGTTTATCTCTTTTTTTAAATGATAACGTTTTCGGTATTTTTATAGAGGTTACCAACGAAAGGAGTTTCTAATTCTTGGATGTGACATCGTCTCACTTTCTTGATAAATTTTTCTTTATCTAAACGACCTACCAGGTCTTCTACTTCTTCTGTTGGAACATAAAGTTGTAGATAACGGTGTTTTTTTGAGTGATAACAAATATCGCCATAATTTGCGAGTTTTTTTGCATCACGATTATAGTATAGGTAGATAATCAGACCAGACCGATTTTCTTTTTGAAACATAATTCATCTTCCTTCTAGTAATCTTCCTCTTATTATACCAAAAAAAGCAAACTCAGTCGAGTTTGCTTTAGTAGATTAATTCAAAGAATTATTGGCCATAATTTCATCAATGAAACCATATTCAAGTGTTTCTTGAGCACTCATCCAGTAATCACGTTCAGCATCTGCATGTATTTGCTCAACTGATTTACCAGAGTTATCTGCAAGAATTTGCTCTAAAGTCTTACGAGTTTTAAGCAAATGTTCAGCAGCGATGGCCATATCTGTTTGCTGAGTACCACCACCTGTACCACCCATTGGTTGGTGAATCATGTACTCTGCATTTGGAAGCATGAAACGTTTGCCTTTTGCTCCACTTGAGGCAATAATTGTTCCCATTGAAGCTGCCATCCCCATAACGATAGTTTGGACATCTGCCTTGATAAAGTTCATGGTATCAACGATTGCCAAACCAGCTGATACAGACCCACCTGGTGTATTTACATAAAGGTAAATATCTTTTGTACTATCTTGGGCATCCAAGAAGAGCAATTGGGCGATGACTGAGTTTGCCATATTGTCTTCGACTGGTCCAGTCAACATGATGATACGATCTTTTAAAAGACGTGAGTAAATGTCATATGAACGTTCTCCACGACTTGTTTGTTCAATAACTACAGGAATCATTCTTTTCTCCTTCTGATTGCAATATTTCTTAGTCAAACGACTCGATATAGGATTATTATATCTTTTTGGTCAAAAAAGGTCAAATTTTTGCTCCATTCTTATAAACAGACACAAAAATTCAACCTCCTTTCGAAACTAAAACCAATGAACAGTTTTAGTCTATGCTTAGAATCTTATTTTGTACCGAACAAGCGATCTCCTGCGTCTCCAAGACCTGGAACAATATAACCATGTTCGTTCAAACGTTCATCCAAAGCTGCAGTAAAGATTTCTACATCTGGGTGAGCTTCTTGAAGAGCTTTTACACCTTCTGGAGCAGATACCAGGCAGACAAATTTGATGTTTGAAGCCCCACGTTTTTTAAGGGAATCAACAGCCAAGATTGCAGAACCACCTGTTGCAAGCATAGGGTCAACCACAAAGATTTGACGTTGGTCGATATCTTCAGGTAATTTTACCAAGTATTCTACTGGTTGAAGGGTTTCTTCATCACGATACATACCGATGTGCCCAACTTTTGCTGCTGGAACCAAGCTCAACAATCCATCAACCATTCCAATACCTGCACGTAAGATTGGAACAATCGCTAATTTTTTACCAGCCAATTGTTTTTGAACTGTTTTTGTGATAGGTGTTTCGATTTCAACGTCTTCAAGTGGAAGATCACGAAGTACTTCATATCCCATCAACATTGCAATCTCGTTAACTAACTCACGAAAAGCTTTTGTAGAAGTGTCAGTGCGACGCAAGATTGACAATTTGTGTTGAATCAGTGGATGATTAATAACTTCAAGTTTTCCCATTTTCAGAATTCCTTCTTTCAATTTATTCTTCTTATTATATCAAAAAATGGCTTAAAAAGCTTTCTAAACCATTTATTTTTTATAATTTCTAGATTAGGTGAGCCTCTTGGAGAGCTGCTTGTACTGTTTCAAGTGGTAGGTGAGTTAATTCTGTTCCCTTTTCTTGATAAAGATGTTGGGCATAGTCATCCATACGGTATTGATTGATATAAACAACACGTTCACATCCTACCTGAAGCAGTTGCTTGGTACAGTTGAGGCATGGAAAATGAGTAACGTAAGCTGTAAAGCCTTTAGGAACGCCACGTTCTGCCCCTTGTAAAATAGCATTTACCTCTGCATGAAGAGTGCGGACACAGTGGCCCTCTATCACCAGGCAGTCGTGGTCAATACAATGTTCTGTTCCTGATACAGAGCCATTATAGCCTGTTGAAACAACCTTGTTATCCTTAACTAAAACGGCTCCTACCTTGGCACGTTTACAGGTTGAACGATTGGCAATCAATAGAGCTTGAGCAGCGAAATACTCATCCCAAGCCAGTCTTTTTTCTGTCATAGTTTTTCTCCTCTTAACTTATTTTTTGAAAAATGGCAAGCGTAAATCTGCAATTTTCTCAGCAGGAACCTTCATTCCGTCCTTGATCCATTTTAGCAAAACGGATACGATAGCAGAACTCCAAAAAGAATGCAGATAACTGCTAACACCCTTTGATTTTCCATAGTATTTTTCTAGAAACTCTTGCATAGCTTGCACAAAGATTTTTTCCAAGTGATAGTCCAGGGCAAGCTGAATAACCTTGGCTTCTTTCTTGGCTTCTCGGAAAAGATGAACCCAAACTAGATAGAGATCCGTCTTGACATCGTAATGACTTAGTTGCTCCATGATGTTATGGACGCTACGTTTAAAGACACTTTCTAAAATCTCTTCTTTGGAATCATAGTTACGATAAAAGGCTGCACGAGAAACGCCAGCACGTTTGACTAGCTCAGAAATGCTAATCTTAGCTAACTCCTTTTTCTCCAAGAGTTGCAAAAGAGCTGTTTCAATCGCTTCTCTGGTTAGCAAATTAGATTCTTGATTGGACTTTCTAAGATTTTCAAGCGATTTTTCAGATATTTTACGTTCAGACATAACAATTTCTTTCTACTTGTGACAACAGAGAGGTACTACTTTTGTTTCAAGGGCTTTCATGATATAATTGTAAAAAAAGACAGAACCTTTGTCAATGTATAAGTGATAAAGATGGAGAAATTCTATGACTTGGAAGATTATTGCTGACTCTGGTTGTGATTATCGTCAACTGGCAAATCCTGCTTTTGATACTGAATTTGTCAGTGTCCCATTAACGATTCAAGTAGCGGACCAGGTCTTTGTCGATGATGCCAATCTGGATATTGATCAGATGATGGAAACTATGTATGCGACTTCTGAAGCTTCTAAATCAGCTTGCCCTAGTCCTGATGATTATTTACGAGCATTTGAAGGTGCCAAACATATTTTTGTAGTAACCATCACCGGAACTCTCTCTGGTAGCCACAATAGCGCTCAATTAGCTAAGAATATCTATCTCGAAGAACACCCTGATACTCAGATTCACGTTATTGATAGTTTGTCTGCTGGTGGGGAAGTTGACCTAATTGTTGAGAAAATCAATGACTTGATCAACCAAGGACTTTCTTTTGAAGAAGTGGTTGAAGTTATTACTACTTACCAAGAAAAAACGAAGTTGTTGTTCGTTCTTGCTAAGGTTGATAACCTGGTTAAAAACGGTCGCTTGAGTAAGCTTATTGGTACAGTTGTTGGGCTCCTCAATATCCGTATGGTTGGGGAAGCAAGTGAAACTGGAACCTTAGAATTGCTTCAAAAGGCTCGTGGTGCTAAAAAATCCCTCCAAGCTGCCTATGAAGAGTTGATTAAAGCTGGCTATGCCGGTGGCCGTATCGTCATGGCTCACCGCAGTAATGAAAAATTCTGCCAGCAGCTCTCAGAGCTCTTGCGTGAAAAATTCCCAGCAGCGAATATTAAAATTCTCCCAACTTCTGGACTCTGCAGTTTTTATGCAGAAGAAGGTGGACTTCTCATGGGATATGAAATTGGTTAATCAATCAAACAAGGGATGACTTATCATCTCTTGTTTTTTTATGGTACAATACTTTTATGAAACATTTTGATACGATTGTCATCGGAGGTGGTCCTGCTGGAATGATGGCTACTATTTCCAGTAGCTTTTACGGGCAGAAAACACTTCTCATCGAAAAAAATAGAAAACTTGGAAAAAAATTAGCTGGAACTGGTGGTGGTCGTTGCAACGTCACTAACAACGGAACCCTGGATGACCTATTAGCCGGCATTCCTGGAAATGGGCGCTTTCTTTACAGCGTCTTCTCCCAGTTTGATAACCATGATATTATCAACTTTTTTACGGAAAATGGCGTCAAACTAAAGGTAGAGGATCACGGGCGTGTCTTTCCTGCTAGCGACAAATCTCGGACTATTATCGAAGCTTTAGAAAAGAAAATCTCTGAATTGGGCGGACAAGTCATGACTCAAATAGAGATTGTTTCTGTTAAAAAGGTAGACGACCAGTTTGTCCTCAAGTCAGCAGACCAGACTTTCACTTGTGATAAACTCATTGTCACAACAGGTGGCAAGTCCTATCCTTCCACTGGTTCGACTGGTTTTGGCCATGAGATTGCTCGTCACTTTAAACATACCATTACCGAACTTGAAGCGGCCGAGAGTCCTTTGCTGACAGATTTTCCACACAAGGCTTTGCAGGGAATCTCACTAGACGATGTGACTCTAAGCTATGGCAAGCATGTCATTACTCATGACCTACTTTTTACTCACTTTGGTTTATCAGGTCCCGCTGCTCTTCGTATGTCTAGTTTTGTCAAGGGTGGAGAGGTTCTCTCATTGGATGTCTTGCCACAACTTTCTGAAGGCGACTTAGTAAATTTTCTAGAAGAAAACCGTGAAAAATCCTTGAAAAATGCCTTGAAATCTTTATTGCCAGAACGCTTGGCTGATTTCTTCTCGCAAGGATACCCAGAAAAAGTTAAACAACTAACTGAAAAAGAGCGAGAGCAACTTCTCCAATCTATCAAGTCCCTCAAGATTCCTGTGACTGGAAAGATGTCCCTTGCCAAGTCATTTGTAACTAAAGGTGGCGTTAGTCTCAAAGAAATCAATCCCAAAACTCTGGAAAGTAAACTGGTACCTGGTCTTCACTTTGCAGGGGAGGTGCTGGATATCAATGCCCATACGGGTGGCTTTAACATTACTTCTGCCCTCTGTACCGGATGGGTGGCAGGAAGTCTACATTTTGATTAAGAAATACGAAGGAGAAGCCTATGAACAGAAGAGAATCAGTCGAATTTGTTAACATGTGTATGATTCAAAACGGAGACAAGGTTCTAGTTCAAAACCGAGTTAATCCTGACTGGCCTGGCATTACTTTTCCTGGTGGTCATGTTGAACGTGGCGAGTCCTTTGTCGATGCTGTCATTCGTGAAGTGAAAGAAGAAACTGGTCTGACCATTTCCAAACCCCAACTCTGTGGTATCAAAGATTGGTATGATGATGCTGATTTTCGCTATGTCGTACTTTTTTACAAGACAGAACACTTTACTGGTGAACTCCAGTCTTCAGACGAAGGAAAAGTCTGGTGGGAGGATTTTGAAAATTTATCTCATCTTAAACTAGCTACTGAGGATATGTCTGATATGCTTCGTGTTTTTCTTGAAGAAGATCTAAGTGAGTTCTTTTACTACAAAGAAGGTAACGATTGGCTTTATGACCTAAAATAACAAAACGGTAGAGATTACTCTACCGTTTTTTGTCTCTTTGAAATTCTATCATCATCGATACCTGATACATTTATTTAAAAACTATAGAAGATTGCAAAGGTAAAACTGTAAAAATATGAAAATCGCTTTCTTGACAGGTTTCAGAAAACATGATAGGATAATCAAGTCTATCAATCAAATAAAAAGCTCATTCAGAGCAATTGAGAGAAGGCTATTTGACAATTCAAGTAGCCTTTTCTTATTTTAGAAAATAGATTGGAGTTTTAACTATGTCTGAAAAATCGCAATGGGGCTCGAAACTGGGCTTCATTCTTGCGTCTGCTGGCTCTGCTATTGGTCTTGGAGCTGTTTGGAAGTTCCCATACATGACTGCTGCCAATGGTGGTGGAGGATTTTTACTAGTCTTTCTCATCTCGACACTTTTGATTGGATTTCCTCTCTTACTGGCTGAATTTGCCCTTGGTCGAAGCGCTGGAGTATCAGCAATCAAAACCTTTGGTAAGCTTGGAAACAATCATAAATACAATTTTATTGGTTGGATTGGCGCCTTTGCCCTTTTCATCCTTCTTTCATTTTATAGTGTTATTGGGGGTTGGATTCTGGTATACCTTGGTATCGAAATTGGAAGATTATTCCACCTAATCGGAATTGGAGATTATGCCCAGCAGTTCTCTTCCATCATTTCTAATCCATTTATTGCCCTAGGAGCCCAAGCAGCCTTTATCTTCTTGAATATTTTCATCGTTTCACACGGCGTTCAAAAAGGAATTGAAAGAGCTTCAAAGATCATGATGCCTCTGCTCTTTATTATCTTTGTTGTTATTATCGGGCGTTCTCTCAGCTTGCCAAATGCAATGAATGGTGTCGTTTACTTCCTCAAACCGGACTTTTCAAAACTGACAAGTGCTGGACTCCTCTATGCACTGGGCCAATCTTTCTTTGCTCTATCCCTTGGAGTTACAGCCATGCTGACCTACGCTTCTTACCTGGACAAGAAGACCAATCTGGTCCAATCAGGAATTTCCATCGTAGCCTTGAACATTTCTGTATCGATCATGGCAGGACTTGCGATTTTCCCTGCTATGTCAGCCTTTAATATCCAGTCTGAAGGTGGACCTAGTCTCCTCTTTATCGTTTTACCACAACTCTTTGACAATATGCCGTTTGGTACTATTTTCTATATTCTCTTTCTCTTGCTTTTCCTCTTTGCGACGATAACCTCTTCAGTCGTCATGCTTGAGATCAACGTTGGTAACATCACCAATCAGGACAATCGTAAACGTGCTAAGTGGAGTATGATTTTAGGTGGATTGACTTTTGTCTTTGGTATCCCTTCGGCTCTATCCTATGGTGTTATGGCTGATGTCCATATCTTTGGAAAGACCTTCTTTGATGCCATGGATTTCTTGGTTTCCAACCTCCTCATGCCTTTTGGTGCCCTCTGTTTATCACTTTTTACAGGCTATATCTTCAAAAAAGCATTGGCTATGAAAGAACTTCACCTAGATGAAACACCATGGAAACGAGGACTTTTCAAAGTTTGGCTCTTCCTTCTTCGTTATATTATACCAATCATCATCATCGTGGTTTTTATTGCCCAATTTATGTAATCATTAAAAAAGACTTGAGAATCAATCTCAAGTCTTTTCTTTTTATGGATGGCTTACAATCAATTCTAAATCTGATCCTTCCAAAGTCCAAGCTTCAACATCACTTGGCAAGATAAAATGGCTACCTTTTTGGATAGGATATTCCTTACCGTCTACAGTCAATTTCCCTTGACCAGCTAAGACACTCAACAAGCTGTAGTCAGCTGTTTTTTCAAAGTCAACTTTTCCTGTGATTTCCCACTTGTAAACTGCAAAGAAATCATTAGATACAAGAAGAGTTGAACGCAAATCATCTGCTTTAACAGTCACAGGACGGCTATTAGCAGGCTCACCAATGTTCAAAACATCGATGGATTTTTCAAGATGAAGCTCGCGCAAGTTGCCATTATCGTCCTTACGGTCAAAATCATAGACACGGTAGGTTGTATCACTAGACTGTTGCGTCTCAAGGATCAAGATACCTGCTCCGATAGCATGCATGGTTCCACTTGGTACATAGAAGAAATCTCCAGCTTTTACAGGAACTTTTGTTAACAAGGCATCCCAGTTTTTATCTTCGATTTGCTGACGAAGTTCTTCTTTTGACTTGGCATTGTGACCATAAATAATCTCTGAACCTTTATCTGCAGCTATAATATACCAGCACTCTGTCTTTCCAAGTTCGCCTTCATGCTCTAGTCCATAAGCATCGTCTGGGTGGACTTGAACACTGAGCCAGTCATTGGCATCAAGGATTTTAGTCAAGAGTGGAAATACAGGTTCTGGACGGTTACCAAACAATTCACGGTGTTCCGCATACAATGTAGCTAGGTCTGTTCCCTCAAAACGACCATTGGCTATCTTAGAAACACCATTTGGGTGAGCTGAAATTGCCCAATATTCTCCGATTTTTTCGCTTGGAATGTCGTAGCCAAACTCATCACGAAGTTTGGTACCTCCCCAGATTTTTTCTTGCATTACGGAATTTAAAAATAACGGTTCTGACATGTTACATCTCCTGTCTAATTTTTCACCCTCATTATAGCAAAAAAAGAGTCCTAATTGAACTCTTTTTCTTATCTTATAAAGTAGGGAGAAGATTTTATAAAAATAGTAACGATATAGACTTCTTATTATATCGAAAGACTTAATTGACAAGATTTGGAAGAATGAACACTATAAAGAATGCCAAGGCAATCATCATAAAAACAAGGAGATAGACAGCACATTTAGTCAACCATGCATAACGACCTGGTTTTAAAGGTCTTTCTACATAGGAATGTTTTGGTTTTTTAGGATCATAATAAACAGTTACCTTTCCCCCAATTGGAAATCGTTCCATTAAAGGTGATTTTGTTAAAGAGATAAAACTGTTCCTATAAATTTTGTATCTTAACACCTGAGGAATTTCCCCATCTTCAAAATTATCCATTTTGACATCAGATACAATCGAACCTAAGGGAGTACTGATTGTATTTGAAATCGCAGATAGAAATTTTGGTCCGACGACCTTATATTGGTTCCCGTCGACAGTGTACTCAACCACAGGGAGGCTTATCCCGTTATAAAGAGCATAAGAGTATCTAATAATAACTCCTTCCGTTCTTTCGGTGCATCTCTTGGCATTTCTGTAATTACTCAAGATAAAAAAGTCGAACATGAAATAGGTGAAGGCAGCAAAGCCTAAACTCATTAAGCCAAATAATAGAAAGAAAGTTGTTGGCATCTTTTTCTCCTTAAAATATCCTAATGAATCTATTTTAACAGAAAAGATATAAAACAAAAAGATCGGATTGCTCCGATCTTTTAATAGTTCATATGCGCATATTCTTTTTTAAGAATCATTATGGTTAACTTCAAATGACTAAGCATCCTATTTCATACGATAAAAATCAATGACTAGACCAGCAGGGCCACTTACTAGCAGGGATTCGGTCCCCCAATCAGTTACAACTGGCCCATGTAAAATCTCAATCCCTAATTCTTTCACACGCTTTTGATTCTGTTCCAAATCTTCAACTTCAATGTGTAGAATGATTCCTGACTGAAAATTTTCCAAAGGTATCAAATGATTTTGTGATAACATGAGGCAGTGACTGCCAATCGTGAACTGAGCAAAACCATCATCAACATAGTCTGCCTTCTTATCCAAAATACGCTCCAAGCTAGCACAGACTTGGGGAACATCTGAAACAATAATATCTAGTTGATTTAAATTCATTTACTATCCTCCATAAAAAGACCGGATTACTCCGATCTTTTTAAGTTTCTCTCTATAAAATCAAAGAATATAATCTACAATATTTACATTTGATTTTCCATGAGAGGAATTATTTGATTGCGCGTGATTGCAACCCTTCTTCTTCCAAGAAGAGGCGGAATGGTACGAGCTCTTCAGCTTCGTATTTTTCCTTGAAGGCTTTGATTGCTTCTTCTGAGTGAAGTTTTGGATCCAATTCAAGTACTTCTACTGGAAGTGGACGGTGTTGCGTGATGCGAGCATCGATGACAACTGTCTTACCTTCTTTGTTCAATTTAACAGCTTCTGCAACGACTGCGTCGATGTCTTCGATACGGTTTACTGTAAATCCTACAGCACCTTGAGCTTCAGCGATTTTCGCGTAGTCAGCATTTGTGAAGTCTACACCAAACAAGTGTTTGTTTGTGTCTTCGTATTTGTTCTTGATGAAGGCATATTCATCATTTGAGAAGACAACGTTGATTACTGGAAGGTTGTATTGAACGTTAGTGATCACGTCTGGGTAGCACATGTTGAATGCACCATCACCCATGATGTTCCATACTTGGCGATCTGGATTGTCTTTCTTAGCGGCGATACCACCAGGAAGGGCAATACCCATTGTCGCAAAGAGTGGAGATGTACGCCACATGTTCTTAGGTGTCATGTGAAGGTGACGAGTTGATGTTTGAGTAGAGTTACCTACGTCGATTGAGTAGATTGCATCTTCATCAGCATATTTGTTGATAGCGTTGTAAACTTGGTACAATTGCAATGGACCTTCAGTTTTACCTTCAAGCTTGTTCATGTAATCGCGCCAGTTTTGGTTATTCTTAACGTTTGCACGCCACCATGGAGTAGATTCAACTGGGTTTACTTTATCAAGGATAGCTTTAGCTGCTTGACCTGCGTCACCAAGGATTGAAGCGTCAAGGGCATGACGTTTACCAAGTTTGTAAGGGTCAATATCCACTTGGATGAATTTTTCAGTGTTTTTGAATGCTTCATAAACTTCAGCAAATGGGAAGTTTGAACCTAGGAAGAGAACAGTGTCTGCTTCAAAGACTACTTCGTTGGCTGGTTTCCAACCAACACGGTAAGCAGAACCTGTCAAACCTTCGTAGTTCCATTCGAACGCTTCGAAGTTTTTACCAGTTGTGATGATTGGGGCTTTGATTTTACGTGACAATTCAGTGATCACATCACCAGCACCAACACCACCGAAACCAGCGTAGATAACTGGGCGTTCAGCATTGTTCAAAATTTCAACAGCTTTGTCAATTTCAGTTTCGTTCAAAGCAGGAGCGATGAATGAACGATCGTATGAACCTGATCCATAGTATGAGTTTTCATCGATTTCTTGGAAACCGAAGTTTACTGGAATTTCAACAACAGCTGGACCTTTTTTAGAAACGGCAGCACGACAAGCTTCGTCGATTACTTTTGGCAATTGCTCTGCGTAAGCTACACGTTTGTTGTAAACAGCGATACCGTTGTACATTGGGTTTTGGTTCAATTCTTGGAAGGCATCCATGTTCAATTCGTTAACTGGACGTGATCCAAGGATAGCAAGGAATGGAGTGTTATCCATAGCTGCATCGTAAACACCATTGATCAAGTGAGTTGCACCAGGTCCACCTGAACCAACTGCAACACCGATAGATCCACCAAATTTAGCTTGCATAACCGCTGCAAGAGCACCTGTTTCTTCGTGACGAACTTGCAAGAAACGGATATCTTTGTCTTCAGCCAAAGCGTCCATAAGTGAGCTGAGTGTTCCTGATGGGATACCGTAGATAGTGTCTACGCCCCATGTTTTCAATACGTTGAGCATTGCTGCTGATGCAGTAATTTTCCCTTGAGTCATAATGATAACTCTCCTTCAAAATAATTTCATATATTTACAAAAAACGCTTTTATATAGTAATTGAAAACGATTCTGTAAATTTACAATCCTAATTTATCACATTTGATTTTAGATTTCTAAGTATATGCTCAGAATACTCCATTCTCTATTACAGTACAGTTTGAAAGCGTTTTGAAAATCTGTTTTAGAATAGCAAAAAAGCGGTTAAGACCGCCTTTTTAATCGACTTTAGTAAAATTAAGCATGAGAGAGCTGATTAGAACAGAGACTGAACTAAAGGCCATGGCCAATCCTGCAAGTTCTGGATTGAGTACTAAACCAAGTCCTGAAAAAACTCCTGCCGCAACTGGAATACCGATGAGATTGTAGATAAAGGCCCAGAAAAGATTGAGTAGAATACGATTAAAGGTCTTCTTACTCATATCAAAAGCACGTGCCAATCCTAGTAAATTGTTGCTTGTAAGGACAAGATCTGCTGATTCGATAGCAATATCTGTTCCAGAGCCCATGGCAATTCCAACATCCGCTACACTGAGGGCTGGCGCATCATTGATTCCATCTCCAACAAAGGCAAGTTTCCCATTCTTTTGAAGCTTGTGAATCTCATGCGCTTTTTCCTCTGGCAAGACATTTGCGATCACTTCTTCGATCCCAATTTGCTCTGCAATAGCATGGGCTACTCCAGCATTATCTCCAGTAAGCATGACTGTTCTGAGGCCACGTTTTTTCAATTTAGCAATGGCTTCTCGAGCATTTTCCTTAGGGACGTCTTGCAGTGCAAGTAAGCCTTTTAGCTGACCATCTACGGATAAGAAGACAACTGTTTTCGCTTCTTTCTCAAGCAAATCAAATCGTTCTTGATAGTCACTCGGAATAGCAAGGTCAGCTAAGAGTTTGGCATTTCCAAGCAAGACTTGTTTCCCATTAATAGTCCCAGTCACACCTTTCCCATGCAAGGCTTGGAAGTTTTCCACGGGATAAAGACTGATTCCTAATTCAGACGCACGATTGACAACAGCCTGAGCTAGCGGGTGTTGAGAGGCATCTTCTAGTGAAGCAGCCAAACTTAACACTTCTCTTTCATCTCCGATAACATCTGTCACTACTGGTTTTCCTTCTGTCAAGGTTCCAGTCTTATCAAAAACAACCGTTTTAACTTTTTGGATTTCCTGTAGAACTGTACCATTTTTGAGAAGAACCCCCATCTTAGCACTTCGCCCTGTTCCTACCATAAGTGCTGTCGGTGTCGCAAGCCCAAGAGCACAAGGGCAGGCAATAATCAAAACAGCAACTCCGTAGAGAAGAGAAGTCACAAAGCTTTCTCCAAGCAAAACAAACCAGATCCAAAAAGTAAGAAGTCCTAAAATGACAACTGCTGGTACAAAAATCCCTGAAATCTTGTCTGTCAAATCTTGAATCGGAGCACGACTGGTTTGAGCTTTCTTCACAAAGTCCACAATCTGAGCCAACATAGTCTCAGAACCAACTTTTTCAGCTCTAAAAATGATCGTACCACTATTATTGATGGTTGAACCAATGACAGTATCACCGGCAGACTTGTCTACTGGAATACTTTCCCCAGTCACCATTGATTCATCAATACTAGTTTCTCCTTCTACTACAGTTCCATCAACGGCAATTTTTTCACCTGGTCGAACGCGAATGAGATCACCAACTTTGACTTGTTCCAGAGGGATTTGAACATAAACATCATCACGCAAGACTTCTGCTGTTTTTGCTTGTAAGTCTAATAATTTTTCAACTGCCTGCGAAGCGTTTTTGCGCATGCGTTCTTCAAATACTGCACCTAAAAGAACGAAGAAGAGGATAAAACCTGCACTTTCAAAATATACTGGTAAGCCTGCAAAGAGAGCAAATAAACTATAGACATAAGCTACCAAAGTTCCTAGAGCAACCAAGGTATCCATGTTAGCATTATGTTTCTTAAAGCTAGCCCAAGCACTTCTGATATAAGGAACTCCAGCTACCAGCATAATAGGTGTCGTAGCTAAGAAGGTTCCCCAGTGCATGACTGGGTGACTGATACTGCCAGTCATCATGCCAATCATGAGGAGGACTAATGGTAGAGTAAAAATGCTAGTAATCCAAAAACGTTGCAAAAGACTGAGAGATTTTTTAGTTTTTTCAACAACGGTGTAGGTTCCCTTTTGCATCTTCATACCACATGAAAATTCATGCTCACCTAAGTCTTGAGGAGTAAAGCGAATGACTTTTTCTTCGTCTTGAGCGATTGGTTCTAGAATTCCTTCTTCTTCGAAGAGAATTTCTTTATAACAGTTTGACGGTGTCACACGGTGAAAGGTAATTTCAGCAGGAATTCCTTTTTGTAGTTGAATATGGGCCGGATGATAGCCTTTTTCTGCTGTGATTCGGATTTTTTGAACATCATTTTCAATACTTGCCTTTACAATTTCGGTCATATTGTTCTCCTATTCTACAATCATCTTACCGTGCATCATATTCATTCCACAAGAGAAACCATATTCTCCCGCTTCTTCAGGAGTGATTTCAACCACATATTGGTCTCCCATAGGTAGGTCTGCATGCACACCAAAATCTGGAAATACGATTTGGTCTAAGCAAGGTGACGGATCTTTTCGATCAAAAATAATGCGAGCTGGTTGCGATTTTTTGAGGATAATGGTTCCTGGAGTATAGCCCCCCATGACTTCCACTCGAATTTCTTGATAGCCATTCTTTTGTTGGGCTCTCTTTCCGTCTTCTTGAGGTTTTTGGAAAAACCAAAAGAGGATAAAAGCAATCATTCCTAGAACAATAATAGATACAAATAGATTTAACATAGCGTCTCCTTTACATACAATTACATTTTACTTCTGTTACAGCACTGGCTTTTTTCTTTGAAATCACTTCTTCCAAGCCTTCCAAATCAGCTAGGGTAAAGTCACATTCTTCAATCAAGTCAGCTAGTAAGAGCTTTATTCTTCGAGAACAAAGCTTGTCTTTGATATCTTGGACAAGTAACTTCCTACTATCTTCCTGTGTCAACAGGGCTGAATAGATAAAGGACTTGCCCTGCTTTTCTCTAGTCAAACATTCTTTCTCAACCAAACGGGCCAAGAGTGTCTGAATCGTGGACTTAGACCAGCTAAACCTTTTCTCTAATACTTTGATAAGATCGCTACTAGTCTGCTCTCCCTGCATCCAAATAATCTTCATGACCTGCCATTCTGCGTCCGAAATCTGCATTCTTATCTCCTCCAAAATCTACATTTGTCAATTACAAATATCAGTATACTCTCAAAATCTACATTTGTCAACTAAATTTCCTAAAAATTTTTAAAATAGTTTAAAATGTATTAAAATTTTTTCTTATATACTCGTTAAGTTTACTTTTTAAGTTCTCTTTCATGTTTACAAAGACATAACTCAAAAACCTCCACTTGAAGTGGAGGTTTGTTTTACTACTAATACAATTTTAAATCATGTGAATCAGCTGGGAAACTTGGATCATATGGATTGTGACGGAGCTTGAATCGTTTCACATCTTCAATTGTCTGTGTTCCAGATAACTGCATAACTGTCTTCAATTCATCATTCAAATGTTCAAAGACTTGGCGTACACCAACACTACCACCAAGGGCTAAACCATAAATGACAGGTCGTCCAATGGCTACTAAGTCAGCTCCAGAAGCCAAGGCTTTAAAGACGTGCTGACCACGACGAACACCAGAGTCAAAAACGATTGGCACACGTTTATTTACTGCTTCAGCCACTTCTTGTAGCGAGTCAAAAGCAGCCGGTCCACCATCAATCTGTCGACCACCGTGGTTGGTTACCCAAATACCTGAAGCCCCTGCATCCAGGGAGCGTTCAACGTCTTCTCGGCATTGTGGACCTTTGACATAAACAGGAAGTCCTGAGTATTCTGCGATAAACTCTACATCTCGTGGAGATAGGCGTTGTTTAGCTGATTTATAGACATAGTCCATTGACTTACCAGCACCTTGAGGTAGGTATTCTTCTACGATAGGCATGCCAACTGGGAACACAAAACCGTTTCGTTTATCTACCTCACGGTTACCTCCTACTGTCGCATCGGCAGTTAAGACAATAGCCTTATAGCCTTCTGCCTTGACGCGATCCATGATGTGACGGTTAATACCATCATCTTTACTAAAGTAGAATTGGAACCAATGAGGTGTTCCTTGAAGGGCTTGAGAAATTTCAGGTAGGTCAACTGTTGAGTAGGAACTAGTTGTATAGAGTGAACCGAACTCGTGTACTCCACGCGCAGTCGCAACTTCTCCTTGCTCGTTAGCTAGTCTATGGGCTGCAACAGGTGCCATAATGATTGGTGAAGATAGTTTTTCACCATCAAATTCAATCTCTGTGCTTGGATTTTCCACATCACATAAGGTCCGAGGAACAATGAGTTTGTGGTTAAAAGCTCGGATATTCTCTCTCAAAGTAAAAGTGTCCTCTGCACCACTTGCAATATACCCAAAAGAAGCTTTGGGAATAACTTGTTGGGCCATAGGCTCCAAATCATAGGTATTTATAAAATCTACAGGTCCTTCTGCATTGCTTGTTTTATATGACATCAATAGTCCTCCTTAAACGTAAACGTTTACTTTTGTTTACTAGAATAGTTTAAACCTTTTTCATGATGTTTTCAAAAAATTTGTCTGTACTTTTCATCATAAAGGTAAACAGATTAAGAACTAGAAGTTAAAGATGATACAGATTCACTCCGCCTATCCTACTCTAAACAGAGACTATGGTTATAAACCTTCCATTAGACAAAAAGCTCAGGGAGTTCTATGAATACCTGAGTGTCTTTCTATTTATACATTTTGCCAATTTTCTTGGTCTTCTTTAAAGCGTTTAAGGAGAGCAAGTCCCTCTGGTGTGATGTAGCCTTCTTCTTGTGCCAGATGGATCAACTCACTGTAGTTTGAAAGGGTTACTAGTTTGACACCAGCATCTGCAAAGTTCTTATCTGCTTTTGGCAATTGATAGCTGAAAATAGCCACAACACCAAGAACATCTGCTCCCTCACGTTTGGCAGCAGCAACGGCTTCTAAAACTGAGCCCCCAGTTGAAATCAAATCTTCAACAACGACCATTTTTTGGCCTTGGGCTACACGGCCTTCGATTTGGTTTCCAGCCCCATGGTCTTTTGGTTTGCTACGGATGTAAGCAAATGGCAGGTTCATCTTGTCAGCTATAATGGCACCATGTGGGATACCCGCAGTCGCTGTTCCTGCAATCACTTCTACTTCTGGGAATTCTGCTTTAATAGCTTCCACAAAACCATTTTCAATCAAGGTACGAGTATCTGGATAAGCAAGCGTCACACGGTTGTCCGTATAAATCGGCGACTTGATACCTGATGCCCAAGTGAAGGGCTCTTCTGGTTTAAGGTAAACGGCTTGAATTTTCAATAGATGGCTAGCAATGTCTTTAGCAAGTGTCATGGGATTCTCCTTTGTATTTTATACTTTATTCTTATTTCCAGTCTTGTGTCCATTCATCCTTGATAGCATGATAAGCTACTACTGGATCAGTGGCTTGAGTAATTGGGCGTCCGACAACAATATAGTCACTACCGATATGATAGGCATCTGCTGGTGTCATGACTCGTTTTTGGTCCCCAACTGCGGCTCCTGCAGGTCGAATACCTGGTGTCAGGCAGATAAAATCTTTGCTTGTTGCTTCTTTGATAAGCTTGACTTCCTGAGCTGAACAAACCACACCATCTAAACCGGCTTCAGCAGTTTTCTTGGCATAATGAATGACCGATTCTTGAAGACTGGTTTGGATATTTTGAAAATCTCTCATTTGCTCTTCAGAAGTTGAAGTCAATTGGGTAACAGCAATCAATTTTGCTTCTTTTCCAAGACCTTCACGCGCAGCCTTCATCATCTCTACACCACCTGCGGCATGAACATTGGTCATGTCAACACCCAGATGAGACAAAACCTTCATGGCTGACTTAACTGTATTGGGAATATCATGAAGTTTGAGATCTAGAAAAACACTATGTCCCAAGCCTTTCAAATAAGAAACTATCTCTGGACCTGTAGCGTAATAGAGCTCCATACCAACTTTCAGATAGAGGCTCTCTTCTGCTGGAAAAAGAGCTAAAAATTGCTTGACTGCCTCAATACTTGGAAAATCAAGAGCAATAACCGGACGAGATTCGCGCATACTTTTCTCCTTTTATCTTTGTTCGCAAGAGAGTATGAAAAAAGGAACCTGCCTACAGCAAGGTTCCACGAAAAATGGGTAGAATTCACCCTTTCACCGTTAACCTTAGCTGCCTCTCTGGACTGCTTTAAAGGTTTTTTACTATTCTATTATTTAAAGCGGTACTTGTCAAGTAAAAACAAGTAACTGAATTAGTCTAAAACATTATCAGTCATCAAACTGAGTAACATCGCTTGATGCTTAACGACTTCGTGTGGTTTGAGTCGTTTGTGTTGTTTGACCTTGATTGCCTTGCTCAGTTTGTTTTTGCTTTTCTTCTTCCTGCTTTTTCTTTTCCTCTTCTTCTTTTTTCTTCTTTTCCTCTTCTTGAGCTTTGATTCTTTCTTCTTCTAGAGCTTTATCTGCCAAACTATAGCTATAAATACCGACTTCCATATCAATCCCACTAGGAACTGTTAACTGTGGCTTAATTTTACTATAGTAAGGCAATTTTTTCCCAAGTTCTGATAGAGGAACTAAAATTTCATCTGAATCATACATGGTAATCTTTAGAAGGTCACTAGTTGCCTTGCTTGGTGCAAGTTCAATCTTCTGAATCTCTTGCTTAATTTCTGGACTAACATCATTTAACTGAGAAATTAAGGTTTTTATCTGCTCCTCATCGTTGAAGAGAACAGATATGTATTTTTCAGGTAAGTTAGTCGCATTAACAGCTGTTGATTCAATACTTCCACTAGATAAGATTGGATAATAGTTATCACCTGAAACAGAATAGGCTACAATTTCAAATTCCTTCACTTCAATGGTGAAGTGAACCGGGAAATGATAAACTATCTTAGCCAATTCAATCCAGTTATCTGATTTAACCATTTCAGCATGCTTATCTTTATTTAAAAGCAAGCTAATCGTATAGTCACTATCCTGAATACCAGAAGCTTCCTTGACTTGGTCTGCACTTGTCTGAACGTTACCCATAACCTCAATATGTTTCATTGTAGCCAGAGGGCTCAGAAGATAAATAGATAAGAATAAGATTAGAAAGCTAGGAACGAGAATTGTAACTGCTCGCCAGATATGGACAGATGGAATAGGAGGTTTTGGGGTTTTATTTTTTATTTTCCTCTTTTTATCTTCCTTAACCTTTGCTTCACCTTTTTCAGGCTCTACTTTATCTTGGTTCTTAGACTCTTCTTGAGAAGTTTTTGTTTCCTCCGTGTTCTTATCTTCAGTTTCTTCAACTGAAGCTTCATCACTAGTATCCGAATTTTTCTCTTCAGTTTTTTCAGACTCTTGGTCCACTTCTTCAGAACTTACAGATTCCTCTTCTGTTTTTTTACTCAAATACTCTTGGTTTTGTTTCTGCCATTCTGACAATTCTTGAGTATTTTCAGAAGCAGACTTTGCTGCTTGTTCTTCTTTTTCACGAGCTTCTTCCGCAGCTCGTTTTGCCTCTTCTTCAGCCTTTTTTTGAAGATATTCTTGATTTCGTTTTTGCCACTCTGACAATTCCTTGCCTTGAGTGTCTTGATTCTTTTTATCCTTTGACATCAATTTTCCTTATGATAAATCTTTTTTTAGTAGCTCATAAAAATCTGCCACAGATTTTAATTCCTGAGAATTCTTCATCGTGTTTTGATAGATCTCTTTGTTGGTCAAAAGTTGATTTACTTTTTCTTCCAAAGTAGACAAGGTCAAGTCACTCTCTTGCAACTCCTCAGCATAGCCTTTCTTCACAAAATAGGCTGCATTTTCGATTTGATCTCCACGGCTAGCTTCACGACCCAGTGGCACAATGACGTGCAATTTAGCCATAGCAAGGAGTTCAAAAATAGTATTGGCACCACCACGAGTGATGACCACATCAGCCAGATTCATGAGTGGTTGATAGAGTTCCGTCGCATAGTCAACACGATAGAGGTTTGAACTGAGTTCATTTAAACTAGCATCACCTGTCAGGTTGATGATATTATAGCGACTAGTCAGTTCTTCCTTGTGGTCTGTAACTAGTTGGTTAAAGACACGCGCCCCAGCAGAACCTCCAACAAAGAGAAGAGTTGGTAACTTGTCGTTGAAAGAAGTTCGGATATCCACCATTTCTTCAGGTTCTTCCATAACTGGACCAGAAACCTTGGTCACAGCTCCTACATGCTCTACCTTAGTGAGACTAGACGCTTGTTCAAAAGTAGAGTACATCTTAGTCGCAAACTTATAGGCAATTTTATTGGCCAAGCCCATAGAGAGATCAGACTCATGGATAAAAACTGGTACTCTGCAAACTCGTGCCGCGATAACAGGCGGAACAGATACAAATCCTCCCTTAGAAAAGAGGGCCTGCGGACGAACACGTAACATGATAAAGAGCGATTGAAGGATTCCAAACGCAACTTTAAAGACGTCAACCATATTTTGCCATGAGAAATAACGACGTAGTTTTCCTGTTGCAATAGAATGGAAAGTGACATCTAGACCTGACTTGAGGATTTCATGATGCTCAATCCCATTTTTATCTCCAATATAGTGGACTTCCCAACCATCTTCGATGAACTTAGGCATTAACAAAAGGTTGAGGGTAACGTGTCCAACCGTTCCCCCACCTGTAAATACTATTTTTTTCATATTATCCCTTTAACTCCGCTACAGTGTCGATGAAAAGATCTCCACGTACTTCAAAGTTAGCATACATATCCCAGCTTGCATTAGCAGGACTGAGGAGAACCACATCTCCTTCTTCTGCAAGTTCATAAGCCTTGCGGGTTGCATCTGCTATGTCCGTTGCATCAACATAAGCAACACCGGCTTTATCTGCTGCACGCTTGACACGTTCTGCAGACTGACCGAGAATGACCATTTTCTTAAGTCCAGTAATATCTGGCACCAATTCGTCAAATTCATTGCCACGGTCCAAACCACCAGCTATCAAGATAACCTTGCTATTGTCAAATCCAGACAAGGCTTTTTGAGTTGCTAAGATATTGGTTGACTTACTATCATTGTAGAATTTTACACCCTTGATTTGGTCTACAAACTGGAGACGGTGTTTCACACCACCAAAAGCTGACAATGTTTCCTTGATGGTTTCATTGTCAACACCACGAAGTTTAGCTACAGCAATGGTTGCAAGAGCATTTTCCACATTGTGGCTACCCGGAACACCGATTTCATCAGCTGCCATGACTTTTTCACCACGGAAGTAAAGAAGACCATCTTCAAGATAAGCTCCATCAACCTTTTCAAGTGTTGAGAACGGTACTACAGTCGCATTTGTCTTTGTCGCAAGTTCTTTAGCTAATTCCTGGTTGAAGTTCAATACTAGGTAATCAGTTGCTGTCATATTGCTTTGGATATTCCACTTGGCTGCCACATAAGCTTCAAAAGAACCGTGATAGTCAATATGCGTTGGCATAAGATTCGTGATAACAGCAACTTCAGGATGGAATTCCTGGATTCCCATTAATTGGAAAGAAGAAAGTTCCATGACAAGGGTATCCTTATCTGTTGCAGTCTGAGCTACCTGGCTTGCGGGATAACCGATGTTACCTGATAAGAGGCCATTTTGCCCAGCTGCAGTCAATACTTCTCCAATCATGGTTGTCGTCGTTGTCTTACCATTTGAACCAGTAATACCGACGATTGGTGCCTCAGAAATCAAGTAAGCCAACTCAACTTCAGTTAAGACTGGAATGCCTTTTCCTAGTGCTTTTTCAATCATTGGATTGCTATAAGGGATTCCTGGATTCTTCACCATGAGAGCAAAATCTTCATCTAGCAATTCCAAGGGATGGCCACCAGTTACAACCTTAATCCCATCTTCCAAAAGGCTCTGAGCTGCTGGATTTTCCTCAAAAGGTTTACCATCATTAACCGTCACAATGGCACCTAACTTGTCCAAGAGACGAGCTGCAGACTCGCCAGATTTGGCCAAACCGAGGACTAATACTTTCTTATTTTTAAATTGATCAATACGTTTCATTTCTAGAACTCCATTTCTACTCTTACTATTTTACCATTTTTATGAAAATAAAAAAGCCACAAAGGGCTTTCTTATTTGTTTTTTGTTATTTATGAAGTTGGTAATCAACTTTAACATCTGTGCCTAGGTATTTTTATACGAAGAAACATAAAAAAGCGGACAAATATTAGTCCTATCATTAAGGAACTAGCTTTGTCCACTTTTTATTGTCGAGATGGGTTCAGCCACCCAATCTCTAGGATTTAGATGATATTAAATCATTCTAGTCTTGGTCTTTTTTCTTCCCCATTGTAAACAACCCAAGAAGCATACCTACAAGGCCTGCTGTTGCAAGAGTCGCATTTTCTTTAGTACCTGTTTCTGGGAGAATATGTTGATGGCTAGCAGGCGCTTGATAAGTCTTATCTTGAGACATAGCAAGAGCTACTTGCGACTGCTCATCTCCGTATGCTGGAGTTTCACGGGTAGTTGGGGCTGAACCATTCACACGTCCAGTAAATTCTGGAACTTGGTGTGCAGCTTTTTCTCTACCATGAAAGCTACCTTTGAAGTGTGGAACATCATGAGTAACACCTTCTACTCCATTTACCTGACTAGTGTATTTTGGAACTTCGTTAACTGCTGCTTCTACTGCATTCACACCGCCAGTGTATTCTGGAACTTCATTGACTGCTGCTTCTACCGCATTCACTCCACCTGTAAATTCTAGAACTTCATTGACTGCTGCTTCTACTGCATTCACTCCACCTGTAAATTCTGGAACTTCATTGACTGTTGCTTCTACTGCATTCACTCCACCTGTAAATTCTGGAACTTCAAGAATGGCTTCCTCTTCTCCGTTCACACCTCCAGTATATTCTGGAATATCGTATACGGCTGGTTCTGTCTTGGCACTTTCAACTTCTTCTTTAGTCAATTGGATACGGTATTCCTTAACGTGTTTACCACTTTCTGAAACGAGACGTACCAAGACTGGGAGTTTATCATCTCCACTATCGACAACTGTTGCCGCTACGTTTTCACTAGCTTCAACAGTTACTTTAGGACGGTTTCCACTATAGGTTACTTGATAGTCCTTGCGAGCTTCAGAGAAGTCAGCAAGCTCTCTACCATCTACTAGAAGTTTAGAAGCTGTATTGTCTTTTGGCGCTTCACTTGGGGCAATGAAGGTCATTTCAGTGATTGCAACACCCTTCTTATCAGCTTTTCTATCCATACGCCATCTCATAGCTTTGGTTTTAACAGGTTCGAAGGTGACATGGATATCGGTTCCGGCTTCAATTTCTTGATCTGCACGGTATTCAACTTTTTCCCAGTTAGAAGGTGTATTGAATGGATGTTCCGGATCGTATGGTTGATAGTTAGAATAGTATTCTGGTGCATCAAAGTTTGGACCAACGTAGCGTTCTAGAACGAGTTTAGAAGGTGCGTCTGTTCCACCATCTGAAAAGAATCGAATGCTTCCTTCAGCTACTGTACGTTCAACAATCTTACCAGCTTCTTTAAAGATAACTCCTACTGAAACTTCTGGATTGTCAGATGGACTTGCAGACCAGTTAGTCCAACGACGGGCTTCATCATCTGAACCATCGTTAACATAATCTACACGGTCATGAGAGTTTGGATCAATATCGTTAGTTGCTGAAGCAAATGAGCGGTTGCTATCGTCATCAAAGTCTGGGTTGTCTGAAAGATTTTCACCGAGTTTATCTGTTACTCGAACAGCCATTTCAGCAGTTAAATCAGTACCCAAAACGCGACCATGAACTGTAAATTCACCTGCTTTTGTTAGATTTTCTGCTGGAACTGCTTCCCAGTCAACAGCCAAGTCTTTGACTTCATAGTCAGATTTCCCGGTGAAGTAGACAGGAACTTTTGCTGGTAACTCAAGGGTTTGTCCTTTAGCAACCAAGCGAGATGATTTGGCAACAGCAACAGGTTTACTCGCGAGCAAATCTTTATCATTTGTGAAGTGTAGGCGGTATTCACCTAGGATATCACCGTTTTCAGCCTTGACAACAACACGGACTGGTTCTCCTTCACGTACGCTTGGTACAACTGTTGCAATACCATTTTCAGTGACACTTGCTGTAACAGCCGGAGCTTTTCCTTGGCTTGCTGCAAGATAGTAGTCAGTCAAGCCTGGATTAAAGTTTGGCAAATCTTTTCCATCTACTTGGATTTGTGCTTGAGCTTTCTTGGCTGCAGCTACTTGTTTAGAGAAGATTTGAATTTCTGTGATAGAAGTACCCCATTTATCATCAGGATTTGTCATACGGATACGAACTGCGTATGTGTTGACTTTATCAAAACTAAAGTGGGTCATTTCACCAGCTCTTACTTGATCTGGAGCTTTAAGGTTTGTTACTTCTTTCCAGTTATTGTCGTCATTAAAGACATGGTCTTCACTAGCTACAAAGCTTGGATTCTTAGGAACTGTTGGAACATCTGTTCCTACATAGTATTCAATGACATAGGACTTGGGTGCACCAACACCATAGTCTTCGTGAAAGGCTACATTGAAGTTATCAACTGAACGTTTAGACATAATACCAGAATCACCAAAGAGAATTCCTACAGATGCCTCGTTTGTCCGATTCCAGTTTGTCCAGCGATTTGCTGGTTGATCATTATATGAAATTAGTTTGTCATTGACATTGGCTACTGAGTCACTTGGATTTGAGTCTGATGCAAAGGCAAGTGGCAATTCTGAACCAGTCCACTGGTCAGAAATATTTGCACCAGTTTCTGTTTGAGCAGCTACACGAACATGAAGTTTTGTTGGTAACTGAGTACCTTCCACACGTCCTGTCACTGTAAAGCTACCTTCATTTGCATATTGGCTTGGGTCAATAGCATCCCAAGTCACTTCAGCTGAAGATACTTGGCCGTTTGAGTGGTAAGTACGAACACTTTCTGGTAATTGAGGAGCTTCTGAAACCGGAGTTGTTGTAGTCACTTCTTCGACTGCAATGATACCTTCTACAGAAACTTTAGCATGAGCTTCGTCTGCAATTCCTTCTACTTTACCTAGAACATCAAAGCTATGGTATTTAGCAAGGTCTTCCTTAGCAACTGCTTGCCAAGTCACCTTGTGAACTTTTGGAAATCCTTTATCGTACTCTACGGTTACTGTATCAGGTAGACTTGGTTCTTGGTTCAAACCTGTCACGACGCTAACTGGACGAATGGCTTTGACAACTTTACTTTCTATATTTGCTTGAATGTTCAAGTCAATATGACCTTCAGCTCCTTCAAATTGAGCTTTCAGAGTTACTTGACCAGGTTTGTGCAATTCAAGCATACCTTTACGAACTGCTACATCTCCTTCACCTGTAGTTGAAAAAGCCACTTTGTCAGCTTTTAAGATAGCCTGAGTACCATCTTGATAGTGTGCCGCTACCTTGATGCCAACTGTTTGGTCTTCTTTCAGAATAGCTGCATTTTCGACCTCTAGGCTCAAACGTTCAATCTGAGGAGCCTCTTGTAAGAATTGGATAGCATAAGTTTGAAGTGGCTCACCATCATTTGGTTGAACATAAATATTTGCACGCATACCATTTGCTTCATTAGCTTGGATAACTGTCACTTGAGCATTTTCAGCTGTAGCTTTGACCTCTGGCAAAGCTACTCCATAAGCAAGCTTGTGGTATTTTACAGGCTGGTCAGTTGAAAGACCTTCAACCGCTTGATCCGCCACAGTTACACTTGGTATTACCGGATTAGCCACTTCTTCTGCAACTACGAATGTAGCAGCGATTTCATCTTCACCAGAAATTCCTTTAGCTTGGATGCGAGATCCTGGGATCGCTAGTTTAGCTTGATCTTCAGTTGCCACTTCCCATCTATCAACATCATAGCTTCCTAAAGTACCATCCGATACTACATAGGAAACAGATTTGTCAACTTCACTTAGGTCGGTACTTGGTGCAATTCTCTTAACTACAGGTAATTCTGTTTCGAGTGCCAAGATTTCAACACGCGCTTCGACGTCGCGTCCATCTGCCACACCTTTCACCGTCACAATACCTGGTTTGTTAACATCAACTGCTGACCATTCTACAGGATGTTTTGCACGGCTGCCATCACTGTAGATAAACCCTACTTTTGAAGGCATTTTCGCTGCTTGACCGATAACTGTACGTACTTTAGGCACCTCTGTACCAAGAATTGTTTTTTCTGCTTGGTCATTCTTACCTGTAAAGATAGTTGTTTGACCAGATTTCAAGAAATCAGAGTGAGCTGTCAAGGTGAATTTACCTGCTTGCTCGGTTGATTTAACAATCACAACACCCTTACCATTAAAGGCCTTTCGAATCCATGAACCATCTGCTTGTTCTTTGTAACGTTCACGGCTTGCTTGTTCCCCGTTATCCACACCGACAATCTGACCTTGCCCGTGCAACTGGAAGCGTACAAGGTTATTGGCAGTGGGAACTACATTACCTTTACTATCAACAATTTCGTAGTAGATATAAGTGAGGTCTTTCCCGTCAGCTGCGATAGCATTTTCTTCTTTGACCAAACGAACCCCTGCAGGTTCTCCAGCAGTCGTAATCTTATCCCGAGCAATGATATTTCCTTCCTCATCACGCGCTACTGATTCCAAGGTTCCAGGTTGATATTCGACCTTCCACTCAAGATAAAGTTCATTCGCATTGGCACCTTCTTGGTAAGTACGTCCATCACTTGTTTGTTTCTTGTTAAAAATTTTCTTACCTAGGGACTCACCATTCAAGAATAGTTCCACACTTGCAGCATTTGAAAATGCACGAACAGGGATCTTACCATCAGCATCAGCTACATTTTCTTTTAGGGTAGAATCTTCCCAATTCCAGTGAGGAAGAAGGTGAACCATTGGTTTCTTCTGAGCAGAAACCCATTGGCTTTGGTACAAGTAGTAGTCATTCTTTGGAATTCCAGCTGTATCTACGATACCAAAGTAAGAACTCTTAACTGGAGTTTGATTTTGATTGTGCCATGGAGTAGGCTCACCAATATAGTCGGTACCTGTCCAGATAAACTGACCAGCATAACCAGAATTATCACGGTCAAAAGTCCAAGACGCTGTAGCTGTTTTTCCCCAACCAACACGGTCATTACCATAGTCTGATTGCTCATAATGACGGTAAGCTTGGTTACTGTGAACTAACTCACTTTCTGGACGGAAATAGCTGCCACGTGTACGAGTTGCTGAAGAAGTTTCTGAACCGTAAATCAACCAATTTGGATGTTTCGCACGAAGCTTCTTGTAGTTATCCTCTGAGTAGTTAAATCCAACGGCATCAAGTTCATTTGCAATCTTTTCATGATCACCGCTACCATCACCAAAGCGGAACTTATCTGCTCCCATAGTGACATAGCGTGTCTTATCAACTGCCTTGATCACTTGAACTAAACGTTTAACAGTTGCTAGAGAACGAGCTTTCCCGTCTGCTTCACCGATTTCGTTACCGATAGACCACATGACGATAGCAGGGTTATTCTTTCCTCTTTCGACCATAGTACGTAGGTCAAAGTCAGACCATTTTTCACCTTTTTTAGCATCTGGGTGAGTGGCGTCCTTGTCAAAGAAACGTCCGTAGTCATATTGTTTCTTACCACCATACCAAGTGTCAAAGGCTTCTTCTTGGACCAACAAACCTAGTTCTGCAGCAATCTGCAAAGTTTGCTCACTAGCTGGGTTGTGGGTTGTACGGATAGAGTTCACACCCATATCCTTCATCTGTTTCAGGCGACGGTATTCTGCCTTATAGTTTTCTTCAGCCCCTAGAGCTCCGTGGTCGTGGTGAAGAGAAACTCCATGGAATTTAATGCGTTCACCATTCAAAGAGAAGCCTTCATTTGGTGTCCAGTTATAGTAACGGTAACCAAACAAGTCCTTCTTAGCATCGACCAATTGACCATCACGATAAACACGAGTCACTAATTCATAAAGGGCTGGTTTATCGTTAAGAACTGTCCAGAGTTTTGGTTTTTCAACTTGTAAAATAGCATTTAAGCTTGTTGTTTGATGTGCTTTCAAGACTTGGCTATCTGTACGAACCAAGTCTGTTACAGCTTGACCGTTACGTTCAATAATTTGGTATTCAGCAAGAATTTTATGGTCTTTGTCATCGGTGTTGACAATCTTACTTGTTACATGAGTATCAACCTTGCCATTCTGTTGTTTCTCAAGGTCTGGTGTTAAGATGGTTGTTCCATTCTTTTCAGCATGGACCTTATCTGTAACTTGAAGGTTAACATCACGGTAAATACCACTTCCTGAATACCAACGACTACTTGGTTGTTTATTAATGGCATGGACTGCGACGACATTTTCGCGACCGTCTTTATGGAGATAGCCAGTAATGTCATATGAGAATTGGTTATAACCATTTGGATAGTGACCTACTAGCTGACCATTGACATAGACCTGAGAATCCATATAAATTCCATCAAATGTGATACGAACATTCTTATTGAGGTCTTCTTCATCAAGTTTAAAGGTCTTACGATACCAAGCATCACCACCATTGAGTTGCCCACCTTCGTTTTGGGCAGGAGAATCATGGTCGAAGTCATTGTAAATACTCCAGTCATGAGGAAGGTCTAATTTCTTCCAGCTTGATACATCGGCATCTGGTTTGATAGCATCTTTTGCATTGGCATTGAGTTTAAAATGCCAGTTTTGGTTAAATTCTACTTTTCTATCCTCAATCAACTGTTTTACCTCATCATTAGTTGCAGATTTGAGCTCTGGTTTCTCTGTTTGAGCAGATTGATCTTGAGTCACAGCTGGAGCTTGTTTCTCTACTTCGGAAGTTTCTTTCTTCTCAGCAGTAGCTCCAGTAGTTGGAGCCTCCTCTTTTTTCTCTCCTTCATGATTGGTTTCTACTGCTTCACTGGTAACAGTTTCTGTTGTTACAGGTTGTTCAGGATCCTTTTCAACAACAGCTTCTTCTTTAGTGATTTCCTTATCCACATTTTCTGTAGCAACAGCGACTGGAGTTTCATCTGCAGATACAGCACTTATATTAGCTAGATTGGTTCCAAATAAAATAGCGCATGTTCCGATAAGCACTGAGCATGTCCCGACCGTAAATTTACGGATGCTATAGACTCTTTTTCGATTCCAATGATCTTTTCCCATAGGCTTCTCCTTATTAAGGAACCGCTTCCATTTTTTTGTGAAAACGTTATACTTTTTTGTTTTTATTATTTCTATTTTATTAAATAACATAAGATACTTCAATAGAGTCCCTATAAAAATCATACTTTTGATTTATTTTTCTATAATTTGTAGAAAAGCTTAAATTTTAAAATGTGCATTTAGATCAATTCGCCCAAAAAGCTGTTTCACTTATAGAAACAGCTGTTACTGAAAAACTATTATGAATTTACCTTCGGTTACTGATTATCCTTCTTTTCTTTCAACATCTTGAACATCTCATTTTTACGCATTTCTAACTCTGCAATTTGCTGGAGTAAAAGTCCTGAAAAATCACATTCAAGCTCTTCCGTTTCTCCACTGTTATACCAATCTAGAGCTACTATATGATTGTCCTTATCAAAGCAGAAAATTACATCTCCATCACCGATGATAGACAGAAATGGAATATAATCAACAAATCCTAAATCATGTAATTCCTTGGTTTTAATTCGAATGTCTAAGAAGTCTGGGATGCCATTTGCAATTCCAAAAACCTTAATACCTCGGTAGAAGGTCCAAAAAGGAGCTACGTCATATGCCTTGGCTCTTGGCCATAGCTCTTCCCTGACTTCCATAAAGAGACCTCCAAGAGCTGACATGGTGAATTCTCTGAAATCTTCTGGAAGTGAATTGCCACATTGAGTTTCAAAATCCTGAACATCTTCTTCCGATGGTTCATTGCCCATACAGGCGACAACTTGATAAGTGTCCTTATCATAGTGACGAAAATAATCATAAACTTCCTTGAGTGCCATTATTTTAATCCTTTTTTACTCAGAAATATAGACCACAAATCCATCTGGTAAGATGATTTGTTGTCCCTCCTTAACCTGACAATGACTAGACAAATCAACTGAATCTCTGTCCAAGACAAAATTTTCCTTAGACTGATTAAAGATAGCTTGAACTTCTTTTCGTTCGTAGGTCCATTCCAAGACAATAACATCTGGTTTCACTTCTTGCAAGCTATATGAACCATGCTGAATAATGCTTGCAACTTCCTTACGGACCTTGATTAATTGCTTCATGAAATTCAGCATATCATTGTCCTCAGACACACGGTTCCAAGGCATGACACGACGGCAATCAGGGTCTGGTCCACCAATTAGTGCTAGCTCTGTTCCGTAATAGATACAAGGAGTCCCTTTTTGAAGATAGAGGAAAGTTAGGGCAGCCTTGACATGCTGGATATTCCCATTGGCAGTTGTGAGGATACGCTCTGTATCATGAGAATCTAAAAGGTTAAACATCACTTCAGCGATTTGTTGCTTGTAGTACATCGACTGGCTATTGATTTCTGAAATAAATTGCTCTGTCTTTTTATGCTGACGTAAGAAATAATCCTTGATACTTTCAGAGAGCGGGTAGTTCATAACCGCGTGGAACTCATCCCCTTTTAGCCAAGGTTGAGACGTATGCCAGATTTCACCTAAAATATACAAATCAGGCTTTTTAGCAAGAACTGCCTTTCTGAAATCTCTCCAGAACTGGTGGTCAATTTCATTAGCAACGTCCAAACGCCAAGCATCGATATCAAAATTCTCAATCCAGTAGGTCGCAACACTTAAAAGATAAGCTTTAACCTCAGGATTTGCTGTATTTAACTTAGGCATATAGTTAGCAAAGGCAAAAGTATGATAAGGGAGTTGTCTTGGATTCTGAAGTTTATCCTCAGTAACTGGGAATTCTTGGATATGGAACCAATCTTTATAAACTGAGTTTTCTCCATTTTTTAGAACATCCTGCCATTGGACTGACTGGTTGCCAATATGATTAAATACTGCATCTAGCATAATCTTGATACCACGTTTGTGGGCTTCCTCGACTAAATTAGCAAAGACTGCCTTGTCTCCAAAGTGACGGTCAATTTCAAAATAATCCGTCGTATCGTACTTGTGATTGGTCGTAGCTTCAAAAATCGGACATAGATAAAGTCCAGTGATTCCCAAATCTTTAAGATAGTCTAAATGGTCGATAATCCCTTGTAAATCTCCACCAAAAAAATCATCTCTATCAGGTGCAATGGCAGCATCCCACTCTCGATCTCCATCTGGAGTTAGATTAGAATTTCCATTAGCAAATCGTTCTGGGAAAATCTGATACCAAACGGTATTTGAAACCCAGTCAGGAACTTGGCAACCGTCAATTTCGTGAATATAAGGAAGCTTGAAACCATTTCCTTCAGCATCTAAGTTTTCTTGAGTATATTCTACACAACCCTTATCACCGTAGAAAACACCCTGACCTTCTTCATCAAGGAGTTCAAAGAGATACTGAATCCGTGCAAAATCAACCGATACCGTAACCTGCCAATAGTCAAATAGGGAATCTGAGGTCACTTTAGTCATTTCTTTCTTGGCTTCATACTTATCCTCAATGAAAATAAAGGGATCACCATAATGCAAAATGACCTTTTGAATATCATCTTTCTTTGTTCTGATTCGGATATGCAACTGATTTTCTTTATAAAGATAAGCATACTCCGATTCTGGTCTATGATAAATGGCTGTTAATTCCATGTCTTGTCTCCTATAATCAATAAAAACGCAAACGTTTTCATAAACGATATTTCTAGTATACTACTTTAAGAATTGATTTGCAATACTTGGTGAAATTTCACAAAAAACACCCCAAGAGCCAGTTTTTTAGACTAACTTTTGAGGTGTGAGTGAGATTTTACTTATAATTAAAAGTCTCCCCAGCTAACTTATCTGCTAACTTAGGAAAGAGAGTATAAAATTTATGGGCTAAATTTAGCAAGGCTGGGAGATTGAGCTCGCGTTTGTTTTTTCCTATGGTCTTAACAATTTTTTTAGCTACTGCATCTGGCTCGAGTAGGAAGCGGTCGACCGATTTGAGGTAGGTCCCATCTGGGTCTGCCTGGTCAAAAAATCCTGTACGGATAGGTCCTGGATTGACTGTTGTTACATAGACTCCATAGGACATAAGTTCAAGGCGTAAGGCATTTGAAAAACCAATAGCCGCAAACTTGGTCGCTGAGTAGAGACTGGACTTGCCAGTTGCTATCAAACCAGCCATACTAACGATATTGATGATATGGCCTTTTCGGATTTCCTTCATACGAGAAGCAACCAACCGAGACAGATTCATTAAAGCAAAGGTGTTAACCTCAAACATCTGATGAATATCTTGATCAGAAATCTTGTCAAAATCTTCAAAGATCCCGTAGCCAGCGTTGTTAATCAAGACATCAATCTTGCCATAACGTTGATAGAGTTCGGTCACCAGTCCTTCTAAGGCTTGAGGATTGGTAATATCCTTCTCGACCAATTCTGCATGTGGTTGATTTCCATATAGCTGAACTAATTTTTCCTTATCTCGACCAAGCAAGATGAGTTGGTCATTGGGCAGGAGTTTGACCATTTCTTGGGCTAAGCCACCGCTAGCTCCGGTAATCAGAATCGTAGACATACTAATCCTTTCTCAAGCTTCTAAATTTCCACTTCTTCTAGGTCTTTAACTACATGGACGTTTTCAAAAATCGTTGCAGCATCTTTCTTAAGCTGGCTGATATCTTTTGAAAGAAAACGAGCACTGATATGGTTGAGTAAGAGGCGTTTAGCTCCTGCTTCTATTGCAACCTGTGCAGCCTGCATATTGGTTGAGTGGCCATGATTGCGGGCAATTTTCTCATCACCTTTACCATAAGTGGACTCATGGACAAGGACATCTGCATTGACAGCCAGACGCACACTAGCATCCGTTTTTCGAGTATCACCCAAGATAGTGATAATCTTACCTGGACGTGGCGCTGAGATATAGTCTGCTGCCTTAATCTCGGTGCCGTCTTCTAGGATGACATCCTGACCGTTTTTGATTTTTCCAAAGAGCGGTCCAAAAGGTACACCGGCAGCTTTGAGTTTTTCAGCATCCAAGGTCCCTTCTAGGTCCTTTTGCATGACACGATAGCCGACACAGAAAATAGTGTGATCCAACTCTTCTGCATAAACGGTAAATTTATCTGTTTCAAGAATCTTCCCTAGAGAAGCTTGGTCAAATTCATGGAAATGAATCTTATAGGGCAGGCGTGAACCTGACACTCGTAGGCTGGTCAAGACAAAAGATTTGATGCCTTTGGGACCATAAATTTCCAAATCTGTCTGCTCTTCATTGGCTTGAAAAGCACGACTGGAGAGGAAACCTGGCAAACCAAAGATATGATCTCCATGCAAGTGTGTGATAAAGATTTTGCTTACCTTCCGTGGTCGAATCGTAGTTTCCAGAATGCGATTTTGCGTTCCTTCTCCACAGTCAAAAAGCCAAACTTCGTTAATCTCGTCCAAGAGTTTCAGAGCGAGACTTGAAACGTTGCGGGCTTTAGAGGGCTGACCAGCCCCCGTTCCTAAAAATTGAATATCCATTCGATACTTTCTAATTAATCAAAATATAACATAGCAGTGCGGTTTTCCGAGCGGTAATAAAACTTGCCAGAGAAAGATTTAGCTTCTTGTAGCAAATCCTCTTGACTATAACCTTTTAGACGCTTGCGACCATCTGCTAGGTTCTCCAAGTCAGTTAAAGCTGTGAGATTTTCTACGTTAACAACATCCTCTTCTCCGACAGCCTTCATATAAATCTTTCCAAACTCCTCAAAAACCAGTTGATGGGGAAAAATTTGTGCAATTTCAAAGAGCAAGTCAGCTGTGATTGCTTCCTCGTGTTCTGAGAAAATGCGGCCAAGGTCGCTCCTCTCGTAGCAAAATCCAAAGGATTTACCAGATAGATTGAGGCGAATAAAGGGCTTGCTTTCCAAAGCGAAACTTGGCTCAGCATTGTAGAGGTTCAGTTCCTGACTAAGTTCTGCAAAATAATCTGTCGCAGCTTGAGGACTTTTTTTCTGGTAGAGTTCTGCAAAGTAGGCATTAACTACGCTTGGTGGAGGGGTGATGAGAGCTAGCTGCTCCTCTTCAGACCTACCAGCTAGAAGCTGGTCCAAATAGACCTTGTCTAGACTTGTATAGCCACCATATTTTAGAGCTAAGGTTTTGATATCAGTCATAAAATTCCTCTAATCTCCATTTGTTTTTCTCAGCAATGTAGCCTTTGATGACCTCGCCATCATCTTGGTAGTCACGTTCTTCAAGAATCGCAACACTTTCCAAATCATGAATCTTGTAAGACTTAGAAAAAGGCACCCGTAGAGTAAAGGCTTCAAATATTTCCTTGATCTTATCTAGCAGTAAAGTCTGCAACTGTTCGCGACTATCCTTAGATTTAGCAGAAATCAGAGCGTATGGCGTTTGAGTAGGTGTAAAGTCTTCTACCAAATCTGCTTTGTTATAAAGGGTTAGGCGAGGAATATCCTCCATGTCCAAGTCTTTCATAATAGAGAGGACCGTTTTTTCATGCTCCTCGTGATAAGGATTGCTGGCATCGATAACATGAACCAAGAGATCTACGTGCTTACTTTCTTCCAAGGTTGACTTGAAACTAGACA
Organism: Streptococcus sp. V869; assembly: GCF_054353515.1. Taxonomy (NCBI): domain Bacteria; kingdom Bacillati; phylum Bacillota; class Bacilli; order Lactobacillales; family Streptococcaceae; genus Streptococcus; species Streptococcus sp. V869. The sequence goes on from NZ_JBTHHW010000001.1 coordinate 796,284, forward strand.
CTAACTCAGTTGGTAAGTCTTGAATAAACCCAACGGTGTCGGTCAATGTAACCTGAAGATTGCCCCCCAGATGGATGCTCTTTGTCGTCGCATCCAGGGTCGCAAAGAGCTCGTCTGCTTCATACTGGGTCTTACTGGTCAAGGTGTTCATGATGGTTGATTTCCCAGCATTGGTGTAGCCAATCAAACCAATCTTAAAGGTGCTTGACTCCAATCGTTTTTCTCGAACTGTCGCTCGATTTTTCTCAACGACCTTGAGTTGACGCTCAATGTCTGTGATCTGATTGCGAACACTACGACGATTAAGCTCCAGCTGACTTTCTCCTGGACCACGGGAGCCAATCCCCCCTGCCTGACGGCTAAGCAGAATCCCCTGACCAACCAAACGGGGCAAGAGATACTTGAGCTGAGCCAAATGAACTTGAAGTTTCCCTTCATGGCTTCGAGCTCGCATGGCAAAGATATCCAAAATCAACTGCATACGGTCAATAACCTTGACCCCTAGAACTTCTTCTAAATTGACATTTTGACGAGGTGTCAGACGGTTGTTGACAATGACTGTCGTGATTTCCTCTGCGTCCACCATTTGAGCAATCTCTTCCAACTTACCAGATCCGACAAAGGTCTTGGAATCGTATTTTTCACGTTTTTGTCTGTAACTATCGACTACAACTGCCCCTGCCGTTTTAACCAAACTAGCCAGTTCTTCCATGGAAAGGTCAAAATTATCCATGCCCTGGAGTTCAACACCAATCAGCAGGACACGCTCTTCTTTTTTCTCCGTTTCAATCATTTAAAAACTCCTCAATCTGGCTGAAAATACGCTCTTTCACACCAGATTCTCCAATCTGATAAAAGGTTACCTGCATGCGGTTACGGAACCAGGTCAACTGACGCTTGGCAAAACGACGAGTCGCCTGCTTGAGACTATCACTAGCCTCCTCCAAACTTTGCTCCCCTCTAAAATAAGGAAAAAGTTCCTTGTAGCCAATACCTTTGGCTGCCTGCACATCTGGATAATGGTCAAACAACCACTTAGCTTCATTCAATAATCCAGCTTCAAACATCAAATCCACACGGTGGTTAATCCGTTCATAGAGTTGACTGCGCTCATCATCCAAGCAAATAATCAGTGGTTCATATAAACTTTCTTGATTTTCCAAATCTTGACCAAAATGGGCAATTTCCAAGGCACGCATGGCACGACGACGATTAAATTGGGGAATTTCAAGGCCTGCTTGATCTAGGAGCTGGGCTAACTCCTCATCTGAAAAAGGCTCTAGACTAGCACGATAAGCTAAAATGTCCTCATGTGGTGTCTCCCCACCTAAATGATATCCTTCTAGCAGACTCTGGATATAAAGACCTGTCCCACCTGCAATAATAGCAAGCTTACCTCGACTTTGAATATTCTCGATGGCTACTTTAGCTTCTGAAACAAAATCAAAAGCCGAGTAAGACTCGGTTACATCTCTCACATCAATCAAATGATGAGGGACAGTTGCCTGCTCCTCCGGACTAGCCTTGGCAGTCCCAATATCTAGGCCTCGGTAGACTTGTTGGCTATCTCCACTAACTACTTCTCCATTAAATCGCTGAGCAACTTCAATGGCAAGTGAAGTCTTTCCAACAGCTGTTGGACCAACAATCACAATTATTTTTGTTTTCATCGTTTTTCCTTGAAAAATTCCCATTTTTTCGTTACTATTATTATATCACAAAATGGACAGGCAGAAAAATGCTATTTCTTGAGCTATTTCCGTCTGATTTATAAATAAAAGGAGGAAGACTCATGGCTAAAGGATTTGCTAAAGGTCTCGTAACAGGTGTTGCAGGAACTGTTGCTGCTGTTGCAGGTGCAGTATACGCATTCAAAAAGAAAGTGATTGAACCAGAAGAACAAAAAGCAGCTTTCATCGAAGAAAACCGTAAAAAAGCAGCTCGCCGTCGCGTATCACGCTAATAAACAAAAAAAGAAGTTGGGAAATCCAACTTCTTTTTTTGTTCTTAAATAGCTAGGTCAAACTTCAACTGCGGTTTCACTGGATCGTAGTCAACCAACTCAAAATCTTCTGCTTTAATATCAAAGAAGTTGGTCTTATCTGGTACATTCAAGACCAAACGTGGTTGGCAGTTTGAAGGTTCACGACGAAGCAGTTCCTCCGCTTGTTCAAATTGATTGTCATAGATGTGAAGGTTATTGATGAAGTAGAAAAATTTCCCTACTTTCCATCCAAAGTGTTTAGCAATCATCATTTGAAGCGCCACATACTGCATGGCATTGATGTGGTGAGCTACCAGCATATCATTAGAACGCTGGGTCAAGGTCGCATCTAGATAGATGTCCCCATCTACTCGACGGACATCAAACATGGTCTGAAAGGCACATGGAAGGAGGCCGTCTGTCTCCTCAAAGGCCTGATAATCCCAAAGCGAGATGATATTGCGACGGTTCCAAGGATTGGCTTCCAACTGTTTGAGGATTTTATTGATGATGTCGTGCTTCTTAACCACAGCCCCATAACGCTCCCCAATAGTACCTGTGTCTCCCACTTCCCAATCATTCCAGTAGTGAACATTGTACTTGTCATTGAGAACTTCTAAGCTATTTGTCTGGTCTTGATAAATCCAGAGCACTTCTTTGATAGCTGATTTGATAGCAATGGGACGCAAGGTCGTGATTGGAAATTCACCCTTAGACAAATCATACTCTGCAAAAGCACCTGTGATGTACTTAGAGTTAGCCACTGATCCATCCTTATACTTGGGACGAGCTTGTTCGGAAAAGACACCTTCATTGAGAATTCGCTCAATATTTTCTTTAAAAATTTTATCTGCTTTTGTCATTTACTCTCACCTCAATTATTGTCTTAACTAGTATAGCACAAAAAAAGAAAGGAGGAAAATCACTCGCTTCAAGAAAGTGATTTTCTCCTTTTTATTTCTTATTGCAAGATAAGGGACGCAGCACCGATAACTCCAGCGTCATTTCCTAAAGTTGCAAGAGCCAATTTAGTGGTTGTACGAACTTGAGGGAAGGTATTTTCATCGTAAACCTTTTGCACTCCCTGAAGAAGGAAATCTCCTGCAGCTGATACCCCTCCACCGATAACGATTGTTGATGGGTTTAGGATTGAACCAATATTGGCACATGCAATACCCAAGTAACGTGAGAAGTTACGGTAAACGATCAAAGCAAGGTCATCCCCTTCTTTTGCCAAGTCAAAGACAGTTTTAGCTGTTACTTCTTCTCCGTCATCAATCAAGCGTTTCAATTCTGCATCGCCTTCGTATTCATCTGCATAACGACGAGTCAAGTTGACAATCCCTGTAGCTGAAGCTACTGTCTCAAGACAGCCTTTTTTACCACACGTACATGTGATTGGTTGGTCAAAGTCAACTGTGATATGTCCAAGTTCACCTGCAGCACCTGCAACACCGTGAAGTAATTTTCCTTCTGCCACGATACCGCCACCAACACCTGTACCAAGTGTCATAAAGACAACGTCTGGTTGGTTTTCACCAGCACCCATCCAACGCTCACCAAGAGCAGCTACGTTGGCGTCATTGTCGATAAAGAATGGAATACCCAAGGCTTTTTCCATTTTTTCTTTGATTGGTTGAAGAGTTTTCCAGTTAAGGTTATAGGCACCGATAACAGTTCCTTTTTCACGGTCAACCACACCAGGTGAACCCATACCAATTCCACGAAAATCTGCAGCAGACAATCCAAGCAAGCCCAAACGGTGTTGAATCGATTCAATCATATCGTCTACGATATGGCTTCCTTCATCCAAAATGTTAGTCTTGATAGACCATTTTTCTTGGATTTCTCCTTCCAGCGTTAAAATAGCAAACTTGATAGATGTCCCACCAAGGTCAATCCCAATAATCTTTTGACTCATCTTTTTCTCCTTATTCTCAATTGAAAATGCTTACAGTACTAGTATAACAAAATCTGCCAATCAGTGCAAAGGTTTGCATTGATTTCCCAAATTTTTTCTATTCTATGGTTTCCACAAACCAGAGGCGTCTACATAGTAGCGTCCGCCATCAACTCGCTCATTTTTTGCCATTTTACCATCTGATTTGAGGTAGTAGTTTCCTTGCCATGCATTACGAGCATAAGAACCATCTGATTTTAAATAGTACCAAGATTGGTAAGAAGAATCATAAACCCATTCACTCTGAGCCATTTTACCATTTGACTTGAGGTAGTATGCACCTTGCCAAGCATTATGCGCATAAGATCCATCTGATTTGAGGTAATACCAGGCTTTGTAGTAAGAATCATAAATCCATTCATTCTGAGCCATCTTACCATCTGATTTGAGATAGTAACTTCCTTGCCATGTATTGCGGGCATAGGAACCATCTGATTTGAGGTAATACCAAGCTTGGTAATAGTTATCGTATACCCACTCATTCTCAGCCATTCTTCCATCTGATTTGAGGTAGTATGCACCCTGCCAAGTATTTGTTACTGGTTTCCCATTTGCAGAAAAATAGTACCAAGATCCATTTTGACGAACCCAACCACTTACAGCTTCTGCACTAGGAGCAGGTGCTGCACTATTTGGTGCTACATTGTTGTTAGCTTGAGATGTACTCGTCTTTTTCTCTTTTAAAACTCCCTTAGGCGCATTCTTCGATTCACAAGCGATTCCATCATGATCCTTATCCAGAGTAGCAGAATAACCTGATTCTCCCTTATGAATATCTGCATATCCATTCTCCCAAGCTTCCTTACAGCTCGAAAAATGGATACTTTCATCTGCCACAACAGGTTGTAAAAACAGAGTAAGGACAGGTAAAGAAACTAGGCCTAGTTTTAATAAATGACGTTTGTTCATAATTTTCTCCTAAAATTATAATATCAATATCAATCTCAATATTATTTTATCAAACTTGTTTCTGCAATTCAAGAAAACTTCTAGTTATTTCTGCAAACTCTTTTGGTTTGGCCCTATTCAGAACATGAGGTCCATCAGGAATAATCTGAATCTGAGAATTTGGAATCAGTTGTTGCAGACCTTTCATAGACTTTAGATTAGGCTTATCCTGACTACCACAGATTAACAAAGTTGGATATGAACAATTCTTTGCAATCTCTCTTAAATCAAGTGTTTTTAATTCTTCAGATACTCCAACTAAAAGCGATTTGTCTGCTCCCTGCTTCTCAAATATCCTTTTTGGGAGTAGTTTAAATATCAGAGATTGAATATAAAAAGGGATGTTTCCCGCTAATTTCAATGGACAACCTGATAAAACCAAGGCCTGAAGATTTGGCAGATCGTAACTTGACAATTCTAATGCAAGTGCAGCCCCTAAAGACAAACCGACTAGGACAAAAGGTTCTGTCTCCTCTGATAAGTGCTGATAAATGCGCTCTTTGGCTTCTTGGTAGGTCCCAACTCCTGAAGGAAATAAGTCCAGTGCTTCAGAGGGATAATCTGCCAGCAAATCCTGAACTTCTTTCCAACTATCTGCTGACTGTCCCAAACCGTGTAAAAATATGAGTTTCAATTAGTTCTCCTTTACTGACAATTCATACAATTCCCTAACCGCATTGCAGGCATAAATAACTTCTGCTTCTTTCAAATCTGATAAAGTCAAGACCTTCTCTTCCACCTGCTCGCTTTCAAGTAAATGCTGGCGATAAATCCCTGGTAAAATGCCCAGAGTACTAGGTGGGGTATAGAGCTTGCTATTAATTTTTAAGACCAGATTCCCAATAGAGGTTTCAAGCAATTTTCCATCAGCAGTGTGATAAATGATTTCCTGATTTCCCACTGTCAAATGTGGTCGGTGTGTCGTCTTAAAGTAGGTAAAGGCCTGCTGCAAATCAGCTTCCTGTAGACAAAGTTTGGCCTGATAAAAACTAGAGCTAAGCGGTGTCAATACTTGTCGATCATTTTCTATTTCTCCAGACTTGCTGATACTGATTCGCAAACGGTAGTCTTGATGAAGTTCACAAGTCTGGCACTCCTTCTCTAACTTTTGTCTCAAAACTTCTTGGTCAAATGGAAAGGCAAAATAACGACTAGCCTTTTGCAGTCTTTCCAGATGTTGATTTTCAAAGAGCAAGGTTTTATGGCTAATTTTCCCTGTTGTAATCAGTTGAAAACGAGGCTGTTTACGATAGAGAACTGCCGCTTTTTGATGGACTTCACGGTATTCTGACTCCCAAGTACTATCCCAAGTAATGCCTCCACCGACTCCATAGATGGCTTGTCCTTGATGCAGTTGAATAGTTCGAATAGCTACATTGAAAATTCGTCGCCCATTGGGAAGTAATAGACCAATCGTCCCACAGTAGACCCCTCTTGCTTGCGGCTCCAAGTCCTTGATAATTTCCATTGTCGCTATCTTGGGTGCACCTGTAATGGAGCCACATGGAAAGAGAGAACGGAAAATTTCAACTAGGTCAACATCTGGTCGTAACTGACTCTTGATAGTTGAAGTCATCTGCCACACTGTAGAATACTGCTCCACTTGGCATAAACGTTCCACATGCTCACTACCAACCTCAGAAATACGATTCATGTCATTTCGCAAGAGGTCCACTATCATCATGTTTTCTGAGCGATTTTTGGGATCTTGTTCCAACCAAGCCGCCTCTTTCAAGTCTTCAGCATCAGTCAGACCACGTTTAGTTGTCCCCTTCATAGGACGAGTGGTCAACTCACGCCCATTTTGCTCGAAAAAGAGCTCTGGACTCATGGAAATCACTGCCATGTCATCATGCTCTACGTAGGCATTGTAGCCTGCTTCCTGCTCCACCACCATACGATTGTAGATAGCAAAAGGATTGGCACTTAAATTCTGCTTGAGTTGGACAGTATAATTTACCTGATAAGTATCCCCTTGTCGTAAATGATGGTGAATTTGGGCAATCGCCTTTTCATAGTCCTCAGCAGATGTTACTTCCTGCCAGTTTGATGGCAAATCCACCTCCTCATAAGTTAGAGGAATGCTAGAGGTTTCAACATTATCATGAACGGTGAAATAGAGGAAATACTCTCCCAGTAAGGTACCTGAGTAGACTGCTAATTTTTCTTCAAAAGCAGGTGCAGCCTCATAGCTGACATAACCTACCACATAATAGCCTTGCTCTTGGTAGCTTTCCACTTGTGCTAACAAATCCGTTACTTCTGCTAAATCTCTAGTTTTTAACTCTTTGATAGGCTGGGTGAAGATGTATCTCTCGCCCAAAGCCCTAAAATCAATCACTGTTTTTCTATGCATATCCTAAGTATACCATAAAAGCCAGACCCCAAACAGGAGATCTGGCTTTTTACCTAATATGGATGAAAAAACTTACTCAACATAATCTAACAAATACCCATAACCTTTTTCTTCCATTTGATCCTTAGGAATAAAATGGATGGAGAGGCTATTGATACAATAGCGTAGCCCTCCCTTGTCCTTAGGTCCATCTGTAAAGACATGTCCTAGATGGGAATCACCAATTCTACTTCTGACTTCCGTTCTAACCATATTGTATGACTTGTCTTCCTTATAGGTCACAACATCTGGACTGATAGGCTGGGTAAAGCTAGGCCAACCACAGCCCGATTCAAATTTATCTTTCGAAGAAAAGAGAGGTTCTCCAGTTGCTACATCCACATAAATTCCTGCTTCAAATTTATCCCAGTAACGATTTGAAAAGGCTCGTTCTGTTTGACTGTTTTGAGTCACTGCATACTCCTCTGGAGATAGGAGTTTTTTCAATTCATCGTCACTCGGTTTTGGATACTTGCTAGCATCAATGACAGGATAGGCTGCTTGATTGACATTGATATGGCAATATCCATTAGGATTTTTCTGGAGATAGTCTTGGTGGTAGTCCTCAGCCACGATAAAATTAGTTAAGGCTTCTTTTTCAACCGCTAGAGGCTGGTCATACTTCTTAGCAACTTGATCAAAGACTTGATTGATGACTTCTAAGTCTTTTTCATCAGTATAGTAAACTCCCGTTCTGTACTGAGTCCCCACATCATTTCCCTGCTTATTCTTACTGATTGGATTGATAATGCGGAAATAATGGAGCAAGATTTCTTTTAAAGTAATTTGATTGGCATCGTAGGTCACATGAACAGTCTCAGCATGCCCGGTTTGGCCGATTAACTCATACTGGGTTGTTTCTCCTCTCCCATTAGCATAGCCAGAAACTGCATCTGTCACACCTGCTACTCTTGAAAAATACTCTTCGACTCCCCAGAAACAGCCTCCAGCTAGATAGATTTCATGCAGGTCAGCATCTTTAGCTGGCACCGTTTTTTTCTTAGCACCTTGACCTTGGCTAACAGCTGCCTTCTCAATTTGAGAGGTATCGGTATTGATAGAGTTTCTTTTTTCCAAAAGAAACAAAATTCCTATGATGATGAAAATGATAACCCCAATTAAGAATATTGTTTTTAATTTTTCATTCATAATCAACCTCTAATCTATACTCTTTAAGGTCTGTAAAATAGTTTCTTTGTCCATAAAGCCTGGTTGAGTCTTCACCAATTTTCCTTCTTTATCAATAAAGGCCTGAGTCGGATAAGAACGAACTCCGTAACTTGCTAAGAGTTTTCCAGAAGGGTCTAGAAGTACAGGGATATTTTTATAGTCCAAACCCTGATACCATTTTTGGAAGGCTTCTTCTGCTTGCTCTCCTTTTTGACCTGGAGAAACAACCGTCAAAATTACAAAGTCATCGCCAGCTTCCTTTGCCAGTTCATCGGTATCAGGTAGACTAGCTAGACATATAGAACACCAAGAAGCCCAAAATTTGAGATAGACCTTTTTACCTTTGTAATCCGATAGGCGATAAGTTTTACCATCAACTCCCGTGAGTTCAAAGTCTGGAACTTCTTCTCCTTTTTTTGCAGTTTGAGAGCTGACTTGCGCTTGTTTGTCTCCATTTTGTTTATCAGCCTCGCTCGTCGTCTGATTTTTACAAGCCGATAGACAAACCAGACTAGCGCAGACCAATACAGATACTTGCCATATTTTCATTTTCATCACCTTTCTTATTATATATATGAATATAGATAATAATTTTATAGCTCTATTATATACCTACCTTCCTAAAAATACTTAGAATCTGCTCGGAAATTAATGACGCTTCTTGATTACAAAAAACTCCCACCTGCTGAGCAGATGAGAGATTTCGTTTTTTACTATATTTTTCTGATAAAGTCTTGTGGATATTGAGCACGCGCCCCACCGATTAATTTCGGACGACTAGCAAGGGCAGTTACATGTGCATGGCCGATTGATTTCAAGACTGGACGTATAGGCACTTGAACATGCTTGATATGCATCCCTATAGCTGTGTCACCAATATCGATTCCTGCATCTGCCTTGATAAATTCAACCTCAACTGGGTCTTTCATATAACGAAAGGCTGCCAATTGACCAGAACCTCCTGCATGCAGAGTCGGTAAAACACTTACAATCTCCAGATTGTATTTGATTGCGACCTCTCGTTCCACTACCAAGGCACGGTTAACATGTTCGCATCCCTGAACTGCTAGATGGATCCCTCTTGCTGACAAGATCTCTAAGATTTTTTGAACAATTAATTCCCCAATTTCTTGGCTGGAGTCTTTCCCAATGCGACCTCCTATCACCTCGCTAGAAGATAAGCCCAAAACAAAGAGAGCTCCCTCATGGAGAGAAGCCTTTTCCAGTACATCTTCTAGGATTTCCTCTACCTCTTTTTGTAAATGTCCTTGGTCCATACTTTACCTCGCTTACTTCCTTCTATGATATCGTTTTTTTATCATTTAATCAAGCTGGGAACATAGTCCTACTTCCAATAGACTGTTCCATATTATTCAAATCGAAAAAGACAGAGAAATTCTCTCTGCCTCATTTATAAACATAGTTATACTTTTTGAAGTCCTTGGACGGCATCATGATTGATGATGACTTGTCCATATTCTTGAAGGACTGAGCGACTGATATCACTATCATCCGCAAATTCGCGCATCCGTGCCAATAACCAAGCTGGATAAAGACTTGGATGATCCTCTACATCTACCAAAACTGTTAGATAATATTGGTCATTCATTTTGTAAAGTTCTGAAGTCTCCATTTGGTAATCGACTGTCTTTGCAAAAGAGACCAAACTAGTTAAGTCGTCAAATCGTAAGATGTAATAGATATAAGGTTCTCTTTTTCCTTCTTCAAGTTCAGAAATTTCCTCAATCGCTGCTTCCTCTTCTTTTTCAACCTGTTCTAAAGATTGAATAGCTTCAATATCTTCTTTTGTTTTTTCTGCCATGGTTTTTTCCAATGTTTTCAGAAACTCATCTGGAGACATTTTCGCCAACTCATCCATATCTGGAAGATCTGCTAAATCCTCAAAATCCAAGTTCTGGTCAATCTTAGATTTCGTTACAAAGACATCAACCTTGTCAGGCTTCGGTGTTACTCGGAAGCTAAGCATTCCTGTATCTAAAAAACTGTCTGGCATTTCTAGCTCATCCAAGATTGCATAGAAAAACTCTTCTGTTTTTTCTTGTGGAACGAGAAAGTCAGCGATTTCCATTCCACGATCCATCAAATCTTCTAGAGACATCGTGATTTTTAAAGTCGTATCACTGATTTGTTTCATTTTCATAGTTCGTAACCTCATACTTTCAGTTCTATCTATTATACAAGATTTAAATGATTTTATCAAAAGAATGGCGTTGGAATTGAGTCTAAAGATGCTCACTTGATGAATCAAGCGAGCATCTTTAGAACATCTATCTAGCCTATAAAATGTTTATTTTCGATAGGCTTTTATACTATGGCTATACCACTCCTGCATTTCTTTTGATGGCGGAGTCATATAATCCCCATACATCTGTGTTAGAAAAGCATCATAGTTCTTTGGAATAGGTACCATCCGACCTTCAAACTCTGTTAAAATCAGTTCTTTTAAAGTTCCTGCTGGAAAGACTTCTTTCATTTTTTCTTTCCCAACTCCAATGGCTCCTTCATATGCAGGATTTTCTGTCACACTATTTTTAACTAATTGATCTATTTTCTTATAGAAATATCTCGGATTAACAAGTCTAAGAGGATACCAGATACACAAACGAAGGAAATCTTTTAATTTGCTATCTCCGTGTACTGCACGTTCTTTTTTGATATAGGCAAGCTGACGCAAGGCAACATATTTATAGCTCTTATCAACGATGCTCAAATCTGAAAAATGATCGATTGGAAAGACATCAATAAACAAACTCGTATCATGACGCTTATATTTTACGTTATCTTCAATAACTGTTGATGTATCAAGAATAGCTGCAAAATTATGGAAATACCATGAAGAAGTATCGTAAGAAAGAACTCGATAAATAGGATGATTATCTTCCTCAATCGCTTTTAATAGACGCTCATAGTCTTTTCTATACAGTGAAATATCGATATCATCATCCCAAGGAATCATTCCCTTATGACGAACAGCTCCCAACATGGTTCCATAGCTGAGGAAATAAGGAATGTCATTTTTTTTACAAATTTCATCAACATAGTCCAGAATACCTAGTTGAATTTCTTTAATTTCATTTTTTTCTAAGTACTGCATTTAATCCTCCAATTGATAGGCTTCAAATTCGTGACTATAAAACTGTTTTTCTTTTGGTGGGAGAGTCATATAATCACCATAATACTGTTTCAAAATAGTATCGTATTGTTTCGGTGCTGAAAGCATCAGATGTTCAAAAGGAACTTCAATTAAATCTTCAAAAACTTCTTTGGCAAAAACTTCTTTTTCCTTAAACTTGGAAGGAATAAAAGCGATATATTTCCCATCTTTTACTCTATACTTTTGAATTTGCTTTTCAATTTGACTTGCAAAATAACGGGGAGAAATAGGACGAAAAATAAACCAGAAGAAGGTACGAATCAAGTCTTTTAACTTGCTATCTCCATAAACAATATTCTTATGTTTACTGAAAGACAATAATTTAAAGCTTTCCAACTTATAGCACACATCGATAACTTTAGGATCATTGAAAGAATCCATTGGAAAAATATCAATGAAAATTCCAGATTCATAAGTTTTCGTATTTCGAGTATCTTCTATTTTTGTTGTCGTATCTACAACCTTAATAAAATTATTATAGTATCTTTCATCAGTTTCTAATGCTAAAATCTTATACTTAGACTGCTCTTGATTAAATAACTGGATAAAGCGTTCGTAGTTATCTCGTGTCATAGAGAGGTCTATATCATCATCCCAAGGAATAAAACCTTTGTGACGGATAGCCCCAATCAAGGTACCATAATTAATAAAATAGTTAATATTATGCTTCTTACAAAAAGAGTCAATATAGGCTAAAATATCAAGCTCAATCTGCTTAGCTTCTTCAATGCTTAATTTTCTCATCTAATCCTCCTAAGATTTTTTTATACGTCTTTTAAGCGAAACAAAATGTCCTAAAAATTCATAAAAGATACTATCTTTTGTCCAAACAAGTAAACTAATATAACTAAGAGCTGATAAGACCATGATAATCAGCATATTGATTAAGAAGGATAGGTTGATAACCATTTTAACTGGATAAACAAGATTAACTAAAAAGTAGATAGGAACAAATGTCGATGCGAAAAGAGAATAACGTAGAGTATATTTGAAAATATGTCCTAAACTAATGAGCTTAGTCTTATGAATAAAGATAACATAAAGAATTAGTAGAAAACTTTCTGATATCATAGTCGTAATCAGATAATACTCTGGTGTAATAATGTTATTAAAATAGAGAAGACTATCCATAACTAAATTCAATCCACCAGCAAATATCGTATAAACCGTAATTCTTTTTTCAAATCCATTTGTAAAAAGAATTTGAGATCCTAAAATCGTATCTAGGGCAAGAATAATGGTACGAAATGCAAAGAGGGATGTTAAGATTCCACCACCAATATATTTTTCACTACCATATAAAAGGATTGCATAGGGTCCTAAAATCATCAAGCCAAAACTAAGAGGGATGATGAAGAAGTTAAAAATCCGACTTCCTCGATTCACCAAATTTACATATTCTTCTTTTTTCCCGATTCCTAGATAATAGCTCAAGCGAGGGACACTGACTCCAATCGCACCTGTAACTACACCAGCAATGACAGTCACAATGCGTTGTGCGATTGTATAGTAGCTGACATTTACATCAACTCCAGTTTTTACCAGAAATAGACGATCTAGGAAAGTAAATAACATATTGGCATTTGCAAAGATTAACATGGCCGTCAAAGGAAGAAAGAGAGGCTTAAATTCCCCCAAGGAAACCTTTACAAATTTGATATCTTTTTTAATCCAAAAATAACTAATAAGATAATTAATGAGAGTTGATAGACTCATAATTAGTGTATACACAACAATATCATGCTCATTTCTTACAAACACAAAGATGGATACAAGCATGAGAATACGGATGAAAGCTGTTTTATAAAATAAAAAACTATAATTTTCAAGCGCCTCATTGACCCATTCGATTGAGAATATTTGAGCAATCAGCTGAACTCCCATTACCAAAAAGATTTTTTTGATAACAGGATTGCTATTAAAGAATAAGGGATAGGAGAACAGATAGACAATACTTGTTAAAATCGTACAAACTACACATAAATAAAAAAGGCTTGAAAAGACTTTATTTAGTTCTCTTTTATTGTCTTTTACATTACTAATAGCACGAAGTCCGTAACTATAGACTCCATAGGTCGCAAAAGGCAAGAAAAAAGACAGAATAGTATCGACAGAGTTAAAATAACCATAATCTGTACGATCTAAAACACGCGCGACATAAGTACCCGTCAAAATTGGAAAAATGATATTTAAAACACGAATACCCATATAAGCCAGGGCATTTAACTTAATACTTTTCATTCAATTTACCTCGTTGATTTATTATATCATAAACTTAGTTAAAAAGCCTACTTAGCTTAAAATCCTATTTCTTACTCGATGATGATCGGTGAAAAAAAGAGGAACCTTCAGTCCTCTTTTTCTGTATTCTTAATTTTTCCTTGATGATTGATATTAGAGCGCAAAAGCAATAACACCTAAAACAGAACGATTGAGATTTCTCACTTCTTGCAAACTTTCTTCAAATTTCTTATAGCGAGTGACACCATATTCTTCTACAAATAGTACATTCTCAAATGCTAAAAGTTCTTTGACATTCTGCAAATTAACAAACTGAACTCCTTCAAGATTCAACTTGTATTCTGACTTCAATTTATTCAAGATATGATTATCTGAACTTACAATTGCTAATGGTTGGCCTTGGCACATATAACTTAGGAGTTCAGAAAGATTTTCAACAGTGGTAATAGTTGAAACGAAATCTACTTGATAAGCAGAAAAATCACCTGCACGATTGATAGTTGGATTAAAGAGATATACTAGGATATTTGCTAAAATAACTAAGACTACACAGAGGATACCAATAATCACTAAGCGTAAAATAAGGTTTTTCAAGTTAAATCCAAGCGCAACTTCTCCATTCGGAGTCAATTCTGTAGAGTTAACTGTTTCAAGTTTTTCAATTTTAACATCTGTAAAAGTAGACTTAAACTTATCAATCAAAGAGTCAAATTTGCTTTCAAGGAAATCATTTACTTCCTTACTTGGAGTTAAAATTTTAACAGTTACACCTGCATCATCAATTAATGGATTGATCGTTAATTTTTTTGTCCAATAGTCACTTGCAGAATTTTTTAATGCTGTTTCTGTTGTATCTAAATCATTTGCGATTTCTTTCATTTTAGCAGAATCAACATCGTTGAAAAGAAAGGCACCGTTTAGATTACCATCAATTAGTTTTGCATAGAAGTCACTATAGCCACCAACTTGATGATTCAAAATTGTTTTTGATGATTCTTCTGGAGCAGTTATCTTATAGGTAATATAAGTTGAATAGCTAGTAGAATCTTTGACTGTATTTTTATTTTTAACAGCTTTTAAAGTAAATGGTACAGCTATGAGAGCAAATAAGGCTAGTAAAGCTAGTAAATTCACTTTACGTTTTTTATAAAGATTTGCAAACAAATCAGCTACAGAATAATGTTCAAACATGTATTTCCCCTTTTTTGATTAAGTGATGATTTTCTTTTGTAAGCATTTTTGCTACGAAAATGATAAGAAGTACGATTGCCCAGAACTGCATTGTAAAAAGGTTAAAGAAACTTTCTGAGAAACTACTTCTAGGCATAAAGAATAAATTATTCAAGATTAACAAAGATAAAGCAAATAGGATTGGTCTTGAGCGATAAGCTACTTGTAGCATAGCTATAAAGAGCATACCAAGTAACAAACTTAGTAGAAATAGTCCCAACATACCATAATCAGTATACAATTCCATGATGTAACTACTTCCAATCCCATGCCCTTTTAAGTATTCTTTATTTAAAACGAGATAGGACAGATTATGGGCGTAACTATTACTGTCAATCGCTAGTTCGATACTATTTGTCGTATGTTCAAATGGTTTAGCACCGAAGATGATTCCAATACTACCTCTTGCAAAATAGTCGACAATCGGACCAAAAGTGAAATTACGGAAGTCTCTATACGGAAGACTACTATTGTACAAGAATCCTCTGGCTAAAACTCCAAAACTAGTTCCTTGTTTATAAATGAAATCGAGTAATAGATCAAAAACTCCACTATGGGACACTTGAGCATTATCACGAACATAGTTTAGTGCTCCCATCGCAAGCATGAGAACCGGTGTCCCAAGATAAATGGCTATTTTTTCTTTGAAACCAATCCATTTACCTTTCTCCGTTTGTTCACGCATAAAGTAGTATACAAAGGCAAAAATCAAACTTAGAATGAAGGGATTTCTGGTACCAATTACTAAGTGGATTAAGTTAGCTGTGATAAAAGCTACTAATACCATTGTCGCATGTGACTTTTTAGGTTTTGTCGCTAGGTACACACACATAGCATAAACTGTGAAAGTCGACAAGATATAAGTAAAGTAGGGCAGTTGACTTTCAAAATTTGCATAATAATTGTAATAAGAAGTTTGCAAACGGAATAGCAAGCGCTCAAATAGTCTAAGGAAATAAAAAGGATAGGTAAGCAAAAATACACTCAATGAAACAAATCGCAAATTTTTTACATAATTGACATTTGATTTTTTTTCCACTCTTACATCAGTTTTGCTGTTTCGAGTAAGATAATAACTTGCTATAAAGCCACCTACTGTCAGTCCTAAAATGGATACGATAACAACTAAGAAAGCAAATCGATAAGCAATCGGTTGATAGGTATCTAGTGCTCCATTCCTGAAATAATCAATAGTAGGTCTAGAAACCAAAAATATAAAAATTGTAATAAAGAATATAAAGTGAATCAAATAATATTTGATATTATTCCAGCAAAGTAACAGACTACTAATTAAAAGTAAAAGTAAAGTTGTCAGTAGTCCAACGTTATTACTGGTGAACAAATAAGCAAAACCGCTTATTATGGTTATGATATAACTAAAAATTGTAACAGTTAGCAACATTCGTTTGCCATCAATCATCTCTACCCTCCTTTTCTAATTAATTTTTTTCGATTGCTCAATATTTTTGAACAATAATATTCTATACAATCTTACATTTACAAATAATGCTAAAGCACTAATACGTCTTCCTTTTCTAAAAATGGTATTTTTGAAAATAGCAAAGGCATGTTTTTTCAAATAACGATAAATTCTTGGATAGTCTTTAAACTCTTTGAAATTATCATCTAAGAGCATCTTATCTAAAATAAAGAAATGCGCATATGCAAGTCTAAAGAAAGCTACTTCTGTTAAGCTTGGATAGTTTTTAACCACTTCATTATAAAATTTTTGATAAATATCAATGTAGGCTAAATCTTTTTTCGCATATGGTTTGGTAGTAATACTGTCTCCTCGGTGGAAATAGTAATAGTATGGTTTGGTATTTACAACATACTTTTTAGCTACTTTAATGAGATCAAAATGATAATAGGCATCTTCATAAATCAAGCCCTTTGGAAAACTTAACTGTGTTGCAATCTCTTTCTTGATAAGTTTGTTACAAATAGTACCAGGTATTTTCTCACCAATTAAATATTCTCTAAGGAATGTTTCAGTATCACATACAAAATAATCATCCTGGTTTTCAGTTTGGGGACTCTCACTATTGGCATAGACATTCATAACCCCACAGCTGGAAACGTCAGCATCTTCTTTGATTAATTGTTGATATAAACTAGCAATCATTTCAAGATGAATGTAATCATCCGAATCTATAAAAATAACATAGTCCCCGTGCGCTTGCTTCAATCCATCATTTCGAGCTTGAGATAAGCCTTCATTTTCTTTGTGATAGACCAAAACTCTTTCATCTTGCTCAGCAATTTGTTCACACAAGCGACCACTTTCATCTGTCGCCCCATCATCAACAAGAATAATTTCGAGATTTTTATAGGTTTGTTGCTGAATGGACGCTATTGATTTTTCAAGGTATTGCGCCACATTATAGACTGGAACAATGACACTAATTAATGCAGTTTCCATGCTACTCCTCTATTAGTTTTTCTACTTGTTCAATTTGTTTAGCAATTGTAAACTGTTGAATAAATTGGCTAGCTTCATTAACATCAAAACTTGATACACCTGTCATGTAGTTATCAATCGCTTGAGCTGCTTCTTGATTACTATCAATGACTTTACCAAATCGACCTTCCTGAGATAATTCTTCTGCTCCGCCAACCTCGGTAGACACAAAGGGGACCCCTAGACTCAAGGCCTCAACATAGACCCCAGGAAAACCTTCCTGTTTGGACATGGATAATAGGACTTTCATATGAGAGAGATACTGATAAGGGTTCTTTTGATAGCCTAAAAAATGAATGTAGTCTTCAAGTTGGTATTCTAGCACTCTTTTTTTCAATTCACTTTCCATCTTTCCAGCACCTATAAAGTAGAGGTGATATTTCTTACCTTGTTGGTGCAACAGTCGTATAACTTCTACTACTCGGTCAGAACCTTTATTTTCCTCAATACGTCCAATGGTACAGATACTTTGAGGAGCTATGTCTATTGCTACTTTCTCTTTTGATTTTTCTAAAATACTTTCAAAATCATAACCATTATAGACTGTAGTCAATTTCTGTGAGTATTCTGGATAAACTTCTCTGATAGAATTGCTGGTTTTCTTTGAAATCCCCACAATCGTATCAGCAGCATCCAATTGTCGTCTATGAGATTCACGCTTTGATCTATCTGTTAAGAATTCTTCAATACTTCCATGAATCCAAGAAATCTTCTTCACTTCTTTTCGTTTAGAAAATAAAAGAGGAGGATTCATGATTGTAAAGGAAACCTCTACATCATATTGATATTTTACAAGTAAACGTCTTGTAAGTCTCGGAAAATAAATTCTCAATCTCCATAAAAGCGCTCTTAACCATCTTGGTTGGCGATAATCTTGAAAAGCTTTTAAAATTTTTACATTTTCAGGAACAGATTCGTATCCTTTATCAAAATGTTCCATTTCAAGAATGTCAATATCATACTTTTCCGGATCTAAGTTTGAAACAATCGTTGAAAGGATTTTTTCTGCACCTCCACCTAGAGAGAAGGACCACATAAAAAATAGAATTTTCTTCTTATCCACCATATTCTCCCTTATATTCTGTATAGCTTTTATCCATATCTGCTATAATGGCATCGTGGTGAGGCACTTGTTTTTCTGCTGGTGGTGGTGTCATATAATCACCAAAAGCTGTACTGAGATAGGCATCATACCCAACTGGAATAGGCATCTCTGTCCCTTCAAATGGTAGAAAAATACTATCTTCAAAGGCCTGAATTGGATATTTCTTCTTCATGTATCCTGGACCTGAGCATAATTCTGTGATACCATCACTTTCTGCTGGTCCATACTTGGTCATTTCTTTCTCAGCTTTTTTCCAGATACGATAACGTAGTGATTTAGAAGTTAATCCTAATAAAATCGTACTGCCCCATTTCATGAGAGCTCCATGTTTTTCTGGAATGGTTTGTGCACAGAAGAGGGAATAAATCAAAGCCCAACTGACCTGTTTCTTGCGCTCTGTTGGATTTTTAGGGTAGTAGTCCAAGGGAAGAACATCCAAGGCCAAGCCGTGCGGAAGGTCCAAGTCCTGTTGATAGGGCTTGATGCATGTTGTTTCCTTGTCTCGAATAGTGATAAAGAGATTGCGATCGACAAAGTTTTTATCACTCTTTGATAAGAAATATCGCTCATCCGCGTATTGAGGCCATAACTCAGCTAATTTTTCATAATCCTTGCGCGGCATAAAGAAATCTAAGTCATCATCCCAGGGGATAAACCCTTTATGTCGTAAAGCTCCAATCGCTCCTCCACCACACAAATAACAGAGCAAGCCATGTTCTTTACAAAAGGCGACAAAATATTCAGCCATCTCTAAACTACGAGCTTGAATTGCCTTTAAATCACTCATCCCATTCTCTTCCTCTTCTATAGAATTAGATCATTTCATTATACCATAAAAATGGTCAAAAAATCCATCTGATTATGTGAAAAATCAAAGCCTGAAGCACCTATTTTATTAGATGTTTCAAGCTTTGATTGATTGTTACATATTATCTAAATCCCATTTGGGCTAGCTTGTTCTGATAAGCCTTTTGATCCACTCGAAGGGCTTGACCTCCGTAGACATCGTAATCGTCTACCCAGTCACCAAGCTCTGGTATTGTTAGTTTTTCAATACCATTCTGACCGCCTTCGAGGACTGATAAACCGTTAGTCAGTAAGAAGGTATAAGGAATGTTGGTAGACGTCATAGCGAATACTTTACCTAAAGCTTCTGAACCTGTGAAAAGTTTTGTAGGATCCTTAATTTGCTGTAAAACAGCTGTCATGACTTGTTGCTGTCTACGAGTACGTCCATAGTCCCCTTCATCATCATCACGAAAACGTGCATAGTTGAGAAGTGTTGAACCATTCATTTGTTGTGTCCCAACTTTAATGGTTTGGGTTGGTGATTCAGTTTCTGTGGCATGCAAATCATCTCCAACTGTAGCTTCTGTAACTGGAACTCCGTTTAGGGTTGAAAACTGAGCATCAATGGTCACTCCATCAGGGAATAGCGTGTCAATAGCAGTCGCAAAGGCTTGGAAATCGACAAGGGCATAGTATTTGATATCCAAGTCAAAATTATCTTTTAGGACCTTACGGACCATTTCAGCTCCTTGTTTTCCTTCTTGCTCACCTAATTCGTAGGCCAGGTTCAACTTATGGTCTGCTTGTTTTTGACCGTTAATAACTTGGCTATAGCCATCGATATAAACTAGGTTATCTCGCATAAAACTAACCAGCTTAAGCTTCTTATCTTTACCACTAACATTCAGAACCATGATAGAATCCGTCCGTGTTTCTGAACTATTCTGTCCGATACGGCCATCTGTTCCCAAAATAAGAATATTGACACCATCTCGGGTATCCTGCCCATTGAAAACTTCAACCTGTGCGGCTTTGGCATCTTTCGGTCCATTTGAGCTATTTGGATTCGCTGATTGGAATCCCTTTAAGAACATGAAAATCATTCCAACCGCCGCACAAATCAAAAGCATTCCTAACCATGCGAGAATACGTTTGATTCGAAAAACTCTTTTTTTCTTAGGTTTCTTTTGCTTTGGAAGCTTAGCTTTTGGTTGGGGTTGGCCAGTACGACGACTTGCACGACTACGATTTGTATAACTAGGTAGGCCTATGTTAGATTCAGTAATTTCTTGATAGGCTACATCATCTGCCTCTTCTGTTACAACTGTACGTACGTTTTGTTGACCATCTAATTTAGCTTGCAAAAAAGCAAACTCTCTTCTTTCCTTTTCATTGAGATAATGAATATTTTTCAAGAGATAGTCATAACGTAATTTTTCATGGTGTGTCAGCGGATTTTCTCTAGTCATTCCTTCTCCTTCCCTTTATCCTGTATGGTATAGATAGGGTAAGCTCCAAGTATTTTATACTGGATACCAATCGTTTCTAATTCTTTTTGAGCAAAATAGACCAATTCTTTATCAGCATAGTCCACATCAATGATAAAAAAGTATTCACCCAAGGCTGTTTTAAGGGGACGACTCTCAATCTTAGTCAGGTCAATCCCGCGCCAAGCAAAGGTAGAAAGTGCCTTATATAATGCACCTGGTAGATTATCCGGCAAGGTTAAGGCCAGGCTCATCTTTTCAGAACTTGCTTCCAAAGGGATTTGTGGTAAGTTAGGCCCCAAAACCCAAAAGCGAGTAAAGTTGGCTTCCATTTCTTGAATATCTTGAGCGACTAGTTCTAATCCATATTCCTCAGCAGAGCTTTTTGGAGCAATGGCTGCAAATGGTTGATCAGGATGCTCAGAAACATATCGCGCAGCGTAGGCTGTACTTGCCGTTACCTCTAATTGAGCGTCTGGAAAATGTTCATCGATAAATTTCTTCCCTTGAGCCAAGGCCTGCGGATGAGAAAAGATTTTCTCTATTTTAGACTGTCCTGATACTGCCATCAGCTGTTGATGGATTGGCTGAACAATCTCTGCCACAGCTTGAATGCGAGCCTGGTGGAAAAGATAGTCCAGAGTCTCATGGACACTACCTTCAATGGAATTTTCAACCGGCACTACTGAATAGTCTGCTAATCCCTGTTCATAGGCCTTGATAACGTCCGTAATATTTGAAAATGGCTCTAGTTCCTCATGAGGAAAAGCCGTTTGCACAACATGGTGCGAAAAAGATCCTTTGGGACCTAGATAAGCAATTTTCATCTTAGTTCCTCTATAATTTCTTCTGGGCTTAAGCTTGACACGTCTACAATCTGACTAGCTACTTCTTCATACCAAGCCTGTCTCTCATCAAAAATAGCAGCTAAATCTTCCTTGCTATTGTTTAGAAATAGCGGGCGTTGATTGTCTTTATCAGCTGAAATTCGCTGGTAAAGGGTCTCAAAATCCGCTTTTAGGTAAATGTTATCTGGATTTTGCTTGAGCAAGGCACGATTTCGAGGAGAAATAACGATTCCTCCTCCTGTGGAGATAACTTGATCTGTCTTTAGCAGATCAGCCAAAACTTCTTCTTCTATCTGACGAAAAGCTGCTTCTCCTTTTTCTGAAAAGAAACGAGCAATCGGCATCCCCAAACGTTCTTCAATCAGGGTGTCCATATCGACGAAGTCAGGTGCTAGATTTCTAGCAATGGTAGATTTTCCTGCTCCCATAAATCCAAGTAAAACCTTAGCCATGAATCAAAGTCTCCAAATCATAAAAGAAGCTTGGGTAGCTAGTATTAATAGCTTCTGCACGATCCAATTCGACCTCTCCATCTGCAACTAAAAGAGCTGCAATGGCTGTCATCATGCCGATACGGTGGTCACCAAATGTATTGACTCTGGCTCCATGAAGAGCAGATTTTCCTTTAATAATCATTCCGTCTGCTGTAGGAGTAATAGCTGCCCCCATGTTATTTAAAGCATCAGCAACAACTTGAATACGGTCTGTCTCTTTGACCTTAAGTTCTTCAGCATCTTTGATAACCGTTTGCCCTTGAGCTTGGGTAGCAAGAAGAGCGATAATTGGTAATTCATCAATTAAGCGTGGAATCAAGGCTCCAGCAATCTCAGTTCCTTTTAAAGCTGAAGTTTCGACAGTTAAGGTTGCAGACTTGGCAATTGGATCAATATCAGTAAGTTCTAGTTTCCCACCCATAGCACGAATAACATCAATAATCCCTGTACGAGTTTCATTAATACCGACATTCTTAAGCACCACACGAGAATTTGGAACAATCAAACCTGCGACTAACCAAAAGGCTGCACTAGAAATATCTCCCGGCACAACAACCTTTTGTCCACTTAGTTTCTGTGGTCCTTGGACAGTGATTTTCTTACCATCGACACTCAAGTCTCCTCCAAATTGACGCAGCATATCTTCTGTATGATTACGAGTGCACTCCTTTTCAAGGATGACAGACTGACCTTGAGCCTGCAAAGCCGCAAAAATCAAGGCTGACTTAACTTGAGCAGAGGCAATTGGCAATTCATAATGAATAGGTTTTAAGTTTTTCGTACCTTTTAAGTGCAAAGGTGGCAAGTCTCTCTCTGTTTGACCAGAAATACTAACTCCCATTTTTTTCAAAGGAAGGGTCACACGGTCCATCGGGCGTTTGGAAAGACTATCATCTCCAAACATCTCCACTTCAAAATCTGCACCAGCAAGGACGCCTGAAATCAAACGAATAGAGGTCCCAGAATTCCCCATATCGAGAGCATTTTGAGGATCTTTCAAACCATCCATACCAACACCTTGAATGGTAACGACACCGTCCTTGTCCTCAATCTTAACACCAAGGTCACGAAAAACTTGCATAGTTGAGAGCACGTCTTCACCACGCAAAATATCATAGACCTTGGTCACACCCTCAGCCAAGCTCCCAAAAATGATAGAGCGATGACTGATAGACTTATCCCCTGGAACTCGGATAGAGCCATTTAAGTGCCCAATGTTTGTTTTTAATTTCATTCAGGACCTCATACTGACAATACTTTTTCTTATTTTATCATAAAAAGTCAGAAATTTCTTAAAAATTCCTGACTTTATGAGGTAAATTCTTATTTTAGAAGTTCTGAAATTGGTTCAAAGACAATTTTTTCAATATCAGAAAGGTAGATAGAAAGTTGTTGCTGTTTGGCAAAGAATTCTGACAAGAGGGCGTTCCCTTGAATCAACTTACCAAAAGATTCCATTTTTTCCTGGAAAGAAGCATCGGGAATTTGACCAGTTTGTGCCATGATTTGGATTTCATGCTGAAAAGCAATATAATCTGCAAAAACTTTGCTTGCTTCTGCATCTGC
Organism: Streptococcus sp. V869; assembly: GCF_054353515.1. Classification (NCBI taxonomy): domain Bacteria; kingdom Bacillati; phylum Bacillota; class Bacilli; order Lactobacillales; family Streptococcaceae; genus Streptococcus; species Streptococcus sp. V869. The sequence continues at coordinate 820,137 of NZ_JBTHHW010000001.1, forward strand.
TTGTATGGCATCTCTAGCTTCTTTTACTGCCTTGTACTCTGGCAATTCGCGCAGTCCACGACTAAGTGCATTTGCACTATCATAAATATTTGACATAATTGTCCTCCTTATTTAATAACGACTGTGTAATTCGTATTTTCTGTAATGACTTGCTCAGCACGTTTTAAATCCTGAGCATTCTTAAAGGAAATTTGCAGAACCCCGTGAATATCTTCACGGTTCTCCTCATTGATATGGATATTGACCAAGGAAGTTCCTCTTAGCAATTCTAAGATGCGCAAGATGACGTTTTCCTCATCGGGAACGTCTACATAGAGGTCAAATGAGCTATCTACACCGCCACGTTTATGGATTTCCATAGCTTGACGTTGTTCACGCGCTTGATTAAAAAAGTTCCAGATTTGGTTTTCGTCACCCTTACTAATAGCTTGTCCAACCTCGTCTAAACGTCGCTTGAAATCCTCAATACGCTCAATGATGGTCTCTCGATTGGATAAGAGGATAGAAGTCCACATTCCTGGCTCACTTTCGGCAATCCGAGTCATATCACGAAAACCACCTGCCGCAAAACGTCGGGCCATCTCATGCTCTTCAGCATAACTGGCAGTTTGTTCCATCAATCCTGATGCTAAGATATGCGGAAAATGACTAATCTGAGAAGTCACTCGGTCATGCTCTGTAGCATCGATTTCAATGAAACGAGCGTGCAGACCTGACAGCAAGTCTTTCATTTCTTCAAGCGTGTCAGGACTAGTCAAAATTGATGGCGTAAAGATATAGTAGGCATTTTCAAAAAGATTAACATCGGCAGAAGCTGCTCCTGTCTTATGACTCCCTGCCATAGGATGAGCTCCTACAAAGCGAACAGGCTTATCTGCAAAACAGTTCTCAGCTGTAGCCACGATAGCTGACTTGGTCGATCCAGCATCAGAAATAATGACACCTTCTTTCAAATCCAAAGTTGCCAATTCTTGTAAAAAAGTAATGGTTTGCTTAATTGGCAGGGTAAGAATGATGACGTCTGCAAGTGGAGCAAAACTGGCAAAATCATCCGTCGCACGATCAATCATTCCTCGCTCCAAGGCAATATCTCTAGATGCCTGACTGCGATTATATCCTAAAATTTTATAATCAGGATGATCCCGCTTGATTCCCAGTGCCATCGAAGCACCAATCAAACCAAGCCCTGCGATATAGATGGTTTTTGCCATAAGAACTCCTTAATAATTCTTTGTATACTCCCGATGTTTTGTGATAGCTTCTTTTAACTCTTCCAGATTATCTGAGGAGAATTTCTCTAGAATTTCCTGAGCCAAGACCGTTGCTATAACTGCTTCCATAACGACGCCTGCTGCTGGAAGAGCAGTCGGATCACTTCTCTCTACTGTTGCTTTATAAGGCTCATGGGTTTCAATATCAACGCTCATCAATGGTTTATAGAGAGTTGGAATTGGTTTCATAACCCCACGGACAATAATCGGTTGGCCGTTGGTCATACCACCTTCGAAACCTCCAAGGTTATTAGTCCGACGAGTATAGCCATCTTCTGATGACCAGAGGATTTCATCCATGACTTGGCTGCCCTTAAGATGGCCTGCTTTAAAACCAAGACCAAACTCCACACCCTTAAAGGCATTGATAGAAACAACAGCTTGAGCTAGTCTCGCATCTAGCTTCCGATCCCATTGGACGTATGAACCCAGACCAACCGGAACACCACCGACAACAGTTTCAACAACACCACCAATGGTATCACCATCGCGTTTGATTTGGTCAATATAGTCCTTGATCTCCTGCTCACGTTCTTGGTTGACGATAGAAACTTCAGACTGGGCAGCTAGTTTCTTAATCTCTGAGACTGTTAAGTTTTCTGGAACATTGATTTCCTTACCACCGAAGATAACAACATGGTTAGCAATTTCGATATTAAGCTCAGCTAATAAACGCTTAGCAACAGCTCCAACTGCCACTCGCATGGTCGTTTCACGGGCAGATGAACGTTCCAAAGAATTTCGCAAATCATCAAAGCGATATTTGATGCCCCCAACCAAGTCTGCGTGACCTGGACGAGGATGTGTGATTTTTCGTTTACTTTTGAGTTTGTCCTCAATATCCTCAGCAGACATGATATCTAGCCATTTTTGATGATCCTTGTTAATGACATCCATGGTGATAGGAGCCCCTGTCGTCTTACCATGACGGACCCCAGAAGTGAAGACAACCTGGTCAGTCTCAATCTTCATGCGTCCACCACGCCCGTAACCACCTTGGCGACGTTTGAGATCCTCATTGATATCTTCTGCAGTCAAAGGCAGTCCTGCTGGAATTCCTTCAATAATTGCTGTCAGACGAGGACCATGTGACTCTCCTGCTGTTAAATATCTCATACATTCTCCTTATTTTACTAAGTAATCTTTCATTTCTTCGAGAGAAACTGGGTGAATCGTCGCTGAACCAAGTTCTGGCACCAAAACTAATTTCATGGTATTGCCACGCGCTTTTTTATCATGAGTCAAAGCTTGATAGAGTTTATCAAGGTCCCAGTTTTCATAATCAACAGGAAGACCAAACTTCTGACACATCTCTCGGATAGACTGGGTTATTCCCGCTGGCATGAGGCCTTTTTGTTCGGCTACCTTAGAGACCTGAACCATTCCCATGGCTACAGCTTCTCCATGCATGACACGTCCATAACCAGCAGTCGCTTCGATAGCATGGCCGATTGTATGACCAAAGTTGAGATACAAACGAATACCATTGTCCAATTCGTCCTCAACCACCATCTTGCGCTTGACCTGGCAAGAGTGTTCAATCAAACTTTCTGACTGCTCCAAAATACTCTCTACAGAACCATCCATCTCAGATAATAGATCCCAGAGTTCTGGATCTTCAATTAAGCCATACTTGATGACTTCACCCATTCCTTCAATCAACTCTCGCTTACCTAGGGTTTCAAGAACCGTTGGATCAATCAAAACACCATCTGGCTGAGCAAAAGTTCCCACCATATTCTTGGCAAAAGGTGTATTCACCCCTGTCTTACCACCAATAGACGAGTCTACCTGGGCAGTCAAGCTGGTAGGAATTTGGACAAAGTGAATACCTCGCATGTAAGTTGAAGCTACAAAACTAGCCAAATCACCAACTACTCCACCACCTAGGGCTACGATACCATCGCTACGAGTCAAATCTTGCTTGACCAAAAATTCATAAGCTTTTTGAACCGTAGTTAGATTTTTTCGTTCTTCACCCTCTAGAAAGTCAAAAACTGCCACTTGAAAACCAGCATCCTCTAAGCTCAATTTAACTTTTTCTGCATAGAGAGAAGCCACATGGTTATCGGTAATGATAACGACTTTTTGCGGTTGCCAAAGTTCCCGCAACCATTTTCCTGCTTGAGACAAGCATCCTTTTTCAATCTGAATATCATAAGGATGGTGAGGAAGGTCTATTCTGATTTTCATCGCAGTTCTCCTTTTTCTTTATTGATATTTTTGTGTTAATAATTCCCAGATTTGATCTGTTGGCATTTCCTTGTCAGTCCATAACTGAAAAGCTTCCGCAGCTTGATACAGCAACATGCCTAGGCCATTAACAGCGTGATTTCCCTGGCTCCTTGCCCACTTTAGAAATGGTGTTTCAAAGGGTTGATAAATCACATCTGCTACCAATAGCTTCTCTGGTAAAACAATACTTGTTGGGATTGGCTGAGATGCCCCATCCATCCCCACACTGGTCGCATTGACCAAGAGGTCAGCTTGAGTTATGTTTTCTTGGAGCTCTTGAGCATCCTCTAAGGCAAACAAATCTACTCTAAATCCTGTTTCATGCTGTAGCTTCTCTAAGTAAGGTTGTGTTTTTCCCATTGAAGCCGATCGTACAAAGACAGAAACCTGACTGACCCCATCTAAGATTGCCTGCGCCAAAATTGCTTTAGCTGCACCACCTGCCCCTAACAGAACCATTCTTTTTCCAGATATTTTAAAAGAAGGCAAGCTCTTAAAGAATCCCTTGCCATCTGTGTTATATCCAATTAAAGTTCCCTCTCGATTCACAACCGTATTGACAGCACCAATCAAACGAACTTCTTCACTCAATTGATCCAGATAAGGAATGACCTGCTCCTTGTAGGGCATAGAAAGATTAATTCCAAACATCTGATAACGACGAATATTGGCAACTGTTTCTGCCAAGTCAGTTCCTTCTATCTCCCAAGCAAGATAAACCCCATTGGTATTGGTTGCTTCAAAAGCTCTGTTGTGAATGAAGGGTGAAATGGAGTGTTTGATAGGATTGGCGACTACAGCTGCTAAACGTGTGTAGCCATCAATCTTCATTTAGTATCTCCCGAATTTTTTTCATGCTAGAAAGTGAAATCTGTCCTGGAGCACTGGCTTCGTCCAGACTCGCAAAAGACCAGCTAGAACCCGTCACATCTGAAGTGATACGAGAAACCTTACCCATTTTCCCCATAGAAATCGTCACATATTCTTGTTCTGGGTTCAATGTTTTAAAGCCACGTGTAAAGTTCATCAAATCCAATACATCTTGTTCTGTATGAGCCATAACCGCGATTTTTACAACTTTAGGATTTAAACTTGTTAACTCGGACAAGATTTCCATTAGATTTTCAGGTGTTTCTTGGAAATTATGGTAGCTTAAGACAAGGTTTGGAAATTCCAACATTTCCTCAAAAACATCCTTGTAGCTAAAATACTCAAAATCAATATAATCTGGTTGATAAAGCTGGGCTACTTCCTTGATAATTTGAACATATTCTTCTGACGAGAGTTCTATTTGACCACCCTCAGCACGAGTACGCAAGGTAAAAACAAGCTCACGACCCGCGAATTTTTCAAAAATAGCGGGTGCTACCTGCAAAATAGCTTCCTTTGGTAAGAAGTCAGCTCGCCACTCAATGATATCGGCATCATGGTACCGCATCACATCAATAGCCTGAGCCTCCTCTAAACTTCTTGGCATTACGGAAACAATTAATTTCATTTACTAACCTTCATGGTAATCACTTTGAGGTAATTACTACTTTCATCTTTTTCGTTGTAGACAAAGTCTGCTGGAAGTCCATATTTATTTAAAATCTGATACTTTCTTCCTGCAAATCCTTTGTTGATTTGTTCTGTGAATTTTTGACGAGAAACATTAGCCGCATTGGTACTAGCGATAATGATTCCACCGGGGTTTAAAATCTCTAGGCTTTGGGAAATCAACTTGTGATAATCCTTCGCTACAGAGAAGGTTTGTTTTTTATTTCGGGCAAAGCTAGGCGGATCCAGAACAATCACGTCGTAGCTCAACCCCTTCCTCTTAGCATATTTAAAGTATTCAAAGACATCCATGACAATCAATCGATGATGATCAAGACTCAGTCCATTAGCATGAAAATGAGCTTCTGATAGTTCTCTCGAACGCTTGGCTAGATCCACAGAAGTCGTTTCACTGGCACCTCCCATGGCTGCAGCAACTGAGAAGGCTGCTGTATAGGAAAACATATTGAGTAAGGATTTCCCCATAGCTAGACCATCAACCAGGCTACCACGAACTTCATGCTGATCCAAGAAAATCCCTGTCATAAGACCGTCATTCATAAAGACTTGGTACAAGACTCCATTTTCAAGAACAGTGAAAAAATCAGCTGCTTCTTGCCCATAGACGTGAGCAGACTCATAATTCAAACCTTTAAAACGAATCTTTTCATAGGCACCTAGGACTTCTGGAAACACCTGAGCAAAGGCGGCTATAATCTCTTGACGAAGGCTATAGATATAGGAGTTATACCAAGAAAAAACAACATAATCTCCATAAAGATCCAGTGTCATGCCACCAAATCCATCGCCTTCTTGATTAAACAAACGAAAGGCAGTTGTCAACTCATCTTGATAGTAGGTAGCGCGTCTTTGTTTGGCTTTTTCAAACAAACTTTCAAAGAAGGATTGGTCAAAAGAAACTTTCTGGTTAGATACAAACCATCCAATTCCCTTATTTTGACGGGATAAATAAGCCTTCCCTAAAAACTGTTTACTTTGATTGAAAAGCTCAACTTCTTGATCAGTTTCAGATAGCTCTGGAAAGTCAATCTCTTCCAAAACCATCTGACCCTTATTCAGTTTTTTTTCGACACGCCGGCTGACGAATACTTTTTTCATAGATACAATTATATCAAATTTGTTGAAATTTCACAAAACAGAAACTGGTTTTCTACATTGATTTCATAGGAAAGATGGCCCTTTATCCTTCATTTTCATCAATCGCTTTCAACAAACAGTCTCCCCTTTTATATTTTTCCAATGTCTAAGATAAAAAATGGACATAAAATATCACCCGTATATTTTACAGCGCAAACGTTTGCGTATTGCACAGCTTTGTGGTAAAATGATTGTCAAATTGTTAAGTATGAGGACTTTCTATGAAAAATCAAACCCTAATGCAATATTTTGAGTGGTATCTCCCCCATGACGGAAAACACTGGGAACGACTAACTAACGATGCTGAACACCTTGCTAACTTAGGAATTAGTCACATCTGGATGCCGCCCGCTTTTAAGGCTACAAACGAAAAAGATGTTGGTTATGGAGTCTATGATCTGTTTGACCTTGGTGAATTTGACCAAAAAGGAACTGTCCGTACCAAGTATGGCTTCAAAGAAGATTATCTCCAAGTCATTCAAACACTGAAATCTCATGGAATCCAACCGATGGCCGATGTCGTCTTAAACCACAAGGCGGCTGCAGATCATTTAGAATCCTTTCAAGTTATTGAAGTGGATCCAGAAGACCGCACAATCGAACTAGGAGAACCTTTCACCATCAATGGTTGGACCGGTTTTACTTTTGATGGTAGACAAAACACCTACAACGATTTTCACTGGCACTGGTACCACTTCACAGGAACTGACTACGATGCTAAACGTCGTAAGTCTGGCATCTATCTCATTCAGGGAGAGAATAAAGGTTGGGCTCATGAAGAATTAGTCGACAATGAGAACGGAAATTACGACTATCTCATGTACGCAGACCTGGATTTCAAACACCCCGAAGTCATCCAGAATATCTATGACTGGGCAGATTGGTTTATCGAAACGACTGGTGTAACGGGTTTCCGCTTAGATGCAGTTAAGCACATTGACTCTTTCTTTATGCGCAATTTCATACGCGATATCAAGGAAAAATATGGTCAAGACTTCTATGTTTTCGGAGAATTCTGGAATCCTGATAAGGAAGCTAATCTGGATTATCTTGAAAAGATTGAAGAACGCTTTGATCTTGTTGATGTTCGCCTTCATATGAATCTCTTTGAGGCAAGCCGGGCAGGAGCTGACTATGATTTAACAACTATTTTTGATGATAGTCTGGCTCAAATCAATCCGGATCGAGCTGTGACCTTTGTCGAAAACCATGATACACAACGCGGTCAAGCCCTCGAATCTACTGTTGAAGAATGGTTTAAGCCAGCAGCCTATGCTCTTATTCTTTTGCGTGAACAGGGTCTTCCCTGTGTCTTTTACGGAGACTACTACGGTATTTCTGGTCAATTTGCCCAGCAAGACTTTAAAGATGTCCTTAACCGTTTGCTAACTATCCGAAAAGAGTTAGCTTACGGTGAGCAAACGGACTACTTTGATGACCCTAATTGTATCGGTTGGGTCCGTTCTAGTACTGACGACCAATCACCTATCGCCGTTCTTATCTCAAACGCTCAAGAAAATTACAAAACCATGTATGTCGGTCAAGAGTGGGCAAATCAAACATTTGTTGATTTTCTTGGGAACCATCCAGAACAAGTAACTATTACTGCCGAAGGATACGGCGACTTCCCAGTTGCTGAGCGTTCAGTCAGTGTGTGGGGGCTTAGTTATTAAGAGCATAAAAAAACTTGCCATTAGGCAAGTTTTTTTATATTAATTATTAGTCTTTCCAAAGATCCATGGCATTTTTAAAGTCAGAAGAAACTTGAACATTTTGAGGATTGGTTGCTTCTCTTTCCTGACGTTTTGCCTCTACCTGGGCTACACTCTTAATACCCTCATGTCGCCAGTTTCGTAGGATTGCTTGGATATATTTCCAGTTTGGTTTTCCATTCAAAACAGCTTCACGTAGAGCTTCTTTTATCAAATCCGCACTCGTCCCATCTTCTTTCAAACTCTTTTCCAAATCTTCGATTTCAAAGGGACTCAAGAGACGACCTAGCTCCTGTTGGAAAGTTTCCACCAAACTCTTCAAGTCATTCTGAGCTGGTTTCACTTGATTTGGAGCTTGTTTTTCAAATAGTTGGTCTAGGCGCTCCAAGGCAAGGGTTGCGTCAAAAATAACTTCAATCTCTCCATTTAGCTCAATTGTACGATATTGGAGTAATCCTTTATCGGTCAATCGTGAAATGGCTTGATTGACTTCAGTGACCTCTTTGCCAATTTTTTCAGCGATTTGACTTGGCGACAACTCACCCAAAGCCGTTGTATTTTGTAGGTAAAAGAATTGCCAAATCAAGAAATCATCGCTTGACGAGAAGAGTTGATTGTAATGTAAGAGCAAGTCACTCGGTAAGACCAAGTTTCCTGATTTGAAAGCATCTAAATATGTCATAATTCCTCTTATAAATATCCAAAATGAGACACATCATCTTCCACACTCTTCCACTCAAACGGTGTTTCTTGGTAAACTGCATAATTTACCCAGTTACTAAAGAAGAGGGCTGCAGATGAACTCCACCTCATACATGGGAGTTCATGAATGTCATCATTTTTGAAATAATTTTCTGGTATATGGGGATCTAAACCAGCATCTAGATCTCTAAAATATTCCTTTGCAAGCGTATCGCGATCATACTCTAAATGCCCAAAGCTATATACTTCTCTCAAATCTCGACTCGCAAGGATAGAGATTCCCACCTCTTTTCCTGATGCTAAAATCTCTAGATTTGTTTTATTCAGGATATCTTCTTTGTGGACTTCTGTATGGCGAGAATGAGGAGATACATATAAATCATCAAATCCTCTCAATAGGAGATGACCTTCTTTCAAAACATCTTGAGGATAAATCCCAGAAAGTTTCTGGTCCATCTGGTATTTATCTACGCCATAGCGATAGTATAGACCCGCCTGTGCCCCCCAACAAATATGCAGGGTTGAAAAAACATGAGCCTTAGACCAATCGATAACCTTAGTAAATTCCTCCCAATAGTCCACTTCTTCAAAAGGGAGATGTTCAACTGGAGCACCTGTAATAATCAAGCCATCAAAATACTGGTCTTGAACTTCTGAGAAGGTCTTATAAAAAGTCTTCATATGCTCAGAACGAGTTGTTTTCGACTGATGACTTTCCATATATAAAAATTCAATATCTAACTGCAAAGGAGTATTGGCTAAATGGCGTAAAAGCTGAGTTTCTGTAACCATTTTCAGTGGCATCAAGTTTAAAATCAGAATTTTCAGTGGTCGAATATCCTGATGAGCCGCCCTCTGGTCATCCATGACGAAAATATTTTCCGTTCGTAAAATCTCAACTGCTGGTAATTTTTTATCAATTCGAATCGGCATAGAAATCTCCTTACTGTATCATATTGGACTCAAGTAAACATGGTATCGTCAACGGGGAAAAATGCTGACGTTTCTCTTTCCCTTTATTATACTGTATGAAGATATAGTTTTCAATTATAGTTTTTCTCTAACTAGATATAGCTTATTTTTATATCAAATGAAGAGAAAACAGCCCTAGGGACTGTTTTTCATTAATAATGCATCAGCACTTTATAGTCGTAATCTCCGATAGCTTCACGACCTTTTAGCTCATCAAGCTCAATCAAGAAGGCACAACCAGCTACGACACCACCTAATTTTTCAATCATTTCGATGGTTGCTTTAACAGTACCACCTGTTGCCAAGAGGTCATCTACGATAAGAACACGTTGGCCTGGTTTGATAGCATCTGCATGCATAGTCAAAGTATCAACCCCATATTCTTTTTCGTAGTCCGCTGAAATGACTTCACGTGGTAATTTTCCAGGTTTGCGCACTGGTGCAAAACCAATTCCCAACTCAAAAGCGACTGGACATCCAACGATAAATCCACGTGCTTCTGGTCCTACGATCATATCGATCTTTTTGTCAGTAGCATATTGAACAATTTCACGAACAGCATAGCTGTAGGCATTTCCGTTAGCCATCAAAGGGCTGATATCACGGAACGTAATGCCTTCTTGTGGGTAATTTTCAATACTTGCAATGTAGTCTTTTAAGTTCATAGCGTTTCTTTCTTTTAAAGTTTTTACTCCCTATTATACCATAATTCCTAGAAAAGCAAAATAGAAAGAGGCCTTGATACTTGGTTCAAGACTTCTCATTTTTTCTTCAATTGTTGCTAGAAGTACTTACTTCTTTTTGCTTTTAGAGTTTTGGTTGCGTTGACGATTTTGTTGGATGCGCCACTCTCGCTCATAGTAGGCCATGGTTTCAAATACTCTACGAGGTAATCCAACATCCAGTAAATAGATTGGGATTTTCAAAACGTTAGAATGTTTTGAACTTGTAAATCTACTTCGAAGACGATACCAGAAAAAGTTGGATTTTAAAAGTTCCTTGTCATAAAACTGAACCTCAATTATATAAAAATCCCTTGCATTTCTACTACCCTTAATTTTCGTGAGAGCAAACTTTTCTACCTGTCCCCAGGAATAAAACTGCCAGTCTTTCTTTGGATATGGTTTATAGGAAAATCCTTGAGCCGTACATTTCAAATACTCTTTATCAGAAAAAAGCCGTCGCAAATGTTGATACAAAATGAAGCCAACGATGATGATTAAGAAACCAATAAAGAGAATTAAAGCCACCAATCCCGCAGGTGCTTCTTCGGGATAGCTCATCAAAAACGAAAAAATCCAAAGTAGAAGAGCCAATTCTAGTAGGTAAAGAATAAGGCTCAAGACGATTTTCTTACTACTCCATTTAATAATTGTTTCTTCCATTATACTAACTCACTTAAATATTCATAGCGTTCATATTTTTCCAGCAAGTCTTCATTTTTCTCGTCTAATTCTTTTTGAAGGGTAGCTAGTTTCCCAAAGTCAGACCCATTTGCTAGCATTTCTTCCTCTATAGAAGAGATGCGGTTTTCCAAGGCTTCGATGTCACCCTCAATACTTGCCCATTCCTGCTTTTCTTGGTAAGTCATCCGTTTCTTCTCTTCACGGACTTTGACGACTTTTTCCTTGTCAGCCTTTTGGATTTGAGTTACTGCTTCTGCTTCAAAGGCCTTTTCATCTAGATAATCTGTATAATGGCCAAAGAAAGGACGGATGGTTCCATCTTCAAAAGCAAGAATCTTAGTTGCTACCTTATCAAGGAAATAGCGATCGTGACTAACTGTCAAGACTGGTCCTGCAAAACCTTGTAAGAAATTTTCTAGAACTGTTAAGGTCGCAATGTCTAGGTCATTTGTTGGTTCATCCAAGAGAAGCACATTGGGTTTTTCAAGGAGTAATTTGAGGAGGTACAGACGCTTCTTCTCTCCACCTGACAGCTTATCAATCAAGGTGCCGTGAGTTGAACGTGGGAAGAGAAATTGTTCTAGTAACTCAGCGATTGAAGTCGTAGTACCACCGCTAGTCTTAACCTCTTCTGCAACTTCCTGCAGGTAATTGATAACCCGCTTGCTTTCATCCAAGCCTTCGATTTGTTGAGAGAAATAAGCGATACGAACCGTTTCACCGATGATAACTTGTCCTTCAGCAGCTTCAAGTCTTCCTGCAATAAGGTTAAGAAGGGTTGATTTCCCAACACCATTGTCCCCGACGATTCCGATACGGTCTTTGGCTTGTACCAAAAGATTAAAATGTTTCAGAATCGGTTTATCGTCATAGGCAAAGGAAACATCCTTAAACTCGATAACTTTTTTACCGATACGGCTAGTTTCAAAATTCATGCTCAAGTCTGTCTCAAGGCTAGTATCTGAAACTTCCTTTTTCAAGTCATGGAATCGATTGATACGAGCTTGTTGCTTGGTTGCACGAGCTTGAGGTTGCCGTCTCATCCAAGCTAATTCTTGTTTGTAAAGTTGTTCCTTTTTGTGAAGAAGAGCTGCATCGCGCTCATCCTGTTCCGCCTTGAGACGAACATAATCTTGGTAATTTCCTTGATATTCTGTCAAACCTGCTCTGTCCAACTCAAAGATTCGCGTAGAAAGAGCATCTAGGAAATAGCGATCATGGGTGATAAATAATACTGTTTTCTTGGAATTTTTCAAGAAGAGGGTTAGCCACTCAATGGTCGCAATATCCAAGTGGTTGGTAGGCTCATCAAGAAGCAAAAGATCATGGTTGCCCAGAAGGACTTGCGCCAACTGAACCCGTCTACGTAACCCTCCAGATAAAGCCCCAACAGGAGTAGATAAGTCCTGAATGCCTAGTTTACTGAGAACCGTCTTGACCTGACTCTCGATTTCCCATGCTTGGAGGGAATCCATCTCCGCCATGACCCGTTCTAAACGAGCCTGCTTGTCCTCACTATAGTTAAGCATGAGCAGTTCATACTCACGTATTAACTGGATTTCCTTCAAATCACTTGATAAGACAGTATCCAAGACAGTCTTGCTGTCATCAAAATCTGGATCCTGAGTCAGGTAGCCAATCTTGTAATCACTCTTTGCTGAAAAAGGGCTAATATTGCCATCAAAACCTGAAACACCTGAAAGCACATCTAGAAGGGTCGTTTTCCCAGTTCCGTTGACCCCAATAAGACCGATGCGATCTAAGTCGTGGATGATAAAAGAAATATCTTTAAAAACGGTCTTGTCACCAACGGATTTACTTAGTTTTTCAACGATAAAATCACTCATTTTTTCTCCCTTAAGTATGCATGAATGGCTTCCACTTCATTATCTAGATTACCATCCACAATAGCGTACTCAATTTCCTCTAAAACATCCCCTAATTCAGGACCTGGATGATAGCCATATTCCTTGATGAGAATGCCACCATTAATTTGCATCTCTTTCTTATCATGAATAGTCAAGCTCTCGTAGGTTTCTGTGATCGCTTGTGGGTTGACTTCCTTCCCTTGAGCTCTGCGAAGATTTTCAGCCTGTAGAAGCAAGTCCAAATCAAAACGGTAACAATCACGTTTACCTAGCTCCCCTTCTTCTCGGAGAGCCAAAATAGACAGCAAATCCTGTACCTGCTTAGCAAATTGGCGTGAAGTCTTCCAATGTTTCAAAAACTTTTGAGCATCTTCCACTTCTAAAACCCATAAAAGTGCTGCCCAAGCTTGCTCAGAAGATTCAAAGGTGAAATTATCTTTTAAGTCAAATAAAGACTGGAGCTTGCCCTGACTACCAGCCATATCTGGAAGATAATCATAAGCTTGACTCTCAATCATAGATGATAAACCTACTTGCCAATAGGGAGCCAGTAAAAGCTTATCAAACTCGACAAAGGTGCGCTCCACAGAGATTTTATCTAAGAGTGGTGTTAAGGTCTTCATCGCTTCAAACGTTTCTTGCTCGAGTTCAAAACCAAGACTAGCTTGGAAACGAAAGCCACGCATGATGCGTAGCGCGTCTTCATTGAAGCGTTCACTAGCTACACCGACAGCTCGCAGGACCTGATTTTCTAAATCTTTGAGACCGTCAAATAAATCGACGATTTCCCCTGTCTCATCCAAGGCAAAGGCATTGACTGTGAAATCTCGGCGTTTGAGATCTTCTTCGAGTGAACGAACAAAAGAAACGGAACTTGGTCTCCGATAGTCTACATAGACATCCTCTGTTCGAAAAGTGGTGACCTCGTACTCTTCATCTCCATCTAAAACCAAAACGGTCCCATGCTCAATACCGATATCAGCTGTGCGTGGAAAAATCTGCTTGGTTTCTTCTGGATAGGATGACGTCGCGATGTCCACATCGTGGATAGGACGATTGAGCAGGGCATCCCTAACGGATCCACCAACAAAATAAGCCTCAAATCCTGCTTCTTTAATTTTTTCTAATACTGGTAAAGCCTTCTGAAATTCAGAAGGCATTTGTGTTAATCTCATAATAAGTGTTCTAATCCATAGACAAGCTCATGACGCTTGACAACTTCCTTGATTCCCAAATTCACCCCTGTCATGAAGGAGCTACGATCATAGGAGTCATGACGCAGAGTCAAACCTTCTCCTTGATTTCCAAAAATGACTTCCTGATGGGCTACCAAACCAGGTAAACGGATCGAATGAATTCGCATACCATCAAAATTAGCTCCACGTGCACCTGCAATGAGTTCTTCCTCATCGCTAGCACCTTGTTGAATAGACTCACGAACTTGAGCCATCAACTCAGCTGTTTTGATAGCTGTCCCGCTCGGCGCATCTTTTTTCTTATCATGGTGAAGTTCAATAATCTCCACATTTGGGAAGTATTTAGCTGCCTGTGCTGCAAATTGCATGAGTAAGACAGCACCCAAAGCAAAGTTAGGAGCAATCAAGCCACCCAAGTCTTTGGAACGAGACAATTCTTTTAATTCTTCGATTTCTTGACTGGTGAAACCTGTCGTTCCTACTACTGGAGCAAAGCCATTTTCAAGAGCAAAACGTGTATTCTCATAAGCGACAGCTGGTGTGGTAAAGTCTACCCAAACATCTGCCTCAAAACCTGCCAAGTCATTCTTATTATTGAAAACAGGAATTCCTTGCCACTCAGATGCAGACTCAAAAGGATCCAAAACGGCTACTAATTCAAGTTCAGGATCAGACAAAACCATCTGACAAGCAGCTTGGCCCATTCTTCCCTTAAAACCTGCGATAATTACTCGAATACTCATCTTTACTCCTATCTAAGATACAAAGCTTGTAAGAACACAAAGTGAAAATAGGAGTTCTGATCAAGGACTTTCTTCTCCTTGGAAGAACTATCTTTTTCACACAGGGTTCCAGGCGTGTTCAATTCTAAGATACAAAGGACGTTAGCTGCCCATGAAAAATAGGGAATGGCGCCGACTTTCCATAAAAGGCAAGACTGGCATCTTTTTTCAAGAGGCAGATAGTCCGTGCTCAATTTTAAGATACCAAGACTGTAAGAACAATCTAGACGATTGGTGTATATGCCAAAGCGATGCTTCCTTCTCCCAGGTGGGTTCCAATGACACTACCAAAGGTTGCAATCTCAACATCTGTAGCTACTCCACTATCTAGCAATAGCTGACGTAAATCGGCTGCTTTTTGAGAGGCATTCCCATGAATTACCATAATCTGGTAGTTTCCGTTACTTGTCACATCTTTGACAATTTCAACCAAACGTTTTGTTGCTTTCTTCTCTGTACGAACCTTCTCATAAACTTCGATAACACCTTGGTCATTAAAATATAGAATTGGTTTAATGCTAAGAAGATTTCCTAAAATGGCTGCGCCGTTTGATAAACGACCACCTTTAACCAAATGATCAAGATCATCTACCATGATAAAGGCAGAAGTATTTTCAATCTGTTCTGTTAACTTAACTAGTATAGACTGGAAGTCATCACCTTGCTCAGACCACTGAAACACACTTTCCACCATGAAACCTAGTGGTGCACTTGTAATTCGAGTATCAGGAAAAGCAATGGTTAGACCTTCAAACTCATCCGTCATATATTGGATATTCTGGTGAAATCCTGAGATTCCAGAAGAAAGGAAGAGACCCAAAACATGAGTATAGCCTTTTTCTTTTAATGATGATAAAATTTCATCCAACTTTGCAATACTTGGTTGACTTGTTTTAGGTAGTTCAGATGAACGAGCCATTTTTTCATAAAATTCTTGAGCGGTTAGATTTACACCTTCAACATACTCCTGTCCGTCGATATTCACAGGAATGTCTAGCACAAATAAATCTTCTTTCCGCAAGATTTCCGCTTGTAGAAAAGCAGATGAGTCTGTTATGACCGCTAATTTCATTCTTTAAAACTCCAAATTAATTCCTGGTAAATCTAGTGCAATTTCCGTCACTTCATAAGTCAAACGGTTTAGCATATCCAAACAAGGACGAGCAAGTGTCTCAACTTCTTCTTGACTAAAGTCACTTGGTTGATCAACGATACGACCTTCAACGTGGTTGACTTGAGAAATAGTACCACTGATAACAAATTTATCAAAGACAATCATAAAGCTCAAAACAACTACGAGAGAAGTCACTTGGTTTTCTTGATCATGTTGAAGTAGTTGAAAGTTGACATCAACCTTTGTTTCAGGAATTCCGTTTTCATTTTCCCATTCAAAATTACGTGCATCAAAGTGATACTGACTAACAAATTCTTGTTCACGTTTTAAATTCATCATATTCTCCATGGTTACAATTTACTTTGACATTGTAACATATTTTCTTATTTTCTGCTAACTTTCCTAAATTCCGATTTCTGCTTTCACAACTTCAGCAATTGTATCCACATAGTAATCTACTTCTTCAGTTGTTGGAGCTTCAGCCATGACACGCAAGAGTGGCTCAGTTCCACTTGGGCGAACGAGAATACGTCCGTTACCTGCCATCTCTTCTTCCATCTTATCGATAATAGCCTTGATAGCTGGTACTTCCATGGCTTTGTCTTTCATGGTGTTTTCCACACGGATATTAACCAATTTTTGTGGGTAAATTGTTACTTCTGAAGCCAATTGAGATAAGCTCTTACCTGTTTCTTGCATGATCTTAGTCAATTGAACTGCTGAAAGTTGACCATCACCAGTTGTATTGTAGTCCATCAAGATAACGTGACCTGACTGTTCTCCACCGAGATTGTAGCCTGATTTTCTCATTTCTTCAACTACATAGCGGTCTCCAACAGCAGTGACAGCTTTATTAATGCCTTCACGATCCAAGGCTTTATGGAAACCAAGGTTGGACATAACTGTTGTTACAATTGTGTTTTGTGCTAATTGGCCTTTTTCAGAGAGATATTTACCGATGATGTACATAATCTTGTCACCATCGACAATTTCTCCATTTTCATCAACCGCAATCAGACGGTCACTGTCGCCATCAAAGGCCAAGCCAATGGCAGATTGACTTTCTTTTACAAGTTCTTGCAAGGCTTCTGGATGAGTCGAACCAACATTCAAGTTAATGTTCAAACCATCTGGAGTTTCTCCAATGACAGTGATTTGAGCACCCAAATCTGCAAAAATTTGACGAGCACTTGTAGAAGCTGCTCCATTTGCAGTATCCAAGGCTACCTTCATCCCTTCAAGAGCTGTTCCAGTTGAAACCAGGTAGGCTTCATACTTTCGTAATCCTTCTGGGTAATCAACAACAGTACCTAATCCTTCAGCACTTGGACGTGGGAGAGTATCTTCACTGGCGTCAAGCAAGGCTTCGATTTCTGCTTCTTTGTCATCGTCAAGTTTAAAGCCGTCACCACCAAAGAATTTAATTCCGTTATCAAGGGCTGGGTTGTGGCTAGCTGAAATCATAACACCTGCACTTGCTCCTTCAGTTTTCACCAAATATGCTACTGCAGGCGTAGCAAGTACACCAAGCTTATAAACGTGAATTCCGACTGAAAGGAGGCCAGCAATCAAAGCTGCTTCTAGCATTTGACCTGAGATACGAGTGTCACGTCCAACAAAAACCTTAGGCGCTTCTGTCGCATGTTGACTGAGGACATATCCTCCGAAGCGACCCAATTTAAAGGCCAATTCTGGCGTTAATTCTACGTTTGCTTCTCCACGGACTCCGTCCGTTCCAAAATATTTACCCATTTTATCATTCCTTTTCTAGTTTAATGTTTATTTTAAGATTCTGACTTCGTTTCTACTGCTGTCGTTGAAGAGTTTTCGGTAGACGAACCATTACTTGTTGAGGTTGTACTACTTGTTGTTCTTACAGCTTTGGTCGTTACTTTCATAGTAGTTTCAAAAGGTGTAATCACTGTTGGTAAGACAGCTCCATTTTTATCAACAGCTTGCAAAGGAACTGATCCAGAATAGTTCCCTGTAATCTGTTCACTCGTTGGTAAAACTGCAACAATCCGATCGATCTTAGATAGTGTATCCGCATCGCTAGTTACTGAAACTTTTTCATCAGAAACAGTCACACGTTCGATTATAATCTTCTCATCAATTTGACTAGAATCAATTTGAGGTACAACAGGTACATTATCTCGAGTAACTTTCTTACCAATCTTGACTGTGATCTTTTGTGGCGTTGCTACAGCTGTCAAACCACTTGGAAGATTTTCAATGGTCAAGGGAACTTCAATCGTTCCTTCTGTAGCCTGGGTCAAATCAGCAGTCACTTTAAATTTACGAGTGCTTTCCTGCATCTCACTAGCCAAGGCCACTCGATTTGAACCCGTTAGAAACACCGTTACTTCTGAGCTGAAACCACTGATGAAATATTGCTCACTATCATACTGAATATCAATCGGTACATTGACTACTGTATTGGTATAGGTTTCAGTTTTAGTTTGTCTTGCGTTGGTATTGTTTTGATAATTGATTGATGTTGCATAGATAAACAGGACACATGCAAAGAGGAGCGAGGAGATGATATAAAGACTATTTCTTTTCATTATTCCACCCTCCTAATAAACGTTCTTTTAAGCTTGGTTCTTGTGAATCCTTAGGAATTAGAATACGACGTAGTTCTTCCTCGAATTCTTCCAAACTTAGATCATGTTTGAAGACTCCATTGTAGGTGATGGATATACCCCCAGTTTCTTCTGATACTACAAAAGTAAGGGCATCTGAAACTTCTGATAAACCAATGGCTGCACGGTGACGAGTTCCGAACTCTTTGGAAATACCTGTGTTTTCAGTCAGTGGTAAATAAGCAGAAGTTACTGCAATCCGATCTCCACTGATAATGACTGCACCGTCATGGAGAGGCGTATTAGGAATAAAGATGTTAATCAATAACTCAGCAGAGATCTTTGCATCCAAAGGAATTCCTGTAACGATATACTCCTGCAAGGTTCTCACACGTTGAACAGCTACCAAAGCTCCAATCTTTCGCGGACTCATATACTCAACCGATTTTACAAAAGCCTGTACCATCTGCTCTTCTGAACTCATAGGAGTATTTGAAAAGAAGTCCGTAGCTCGACCTAATCGTTCCAAACCTGTTCGAATTTCTGGAGAAAAGATAACAACCGCTGCGATAACTCCATAGGTAATCAATTGGTTAATCAACCAGGAAATAGTCGTCAAGCCCAAAAAATTAGCCGCAATCTGAGCTAAGATAAAAACTAAAACACCTCGAACCAGAATCATAATCTTGGTTCCTGCAATTGATTTTGTAAATTGATATAAGATATAAGCAACGATTAGAATATCAATCACATTTATCACAATACTCCAAGGACTGGAAAACAAACTAGACCAGTATTGAAGATTAGATAATTGCTGAAAATTCATCCTGGGACTCCTCTCCATAAAAAAAGCTTCTCTTCATTATACCATTTTCTATGAAAATTTTCTCCCCCTACTTGATTTTAAATTGGTAGAAAATATGATAGAATAAAAAGACAGAAATGAATTAAGGAGAAGCCATGTCTGAACTATATGATATCACCATTGTAGGTGGTGGACCTGTTGGTCTTTTCGCAGCCTTTTACGCTCACCTTCGTCAAGCTAAAGTACAAATCATTGATTCTCTCCCACAACTAGGTGGTCAACCTGCTATCCTTTATCCTGAAAAACAAATTCTCGATGTGCCAGGTTTCCCAAACCTTACAGGGGAAGAATTGACTAACCGTCTCTTGGAACAACTCGAAGGATTCGAGACACCTTTTCACCTCAACGAAACCGTTCTCGAGATTGAAAAAGAAGATGGTGTTTTTAAGATTACAACTACTAAAGGCACTCATACTTCCAAAGCTGTCATTATAGCTATGGGTGGTGGCGCCTTTAAACCTCGTCCACTTGAATTAGAAGGCGTTGAAGGTTATGAAAATATCCACTATCACGTTTCTAACATTCAACAATATGCTGGTCAGAAAGTAACTATTCTGGGTGGTGGAGATTCTGCTGTGGACTGGGCCTTAGCTTTTGAAAAGATTGCCCCTACTACACTTGTTCACCGTAGAGATAACTTCCGTGCCCTTGAACATAGTGTACAAGCCCTAAAAGAATCATCTGTAAGTATCAAAACACCATTTGTGCCAAGTCAACTCCTTGGAGATGGAAAAACTTTAGATAAGCTTGAAATTACAAAAGTCAAATCCGATGAGACTGAAACCATTGAACTCGACCACCTCTTTGTCAACTATGGTTTCAAATCTTCTGTCGGTAATCTTAAAAATTGGGGATTAGAACTGAATCGTCATAAGATTATCGTCAATAGCAAGCAAGAATCAAGTCAAGAAGGAATTTACGCCATCGGTGACTGTTGCTACTACGAAGGTAAGATTGACTTGATTGCGACAGGTCTTGGTGAAGCACCAACTGCTGTCAATAATGCCATTAACTACATTGACCCAGAGCAAAAAGTACAACCAAAACACTCTACTAGTCTATAAGAAAAAACCACGAATCCTTTGATTCGTGGTTTTAAAGTTCATCTGCAATTTTATTTATCTTTCGCAATCTATGATTGACACCACTTTTGGTGAGTGGATTTGTCAAACTGTCAGCCAATTGTTGAATAGAATAGTCTGGATGCTGGATACGCAGATGTGCTACTTCCTGCAAATCGACTGGTAGACTATCTAGACCAACAGTATCCATGATTTTACTGATATTGTTAATGGTTTTCATGCTTGCAGAAACCGTACGTGCAATATTAGCTGTCTCTGCATTATTAGCACGATTGAGATCATTTCGAGTTTCTCGGAGAATCTTGACCCCTTCAAAAGTATCACGCGCCTGCATGGCTCCCACCAAAATCAGGAAATCCATTATATCTTCTGCTCTTTGGAGATAGGTTACTGCTCCCTTTTTTCGTTCGATAACCTTAGCATCTAACAAGAACTGCTGCAATAGCGAAGCAATCCCTTGCGCATGGTCCACATAGACGGAACTAATTTCTAACTGATACTTTCCTGACTCAGGATCCCGAATACTCCCATTTGCCAAAAAGGCTCCACAAAGGTAAGCACGTCCAGCTTCCTCATCTCCTAAAATATCTGGATCAATCCCAGTTTCTAGACCAAAGAAAGAATCAGCCAAACGCAAATCCGCTAAAAGTTCTTGAACTCGCTCATCAGTAAACACGGTATAAACACGATTTTTCCGAAGATTACTTCTCTGATGATGACGAATCTCCGACTTAATACCATAGAAGTGCAGGAAAGATTCATAGAGGTGACGAGCTAACTTAGCGTTTTCTGTAATGACGGATAATGTCAAACCAGAGCTAGATAAACCTACACTACCAGACATCTTGATAATAGCTGATAACTCATAGCGACTCAGATGGTGCTGACCTAGGATTTCTTCTTTTACTGCTACTGTGAAACTCATTTTCTCACCTGTATAATTCGCATCAACTCGTCCACGATTAGATCTCCATCATGGAAGGCTCCACCATTTTCCAAACGTAGGAAGTTTGATGAAATGACACGAGGTACTTGTTTGCGCAAACCATCAAAATCATGCTCAACCTGCACCAAATATTCATCAAAACGGTTGGTATCCATATAATCTCTCGGAACCTTTTCAATATTAACAAGAACGGTATCGATAAATGGACGGCCCAAATGACGATGTAAGACTTCTACGTGATCACTATCTGAGAAATGTTCTGTCTCTCCTCGCTGGGTCATGATGTTGCAGACATAGGCAATTTCTGCCTTGGTCTCAAGAAGTGCCTGTCCAATCTCCTCAATGACAATATTGGGCAAAATCGATGTAAAGAGGGAACCTGGTCCCAAAACAATCATATCACTCTCGAGAATGGTATTGACTACTCTGCGACTTGCCTGTGGTTTTTCATCATCCAGAGTATTGGTAACATAGACATGGTCAATCATACCTGGATGATCTGCAATGTGACTTTCCCCAGCAACTTCTGATCCATCTTTAAAGACAGCATGGAGCGTCAAAGGATGGTCACTTGATGGGAAAATCTTCCCTGTAGTATGGAAGAATTTACTCAGCAATTGCATGGCATTATAGGTCGAACCCTGCATTTCAGATAATCCAGCTATGATAATGTTTCCTAATGGATGACCAGCAAAAGCACCTGCATCCTCAGAAAAACGGTATTGAAAGACCTTTTCATAGAATTTTGGCATATCTGACATGGCCACAAGGACATTACGTAAATCTCCTGGAGGTGTCAACTGTTGAATGTTTTTACGAAGCTCTCCTGAAGAACCTCCATCATCAGCAACGGTTACAATGGCTGCAATTTCGACATCCTTTTCCCGTAAACTATTTAAAATAACAGGGATTCCGGTTCCTCCACCGATCACCGTAATTTTGGGTTTTCTCATGAACGGTTTACCGTTTCCTTTCTTCGGTCTTTATCACGATGACTTTCATTTACAGACCAACTTTTAGATAGGTCATTTGCTAAACGCTTGGCAAAAGCAACACTTCTATGCTGTCCACCAGTACAACCAATCGCAATCGTTAAGACAGATTTGCCTTCTTTTTTATAGCCTGGTAGGATTGGTTCAACCAAGGCTAACAAATGACGGTAGAAATCTTCAGATTCTTCATGATTCATCACATAGTCATAAACTGCCTGGTCTTCACCTGTCTGATTACGAAGTTCTGGCAGATAGTAAGGGTTTGGTAAAAAGCGAACATCAAATACCAAATCAGCATCAATTGGAATTCCGTATTTAAACCCGAAAGACATGACCTCGATACGGAAGGACTGCGTTTGTTCTTGGTCTGAAAATTGCTCTGCAATAGTCTTACGAAGTTCACGAGGAGTTAACTCTGTTGTGTCAACCACATTTTGGCTCATATTTTTTAATGGAGCCAAGAGTTCGCGTTCCAACTTGATACCGTCCAAGATACGACCATCTGCTGCTAGAGGGTGACTTCTTCTAGTTTCCTTATAGCGTGCCACCAATTCCTTATCTGCCGCATCCAAAAAGAGGATCTTGAAGTCCAAATCATCTTGGTTTTCCAACTCATCCAAGACAGCCTGAATCTCTGAAAAGAAAGAACGACTACGCATATCAACCACTAAAGCTAACTTGTGGTCATCATCCTTGGTCTCGACCAACTGCAAAAACTTTGGCAAGAGAGCAGGCGGCATATTATCAATGGTAAAATATCCTAAATCTTCAAAGGACTGAATGGCTACCGTTTTCCCTGCACCACTCATCCCTGTCACAATCACCAGGTGAAGTTGTTTCTTTGTCATCATAGTCTCCTTATATCAAAAGAAGTTTGGAAGAACCAAACTTCTACTAGCTTATCCAATCTCTGCGATGACTTCAATTTCGACTTTTACATCGCGAGGAAGACGAGCTACTTCCACAGCTGAACGAGCTGGAAATTCCTTGTTAAAGGCTGTTTGGTATACCTCATTAAAAGGTACAAAGTCGTTCATATCACTCAAGAAACAAGTTGTTTTAACAACATGGTCAAAATCTGTACCTGCTTCTGCTAAAATAGCTCCAATGTTTTTCAAGACTTGTTCTGTCTGTTCTTGGATTGTTTCTCCTACGATTTCTCCAGTTTCAGGAGATAGAGGTACTTGACCGCTAGCGAACAAAAGGTTGCCAACGATTTTTCCTTGAACGTAAGGTCCGATTGCTTTTGGAGCTTTATCTGTATGAATTGTTTTTGCCATATGTATTCCTCATAATTTTTCTAAAATAGCATCCCAAGCTTGATCCATTCCTGCTTTTGTTACGGATGAAAAGAGGATAAAATCATCACTTGGATCAAAGTTTAATTTCTTTTTAATAGCTGATTCGTGCTTATTCCATTTCCCACGCGGAATCTTGTCTGCCTTGGTCGCCACAATGATGACAGGAATTTCGTAATATTTAAGGAATTCGTACATCTGCACATCATCTGCCGTCGGATCATGACGAAGGTCAACGAGACTAACAACCGCTCGAAGATTTTCTCGAGTAGTCAAGTACTCCTCAATCATACGACCCCATTTTTCACGTTCCTTTTTGGAAACACGGGCATAACCATAACCAGGCACATCCACAAAACGCATCTTGTCATCAATATTAAAGAAATTGAGTAGTTGTGTTTTTCCTGGTTTTCCAGAAGTACGAGCTAGATTCTTACGATTGAGCATGGTGTTGATAAAGCTTGATTTCCCCACATTTGAGCGACCTGCCAGAGCAATCTCAGGAAGTTCATCCTCTGGATAGTGGGACTTGTTGGCTGCACTCAGCAAAATCTCAGCATTGTGTGTATTGATTTCCATAGTCACCTCTAGGCTGTCTCTAGAATTGGCTTAGCCGTTCCGTCAACTGCTTCTTTTGTGATACGAACAGTTTTCACATTTTCTTGACTTGGAACCTCAAACATAACATCTAGCATGGTTTCTTCGATAATTGAGCGAAGACCACGCGCACCCGTTTTACGTTCGATGGCTTTGTTTGCAATTTCTTGGAGAGCTTCGTCGTCAAATTCAAGCTCCACATCATCATAAGAAAGCAAGGTCTGGTATTGTTTAACCAAAGCATTTCTTGGTTCCTTCAAGATGCGAACCAAATCATCTACAGTCAACTGCTCCAAGGCTGCAAAGACAGGCAAGCGTCCAATCAACTCAGGAATAATACCGAATTTTTGAATATCTTCTGCGATGATTTCTTGCATGTAAGAACTATTTTCGTCAATAGCCTTGTTGTTTTGTCCGAAACCAATCACTTTTTCACCCAGACGCTGTTTGACAATCTCTTCGATGCCATCGAAGGCACCACCCACGATAAAGAGGATATTTTTTGTATCCACTTGAATCATTTCTTGTTGTGGATGTTTGCGTCCACCTTGAGGTGGTACGCTGGCTACAGTTCCTTCGATAATTTTGAGGAGGGCTTGTTGTACCCCTTCACCAGAAACATCACGTGTGATAGACACGTTCTCGCTCTTCTTGGCAATTTTGTCAATCTCATCTACATAGATTATTCCACGTTCTGCACGTTCGATGTTAAAGTCAGCTGCCTGCAAGAGTTTGAGGAGAATATTTTCCACGTCCTCACCAACATAACCAGCCTCAGTAAGAGCTGTTGCATCTGCAATGGCAAAAGGTACATTCAAACTTCTAGCAAGTGTTTGAGCAAGGAAAGTCTTCCCTGAACCAGTTGGGCCAATCATCAAAATATTTGATTTTTGCAAATCCACATCTTCTGACTCTTCACGAGTATCATGGAAATTGATACGTTTGTAGTGGTTATATACAGCCACTGCCAAAGCACGTTTAGCACGATCTTGACCAATCACATAGTGGTTCAAGATGTTTAAGAGTTCGATTGGTTTTGGTACTTCAGACAAGTCTGCTAGGACTTCCTCTGCCAACTCCTCACGAATGATTTCTTGGGCCAACTCCACACACTCATTACAGATAAAAGCGTTGTTCCCAGCGATTATTTTTTTAACTTCTTCTTGGCTTTTGCCACAAAATGAGCAATAAACCATCATATCATTTTTCCTATTTGTAGGCATGATTCCCTTCCGTTCTAATTATTCATTCTCTCTAAAATAAGGTCATATAAAAAGCATGAATGCTATTTACCAAGTTTGTAAAGGCATTAAGCCAAAGTAGAGTAGCAAGTCCAAAGCGCTTTTTACGAAAAGCGTGTGTTCCAGCTACTAGACAGACAGCACACAAAAGAGCTGTAAAAAATCCAAAAATACTGCGCTCCATTAGACTTCCTTTCTCTTTCTATATTCGATGGTAAAATCATAGGCATTTTTTTCATCTTTGCTATAAGATTTACTTGTAACGGTCTCAAAAGCAGTCAAGTCAAAATCTTCTGGGAAATAGGTATCCCCTTCAACTTGAGCATGAATTTGTGTCACAATAATCTCATCCAGATAGGTTTCAAAAAGCTGAAAAATCTGCTTGCCACCAAGGATGTACAGATTTTTATCCTGATGATGATACCAGTCTAAAACATCCTCAACATTTTGGAAAACCTGAGCCCCATCGATTGTTTCTTCGGGATTCCGCGTCAGAATCAAGGTTTCACGCCCTGGAAGTAAACGTCGTCCCATTCCATCAAAGGTTACACGACCCATTAAGATGGCATGATTCAAGGTTGTTTCTTTAAAATGTTTTAACTCTGCTGGCAAATGCCAAGGAAGACGGTCATCTTTTCCGATTACACCCTTTTCATCTTGAGCCCAAATGGCTACAATTTTCTTTGTCATGCTTTCATCCTTTTCATTGATAGTTCTATTTTATCAAAAATCTTGAAAAAAGACTGTTTTGGAATGCCCTCCGAAATAGAAAAAATCCGTAGAAAGTTTCTACGGATTTTTGACAAAATAGAGTATCTTACAAACCAGGTGCTTGTCCTAATTCTGCTGCAAGCATCCAGACAGTTTTTTCAAGGTCTGCCTTAGCACCAACGAAGATATCATTGGTTACATCATCACCTTCTTCATCAGTAACATCCAATGCTTTTTGGAACAGATTGATGAGGTAACGATAAATTTCAAGGACACGTTCCAAGCTTTCTTCTACGTTACGGAACTCTCCAACACCTTCTTCGATTTCACTGTGTTGAAGGAATTCTGTCAAAGTAGAGTAAGGTTTACCACCGAGTGTAATCAAGCGTTCGCTGATTTCATCTAGGTAACCATCAAGGCTATCCATGTATTCATCCATCTTAGGATGCCATACCATAAAACCACGTCCACGCATGTACCAGTGTACTTGATGTAGAGCAATATGGGCTACATACAAATCTGCTACTGCTTGATTCAAAACTTCCTTTGTATTTACTAGCGCTTCTGCCGCTGGTTTAGATAATGTTGCTACATCTTTTAATGCATCTTTTTTCAATTCTACCATTTTTCTCACCTCATAATATTATTTTTGCAACCATATTTATTGATTACTATCTCAGTATACTACACCTAGTAGACAAAAGCAAGAAAATTAACCCATATTAAAAAAGTTGTAATAGACTGATAATTTAAGAAAATGAGCAGATATCTTTTTAGTTATTTTCAGTATCTTTCCGAGAGAATTGGCTTTGATAAAGGTCATAATAAAATCCTTTTGCAGCCAAGAGGCTTTCATGATTTCCCTGTTCAATTATCTGTCCATCTTTAAGTACCAAAATCTTATCAGCTTCCTGAATTGTCGAAAGACGGTGAGCAATGACAAAGCTTGTTCTTCCCTTCATCAAACGCTTCATGGCCTTTTGAATCAAGAGTTCTAAACGGGTGTCAACTGATGATGTCGCTTCATCAAGGATTAGAATTTTTGGATTGGCTAAGAGGGCACGCGCAATGGTTAAAAGCTGTTTCTGACCAAGAGAAATATTACTTGACTCTTGGTTCATCTCCATGTTATAGCCCCCAGGAAGAGTGCGGATAAAGTGGTCTACATTGGCAGCCTTAGCTGCTTCAACGATTTCCTCATCTGTTGCTTCAAGGTTCCCAAATCGAAGATTTTCCTTGATACTGCCTTCATAGAGCCAGGCATCCTGTAAGACCATACCAAACTGGCGACGATAGTCCTGACGAGACAGGTCACGAATATCTTGACCGTCCACTAAAATAGCTCCAGCAGTTACATCATAAAAACGCATGAGAAGGTTAATTAAGGTTGTTTTACCTGCCCCAGTAGGTCCAACGATAGCTACCATCTCTCCTGGTTCAACATCCAGATTGAAATTGCGAATCAATGGTTTGTTTTCTACATATTGGAAATCAACATTCTTGAAGCTAACCTGTCCTGTTAATGGTGGCAGTTCTTTTACTTTAGCAGTTTGAACTTCTTCCTGTTCATCCAAAACTTCAAAGACACGGTCAAGCGAAGATTTAGCACTTTGCATTTGTCCCGCTAATTGAGTAATATTTTGGATTGGTTGACTGACCTGCCACACATACTGAACGAAAGCTTGCATATTACCAATCGTTAAGCGTCCTGCAATAACCTGCAATCCTCCTAGGACAGCGACTATCAAATAAGTTAAGTCAGATACAATGTGTAAGGCAGGCATCATCAAACCTGAAATGAAGCTAGCCTTGAATCCAATTTGTTGCAATTCATCCGTAATCTTTTCAAATCCCTCTTGAGATTTCTCTTCACGTCCGAAAAGTTTAAGAACATTGAAACCAGTCAAGCTTTCCTGTACAAATCCATTCATTTGTCCCAGAATAGCTGCTTGCTGTTTAAAGTATGGTTGGGAGCGATTTAGAATGGTTTTAGCCCCAAAGTAAGTCACTGGAATCGACAAGATGACAACAATAGCCAACTGAAGATTTAGATAGAGGACCATTCCCATAACAAAAAGAATGGTAAAGACTGCATTGACAATCTGTAGGAAGGATTGTTGAAGAGCGTTTGAAACAGTTTCAACATCACTGGTAAAACGACCTAACAAATCTCCAAACTGGTGTTTGTCAAAGTAGGACACAGAGATGCGATTGATTTTTTCGCTCATTTCATTTCGCAAATCCTGTATCATGGACTGCACCGCATTGGTCATAAAGTAGTTTGAATAATATGACCCCAACTCATAGAGAAGACCACGCAAGAGATAGATAACCAGAATCATTGCGATATAAGGGGTATTAATACCTGCTCCTGCAACACCATTTGCCATGGCAAGGAGGTTGCTGGTTAACTCAGTGATAGCAAGCCCCAATACGAATGGCTCGATAACACTCATAATGACGCTGACTATTTTCAAGAAGACTGCAAAGAAAACAGAAAAACGGTAGGCTTTCAAATAGCTCCATAGACGAGCTAGACTAGATTGTTGTTTCATCCTTTACCTCCTATTCTTCTGTTAGAGACGCATTTTTCAGCTGCGACTCAGCAATTTCTCGATAGATATCATTAGTCTCCATCAATTCTTCATGACGTCCACGACCAACGATTTCGCCCTTATCAAGGACGATAATCTGGTCCGCATCCATAATGGTTCCAACACGTTGCGCAACAATCAATACTGTTGCATCTTGAGTCACTTCCTTGAGACGACGGCGCAAGATAGCATCTGTACGGTAGTCCAAGGCTGAGAAAGAATCATCAAAGATATAGATATCTGGACCCTTGATGACTGCTCGAGCAATCGACAAACGTTGTTTCTGACCACCTGATAGATTGCTTCCCCCTTCAGCTAGATGCGTCGCAAAACCTTCTTCTCGACTTTCGATAAAGTCTTTGGCTTGGGCCACATCAGCTGCCTGGTGCAAGTCCTCATGACTGGCATCCTCTTTCCCGTAACGGAGATTGTCTGCGATAGTCCCAGTAAAAAGCAAGGCCTTTTGTGGAATAAATCCAATCTTCTGACGGAGTGATTTGAGACGGTAATCCCGAACATCAACACCATCGACCTTTATTTTACCTAGCGTAACATCGTAGAAACGAGGAATCAATTGAACCAGAGTAGACTTACCTGACCCAGTCGAACCGATAAAAGCAATGGTTTCTCCCGGTTTAGCAGTAAAGGAAATGTTATGTAAGACAGGGCTTTCTGTTTCCCCAGGATAGGCAAATGTCACATTATCAAATTCTAGATATCCATGAGTTTCTGTTTCTTGAATTCCATCCTCATTTGGATCAATGGAAATGGGCATGTCCATGATTTCCTTCAAACGTTCACTAGATACAGCAGTACGTGGATACATGGTAAAGAGGTTTGACAAGAAGAGGAAGGACAAGAGAGCGTGGAAACTATACTCGATAAAGGCCACCAAATCCCCAATCTGCAAATTTCCATGCTTCAGTGGATCAAGGGCAAACCAAACGATAGCCACAATCATAGCGATAATAATTTGCACAAAGAGAGGCTCTGTCAAACCAGTCAATTTGAACAAGCGATTGGAATTATCCGCATAAATTGCATTTTTCTCTTCAAAACGTTTTTCTTGAAAGTCTTCACGAGCAAAGGCACGAATCACTCGCAAACCCATCAAATTTTCACGTACATACTGGTTAATCTTATCCAGTGTTTTCTGTTGCTTTTCAGATAAGGGGCGCGTTTTTACCGCCACATAAATGACAACAACAGCTAGAAAAGGTACGGAAAAAGCGACAATCCAGGCTAGTGAAGGACTCGTCAAGAAAATCATGAGAATACTCGACAGCATCATCATGGGAGTGATAACACCCAACTTAAGCGTCTGTTCTGCAAACTGCATGAGGACAAAGGCATCACTGGTAATACGAGTAACTAGTGAGGATACTCCAATTTGTTCATACTCATGATGAGAATACTCTTGTAATTTAGCATAGACATCATTTCGCATGTCCTTAACCATATTGGTGGTCAGTTTACTAGCAGCGTAGGCTAGAACAATCCGCCCACATGTTCCCAAGACGATAATAACCAACATGATGATGGCCCAAAAATAGAGTTTATCCTGATCACCTTGGTTGATTCCCTGGTCAATCATGCGGGCCAAAACTGTTGGTAAACCTAGATTGACAATGACAAAGAAAATTGCCCCGAGAAAGTCTAACACTAACCACTTGGGATAGCGTTTGAGATAAGACCAAATATAAAGCATAATTCTCCTTTCTTTTTCTTCTAAAATGCAGAAAAGAGCGTGCTTTCGCACGCCATTTTACCAAAAAGAAGACAGGCAGTCTTAACCTCAAGAGAGGAAACTGTCTGTCTCAGATATTTGAGGCTTATTTTACAAAGTCAAGCAATGCCAAGAAGCTTTCTGGATCAAGTGATGCACCACCTACAAGAGCTCCGTCAACGTCTGGACAAGCCATGTATTCAGCAACGTTTTCAGGTTTAACTGAACCACCGTATTGAACACGTACTTTGTCAGCTACTTCTTGACCGAAGTCAGCAGCTACAACGTCACGAACAACTTTACACATTTTTTGTGCGTCGTCTTGTGAAGCAGATTTACCAGTACCGATAGCCCAGATTGGCTCATAAGCGATAACTGTTGAAGCTACTTGTTCTGCAGTCAATCCAGCAAGAGCAGCTGAAACTTGAGCACCTACGAATTCTGCTGCTTTACCAGCTTCATAAGTTTCAAGTGACTCACCACAACAGATGATTGGAAGCATACCGTTCGCAAAGATTGCTTTTGCTTTTTTGTTGATGTCTTCGTCTGTTTCGTGGAAGTAGTCACGACGTTCTGAGTGACCGATAACAACGTAGTCAGTACCGATTTCTTTCAAAACTTGTGGGCTAGTTTCACCTGTGAAAGCACCTGCATTTTCAAAGTAGCAGTTTTGAGCAGCAACTTTAAGGTTTGAACCCTTAGCAGCAGCAAGAACAGTTGTCAAGTCAACTGCAGGAGCTGCGATACCTGCTTCAACAAGGTCTGATGAAGGAAGTTTTGATGCTACAGCTTCAACGAATGCTTTTGCTTCTTCTGGGTTTTTGTTCATTTTCCAGTTACCAGCGATAAATGGTTTACGTGACATTTCACATACCTCTTTTTTCATTTTATTTTCTACTTATTTTATCATAAATAGAGGGAGCTTGCAAATCTTACTCTGTAACTAGAAGTCTTCTTTTCAAATACTTTCCAGTCATCTTTTCTATTTAGAAGATGATTCGCGCTTGGTCAATTTGACCACTGCTTCCGTCCTAGCCGTATGCGGAAACATATCAACGGACTGGATATAATGCAGGTCATAGACCTCTACCAAACGGACTAAATCACGCGCCAAGGTAGATACATTGCAGGAAACATAGACCATCTTTTCAGGAGCGTATTTGACGATGGTATCCAAGAGCTTATCATCTAAACCGGTACGAGGCGGGTCTACAATCAAGGCATTGGCACGATAGCCTTCCTTGTACCAACGAGGGATGATTTCTTCTGCTGTACCTGCCTCATAGTGGGTATTACTATACCCCATACGCTGGGCATTTGCCTTAGCATCCTCGATAGCTTCTGGAATAATATCCATCCCCCTCAGACTTTTAACTTTTTTGGCAAAGGCAAAACCAATGGTTCCAACACCACAATAGGCATCAATCAGATGGTCATTCTCATTTACGTCCAAGGCCTTAACGGCTTCACTATAGAGAATTTCAGTCTGTTCAGGATTGAGTTGGTAAAAAGCTCGTGGTGAGAGAGAAAACTCATAGTTTAATACACCCTCACGAATACTATCCTGTCCCCAAATAATCTCTGTCTTGTCCCCATAAATCTCACTAGTTTTAGCGGTATTGGTATTGACTGCGACAGTCACTACTTCAGGATAATCCTTGACTAAATCTTTCACAAATTGAATCAGGTTCAATTGGCGATTAGTCACAATGATAATCTGAACTTGCCCAGTTTTCCGTGCGCGACGAACCATGATGGTCCGAACACCCAGAATTTTCCGTTCATCTGTAATCGGAATTTGATGATAGGTCAAGAGTTCAGCAATGCGATTAGCAATTGCTTGTGTCTCCTTATCTTGAACCAGGCAGTCTTTTAACTCGACCAAATAATGGGAATTTTGAGCATATAATCCTGCCTTGACCTGGCCCTTAAACTTTCGAGTTTGGAATTGTAGTTTAGCTCGATAATATTTTGGTTTCTGCATGCCAATAGTTGGTCTAATCTCAAAGTTTTCATAGCCAGCAGGGGCAAATTTCTTTAGAGCTTGATGGAGAAGATCTGTCTTGAACTCCAGCTGCTTATCATAATGTAGATGCATGATCTGACAGCCACCACACTCATTATAAATAGTACAGTCTGGAACCACTCTAAACTTAGATTTTTTATTGACCTCAAGCAGTTTTGCCTCAACGTAGTTACGCTTAACAGAAGTCACCTGACAATAGATATCTTCACCCTTGAGAGCTCCTGGGACAAAAACGAGGGTTTTCTGATAAAATCCGATACCTTCCCCGTTAATCCCCATGCGCTTGATTTTTAATGGAATTTTTTGTTTGACTTTAAGACTCATAAGTCTATTATACCACGTAGTTTCTCAATGGTTAAGAATATGTTACAATAAAACCATGAATACAGAGACATCTCATTTTTCCCCATTGGATTTTCCTGAGCAATTACGAACTTATATAGAGGGGGCAACCCTTTCTGACAGCTCTTCTCATTCAAGAGCAACGGTTCTCTATCTTGACTCAGGTTACTATTTGAAAATAGATCGAAAGGGAAGTTTAGAGCGAGAAGCTAACATTGCGAATTGCTTTGAACAAGAAGGAATAGGAACTCCAGTCATCCACTATCTATCTACAGATAAAGACTATCTTCTGACGAAAGAAGCTATTGGTCATAATGCACTCGCTTTTTTAGACCAGCCAGAAAAAATCTGCCGAACAATGGCAGAGGCTCTTAAAAAGCTTCACAACTTAAACCCACAAAATTTTCCTTCAGAAAATCATTTAAAAGCCTATAAAGAAAGAGCCTTTAAAAACTATGAAAAAGGGGAGTTCTATGTCAAGGCGCTCCTACCCCAATTCCAGATTAACAGTCGCGAAGATGCCTTTCAACTCATCCAAGAACAAGGGCACCTTTTAGAAACAGATGCCTTTATTCACGGAGATGCCTGTCTACCAAACTTTATTCTTAAAGATGCCAGCCATTTCTCTTGTTTTATTGACCTTGGTTTGGCTGATTTTAGTGACCGACATATCGATCTCTTTTGGGCAGTTTGGTCCCTAAACTATAACCTGAAGGACCCTAAATACGCTGAACTATTTCTCGACTATTACGGGAGAGAGCTGATTGATAGCAACAAACTTCGACTCGTTGCTGCCTTTGAAGTATTCGGATAAAAGGAAAACCATGAAAATCACAAAACTAGAAAAGAAAAAAAGACTCTATCTGCTAGAAATTGACAAGGAGCAAACCTGCTATATTACAGAGGATACCATTGTTCGCTTTATGCTGACCAAGGATAAGGACATTAGTCCCGAAGAGTTTGCAGAAATTCAGACCTTTGCACAATTTTCCTACGGTAAAAATCTAGCACTCTACCACTTATCCTTCAAGGCTCGTACTGAAAAAGAAGTCCGAGATTATCTAAGTAAACATGAAATCGATGAGAACATCATACCTAAAGTCATCCAATCTCTAAAAGATGACAACTGGATAAATGACCGACAATATGCCTATGCTATTATCAACTCCAATCAGCTATCAGGAGATAAGGGAAGCTATATGCTGATGCAGAAGATTTCTCAAAAGGGAGTTGCTAAATCCATCATCCAAGAAGTCTTACAAGAATTTGATATGGCGGATGTCGCAGAGCGTACAGCCGAAAAACTACTGAAAAAATATCAGGGTAAATTACCTGCCCGCGCTCTACAAGATAAGATTATCCAAAGCCTAACCAATAAAGGATTCTCATACACTGAGGCCAAAATAGCCTTTGACCAACTAGATAGCCAAGTCGAAGAAGAAACTGTTCAGGAACTAATTTTTAAAGAGTTGGACAAGCAATATCGAAAATATTCACGAAAGTATGAAGGATACGAACTGAAACAACGTTTGACACAAGTTTTAGCAAGAAAAGGCTACGATTTTTCGGATATAGCCAGCGCTCTCAGAGAATATCTTTAACTTTTTCATGAAAAACTAAGAACTTTAAACAAAAATGTGATACAATAGTAAACGATAAACTTATAAATTGTAGAAAGTTGGTTAGTTATGAAACTTCCAAAAGAAGGCGACTTTATTACAATTCAAAGTTATAAGCATGATGGGAGTCTCCACCGTACTTGGAGAGACACCATGGTACTAAAAACAACAGAGAACGCTATTATCGGCGTCAACGACCACACACTTGTTACCGAAAGTGACGGTCGTCGTTGGGTGACTCGAGAACCGGCTATTGTTTACTTTCACAAAAAATATTGGTTTAATATCATCGCCATGATCCGTGATAATGGGATTTCCTACTATTGCAACATGGCAAGCCCTTATTATCTAGACGAAGAAGCTTTAAAATACATCGATTATGATTTAGATGTTAAAGTTTTTACAGATGGTGAGAAACGCCTCTTGGACGTCGAAGAGTATGAACGTCATAAGCGTAAGATGAATTATCCTGATGATTTAGACTATATTTTGAAAGAGCATGTTAAAATTCTTGTTGACTGGATCAACAATGAACGAGGCCCCTTCTCAGAAGCCTATGTCAACATTTGGTACAAACGCTACGTAGAACTAAAGAATCGGTAAAGTTGTCAGAGGTCAGGAACAAAATCCTGACCTCGTTTTTTATAAGCAAAAAACCTGCCTTGAGGCAGGTTTTCCTTTAAATATCTAACTTCGTAACAGTAAATTTGATATGCGAATAGTCTTTTTCGATATCCTTATCTACCATAAAGGCTGTTGCATCCTTCTTGACCTGTACCAAGTCAATATTTTGAGCTTGAGCTGCATAGACACAGCCACAGTAACATTGGCGATAAATGTCGTACTCTTCACACATTTCTACAGAGCGTTTGTAGCCTTGATTTTTCTTAAAATCACTCGGAAGATAGTGAGTGGTGTAGATTTTCTGCACATCAATCCCAATACTATTGATGGTTTGTGAATTTTTGTGAGGACTGATGGTTAGGGCTGAGCCAAAGTAGTCAAATCCTAAGTCCATAGCCACTTGTGCTGTCTTGTCCAAACGATAATCAAAACAGACCTTGCAACGGTCCCCACCTTCAGGTTCTTCTTCCAAACCTCGAACCAGTTTACGATATTCGTTTGGTTCATAAGGTGCTTCTAGGTATTGGACATGGTTACCAGTTCGTTCATTGAAATCACTGACAAACTTTTTAGTTACATAGGCACGCTTGTGATACTCAGCTTTGGGATGGATATTTGAATTTGCAAAATAGATGGTCACATCTGCATATTTGGTCAAATACTCTAGAGTGTAAGTGCTACATGGAGCACAACAGACGTGCATGAGAATCGTTGGTCTTTCTTCATTTTTTTCCCAAACTTGAACCATCTTTTGCATGACACGGTCATAGTTGATCTTTTGATTGGGATTCATCTTGCTTAGAATTTCTTCTACATCAATCATGCTCTTCTCCTTTTCCTCTTGCTATTGTACCACAGGATGATTCTTTGAGCAAATAGGTTTTCGTGCTTTACTCAGTTTTTAAGTCCTTGTCCAATACCTTGCCCATCCTTTTTAGACCGATTATTAAGATAGGGTAGGTTAAAAGCAAGATAAGACCTAGAACTAAAAAGACCGCTACAAGACCCCAACGATCAATCATCCAGCCTGTCAGTGGAAATATAACAATCATTGAAAGACTAAAGAGCATAGAATTGATACTAAGCATAGTTGCTCTTACACTAGACGGTAAATAGCCTTGTAAATCATTGAAATAGATTGGTTGATAGACTGCATAGAGTGTATCGGTTAAAAGATATACGAGAAGAAATGCAAAGGGAGTTCCAAAAAACACCAATAGTAAGGCCAAGCCCGTTAGTGCAACAAGAGTCGGAAAAACTCGATTGCTATTCCATTTTTTACCAATTTGACTAGCTACATAAACTGCTATAAGATTTAAGCCACTACCAATCAGCATGACCAGCGATACCTGCCATCCTGCTAAGTCACTTATTTTCTGCTGATAGTAAAAGTAAAACATACACATGAGTGTTCCGACTAGCTGATAAGTCATCATCCAATAAAAGAGTACTGGTTTTTCATGCCATTCTTTTCGAACTTGCAGGACAATCGTTTTAAAGGTTAAGACTTCATTTTTTTCTCTCTTAGCCATTGGTTCTTTCATAAAATAAATCAAAATGATAGAAAGAAATGATAATCCAATAGCAATTAGATAGGTCCAAGCCAATGCTCCGTGAATAAAGAAGCCTGCCACAACTGTACCTAGGGTTCGGGTGACTTCTGCCACACCAGACAAAAAGCTCGAAATCTGAAGATATCGGTCCTTTTGACCCGCTTCTACCGCAGAATCATATAAGAAAGCGGTGCTGGTTCCCGAGTCAAAATTATAGGACCAAGCACTGACCATCATAGCAAGAGCATAGATCCAAAAATTCCCCTGACCAAACAAAATCAAGATAGAGGATACAATACTGGCCAAGCGAGCCAAATAGAGATTAGTCTTGTAGCTAAATCGATCGGCCAACATACCAGAAGGGATTTCACATAAGAGACTTGTCCCATGAAAGATACTCTCTAAGAGACCGATTTGAAGCAAGGAAAGGCCATTCTGAATGAAAAATAAAATCCAAAAACTGGTAATCCCAAAATAAGATGTAAATTCCAGTCCTGCTAGGAGTGGAATGTTGCGTTTGTAAGTTCTTTTAAACATTGTTTTCTCTCTTTCAATAAGTAATATGATTGTTTCTAAAAGACTTACCTAGAGTTGCCTACATTTTCTCCACCTCTTTCATTTAAAGTAATACTCAATGAAAATCAAAGAGCAAACTAGGAAGCTAGCCGCAGGCTGTACTTGAGTACGGCAAGGTGAAGCCGACGTAGTTTGAATTTGATTTTCGAAGAGTATAAAAACGCCAGACGGCGTTTTTATAGTTATTAAGGTTTGATACGGTGCAACATACGTGGGAATGGAATGGCTTCACGGATGTGTTTTGTACCAGCTGCGAAGGTTACCATACGCTCGATACCGATACCAAATCCACCGTGTGGTACTGTACCGTATTTACGAAGGTCAAGGTAAAATTCATACTCTGTACGATCCATGCCAAGAGATTCCATCTTCGCAACAAGGGCATCGTAGTCTTCCTCACGCATAGAGCCACCGATGATTTCTCCGTAACCTTCTGGTGCGAGCAAGTCTGCACAAAGAACGCGGTCTGGATTACCAGGGACTGGCTTCATGTAGAAGGCCTTGATAGCTGCTGGGTAGTTCATGACAAAGGTTGGTACACCAAAGTGGTTTGAAATCCAAGTTTCATGTGGTGAACCGAAGTCATCACCATGCTCGAGATGTTCATAGTCAGCGTCTTCATCGTTTTCATGCTCTTGCAAGAGATCAATGGCTTGATCGTAAGTGATGCGTTTGAATGGCTCAGCAATATAGCGTTTCAAGAGCTCTGTATCACGTTCCAAGGTTTCCAAGGCTTGAGGAGCACGATCTAGAACACCTTGAAGCAACGCTTTAACATAAGCTTCTTGCAAGTCAAGTGACTCATCGTGGGTCAAGTATGAATACTCTGCATCCATCATCCAGAACTCAGTCAAGTGACGACGAGTCTTAGATTTTTCAGCACGGAATACTGGACCAAAGTCAAATACGCGACCAAGGGCCATAGCACCAGCTTCCAGATAAAGTTGACCTGATTGGCTCAAGTAAGCTGGTGTTCCAAAGTAGTCCGTTTCAAACAATTCAGTTGAATCTTCCGCTGCATTTCCTGAAAGAATTGGGCTATCAAACTTCATGAAGCCATTTTTATCAAAGAACTCATAAGTTGCATAGATAATAGCATTACGGATTTGCATGACAGCTACTTGTTTGCGTGAACGCAACCACAAGTGACGGTTGTCCATCAAGAAATCTGTACCGTGTTCTTTTGGAGTGATTGGGTAATCTTGAGATTCACCGATAACTTCGATGTCTGTAATATCGAGCTCGTAACCAAATTTAGAACGCTCGTCTTCTTTAACAATCCCTGTCACAAAAACAGAAGTTTCTTGGCTTAGGCGTTTGATGGTGTCAAATTTTTCAAGACCTACTTCTTCTCCAAATTTTTCGATAAAGTTTGGTTTAAAAGCTACACCTTGGAAAAAGGCTGTTCCATCACGCAATTGCAAGAAGGCAATTTTCCCTTTTCCTGACTTGTTAGCAACCCAAGCACCGATAGTCACTTCTTGACCAACGTAGTCCTTTACTTCGATAATTGTTACACGTTTTGTCATCATTTATCTTCCTTTATTCGTTTAACTTGTCCAAAGACATTATTACCCACTATTGTACCACAAATAATGCCTGATAGCTAGCTAGTTTGACAGAAATTCATAAGTTTTTAAAAATAAAAACCTCCGTTATTAAGACGGAGGTTAAGCTTCTTATTTTTCCATAAATTGGTGCAAACGACGAATGGCTTCTTTAAGAGTTTCCAAGTCTGTCGCATAGCTGAGACGGACATTTTCTGGTGCTCCAAATCCAGCTCCTGTAATCAAGGCCAGACCAACTTCCTCAAGAATAGCCGTTGTAAATGCTGTTACGTCTGTATATCCTTTCATCTCCATAGCTTTTTTAACATTTGGGAAGAGGTAGAAAGCTCCTTGCGGTTTGACAACCTCAAATCCAGGGACTTGGCACAAGAGAGGATAGATGGTATTCAAACGTTCTTCAAAAGCTTGGCGCATGGTTTCTACAGAGTCTTGCGGTCCAGTTAAGGCCTCGATTGTTGCGTATTGAGATACAGCAGTTAGGTTAGAAGTTGTTTGACCAGTCAATTTACTCATGGCAGCAATAATTTCTGGATCACCCACTGCATAACCAACACGCCATCCTGTCATAGCATAGGCCTTAGACACTCCATTGATGACAATGGTTTGCTTACGAATAGCTTCTGACAGACTTGAGATTGGGACGAACTCATTCCCGTTATAGACCAAACGACCATAAATATCGTCTGCAAGAATGAGAACATCGTGTTCAACTGCCCAGTTTCCGATGGCTAAGAGTTCCTCACGAGAATAAATCATCCCAGTCGGATTAGAGGGTGAGTTTAGTACCAAGACTTTGGTCTTATCTGTTCGAGCTGCTTCTAATTGCTCTACAGTTACTTTAAAGTGATTGTCTTCCTTGGCTTGGACAAAGACTGGAACACCACCAGCCATTTTCACCTGGTCACCATAGCTGACCCAGTATGGTGTTGGAATAATGACCTCATCGCCTGGATTGACCACAGCCATAAAGAAAGTATAAAGGGAGAACTTGGCACCTGTAGCAAAAGTGACTTCATTTGCTGCCACAGAATAGCCATAATAACGTTCAAAATAGGTATTGACTGCTGCTTTTAACTCAGGCAAACCCGACGCTACCGTATAGAAAGAAGCACGCCCATCTCGAATGGCTGCAACAGCAGCGTCTTGAATATTTTCAGGAGTATGAAAATCGGGCTGACCTAAAGTTAAGAAAAGAACATCTTTTCCTTCAGCCTTTAACTTCTTTGCTCTTGCATCACTAGCCAGAGTGACACTTTCTTCCATTTCTAATACACGCTTGGATAGTTTCATAGCTTCTCCTTTTCGATTAGGGTACCAGATTCAAAATCTACTAGATAATAGTCTCCTCCAGACTTGATTTCCCAGACAGGTTTATTAGCGTACCGTCCGAAAGTAATCTTGTCGATCTCAGTTGCTCCTTTTTCTTTGACAACTGCTTCTGCTTTTTCTTGAGAAGTTCCATTTTCTAGTTGGTAAACATAAATATTGTTGTTGCTTTTTTCTATTAAAACAGCAATGGGTTTCTGATTCTTATCTTGACCAAGAACACTGTAATAGCTTTCTAAACCATTAAAAATATCAATCTGGTTAACCGTTTCTAGATTCGCATACTGCTTAGCAAGTCTTTCACCTTCTACCTTTGCAGTTTGATAAGGTTTCATACTAAGCCATACCAAATAGAGAAAGGAAGAAGTCACAACTAGAGCCAGCAAGGTTAGCCCAATAGTATACTGAAATAATAGGGAATTTTTTTCTTTTTTTTGTCTCTTTTTCACTCGTCTATTTTACCATCTATCCAAGTGAATTACAAGTGAATAAAGGGAGGGCTTCTTGATATCCCAGATGTTGTTAGACTTTCAAACTAAAGCACTAACCATTGATTCCACAGGCTTTTCTGCATGCGTCATTTAGAAATTTAATCTTACAATTCATTGATTTTTAATTTGTGAGCAAATGATTTGCAAATGATTATCATTTGTTGTAACATATATTGTAACAACAGATAAAACTCTGATTAAAATTTAAAGGAGACATCCTATGTCTAAAAAAGTATTATTTATCGTTGGTTCACTTCGTGAAGGTTCTTTTAACCACCAAATGGCCCTAGAAGCTGAAAAAGCTCTTGCTGGAAAAGCTGAGGTAAGCTACCTTGACTACTCAGCCATTCCTCTCTTCAACCAAGAACTTGAAGTTCCAACTCTTCCATCTGTTGCGGCTGCTCGTGAAGCTGTTTTAGCTGCTGATGCCATCTGGATTTTCTCTCCAGTCTACAACTTCTCAATTCCTGGAACAGTGAAAAACTTGCTTGACTGGCTTTCACGTGCCATCGACTTGTCTGATACCCGTGGAGCATCTGCTCTTCAAGATAAGATTGTTACAGTATCTTCAGTTGCGAATGCAGGTCATGATCAGCTCTTTGCGATTTACAAAGACCTCTTGCCATTCATCCGTACGCAAATCGTAGGTGAATTTACTGCAGCTAGTATCAATGATTCTGCTTGGGCAGATGGTAAATTAGTTCTCGAAGACAGCGTTACTGCTTCTTTGAAACAACAAGCAGAAGACTTGCTTCAGGCTATTCAATAATTGCAACAAAAAGAAATAGTAGATATGGAAATTTCTACTATCTTTTTTTGTTAATCAACAAGTTCTGCAATCATACTATGTTTGAGTGGTAGACTACACATCACTAGAAGGAAGATAAATGAAGACTGAACCCAGAAGAGGGCCAAGTCAAATATTCCATGCACAGCTACGACTGTTAAAAATGAAAGATAGAGTCCAAGAATCGGTCGTTTACTTGGTACTTGACTCATATCAATTAATTTTCGGATTGGGTCTGAAGAGGCAATCCCTAATAATACCGTCCCTACTACACCGTAACTCAGGATCGTATCGATATAGATACTGTGGGCATGTTCATGATAAGGTGCAAAAATACGTGGATAAGAGTGCATATAGGTTAGTGGACCTTCTCCCCAGAAAGGGTTTTGTTTGAATAAGGTCATCCCCGCATTCCAGATAGACACACGTTCTTCCATAGATGAATCAAGTGTTCCCATTCGAACTCCTAAATCACTCGAGAAGAGAAAGGCCAAGCCGATACCAAAGACTCCAATACTTAACCAGAAAGCACGCCAGTTTTTAATGGTAGTGAAAAGATAAATAATCGCACCAAATATGATAGCTGGAAATGCCGTTCTATTTTGAGTAAAGTTGAGCCCGAATAAATTCGCAAAGATTGCAATCACTGAGAAGATTTTCAACCATCTTAATCTAGTCGTACTTATCAGATAAAAACCAATCATGATACAGAAACAACAGATAATCCCATAATAGTTAGGATTAAAGAAGGCTACTTCAGCCCGATTCTGATGCCAAACCTGCATCTTTGGTGATAAGAAGGTATAATCAAATTTCTTAACAATTTGAAAATGCTCTAGAGCTGCGAAAACTGAGGCTAACACACTAAGCGATAAAATCCCTTGTAATACCAATCTAAAAAATTTAGGAGTTAGATGAGCCTGGTAATAGTAAAAGAAAATCGCAAAGAGGAACATTCCTAAAGTAGCAACCATCCCCATGACATTTTGAGCCAGAAGAGAGATGACACCACTATAGCCAATAAATAAAAGAAGAATAGCATGGTTAGAGAGTCGTTTTAGAATCCCCTTCATTTCTCCTGTAAATATCAGACCTATTAAATAAGCGATAAAAATAATGACGAAAATATAAAAAGGCAAGAAAATACTTAGAATAACAGCTAGCAAGATAAGTTCTTGCTTAGAGAAGCCTTTCAATTTTTCAATGATACCTATTGATTTCACAACAGATCCTTTCTCTCTGTGCCTTAGAGCTCAGATATATAAACTATTAAAACATTTTACCATTTTTCAAAGAATTTGAAAACCACTTTTTCTATATCATCCTAACTAAAACTTGGTAAAACTTTATAAGAAACGAGGATTCCTCTCATAAAAGCAGTCTATCTTTTGTAAAATTATGGTACAATTAAATTAATTTTCCCGGAAAGGCTCTACCATGAAATCTTACCAAGAAGTTTATAAAATATTAGCTAGTGAAACTGATTATTTAAGTGGAGAAAAAATTGCTGAACTATTAAACCTCTCTCGAACTTCTGTTTGGAAAGCGATTCAGCGTCTCCAACAGGAAGGTTTAGAAATTGACAGCATCAAAAACCGTGGCTACAAACTTCTTCGTGGAGACCTTATCTTACCTCAAGAAATCGAAAACAACAGCCCTATCACTGTTCAATTTAAACCTATCACCAAATCGACCCAGACTGATGCTAAGGAGGCCATGGAAGCTGGTACCAAAGGAGATACACTCTACCTCTCAACTAGCCAAACGATGGGCCGTGGTCGATTTCAGCGTCCCTACTACTCTCCAGACAAGGGGGGAATCTATATGTCCCTCCACCTAAAACCTAATCTTTCTTATCTAGATTTACCAGCTTACACACTCTTGACTGCAGCTGCTATTTATAAGGCTGTTAAAAATTTGAGCTTAATTGATTTAGACATCAAGTGGGTAAATGATCTGTATCTAAATCAGAAAAAAATAGCCGGTATCCTAACAGAAGCCATTACTTCTATCGAAACCGGACTTGTTACAGATGTTATTATTGGTGTTGGAATCAACTTTTCTATCGCTGATTTTCCCAAAAATCTGCAAGGAAAAGCTGGAAGTCTCTTTTCTCAAAGCAGCCCCATTACTCGCAATGAATTGATTGCTGAAATTTGGAAATGTTTCTACGAAACAGATGCCGATGAGCTACTTTATCTTTATAAAAAACAATCAATTGTTTTAGGAAAAGGAGTTTCCTTCAAGAAGGATCAGGAAATCATCTCAGGAAAAGCATGTGACATTTCGGATCAGGGCCAACTGCAGATAGAATTAGCCACTGGTGAAAAAATCTGGCTCAATAGCGGTGAAGTTTCGCTTACCAAATGGTAAATACTCGTCAACAATATAAAAAATCGACCTCTCTATTGAGAAGGTCGATTTTCTTATCGTTTATTTTTTCAAACGTTCAACATCACGCGCAATAACAAGTTCTTCATCAGTTGGGATGACAAGGACACGAATTTTTGCAGCATCTGTAGAGATGTCTCCAGTTACACCAAAAACATTTTTCTCTGGATCTACATCACAACCGAACCAAGAAATACCAGTGATAACTTTTTCACGTACATCAGCTGCATTTTCACCAACACCAGCCGTAAAGATGATAGCATCAGCTCCGTTTAGGACTGCCAAGTATTGTCCAATATGTTTTTGGATACGGTCAACGTACATTTCAAGAGCCAAGGTTGCATCAGGATCACCTGCTTCCATCGCTGCTTCTACATCACGCATGTCACTAGATTTACCAAAAATACCTTGTAAACCTGACTCACGGTTCAATACATTGATTATATCTTCTGGTGTATTAAAATCATTTGTATGTTCCATAAGGTAAGGAATGATAGCTGGATCGATATCACCAGTACGTGTACCCATCATCACACCTGCAAGTGGTGTGAATCCCATAGATGTATCAACAGATTTTCCACCCTTAACCGCAGTAATAGAACCACCGTTACCGATATGACATGTAATTAATTTTAATTCTTCAAGTGGACGTCCCAACAGTTTTGCTGCTTCTTGAGCTACGAATTGGTGGCTAGTTCCGTGAGCACCATATTTACGAACTTTATTTTCTGTGTAATATTTAGTTGGCAGTGGGTAGCGGTAAGCTTTCTCAGGCATAGTTGAGTGGAAAGATGTATCAAAAACAGCAACACTAGTTACGTTTGGTAACAATTCCTTGAAGGCGCGAATTCCGGCTACGTTAGCTGGAGTATGTAGTGGTGCAAGTAGACCCAACTCTTCGATTTGAGCCAATACGTCACCTTCTACTACTACAGAGTCTGTAAAGACTTCACCAC
This sequence comes from Streptococcus sp. V869, assembly GCF_054353515.1. NCBI lineage: Bacteria > Bacillati > Bacillota > Bacilli > Lactobacillales > Streptococcaceae > Streptococcus > Streptococcus sp. V869. Next base: position 864,985 of record NZ_JBTHHW010000001.1, read on the forward strand.
CAGCAACAACACGGTGTCCAACTCCTGTGATTTCATCGTAAGATTTGATAATATCAAAACGAATCAAGTCATCAAGCAAAATTTTAACAGCAACAGTATGATTTTCAATATCAGTGATTTCTTTTTCAGCACGACCATCGAATTTAACTGTTGAGATAGAATCTTTCAAACCAATGCGTTCAATTAAACCTTTAGCAAGAACCTGTTCTTCTGGCATTTGATACAGTTGCCATTTCAAACTTGAGCTACCGGCATTAATTGCAATTGTTTTAGACATAATTTTTCCCCTTTTTTAAGCGTTTTCAACTATTATATCAAAATTTACATTAGATTTCATGTTCTTGACACCAATTTTGAAAATTTTCCTTAAATTCCATCAAAATTTCAGGGGCACGAAGACTCGTAAGTGGATAAACAAATGGTTCAATCGCTTCTCCCGTCTTCTTCTGTAGAACAAAAATTGTTTTAGACTGAGCTCCGTGTGCAAAGAGATCATCTGGTAAAGCTATGATTGCTACTAGTTGGGCTTTTTCAGTCAGCCATGATTTTAAAAGTTCACTCTGAGGACTCGTCAAAAGGTCCGTTGGAGCTAGAAAAATTGCATAACCACCTGTCTTAAGATACTTGAGTGATTGTTCCATTAACAGATGATGAGCATAGGTATGTTCATCTTTAGCTGCTACTTGATAACGCGAGGCTGTCTGATCATCTGGGTAGTAGCCGACCGGTAGATCGCTCACAATAATATCACTTTCTTTTAATACTTGTGGACGCACTGCATCTCCTTGGACAAAGCCCATTTGTAGATCCATAACTTCAGCCATGCTTGCTGCCAAATCAATCAAGAGATCATCTAGCTCTATTCCAAGGTAATCAACCTTTTTGTTCATGGATGTTAAGAAGATAGCTCCCAGAATGCCCATTCCAGAACCTAACTCTAACAGACTTAGATCTTCAGTAGGACAAAGCTGTTCTATGATAAAAATCATCAAGTGACCAATGGCATCTGGCGTGAACTGGTGGTTGGCTTGAAGAGGTTCTGTTTGCGCTGCCTTCATTAACAAAAATTGATAGGTCCGTAGCCACTCCTCTTTTCGAAGTGCCAAACGTTTTAAGGCATGGTTATTTTTTTTGACTTGTTCCAGATTGGTTTGACCATCTAGATAAATCCCATTTTGTTCAATCAAGGCGTCATAAAAGCTAGTCGCCAAATCGTTTTGAATGATTTGGACATTTTCTAATAAATAGGTATATGCTTGTTCAATTTTTTCAAAATCCATAATCTTATCTTACCAAATTCAGAGCTGATTTTCCAGATTTTCATGATACTGAAATCAAATAAAAACCTCTGAGTTGACTCTCAAAGGTTTATTCTACTATTTACGATTTTCAACTGCAGCTGTCACAAAAGCAGTGTAGAGTTCTTCTGGACGGTTTGGGCGACTTGAAAGCTCTGGATGGTACTGACAAGCCACAAAGAATTTGTTTTCTGGGATTTCAACAATTTCGACCAAGCGATTGTCTGGTGAAACACCTGAGAAGACAAATCCTGCTCCTTCAAACTGTTCACGGAAAGCATTGTTAAATTCATAACGGTGACGGTGACGGCGTTGCACCACTTCTTTGTTATGATAAGCTGCAGCTGCCTTAGAACCACGTTTTAACTTAGAAGGATAAAGTCCCAAACGAAGGGTACCTCCCATGTCCTCAACATCAATCTGATCACGCATGATATCGATGATAGGGTATTTGGTATCAGGATTTAGCTCTGCTGAATTAGCTCCTTGAAGACCTAAGACATTACGGGCAAACTCGATACAGGTCAACTGCATACCCAAGCAGACTCCCAGCATTGGTACATCATTTTCACGCGCATAGCGAATCGCTTCAATCTTACCTTCTGTTCCACGTTGACCAAAACCACCTGGAACGATGATGCCGTCAGCGTCCGATAGGAGTTCTGCCACATTCTCAGCTGTCACATCGTTGGCATTAACCCAATCAATCTTCACTTCTGCATCATTGGCATAACCAGAGTGTTTCAAGGCTTCAACAACGGAAATGTAAGCATCTTGTAACTCAACATATTTACCAACAAGAGCAATCTTGACTTGTTTTTTGAGGTTCATGACCTTATCAACCATAGCTGACCACTCTGTCATATCTGCTGCAGGTGCATCAATTTTCAAATGGTCACAAACGATTTGATCCATACCTTGTGCTTGCAGATTAAGTGGGATTTGGTAAAGATGATCCACGTCCAAGGACTCAATAACTGCTTCTGGTGCCACATCACAGAACTGGGCTAGTTTATTTTTAATCCCTTGTCCAGCTGGCTTTTCAGTACGGATGACCAACATATTTGGTTGAATACCCAAACCACGCAATTCTTTAACAGAGTGTTGAGTTGGCTTGGTTTTCATTTCACCAGCTGCCTTGAGGTAAGGAAGCAAAGTTGTATGGATATACATAACATTATCAGCACCGACATCTGCCTTCATCTGACGAAGAGCTTCTAAGAATGGAAGGGACTCGATATCGCCGACTGTTCCACCAACCTCTGTAATAATGACATCAGAGTCTGTCGTAAGAGCAGCACGCTTGATTTTTTCTTTCAAGGCATCTGTAATATGAGGAATAACTTGGACAGTTGCACCCAAATATTCACCGCGGCGTTCCTTACGAAGAACTTCGCTGTAGATTTTACCAGTTGTCACGTTTGAGTATTTATTGAGGTTGATATCGATGAAACGTTCATAGTGACCCAAGTCCAAATCTGTCTCAGCCCCATCATCAGTTACAAAGACTTCCCCATGCTGATATGGGCTCATGGTCCCTGGGTCTATATTGATATAAGGGTCAAATTTTTGAATGGTCACCTTCAAACCACGGTTTTTTAAAAGACGTCCAAGGCTCGCTGCAACGATCCCTTTCCCAATAGACGACACCACTCCACCAGTTACAAAAATATATTTCGTAGACATAGATTCCTCTTTCTAAAATGCTCAAGGTCCTGCTCACTAGTAGGGGAGATAGAAAACAAGACCTTCATCAATAACCACAATCCAGGATAAAAGTTCCTGGAAAATCAAAAATAGCTCCCTAATAACTAGGGAGCTCCGACCTCTAAAAGAGGTGCCCGAACAATATCTTACCTCAATTTGACTCATTTGTCAAATCAAATTGACTATCAGATTTTAGTGTCTTACCTTCAAGTATGAACAATCATTAAAAAAACAAGGAAATTTCCCTTGCTTTTTTGTATTATTCTTCTTCATCCTCAGAATCTTCGTCATCTTCTTCATTAAGATCGACATCTTCTCCAAGATCATCTGGTGCAATTTCGTTGATTTCAGCGTCGTATGCTTCTACTTCGTTCTTCTCATCATCTGGATTTTCATCATCATAAGAAAGAGCTGGATCTTCTTGGTAGGCATCTTCATCTTCTGGATCATCTGCGCCATAATCAATGGCATCAGCATCTCCGTCCATGAAGGCATTAACGCGTTTTTTCTTAGCTTTAGGAGCTACTTCCTCATCATCACTTTCCTCAAGCGCAATGATTTCTTCGTCAATTTCATCTACTCCATACCATGAACGAAGACCCCATTTGTTATCTCCAAGAGAGATGAAGCTACCATCAAAGTTCAACTCTGTATAGAACAAAGGTAGTGCTTCGCGAATATCGCTATTAGAGGTACCAAGATAGTTTTGGATTTCATTAACCAAATCGCTAAAATGCATCTCGTGATCACGACCACGTTGTTCCAAGATGGCACGAGCCACCTCAATCATAGATAGTTCACTTTTTTCTTGCCCAGCAAATACTTCTAATTCCAAAGCGTTTCTCCTCTTTTTTTACTACTAACGCCAGAGCAAATAAACTCTGGTCTCATTTTATCACGTACTCTTTATTGTACGATAATTTTCTTTATTAGTCAAAGGTTTAGAAGAAATTAATGTGAAATATTTCAGCTAATTGAAAGACCTGGGAGATACACTCTCAGGTCCACTACTTTATTTATAGCTCAAAGCTCGTTTAAAGGTTTTCCAGATGCCTAAGTCATCTGTTTGAAGGACTAGGCTGGCATACATACGTCCGATAAAGGCTGTTGCAGTCACGGCAAATACAACTGTTATAGCAAGCGAAATCCATGCTTCTAAACTACTTGCATAACCATTAATAGCTCTAAAAGGCATAAAGAAAGTTGAGATAAATGGGATATATGAGCCAATCCTCAAAACCAAATTATCTCCAGATGTTCCTAAGGCAGTTACTCCAATAAATCCTACCATAATTAAAAGCATCAAAGGCGACAAGGCTTTACCAGAGTCTTCAGGCCGAGAAACCATCGAACCTAGAAAGGCAGCCAAAACCACATACATAAAGAGACTGACTAAGACAAACAATAAGGTATTGACCGAAAAGGCTTCTCCCAAATGGCTTAAAATACCTGAATTTGCTAATAAGGGCATATCTTTAAAGAATAAGATTGCTCCAAGTCCGCCTACAATATAGATACCAATATGAGTCAAAATGACAAGAAGTAAGGCAATCATCCGTGCGTAGAAATAATGGCTAGCACGAATACTTGAAAATACCACTTCCATAATTTTTGTTCCTTTTTCACTAGCTACCTCTTGAGCAGTGACACTAGCATAGGTAATCAAAATCATATAAAGAAACAAACCTAGTCCTGCAGCCGCAAAGGTCTGAACCATCTTTTTATTTTCCTTGGCTTCATCTATCTGCTCTGTGAATTGAATTGTTTGCGCCAAACGTTTTTCCTGTTCCTGAGACAAATTTGCTTCTGAACGGTTGAGTTGGGATTGAAGTTCATTCAACTTAGCAGTCACAGCTAATTTAATGCCACTCTCTAGTGAAGTCTCTCCATAATAGACCGCCTTAAGTACACTATCTTCTTGATCAATGGTCAGATAACCTTTTATTTTCTCATCCTTGATGGCTTCTTGGGCACTAGCTTCATCCTTATAGTCAAAGTTAATGCCATTTGTCGATTTAAGACCCTCTGTTACAGCAGGGACCGAACTAACAACTGCCACCTTATTATTCTGAGTTAGGGAGGAACCTTGGAGATACCCGATTCCTCCAGACAAGCCGATAAAGAGAAATGGCGAGATTACCATAAAGAAGAAACTCCAGGATTTGACATGACGTAGATAGGTTTCTTTGATTACAACCAACATATTTCTCATACTTCTACCCCTGATTCTAGTTTAAAGATTTCATCGATTGTCGGAGCTTGTTGGTCAAAGGTGGCAATGTAATGTCCTTGTGTCAAGATTGCAAAAAGCTCCTGACCAGCATTTTCGTCATCTAGAATAAGCTTCCAAATCCCCTGCTTGGTCAAGCTAGCATGAGTGACATGAGGGAGATTTTCCAAGTCTTCCTGAGTTTTTTCACTTGCAACAAAAAGTCGCGTTTTACCGTATTGATTACGGACATCTTGGACTGGTCCATGTAAGACTACACGCCCATCACGAATCATCAGGATATCATCACACAGCTCTTCGACATTTGTCATGACATGGTCAGAAAAGATAATGGTCGCTCCACGTTCTTTTTCTTTGAGGATAACCTGCTTGAGCAACTCGGTATTAACTGGATCTAAACCACTAAAGGGTTCATCGAGAATAATCAAATCTGGTTCATGCATTAAAGTAATGATGAGCTGAATCTTTTGTTGATTCCCTTTTGAGAGACTCTTGATTTTATCTGTCAATTTTCCTTTAACTTCCAGCTTTTCCATCCATTGAGGGAGTTTTTCTTTGACCTCTTTTGCATCCATGCCTTTTAATGTTGCCAAATAACGCACTTGTTCAAGAACTGTCAGCTTAGGCATGAGACTACGTTCTTCGGGTAAATAGCCAATCCGAGCATAGGTTTCCTGACGAATTTCCTGGCCATCAAACTGAATCTCTCCCTGATAATCCAAAAATTTCAAAATACTGTGGAAAATAGTTGTTTTCCCAGCTCCATTTTTCCCAATCAGACCCAAAATACGTCCTGACCGTGCTTGACAATCTACACCAAATAAAACTTGTTTAGGACCAAAGCTTTTTTCAAGATTGCGGATTTCTAACATGTTCCACCTCCTACGAATCTTATCCTCATTATACTCCTTTTTTTAGCCATTACAAGGATTTATGTACATTTTTATAAGTAGAATTTGCTAGGAATTTTTTATACAAAAAATAATAAAATTCACATTTATTTATCTTTCCAATACCATGCATTTACCAAGATAAAAAAATCCATCCCAAGGGATGGATTGAAGGTTCTTAACGCACTTCTGCATTCACTTTTTCTTCGAGAGAAGCTTGGATTTTTTCCATGTAGCGTGCGACTTCTTCATCAGTCAAGCTATCTTCTGGATTTTGGAAGGTCAAGCTATATGCCATTGACTTCATACCAAGTCCTAGTTTTTCGCCAGAGAAGACATCGAAGAGTTTGATATCAGTCAAACGCTTCACGCCTGCAGCTTTGATGGCATCGACCACTTCTTGGTGGGTCACTTCAGCTTTGAGGAGAAGGGCGATATCACGGCTCACCGCTGGGAACTTGGTGATTTCCACAAATGGAGCGGCTGGTTGAAGGGCTGCTTCGATAGCTGAAAGGTTGAGCTCTGCTACATACGTCTCTGGAATATCATAAGCCTTGGCCGTAACTGGATGCACTTGACCGAGGAAACCAATCACTTGATCACCGAGTGAGATCAAGGCTGTACGTCCTGGGTGGAGACTCTTGATTTCTTGTGTTGCTGTATAAGTCACCTCAAGACCCAAGCGAGCAAAGAGGGCTTCAAGAATTCCTTTAGCATAGAAGAAATCAACAGAGACTGCTGGTGTTTGGAAGTCTTTTTCAGCAACTAAGCCAGTCAAAGCAAAGGCAAAGCTATTGATTTCGTTTGGCAATTCTTCTTTTGGATTACCCGTTTGCTCAAAGACTTTTCCAATCTCGTAAAGAGCCAAGTCTTTGTTCTTACGAGCTACGTTGTAAGCAACGGTATCCAAAATACCTGAAACCATATTTTGACGGAGGACTGAACGATCAACAGTCATTGGCCACATAAGCTCTGTTAAGTTGCTTGGTGTAGTCGTAAATTCAATCGCTTTTTCAGGAGTTGTCAGAGCGTAGGTAATGATTTCAGTCAGTCCTGCTCCTTCCGCAATGGTGCGAACTTTACGACGCAATTTTTGAGTAGCAGTCAATTCACCGGCTGTCCCATCATCTTTTGGAAGACTAGTTGGCAAGCGATCATAGCCATAGATACGAGCGATTTCTTCAAAGAGGTCAGCCTCGATAGTGATATCCCAACGACGACGTGGTACGCTTACTGTGAAGCTATCTGCATTCCCAGAAAGGCCAAATCCAAGACGACGGAAGACATCTTCTACATCCGCGTAGGAAAGCTCTGTACCAAGGACACGGTTGACGTCAGCAAGAGTTGAAGAAACTTTCACATCAGAAGTGTCAAGCTGACCTGCTGAAACAATGCCCTTACGTACTGTTGCACCTGCAAGCTCTGCAATCATGCTGGCTGCTGCATCAAGGGCTTCATTGACAGTTGCCACGTTGATGCCTTTTTCAAAGCGAGAAGAAGATTCAGAACGAAGGTTGAGGCGACCACTGGTCTTACGGATAGATTTGCCATTGAAGACAGCAGCTTCAAGGACGACACGATTAGATTTTTCAGAGATTTCTGTAGCCTGACCTCCCATAACACCTGCAAGAGCAACTGGTTTGTCTGCGACAGTGATCACTAAGTCATTTGTTTCCAACTCACGTTCTTCACCGTCCAAGGTTACCAATTTTTCACCAGCACGTGCTTCACGCACACGGATCTCGCTTCCTTCAAAGGTATCCAAGTCAAAGGCATGCATCGGCTGACCAAAGTAAAGAAGGATATAGTTGGTCACGTCCACCACGTTATTAATCGGACGGATTCCTTCATTCATGAGAAGGTTTTGCAACCATTGTGGACTTGGAGCGATGGTAACATTGTCCAAGATACGAGCGGCATAGTATGGCGCCTTGTCTGTATCAATGCTGACAGAAAGAGCGTCAGCTGCAGATTCATTGGTTTCTGTTAAGGTAAATTCTTTGAAGTTGACTGCCTTGTCATAGATGGCTGCCACTTCATGAGCGACTCCACGCATAGAAAGAGCGTCTGCACGGTTTGGAGTGATAGAAAGTTCAATAATTTCGTCATCCAAGTCGAGATAAGAAAAGACTTCTTCTCCTGGAACAGCATCTTGAGGCAAGATTTGGATCCCATCTGCAAATTCTTTCGGTACAACAGAGTCAGAAATCCCCAATTCACCAAGGGAACAGATCATCCCAAGTGACTCCAAGCCACGGATTTTCCCTTTTTTGATCTTGTAGTTGTCCGCGATGCGAGCACCTGGAAGAGCTACCATGACCTTGATGCCTGCACGCACATTTGGTGCTCCACAGACGATTTGACGAGCTTCTTCTTCGCCAACGTTAACCTGACAAACATGGAGGTGAGTTTCTGGCACATCTTCACAAGACAAGACCTCACCGACAACAATTTTTGAGAGACCGGCAGCCGGTGATTCCACACCTTCTACTTCGATCCCTGTAGTTGACATTTTCTCAGCCAACTCTTGTGATGGCACATCAATGTCCACCAATTCTTTTAACCATTTGTATGATACTAACATAATTTAGTTTCCCAGAATGACCGTTGCCACTCTAGTTTTTTTCCTTTCCTATCATTTCATATAGAAGAATTATCTTCTTACCTTAATTTCTTTTTCAGTAACCAATCCGTATCTACCTTTTGCCCAACCATAAAACTATGTTGGCTAAATTTTTCAAAACCATATCGATTATAAAATGCTTGAGCTTTTGTATTATGCTCCCAAACACCTAGCCAAGCCCAGGAAAAACCATTGTTTTCGGCAAGTTTCAAAGCGAATTCAAATAGTTGCTTACCAAGTCCAAATCCTTGGTATGTTTGTAGCACATAGAGGCGTTGAATTTCAAAGGCGTTCTCTAATTCTCTCTCGGTTTGAGCATTCCCCCAGTTGACTTTGAGAAAACCAGCTATCTCCTCTTCATGCAAAATGAAATAGGTCGCTGATTCAGGATTTTCCAACTCAGCTGACAAAACTCTCAGACTATAAGCCTCTTCAAAGTATTCCTGTAACTGCTCTTCCGTATTATCATGAGCAAATGTTTCACGAAAGGTTTGTTTGGCAATCTGGGACAACACCCCAACATCTGCCTTTTCTACTTTTCTAATCATTATTTAAACTGTTCTGAGAAGCGGACATCCCCTTGGTAGAATCCACGGATATCGTTGATTCCGTAACGAAGCATAGCTACACGCTCTTGACCAAGACCAAAGGCAAAGCCAGAGTATACAGTTGCATCGATACCACTCATCTCAAGGACACGTGGGTGAACCATTCCGGCACCCATAATCTCGATCCAACCTGTTTTCTTACATACGTTACAGCCATCTCCACCACACTTGAAGCATGAGACGTCAACCTCAACAGAAGGCTCTGTAAATGGGAAGTAAGATGGACGCAAACGGATTTGACGCTCTTCACCAAACATTTTTTGGACAATCAACTGAAGCGTTCCTTGTAGGTCAGCCATAGAGATATTTTTTCCTACAACCAAACCTTCGATTTGATGGAATTGGTGACTGTGGGTCGCATCGTCTGTATCACGACGGAATACTCGCCCTGGTGAGATCATCTTCAAAGGACCTTTAGAAAAGTCATGGGCATCCATCGCACGCGCCTGAACTGGAGATGTGTGGGTACGGAGCAAGATTTCTTCTGTGATGTAGAAAGTATCCTGCATATCACGGGCTGGGTGGTCTTTTGGAAGGTTCATACGTTCGAAGTTGTAGTAGTCTTGTTCTACTTCAAATCCATCCACGACTTGGTAACCCATACCGATGAAGATATCTTCGATTTCTTCACTAGTTTGTGTAAGAACGTGACGGTGACCAGTCGCAACTGGACGACCTGGAAGCGTCACATCGATGCTCTCACTTGCTAGTTGAGCTGCAACCTTCTTTTCTTCCAAGAGCTTAGCTGTTTCTTCAAAGGCAGCTGTTAGGACGTCACGAGCCTCATTTACGTGTTTTCCGATAACAGGACGCATTTCTGCAGAAACGTCTTTCATCCCTTTAAGGATTTCAGTCAGTGACCCTTTTTTCCCAAGGACTGAGACACGCAATTCTTGCATCTCTTTTTCATTTTCAGCAGTAATCTGCTTCAAGCTAGCTAGCGTTTCTTCACGAAGCACTTTTAATTGTTCTTCAATAGTTGACATAATTCCTCCATCAGTCGATTATCAGAAAAAAAGAAAACCACATGCCAAAAACTCCACTCGGAGCGTTGACACGCGGTACCATCCGTTTTCATCTGACAAGTCAGACCTTTATTTCTGAATCCCTGCGCAAGTGAATTCACCCAGCTTTCATATAGAGAGCTTTCAGTCACGGCTCTCCTCCCTGATATACTTCCCCTGAGATACTAGTCTTGCAGATTCCTATTTAATTACTAAATATTTTATCAAATTTCAAGCATTCTTGCAAGGTATTTTGCGACTAATCAACATAGTCTCCACCTTCAAAGCCGTAATACTCTTCCAAACTGAGGCCACTTGCAGCAATTTCTTTGGCTTCTTTGCCAACGTAGCGAAGGTGCCATTCTTCAGCCATATAACCAGTTTCTTTTTCCTTACCTTTGAGGTAACGAACGACAAAGCCATAGTCTGCGGCGTGGTCTAAAAGCCATTGAGCAGCCTTTTCTTCTGTCACTAAGTTTCCATTTGTTCCTATTAGGTCAAAGGCAAGCCCAGTTTGGTGTTCACTATAGCCAGGTCTTGCAGAATAGCGGTCAGCCTCAGCCTTGCCATCTTGGTTTACATAATCCTGATACAGTTTAACCTGAGTTTCATAACTTCTAAATCCACTATAGTGGTCGCTAATCGGGAATCCTGCTTGCTGCATTGCTGCAATAAGTTTTAACAGTTCTGCCTTTGCGGTAGGATTTTCTCCAGGATTATAATCTTTGGACATAGGATAATGCTTGTTAGCTACAACAATCTCATCATACTTACCTTGAATACTGTAGTGATCTCCTTTGTCTACTACTTCTGCCTTCTTTTGGCTAGCTTCCTGAGACTTGCTACCAACAGTTCCTTCTTGTACAGTCGATTGCTCTGAAGAAGTTTTTGCGTCAGAAGTCTCTGTTTTTTCTTGTGAACAAGCTGCCAATGTCAAGGCTAATAAGCTTGACAAGACAAGATATCTTTTTTTCATGGTTTATCCTCTCATATGATAACTTTATCCAATTCAACAGATAACAATTGGATTAAGTTTTGTAATTGTTTTGGTTGCACTTGGCAATCTTCTGCTGCCATTTCTTCCCAAGGAACCCACCAGACTGGACCATGCCCATTAAGTCCGTGTCCCTTCATATCACCAGCTCGTCTTGGAAAAATATGCCAGTGAACATGAGCGTCTCCATTTCCCAACAACTCTACATTCATCTTTTCAGCAGAAAAAGCCTTAGAGACAGCTTCCTGAACCAGACTCATTTCCTCTAAAAAGCGGAGTTTGACAGTTGGATGTAGATGATGTAATTCTGTGACATGTTCCTTGGCTAGAAAAAGAGTGTAGCCTTCAAAATACTGGTGGTCTCCGATGACAACATAGCCTGTTTCCAGTTCTTTTACAAAGTAGGGATTTTCCCCTGCCTTAATCAATTCAATTCGATCACAAATCAAGCACATTTTAGTTTACCAAGTCACTCTTAAGATAAGCATCTACCATACGCTCAGTAGCCACTACAGAATCAACATGAGTCCGCTCGTAAGAGTGACTAGACTCAATACCTGCACCAAGAAGAGCGTGCTTGACCTCTGCTCCTGCTGACATAGCTGCAGAAGCATCCGAACCGTAAAATGGATAGATATCTAGTTTAAATGGAATGTCTTGCTCTTTTGCTAGAGCTACCAAGTGTTGGCGGAATTCATAGTGATAAGGACCTGAAGCATCCTTTACACAGATAGAGACTGTGTACTCGTCTGTCTGCTGATCATCTCCCATTGCTCCCATGTCCACAGCTAGATATTCGACAACTTGACTAGGGATACTTGAGTTAGCACCATGCCCCACTTCTTCAAAGACTGAAAAGGCAAAATGAGTAGTAACTGGAAGCTCAATCCCTTCTTCTTTATAGACTTTAAGGAGATTGAGGAGAATAGCTGCACTCACCTTGTCATCCAAATGACGAGACTTGATAAAGCCTGTCTCAGTCACGACAGTTCGTGGGTCAAAGCTGATAAAGTCTCCAACCTCAATACCGAGTGCGCGTGTTTCCTTATCATTGGTTACTTTTTCATCCAAACGTACTTCCATATTGTCCTGAGTACGTTCAGCTGTCCCAGCATCCTTGTAGACATGACAAGAAGTTTGGTGGATCAAAATCGTACCTGAAACTGTTTTTCCTGTACTAGCCACATGGACCATACAGTTTTCGCCTTCAATCATGTTCCAAGGATAGCCACCGATACGGTCCATTTTGAGACGACCGTCTGGCTTAACAGCGCGAACGATAGCTCCCAAGGTATCCACATGGGCAGTCACATAGCGTTGTTGTTCGTCATTTTTACCTTTGATTGTTACGTTGACACCACCTTTAGCAGTTCGGATTGGTTGATAACCTAGTTTTTCAAGCGTCTCAACCAAATAATTCGTAATTTCACGCGTAAAACCTGTTGGCGACGCGATAGCAGTTAGTTCTTTAATATATTCTACAGTTTGATTCATTTCTTCACCTCTTCCTAATATTATATCACTTTTCCCTTTTTAGGTTGAGCAAAAATGAAAAACTTAGATAATTTGATTGCAAAAGTAAGCTGTGATATAATGAAGTTAGTTCTTAATTATGAAAGGAAAAGACATGAACAAATATTTTAAAATGACTCTTTGTGTAGCTTTACCATTAGCTATCTTGTTGGGATGTTCAAAACAATCATCATCTTCATCAACTAGCTCAGCAAAAGGTGAAACTACACAGGTAGACTCTACTAGCCAACAAACTACAGAAAACAAATCTGAAGTAAAAACAGTGACCTTTGTAAATGATACTCATAGTGATCTTAATTCTACTTTAACATACACTGTAGATGGAGATAACGTATTGAAACATTCAGGTCATAACGTCTATGACCCAGAAGCTATCGGTACTACTGCAGAAAAACTCAAAACATCTGTTGAAGAAGCTTATAAAGGTTATGAAGGTCTTAAAGGTGTTACCCATAGCATTGAGATTAAAGACGGAAAAGTCGTTCAACATACTGAAATTGACTTCACAGTTGCAAGTCTTGACGAACTTAAAAAAGCCTTACCAGATGAATACTCTGGTATTGGTGACAGTGTTAGCTTTAGCGCCTCTGAAAAAATGTTAAAAGATCTTGGATATACTGAAAAAACTAACTAAGAGTAATTGAAAAAACCTTGGCATAAGCCAAGGTTTTTTATTATTCCATTTCAAATGCTTCACTCTCTTGTTTATTTGGAAGAACGAGAGAAAGTAAGATCCCAACAATTGCTGGTACTAACCACGGTAGAGAAGAATCCGCGAATGGTAGCGCGTTAACGATATTTGCAAGAAAGTCAATCTTAAATGTAGATCCTAGTACACTGGCAATAGCAATGGCTGTGACAAACCCAACAGTCAACTGCATACCTGGTTTAGATAGGGCGATAAACTTATTAACAATCACAATCATGACAATGGCAATCGTGATTGGATACAAGACAACTAACACTGGTACTGAATACTTGATAATGGCACTCAAACCAAGATTTGCGATAGCAAAACCAATCAAGGTAAAGACAGTCGCATAAACCTTGTAGCTGATTTGTGGGAAGCGGTCGTTGAAGAATTCAGCTGTTGATACAATCAAGCCTACAGTTGTTGTGAAACAAGTCACCGTTACCATGACTGCAAGGAAAAGCTGTGCTGTCGAGCCAAAGATTTCTTGCGTTGCTTGTGACAAGATATAAACTCCTGGAGTTCCTTCGCTCATCACTTCAGCTGGTACTGGGAAATGATTTCCAAGGAAACCTAGGCCAATGTATAAAGCACTAAATCCTAAAGCTACAACGATTCCAACGACCCAAATAGTTGAAATGTATTCTTTCTTACTTGAAAATCCAAGCTGTTTCAAGGTTTGAACAGCGATAACACTAAAGGCAACAGAAGCAAGCGCATCAAGTGTATTATATCCCTCAAGGAAACCTGCACCAAAAGCTGAAGTTTGATAGGCACCTGATGCGGCTTGCGGTGCGTTCCCACCATATTTAAAGGCCCCAAGGATAACCAAAACAACAATCAAAATCGCAAATACTGGAGTCAAGATTCGTCCGATACGATCCAAAATCTTTGAAGGGTTAAGGGCGATTAAATAGGCTGCAACAAAGTAGAGAATGGTAAAGACAATCAAACCTAACCCCTTATCTGCTTCGGCCAGGAGGGGACTAATACCGACCTCAAACGATGTTGTTGCTGTACGTGGAATGGCAAAGAATGGACCAATCGACAAGTACAAAGCTGCAAGATAAATCGTCGCAAACCATGGAGAAATTTTCTTAGAAATCTCATAGATATAACCCTTAGGATTAAGGGTCCCAATAATCAAAGTTAGGACGGCAATCCCAACACCTGAAAATACAAATCCTGCAATGGCAGGAAGGAAGTTTTCTCCAGACTGTGCGCCTAGAGTTGGAGGGAAAATCAAGTTACCTGCTCCAAAAAATATTCCAAACAGAAGTAATCCTGTTAAAGCACCTTTTTTAGCCATAAACTCTCCTTATAAAATTAAAATACTTTCTTAGTATAACATGTTTAAAGGCATGAAAAGGCTATCTCGAAATAATTCTAAAATGTTTTCAATTTTCGGAATTTTAGATCAAAATAATTCCCTTCGAGACCTTTTCTATTTCAGTCTCAAAGGGAGTTTTTCTTATTCTAAGGCATCCATGCCACCTTGGACATTTGTAACCTCATAGCCTTGTTCTGTCAAAAATTGACAAGCGCGTGCTGAACGCATTCCTGATTTACAAATCACGTAATAAAGCTGGTCTTTGTCCAGTTGTTTATAAGTATCAGCCAGTTGACTGAGAGGGAAATTACGAGCACCTTCTAAATGAAGAGCTTCAAATTCCTCTACTTCTCTCATATCCAGCAAAGAAAGTGGGCTATTCTGGTAAAGTTGATAAAAATCGTTAAAAGTAATGTCTTTCATTTTGTTTCTCCAAGAATCTTTTGGATTCTATCTTTCAAATCAGGAACCACTTCTTCTTCAAACCAAGGATTTTTTTTCATCCAGATTTGGTTACGTGGTGACGGATGCACCAGCGGGAAATAATCAGGCAAATAATCCTTAAAGCGATGCACACGATCCGTTACCTTACCACTGACCTTTTCATGCAGATAATATGCTTGAGCATACTGGCCAATCAAGAGGGTTAATTGAATATCTGGCAACTCCTTCAAAAGTTTTGGGTGCCATTTTTCTGCAAAACCTGGACGTGGTGGTAGGTCACCCGATTTACCATGACCTGGAAAGTAGAAATCCATAGGCATGACTGCAAAATAACCTGAGTTATAAAACGTATCTTCATCCACACCTAGCCACTCTCGCAAGCGGTCCCCACTTTTATCCTTCCAGTAAAGTCCTGCTTCTTGAGTTTTGAGTCCAGGAGCTTGCCCAATGATATTGATACGAGCTGTCTTTGGTGCTGCAAAAAGAGGCTCGATGCCTTGCTCAGTATAGCTGGCATTCTGTGGATCAGCCATGATGGCTTGCTTGATTTTTTCGATTTGAGACATCTGTTTCCCTCCAAAAAGAAGTCCAAGCATAAAATCTCAGACTTCTAGATCATTATTTGATCAATTCATAAATAGCTTCAGCGTAGATGGCTGCTGCACGGAAGAGATCATCCAAGGCGATAAATTCATTGGCCTGGTGCATAGTATCGATAGAATCTGGGAACATAGCACCGTAGGCTACACCACGCTCTAATAGACGTCCAAATGTTCCTCCACCGATGACTTGTTCGTGACCTTGAAGACCTGTTTGCTTTTCGTAAACATTCAACAAGGTTTGAACGAGTGGATCTTCCATTGGCACATAGTGAGGAGTGTGTCCATGTTCAGAAAGGCTGACTGAAGCAACTGGCAAGCTTTCAAGAACTGACTTGATTTGCTCTGGGCTTGTTCCTTTTGGATAACGGAAATTGAGGGCAATAGTATTGTCAGCACTTGTTTCATCAAAGCGGAAGACACCCGCATTCATAGAAAGGGCACCCATTTTTTCATCCACATGAGCAACCTTCAAATTCTTGCCTTCGTGGTCATTCAAGAGAATCTTACCAGCAATATCGAGGTAGTCTTTTGCAGGTCCTTCAAAAGCAAATTGGCTGAGGAAGAGAGCGAGATAAGTCGCACCATTGACACCTGAAGCAGGCATAGCACCATGAGCTGATTTACCAATTACAGTCACCTTGTACTGACCGTTTTCTTCTTGGATTTCTCCTCTGAGTTTGTGCTCTGCAACGAAGGCGTCTAGTTTCCCTTGCAAATCAGCTAAGTCACCTGAAACAACTGCTGTTGCTGATTCAGGTACCATGTTTTCACGCAAACCACCTGTGAAGCTATGAAGACGAGCTGCACCAGTATTTTCACCTGCAAAGTGAAGGTATTCTGTGATATTTCCTTTTTCACCATTGATGATAGGGAATTCAGCATCTGGAGAGAAACCAAAGTCTGGTTTTGCAAGTCCTACATGCTCAAAGTAGTAGTCCATATCTGCCCAACCTGACTCTTCGTCAGTTCCGACGATGAAACGAACTTTCTTAGAAGTTGGAAGTCCCAATTCTTTGATGATTTTCAAACCATAGTAACATGCTGTAGTTGGCCCCTTGTCATCAGAAGCACCACGCGCATAAAGACGACCATCTTTGATAGTTGGAGTGTAAGGGTCAGTGTCCCAACCACTACCTGCTGGCACTACGTCCATGTGGGCAAAGATTCCGAGAACTTCTTCTCCTTCACCAAACTCGAAATGTCCGGCATAGTTGTCGACATTTTTTGTTGGGTATCCGTCACGGTCTGCGATTTCAAGGAATTTCTCCAAGGCTTTTACTGGCCCAGGTCCAAATGGATGCTGCGCATCTGCCTTGCTGTTGCTGTCATCACGTTCTGAGTTGATTTCCAAAAGGCTAAACAAGTCAGCCAAGAGGTCTTCTTTGCGTTTTTCTACTTCTGCTGTAAAATCAATAACTGTCATTTTTTCTCCCTATCTCTTCTCGATAATTTCATCTACTGGCAAGCGGTAGCTTGGTTCTAACTTCTCGTCTGTATAACCCACTGTTATCAAAAGTTCTGGACGGAAACGTTCTTCGATTTCCAAGACTTCATTGGCTTTTGATTTGTCAAAACCAAGGATAATGTTTGAACCAATTCCCTGGTCAGTCAGTGCAAGGACCAAGTTCATAGCTACTAGTCCTGCATTAAGAGCCAAGTAGTCACTAACTTGTTGGTCGCTGTAACGTGCGTACTCAGCTGGAAGATTTTTCAAGAAGTACTGAAGTTGCTCTTCTGAGAAATTGTTGGCACCACCAGTACGGGCAATCTTGCGAGCGCGTTTGGCTAAGTCTGTATCTGTAAACAAGGCAATGGTTACAGGTGCAGAGGCTACTTGCTCATAGTTTGAACCATAAGCCAATTTTGCTAGTTCAGCATTTTTCTCACGAACCACGACGAATTTCCAAGGCTGGCTGTTGTGGGCACTTGGTGCCAAAGTAGCGATTTCAATAGCTGTACGAACATCTTTCGGATCGACAGGTTTATCAATAAAATGCTTAGTCGCATGACGTTTTTTATTTAACTCAAGAAATTTCATAAGCAAGTTCCTTTTCTATTTCTACTGCTTCCATTTTACCACATTCTGAAAGAGCTTGCAGAGATTTTTCATTGGCGGAATAAATTATCTTTTCTTATCTGCTTTGAATTTTAGATTATAGACTCAAACTGGAAATTATAATATTTTTCTATCACGTCCATAAAAAATATATATTGGCTATTTGATCGATTGTCTGGTAAGCTAGAAAGCATTAAGTAAAGGAGACTCTTATGAAAAAATTATTCTTATTATTTGCTATTAGTCCCTTGTTGGTTGCCTGTGGACAATCTAAACAAGAAAGTACTTCTACTTCCACTGCTAGTCCTAAAACCATTGTCGTAGCAACTGCCGGAGACATCCCACCTTTTGACTTTGAAAAAGATGGAAACCTGACTGGATATGATGTTGAAGTTTTAAAAGCAGTCGATGAAAAACTAGACCAATACAAGATTGAATTCCAAAAAACAGCCTGGGAAAGTATCTTCCCTGGATTGGATGCTGGCCGTTACCAAGCTGCTGCCAACAACTTGAGCTATACCAAAGAGAGAGCAGATAAATACCTCTACTCACTACCTATCGCTAAAAATCCCTTGGTTCTTGTAAGCAGAAAAGACAAGGCTCTTACTTCTCTTCAAGATATCGCTGGTAAAACAACTCAAGATGATACAGGAACTTCTACTGCCAAAGTCGTTACAGACTGGAATCAAAGCAACTCCGACAATCCTGCAACCATCCAATACTCTGGTGAAGATGTCGCTAAACGTCTGACTGACCTCGCTAACGGTGAATTTGATTTCCTAATCTTTGATAAAATCTCTGTTCAAAAGATTATCCAAGATCGAGGTTTAGACTTGAACGTAGTCGACTTGGAAAGCAACGATAATCCAAACAACTACATTATCTTCTCAAGTGACCAAAAAGAATTTAAAGAGCAATTTGACAAGGTCCTCAAAGAACTCTACCAAGACGGAACCCTTGAAAAACTCAGCAAAACCTATCTCGGTGGTTCTTACCTGCCGGACCAATCTCAATTACAATAAGATATGTTAAAAACGATTGGCTAGTCCAATCGTTTTTTTAGTATTTGTTCGTTAAAGTAACTCTTACAAAAAATCAAAATAGTTTTTGACATCCTCGACATAGCCATATTTTTCATTAAGGCTAGCCAATAAAGCTCTGTTATGGCCTTGGTAATTGTCTTCTCGTCGCAACTCTTCATACATTTCGATAAAAGGAAGGCCTTTTCCCTTGGCTGATTCTAACTCTGCTTCATAATCATAGGCAACTTTACGAAATTGGATATTGACCAATTCACCATTTTCAACTTCAAGTAAGGCATACTGGGCTCGGTGATTTTTTAGCCCTTCCCAGTCAAAATAAGGCATACCAATCGAACCTGGATTGATGATTTGTTGACCTCTACTACCATAACGAAGCAACTGCTTGTGAACATGACCATAGACGGCTACATCAGTAGTTTCATCAAGTAGCTGGTCAAATTTTTCGGTATCATTTTCAACCAGCAAATCACCACCATAATTTTTCTCAGGCAAATTATGAGAAAGAGAAAAGCGCAAGCCATCGACTTCTTTCTTGGCTACCATAGGTAGCTTTCTCAACCAATCAATATACTCTGGCTTTAGGTCCTCCATCAGATACTGAGTCATCCTGAGAAACTGAATTTCTTCGGGATCTTCTAGACCATATTCCCCATCTAAAGCCTCTAAAACACAATCATCCCAGTTTCCTCGAACGGATGTTGTAAGGGGTAGGTCTTTCAAAAGATCCACCAAGTCATTTGCTCCCGGCCCAGGAAGAAAAATATCTCCCAAGAGCCAATATTCAGTTGCTCCCAACTTTTTAGCGTCCTCAAGCACTCCAGCTAAGGCTGTCGTGTTGCCATGAATGTCTGATAAAATTGCAATCTTATGGTTCATTTTACACACTCTCTTTATTAGTATTTATTTATTCTAGCTATCCCTTATACCGTTATAGGTCTGCACCTTTCTTCATCTCACTTCTCCGTGCTAGGGGTTTTGTTATTTTCTTAAATATCTCACATATTCTACTAATACGTAGATGAGGATTGTTAAACAAATGATAGTTTCTATCCAAACGAGGAGGTTGAGGACTGGAAACTGTAGGATTCCCTGAGCCATTTTCAAGGAAGTTGCCGTGATGATGGTTGGGAAAGTTAGAGCTGAAAAGGATGGTTGAAATCCCTGTTTTAGAATTCTCGGCAAGCGACTAAGGACAAAGAAAAAGAAAGTCTGTGATGCAAGAATCATGACCAGTAAAACCCAGCTAGGAAGACCTGGGCCTCCTATCCGAACCAGTGCTGCCAACAGGAGAGAAAATGGAGCACAATAGATTCCTTCTTGACCCATTAAAGCTAGTGGCAATGGATTTCTTTTCAAATCTTGATAAATGAGAGGATACAGGATGAGGGTTAAGATAAAACCAAAAATCCAAGCTCCATAGGCAATACCAACTATCCCCACCACGGGGTAGGTCAAGCTTGCTACTGCTATTCCTACATAAAGAACAGTCCAAGTCGGTGTAGCACTAGCCCTTGGCTTAGTCTGAACGTAATTGATAGTAAAGTAGATAATTAAACCTACATCCAGTAGAAAGGCAAACCACCAAAGAATTTGCGCAGTGATACTCAAGCTCATAGGTAATACTCGCAATAAATAAGTCGATAAAATCATCCCTGCCATGGGAAAGGTCGCCATTCCTGACAAGACGGGTGCTTTCTTCAGTTCTTGCTTGCTTTCTTGCCAATCACTAAGATGACTGTAAAGAAAATAAAACCATAGAATCAAGCCTGACAAACTAAGCAAATGAGAAAGAAATGGGAAGGTATCTAAGATAAGATTTCCTGCACCAGCTAATCCCAATAAGCAACCTGAAAAGGCTAAGGGGAGTTTCTTCATGCTAACCTCCGAAAATAACGTTACTATCAGTATAGCATAATTAAAGCTCAGCTAGACAAGCCTTCATCAATTTTTTTTTGCTATAAAACGATTGTCCCCTTTTAAAATACTCACTAACAATAATGATTAAAATAAATTCATCAAAAGAGTACCTATCACTTGATAGGTACTCTTTTAACATTTCATTCTATAGCTTGGTTAGCCTTTAAAGGTAACGATAGTCGCTCCAGAACCACCTGCATTTTGTGGCGCATAGCCAAAGCTCTTGACTTGCTTGTTTCTTTGGAGGTACTTAGTTACACCTTCACGGATGACTCCTGTACCGATACCATGGATGATGTCTACTTGAGCCATGTTGTTGAGCAGGGCTTGGTCGATAAAGGCATCCAAGGCTTCCATAGCCTCCTCATAGCGTTTGCCACGAAGATCAAGTCTAGCCTGCGGTGCTTTACCAACAGCGCGCTTGACCACGTTGACTTGTTTCTTCTTGACTGGTGCTTCTTGCTGAGCTTGTACCAAGTCAAATTCTTTTTCCTCAAGGGTCATCTTGATCAAGCCAACTTGGGCTTCCCAACGACCATCCTTGAGTTGATTGGTCAAGGTACCTCGTTGACCATATCTTAAAACGATGATATCATCTCCAACTTTTGGAGCTCGTTTTTTCTTAGCCTTTTGAAGGACCTTATTTTTAGAAAGATCAACTTTTTCAGGTGCCAACTTCTTGAGCTTGGCCTTGGCTTCAATAATTTCATGTGGTTTTAGTTGAGATTTGCTGTGAAGGTTTTTAAGAATATCATCACTTTCAGCCAGAGCTAATTCAACAATCTCAGCAGCTTGTTCACGCGCCTTATTAAGTTCTGTTTCCTTCTCACGATTGAGCTCGTTGTAGAGTTTTTTTAGGGCACGGTTCATCTTGAGGTTTTCTTGCTCGACTTGGCGAATATTCTCAAGACGTTTACGGCTTTCAAGTGTCTGCTCTTCCAATTGCTCAATGATGCGATTGACATCATTGTCTTGATTAATCTGCTTGCTGGCATCACCTACGATGACATCTGACAAGCCTAGACGTTTGGCAATTTCAAAGGCATTGCTTCGACCTGGAACTCCCTGCATAAAGCGATAGGTTGGGCGCAGGCTAGCTGTATCAAACTCCATACTAGCATTTTGAACATAGGCCGTTTCAATACCATAGGCTTTAAGTTCAGGATAGTGAGTGGTTGCCATGGTCTTGACCTGACGCAGGCGTAAGTCTTCTAGGATAGACATGGCAAGGGCTGCACCTTCTTGGGGATCTGTTCCTGCTCCAAGCTCATCAAGTAGCAAGAGCGAGTTTTGGTTGACCTTACCCAGAATATCGACGATATTGGTCATATGACTAGAGAAGGTTGAGAGACTTTGCTCAATGGACTGCTCGTCTCCGATATCTGCGAAAATCTCCTCGAAAATCCCTACACGACTACCCTTATCAGCTAAAATTGGCAGTCCAGACTGAGCCATGACTTGCGTCAATCCTAAGGTCTTCAGCATGATGGTCTTACCACCAGTATTAGGACCAGTGATGACGATGGCTGTCAAATCCTTCCCAAAGTGCACATCATTTGCGACAGCATTCTTAACCAAAGGATGGCGAACATGGAGGAGTTGGATTTCCTGTTCCTCAGATACTTGAGGGACCACTGCTCCGGTCTCTTGGATAAAACGCACCTTGGCGCGAATCAAATCCAAACGTCCAATAATCCAGGCATCATTGGCAATTTCAGCCGCATGCGGTCTTACTCGTTCAGAGATTTCTTGAAGGATACGCATCATCTCATAGCGTTCATCTGCACGAAGACTAGCAATTTCCTCACTTAGCTTAACTACTTCACGAGGTTCGATATAAACAGTGTTCCCACTGGCAGAAATATCGTGAACGACCCCAGCAATCTTGTTCCGATAGGTGTTTTTAACTGGAAGAACTTGGCGACCATTTCTACTAGCGACAATCCCTTCTGTCAACATCTGCGCCTTCTGCTTGAGAAGGTCTTGCAAGACATCACGAACTTGGCTCTCACTGTCATGGATTTTACGGCGGATTCGTGCTAATTCTTCACTGGCAAAATTCTCAATAAATCCTGCTTCATTGATGGCTTGAAGGTTACCTTGCAGATGTGGGAAATCATGAAGTTTCTCAAACCAATTTGCTAGGTGATCCAAGCGTACATTTTCAAGATTGTCATAGAAGCTTTTCAATTCACGATTGGCAAATATGACACGTTTGAGAAGGAGAAATTCCTCGATATTAAGGTCAGCACCCATCTCTAAACGTTTGCAGGTTGCGGCAATGTCTTTTGTTGCTGAAATGCTAAAATGAGGATACTCCACAAAAAGCTCCTGCATCTCCTTCATCTCTGCGAAAGCCTGTTTTATCTTGTCACCTTTATCCGTTGGAGCAAGTTCTTTTAACTGCTCTAGTCCCTGCTCGGTCAAAAGATGAGGCTCAAATAAAGCCTTGACCTTGTTAAATTCTAACGTTTCTAGTATTTTTGTATTCATCTTATTTCCTTAGTAAAAAAGTTATGGCTTTTTTTCATTTTCAAGTTTTTAAATCAATCTCTTACTTTTGAAATTGTAAACAAAAGGCTAGGAATAGTTCCCGCCCTTTTTATCCGATTAATTTGGTAACCCAAAGCTGCTTAATCAAACTGGTCGTGAATGGAATGCTTTGGATGATATGTCTAGCTACAAAGCTATTTTCAAGTGAATTTTGAACAATTTGCAATGGTACAGTCGCGAGGATCGTTAGCATCATCTGGAGAACAAATAAGGTTACTCCGACTGATAGAACACCCGCACCGATACGGTAGTATTTCCCATCAAGTATCTTAGTTGGCACCAGGTTTACAAAAAGACCAAGCAAACGACTGATGCAATAAAAGACTGTAAAGGCCAAGAGGAAACCGATACCCGCATAAAAAACCTTATCCAATTGGAAAAGTTGATTGGATGGGAAAAAGAAAGTTCCCTGTCCTTCCTGGGGATTGGCATAAGGAATTAACAAGTTGAACTTCTGTCCTAAAGACTGGTAAGACTTGCTTGCTAAATAAGCGGAAACAATCGTCGCTACAAGATAAAAAGCTTGTAACACGATTCCTCTGCGATAGCCAATATAAAAGCCCCAAGCAAGAATTAATAAGAGTAGGATAGAAATCATAGGGAATCCTCAATCTTACTCTGTTCTTGTTTAGCCGCAACCACCTTATAACGGAGTGATTCTAACTCTTGCTCCTTATCATCAAACTCAATCTCACGGCTAAGCTGGGTAGACAAGCAGTTAACTGCTAAGAGGATAGCTACTGTCTCATCATCAGCTCCAGGCATTTGTTCTTTAATTGCTTCATATTTTTCCGTCGCAACCTTGGCAATCTCCTCCATAAAAAGATTGTCATGTTCAGTTGTCAGCGTTAATGTTTTTTTCCCAAATGTAAACTTGAATCGATTTAAATTTGCCATAAAATTCACCTCACGATATTATACCAAATTTCACTAAGTTTGTCAGTTTTAACCAATTTTACTGCTTTTATGGTACAATAGAGACTATGGCAAGTATCACATTAACACCGAGTGAAAAGGAAATTCAAGCTTTTGTTCAAAAGCATGAGCAAGCTCTCGCTCCAAGTAAAAATCCTTATATTCGCTACTTTTTCAAGCTTCCTCAAGCCAGTGTTTCCGTCTATACATCTGGGAAAGTCCTCTTGCAAGGTGAAGCTGCTGAAAACTATGCCAGCTTATTTGGTTATCAAGTAGCACAAGTTACTAGCGGGCAAGATTTCCCTTTGATTGGAACAGATGAGGTTGGAAATGGTTCCTACTTTGGTGGTCTAGCTGTTGTAGCATCCTTTGTGACCCCTGACCAGCATGATTTTTTACGAAAACTCGGCGTTGGGGATTCTAAAACACTGACAGATCAGAAGATTCGTCAGATAGCTCCCCTTCTTAAGGAAAAGATCCAACATCAGGCACTACTGCTTTCTCCAAGTAAGTATAACGAAGTCATTGGAGAGCGCTACAACGCTGTTTCTGTCAAAGTGGCTCTCCATAATCAAGCAATTTTTCTCCTCCTTCAAAAGGGAGTTGAGCCAGAAAAGATTGTCATTGATGCCTTTACGAGTGCTCAAAACTATGATAAGTACTTAAAAAATGAAGCCAATCATTTCTCAAATCCAGTTACACTTGAGGAAAAAGCTGAAAGTAAATACCTGGCTGTAGCTGTTAGCTCCATCATCGCGCGTGACCTCTTCCTAGAAAATCTTGAAAATCTAGGACGAGAACTTGGTTTTCAACTTCCAAGCGGGGCTGGAACGGCTTCTGATAAGATAGCTAGCCAAGTCCTTCAAGCTTACGGTATGCAGGGACTCAACTTCTGCGCCAAACTACACTTTAAAAATACTGAAAAAGCAAAAAAAATGCTAGAAAGGTAAATTATGAAATACATTATAAATTTTTTAAAAGAATGGGGAGTTATCATTCTACTTATCGCACTAGTAGGGCTTAGTCGTCTCTTTCTCTGGAGTAATGTGCGTGTAGAAGGACACTCAATGGACCCTACTCTAGCAGATGGAGAAATCCTCTTTGTGGTAAAACATCTCCCAATCAATCGTTTTGATATTGTGGTTGCTCATGAAGATGAGGGAAATAAAGATATTGTGAAACGGGTAATCGGATTACCCGGTGATACCATTCGTTATGAAAATGATAAGCTTTATATCAATGGACAAGAAACCGATGAACCTTATCTAGCAGAGTATCTCAAACGCTTTAAAGAAGATAAACTCCAAAGCACTTATACTGGAGATAGTTGGGATGGGAAAAAAGGCGAGTACTTCAGAAGTCTTGCTGAAAAAGCTCAAGCATTCACCTTAGATGTAAATTACAACACTAGCTTCACCTTCACTGTTCCAGAGGGGCAATACCTCCTACTTGGTGATGACCGTCTGGTATCTAGTGATAGCCGACACGTTGGTACTTTTAAAGCAAAAGATATCATTGGAGAGGCAAAATTCCGTTTCTGGCCACTCAAACGTATCGGAACAGTTTAAAAATACTAAGAGGCCGAGAATACCAATCTCAGCCTCTTCTCATTCTATTCTGAATGATCTTTTCTCATTCATGAATGTAAAGGAATTATATGGAAGTCTATTTTACAGGTACGATTGAACGTATTATTTTTGAAAATGTCAGCAATTTTTACCGTATTCTCCTCTTAGATATAGAGGATACCAATGCTGAGGACTTTGATGATTTCGAGATCATTGTGACAGGAACTATGGCTGATGTCATCGAGGGAGAGGAATACACTTTTTGGGGGCAGATTGTCCAACACTCCAAATACGGAGAGCAACTACAAATTACCCGTTACGAAAGAGCAAAACCAACTAGTAAGGGCTTAGTCAAGTATTTCTCAAGTAGCCATTTCAAAGGGATTGGTCTCAAAACTGCCCAAAAGATTGTGGAACTCTATGGAGAAAATACCATTGATGAAATCCTGGAGCATCCTGAGAAACTCGAAACCATCTCAGGACTATCTTCTAAAAGTCGTGAGGCCTTCGTTTCTACACTTCGTCTCAACTACGGAACTGAAATGGTTTTGGCCAAGCTTGCAAACTACGGGATTCCTAATAAATTAGCTATTCAAATCCAGGATACCTATAAAGAGGAAACCATCGATATCGTTGAAAATTATCCTTATCAGTTGGTAGAAGATATCAAGGGTTTGGGCTTTACCATCGCTGACCAATTGGCGCAGGAATTGGGGATTGAAAGTCAGGCACCTGAACGCTTTCGAGCTGGCCTTGTTCATAGCCTTCTAAATGCATGTATGGAAAGTGGAGATACTTATGTTGAAGCCAGAGATCTATTAGAAAAGACTCTAACCCTACTTGAATCCTCACGACCTGTGGAATTAGAACCCAGTCAACTTGCACAAGAATTATCCAATCTCATTGAAGAAGAAAAAGTTCAGCAGGTTGATACGAAAATCTTTGACAACAGTCTCTTTTTCGCTGAAGAAGGAATTCACAATCACCTCATTCGTATTCTTGAAAAAGAAGACCCCAATAAACACGAAATAAAAACTATCCAGGAGCATATCGCAACTGTTGAGAAGGAATTAGGCATCCAATACGATGCCATTCAAAAGCAGGCTATCTGCGACGCTATCCAAAACAAGGTCTTTATCCTGACAGGTGGACCTGGTACAGGTAAGACCACTGTTATCAATGGGATTATTGGTGTTTATGCCCTATTAGAGGGGCTCGACCTTCGGAAAAAAAGTAGTCTACCGATTCTCCTTGCTGCTCCAACCGGTCGTGCAGCACGTCGCATGAATGAACTGACAGGCTTGCCTAGTGCAACGATTCACCGCCACTTGGGTATGACTGGAGACGATGATACCAGTCATTTGGAGGATTATCTAGATGCTGATTTTATCATTGTAGACGAGTTCTCTATGGTGGATACCTGGCTAGCCAATCAACTCTTCTCCAATATCTCCTCTAACAGTAAAATTCTCATTGTCGGAGATAGTGACCAGCTGCCATCGGTTAGCCCTGGTCAAGTCCTGGCTGACTTACTCCAAATTCCAAGCATTCCTCAAACACGCTTGGAAAGAATCTACCGTCAGAGCGAAGAATCAACCATCGTCACCCTTGCTAGTCAGATTCGTCAGGGAATTTTACCTGCAGATTTCACTCAGAAAAAAGCAGACCGTTCCTACTTTGAAATCGCTAGTAGCCATATCCCTGCGACCATTGAAAAAATCCTAGATGCTGCTATCAGAAGTGGCATTTCTGCTCGTGATATCCAAGTTCTAGCTCCTATGTACCGTGGTACAGCAGGGATTGATGCCATCAATCAACTCATGCAAGAACTGCTCAATCCTCTTCAAAAGGGACAAATTAGTTTTGAAGCAAGTCAGTTTCATTATCGCACAGGCGATAAGGTCATTCATCTCGTTAACGACGCAGAAGTCAATGTCTTTAATGGAGACTTAGGCTATATTACAGACCTGATTCCTGGAAAATACACTGAATCCAAGCAAGATGAAATCATGATCAATTTTGATGGCAACGAGGTATCCTATCCTCGAAATGAATGGTACAAGATACGCCTCGCCTATGCTATGAGTATTCATAAGTCTCAGGGTAGTGAGTTTCCAGTTGTGATTTTACCGATTACCAGTGCTAGCAAGCGCATGCTGGAGCGTAATCTCATCTACACTGCTATCACTCGCGCCAAAAGCAAACTTATCCTACTTGGTGAACTGCAGGCCTTTGACTATGCAACCAAGCACATCGGAACAGCTCGCAAGACCTATCTGATTGAACGTTTTAGTGATTTAACCGAAACATCTGAAGAAGTAAATGAGTCTATTCTTGAACCCACTGATCAGACTGATTCTCAGCAATCCTACATTCTGACCGAAGAGAACTGGACCAGTATTCCAGCAATGATTGGGATTAGCCAGGATGATCTTCAAGAATTTTTCGGAAAATAAAGCATAAGAAAGCCCACCTATTCGGTGGGCTTTTTATCTTTTCAGATTATTTTACTGTTGCAGTGCTTGTGATCAATTCAACAGCTTTTTTGATTGTGATATCGTGTTTCAACATATCAGCTGAAAGCAAGCTTTGTACTTGAGCAACTTCCATGTTGTAGTCTGCAGCCAATTGCTCGATTTCTTTTTGGATTTCTTCTTCAGTAGCGTCAAATCCTTCAGCTTTCGCAACTGCTTCGATAACAAGGTTAGTCTTCGTACGTGACTCAGCTTCTGCTTCGTATTGTTTGTGAAGGTCTTCTTGAGTAGTTCCAGTGATTTGGAAGTACATGTCAGGGTTGATACCTTGACGTTGCAAGTTGCCAAGGAATTCATTTACTGAACGGTGAACTTCTTCGTGGATCATTTCTTCTGGAAGGTCAACGATTTCAGCGTTTTCTACAGCTTTATCGATTGCTGCACCTTCAACGGCATCTTTGTATGCTTCTTCTTTAGCAGCAGCCAATTCTTTGCGGTATTTTTCTTTCAATTCGTCAAGAGTTTCAACTTCTTCGTCGATGTCTTTTGCAAGTTCATCGTCAAGAGCTGGAACTTCTTTAGCTTTTACTTCGTGGATAGTTGTTACGAATTTAGCTTCTTTACCTGCAAGATCTTCTGCTTGGTAGTCTTCTGGGAATGTTACAATAACGTCAACAGTTTCACCAGCTGAGTGTCCAACCAATTGGTCTTCAAATCCAGGGATGAATTGTCCTGAACCAAGTCCAAGTGAGAAGTTTTCGCCTTTTCCGCCGTCAAATTCAACACCGTCGATAGAACCAACGAAGTCGATAACAACAGTGTCGCCGTCTTCAGCAGCACCATCTTTGATTACCAATTCTGCCAAGTTGTTGCGTTCACGTTCGATACGTGCATCTACATCAGCGTCAGTTACTTCTTTATCTACATCAACTGATACTTCAAGGTTTTTGTATTCACCCAATTTAACTTCAGGTTTTGTAACAACTTCTGCAGTGATAACCCAGTCTTGACCTTTTTCCATAGAAGTTACGTCAATTTTTGGTTGAGCAACGACTTCAAGTCCAGCTTCTTTTACAGCTGCTTCATAAGCGTCTGGCAAAAGAGCGTTCATTGCATCTTGGTAAAGAGCTTCTTCACCAAATTTTTGGTCGAAGATAGGACGTGGAAGGTGACCTTTACGGAAACCAGGAACGTTAAGAGTTTTCTTTACTGAGTTAAATACACGGTCCAATTCTGGTTTGATTTGGTCTTGAGAGATAGTGAAAGTCAAGACACCACGGTTTGTTTCTTTGTTTTCAAATGATACAGACATTCTGTCATTTCTCCTTAAAATTTTTAATACAGTCCATTATACCATATAGTAGCGAATTTTTTCAAGTAATGGATGCGCTTTTCATCCATGCTTGAGTTACATCTTAGCTTCCTTAAAATTCGTCAGGAGCTACCAGGTGATGCTGAAAGGCGTAAACAGCTACCTGTGTACGGTCACTAACCTGAAGTTTAGCCAGAATGTTCGAAACATGAGTTTTAACAGTCTTTAGGGAGATAAAAAGCTCATTCGCAATTCGCTGATTTTCATAGCCCTTAGCGATTAGCTGAAGGACATCCCGTTCACGAGCTGTCAGATCTTCATGTAGTTCGACGTGATTACGGTTGTATTCCACCTTCTTGCTCACCTCTTGTTCAATAGCGAACTCACCAGCTGCTATCTTACGAACAGCATGTAGCAACTCATCTGCGCTCGAAGTCTTGAGCATATAACCTCTAGCTCCAGCATTCAAAACCGGCATGATTTTTTCATTGTCTAAGTAAGAGGTCACAATCAGGATTTTAGCCTCTGGCCATTCCTTGAGTATAGCTAGGGTAGCGTCAATCCCATTGACTACAGGCATGACAATATCCATGACAATCACATCAGGACGCAGCTCCAAGGCCATAGAAATTCCTTCCGCACCATTGGTTGCTTCTCCTACAATCTCTACATCATCTTGTAATTCAAAATAACTTTTTAAACCCAGACGCACCATTTGATGGTCATCTACCAATAATAGTTTCATCTTACTTCCTCTTATTTATCCAAATCAAGCAAAGGAATACGGATATCAACAGCTAACCCTTGCTTGGGCGCTGTTAATAATTGTATAGTCCCAGCCATATCTTCTACACGTTCTTTGATATTTCGCAGACCATAGCTCAGTTCGTCTCCATCATCTAGTTGAAAACCGCGCCCATTGTCTGCCACCTTCAACTGCAATTCAGTTTCCGTTTGATAAAGGTAAACATCCAGACAAGAAGCCTGCGCATGCCGAAGGGTATTACTGATCAATTCTTGGACAATACGGAAAATATGCTCTTCTATCTTTTTAGGTAATGCAGTTACCTGATATTTAAAGCTTACCTTTAGATCACTTTTTTCTTCTAGTTCTTTAAGGAGTATCTGAATCCCCTCCACCAAACTCTTTTGTTCCAGTTCAATAGGACGCAAATGCAATAGTAGAATACGCAAATCTCTTTGGGCTGTCTCTAAAATAGCAGTCACACTCTGGAGTTGTGTCTGCATCTTCACTCTGTCTAACTTGGAAGCTTGTTGACTGAGGCCTGATAAAATCATATGGGCAGCAAAAATTTCTTGACTAACCGTATCATGCAAGTCACGCGCGATTCGCTTGCGCTCCTTTTCAACAATTTCTTCTTCCTTGACCAAGGTCTGATTGTCTGCTTTTTGGATAGCTTCTGTCAACAAGCCAAGCTTTCCTGACAAGTTTCTAAAACTTGTGTCTAAATCTGCATCTCCAAGACTTTTAATATCTTTACCGGCTAGCAGACGTTTAAGATTTGATTGGATTCTTCTTCTTGAAATTTCGTCAACCATTGTCCAGAATAGGACAATCAAAAAGGCTAGGGCAAAACTAAACATCAAAGCCAGAAATAGGACTTTTTCTGTCTTTTCTAAATCTTGGAAGAGAGAGCTCCACTCTAAATTCAGAACCTTAAAAATGCTTCGAAATAGAAAGGCGACAAAGAGGAATGAAGTGATACCAATTAAAATATAGGGCTGTTTTTTCATCCTCGCACCACCTCAACATCTCCAACCATAGTTGTCAAAAGAATCTTAACACTCTTTGGACTCTTGAGATAATCTCTGGTTTCTTGGTGGAATTGTTCATTGCGTAAAGCACGTTTAGGTTGATCAAAGAAGGTTAAATCTCCATACAAAGAATTAACACTAAGGCTGACTTCCACATCCACTGGTACAATAATTCTGGTTGTGCCGACTAGTTTTCTCAAGATGATGACATTATCATGATTGCTCAAAATCACGTGCTCTAGATGAATGGTATCCTTCCCCATGAGACGAAAAAGATTGATATCATCAAAGCGGCAAGTCTGGTAGCTTGAGAAGTGGTGGAGATTTCCAAACCAGCGATTTTTCTCCCTCTTTACTGTCACTACTTCTTCAAAAATCAGATTAGTATCTTCTCTTTCCTGGTTCATCATAGGATAAAGTAAGAACAGACTGTAAATCAAGGCTACAAAGATGGCTAAAATGACAAAGGGATTGAGCATGATGATAAAGAAAAATAGAATGCTCACTGCTACTAAAATGAAGTTATTACCCTGCCTTCCAATATAGTATCGAATCAGCAGTAAAAACAAGAGCAAGATCAGCAGAAAACGGGAAAAATGCTCTGATACCATCATAATCAGAGCTCCTGTCAATAAACAAGCTTCAATAAATAGAAAAATTTGAAATTTTCTCATGTAACCGTCCTCTCTATTTTATTGTATCACAAAACCAAAATGTCACATCAGTCTGAGGAATGATAAAAAGACCGGGATCAAAATCCCGACCTCCTTATAGTTGATCTTTTGCTTCTTTTAATTTCCCATAAAGGAGATAGTCGACCTTTTGCAAATCCTCAATCCTTGCACAATTAAGGACACACATAATCAAGCGTAGGTCTTCCTTCCAACCTTCAACAATGGAAATAACGACATCAACTGAGTAATTCTCAACCAGCTCTAACATGGTGCGTGAGAGTCCAACAGCCTTGGCTCCAAAGACCAAGCATTTGATGATGTCTAGTGGATTGCGAACACCTCCGCTTACCAGAAGCTCCATCTTATCTTTCCAGTCTTGGGCATTGATAAGAGCCTGCATGGTCGATTGCCCCCAATCATTGAGGTAGTCCCGTTGACCACTACGACGATTTTCGATATAGGCAAAACTAGTTCCCCCACGGCCAGACAAATCAACCGTACGTATGCCTATCTCGTATGCCTTAGCAATGGTCTTTACATCCATGCCAAAGCCGACCTCTTTTAAAACAAGGGGCACAGAGATTTGTTCAGCATAATCTTTCAGATTACTTTGCCACAATCTAAATTGACGCTCACCTTCTGGCATGAGCAATTCCTGCATAACATTGACATGAACTTGCAAGAGAAGGGGATTCATCTCTTTTACCGTCTGCAACCCCAGTTCTACAGGCTTGTCTAAACCAATATTGGTTCCGAAAAGAAGGTCAGGGTGATTTGACTTGACAGAGAAAGAATTGTCCGATGGATCCTTAAGAGCAGCACTGTAAGAACCTGTCACAAATAAAATCCCGCAGGCCTCTGCCACCTGGGCTAATTTTTGATTGATTTCTCTGCCCCGATCACTCCCACCTGTCATGGCGTTAATATAAAAAGGAAAGTCCCATTTACGCCCTGCAAATTCTGTCGAAAGATCAATTTCATCTAAGTCATATAAGGGTAGAGAGGAGTGGATTAACTCCACCTCATCAAAACTATTATAAGAACTTTTTTGTTCAAGGGCATAGCGGATGTGCTCATCCTTCCGATTTATCGTCATGTCCTATCCTTTCTTGATATAAGAGCTCAATCCCTAGATCAGCCCAGCGTTTTTTCAGTAATGTGGTCGAATCTTGGTCAAAACTAAGGGCAATGCCGCAGTCTCCACCACCAGCACCACTACTTTTAGCAACAGCTTTCAAGTCATGACTGGCATTTTTTAATTGTCTGAGAGAAGGGGTGTAAATATCTGAACTCAAGTTTTCTAAGAGTTGACTAGCTTGTTCTAGTAGCTCCATTATCTTTTCTTCTTGGCCTTCATGCAAAGCCTGCACAAAAGAGCCTACAGTTTCTTTTGAAGCCTGCAAAAAACTAGCATTCATATTGTTCTTGATTTGCTTAACCATGTGACTAGACACCGCTACTTCCTTGGTCCAACCTACCAGAAAATCAAAGTCCAAGGCCGGTTCAACACTCCTAATAGAAAAGCCCCAATCACGTGCTAATACAGTTGGCAAGTCTTCCTTTTCTAGCCATTGTGCCACTTTCTCCCGATCAAATGACTGATAGAGTACCAGGGCTTCTGAAACGATACAGGCGATGTCACCCATGGAACCATTGTCTCCACGTTTGAGAAGTACAGCACTCGCCAGTTTAAACAAAAGGTCTCTTTCGGCTGGCCTTTCATAAAAAGCAAGCATAGCCTTGATAACCAATACAACGACGCTACCACTAGAACCCAGACCAAACTTCTTACCTTCACGCTCCATTTTCCCGCGAATATCTATGGAAAAAGGACGCAAGTCAACTCCTTGGGCAGTCAAATACTCCTCCACCAAAGCTACTGTTTCTTGAATCAAGGCATAAGAAGAATCCGGTCGCATATCTACACTATAAGTAAACATATCTGAGTAAAGTCGATAAACTTCTGAGGACTCAATCTCAGCTGTCATATAGATGGGAATAGCTTTTATTAGCGCCAACTGTCCTGGTTCTAAAATGGCATACTCCCCAGCCCAATAGAGCTTCCCACAAGTTTTAACAATCGTCATCTTGGCTCAAATCCTTTGTCTTTGAAACGATTAAGCGATAGCGTTGACCTAAAAGTTTTGATAGATGTTCCAAGTCTTTTTCTAAACAAAGAACCTTTACATTAGGCCCCGCATCCATGGTGAAGTAACAAGATTCACCTTGTTCTCTAAGCTGACGAACGAAATCCATAGCCTCATAACTCGCATCTGTCAGATAAGAGAACGGCGGATTTGCAGTTTTTGTCGTAGCATGCATAGCCAACGCGTTCTTCTCTGTCAATTCTCCAACTTTCTTAAAGTCATTTTCCTTGAGATGGACTAACATATCCTTGTAGTCTTGTTCAGACTGACGAATCCACTCATCAAAAGTTGTCGAAGTCTCCACACAGAGCTTCATCCCATCTCGACTGGAAATTGGTTTTTTCTGGTCTTCCAAGACCAACATAATCATAGCTAATTTCAAGTCAGTTTCGACAGGATAGATTTCTCCACTATCCTTGTCCCAGGCTGCCAAGGGGCCATAAAAACTACGAGATGAGGAACCCGATGCAAACTTAGCTTCCAAGGCCAATTCTATGCGGTTCAGCCCAAGTTGGAAATAGGCATTACAAGCTTTGACTAGAGCAGACAAACCACTGGAACTTGAAGAAAGGCCTGCTGCTGTTGGCATATTGTTCTTGGTATCGATACGAACAAAACCTGCTCCTTCAGGACGGTAGCGGTCAATGATTTTACGCATCTTTTTATGTTCAGCTTCATTTTGCAACTGACCATTGATGTAGAAAGCATCCGAGCTTGCATCTGCTGGCAAAGGTGAAAGTGTCGTCTCCGTATACATATTTTCTAAAGTCAGAGAGATACTGCTAGTCGCGGGAACCATCTCTTTTTCTTTTTTCTTACCCCAATATTTGATAATAGCAATATTGGCATAGGAACGTACTGTTACAGGCTTTCGATCCATGTCTGAACAGCTCCTTTCTCTTCTAATCTTTCTGCTAGTTCTTGCGCTTGGCTTACATTAGCAACCAAAGCAATGATGCAACCTCCTAGACCACCACCACTCATCTTGGCACCTAGGGCACCATGTTCAAGGGCAGTTTCAACCAAGGCATCTGCCTCAGGGCTACTAACTCCAATTTCTTTTAAATTTCCATGAGCTTTGGTTAGAATTTCTCCTAGCTTCACGGCATCTTTTGTTTTTATTGCTTCTTCTGCTTCTTGGGTTAATTCTCCTAATGCATGCAAGAAAGGCAGAGCTTCCTTACCTTTGTTCTCTACGACTTGGATAGCTTCACGAGTATTTCCATAAACTCCAGTATCTGCAATGATCAGATAAGCTGACAAATCCATAGCTAATTCTTCAAAACCAACATTCTTGATAAAACGGATAGGTTGGTCACTAAGACAAGTCTTAGCATCTAAACCACTAGGATTCATATGGGCAATCATCTCCGCCCGATTGACCAAAATCTCTAAAACATCATGCGGAAGTTCTGCCTGGTAATAATCAAATACTGCACGGATGGCTGCAATACTTATGGCTGCTGAAGATCCCATCCCACGTTTTTCAGGAATAGCCGAGTCGATTTGACAACGGATGCAAGCATCTTTGATATTTAAATACTCGAGAGACGCATAAACAGCCATAGACAAGGTGTCCTCTTCAAACAGACGCCATGGTGTCGCCGCTGGTACCACTCGACAAGTCACTTCAACCTCTAAAAGAGGCAAAGAAATGGCTGGGTAGCCATAAACCACTGCATGCTCTCCGATTAAAATAATTTTACTATGTGCCTGACCGACACCAACTTCTTTTGTCATTTAATCCTACTATCAGACGAAAAGCGTCTGTTTCTAGATAAAATTTTAGAACTTTATTCCTTTCTATTTTATTATATTTTCACAAAAAAAGCGATTGTTTCCTTTCAGTTTCACCGAGCAAGAAATATATTTAATGATTAACTTAAAAAACGGTTTGAACTTGTTTAGATATTAAAAAAGCAGTTACATAACTGCAACTACTTTTTCTACTCTTGCATGGTATACCCAACACCACGCACAGTTTTGATGTAGCTCTTTTGACCTTTTACGTCAAGCTTGCTACGTAAATAACGGATATAAACATCCACAATATTGGTTTCGGTCGCACTTTCATACTTCCAAACACTTTCCAGCAACTGCTCACGAGTTAAGACCTTTTTGCTTCCCATAAGGGTTGCTAAAAGATCATACTCACGCCGAGTCAAAGCGATCATCTCATCGCCACGATAGACAGTGTGGTTTTCTAAATCCATACGCAGATTGCGATAGGATGTAGGAACCTTCATCTGACTACAATGTTGATCAATGAAGTCCCGACCTCGGAAAATCGCTGCAATACGACTGACCAAATCATCGATAATGACTGGTTTATAGATATACGAAACAGCGAAACGCTGGATTGTTTCAAGTTGGTCTTGCAATTCTTCTCGATGATCCAAAATCATGATAACCGAGGCTGGCTTGGTCCGACTCAACTGTTCTGCAAAATCCTGGGCTGTCATATCCCCTAGATGAGCATTCAGTAAAATCAAGTCATAGTCTGTCTGAAGAGCCATGGAAAGGGCTTTTTGCCCCTCTTCTACCTGATCAACTCGGTATTGCTCTTTTTGGAGTTCCAGACTTAAAAAATGAGCTAGATTTCTTTCTTTCTCAAGTAATAAAATCCGTTTCCCCATGGCTGACCTACTTATTTTTCGTCATACCAAGAGTAGTGGAATGTTCCTTCTTTATCCTTACGTTGGTAAGTGTGGGCACCAAAGTAGTCACGTTGTGCCTGGATCAAGTTCGCTGGAAGATCAGCTGAACGGTAGCTATCAAAGTAAGTAATGGCTGCTGAGAATGTTGGTACTGGTACACCAGCTTGAACAGCAAGAGCTACGATATCACGAACTGATTGTTGGTACTTAGCAGTGACATCTAAGAAGTACTCATCCAAAAGAAGGTTAGGAAGATCTGCATCACGGTTGTATGCATCTGTGATCTTTTGCAAGAAACGAGAACGGATGATACATCCATCGCGCCAGATAGAAGCGATGTCAGCAAATGGTAAGTTCCAGTTATTCTCTTTAGAAGCTACACGCAATTGCGCAAAACCTTGTGCATAAGAAATGATTTTTGAGAA
Organism: Streptococcus sp. V869; assembly: GCF_054353515.1. Lineage (NCBI taxonomy): Bacteria > Bacillati > Bacillota > Bacilli > Lactobacillales > Streptococcaceae > Streptococcus > Streptococcus sp. V869. The sequence goes on from NZ_JBTHHW010000001.1 coordinate 902,456, forward strand.
GTAAAGAGCTTGGCGGATTTTTTCGATCAACTCAGCCTTGTCACCCTCAAATTTGAAAGCAGCTGGTTTTGGAAGAACCTTACTAGCATGAACACGTTCTTCTTTGTAAGTAGAGATGTAACGCGCAAATACTGACTCAGTGATAAGAGACAATGGCACACCAAGGTCAAGTGCTGATTGGCTAGTCCATTTACCAGTTCCCTTGTTACCTGCAGCATCAAGGATATAGTCTACAATTGGTCCTTCATGACCTTCATCATCTTTACGGCTCAAGATATCAGCTGTGATTTCAATCAAGTAGCTGTCCAATTCACCCTTGTTCCACTCAGAGAAGATTTCAGCCATATCTTCTGCTGAAAGACCAAGCAAGTGTTGCATAAGATCGTAGCTTTCTGCGATCAATTGCATATCACCGTACTCGATACCATTGTGGACCATTTTCACGTAGTGACCAGCTCCATCAGGACCGATGTATGTTACACATGGTTTTCCATCTTCTGGTGCTTTAGCAGAGATTTCTTCAAGAACATCTGCTACCAAGTCATAAGCTTCTTTTTGTCCCCCAGGCATGATAGAAGGACCTTCAAGGGCACCTTTTTCACCACCAGAAACACCTGTACCGATAAAGTTGATACCTGAGTTCGCCAATTCTTCATTACGACGAATAGTATCTTTATAGAAAGTATTCCCTCCATCGATCAAGATATCACCTTTATCCAAGTGTGGAAGAAGGGCTTGGATTGTTGCATCTGTACCAGGTCCTGCTTGAACCATAAGCATAATACGACGTGGTTTTTCAATAGAGTTTACGAAGCTTTCGATATCATAGCTTGGCACAAAGTTTTTATCAGGATGGCAAGCAATCACATCTTCAGTTTTTTCTTTACTACGGTTATAAATAGCAACTGTATAACCACGAGATTCGATATTAAGGGCAAGGTTACGACCCATTACGGCCATACCAACAACACCAAAGTTAGCTTTTGTCATGTGACACTCCTCTTATTTAATATGTTTTATTTTATCATGTTTATCTGTGAAAAGAAAGAATTTTATAACAATTTAACTAGTAGTCTAAATCATCAGCATGGCCAGAACCATTCCCTACAAAGTAACCTGTCTTACAGTTAAGGGTAAAGAGATAAGTTCCATCTGGTTTATAAAGATTGTAGTAACCATTGCCATTAACAATATTCACACGTTCCAAGATATATTTGTTTCCAGTGATGTATCCACGCGCACGTGATGTCTCAAGAATTCTTTCAAGGACACCATCTGCAAATGTCCAAGCAGGGTTACTGCTGTCATTAACAGCTGATTGATTGTACGGTACTCGGCTCACACCTCTTTGCAAATTAACGCCTTCACTCGATAAGCCACCATTAGTAGATGCAGAAGAATCGCTTATTGAAGTAGAGGGACTGCTTTCTGTAGTTGGACTTGACACTTCCTGGCTCGCTGCTGTTGTCGAATCTGTCGTCGTACTTGCTAGTTGACTCTTACCAAGACTGATTGCTTTATCTAGCAATTTATCAATTTCTGTATTTCCAGTTTTGATATCTGTAAATTTCGCGTCTGCTTTGATTTTTGCGTTTGTATCCAAGACACCATCTGTAATAGCTGGAGTTTCAAATTGAGAATTAACTTCTTGAATTGCTTTTATCTGAGTTTCCAAGCTATCATATTTTGATTTGGCAAGAGTGTATTCTCTCGCTCCCTCAAGTTTATCCAGAAGCTCCTTCAATTGATTCAGTTGACTAAACTGGCTATTTTTAAGAGCCGTTTTGTTTTCATCGGTATAGAATGTATCGTAGAGAGTATTAAATTGTTCCAAAACTGACTGATTACTTACCAGACCTGAATCTGCCGCTTTCGTTTGAATTTCTTGAGAAGAACGAGAAATTTGGCGATAAACGTAATATGAACCTCCCAAAATTAAGAGGAAGACTAAAATAATGACTGACAGGATTGCCAATTTTTTCTTACTTTTTGGCTTCTCAATAGGCTGATCAGAACGAGACAAGGGTTGCAGTTGTTCGTCAGTTTCTTCATCAACTACTGCAGCTTGCGAATTAGCAACTTCAGCCATTTCAACAGCATCCAATTCGTCTTTAAAAGGTTGCTCGAGAACTTTTGTTTCTTCAGCATCAACTTCTTGAGCTACAATCTCCGTGGTCTCTGCAGCTACTGCATCTGCAATTGTTTCCCCTTCTGAACTTGATGTATTTTCTTTTTCAGTCGTTTCTCTCACTTCTTGAATCATATCATCCAAGCTTTGAGCAGGCTGGTCTTTTTTTGTTTGTAAATTTTCAAACTTATCAGCTTCGATTTCTTCACGATGTTGTTTAATATATTTGTCCAAGACCGTATCTTCTGGAGTTACACCTGCCTCAACTTCTTCGTTCTTACGAATGGCCTGACCAACCGTTAAATCTTTCGCTTCTTCAAATTCAAATTTAGATTCTTGCTCACCCTTATGATGGTGGTTACGTCTTTTCTTACTCATTTGCATTCCTTTCTAATTTGACATCTTGTCTTTTCACTCGTTGACCAAAATATTGATATAAATCAACTTTCAAGGTACCGTTATAGAGTTTCCGTTTTTTATCTGCCTGACTACCATATTTACTTTCAAAAGCTTCATCACTAGTCAGGATAAATTTACTCCATGTTTTAAGGGGGGCAAATACTTCTCCCATCTCAGCATAGAGCTTGGTTACTCCTGCATCATCTGACAAGCGTTCTCCATACGGTGGATTCGAAATAATAACTCCATTGATCTTGTCCGTTCGCAAATCCTGCACGCGCATCTGCTTAAAGTGGATATCCTTAGAAACTCCCGCAGCCTGAGCATTTGCCTTAGCAATTTCCACCATGCGGCCATCGATATCACAGCCCATGATGTCTAGCTCAATTTCACGATTAATCTTCTTGCTAGCTTCCGTACGAATTTGCTGAATTAACCGGTCGCTAACCCAGTTCCAATCCTCGAAAGCAAAGGAACGGCGTAAGCCTGGCGGCATATTACGAGCAATCATAGCTGCCTCAATACAGAAGGTTCCTGAACCGCAGGTCGGATCAATCAAGGGTTTATCAGGATACCAGTTTGATAATTGCAGAATTGCTGCTGCCATGTTCTCTTTAATAGGAGCACCACCTTTTTCAGTACGATAACCTCGTTTGAAAAGACTAGAGCCACTTGTGTCAATCATGATAGTCGCAACATCTTTAAGAATTGAAACCTCTATTTTAAACTCTGGACCATTTTCCATCAGCGGAACACCTTCTGGTCGAGCATAATGTTTCTGCAATTTCTTGACAACTGCCTTTTTAGAAATAGCCTGGACACTAGGTTCGTTATGAAGTTTTGATTTGACACACTTAGCCTTAGAGATTGGGAAACGTGCTCCGAGTGGAAGATAGTTTTCCCAATCTAAGGCAAAAACTCCTTGAAAAAGCTCTTCAAATGTTTTTGCGGGAAAAGTCCCAACAACAATCTTGATCCTATCTGTAGCTCGTAGCCACAGATTGCTTTCAACAATTGTCTTCACATCTCCTTCAAAGCGAACGCGACCATTCTCAACTTGACAATCATAGCCAAGTGCACGCACTTCACGACCTACAACAGCCTCTAAGCCTGCTGCAGCAGTCGCTATTAAGTTAAATGTTTGTTTCATGTCAGTCTTTAAAGACCTTTCTCTTGTTCACCTTTAAAAAATGAGGTTGAGAAAATTTCTCAGCCCCAACCTATATGCAATTTTCTATAAGCCATGTTTTGTTCCAGAAGCGACTAGGACCACTTCTTTCGATAATCATCTGTCTACCACTAACAGCTAGAAGCTGCTAGCAGTCAGAGTACTACGTTCGTTTCCGCGCACTCCATGCCCCGACCAAAATTTGGGTTGCTAGCTTGAGGGGTTTACCGCGTTCCACTCTCTCTGTTTCCAGAGAGACTTCGTCACTGTGGCACTTTCAGAGCTACTAAAACATATCCGAAAACTTAGTCTATTCACTCGCCGTAACGATTTCTCGTCCCTAGGCTTATGGTTTCGCCTAGCACAAACACTACAGGCATCACAGCCTGTGCTAGCATGGACTTTCCTCATGAAAAGATAAACTCTCCACGCGATTATCCAAAAATTGCACAACTGTATAATTCTTAGAAATCAGAATTTTCTACAATTTGTTTGCCAAATACTTCTTTTTCAAGACGATTCAAGCGTTTCAGGATATCAAAATTAGTCATAGAAGTCGTACTTCCAAACTCAGCAGGTTCAGACGTTACAGATACAGGTGCCGCCTGAGGTTTGTTCGCCAATTGCTCTTTCAATTCTGCGACTTCCAAACGTAGTGATTTAACCAACGCTGCATAGGTTTCATAGTCCTTGATAACGTCATCTAAGAATTCATCTACCTCTGCTTTACTGTATCCACGTACTTCTCTTCCAAAATCCTGCTCAAAAATATCCTTTGCTGTAAAAATAATACTTGCCATGTCTCTCTCCATTCTCAGTTACTAGTATTATTATATAAAAAAAGGCAAACAAAAAGCAAGGTCAAAGCCTCAATTTTCGGAAAAATTTTCGGCTATTTCGTTTAATTCCTCAAATGTTAATCTTTTTGTCATATAGTTGTCTTTCTTTTTCATCAGTTCGTAAAAAAATCTCATTTTTGTTTCGTTATCTTCGTCGTAAAAAATATAGGCGCCATCCGTATTTTCGAGTAAAAAAATCTGATAATCTCTCAATTGGCCTTTGTGCTCATAAGTTGGATAGGCATATTTGACAAAATCGACCTGTTTAAAATCACTCAATTTGACCTGGTTAGCCTCATTCCAGTTTGATCCATGTGTCTCAAAATCAAAAATAGTCGCTAGTTGAAATCCATAGGCCTCCTTCATGTCTCTAGCTACTTCTAAGACCCAGTGTTCAAAACCAAGAGAGCCTGTGAAAACTAGCCATTTTAACCCTTCCTCAGCTAATCTTTCCAAATCTCTACGAATGGCTTTTTTGATAATTTTTAACCGAATATCCTTTTCATTTAACAATCCTAAATCAAAAGCTGAGTATCCTAAAACCAAGGCTGTATGCATTTTTTCACCCTTTCTGTGCACCTTTATGGTATAATAGAGTGATGTTATTGTACCAATAAGGAGAATTATGGTCAACTATCCTCATAAACTTTCATCAAAAAAAAAACAACAAGTCTCCTCACAAACTAAAAATTTCGCAAATCGTGGGATGACCTTTGAAAAGATGATCAATGCTACAAACGAGTATTATCTGACACACGGTTTGGCTGTCATCCATAAAAAACCAACTCCTGTTCAGATTGTCCGCGTAGACTATCCTCAGCGTAGTCGTGCTAAGATTGTTGAAGCTTATTTTAGACAAGCATCAACTACCGATTATTCTGGAGTTTATGAAGGGTTTTACATCGATTTCGAAGCCAAGGAAACCAAGCAAAAACATGCGATTCCGATGAAGAACTTCCATCCTCATCAGATTCGGCATATGGAACAAGTCCTTGATCAAAAAGGGATTTGCTTTGTCCTTCTTCATTTTTCTTCTTATCAAGAAACGTATTTATTGCCGGCACTTGACCTCATCCGTTTTTATCATCAGGATATGGGTAAAAAGTCAATGCCGCTTGACTATATCAAAGAATTCGGTTATGTGATTGAGCAGTCTGCCTTTCCACAAATTCCTTACCTTGATACAGTCAAACAACATTTACTAGGTGGTAAAACAATATGAACAAACAAACTATCTTACGCATCGCTAAATACCTTGGCATTGGTGTAATTAGCTTATTTATCGCAGCTTTCCTACTTGGTGGTGGTGTATTTCTTTACTATGCAAACAAAGCTCCTGAACTTTCCGAGAGTAAACTTGTTGCAACTACATCAAGTAAAATTTATGATAGCAAAAATGAACTAATCGCAGATTTAGGTTCGGAACGTCGTGTTAATGCTCAAAGTAGTGATATTCCTACTGATCTTGTCAATGCGATTGTCTCTATCGAGGATCACCGTTTCTTTAACCACAGAGGAATTGATAGCATTCGTATAGCAGGAGCATTCCTTCGTAACCTTCGAAGCAATAGTGGTCTTCAAGGTGGATCAACTTTGACTCAGCAGTTAATTAAATTAACTTACTTTTCAACATCGACAGCTGATCAAACCCTATCCCGTAAAGTTCAAGAGGCTTGGTTAGCTATCCAGCTAGAACGAACTGCGACTAAGCAAGAGATCTTGACCTATTACATCAATAAGGTCTACATGTCAAACGGTAACTATGGTATGCAGACAGCTGCGGAAAACTATTATGGTAAGGACCTCAAAGACTTATCCATTCCTCAGCTAGCACTCTTAGCAGGTATGCCACAGGCTCCAAATCAATACGATCCTTATTCTCATCCTGAAGCTGCCCTTGAAAGACGAAACCTTGTTTTGTCAGAAATGCAAAGACAAGGATACCTTACAGCCGAACAATATGAAGCAGCCATCAATACTCCAATCACAGATGGACTTCAAAGTCTAAAATCTGTTAATAGCTATCCACAGTACATGGATAACTATCTTAAAGAGGTTATTGACCAAGTAGAACAAGAGACAGGTTATAATCTATTAACAACAGGTATGGAAGTCTATACAAACGTCGACCAAGAGGTACAAAAACACCTTTGGGACGTCTATAATACTGATCAATACGTAAACTATCCTGATGATGATATCCAAGCAGCTTCTACTATCATTGATGTATCAAATGGTAAAGTTATTGCCCAACTCGGATCTCGTCACCAAGCTAGCAATGTATCCTTTGGTACTAACCAAGCAGTGGAAACAAACCGTGACTGGGGTTCAACTATGAAACCAATTACGGACTATGCACCTGCACTTGAGTACGATATCTATGACTCAACTGCTTATATGCTTAAGGATGTACCATATAACTTCCCAGGTACTAGCACTCCAGTCTACAACTGGGATCGTGGCTATTATGGTAACATCACTCTTCAAACTGCTATCCAACAATCTCGTAACGTACCAGCAGTTGAAACTCTCGATAGAGTTGGACTCGATAAAGCCAAAAAATTCTTAAACGGACTTGGCATTGATTATCCAACCATGGTATATGCAAACGCAATTTCAAGTAATACGACTGAATCAGGTAAACAGTACGGTGCAAGTAGTGAAAAAATGGCTGCCGCCTATGCTGCATTTGCTAACGGTGGTATCTATCACAAACCAATGTATATCAATAAAATTGTCTTTAGCGACGGTAGTTCAAAAGAGTTTTCTGATCAAGGTACTCGTGCTATGAAAGAAACAACAGCTTATATGATGACCGAGATGATGAAAACAGTACTATATTATGGAAACGGTACTGGTGCTTACATTTCTTGGTTACCTCAAGCCGGTAAAACTGGTACATCAAACTATACTGATGCTGAAATTGAGAATCATATCAAAACCGATCAATATGTCGCTCCTGATGAAATGTTTGTTGGTTATACCCGTAAGTATTCAATGGCAGTCTGGACCGGTTACTCAAACCGCCTTACTCCAATCGTTGGTGATGGCTTTACTGTTGCCACTAGCATCTATCGTTCAATGATGCAGTATCTAGCCGAGGATGACCATCCCGGTGATTGGACCATGCCAGAAGGACTCTATAGAAGTGGAGATTACATCTTTAAGAATGGTGCACGTAATAATTGGATAACTCAAACTCCTCAACAGCCTATTACAGAAATTTCAAACGCAACAACAGAAAACCAAACCTCTGTCACTGAAGCTACTAACTCTAATACCACCCAAAATCCTTCGATACCAAATACGAATCAACCTCCTCAACAAAATCCTCGACAAAATCAAAATCCTCGAGGACAACAATAATCAAAAAACCTAGGAAACTATTCCTAGGTTTTTTGTATTTAAAAAAGGTGGAGTTAATCACTAACTCCACTTTCTTTTATTTTACATGGTTTGCAAGATCTTCTTGCGCTTTTTTATTGGATTCTTCTTTTTCTTTCTTCCATTTATCTTGAGCTTTTTGATATTCATCAGCAGTTACTGGTTTATCTTGAAGTTCAAGGTATTTGTACAAGAGAGGTTCAGTTGTTCCCTTGTTACCTGAGTAAGCAAATGGAAGCGTAAATGGTACCATCTTAGACAACATTGGACGTCCAGTTTGAGAAGATGTTGGAATAATCAAAGCGCTATCTGTCAACCAAGCTTGAGCTGCAGCATATTTGTCATAACGTTTTGAAACGTCAGTGTTTTCATTTCCAGCTTCAACAACCATCTTTTCGTAGTCTTCCAAACCAACTTGTTTGGCAGCAGCATTATTTGTTCCTGCATCAAATCCTAGGTAAGTTTTAGTGTTTTCACCGACTGATGGTTTGATGATATCAAGGTAAGTAGATGGGTCTGCAAAGTCTGGAGTCCAACCAACGTTATCTGAAAGGTCCCAATCTTCCCCAGCAGCTGATTCTGCAAAGTAAGTGACATTGAGAACTTCATCTTTTGGAAGTTGTTGGATATCAACGACTACGTTATCAGTTCCTAATGTTGCTTCAAGTGATTGTTTCAATGATTGAACACGTTGTACTTTTGTAGTACTTGTTTGGTCAACCGGCATATCCAAGTGAATTGGGAATTGAACACCTTCTGCTTGGAGAGCTGTCTTAGCTTTAGCAAATTCTGCTTTTGCTTTTTCTGGACTGTATAGACCATCTTGAGCGTCATCTAGATTAACATCTTTCCACTCATCACCATAAGTTACCAATTTTTCTTTGACTAAATCACCAAAGTTTTTACCATCTGCTTGAACAAATGTTGGTGGCACAAACAAGTTACGAAGAAGTTTTGTTGCTCCACTTTCTCCATTGATTTGAGAAGTATAAGCTGTTCTATCAATACCGAAGGCAATCGATTGACGGAAGTCTTTGTTAAGGAGAGCTTTCTTAGTTGAAGTTTTTTGCTCATCTGTAGTCTTAGAAGTATATTTATAAGACTGACGATCAATATTGGTACCAATTAAGTAAGTTGAAGAATCTTGTGGTGTATAAACGATATTGTCTTTAAACTCTTTTTCAGTTTCAGGATAACTTGCACTTGTTGGGAATAGACGAGCCGTTGAGAAACCACCAGACTTAAAGGTTTCTGCAGGTTTGTTTGTATCTTGACCATCCCAGAATGAGAGTTTTACTTTATCAATATGAACATTGTCCTTATCCCAGTAGTTTGGATTTTTTTCAAATTCTACTGAAGATTTAGCTACCAATGATTTCAACAAGTACGGACCGTTATAAAGGATACTACTTGGATCAGTTGCTTTGGCAAAGTTACTTCCTTGTGAAGTAAGGAATTCTTCATTGACCGGTGCAAGAACACCCATAGTTGTTTTAGAGTTCCAGAAGCTTTCAGGTTTGTTCAAAGTGTATTGAACTGTCTGATCATCAATTGCCTTGATTCCAACTTCAGAAAAGTCTTTAACTTCACCTTTCACATATGCATCAAGACCCTTAATAGAATCTTGAACGAGATAAAGTGCTTCTGATTTATTGTCAGCTGCATATTTAAGACCTGTTACAAAGTCTTGAGCTTTCACAGCTGCGTACTCTTCACCTTCAGAAGTATACCATTTAGCATCTTTACGGATTGTGTAAGTGTAAGTCAAACCATCTTGAGATACAGACCAATCTTCTGCCATTGATGGCACAAAGTTTCCGTAGCGGTCATTTTCCATCAAACCGTCAATGACGTTACTAGTGATATTAGCAGTTGCTGCTTTACCAGTTGTCAAATAGTTGAGGTTGTCTGGGTCGGTTTCATACGTGTAAGAAAAAGTTTTCTCACCTTTTGCGCTCGAACCTGAACAAGCTGCCAAAACACCTGACGCTAACAGAGTCACTCCTGCTAGGGCCATTACTTTTGAAAATTTCATAATAAACTCCTTTATGACTTTTTATACATTATAGTCCCTTTTTCGCCAAGTGTCAATACAATTGAATTTTTCAAATTGATTTGAAAATATTTTTTCCTATTTCTAACTTTTCAATAAACATCTGATACAAAGTTCTTTTTTTGACAATTATCAAATAAATCTTTATGATATAATGAAAGAAGAAAGTTGAAAGGAAATACTATGACAAAAGAAGTTATTGTTGAAAGTTTTGAACTTGACCACACCATTGTTAAAGCACCTTATGTCCGTTTAATCGGAGAAGAAACAGGTCCAAAAGGAGATATCATTTCTAACTTTGATATCCGCTTGGTTCAACCAAATGAGGACTCTATCCCTACTGCCGGCCTCCATACGATTGAGCACCTCTTGGCTAAGCTTATCCGTACTCGCATTGACGGCATGATTGATTGTTCCCCATTTGGTTGTCGTACAGGTTTCCATATGATTATGTGGGGACGTCATACTAGCGCTGAAATTGCTGCTGTCATCAAGGATTCACTAAAGGAAATCGCTGAGACTACAACTTGGGAAGATGTTCCTGGAACAACCATTGAGTCTTGTGGTAACTACAAGGATCATAGCCTTTTCTCTGCTAAGGAGTGGGCAAAATTGATTCTTGAACAAGGAATTTCAGACGATGCTTTTGAGCGTCATGTCATTTAACAAAAAAAGAACCAGCTTTTCAGCTGGTTCCTTTTTTGATTCACAAAACATTGATTTAGGCTTTTTCACGAATGACCAAGACACCATCTTCCATGTCAGCTTCAAGGTGTTTAGCATCAAGATTATCCAAATGGAAGTCTGTTACTTTGTCACGGATTTGTTGTTCAACTACTCGACGGAGTGGACGAACACCCATCACTTCATCATAACCTTCTTCAGTCATGTATTCTTTGGCTGCATCGCTCACTGCCAAGTCGATTTCTTTCTTAGAAAGAGTCTTATTGACATCAATCAACATCAAATCAACAATCTTAGAAAGATCTTCCTTACTCAAATGTGAGAATTCAATAACAGCATTGAAACGGTTGAGGAATTCTGGACGGAAGTAAGGTTTCAAACGATCCATAAGTTTTGGTTTATCAGCATCTTCTGTCAAGTTCGCTTCATAGCCAAATCCTGCATTTGAAGTTGCGATAATCACCGTATTCTTGAAGTTTACAGTGTTACCTTGACCATCTGTCAAACGACCATCATCCAATACTTGAAGAAGAAGAGTGATGACTTGAGGGTCAGCCTTTTCAATTTCGTCGAGAAGGACGATTGAGTATGGGTTACGGCGAACACGTTCTGTCAAAGTATTGTTGTTGTCATCATAACCAACATAACCAGCTGTTGTACCAATCAATTTAGAAACGGCTGTGCGGTCACTGTATTCTGACATGTCCAAACGAATGATGGCATCTTTAGTACCGAACATATCAAGTGCCAATTGTTTAGCCAATTCTGTTTTACCAACACCAGTAGGTCCTACAAAGAGGAAGCTACCGATTGGGCGATTTCCTTCATCAAAACCTGCACGGTTCCGACGAATCGCTTTGGCAACGGCTTCAACAGCCTTGTCTTGACCGATAACCTTAGTTTGCAAACGGTGGCCCATATCTTTCAAACGTTCAATATCAGTTGCACCCATTTGTGAAACAGGAATACCTGTCATACGTTCTACAGACTCAGCTACGTCATTTACAGTCGCTGTAACCTTGTGATCTTCTGTATGGTTAGCAATTTGCTTTTCAAGTTCTTCGATACGAACTTTTGCATTTAAAGCCGCTTCATAATCTTCTTTAGCAGCTGCAGCTTCTTGTTTAGCTTTTTCTTCTTCAATTTCATGTTCCACAGCATGTACATCTGTCACTGGGTGTTGTGCTGCCAAGTGAGCAGCTGTCACATCAACAAGGTCGATAGCCTTATCTGGCAAGCTACGTTGTGGAATATATTGAACAGAGTAATCAACAGCCGCTTTCAATACTTCATCTGGCAAGATAACATTGTGGTGTTGTTGATAAAGATCGCGAATCCCTTGGAGAATCTTGAAAGTATCTTCAGCAGATGGTGCATTAACTTTTACTTCGTTGAAACGACGAGCAAGAGCAGCGTTTTTCAAGATTGTATTACGATATTCATCTTGAGTTGTTGCACCAATCACGGTCAATTCCCCACGTGAAAGAGCTGGTTTCAAGATATCAGCAAGTCCTTTAGATCCTTGACCATCCCCTGTGCTACCTGCGCCAAGGATTTGGTGAATTTCGTCGAAGAAGAGGATAATATTCCCAGCTTCCTTGACTTCGTTTACCAAGTTTTGAATATTTTCTTCAAAGCTACCACGGTATTGAGTACCAGCTTCAAGTCCAGAAATATCAATTGAAATGATTTCTTTGTTCTTGATTGCTGCTGGAACATCACCATTCACAATAGCTTGTGCAAGGCCTTCTACTACAGCAGTTTTACCAACACCAGCATCACCGACAAGAACTGGATTGTTTTTTGTACGACGAGAAAGAATTTCAGAAGTTTCTTGAATTTCCTTGTTACGTCCAATAACCGGATCTAGCTTCCCTTCACGAGCTTCAGCAGTTAAATTACGTCCAAGTTTAGCAAGAATACCGTCTTGTTTCATACCTTTCCCTTGAACGTACTGAGCTTGATCACTTCCTTCGCTAGGAAGTTTACCTGTTTGACGGTAAATCGCGAATTCTTCAGGTGTTACTTCACGACCGTTAATCAAATAACGACGATTTTCAGAACTGTATCCACGCATACCACCCATCAATTGGTTAAACAAATCATCCATGTTGTTAAAGTTATTAAAGTTGTTATTCATATTTCATACCTCGTTAAATTCAAAATTAGTTAGTCAAATTAATTTGACTTTCTCTGACCTTTGTTTTAAAAATTTTAGACTAGCAATTTGCTACTCTACGTATAATTTCAGGTTTCTCTTTATCCAATACAGATTTTGTAATTGGATTTTCTAAAATACTAATGGTAAACATAGGTTGCACCTCTTTCTAGGTTTTACCCATACTTTAATTTTAAGATAAATTACACAATCACCTTAAAATCAAGGTTTTCTAAGGATTTCCTCATCCTTATATTCTTAGTATATCACTTTGGTCAGTATTAGTCAAGAGATTTGACCAAAATTGACTAATTTTTTTTAAAAATTTTTTTATACCAAAAAACCAGTCAAAATGACTGGTTTTTATTTACTATTTATGAATCTTAGCTCAATGCATCATCCATTGAAAGAACTTCGTGGAAGACACGTTGTGTCAATTCAGTTTTTTGTTCTGGAGTGAGGTATTTAGTGTTTACACAGTATCCAGAGATACGAACGATTACGTCTTCACCTGACATGATCTTTTCGTAAACATCGTTCAAGTCCATAACGTTCAAGTTAACGTGTTGTCCACCGTTTTCGAAGTAACCATCAAGGATTGTTACCAAGTTATCAACTTGTTCGTCACGAGTCTTACCAAGAGCACGTGGTGAAACTTGAGTTGTCAATGAGATACCATCAGCTGCGTAACTAAAGTCAAGGCTAGCAAGTGAGTTCAAGTTTTGCAACCATCCACCTTTAGCTTTGTTAGATGGGTTAGCACCTGGTGAGAAGAATTCAAGTTTAGACAAGTTCACTGAACCATCTTCGTTGAGGTATACACCTTTGTGGACTGGTGAGTTACCAGTTTGTTTAGAGTAAGCAACGTTAGATGTGATTGTCAAAAGTGATACAGTAGCTTCTGCGTCTTTGTAAAGTTTGTGGCTACGTAGACGAGTTGTGTAAGCTTCGATCAACCATTCTGCCAATTCGTTTGAACGTGGGTCATCTTCACCCCAACGTGGGTATTCACCGATTGTTTCATAATCGTAGATATAGCCATTTTCGTCACGGATTGGTTTAACTGTAGCGTACTTGATAGCTGACAATGTGTCAACAGTGTTGGCGAATCCACAGATACCGAATCCCATGTTAGCACGTTGTTTAGTTGGCAAGAAGGCCATTTGAACAGCTTCGTAGTTGTACTTGTCAGTCATGTAGTGGATGATGTTCAAAGCATCTACATAAGTGTCAGTCAACCAGTCAAGAGATTTTTCGAAGTTAGCTTTAACTGATTCAAATTCAAGAACTTCGTCACGGATTGGTTCGATATCAAATACTTTGTAGTCTTTATGAACATCGTCATAACCACCGTTCAAACCAGTAAGAAGAGCTTTAAGAACGTTAACGCGAGCACCGAAGTACTGGATGTTGTGACGTTGTTCTTCGTTTTCTGGGTCAAGTGGAGACACACAACATGAGATACAGCTCATTTCACCGTATCCATCTTTAGCCATTGTTGTAACACCTTCGTATTGGATTGAAGAGTGTTTGTGGCTCATGTGCATACAGTAGCGACGGAAGTTGTATGGCAATTTGTCAGTCCAAAGAACTGTCAAGTTTGGTTCTGGAGAGTTACCGATGTTGTCAAGAGTGTTCAAGAAACGGTAGTCCATCTTAGTAACACGGTGACGACCGTCGTTACCCATACCAGCCATAGAAGTTGTGATGAAGGTTGGGTCACCTGAGTACAATTGGTCATAAGCTTTTGTACGACCGAATTTAACTGTACGAAGTTTCATAACGAAATCGTCAACAAACTCTTGGATTTCTGATTCAGTAAATGTACCACGAGCAAGGTCACGTTCAGCAAAGATATCCAAGACGATTGGCACACGACCTAGAGATGTAGCTGCACCGTTGATAACGCGGCAGACAGCCATGAAGGCAATGTTTACCCATTGGATAGCTTCTTTAACGTTCATCGCTGGTTTACGAACATCAACTCCGTAAAGGTCACCTAAACGAACAACTTCTTGTAATGCTTGATATTGAAGGTTGATTTCTTCACGAAGACGGATTGTCTCTTCATCGATTTCTTTGATAGCATTCCAATCATTCAATTTTTCTTGCATCAAGAAGTCAGCTCCATAAAGAGCAAGACGTGCGTACACACCAATGATACGTCCACGTGAGTATGAGTCTGGAAGACCAGTTACAGTGTGGGCGTGACGAGCACGAAGAATGTTAGAAGTATATGCACGGAAGATACCATCGTTTACTGTTGTAACGTATTTAGTGAAAATTTCGTGAACAGCTGGATCTGGCTCATAACCGTTTTCTCTCAAAGTAGTTTCAGCCATACGGATACCACCTTTTGGCATAAAATTCAATTTGAAGAGTTCATCATTTTGGATACCGAAGATCAATTCGTTTTCTTTGTCGATAAATCCAGCTGGAATATCAGCAATAGAAGTTGGACGAGTATCCATTGGGAAACGAGTTTCTTCGTAGTGTGCTTTAGTTTCTTCTACGATTTTTTTGATGTGAAGTGAACGCTCTGTTGGTCCTGCAAGGAAGCTTTCATCTCCATCATAAGGTGTGTAGTTAGCTTGTACAAAGCGTGATACACTTGCTTTTTCTTTCCAGTCAACACCTTTAAAGCCTTCCCAGGCTTTGTCAAAAATGTCCTGTGCTTCAACAACTGTCTTAACAACCATGTTAATGTCCTCTTTTATCTTTCTAGTAACAGCCATCTGTTACATTCATGTATTCAGTATACCACACAGTAAACGATTTCAACAACTAAAATAAGTAATTTTTTCCACTTTCTTTTATAATACAGTTGTTGTTTTAGCAACAACTGTATTATAGTTTTGAAAAAAGATTTACCTATTTTCTATTTTTTCTGAAAAAGGTTATAATATAGCTAGTAATTCTACCAAAGAAAGGACAGTCCATGCTCATATTTCCACTGATGAATGATTTATCTCGTAAAATCATCCATATTGACATGGATGCTTTTTTTGCTGCGGTAGAAATTAGAGACAATCCTAAGCTTAAAGGGAAACCCGTTGTTATTGGTAGCGACCCAAGAAAAACAGGAGGTCGCGGAGTTGTTTCGACTTGTAGTTATGAAGCGAGAGCCTTTGGCATCCACTCAGCTATGAGTTCCAAAGAGGCCTATGAGCGTTGTCCGCAAGCCGTTTTCATTTCTGGAAACTACGAAAAATATACTGCTGTCGGTCAACAGATACGAGCTATTTTCAAACGATATACAGATAAAATTGAGCCTATGAGTATCGATGAAGCCTATCTAGACGTAACTGAAAACAAACTCGGTATCAAATCTGCCGTTAAGATTGCTCGCTTAATTCAGCAGGATATTTGGCAAGAACTCCATCTGACCGCTTCTGCCGGGGTTTCTTATAATAAGTTTTTAGCTAAAATGGCTAGTGACTATCAAAAACCTCGTGGTTTGACGGTTATTCTCCCTGAAGAAGCCGAAAATTTCCTCAAACAAATGGAAATTGCTAAATTCCACGGCGTTGGCAAGAAAACTGTTGAGAAATTGCATCAAATGGGTGTATTCACGGGAGCTGATCTCTTAGAAATCTCTGAAATTACGCTTATTGATCGTTTTGGACGACTTGGATTTGACCTTTACCGAAAAGCTCGTGGGATTGATAATTCTCCCGTTAAATCTGACCGTATTCGTAAGTCTATTGGTAAAGAAAAAACCTATAGTAAAATTCTTAGTCTGGAAGAAGATATCAAAAAAGAGCTAACTCTCCTTTCGGAAAAAATCGCTCTTAGTCTTCAAAAATATGAAAAAAGTGGTAAGATTGTCATCTTAAAAATTCGCTACGCTGACTTTTCTACTTTGACTAAGCGAAAAACCCTAGATCAGCAAACACAAGATTCAGACCAAATCGCTCAATGCACTATTCAACTCTACGAAACACTCAGTGATAAGGATAAAGGAGTCCGTTTATTGGGAGTCACAGTGACTGGATTTTAAAAACCTTGAAGGAAACTTCCCTCAAGGTTTTTTGCTTACACAAATAATCGAACAAAGCTATAAAGCAGCAAGACACTACCAAGAACAATACGGTATTTACCAAACATTGTAAAGTCGTGTTTTTTGACATAGCTGGTTAAGAAACGAATAGCAACCATGCTGACTGCAAAAGCTACTACCATGGCTACTAAGAGCAAGAAGAATTGACCAAAACTCAAGACTTCTCCAGCCTTGATGAATTTAAAAATCTTCAAAGCGCTAGCTCCAAACATAACTGGAATTCCTAGATAGAAGGTAAATTCTGTTACCACTGAACGACTAGTTCCATTTAACAAACCACCTACGATAGTTGCTCCGGAACGGCTAGTCCCTGGTAGAAGGGCCAAGACTTGGAAAAGACCGATATACAATGCTGTTTTATAAGGTAATTTATCTAAATCAGTGACTGTTGGCTCAATCGCTTGCGCTTTATTACGTTTTTCAAGATAGATGAAGGCAACCCCATAAACAATCAACATGATGGCTACTGAAACTTTATTATAGAAATGGGTTTCAAACCAATCATCAAATTTAAAAACGGCTAATAAAGGAAGTGTAGCCACAAATACTTTGGACCATAATTGCCAGGTTCTACGAACTTGAACTTTATCCTTACCTGGTTTGAAGGGATTAAGCTTGTTAAAGTAGATAACCATAACGGCTAAGATTGCACCCAGTTGAATGACGACATTAAACATAGACATAAAAGTTTCATTTTGATCTTTAAACTGGATAAACTCTTGTGCTAAAATCAAGTGGCCAGTACTTGAAATCGGCAGCCACTCCGTGATTCCTTCAACAATTCCAAAAAAGATAGCTTTTAAAATTTCAAAAAAATACATAGATTACTCCTTTTTTCTATCCTCCATTATATCATACTTTTAAATGATGTGTTTAGTTTTCTTTAGAAAGCACCAACACTTCCACCACCGCCACCGCCTGAGAAACCACCACCAGAGCTACCGCTTCCGGATGATACAGAAAAGGTACTTGCTGTATTTGCGACTGAGGTGTACAAATTGATTTGAGTAGCAGATGTGTGAAATTGTTTATCCCACCCACAAGATACATAAAGATTCATAGCAGCGTTTTCAAGTTGAATATTGTGAAGTTTCATGATTTTATTCACCTTCTTAGCGTATCCATAGAGAGTTGCATAGACCAAAAGGCGATTCCAAACAACAATGCTCTCTAGTTCAGCCTTATCTAAATGTGCAATATCCCGAAGCATATTTTCAAAACTTGTCCAGAGATAAACAACTTCTGCCCCTTCTTCATTTAAGACTCCATCACGAGAAGGCCCTCGAGTTACAAAATGAATCAAAGCACTCGCTAGTAAACCAATTAAACCTAAGGAAAGTAACGGAAGCGAGAAATAGCCATGAGTTCGAGTGCTATAGTAAAAAATGATCAGTCCGACAACACCTGTTACAATCGAACAGACTTTCATTTTTTTCACAAGATTATTTTCTTTTTCCGTTAAAGGTCGATAATAACTTGGAATTCGTAAAATTTTCACCTTGTCTCGAACACAACTTTGCATGCGTTCAAGTCGTCTCTCGAAGGAACGCTTGAGGTGCATGCCGAATTCTCGAATATGCTTCTCATCAGCTTCCTTAGCACCATGAAACAAAGTTGAAGAAACTTGATATTCAAGGAAAAGGTCAGATAAAGCAATTTCTTTCTTAGTTGAAAGAGTCATGCGCAAGCATTCTTTTTCAAAATTAGACAAGCCTTTTTCACTATTAATTTTTATCCACGGTTCCTCTTCACCCTGAAAAATGGATAAATGCCCGCGATCGACTAAGTCCAACAAGGTTGCCTGGATTAGTTGTTCAAAGGTGAACTTACCAAACTTATGCTTATTTAGGGGACTAACTTCCTCTAAGGAGGTTGAATAGATTGCTTCTGCCAAAACCATTGGAGGTAAGTCCATTGGAGGTTCGTAAAGTCGATGATTCTTCGGATATACTTTTTGGAGACTTATCTGTTTACGAAATGCTCGATAATACATGATAGTAAGTAGCAATAAAGCCATAAAGAAAGTTGGGAAAATCCATTTTATCATGATATTCGCCTGCACTTTATTGGCTTTTATTTCTATCTCAACTCTTTTGAAGTTACTTAAATTATCTTCATTTAGGCCCTGACTCGGAGCACTTGAGAAAGCTTCTCTCGGCCAATAGGCATGAAGTTCAATCTGACGTTTTTTAGGAAGATTTTTCATCTTAACCCAGTAGATATCATTTACTTTCTCGACACTTCCCTCGTTGAGGAGTTTGCCAGTATGAAAAAAGAGTTTCTCTGCAGGACTATCTGAAGTTACTCGAAATTCTAAATCTTTGATATCTCCTGAACTATCTGTCAGTGGTTGCCAATTTAGCTCCGCGATATCGTTATACAAAAAGAGAATATTTGACAGTTGCCAGGTAACGGTTACCCGAACAGTATCTCCTGCATTTCCTGGATTAAGAACGAAGACCTTGTAGCCATCCTCTTCTTCCTTAGTATATGAGAGAACATCCTGAATGATTTGCCCATTTTTAGATACAAGGACAGTTGGGTCATCATCTATATCAAATCCTTTTGGCATTTTCCCTGCTTTACCGAGACCAATCAATTGACCATTAAAATCATCTTTAAAATGGTAGGTAATTGTTTCTTTGAAAACTGCTGTATTATCTGCATGAATATTCAAATCTCCCTTATAGGATAAAATATCAAAGTCTACAGCAAAAACCAAGCGCGGTACAAAAAGGAAACAGGTAAATATCAAAGCCAATAGCCATTTCTTTTTCATCTTACACTGCCTTCCAAGTTTTTTCACTATTATATCATTTTTTACAAGTAAAGGTTTACTTGTATTGAAAATCTCACCATTTTTAGATACAATAGAGGGAGCTATTTTTAGACTAGAAATAGGAGAAAACATGAAAAAATTATGCTTATCTATCCTTGCTAGCCTAGCCCTTACTCTAGGACTAGTTAGCCAGGTCCAAGCCGATGAATATTTACGCATAGGAATGGAGGCAGCTTACGCACCTTTTAACTGGACTCAGGATGATGACAGTAACGGTGCTGTCAAAATCGATGGAACCAATCAATATGCCAACGGGTATGATGTCCAAATAGCTAAAAAGATTGCTAAGGACCTCGGCAAAGAACCTTTGGTTGTAAAAACTAAATGGGAAGGACTCGTTCCAGCCCTTACCTCTGGTAAAATCGATATGATTATTGCAGGTATGAGCCCAACTGCTGAACGAAAACAAGAAATTGCCTTCTCAAGCAGCTACTACACTAGCGAACCAGTACTTTTGGTCAAGAAGGATTCTGCCTATGCTAATGCTAAATCACTAGAGGATTTTAGCGGAGCAAAAATCACTTCTCAACAAGGTGTTTACCTTTATGACTTGATTTCACAAATCTCAGGTGCTCAGAAAG
Organism: Streptococcus sp. V869; assembly: GCF_054353515.1. Classification (NCBI taxonomy): domain Bacteria; kingdom Bacillati; phylum Bacillota; class Bacilli; order Lactobacillales; family Streptococcaceae; genus Streptococcus; species Streptococcus sp. V869. Next base: position 922,749 of record NZ_JBTHHW010000001.1, read on the forward strand.
AAACTGCTATGGGTGATTTTGCGCAAATGCGACAAGCTCTTGAAGCTGGGGTCATCGATGCCTATGTTTCTGAACGTCCAGAAGCCTTAACTGCCGAATCAGCAAACGCTAAGTTTAAAATGATTCAACCTGAACCTGGCTTTAAAACTGGGGAGGAAGATACATCTATCGCTATCGGTTTACGTAAAGACGACGAACGTATCAGTCAAATCAACGCTAGCATTAAAACCATTTCTAAAGAAGAACAAGTTGCGCTAATGGATCGTATGATCAAAGAGCAACCTGCCGAATCTACAACAACTGAAGAAAGCAACAGTAATTTCTTTGGCCAAGTTGCTAAAATTCTATCTGAGAACTGGCAACAACTCTTGCGTGGTGCAGGTATTACTCTTCTCATTTCCATTATCGGTACTATCGTCGGTCTCATCATTGGTCTTGCTATCGGTGTCTTCCGTACTGCACCTCAATCTGAAAATCAATTTATCTACGTAATCCAAAATCTACTTGGCTGGATTCTCAACGTCTATATTGAAATTTTCCGTGGTACTCCTATGATTGTACAAGCCATGGTTATCTACTATGGTACTGCACAAGCCTTTGGAATCAACCTAGACCGAACACTGGCTGCTATCTTTATCGTTTCTATCAATACGGGTGCCTACATGACAGAAATCGTCCGTGGCGGTATTCTAGCTGTTGATAAGGGACAATTCGAAGCGGCAACTGCACTTGGTATGACTCATAATCAAACCATGCGTAAGATTGTTTTGCCTCAAGTTGTTCGAAATATTCTACCAGCAACTGGTAATGAGTTCGTCATCAACATCAAGGATACTTCTGTATTGAACGTTATCTCTGTTGTAGAACTTTACTTCTCAGGAAATACAGTAGCAACACAAACCTACCAATACTTCCAAACCTTTACCATCATCGCAGTCATCTACTTTGTCCTTACCTTTACAGTAACGCGTATTCTCCGTTACATTGAAAAACGTATGGATATGGATACCTACACAACAGGTGCTAACCAAATGCAAACGGAGGATTTGAAATAATGAATCAACCCATTCTTGAAATCAAACACCTCAAAAAATCCTATGGACAAAACGAGGTCCTAAAAGACATCTCACTCACTATTCATAAAGGAGAAGTGATTTCTATCATCGGAAGTTCCGGTAGTGGTAAATCAACCTTCCTACGTTCTATCAACCTTCTCGAAACTCCAACTGAAGGTGAAATCCTTTATCACGGTGAAAACGTCCTTGAAAAAGGGTATAACCTTACTCACTACCGTGAAAAACTAGGTATGGTTTTTCAGTCCTTTAATCTTTTTGAAAATCTCAATGTTCTCGAAAATACGATTGTGGCACAGACAACTGTTCTCAAACGTGACCACTCAGAGGCAGAGAAAATTGCAAAAGAAAACCTTGAAAAAGTTGGTATGGGAGAACGTTTCTGGCAAGCCAAACCAAAGCAACTTTCTGGTGGTCAAAAGCAACGTGTGGCTATTGCTCGTGCTCTTTCTATGAATCCTGATGCCATTCTCTTTGACGAGCCTACATCAGCCCTCGACCCTGAAATGGTCGGTGAAGTTCTCAAAATCATGCAAGAACTAGCTCAAGAAGGCTTGACTATGATCGTTGTAACCCACGAAATGGAATTTGCTCGCGATGTATCAAACCGTGTTATCTTTATGGATAAGGGGGTTATTGCAGAAGAAGGTAAACCTGAAGAGCTATTTACCAATCCTAAAGAAGAACGCACCAAAGAATTTTTACAACGCTATCTTGGATAATCAAAAAAGACTGCAACCTGCAGTCTTTTTATATTTCCTAAAATGAAAAGGCAGGTTCTTTTCGAACCTGCCTATATCCAAAGACTAATCTTCAAATTTTTCATGATTTTTGTCGTAGAAATCAATTAAGCCGAGGGCTGTTTCAAAGGAAATGTTTTTAACTTTTGCACGTCCTTGAGCTAAAGCAATGATAGACATTTCACGTGCATTTGTTTCCTTAGAAATACGATACCCTGTGATTTTTTTATCACGAACCCAGCTAACAACTGATTCTACTTTTTCAAAGTTAGACTTAGCCATGTTATTCTCCTATTTTTTTCTTTACGCTATTTCATTCTATATGTTTTTATAAGTATTGTCAATAAAAACGCATACATACACTGAATTAAAGCGCTCAGAACACAATTATTTGGCTTTTAAAGCCGATAATATATGGGTCCGTATATCTTCAACTCCATTAGGATTTGCTGGCAAGAATATAGTATTATTTCCTTGTTTGTCTGCAAAATTATTCAATGTATCTAAATACTGATTGGTTAATAGGATTGACATAATTTGTTCTTCAGTTAATTCGACATTAGCTCCTTTTAACTCTTTAATAGAATCAGCAAGTCCATCAACAATTGCTTTCCGCTGCTCTGCGATCCCCACACCATGAAGACGATCTTTTTCTGCCTCAGCTTCTGCCGCTGTAACGATCTTTATTTTGTCTGCTTCAGCCAATTCTTGAGCGGCCACTCTCTTACGTTGAGCTGCATTGATTTCGTTCATTGATTGTTTGACTTCTGCATCCGGCTCAACTTTGGTAATGAGCGTCTTAACGATAATATACCCATACGTTGACATTTCTTCCGCTACTTGTTTTTGAACTTCTAATGCAATTTCATCTTTTTTCTCAAACAATTCATCCAAAGTTAATCTAGGAACAGATGAGCGTAATGCATCTTCAATATAAGATTTAATTTGAGCTTCCGGTCTCATCAATTTATAGTAAGCATCTGTAACGTTTTGCTCATTTACACGGTATTGAGTTGCGACATTCATGGTCACAAAAACGTTATCTTGGGTTTTGGTTTCAACTACGATTTCACTTTGTAAAAGGCGTAGCTGTACACGAGCTGCAATTTTGTCAATGCCAAATGGTGCTCGCAGATGAATACCACTATTACTTAACTTTTGATATTTACCAAATCGTTCGATAATGGCAACAGATTGTTGACGAACGACATAAACAGAACTTACTAAAGTAACTCCCACAATAAGCATTAGAATTAATACAACAAGTATAACTGGTAAAACTGGTAAAACCATGGGAATCTCCCCCTTTCTTCATTTACATTATAGCACTCGTATATAGGTTAGGCAAATGATATGATAAAAATTTTATAGGATATTAAACAAGCATATTATATAGAGTTTCGTTCCCATTTAAGTTAATATAAGACGGATCGAATTTTTCCATTCGATGAATCAAACCCGCATAATCATGCTTGTTAGCAAGAGCAATCCCGATTAAGACTGGTCCTGTTCCCTTGCTGGCACGTTTAATATACTCAAAACGAGTGATATCATCATTTGGCCCCAAGATATCATTTACAAATTCTCGAAGAGCCCCTGGACGTTGTGGGAAGTTGACTACAAAGTAATGCTTGATACCATCGTAAATCAAGGCACGCTCTTCCATCTCTGGCATACGGTTGATATCGTTATTTCCTCCAGAAATGATACAACAAATAGTCTTTCCTTTTATATAGTCTGACAGTACTTCCAGAGCCGCCACACTAGCAGCACCCGCAGGTTCTGCTACGATACCTTGTTTAGAGTAGAGATCAATTAGGGTCTCAGAAATCAAACCTTCATCCACTCCGATAAGAGTCTGTACATTTTTACGAGTTGCCTCATAAGTCAACTGCCCTACTTTTTGGACAGCAATCCCATCAGCAAACTTATCAATTTCCTTAAGTTTGACTGGTCCTCCAGCTTCAAACGCCGCCTTCATAGAACGAGCCCCTTCAGCCTCAACACCAATTACTTCAATTTCTGAATTTGTTTCTTTAATATAGGTAGAAACACCAGAAATAAGACCTCCACCTCCTACAGGTACCAAAACAGTATCAAAATCAATGGATTCTTTGCGTGCTTCTTCTAAAATCTCGTAGGCAACAGTTCCTTGCCCCGCTTGAACATAAGGATCATCGAAAGGATCGATAAAGGTACGATTTTCAGCGACTGTAAACTCTTGAGCTGCCTTGGCTGACGCATCAAAGGTATCTCCTACCAATTTAATGGTTACAAAATCACCACCAAAGAAACGAACCTGACCAATTTTCTGTTGAGGTGTTGTAATTGGCATAAAGATTGTTGCAGGAATCTCCATCTCATTACATGTGTAAGCAACTCCTTGGGCGTGATTTCCCGCTGAAGCACACACTACACCACGTTCGCGTTCTTCTTTGTTTAATTGTGAAATCGCATAATAAGCACCACGAATCTTAAATGACCGAACACGTTGAGCATTTTCTTTCTTGAGATAAATTTTAGCTCCGTATTTCTCTGATAAGTAATGATCATATTCTAACGGTGTATTGACTACTACACCACTCAATACTTTATGGGCTTTTACCACATCTTTTGCACTAAGCATAATCTTCTCCTTAATTCGTTTTCAAGATAAAAAGCGGGTTAGGTACCCCCAACTCGCCTTCTATCTTTATTCTCAAAAATTAGTTGTAGATTTTGAATGCGTCATCGTCGTTTTTAACAACAAATGGCATTGCTTTACGCAATTCTGCACCAACCTTTTCAATTTCAAGGTTAGCAGCTTGTTCACGGTAAGCAGTCAATTTTGGACGACCAGCTTTGTAGTCGTTCACAAAGTCGTTGGCAAATTTACCATTTTGGATATCAGCAAGAACTGCTTTCATGTTTTCTTTCACTTGTTCAGTAATCACACGTGGACCTGAAACGTAGTCACCGTATTCAGCTGTGTTAGAGATTGATTGACGCATTTTCTTGAATCCACCTTCGTAGATCAAGTCAACGATCAATTTCATTTCGTGAAGCACTTCGAAGTAAGCCAATTCTGGAGCGTATCCAGCTTCAGTCAAGACTTCAAAACCAGCTTCGATAAGGGCAGTCAAACCACCGCAAAGAACTGCTTGTTCACCAAACAAATCTTCTTCAGTTTCTTCTTTGTATGTTGTTTCAAGAAGACCTACACGCGCTGCACCAACACCTTTACACCAGTCCATAGCGATGTCTTTAGCATTTCCTGTAGCATCTTGGTATACGGCGTAAAGCGCTGGAACACCAAATCCTTCTTCGTAAGTACGACGTACCAAGTGTCCTGGTCCTTTAGGAGCACACATGAAGACATCAACATCTGCAGGAACTTTGATGAATTCGAAGTGGATGTTGAAACCATGTGCAAAACCAACTGCATTTCCAGCTTCCAAGTTTGGAGCGATTTCTGCCTCGTACAATTCTTGTTGAATTTCGTCTGGAGCCAAAATCATGATAACATCAGCCAATTTAGTTGCTTCTGCTACTGTGTAAGTATCAAAACCATCTTCTTTAGCTTTATCAAATGATTTACCTGGACGAACGCCGATAATCACATCGTGACCTGAATCACGCAAATTTTGAGCATGCGCATGTCCTTGTGAACCATAACCGATAACGGCGATTTTTTTACCGTCAAGTGCTGCTACTTTTACATCTTTTTCGTATTCCATTTGAACTGCCATAGTTTTTTCTCTCTTTTCTATTTTTATTGCCTGATAGGCTAAATTAACAAATTTAGATTGGATTTTTAATCACGGGTAAATCCAGTTGCACCCGTACGAGCAATATTCTTGATACCGTATGGTCGAATGACACGAATCAAAGCTTCACTCTTTTCTGCATTTCCCGTCATCTGAACGGTAATGGAGCTTGGAGCTACATCGACCACAGTTGCACGGAAAGGTTGAATGATTGCCAAAATTTCTGCTCGCTTCTCAGCTGGTGCAGCAATCTTAACCAAGATAACTTCTCGCTCTAGGTGAGGTTTATCAGTGATATCGCGAACACGGATAACATCGACCTGACGGTTAAGTTGTTTGATAATTTGCTCTACTTCATCATTCGATGCGACATCAATGATAATAGTAATTCGTGATACATTAGGATTCTCCGTTGCACCCACAGAAATACTTTCGATATTAACTTGACGTCTCGACAACACTCCTGTAAAGCGATTGAGAACACCTGAACGGTTTTGAAGTTTGGCTGTTAACATTCTACGCATTAAACTTCACCCCCAACATCTCATGATTGCTTTTACCAGCTGGTACCATCGGTAAGACATGCTCTTTACGAGAAATATCTACTTCGATAAACATTGGTACATCCTCTTTGATGACTTCCAAATCCTTCTCTAAGGTTTCAGGATTGTCAAATTTATAATTTTTAATCCCGTACGCCTGAGCCATTAATTGGAAATCAGGAAGGCTATCAAAGACTGACTCCGACGTTCGACCATCATAGAAAGCTTCTTGCCATTGACGAACCATACCCAGCGAGTGATTGTTAAGCATGATAACCTTAATTGGAATCTTATAGATATTCAAGATTGCCAATTCCTGATTGGTCATTTGGAAACCACCATCACCGACGAAAAGAACAACTTCTTTATCTGGATTAGCAATCTTTGCCCCGATGGCTGCAGGAACTCCGAATCCCATGGTTCCTAGACCACCTGAGGTTACCAATTGACGCTCATTTTGGTAAGGATAGTATTGAGCTGTCCACATTTGGTGTTGACCGACGTCTGTTACAACAATGGCGTCCCCCTTGGTCAACTCACCGATGCGTTCAATGACTGCTTGCGGTTGGACGACCCGTTCTTTCTTATCATAAGATCGAACACGATTTTTATCTTTTGTGACCTTTTCAATCCATTTTTCAGTATTGTTATGAACAACTGGTTCTGCAAGTAATTGTTGTAAGGCTTTTTTAGCATCACCAACAACTGGGATATCGACTGTGATAATCTTTCCAATCTCTGCAGGATCAATATCAATATGCGCTACTTTAGCCTTCTTAGCAAAAGTCTTAGGATTTCCAGTCAAGCGGTCATCAAAACGACAACCAATAGAAATCATAAAATCTGCTTCTGTCATGGCAATGTTAGCTGCAAAGGAACCATGCATTCCACCCATCCCCAAAAACAGTGGGTGGCTAGTTGCAATTGTCCCTTGTCCCAAAAGACTGGTTACAACCGGAATTTGATAGCGTTCTGCAAATTCAATCAACTCTGCGGCAGCCTCTGCGTAACTAATACCACCACCAGCAAGTAATACTGGTTTTTTAGATTTAGATAACTGCTTCAAGATTTTCTTGATTTGCATATCATTGGGCTCAACGGTTGGTTGATAACTTGGTAACACTACTTCTGGTGAGTAGATAAAATCAGTCTCAAGCGCAGAAACATCTTTTGGTAAATCAATGACGACTGGACCTGGACGACCTGTTGTCGCAATATGCACCGCCTCTGTAATCACACGTGGAATATCTGCTGTTTCACGAACCTGATAATTGTACTTGGTAATTGGCATGGTAATACCGACAATATCCGCCTCTTGGAAAGCGTCTTTACCGATACCCGCTCTTGCCACTTGTCCTGTGAAAACCAAAAGAGGAACACTGTCGCTCATAGCATCTGCAATACCCGTAATGGCATTTGTAGCTCCCGGTCCACTTGTGACGACTGCAACACCAAGTTTTCCTGTTGATTTAGCATAACCTTCAGCTTCATGAAGACATCCTTGTTCATGGCGACCTAAAATATGACGAATGCCTTTAAAATTATAAATAGCATCATACAAAGGCAATACGGCTCCACCTGGATAACCAAAAATCGTATCAATTCCTAAATCACGGAGTGTTTCCAAAACAAGTTCTGATCCCGACTTTGGTGAATCTAAAATGATTTTCTCCATTGTTCCCCTTTCTGTTCTCTTAAAATGACTTGTTTCTATAATACCATTTTTTCAAAAATTTTCAAGACAAAAGAAGAAATTTTCTGAATTTTCTATCTAGATACTTTACAATATCAAATCGATTCCAAAGTTTATCCGTGTTTTTAACATTTTCATAGAAAAAAAGGTTGAGACTTGCCGTCTTCAACCTTTTTACAAATTACTAATTAAAGTGAATTTACATCGACCTTGATACCAACACCTTGAGTAGTTGTGATAGTCAAGTTTGTTACGTAAGTACCTTTAGCTGTAGCTGGTTTAGCTTTTTGAATTGTTTCGTTGAAAGCTTTGAAGTTTTCAACCAATTTTTCAGCTTCAAATGATACTTTACCGATGATTGCTTGAACGTTACCTGCACGGTCAGCACGGTAAGTAATTTTACCACCTTTAGACTCTTCAACTGCTTTCGCAACATCCATTGTTACAGTACCAGTTTTAGGGTTTGGCATCAAGTTACGTGGTCCAAGGACACGTCCAAGACGTCCAACAAGAGCCATCATATCAGGTGTAGCGATAACTACGTCGAAGTCCAACCAACCGTCGTTGATTTTAGCAACAAGGTCATCTTCACCTACGAAGTCTGCTCCAGCAGCTTTCGCTTCTTCTGCTTTAGCACCACGTGCGAAAACAAGAACGCGTGAAGTTTTACCAGTACCGTTTGGCAATACCATTGCTCCACGGATTTGTTGGTCAGCTTTTTTAACGTCGATGTTCAAGTTGTATGCAACTTCTACAGTTGCGTCAAATTTTGCAAAGTTAGTTTCTTTTGCAAGTGCTACAGCTTCTTCTACGCTGTATGCTTTTGTGCTGTCGATTTTCTCAAGTGCAGCACGAAGTTGTTTGCTTTTTTTAGCCATTTTCTATTCTCCTTGTAAGTGGTTCAATCGATTTTCATCTCCCACGTCACTTCTCGAAATGATGAAGTCTTGCGGGTTATATTGGGGATGTTATTGATTAGTCAACAACAGTGAATCCCATAGAACGAGCAGTACCTTCAATCATACGCATTGCAGACTCAATGTTTGCTGCGTTCAAATCTGGCATCTTAGTTTCTGCAATTTCTTGTACTTGTGCACGAGTAACTGTAGCAACTTTAGTTTTGTTAGGTGTACCTGATCCTTTTTCAACACCTGCAGCTTTTTTCAAAAGAACAGCAGCTGGTGGTGTCTTAGTGATGAAAGTAAATGATTTATCTTCGTATACTGAGATAACAACTGGAATAATCATACCAGCTTGATCAGCTGTACGAGCGTTGAACTCTTTTGTGAATCCCATGATGTTGATACCAGCTTGACCAAGAGCAGGTCCAACTGGTGGAGCTGGTGTAGCTTTACCAGCAGGGATTTGCAATTTTACAAGTTTTTCGACTTTTTTAGCCATTTTTAAATCCTCCTTTGTGGTTTTGGCGGTAATTTAAAGATTTTTACCTCCCACAAGTATGTTTTACACATACCCTACTATTATACACTAATCTTTCTCAAATGCAAGAGAAAAATTCTATTTTTAGAGAAATTTTATAACGGAATTCGTCTATCATTTCGATTGTAAAAGAGTTGCAGACTACAAATAAAAAATCGCTCTGTTTTGAGCGATTATAAGGGATACTAAATTTAGTAGGAGTCCAGTTTCAAGAGAAAGCTAATCCCATTTTCAGATCTTCTACTCTCCACAAAATCAAGGGACTCAAACATTTTCTGAAGGCGTGATTGAAATCAAAGAACTATCTATCTGAATGATTTTTGTCATCATTTTCTACTCCTAATACTAGCTCCGCTGCTTGATTAAAACCATCACACCAGTTATACCATTTTGCCTCATATTCATCTTGAGGTAAGATACGATTTTTTAGATCTAAAATAGAGTAAATCTTTCTTTCCTCACAAGCTTGCGCATAAAGATGATATAGTTCATCACCACCATCTTTATCAAACTCAGCAGAAATCGTATCCTGACCTAGCAACAATGCCTGATAAGCTCTGTGATGCCCGTCTGTAATTAGCAAGCGATTTCCAAATGCAAGAACACTGATTGGATTAATACTTGGCTTTTCTACCGACTGATAAAGCATCTGAATATCTTGCAACTTCTTCTCTGATAAGTAAAGTTGACTCGGATGAAGATCCTTTATGTTGACTTCCATTTCTTTCTCCTCAAGAGAATTTGATACCTACTTCTGCTTACCTGTAAATCTCCACTGAAAGCGCAGCTTGTCGTAAAAAGGAAACTCAATAAACAAGATTCCTAGACCTAGACTCAGGCTTGCCAGAACATCTGATGGGTAGTGGACACCAAGATAAACTCTAGAGACAAGAACACTAACTAGGTAAAGTCCTAGTAGTCCTTGTAAAGCTAGCTTTGTAGTAGTGTTTTTCACTCTCTGACCTAGGATAATGATCAAGGAACCGATGAGTAAAGTCACCGCCAGTGAATGCCCACTTGGGAAAGAAAAACCCTTTTCCTCCACTAAATGTAAAATATCTGGTCGTGGACGTTGATACAGGTGTTTTAAAGACACAATTAAAATACCAGCCAGACCAAGATTCCCAGCTACCAATAGGCTCTCAGTTTTCCACTTTTTCAGGTAAAAGATAGCAATCAAAATAATAGCCCAACTAATGACAATAGGTAAATCAATCAGACGTGTAATTCCACGAAAAATCAAAGTTAAGGTCTCGGGTAAATCACCTCGAATAGCTGTTTGAACCGAGGAGTCCAATGTTACCAGTTGCTCTGGATAAAACTTAACGACATAACCCAGAATTACAAATAGTAAAAGGGCAAAAGAGCCCTTTGTTAAATATGTTTGTTTATCTTTCATAACGTTTTAAAGTTACCTTTAAGAAGACATAAATCAACCAAAATGCTAGTGCAAAGATAACACCTTCAATTAAGTTAAAAGGTAAAACCATTGTCAACAGATAGTTGCTTAGTCCTAGAATTTTCTCAATATCAAAATTAGCAAATTTAGAATATAATGGAACTGCATACACATAGTTAAGAACTAGCATAGCCAAGGTCAAACCAATTGTACCAGCTAGGGAAGCTAAAGCGAAACGAATTGGTGTTCGATCTTTTTTCCAAATCAAACCAAATGCAAGAACAAAAACTCCTAAAGCCACAATATTCATCGGCAAACCGATATAGGTGCTGACTCCTTGATTGTTTAAAATCAACTTAAGCAAGGAACGAAGTAAAATTATCACAAAAGCTGCGGGTAAATCAAGCACAATCAAACCTACTAAAACTGGTAAGATACTGAACTCAACTCTTAAAAAGGACGCCGCAGGCAAGAGTGGAAAGTCAAAGTACATCAACACAAATGAAAGTGCTGATAAAATTGCAATGGTCGAAAGTCGACGTGTGTTTGTCATAACAGGTTCCTCCAATTTTCTATAAAATCAGAAGAAGTTGGAAAGTCCCACTCTATCTATCCACTCAACTATATCAAAAACAATCTATTGGTCAAAACACCAAAAGAACTTCCTATATATTTAAGTTGAATAGATAAAATCATTCTTTCGTCTTCTCCCATCCAGACTATACTGTCGGTTGTGGAATCTCACCACATCAGCTCGCGCTCGCGGACTTCTTTTAGAGTAGGGAAATGGAAATTTTTCTTTTAGACTAGGCGACAAGCTGTAGGCATAACTTTTGGTTAGGCAAAGCTTGGCAACAAAGTATAAAAGGAAAAGAACATTTCCTAGTAAAAGTCACCGCCGGTCGGGAATTACACCCAGCCCTGAAGACCCTTTTATCATAACAAAAAATGCTTGCAAGTGCAAGCATTAAGTATTCGCTTTCATGATTATTTCAACTTGTCAGTCTCATAGATATGAACCAAGTCCAAACCAGCAAAATTCTGTTGACGTAGAGCTTCGTATACGATCATACAAACAGTATTCGAAACATTGAGACTACGAACATGTTCATCATTCATAGGAATTCTGAGAGCTTTTTCAGGATGTTCACGCATAAATGCCTCAGGCAAGCCCTTATCTTCACGACCAAAGAGAAAATAATGATTTCCTTCAATAGTAAAATCAGCATCTGAATAGACCTTTTCTGCAAACTTGGAAATCAAGTAGAGTTGTCCATTCATTTTTCCCATAAATTCATCTAGACTATCATAGAAATAAATATCAAGTTTGTCCCAATAGTCCAGCCCAGCTCGCTTCATTTTACGATCGTCAATAGGAAAGCCCATCGGTTTGATAATATGAAGGGGCGCATTCGTCGCTGCACAGGTACGTGCAATATTTCCCGTATTTTGTGGAATTTGTGGTTCAAACAATACAATATGATTAACCATGCCATGCTTCCTCTCACTAGTGCAAAAAAATAGCCACACTGCCCGGAGTCAAGCTCAGCAAACAGCGTGGTTAAGGTATCGTTAACTTACCTCACAACAGGTTTGAAGTAAATCAGCGAAACTACTTTTATAGTATATCACTTTCAGCCTGATTGTCAATAGAAATGTCTTGATTTTTTCATTTTTTTGCAAACATATTTACAAAAGTTCTACAAGCTCCACTGAGCCACTTTTATCATGGATTTAGCTTGTGTTAAAAATTTGGTCAATATGTACTCTTCCTTAATAGAATATTTATTTAACTTTGGATGTTAATCCGATTCCTCATAAGAGGAAATCAATCGGTTGTTTAGTGCAATTTTTACAAAAAAAAGGTATGATAGAGACATAATGAAAAAGTAGGTTATTTAACTATGAAAATTATTCTTGTCGGAGGGGGAAAAGTCGGTTCTGCCCTTTGTCGTTCGCTTGTTGCTGACAACCATGACGTTGTCTTGATTGAACAGAACGAAACTGTTTTAAATTACATGACAAGTCGCTTTGATATTATCGGTATCGCAGGAAACGGTGCTGACTTTGCTATGTTAGAGGCAGCCAATGTTCAAGACTGCGATATTTTCATCGCCATGACACAGTATGATGAAGTTAACATGGTTTCAGCCGTTCTCGCTAAAAAAATGGGAGCCAAAGAAACCATCGTTCGTGTTCGTAATCCTGAATATTCTAATCCTTACTTTAAAGAAAAAAATATTCTCGGATTTTCACTCATTGTCAATCCAGAACTCCTAGCTGCTCGTGCCATTGCAAATATCATTGACTTCCCGAACGCTCTATCCGTTGAACGTTTCGTGGGTGGCTTGGTTAGCCTGATGGAATTCGTCGTTCGAGAAGATAGCAATATTTGTCAGATGTCCATTGCTGATTTTCGTAAAAAGTTCGATAATGTTATCGTCTGTGCCATCGAACGTGATCATAAACTGATGATTCCTAGCGGAGATGTTGTTTTAGAAGATAAAGACCGCATCTTTGTAACAGGACATCGTGTCGATATGATGCTCTTCCACAATTATCTCAAGTCCAGAGTTGTTAAGAGCTTGCTTATCATTGGGGCTGGTAAGATTGCATACTACCTACTAGGTATTTTAAAAGACAGTCGAATCGACACAAAAGTAATCGAGGTCAACCAAGAAAGAGCTGCCTTCTTTAGTGAAAAATTCCCTAAACTTTATATCGTTCAAGGGGATGGAACAACTAAAGACACGCTCTTAGAAGAAAGTGCTCAGAACTACGATGCTGTTGCCACTCTGACTGGAGTCGACGAGGAAAACATCATTACATCTATGTTCTTGGATAGTATTGGCGTTCAAAAAAACATTACCAAAGTTAACCGTACTAGTCTCTTGGAAATTATCCACGCGACGGATTTCTCAAGCATCATCACGCCTAAGACAATCGCTGTTGACACTATCATGCACTTTATCCATGGTCGTGTAAATGCACAATATTCTGACCTTCAAGCTATGCACCACCTTGCAAATGGCCAGATAGAAACCCTTCAGTTCTTAATTAAGGAAGCAAACAAGATGACAGGCAAACCCTTGTCTAAACTGAAGCTCAAAAAAGATGTCTTGATTGCCGCCATTATCCGGAACGGAAAAACAATCTTCCCAACTGGAGAAGATACGCTCCAAGTCGGTGATAAGCTAGTGGTCATCACTTTGCTATCAAACATCACCAAGATTTATGATTTGATAGAGAGGTAAGCTATGAATAGAAGTATGGTACGCTTTCTTCTTGCAAAGCTACTCTTAATCGAGGCTGCCCTTCTCTTGGTACCAGTCAGTATCGCTCTTTACTATCGAGAATCTAGCCAAGTGTTTACAGCACTTTTCTCTACCATTGGTATTCTTGTCGTCCTGGGTCTTCTAGGCATCATTAAAAAGCCAAAAAAACAACGAATTTATGCAAAAGAAGGGGTCTTGATCGTTGCTCTATGTTGGATTCTCTGGTCTTTCTTTGGCGCCCTTCCCTTTGTCTTTTCAGGACAAATCCCCAATATGATAGATGCCTTCTTCGAAGTTAGTTCTGGTTTCACAACAACGGGTGCAACCATCCTAAATGACGTATCGGTCTTAAGCCGTTCACTTCTATTTTGGCGGAGTTTTACCCACCTCATTGGAGGAATGGGGGTGCTGGTTTTCGCCCTCGCTATCATGGACAATGCTAAAAACAGTCACTTAGAGGTTATGAAGGCTGAGGTCCCAGGACCAGTATTTGGTAAGGTTGTGTCTAAACTAAAAAATACAGCCCAAATCCTCTACATCCTCTACTTAGCTATGTTCGCCCTTTTTGTAGTTATTTATTACATTGCAGGGATGCCTCTCTACGATAGTTTTGTTATCGCTATGGGAACAGCTGGAACTGGGGGATTCACTGTTTATAACGATGGTATTGCCCACTATCATAGTTCTCTCATCACTTATTTGACAAGTATTGGGGTTTTGATATTCGGTGTCAATTTCAACCTCTACTACTATCTCATGCTTCGTCGATTTAAGGAATTCTTTTTCGATGAGGAACTTCGAGCTTATCTCTTGATTGTTGCTATATCTACCGGCTTAATCACACTCAACACACTGCACCTTTATAGTGGCGTTTCACAAAGTTTTGAGATGGCCTTCTTCCAAGTTTCTAATATCATTACCACTACTGGTTTTGGTTATGGAGACATCACGAACTGGCCTTTGTTTTCTCAATACATCTTACTAATGTTAATGGCAATTGGTGGTTCTGCTGGATCTACTGCTGGGGGTCTCAAGGTTATCCGTGGAGTCATCCTCGCTAAAATTGCAAAAAACCAATTCTTGTCTACTATATCCCCTCACCGTGTCTTAACTCTTCATGTTAATAAAACGGTCATCGACAAGGATACCCAACACAAGATTTTGAAGTATTTTGTAGTTTACATCATGATTCTACTCAGTCTGATCTTCATCGTCAGTTTAGATACTAACAATTTAATGGTTGTTACGAGTGCTGTTTTCAGTTGTTTTAACAATATCGGTCCAATTTTAGGAACGACTTCAAGTTTCTCAATATTTAGTCCATTTTCAAAACTCCTCCTATCCTTTGCAATGATTGCAGGACGTCTTGAAATTTATCCTATCATATTACTCTTTATGAAGCGAACCTGGTCTAAACGTTAGAATTTTATGATCAAATAGCACATCCTTCAAAAATCAAGGGATGTGTTTTTTGCTGGGTCTGATTAAAAAAAACAGTTGAGAGTCAAAAACTAACACTTGGGAAAAAGTTGATATTTTGTGAATCCATTTCGTTATAATGTTTAAAAAACGTAGGGGTTTATTTATGGAAAAAATTAGAAAATCAATCCAGCTTCTCTTATTGGGATCCGTAGCATATCTTGGACTCTGCAGCTGTGTATTTTGGTCTGGAATTTCTCTAACTCTAAAACAATCATACTTTTACTTGTTGCTATTCTTACTGGCATTAGCTGCTATGTGTACTTTTATCCACTATCTTTCGGGCCATGATCCTGTCAATAGTCAGCTACGAAATCGCAGCCGTGCTTTCTTTTTATTATATAGCACTATGATTGTCATTAATGTAGCGGGAGTCAGCCTTATCCTATTTGATAATCCTAGCAGTGGCACTCTGCTTCAAAAAGAAGTTGTGGATTTGATGCTTATCTCTTTCTTTTTCTTACTTGGAGTAGATATTGCAACTTTTTTACCGCTCAAGAAATGGAAGAACTTACCAACTCATAATAAGACAAGAAAACTAATTAGCCTAATGATCTTTAGTTTATTTTTTCTGCATAATCCTATAACTATCCTTTCTGTCAGCTTTTATATCCTATTAGGAGTTAGCTTCCTCAGCTTTTTATTCCCCCAAAAATTAAGACACGATTTATCCTTCTACAGTCATTTAATACGAAATATCTTACTAATTGTCTCTACACTCATGTTTTGGTAGTTTATAGAATTCCTATCCAAAGTATGCTATAATGAAATAAATTTTTTAGGAGATATATGAATGAATTTTTTTAAAGATTATCGTAAAAGACTGCTTTGGTTAGGAATCTTTTTTGTAGCAATGTTCCTATCTCAAGTTCCTATTTTGACTTGGGTATTGCTACAAAGAACTCAACTAGAATCTATTTGGGCATCTTTAATAGTAGGAATTGTCTCTACTACTGTTGTTACACTCTTTTTATATGGTGCTCACAAAAGCAAACTCTTAAATCTAAAATCGAAACTCTTTAGCATTAATGATGCCCCTCGAATCGCACTCAGCTATGCAGCCATTATCGCTGTAAATATGGTTGGTGGAATTTTGCTAAGACTTCTGAATCAAACAACTACTTCAAATCAAGAAACTATTAATAGCCTCATGTCAGAAACTTCCATCATTTCAAGCTTTTTCGTAGTTGTCTTGGTAGCTCCTGTTTGCGAGGAAATTATCTGCCGTGGTATTATACCTACTAAACTCTTTGAAGGATATGAAAAAATTGGTTACGTTTTTGGTTGGCTCCTCTTTACAATGGCCCATATCCCAACAAACCCACCTTCTTTCTTAATCTATGGTTGGATGTCCGCCGTCCTAACTTGGACTGCATATCGCACCAAACGTCTAGAAATGTCTATTTTCCTACATTTAGTAATTAATGGAATGAGCATTCTCATGCTTATCCTTCTGACAATTCTTATCAAGGTTGTTGGTATAGATGCTTTTCAATAAATGGAAGTTCCACTGCTAATAAAAAGACTAGAAATCTATTTAATTTCTAGTTTTTTTTGTCTATTTAAAACCGAAATACGAATTAAGTGTGAGAGGTTTCGACACGGATTTGATGAGGTAGTCAGCTAGACCACTCCTAAATGTTACGACACGAAGAGGCGAAAACGATTATTTTTCGCCGACGAGTTAGTAAGGCAGTTAGCTAAACCGCAAAATAGCGGCTAGCGTCCAACAATTAGGAACTTTAGTTCCAATTGTTGATACTGAATCACATTTTTTCTTCCAAATCCACATCTGGATACTTGTCCGCAAACCAGCGGAGGGCAAAGTCGTTTTCAAAGAGGAAGACAGGCTGGTCAAAGCGATCCTTCGCCAAGATATTTCGACTTGAAGACATGCGCTCATCTAAGTCTTCTGGTTTGATCCAGCGAACGGTCTTTTTACCCATTGGACTCATAACCACTTCTGCATTGTACTCATTTTCCATCCGGTGTTTGAAGACTTCAAACTGCAATTGACCAACGGCACCTAGCATGTATTCACCTGTTTGGTAGTTGGTATAGAGCTGAATAGCTCCTTCTTGTACTAATTGCTCGATTCCCTTGTGGAAGGATTTTTGCTTCATGACGTTCTTAGCAGATACCTTCATGAAGATTTCAGGGGTAAAGGTTGGCAGTGGTTCAAATTCGAATTTGTTTTTGCCAACTGTCAAAGTATCTCCCACCTGATAAGTACCAGTATCGTAAACCCCGATGATATCTCCTGCTACGGCATTAGTTACATTCTCTCGACTTTCAGCCATAAACTGAGTGACATTAGACAACTTAGCACTTTTACCAGTACGAGGGAGGTTAACACTCATACCACGCTCGAATTCACCAGAGACGATACGGACAAAGGCGATGCGGTCACGGTGACGAGGATCCATGTTGGCTTGGATTTTAAAGACAAAGCCTGAGAAATCCTTATCATAAGGATCGACAAGTTCACCGTCTGTCTTCTTGTGGCCATGTGGCTCCGGAGCAAATTCGAGGAAAGTCTCAAGGAAAGTCTGTACCCCAAAGTTAGTAAGAGCTGAACCGAAGAATACTGGAGTTAATCCACCAGCTAAAATAGCTTCTTCTGAAAATTCATTTCCAGCTTCTTGCAAGAGTTCGATGTCGTCTTTCACTTGTTCGTAGAATGGGTTGTTGGCAAAGAGTTTGTCTCCATCTTCTAGACTGGCAAAGCGTTCATCCCCTTTGTAGAGTTCCAAGCGTTGATTATAGAGGTCGTAAAGGCCCTCAAAGGCTTTCCCCATCCCAATCGGCCAGTTCATTGGGTAACTGGCAATGCCCAATACTTCTTCCAATTCTTGCAAGAGATCCAGTGGCTCGCGACCGTCACGGTCCAGCTTGTTCATAAAAGTGAAGACTGGAATACCACGGTGTTTGACAACCTCAAACAATTTCTTGGTCTGGGCTTCAATACCCTTGGCAGAGTCAACAACCATAACGGCAGCATCTACCGCCATCAAGGTCCGATAAGTATCTTCTGAAAAGTCCTCGTGCCCTGGGGTATCTAGGATATTTACTCGCTTGCTATCGTAGTCAAACTGCATGACAGATGAGGTTACCGAAATCCCACGTTGTTTCTCGATATCCATCCAGTCGGACTTAGCAAAATTTCCTGTTTTCTTCCCTTTTACGGTACCAGCTTCTCGAATTTCTCCCCCAAAGTAGAGCAACTGCTCTGTAATCGTCGTTTTCCCCGCGTCTGGGTGGGAGATAATGGCAAAGGTACGGCGTTTTTTAATTTCTTCTTGAATACTCATAACTTCTCTTTCTTTTTCTTTTTATTTTCAAAGATTTCAATATATAATCACTCTTTGTTACATTGGACTCTTAAATTCCTTTCAACACTCCATTATATCGGATTTTAGGGAGTTTTTCAATTGCTGATATCAGAAAAAGCAGGCCTATATACTAGACTTGCTTTTAAATAATGGATGTCTCAATTTATGCTTTACAATCGAATCTGTATTTTTTAAACTTACATTGGTTTTACGAAAGAGTTGATTCTAGTGCCATTTTCTTTTGCCAGCGTTTCTTAAACAAGATATCAAAGAGCACCAAGGCCGAAGAAAGAATGATTGAAACCAGAAGATACTTGATCCAAATAGGAGCATCTGGAATAAAAGGTGTAGTATTCAAAAGCCCATAGTTTCCACCTGTCGCTTGATTGACTCCAACTAGAAAAAGATTAAGAACAAAAGTGTAAGCGATGATTCGATACTTTTTCAGCAAGGTCTTATCGTAGTGATTCATGAGATAGACCAGGGAATTAACCAAGAGAGCATAATGACCAATGAGAAAAGAGAAACTGGTAATATGCGGGAAGTCATATGGGTCAAAAACAGGATAGCCCAAGGCAAAAACTGCTCCACTAGCTCCCATAAGGGCAAAATACTGCTTGGTTTTCCATCTGTCTGGCAGGAAGACAACCGCGAACATAGCTAAACGACAATGGTAAAGAGGCAGACTATTTGAAAATGGAATGCTAAAACCAATATACCAAGTATAAAGAGCTAGCAGTTGCGCTATTTGAATCCACTTAAACAATCGAACAAATTTTGGATTTTTGTAGTAAGTAAGAGAAGCATAAATAGACAAAGCAAGAAGGCCTATCATGACTCCATACCAAAAAATGGAAATGGGAGGCGGTGTGGTTTGGGTTCTTGTGATAAAATGATGCATAAAATCTCCTTAAGGCAACGAATTCAGTTGTACATTAACTTTTCTTATGTTTGTATTTAACAAGTTGATTGATGAGGATGACAACTCCTGTCATCATACTGGTCACTATGAGATAGTTAACCAAAGCGCCATGATCCCCAATCACAGGGGGTTTACTCATAAAGCCATAATTTCCTCCTGTCAAGAGGTTGGCTAGAAAGATAATGGCATTGATCCCAAAAGTCATCTGGCATATTTTCCAAGTATCCCCTTTTTCAACTTTATAATATCTAACAAGATAAATCAAGCAGTTAGCCAAGAGGGCCCAATGTCCGAAAACATTGTTCACAGACGAAACATGAGGAAAAGGAAAAGGATAAAAGACTGGATAAACCAAGGCCATGATCGAACCAAAGACTCCCAACAAGGCAAAATATTGCTTGAAGAAGGTCTTATTAGGGGCAAAAAGAATCATCCACATAGCCATGCGACTATGGTAAAAAGGGAGAGCCTCAGATAGGGGCAGACGTGTAGCAATATACCAAGCGTTGATAATCAGTAACTGAATCAATTGTCCCCAATACCAAAATTCTCGGTAACGTTTAGAGCTTGCATAGCGAATCGATAAAAAAGCTATGATTACCAAAGAAGTAGGTAATAAAAAGTAAAATGCTCCCAAATGAGGAGGGACTGTCTTTTTACTGGTAAAAAGTAACTCCCAAAGCTTCATGTGCCATCCTTAACGTCTTCTAGTTGGGTTAATGATATACCAACTAAATACGACTGTTGTTCTTTCTTCTAGTTTCAACCATTATATCGAATTAAAAAGTATTTTTCAATTTCTATTTCTTTTCAGTTTGTCTTGTCTTATTTATAGGAAAATATGGTAAAATAGAACAGATAAAGAATCATCATTTCACGAAAGGATAAAAGATGAAAATTACGCAAGAAGAGGTGACTCACGTTGCCAATCTTTCTAAATTAAAATTCACTGAAAATGAAACAGCTGAGTTTGCGACAACCTTGTCTAAAATTGTTGATATGGTTGAGTTGCTCAGTGAAATTGATACAACTGGTGTTGAACCAACGACTACCATGGCTGATCGTAAGACAGTATTGCGACCGGATGTTGCTGAAAAAGGAACTGACCGTGACCGCCTGTTTAAGAACGTACCTGAAAAAGAAAACTACTATATCAAGGTACCAGCTATCCTAGATGACGGAGGAGATGCCTAATGACTTTTAACAATAAAACGATTGAAGAGTTGCACAACCTCCTTGTCTCTAAGGAAATTTCTGCAACGGAACTAACCCAAGCGACTCTTGAAGATATCAAGGCGCGTGAAAAGGCAATCAATGCCTTCGTTACGATTGCTGAAGACCAAGCCCTTGCTCAAGCTAAAGTTATTGACGAGGCTGGAATCGATGCTGACAATGTCCTTTCAGGAATTCCACTAGCTGTTAAGGATAATATCTCTACAGACGGCATTCTGACAACTGCAGCGTCAAAAATGCTTTATAACTACGAGCCAATCTTTGATGCAACAGCAGTTGCCAATGCAAAATCTAAGGGCATGATTGTTGTCGGAAAAACTAATATGGACGAGTTTGCCATGGGTGGTTCTGGTGAAACATCATACTACGGTGCAACTAAAAATGCTTGGGACCACAGCAAGGTTCCCGGTGGTTCATCTAGCGGTTCTGCTGCTTCTGTAGCTTCAGGACAAGTCCGCTTGTCACTTGGGTCTGATACTGGTGGTTCTATCCGCCAACCGGCTGCTTTTAACGGGATCGTTGGTCTCAAACCAACCTACGGAACAGTTTCACGTTTTGGTCTGATTGCCTTTGGTAGCTCACTAGACCAGATTGGTCCTTTTGCTCCAACCGTTAAGGAAAACGCCCTATTGCTCAATGCCATTGCTAGCGAAGATGCCAAAGACTCTACTTCTGCACCCGTTCGTATAGCAGACTTTACTTCTAAGATTGGTCAAGACATCAAGGGTATGAAGATTGCCCTTCCTAAGGAATACCTTGGTGAAGGTATTGATCCAGAAGTTAAAGAAACCATCCTTAACGCAGCCAAACACTTTGAAAAACTAGGTGCTATCGTGGAAGAAGTTAGCCTTCCACACTCAAAATATGGGGTTGCTGTATACTACATCATCGCTTCATCTGAAGCTTCATCAAACTTGCAACGTTTTGATGGTATCCGCTATGGTTTCCGTGCTGAAGATGCTAAGAACTTGGATGAGATTTACGTTAACACTCGTAGCCAAGGATTCGGTGACGAAGTAAAACGTCGGATCATGCTTGGTACTTTCAGTCTTTCATCAGGTTACTACGATGCCTACTACAAGAAAGCTGGTCAAGTTCGTACCCTTATTATCCAAGATTTCGAAAAAGTATTTGCAGATTATGACCTCATCCTTGGTCCAACAGCTCCAAGTGTGGCCTTTGACTTGGATTCGCTCAACCACGATCCAGTTGCCATGTACTTGGCGGACCTCTTGACCATTCCAGTCAACTTGGCAGGTCTCCCAGGGATTTCAATTCCTGCAGGATTTGCTCAAGGTCTACCAGTAGGTTTGCAATTGATTGGTCCAAAATACTCTGAAGAGACCATTTACCAAGCTGCTGCTGCTTTTGAAGCAACAACAGACTACCACAAACAACAACCCGTGATTTTTGGAGGTGATAACTAATGAACTTTGAAACAGTCATTGGACTTGAAGTCCACGTAGAGCTCAACACCAATTCAAAAATCTTCTCACCTACTTCTGCCCACTTTGGAAATGACCAAAATGCCAACACCAACGTGATTGACTGGTCTTTCCCTGGGGTACTACCTGTTCTCAATAAAGGTGTTGTTGATGCCGGTATCAAGGCCGCTCTTGCCCTCAACATGGATATCCACAAAAAGATGCACTTTGACCGCAAGAACTATTTCTACCCTGATAATCCAAAAGCCTACCAAATTTCTCAATTTGATGAGCCAATCGGTTACAACGGTTGGATTGAAGTAGAACTTGAGGACGGTACAACTAAGAAAATCGGTATCGAACGTGCCCACTTGGAAGAAGATGCCGGTAAGAACACTCACGGAACAGATGGTTTCTCTTATGTCGACCTCAACCGTCAAGGAGTGCCATTGATTGAGATTGTATCTGAAGCCGACATGCGTTCTCCTGAAGAAGCTTACGCTTATCTAACAGCCCTCAAGGAAGTGATCCAATATGCTGGTATTTCCGACGTTAAGATGGAAGAAGGTTCTATGCGTGTGGATGCCAACATCTCCCTTCGTCCTTATGGTCAAGAGAAATTCGGTACCAAGACTGAGTTGAAAAACCTCAACTCCTTCTCAAATGTCCGCAAGGGTCTTGAATACGAAGTGCAACGTCAGGCTGAAATTCTTCGCTCTGGTGGTCAAATTCGCCAAGAAACACGTCGTTACGATGAAGCGAACAAAGCAACCATCCTCATGCGTGTTAAAGAAGGTGCTGCAGACTACCGCTACTTCCCAGAACCAGACCTACCACTCTTTGAAATCTCAGATGAGTGGATTGAGGAAATGCGCACTGAGTTGCCAGAGTTTCCAAAAGAACGCCGTGCTCGCTACGTATCTGACCTTGGCCTATCAGACTACGATGCTAGTCAGTTGACTGCCAACAAAGTCACTTCTGACTTCTTTGAGAAAGCTGTTGCCCTTGGCGGTGACGCTAAGCAAGTCTCTAACTGGCTCCAAGGTGAAGTCGCTCAGTTCTTGAACGCTGAAGGTAAGACACTGGAAGAAATCGAGTTAACTCCAGAAAACTTGGTAGAAATGATCGCTATCATCGAAGACGGCACTATTTCATCTAAGATTGCCAAGAAAGTCTTTGTCCACCTTGCTAAAAATGGTGGCAGTGCTCGTGAATACGTTGAAAAAGCCGGTTTAGTTCAAATTTCAGATCCAGATATCTTGATTCCAATCATCCATCAAGTCTTTGCCGATAACGAAGCTGCTGTCGCAGACTTCAAGTCAGGCAAACGGAATGCAGACAAGGCCTTTACTGGTTTCCTCATGAAAGCAACTAAAGGACAAGCCAACCCACAAGTAGCCCTCAAACTACTTGCCCAAGAATTGGCGAAGTTGAAAAATGATTAATCGAATAATTTAAATATAACTGTCACAAGCTGATATAAAATTCTAGCTTGCTGCCTTGCACTCTGTACTCACATAGTTAGGAGACATATGAAAAAGTTATATACTCTTATCGCTACCTTCTTGCTTCTTCTATTTGTGACACCTCTTCAATCAATCGATGCGGGTGTTGGACATTCTCGAAGTGGTAGTTCTAGCCGCAGCAGTTCACGAAGTAGTAGTTCTAGCCGCAGTAGTTCACGAAGTAGTAGTTCTAGTCGTTCAAGTGGTAGCTCTTCTTCTAGAAGCAGCTATCGTTCTGGCGGTAGTTACTCAAGTTCAGGTGGATCTTTAGGTACCGGGATGACTATTCTTATCATGTTTGGTGTCGGGGCTTTCCTACTCTTCATGCTCATCAAGTACCTTAACGATCAGAACACTCCATCTGAAACACCGTATAGAAGACATACTACTAGCTACGAACCAGAGCCAATTAGCCATCGTAGAGTTGAAAATAATAACCAAGCTATCGACCGACTCAGATATTACGATCCAAACTTTGATGCCTCTGCTTTCACTTCATGGGTTAAAGAAGTCTACATCCAGTTACAGGCAGCCTGGACTAAGAAAGATTGGAACTTGGTGCGTTCTCTTGAAAGCGCCAGTCTCTATTCTCAACACAGTTCTCAACTAGAAGAACATATCCAATCCCAAACAACCAATGTCTTAGAACGAGTTTGTGTTGAAAATGTTAGAATCAAAGATTTCAATAGTAATCCAGATGGAAACGATACTTTAGTTGTTATCTTATCATCTACCTTGAGAGATTATGTCATCGAAGACAAGACTCGTAAGGTTATTGAGGGAGACCCTCAAAAAGATCTATTTACAGTTTATCAAATGAACTTCATCCGTAAACATGGCAGTCAAACTGAAAGTTCTGTTCAAGATGAAGCCGTTAGCGACCGCTGTCCAAACTGTGGCGCTCCACTGAAAATATCAGCAATCAGCAAATGTGACTATTGCGGATCTGATATCACCCGTAGTCCAAACCAATGGGTTCTTGACACCTATGACGTTGTGGATGAAGACGAATTATATAATTAGGAGGAAATTATGGGATTTATTCGTATGGCCAAAGAGCAAATTAAGGGAGTTGTTGATGTTGCCAAATCTGCTGGAATTAATAGTCTTAATGACAGTAAATTTAAGGAAGCCGTTGTGCTTCCAGACCACGTATCATCAGATGCATTAGCTGTTAAGGGAACTCTTCTTACAAAAGACCCTGACGGAGTTTCTAGACAAAGTAATCAACATACAGGACTTTTAACAGATGGCTCTGTCGTAATTGTGCCACAAGGGTATGTTGCTATCCTTGTAAATAACGGTACTTTCCTTGGTGATGTTTTAGAAGCTGGTAGCCATGAATGGCGCTCTGGCGACAACGCTTGGCTTCTAGAAAAAGGCGGAATTAAGGGCACTTGGGAAAACTTCAAGCACCGCTTCTCATTCGCTGGTCAAGTCGTAACTCAACAAGAAATCATCTTTGTCCGTATCCAACCGATTGCGGGTAATAAATTTGGTACCCAAAACGCTGTAGAATACTTCAGTGAACGTTACCAACAATTGCTCAACATCCGTTTCTATGGTTTGTTTGATATCAAGATTTCTGATCCAGTCCTTTTCTACGTTAGCTCGATCAGTCAACAAATTGAAGAACATAAACCATTTACACTCCAAGATATTGCTCAAGGAACTCTTCGACAAAATATCTCTCCTAAAATTGCTATCGCAATTTCCAAATTCACTAATGAGTACCGAGTTGATATCTATAGCCTAAATGCTAATCAGGATACCTTCAATGAAATCGCTAAACAAGAAGTCAACAAGGTATGGACAGGACTTTACGGTATTGAAGCAACCAATATCCTTCTTGAGGATTTGAGCTACGACCAAGAAAGCTTGGAACTTGTTCGAAAACTTGACAGTGAACTCGTTGCTATGAAATACAATACCATCGAAATTGAAGAACGTCGTGCTCGTAACGAAGCTCTCATTGCGGCAGCCAATAACGAAGGTAATGGCAATGGTATGAACATGATTATGGGTATGAACCTAGGACAAACACTTGGTGGTCAATTAAACCAACAAGCTCAACCTGTTAGTCCAAATCAAACTGTTCCCCCAGTACAACCTGCTGATCCAAACCAAGCATTTACTCCGGCCCAAACTGCAAGTCCTGAGCAAGTTGCTAGCCCAGTAGAAACTGTTATCCCTGAACAACCCGCTAACTCAGTAGAAACTAATAATCCAGAAGTAACAACTCCTGCAGAAGAAACTACTAGTCAAGAAAAACCAACTAATAAAAACTTCTACATCGAAGTAGATGGTAAATATGTCTTGGTAACCAGAAATGAAAATGGGGATATTGTACCCGTCAACTAGGTCATCTTCTCTGATATTTGAGAATTCTAGGCTATTATGATACAATAAAGAGTAAACTATTTATAAAAGAGGTATAAACATGATTGAAGCAAGTAAATTAAAGGCTGGTATGACCTTTGAAACAGCTGACGGAAAATTGATCCGCGTTTTGGAAGCTAGCCACCACAAACCAGGTAAAGGAAACACTATCATGCGTATGAAATTGCGTGATGTCCGTACTGGTTCAACATTTGAAACTAGCTACCGCCCAGAGGAAAAATTTGAACAAGCGATTATCGAAACTGTGCCAGCACAATACTTGTACAAAATGGATGATACAGCTTATTTCATGAACACTGAAACTTACGACCAATACGAAATTCCTGTTGTAAATGTTGAAAACGAATTGCTTTACATCCTTGAAAATTCTGAAGTTAAAATTCAATTTTACGGAACTGAAGTCATCGGTGTAACAGTACCTACAACTGTTGAATTGACAGTTGCTGAAACACAACCATCTATTAAAGGTGCTACTGTTACAGGTTCTGGTAAACCAGCTACAATGGAAACTGGACTTGTCGTTAACGTTCCAGACTTCATCGAAGCAGGACAAAAACTCGTTATCAACACTGCAGAAGGAACTTACGTTTCTCGTGCCTAATCTCTAGAAAGAGGTCATTCTATGGGAATTGAAGAACAATTAGGCGAAATCGTTATCGCCCCACGTGTACTTGAAAAAATCATTGCAATCGCTACAGCTAAAGTTGATGGTGTCCACTCTTTTTCAAATAAATCAGTATCTGACACCCTTTCAAAACTTTCACTCGGTCGTGGCGTCTATCTAAAAGAATCTGAAGAAGAACTAATAGCTGATATCTATCTCTATCTTGAGTATGGTGTCAAGGTTCCTAAGGTTGCAATGGCTATTCAAAAAGCTGTAAAAGATGCCGTTCGTAATATGGCTGATGTAGAACTCAATGCTGTGAATATTCACGTTGCTGGTATTGCACCAGATAAAACACCAAAACCAGCATTAACAGATTTGTTTGATGAGGACTTCCTCAATGACTAGTCCATTATTAGAATCTAGACGCGAACTACGAAAATGTGCCTTCCAAGCACTGATGAGTCTTGAATATGGTTCTGATATTGAAACTGCTTGTCGCTTCGCTTATACTCATGATCGAGAAGACGACGAGGTAAAACTCCCTAGCTTCCTAATCGATCTTGTATCTGGTGTTCAAGCTCAAAAAGAGGAACTAGACAAACAAATCACTCAGCATTTAAAGTCTGGTTGGACAATTGAACGTTTAACCTTAGTTGAAAAGAATTTATTGCGTTTAGGAGTTTTCGAAATCACTTCCTTCGATACTCCTCAACTTGTAGCTGTGAATGAAGCTATTGAACTTGCAAAAAGCTTTTCAGATCAAAAATCAGCCCGTTTTATTAACGGACTGCTCAGTCAATTTGTAACTGAAGAAAATTAAATATAAAAAGTGTTTGATAGATATCAAACACTTTTTATTTGTCTCCTCAAATGCTATCTAAAAAAACGATTATAGATTAAATTAGAAAGCAACAACCAGATGAAATCTGCATGAATGAGAAAGTTAATAAAACTATGGCACAGGATGGTGATTTTTAAATTCTTTGTCCAACGGTAGACTAAAGCAAAGAAAAGACCGTAAAAACAATAAATCATCAAACTGATGGGGTCGCGATGGGACAATACCAAATGACTGAGCCCAAATATAAGAGCTGATAAGATGACATCCAAGTAGTATTTGGACTTAGGGAAAAAGGTATTCATAAAATAGCCTCTATGAACAATCTCCTCCAATATAGGCCCCAAAATGACAACTGAGATAAAAGAGAAGCAAGTCGTTAAAATAGTAGATTGCTCACTGAAGGATAGGACCGCAAGAAGATCTTCAAAGATATAGTGATTATTAATGAAGCGACTAAACTGTACGTAAAAAGCACTTAAGAACTGACGGACAAAATAAGCAGCCACTAAACTAACTATAAGGTAAAAGAATCTCGATTTTTTCGAGCCCCTTTTCTCAAAAATATAGAGCTTTTTTTCTTTTTAAGCCAATAGATAACTAGTCCTAAAAGAGCTAATTGCTCTACTGCTACAATAATAGAATAGCCATCTATACCCCAGACAAATAGCTTAGCCAGATAAAGACTACTGAAATCTAGTAGATAAATTGATAGGAATACCAGTAATGTATAGATTCCCAAATGACCTATTTTTTTCATACTCACTCCCAAAAAGCTTTGTTGACTTATTTTTATAGCACACGTATCTCTTGTTATATTAACAGATATTTTTACAAGAGTCAATTTTTCATTCTGAAATGTATTTTATAGAATCTAAAAAGCTAGAACTAAGTATAAGTCTAGCTTTTTTATATTTCTTAATATTTTCTAAAGCGTTGGTAACGTTCCTCAATGAGCTGCTCTAGTGGCAGTTTCCCAAGTTCATCAAGTTCTGCTCGGAGTTGTTCTTTGACTTGCTTGATCAGATCTTTACTTGATAGACCTACCTCAGAGATAACCTTATCAACAATTTTCATATCTAGCAATTCGAAAGAAGTAATTTTCATCAACTCTGCAGCTTCCATGGCACGACTGCCATCTTTCCAAAGAATAGACGCAAAGCCTTCAGGACTGAGAACTGCATAGATCGAGTTTTCTAACATCCAAACACGGTCAGCTACTGCAAGAGCTAAAGCCCCTCCTGAGCCACCTTCACCGATAATAATGGCAATAATTGGCACCTTAAGATCGCTCATCTCCATGAGGTTACGGGCAATAGCTTCACCTTGCCCACGCTCTTCTGCTCCGACACCAGGATAGGCACCCGCAGTGTTGATAAAAGTGACAATAGGACGGCCAAATTTTTCAGCCTGCTTCATCAAGCGAAGGGCTTTTCGATAACCTTCAGGATGAGGTTGTCCAAAGTTACGGTTAAGATTATCCTGTAAGCTTTTACCTTTTTGAATTCCAACAACAGTTACTGCCTGGTCTCCCAACCAACCGATACCACCAATAACAGCACCATCATCTCGGAAAGAGCGATCACCATGTAGCTCTACAAAGTCATCAAATATTCCTGTTGCGAAGTCCAAGGCAGTTAAGCGGGTTTGTTCACGTGCTTCTCTGACGATTTTTGCAATATTCATCAACAATCCCCCTTATGTAACCTTACTAATCGAGCAATCATATCTGGCAATTCTCTCCGTTTAACAATCGCATCCACAAATCCATGTTCTAACAAAAACTCTGCCTTCTGGAAATCCTCTGGCAAATCTTCCCTTACGGTATTTTCAATGACACGACGTCCAGCAAATCCTACCAAACTTTGAGGCTCTGCCAAGATAATATCACCTTCCATGGCAAAGGAAGCTGTAACACCTCCGGTTGTTGGATCTGTTAGGATAGTCAGATAAAAGAGACCTGCATTGGAATGACGTTTAACTGCTGCAGAGATTTTAGCCATCTGCATCAAACTCATGATTCCTTCTTGCATACGTGCTCCACCAGATGCTGTAAATAAGACGACTGGTAATTTTTCAGCTGTCGCATATTCAAACAATCGGGTGATTTTCTCACCAACGATCGTTCCCATAGACGCCATGATAAAGTTGGAATCCATGATTCCGAGGGCTACCTTTTCCCCCTTGATCAAAGCAGTTCCTGTAACAACAGCCTCATCAAGCCCTGTTTTTTCACGCATAGAGGCTAATTTTTTCTGGTAGCCTGGAAATTCCAATGGATCCTGCGTCTCAATTCCTGTAAACATCTCTAAGAAGCTTCCCATATCGATGGTCAAAGAAAGACGCTCTTGAGCTGAGATACGGAAGGTATAGCCACAGTGAGGACAAATACGCTCACTCCCTAAATCTTTTTGGTAAATGGTGTGTTTACAACCTGGACATTTTGAGAAGAGTTCGTCTGGAACCTCAGGTTTAGCTTGGGGCTTTTCTCTAAGTGAACGATTGGGATTAATTCGTATATATTTATCTTTTTTACTAAATAGAGCCATACATCCCCCTTTTCAGTCTCATACTCTTTTTATATTATTCTTTTTCTTGATAGTGTGGTAAGAAAGTTTCCATCAAGAATGAAGTATCGTAGTCTCCTGCTATCACTCGACGATCAGAAATCAAATCGAGCTGAAAATCAGCATTGGTGACAACCCCTTCAATTTCGAGTTCATAAAGAGCTCGTTGCATTTTCATGAGTGCATCAAATCGATTTTCACCATGAACAATAATTTTAGCAATCATACTATCATAGTATGGCGGAATGCTATAACCAGGATAAACTGCAGAGTCAACACGCAAGCCCACACCACCACTTGGTAGATAAAGATTGGTAATCTTCCCTGGGCTTGGTGCAAAATTAAAGGCTGGGTTTTCTGCATTGATACGGCACTCAATGGAATGTCCTTTTAGAACAATGTCTTCTTGTTTCAAAGTCAATGGTTGACCCGCTGCGATACGGATTTGTTCCTTGACAATATCTACACCTGAAACAAATTCGGTTACCGGGTGTTCCACTTGGACACGCGTATTCATCTCCATAAAGTAGAATTTGCCACTTGCTTCATCTAGTAGGAATTCAATCGTACCAGCATTTTCGTAGCCTACAGACTCCGCTGCACGAACTGCCGCAGCACCAATTTCATTACGAAGGGTTTTTCCAATAGCAATCGAAGGACTTTCTTCTAAAACCTTTTGGTTATTCCGTTGAAGCGAACAGTCACGCTCACCAAGGTGAATAACATGTCCCATTTGGTCAGCAAGAATCTGTACTTCAATATGGCGAGCAGGATAAATCACACGCTCAAGGTACATAGCTCCATTACCAAAGTTGGCTTTGGCTTCACTAGAGGCTGTTTCAAAGGCTGACACGAGATCTTCTGCTTTTTCAACCTTACGAATCCCTTTTCCACCACCTCCAGCTGAAGCTTTCAGCATAACTGGATAACCAATTTTTTCAGCAATAGCAAGAGCCTCTTCTGCTGTATGGACCTCTCCATCTGATCCTGGAATGACAGGCACGTTTGCCTTAATCATTTGAGCACGGGCGTTAATTTTATCTCCCATGACATCCATGACGCGAGCTGATGGTCCGATAAATTTGATCCCAACTTCTTCACACATAGTTGCAAATTTGGAATTTTCACTTAAGAAACCAAATCCAGGGTGAATAGCTTC
Source organism: Streptococcus sp. V869 (assembly GCF_054353515.1). Taxonomy (NCBI): domain Bacteria; kingdom Bacillati; phylum Bacillota; class Bacilli; order Lactobacillales; family Streptococcaceae; genus Streptococcus; species Streptococcus sp. V869. The sequence continues at coordinate 954,123 of NZ_JBTHHW010000001.1, forward strand.
AGCTTCAGTCAATACCGCAGCTGATAGGATGGCATTGATGTTCAGATAAGATTCTGTAGCCTTCCCAGGGCCGATACAGATAGCCTCATCAGCCAAAAGCGTGTGGAGAGCTTCCTTGTCAGCAGTTGAATAAACAGCGACTGTTGCAATTCCTAATTCTCGTGCCGCACGAATAATACGAACAGCGATTTCACCACGATTGGCAATTAAAATCTTACGAAACATGGAAAACCTCCCTAGTTTCCAATAGCAAAGGTTAGAGTACCGCTTGCTGCAAGCTTACCATCTACTTCTGCCTTCGCTTCTACTACGGCGATTGTGCCACGACGCTTGACAAAAGTTGCTGTCATGACAAGCTGATCACCAGGAACAACTTGTTTCTTAAATTTCACTTTGTCCATACCAGCATAGAAAACAAGCTTCCCTTTGTTTTCAGGTTTTGATAATTCCAAAACACCTGCTGTTTGTGCCAAAGCTTCCATGATCAAGACACCTGGCATTACAGGGTAGGCTGGAAAGTGTCCGTTGAAGAAAGGTTCGTTAATCGTTACATTTTTAATAGCAACAATTGTATCTTCACTGACTTCCAAGACACGATCCACTAAGAGCATGGGATAACGGTGGGGCAAAGCTTCTTTAATTCCTTGAATATCAATCATTTGATACGTACCAAGCCTTTCCCGAACTCAACCATTTCTTCATTGGCAACAAGAATTTCTGTTACGACACCATCTTTAGGTGCTGGAATTTCGTTCATGACCTTCATGGCTTCAATGATAACCAAGGTTTGGCCTTTTTTAACAGTATCACCAACTGAAACAAAATTAGGTTTATCAGGTCCGGCAGCCAAGTAAGCAACTCCGACAAGTGGACTTTCTACAAGGTCTCCTTCAGCTACAGACTCAGTAACACTTGATTCTGAAGCTGCTTCTGCAGCTGGCGTTGTAGTTGGAACTTGTGGTGCAACTGTAGGTGTAGTTGCTGGAACCACAGGTTGAGGTGTTGGACTTGTTTCTGCAACAAGTTTTGTTTCATTCTTACTGAAGACCAACTCATCCGTTCCATTTTTATAAGAAAATTCTTTCAAGCTTGACTGGTCAAATTGTGCCATCAAGTCTTTGATTTCTTTTAAATTCATCTTTACTTATTCTCCCAACGTTTGAAAGCAAGAACTGCATTATGTCCACCAAATCCAAAGGTATTTGAGATAGCATAAGGAATTTCACGTTCCACTCCTTGTCCATAAATGACGTTTGCTTCAATGTAGTCTGATAATTCTGTTGTTCCAGCTGTCATTGGAACATAGTTGTTACGAATTGCTTCAATTGTTGCAATGGCTTCAACTGCACCTGCCGCACCGAGTAAGTGTCCTGTAAATGACTTGGTTGAAGATACAGGTACTTCCTTACCAAGAACCGCTACAATCGCTCCACTTTCTCCTTTTTCATTAGCTGGAGTTGATGTACCGTGGGCATTGACATAGGCTACTTGGTCTGGTGTAATCTCAGCTTCATCCAAGGCAAGTTTGATAGCTTTAATAGCCCCTTGACCTTCTGGATGTGGTGAAGTCATGTGGTAAGCATCACAAGTGTTACCATAACCAACAACTTCGGCAAGGATAGTTGCTCCACGTTTTTCTGCGTGCTCTAAGCTTTCAAGAACCAACATACCTGATCCTTCACCCATGACAAATCCATTACGGTCTTTGTCAAATGGAATAGAAGCACGAGTTGGATCTTCTGTTGTTGAAAGAGCTGTTAAGGCTTGGAAACCTGCAATCGCAAATGGAGTAATAGATGATTCTGAACCACCAACCAACATGATATCTTGGAAACCAAACTTGATAGAACGGAAGGCATCTCCGATAGCATCATTTGATGAAGCACAAGCTGTATTGATAGATTTACAGATACCATTTGCACCAAAGCGCATAGCAACATTTCCTGCTGCCATATTTGGCAAGGCTTTTGGAAGTGTCAATGGTTTTACACGTTTTGGTCCTTTTTCGTGAAGTCGAAGGACTTGATCTTCGATTTCTCTGATTCCACCGATACCTGATGCAACAATGACACCAAAGCGATCTTTATCAAGCGCTTCTACGTCAAGATTTGCATTGTTCACCGCTTCTTGAGCTGCATACAAGGCATATAAAGAATAATCATCGAAACGATTGGTATCCTTTTTTACAAAGTATTTGTCAAACGGAAAATCGTTAATTTCTGCTGCATTATGAACATCAAAAGCACTGTGATCGAATTTGGTGATCTCACCAATTCCAATGTTTCCATTTTTAAGACTGTTCCAAAATTCTTCTGGTGTGTTACCGATTGGAGATGTTAATCCATAACCTGTTACTACTACTCGATTTAGTTTCATTTTCATACCTCTATTTTAACTCTTATTGCATGGTTAGTCCACCATCAATTGCAATGACTTGTCCCGTTAGATAATCTTGACTTGCAAGAAAGGCTGTGACCTCTGCGACTTGCTCAGCTTGGCCAAATTGTTTCATCGGAATTTGTGCTAACATAGCATCTTTCACCTTATCAGATAGAACCGCAGTCATGTCTGATTCGATCATTCCTGGAGCAATGGCATTGACGCGAACATTTCGATTGGCAACTTCACGTGCTACTGATTTAGTAAATCCAATCAGACCAGCTTTAGAAGCAGCGTAGTTTGCTTGACCGACATTTCCCATCAAACCGACAACACTCGACATGTTGATAATGGCACCTTCACGTGCTTTTATCATCTGTTTCAAAACAGCTTGTGTCATATTGAAGGCACCTGTCAAATTGATTTTCAAGACCTTCTCAAAATCTTCTTCTGTCATCTTCAGCATGAGGGTGTCTTGAGTAATCCCAGCATTATTCACTAGGACATCAACTGAACCTAGTTCTTCAATCGCTTGATCCACCATGCGTTTTGCATCTGTGAAGTCTGAGACATCACCAGAAATAGCAAGTACCTTGACCCCATATGGTTTAAACTCGTTTAGAAGCTCCTCGGAGATTTCACCACGACTATTCAAGACAACGTTGGCTCCCAAGCTGGCAAATTTATGAGCAATGGCGAGACCAATTCCTCGACTTGAGCCTGTAATAAAGACATTTTTCTGTTCTAGTTTCATTTTTCTCCTTTCAGAACTTCTACTATTTTGATCTAATTTTCTAAGAGTGCTTGTAAACTTGCTTGATCTTCAACATTTGCAAGTTGAGCAGTTTTATCAATCTTTTTGACGAATCCTGACAAGACTTTTCCAGGACCAATCTCTATAAAACGAGTGACTCCCGCTTCTTTCATGACTGCAATGCTCTCATAAAAACGAACAGGTTCCTTAACTTGACGAGTCAAGAGTTCTGCAATTCGTTCTTTTTCCATGACCTTTGCTTCTGTATTTCCAACAAGAGGACAAGCAAAATCAGAAAATTCAACTGCTGTCAGGGCTTGTGCTAATTTTTGACTTGCAGGCTCCAATAAAGCTGTATGGAAAGGTCCAGAAACATTTAGAGGAATCAAGCGTTTTGCTCCCGCTTCCTGCAAAAGTTCAACTGCACGATCTACAGCAACCACCTCACCACCAATAACAATTTGACTTGGGGTATTGTAGTTAGCTGGAGTCACAACACCAAGTTGAGAAGCTTCTTGACAAGCTTGTTCAATAACTTCAACTGAAGTATTGAGTACGGCTACCATTTTACCAGACCCAGCAGGTGCCGCATCTTCCATATAAGATCCACGCTTAGCAACTAGAGCCACCGCATCCTCAAAATCCAAAGCACCACTAGCTACGAGGGCAGAATATTCACCAAGAGACAGACCTGCCACCATATCTGGTTGGTAACCCTTCTCCTTTAGTAGTCGGTAAATGGAAACGGATGTAGCCAAAATAGCTGGTTGTGTGTAACGAGTCTGATTTAGCTTCGTTTCATCGTTATCAATCAAGTCACGAAGATCATAACCTAAGACCTGGCTAGCTTGGTCGATTGTTTCCTTTACGATAGCATATTGGTCGTATAGTTCACGTCCCATTCCAAGGTACTGGGCTCCTTGACCTGCAAATAGAAAGGCTGTTTTAGTCATTTCTTGTAACTCCTGCCCAACGAGCGGCTTCTGATTGAATCTTTTCAGCTGCACCATAGTAGATATCTTTTAAGATTTCTTCAACAGTTTCTTCTTTCGATACCAAACCTGCAATCTGACCGGCCATTACTGAACCACCATCCACGTCACCATGGACAACAGCCTTAGCTAAGGCTCCAGCGCCCATTTGTTCAAAGATTTCTAAGTCTGGATTTTCTTGTTTAAAGGCATCTTTTTCAGCTTGCTCGAAATCACGAGTCAATTGGTTTTTGATGGCACGAACTGCGTGTCCAAAATGTTGTGCTGAAATCGTTGTATCAATATCACGGGCTTTTAAAATCTTAGCTTTATAGTTTGGATGAGCATTAGATTCCTTAGCAACTACAAAACGAGTTCCTACTTGAACAGCTTCTGCACCAAGCATAAATCCAGCTGCAGCTCCCTCACCGTCTGCAATACCACCTGCAGCGATTACAGGAATTGAAACAGCCGCCGCAACTTGACGTACCAAGGTCATAGTTGTTAATTTACCAATATGTCCGCCGGCTTCCATACCTTCAGCAATGACGGCATCTGCACCGATTTTTTCCATGCGTTTCGCCAATGCAACACTAGGAACTACAGGAATAACGGTAATTCCAGCATCATGGAATCGCTCCATGTATTTGCTTGGATTTCCTGCACCAGTTGTGACTACCTTAACCCCTTCTTCAATAACGAGGTCAACAATATCATCTACAAATGGAGACAGAAGCATAATGTTAACACCAAAAGGTTTATCTGTTAAAGATTTAATCTTATCGATATTAGCTTTAACAACTTCTTTAGGTGCGTTTCCTCCACCAATGATTCCGAGACCACCAGCTTTTGAAACAGCTCCAGCCAAATCGCCATCTGCCACCCAGGCCATTCCACCTTGGAAGATAGGATATTTAATATTTAATAGTTCAGTGATACGTGTTTTCATATTGCCTCCATAAATCTTGCTTACGTAATAGTTCGACTTTATTATAATTTGACGATCAAACTATTACCTAAACAAGAGGGAGCGGGTCTCCCCTACTCCTTCTTTATTTATTCTAATTATTTTGTTTGCTCTTCAACGTAAGCAACCAAGTCACCAACTGTTTTCAAGTTATCTTCAGCTTCGATTTGGATATCAAAAGCATCTTCGATTTCTGAGATAACTTGGAACAAGTCCAATGAATCTGCATCCAAATCATCAAAAGTAGATTCAAGTGTTACTTCTGATGCATCTTTTCCAAGTTCTTCAACGATAATTTCTTGTACTTTTTCAAATACTGCCATGATAGACTCCTTTAAAATAAATAGTTTTTTTATAACAATGTGATCACCACATGATTACCTAAATTGTAACAATAAGTGTGCCCCATGTCAAACCTCCACCGAAACCTGACAAAAGAATTTTTTGGCTACCATCTAAATTGATGAGCCCTTCTTCTACACACTCAGAAAGTAAAATCGGGATACTTGCCGCACTGGTATTTCCATACTTCATCATATTAGCAGGAAGTTTGTCACGATCGACACCGATTTTTCTAGCCATCTTTTCCAAAATGCGAATATTAGCTTGATGAAGCAAGAGATAATCGAGTTCATCTGCTGATATTGGACTTTTTTCGATGGTCTGTTTAATAGATTTAGCCACGTCTCGAATTGCAAAGTCAAAAACTGCTCTCCCATCCATTTTTAAGAAAACATCTGGTTCTTCTTGAATCGAAAATGGTGAAATCAATCCTGTCTTTCCATAGGTGAGACACTCACCACGAGAACCATCGCTATTGAGACTTTCTGCTAAGAAATGTTCTTGATCACTTGCCTCAAGTAGCACTCCGCCAGCTCCATCTCCAAACAAGACAGCTGTTGAGCGGTCAGACCAGTCCAAAGATTTTGACATGGTCTCACTACCGATAACAAGACCTTTTCGATATGTTCCTGAAGAAATGAACTTTTCTGCAGTTGATAAGGCGAAGACAAATCCACTACAAGCGGCTGTTAAATCATAAGCAAAAGCCTTATGAGCGCCGATTTTGGCCTGAACACGGGCAGCTGTTGAAGGCATCATCGAGTCAGGTGTCATAGTAGCCAGAATAATGAAATCTAGCTCTTCAGCAGAAATCCTTGCCTTCTCTAGAAGTTGCCTTGCAACCTCTGTCGCTAAATCTCCTGTTGATTCTGTCTTAGAAATATGACGTTCTTTAATCCCTGTCCGACTTGAAATCCATTCATCACTCGTATCCATGACCTGAGCCAAGTCCTCGTTTGTGACAATCTGCTCTGGAGCATAATGAGCGACCTGGCTTATTTTTGCAAAAGCCATTATTTCAAATCCTCCAAAAAGTGATAAAGATTAGTCAACCCTCTACCCATAACATCCATTTCCTCAGGGCTCATTCCTTCGATAATTCTTTCGACCATGGCCTTATGGAAACGTTTATGGAGACGATGTACAAGGCGACCTTTCTTTGTCAAATGAAGATGTACTACACGACGATCCTGATCTGAACGAATCCGTTCGATGTATCCTTTTCGCTCCAGATTGTTTAAGCTCGTTGTCACAGTCCCTAGTGTTACCATCAACTCTTTGGAAACTTGACTAGGAGTCACTTCTGGATACTTACCGATAACATCAATCGTATGCATTTCTTTGATAGAGATATCTTTGAAACGACTACCTCGCAAACTTACTTCCTCGATCACTAGGACGTTGTTAAAAATTGATGTTAAATAGTCATTGACTTGTTGGTAGTCCATTTCTCTTCCCTCCTTACCAAAAAAAGTTTTATAATCAAAACATTTGACTAGAAAAGTATATCAAACTTCAAAGAATTGTGCAAGCATTTTTTTATTTCCCGACAAATTTTGGACGTCTTCTCTCAGAATGTGCACGTACACCTTCTTTAAAATCTTCTGTGTAAGAAAGTGATTCTTGCAATTCTAATTCAAGTTTAGCGTATTCATGCCACTGTTTAAACTCACTTTCCCAAACAAGTTTCTTAATCGCAGCATAGGAATTTGAAGAACCGCGTCTCAACTTCTTCAACAATTGTTCTCTAGTTTTTTCTAATTGTTCACTAATGCATAGGCGATACAATGCTCCTGCTTCAAAGGCTTTTTCAGCGGTAAAAGCTTCGCCTGTCATCGCTAATTGAGTTGCTCGAGTTGCACCTAGAGATCGTGTAAGCAAGAATAAGCCACCTGCATCAGGAGCTAAGCCCACACCTACAAAAGCCTGGATGAATTTAGCTTTGTCAGATGCAATACAGAAATCAACTGCTAAGGCCATATTTGCTGCGGCTCCAGCAACTGCTCCGTCAACTTCCATGATGACTGGCTTAGGAATCTGTTTAATCTTATAAGAAATTGAATTAACCAATTCAGCAATTCGTGCAAGTGAAGCAATATCATCCTCATCGACAGCACGTTTCATCTCAACCAAGTCTCCACCGACAGAAAATACCTTTCCTGCTGCATTGATAAGAATAAATGAAACGGAATCATCCTTTTCAGCCAATTCCAGTGCTTCTAAAATTTCTTCACACATAGGAATATGGAAACCATTTGCCACTTCGGGACGATTTAAAGTAATTGTTGCTAAATCGTCTTGAATTTGAAAGATAATATGATTCATAGCTACTCCTTTAATTTAAAAAGCTGATTAAATTATTTTATCTTCAAAGTATATCTTTTTATTTCTATTTACACAAGCAAAAATCGATAAAAAGTGTATCAGCCGATTTTGTAAATATATTTTCTATCTTTAAAATAGTTTGGTTGAGATAATCATGTCCAGACCTCTTACAAGAAGCTGGCTTTCCTATCGCAGATTGAAAAAAGACCTCCTTTCTGCTATAATCGTATAAAATACTATCTTAGGAGTTCTTATGAAAGTTGTAAAATTTGGAGGAAGTTCACTTGCCTCTGCAAGCCAGTTGAAAAAGGTTTTAGACATTGTAAAAAGTGATCCTGAACGTCGTTTTGTAGTTGTATCTGCACCAGGAAAGCGTGATGCTGAAGATACCAAGGTTACAGATGCTTTGATTAAATATTATCGTGACTATGTGGCAGGAAACGATATCAGTGCTAGTCAAAACTGGATTATCGACCGTTACGCTGCAATGGTTAGCAAACTAGGACTTAAACCAGCTGTTTTAGAACGAATCTCTAAAAGTATCCGAGCACTCGCTACTCTTCCAATTGAAAACAACGAATTTCTTTACGATACTTTTCTCGCTGCAGGGGAAAATAATAACGCTAAACTAATCGCAGCTTACTTCAACCAAAATGGATTAGATGCACGCTATGTTCATCCACGAGAAGCCGGTATTGTTGTAACAAGCGAACCTGGTAACGCTCGTATCATTCCTTCAAGCTATGATAAAATCGAGGAACTCAATAACGGCACAGAAGTCCTTGTTATTCCTGGATTCTTCGGTGTCACAAAAGAAAACCAAATCTGTACCTTCTCCCGTGGAGGATCTGATATCACAGGTTCTATCATTGCTGCCGGTGTCAAAGCAGACCTTTACGAGAACTTTACTGATGTTAATGGGATTTTTGCGGCTCACCCTGGTATTATTCACAAACCACACTCAATTCCTGAATTGACTTACCGTGAAATGCGTGAATTGGCTTATGCTGGATTTTCTGTGCTCCATGACGAAGCTCTCTTGCCAGCCTACCGCGGGAAAATTCCTTTGGTTATCAAGAACACCAATAACCCTGACCATCCAGGTACTCGTATCGTACTACAACATAGTAGTGATAAATTCCCAGTAGTAGGAATCGCAGGTGACTCTGGCTTTGTCAGCATCAATATGTCTAAGTACCTTATGAACCGTGAAATCGGGTTTGGTCGTAAAGTTCTTCAAATTCTTGAAGACTTAAATATCGGTTGGGAACATATGCCAACTGGTATCGATGACCTATCTATCATTTTACGTTCACGAGAATTAACTCCTATCAAAGAAGAAGAAATCCTTCGTCAACTTGTTCAAAAAGCTGAAGTTGACCACGCTGAAATCGAACATGACCTGTCTATCATAATGATTGTTGGAGAAAAAATGAAGCGCCATATCGGGGTAACTGCTACAGCTACTCGTGCCTTGTCTGAAAATAATATCAACATCCAAATGATGTCACAAGGTTCGAGCGAAGTTTCTATCATGTTCGTTGTTCAAAAAGACCAAGAAAAAGCTGCCATCAAGGCTCTCTACCAAGCATTTTTCGGTGAAAGTAAGGAAGACTAAACATGGCACAATCCCTCAACAAAGTCGTTGACATACAAACCACTGGAACTTCCTACCTTTCCATTTCAGGAAAGGTCGGAAAATTCCTTGTTGGAGATCAAGCACTAGAATTTTACGCAGACCGTAATGTCGAAGATTACATTCAAATCCCATGGTCCAGCATTCATCAAATCGGAGCCAATGTTTCGGGCCGTAAGGTTAGTCGTCACTTTGAAGTTTTTACAGACCAAGGAAAATTCCTCTTTGCCTCAAAAGATTCTGGAAAAATTCTTAAAATTGCTCGTGAAAAACTAGGTAATGATAAGGTCATTAAGCTTCCTACCCTGGTCCAAATCATCGGTCGTAAAATCAAAAATCTATTTGCAAAAAAATAGAAAGTTTAGTATAATCATAGAAACGGATAAGTAGGTTATCCTCTTCTTCCAGAAAGTCTGCGGATGCTGCGAGCAGATAGGAGAGATAGGTGAAATTCTACCGTTGTTTTAAATCAAATACAGAATCAAGTGCACACCTGTGAAGTTGGATGGAACCGTGGCCCTGCCACTCCAACGCTTTGTCAGGTGTGCTTTTTTCATAAAGGAGTTTATATGTTAGATATCAAACGTATTCGTACAGACTTTGATGCTGTCGCAGAAAAACTAGCTACACGTGGTGTAGATGCTGCTATCTTGAACGAGATGAAAGAAATCGATGCAAAACGTCGTGATATCTTGGTCAAGGTTGAAACGCTTAAAGCGGAACGTAATACAGTTTCTGCTGAGATTGCTCAAGCTAAACGCAACAAAGAAAATGCAGACGATAAAATTGCTGCCATGCAAGCTCTCTCTGCCGAGGTCAAAGCTCTGGATGCAGAATTGGCAGAGATCGATGCGAAATTGACAGAATTTACCACAACTCTTCCCAACATCCCTGCTGATAGTGTTCCTATCGGTGCTGACGAAGACGATAACGTAGAAGTTCGCCGTTGGGGAACTCCTCGCGAGTTTGGCTTTGAACCAAAAGCTCACTGGGATCTAGGTGAAGACCTCGGTATTCTTGACTGGGAACGTGGTGGAAAAGTCACTGGCGCTCGCTTCCTCTTCTATAAAGGACTTGGAGCTCGTTTGGAACGTGCTATCTACAACTTTATGTTGGATGAGCATGGTAAAGAAGGCTATACAGAAGTCATCACACCTTACATGGTCAACTATGATTCTATGTTTGGTACTGGTCAATATCCAAAATTCAAAGAAGATACGTTTGAATTGAAAGATACGAACTATGTCCTCATTCCTACAGCTGAGGTTCCTCTGACCAACTACTACCGTGATGAAATTCTTGACGGAAAAGACTTGCCAATCTACTTTACCGCGATGAGTCCATCATTCCGTTCTGAAGCTGGTTCAGCTGGTCGCGATACTCGTGGATTGATCCGTTTGCACCAATTCCACAAGGTTGAAATGGTGAAATTTGCTAAACCTGAAGAATCATACGAAGAATTGGAAAAGATGACAGCTAACGCTGAAAACATCCTTCAAAAACTCAACCTTCCATACCGTGTGGTAGCTCTCTCTACAGGAGATATGGGCTTCTCAGCAGCAAAAACTTACGACTTGGAAGTGTGGATTCCTGCACAAAATACTTATCGTGAAATCTCAAGCTGTTCAAATACAGAAGATTTCCAAGCTCGTCGTGCCCAAATCCGTTACCGTGATGAAGCAGATGGAAAAGTGAAACTCCTTCACACTTTGAACGGTTCTGGACTTGCTGTTGGACGTACCGTTGCTGCTATTCTTGAAAACTATCAAAATGAAGATGGTTCTGTGACTATTCCTGAAGTTCTTCGTCCATACATGGGTGGAGCTGAAGTCATCAAACCATAACATTTTCAGATAAAAAAAGAGGAAGCTGATCTCCCTCTTTTTAAGTGATTCAAAAGAAACAGGTAGAAATAAAGATTTCTACCTGTTTTTTTATATTTCTTAGTAACCACCCATCATAGATGGATCCATTGCTGGAGCTGGGGCTACTGGTTCTGGTTTGTTAGCTACAACTGCTTCGGTAGTCAAGATGAGACTTGCTACTGAAGCTGCGTTCTGAAGGGCTGAACGGCTTACCTTAACAGGATCAATGATTCCTGCTTCAATCATATTGACCCATTCACCTGTCGCAGCGTTGAAGCCAGTTCCAAGTTCTGCATTTTTCAAACGATCAATAACAATTGAACCTTCATAACCTGCGTTGTGGGCAATTTGACGTACAGGCTCTTCTAAGGCACGAAGAACAATATTGCGACCTGTTGCTTCATCGCCTTCTAATTCCAAGGCAGCGACAGCTGAGATAACATTAACAAGGGCAGTACCACCACCTGCAACGATACCTTCTTCAACAGCTGCACGAGTCGCGTTAAGAGCATCTTCGATACGGAGTTTCATTTCTTTCAACTCAGTTTCAGTTGCAGCACCAACCTTGATAACAGCTACTCCACCTGACAATTTAGCCAAGCGTTCTTGAAGTTTTTCACGGTCGAATTCTGAAGTTGTTGTTTCAATTTGTGATTTGATAACAGCGACACGGTTAGCAATTGCTTCAGGATTTCCCGCACCTTCTACAATAACAGTACTATCTTTATCTACAGTCACTCTCGCTGCTTGACCAAGCGCTTCAATAGTAGCATCTTTCAATTCAAGACCAAGATCTTCTGTGATAACAGTTCCGCCTGTCAAGATAGCGATATCTTCCAACATAGCCTTACGACGGTCCCCAAAGCCAGGAGCCTTAACAGCAACGACGTTGAAAGTTCCTCGAATCTTGTTCAAGACAAGAGTTGGAAGAGCTTCACCGTCAACATCATCAGCAATGATCAAGAGTGGACGGCTACTTTGAAGAATGCTTTCTAGAAGTGGCAAGATTTCTTGGATATTTGAGATTTTCTTATCGGTGATTAAAATATATGGATTTTCAAGGTCTGCCACCATTTTTTCATTGTCAGTGACCATGTACTGTGATAGATAACCACGGTCAAACTGCATTCCTTCTACAACTTCAAGCTCTGTTTCCATACCACGTGATTCTTCAATGGTGATGACTCCATCTTTGCCAACTTTTTCCATAGCTTCAGAGATGTACTCACCAACTTTTTCAGAGCGAGAGGATACGGCAGCGACTTGTGCAATAGCTTCCTTGCTTGATACTGGAATGGCATTGTTCTTCAAGGCTTCCACAGCAGTTGCAACCGCTGCTTCAATCCCACGACGGATACCGATTGGGTTTGCTCCTGCTGTAACGTTTTTGATCCCTTCACGAACAATAGCTTGGGTCAAAACTGTTGCAGTAGTTGTCCCGTCACCAGCGATATCATTGGTTTTAGAAGCAACTTCTGACACCAATTTGGCACCCATATTTTCAAAATGGTCTTCTAGTTCGATTTCTTTAGCGATGGTTACACCGTCATTGGTAATCAATGGTGAACCGAATGATTTTTCAAGAACGACGTTACGTCCTTTAGGTCCCAAGGTCACTTTAACAGTATCAGCTAGGATATCAACGCCACGGACCATTGCTGAGCGTGCATCAGATGAAAATTTAATCTCTTTTGACATACTTATTTCCTCCTATTATTCTTCCACAATTGCTAAGATGTTAGCCTCACCAACGATGACATATTTTTCATCACCATCTTTGACTTCAATACCCGCATGAGCTTCGACTAAAACTTGATCTCCAACTTTTACACTTGGAGCAACTAGTTCACCGCTCAAGGTACGAACACCTTGTCCAATAGCTACTACTTTAGCTGTTTTTGTTTTTTCTTGGGCTGATCCTGCAAGGACAAAGCCACCAACTGTTTGTTCTTTTTCTTCAATTTTCAAGACCACGCGGTCTCCTAATGGTTTCAACATCTGCTTTCCTCCATAAGATAATCATATTATTAGCACTCTTTGCATACGAGTGCTAAACCATAGTTCTATTGTATCACTTAGTCAGAAATAGTCAAGAAAAAAACACCTCAAAAATGAAAGAGATGTTCCTTTAATATTAATTGAGAATCGTCAACTTTTGATTGAAATCATCGATAACCTTTTGGAGATTGATCCGCCCGCGGTAGATACCATATCCAAAAACCACCATTCCTAATATTCCAATCAAGGCAAGTAAAATTCCGAAAATTAAGAGTGGGAGGAAGGTTTTATGAAAAAGATAAATCAATACCACACCAATACTAGCAGTGATAAAGAGCAAACTGAACCAACGACCCAAATTTTCAAGCATGTGGCGTTGATACTTAATTTCTGTTTCATATCCATTAACAAGTTCTTGTTTTGTAACCATGAAAATCCTCCTGATAAAAATTGAGAATGAAGTGTAAGAGAAGGAGGTTAATCTACTTCATTCTCAAAATTTTTACTAGTAAATATTGGGTTCTCTTGACCTTAGTAATTAAGATGTGGGTCAAAGATACCTAGAGCAACACCAATTAAGGCAACAACAACTAGAATTAACATGACTTTGTTTGGTGAAACTTTTTTCTTAGACATCAACCACCAGCAAATAGTGATGAAGGTTGCTGTCAAGAGACCTGGATAAACACCATCAATCTTTTCTTGAATTTTAAGGAAGGCTTCTCCGTTAGCATTTTTAAATTCGAGTGCTGTTGTAACAGAGACCCAAGTCGCTGCTACGGCACCAATAACCATACCACCGACAACGCTGATTGCTTTACGAAGAGCTTGTCCTTTTGGTCCTACTAGGAATTCAACGGCTTTATCCCCTAATTGATATCCTTTGAAGAAGGCAAAGCGCATACCAAAGTAGACTAGGAAGTTCCATACGACGATGTAGAAGATAGCACCAGCGACGTTACCACCTTTAGAAAGACCAAGTGCAATCCCCAAAAGAACTGGAATCAAGGTACCAACGATCAAAGAGTCACCAATACCAGCGATTGGTCCCATCAAACCGGCACGCATCCCATTGATGGTTTCACCATCTACTGCATCTCCATTTGCACGTGCTTCTTCCAAACCAGCTGTAATCCCTACAACAAGAGATCCAAGTTGCGGTTCAGTATTGAAGAAAGCAGTATAGGTTTGCATAGCATCTTTTTGTTCTTCTTTTGTATCATACATTTCTTCTACGATTGGAAGCATAGAAGTCAAGTACCCAAAGGTTTGCATGTGTTCTTGAGAGAAACAAGTCAAATGACCATAATACCAATGATGAAATGCTTTTGCTAATGTTTTCTTTGAAATTTTCTTTCTATCAGCCATTTTAAATATCCTCCTCATCATCGTCTACGTAAACAGCCCCAGCTGGAACAGCTTTCATAGATTTGATTACTTCAAGTTCATAGTAGATTACTGCAAAGATCAATGAAACAACCGCACTCGCTACCAAGTTCAAGCCGAGAGATTTAGCCAAGGTAAATCCAACAAAGAATGGAATGAAGTCAGTTGCTTTTGTAACAATTTGTTTCAACAAGATAGCAATACCGACACATGGGAGAAGAGCTCCGACTGTAAAGAGAGCTTTCATCCAGAAACCATCCATAGGAAGGTAAAGTTTCATCAAATCAACCATGTTTTCACCATATTTAGTGATAATCATAGTTGGAAGGAAAGAGAAGAGGAAGTGAGAGATCCATGGGTAAACCCAGTCAACTGCGTAGAGTTTTTTGAAGTTTCCTTCTTCAACGGCTTTCCAACCAATGTGTTGCCAAAGCAAGTTCATGGTAGCTGTTCCGTAGAAAAGAACAGTACCGATTGTCCCAACGGCCGCACCGATTGGGGCTGCAGCTGCTGCAATTCCAGCTTCGTCTGTGATGTGATTTGCATGCACAAACAAGATAGCAAGAGGAACACCGATATAAGAAATGGCACGAACATCCGCAGATACGGTTCCACCAGGTGTTACCAAGGCGATATAAACGACTTGAAGGGCAACCCCTACCATAATACCGGTTGTCACATCTCCAAGAATTAAACCTGAGATCAACCCACCAATCAAGGGACGACCGAGTGTATAGTTCCCGATACTGGAACCTCCCATACCAGGCATTGAAGACAAGCTGGCGAAAACTGCAAGCAAGATTGCTTGAATCCATGAAATTGTCATAACAAACGCTCCTTTTTGTTTGTAAATTTATTTACCTAATTAATAAAATTGTTAGGTTTAAAAACCAAATTTAGATTTGAAATCATCCCAGTAACCAATCGAAACATCAGGCAACAACTGGAATTTCACCTTATAGCCTGCTGCTTGAATGGCTTGGAAGGCTTCTGCTTCTTCCTGTGTGATGGATTGGTTATTACCCAATTTCACTGCACCAGGACGATCATTTGCAGGGCCTACGATGATTTCTTTAACATCCCCTGGAACAAAACCTTGATCCACCAAAATTTCCTTCATATCGATTGGGTTTTTGGTAATCAAGAAATACCGACTGTCAGATTCCGTGACTTTTGCTGATTTTTCTTTAAAGGCTTCTTTTGTCCATACAAAGGTTTTCTTGTCTGACGCACCCTTGTATGCTTGAATTAAAACCTTGTTTGATGCTGCTGCATCGTTTACGGCAATTAAACCATCACATGGTTTTTCCTTTGCCCAACGTGTGACTGTTTGACCGTGAATCATGCGGTCATCAATCCGTACAAATGTTACTACCATAAGGTACCTCCCTATTAAATATCGTCATCATCTTCTTCAGCACTAGTGGCTGAAACTTCAAAAGGCTGTAGTGCAGATTGTGCTTCTGATAAGATGGTGGCTGACAAATCCTCTCCATCCAACACATCCTTCATCACAACTGCTGTCAAGGCCATGGTGAGGTTCATCCCACCAAGGATCAAAGCTCCATCTAGCTTTCCAGCTTCTTCTAGGACAGTGGCTGCCGTGGTTAATGGACTACCACCTACAATATCTGCCAAGACCAGCACAGAATCATCTGCTGTCAATTCTGAAATGCTTTCTCTAAATTCAACTGCAAAATCATCAATCGATTTTCCTTCTTTGAGTCCAACTGCGATGACCTGATTCATCTTATCACCAGCAAACATAGCTAGTGATGTTTTTAGGCCTTCTGCCAATCCTCCATGACTGACTAAAATGAGGTATTTCATTTTGCTACGCCTCCTTTATTTGAGTCTATTGTAGATTATTTGAAAGCGTTTTTATATTGTCAAATGTCACATTATAAACATGACATTTAGCAATAAAAAAATGACATCTGTCACTTGACACGATGTCATCTTTTTTTCTTTAAAATCCTACCTGAAGACTACTTTCAATCTCCCTTTGAATTTGCGGCAGGCGGTTCTCAACATCTTGATTGCGCAAGGCATTGCCAATCAAGTAGTCTAGCTTTTCTAACACTTCTTTCGAGACATTCTTGGGACTACTTTCAACAGCTTGTTCCATGATTCGGTTCAAGGTCTGATTGGTTAAGGAATCCGCCCCAAAATCATCCACTTGCAGAAGATCTTTACTAGAACGACTCTTGACTACATCAGGTATGACAGAAATCCCTTGAGATTCAGCAAAAAGAGTTTGTTGGATTTCTGGATCCTCTGTCAACACTTGCATCAACTCCCAAGCCAACTTTGAATGAGGAGTCCGAGCAGACATGGCAAAAGAAGTCGTCGTAACCAAGGTCGCCTTGGTGGTTTTTGACTTAGCTGGCATAGGAATACAGGTCCAGGTGAAGTTTGAATATTTGGAAACATGATAGGGATAAGGTTTATAAGTCCTATATTGAGCCAGAGTCATGGGGTAAAACGCTACTTTCCCCTGGTCAAAATCTTTGGAACTCACCTTATAATTTTTATTTAACTCTTCCAATTTTTGCAGAAAAGTCAAAGATTCTTTGACTTCTGGAGCTGTGAGCTTGAGCATCCCTCCTTGAAAGAGACTGCCTCCATTTGCTGCCAAAGCTTCTTTCCAGGTGTATTCTGTACTCCCAAATTGGTCCAATTGCCCATCTCCATTGGTATCTTTGGTTAGTTTTTTACAAATTGTATAGAACTCTTCCAAGCTCCAACCTTCTTTGGGAACCTCAATGCCTTCCTTATCCAGCAAATCTTTATTGACACACATTAAGATAGGATTGCTTTCGTAAGGTAAGGCATAAGGTTGTTCCTGATAGACACAGGATTCAAATGCAGCGGTATAAAAAGTAGTCTGATCTTTTTGACTCATATAACCATTCAAATTTTCTAAAACGCCACGCGCTGCTAATAAAGAAATATCTTGTTCAGAGACCATAAAGACATCCGGTGTCTTTCCTGAAACAATTTTTTCTGAGAGCCAGTTTGAATATTCAGACTGTGGAATCCCATTTTCATACTCCACACGGACATTGGGATGGGATTTTTCAAATTTTTCAATTGCTCGATCCAAAGCATGCGAACGTTGACTGGTTGGTACATCCCAACTAGAACCTGCATAAACTCCTATATGAAGCACGGTTGGTTGCTGTTTCCACCAATAAATCCCTGCACTTACACAGAGCATGATAAGGAGCCCAATCCCAAAATAAAGATACTTTCGCTTTAATTTCATTCCGTATTCCCTTTTGAAAAATCGCGTCTGGTCACTCCTGTTTGGACTGACCAAATCGCTAATTGCGTTCGATCCCGTAGGTTTAATTTTGCCAAAATCGTTGATAAGTAATTGCGCACGGTTCCTTCTGACAAGAAAAGTTTGGCCGCAATTTCTTTGTTAGACTCGCCATAACCAATTTCTTGAATAATTCGCCATTCCGTAGTGCTTAAATCTTTGACATTATCTTCATCCACAGTAATAGAAAAGTTGGATTTAGCCATCTGTGAGAAAATTTGAAAGACTTTGCTAGCGATATTTGGGTTAATCATAGCTCCACCCTGATACACCACTTTAATCGCTTCATAGAGCTCGTCTGTCGAGGTCCCTTTTAAGAGATATCCTGAAGCACCATATTTGAGCGCACTATAGATAAATTCATCATCATCAAAGGTCGTTAAAATGATAATTTTGATATCTGGATAATGCTCTTTAACTTCTTTTGTAGCCAAAACTCCATCCATACCTGGCATACGAATATCCATCAAAATCAGATCAGGATGAGTTTGTGGAATGCTCGACAAGACATGATTCCCATCTTCTACTGTTGCTACCACTTCGATATCGGAGTGAGCTGACAAAATAATTTTCAGAGATTCTCGAATCAAAGACTGGTCATCTGCCACCATTACTTTTATCACCATCTCTTATCTCCCTTCTTTTTATTTCGGTAAACTGACTCGTGTGAAAAATCCATCGCGACTTTCAAATTGAAGTTGTCCTCCTAGGATAGAAATACGCTCCATCATCTGCTTGAGCCCATATCCATAGGTCAAGGTTTCAAAGCCAACTCCATTGTCCTGCAACTCTATCATGTAATCTGCTTCATCCTCAAAAAAATGAAGTTCCATTAGACTAGCATGGCCGTGACGAACCGCATTGGTCATAGACTCTTGAATCACACGAAAAATCGTATCTTCAATCATGACGTCCATATCGACATCAACCCATTCATAGATTAAATCAACCTGTAAATTTGAAAGATTCTGATACTCATGAATCATTTTTTCTAAAGCATCTTTGAGAGTTCGTCCCTCAAGAGCTCCTGGCCGAAGGCGATTGAGAGAGCCTCTCACATCTTGAATCCCTTCGCGGACGACTTCTGACACATTTTTCACCTGTTCTTTTGCCCGATTAGGATCGATATCAATCAAGACTCCAACTGCATCTAAACCAGCTGAGATTCCTGTTAACGCATGCCCCAAGGTATCGTGAATCTCACGAGCAATCCGCTTACGCTCCCGATCCTCTGCAATTTTCTCAGATAAGGCCATATAGTTGTTCAACTCCGTATTAACTTTGGATACCATGGCCAATTCCTCTTCCACTTCGTGGTTCTCCGCAAGGACATTCATAATATAAAACAAAAGCGAAATAATGAAGAACACCAAATTTGAGGCATATAGAGAATTCTTCAGAAAAAAGGCCAAAATTCGGAGGGAGGACGGATAAAACTGAATATACGTATCCAAGGACGGAATCGGAAAGAAAAGTGAAAAGACGTCTGAGTTGGTCACAAGAAGCATCAGGAAACTCACTAGTATAAACGCAAACCAATACTTGCGATCTCGTTTAGTATTCAACTCTTTAGAACCATAGAAAATATCCGCAAAAACCAAGAGAATAATCCCATTATAAGCTATATTTTGAACCCACATCAAGAGCAACATCAGGAGAATCTCTAGAATATTTCGTTTATCAAAGATAGACCATCGGCTCGTTTGAGGACGATAACGAGCCATCGATATCAAGGCAATCCCAGCAAATAAGAGCGCAGACAACCAAAAGGTCAGAGAAGGCGCAAAAGGAACGCGATCTAAGCGTTCTACTAACAAAGAAGCTTGTCGTTGGACGATGATATAGTTGGTTGCTTGAAGATAGATAATACTATTGAGCATGACTGCAATAAAATTCACGATCATCAGGAGGGTCAAACTGTATCGCACACCTCTAAATTTTCTCATCACTGCCACCCATTCACATCGAATCGATCGATGTTTTCCTTTGTCATCATTTGAACTGGAATAGTTACCTCTTCAGAGTAGCTCTTCCCATCAACAATATCCTGAATGACTTCCATCACGCGATCTCCCATCTGCAAAGGAGACTGAGCAACTGTTCCCACAACATCATCTGTTGAATGCAATAAAGATTTCATATCTGGTGAACCATCAATTCCATAAATCGCAATGGGGTAGCTAATTCCTTTCTCCTTAATAGCAGCTAAAGCTCCTATAGCTGAACGGTCATTTAAGGCAACCAAGGTATCGATTTTAAATTCTAGTTGCAAGAAGTTGCGTACAGTTGGCATCGCAATTTCTGTCTGTCCCTTAGTTTCTAGTTCCGAGACAATCTGATAAGATTCGTGTCCTTCGATAGTATCCTTAAATCCCTGAATACGTGTATCTGCTGAAATTGTTCCTTTATGCTCCAAGAGGAGTATCCGAGCACTAGAAGAGCGTTTCATCAGCTCTTTCGCAATCAATACTCCTGCTTGGTAGTTATCGGATACAATACTAGCATCAGGCTTAAAATTCTTCAACTGAGTATCTACTGCAATAATCTTAATCCCTTGTTTTCTAGCTTTTTCAAGAGCCTTTAAAATTAGTTGACTATCCCCCTTGACCGGATTAATCACAATCACATTGACTTTTTGAGCGCAAAAATCATTGATTTGTTGGCACTGTCTTTCTTCGTCCAATTCTGGATCTCGGACATAAACCAGAGCTCCCCTCTCGTCAGCAATTCGACTAATTTCCGAATGAATACTTTTATAGAACTCATTATTCATGGTCATATAGGTGACACCAATCTTAGTCTTTTCATTCATACTAGTCGTTTGACAAACTGTATAGACCCACAAGAGAAGACAGGCCACTGGAATCAGCAGTAATATCCGTTTTATCAACCATTTCAACTGTTCTTTTCTCTCTTTATTTCCCTTCAAGCTTCGTTCCTTTTTCTGAAAATTTTGAATATACTTTACTTTATTTTACTATTTTTTCAAAAAAAGTGCTTGATTTTATTGTACAAATGCATTTAACTATTTTATTTCTAAGAAGTAATTCCCGAATCATTTGACTATAATAAACCAAAAAAGCTGGTCTATTGACGAACCAGCTTTCTTTATTATTACTAGAAGGGAAGTTCCTCCTCTTCCAAAACTAAATCTGCTAAGTCTTGACCTGCATTATTTTCACGCATCGCGCGTTGAGCACGACTTTCCAAAAGTTGGAAGCCTGTAGCGAGAACTTCGGTCACGTAGTTGGTCTGACCATTCTTCTCAAACTTACGGGTACGGAGCTCCCCATCTACAGAAATGAGACTGCCTTTAGTCGCGTAGCTGGCCAAGGTTTCAGCCAATTTCCCCCAGACCACAATATTGATGAAGTCCGCTTCACGTTCCCCGTTTTGATCCTTAAAACGACGGTTAATGGCAATCGTCGCACGAGCTACAGACTTATCATTGTTGGTTTTGTGCAATTCTGGCGTTGCCACAATTCTTCCAATAAGAATAACTTTATTATACATTTTTCATCCTCCTACTTATCTATTCGAAGAAAAATAAAAAAAGTTACAAAATCTGTAACTTTTTTTAAATAATATTAATCTCTGTGAATCGTAAATCCAGTAGCTTGTTGATTGGCCATGATGGTCATATCTGTGATTTGTACACGACGTGGTTGACTGGTCACATAAACTACTGCATCAGCGATGTCTTGTGCTTGCAAGGCTTCGATTCCCTGATAGACCGTCGCAGCCCGTGCTTCATCTCCATGAAAACGTACCTTAGAAAAATCCGTCTCTACAATTCCAGGTTGAATAGTGGTCACCTTGATATCTGTAGCAATAGTATCGATACGTAAGCCATCCGAAAAAGTTTTGACTGCAACCTTGGTTGCTGAATAGACTGCTGCACCCGCATAGGCGTAAATACCTGCGGTCGAACCCATATTAATGATATGACCTTGATTGGCAGCTACCATGGAAGGCAAGAGGCAACGAGTAACAGCCATCAAGCCCTTGACATTGGTATCCAGCATGGTCAGCATATCCAACTCTTCATAGTCCTGATAGGGAGCTAAGCCTAAAGCAAGTCCAGCGTTATTAACTAGGATATCTATCTGACCTATAGTTTCTAGAATATCTGAACAAACAGTCTTGACCATATTCATATCGGTCACATCTAGCGGAAAGGTCCAAACATTTTGATTCGGAAAGGCTTCTGCAAACTCTGCTTTGAGAGCTTGGAGTCTTTCTGTTCGACGTCCTGTGAGAACAATATTTTCACCTTTTTCTAGATAGGCACGCGCGATTGCTTCACCAATACCTGATGTTGCACCTGTAATCACTACATTTTTTGCCATCTTACTTTCTCCTATCTAGTTTAATAGATACTCGTTACCAATTAAACTGTCCAGTGTTTAGCCGGATCGAATGGAGTTCCAACAACTTGGTCTTCTGACAATTCAATAACACCACGCTTTTGCGGAGCATTTGGTAAGGCAAGTTCACGAGGACTACACATCATACCAAAACTCTTTTCTCCACGAAGTTCCCCTGGAAAAATGAGATTGCCTTTTGGCATCATCGCTCCTGGAAGAGCTACAATGGTTTTCAAGCCGACACGCGCATTAGGAGCACCCGCAACGATTTGTACTGTTTTATCATTTCCAACAGCAACTTGGCAGATATTCAAGTGATCACTATCTGGATGCGCAACCATCTCTACAATTTCTCCAACGACAAATTTTGGTTCCTTGTCATTGATGATTTCTTCAGTAAATCCTTGAACTTGCAATTCTTGATTCAAACGAGCCACTTGGTCGTCTGTTAGAAATACTTGGCCACGGTCTTCAAGTTCAAACAAGCTAGAAACTTCAAAAATATTCCATGCAACAGTTTCACCAGTTCCCTTTAGGAAAACACGCGCCACATTGCCTTTACGCTCAACATCTAGTTTGGCATCTCCACTGTTTTTCACGATGACCATAAGGACATCGCCGACATGTTCTTTATTATATGTAAAAATCATTCTTTTCTCCTATTTCAAACCTGCTAAAAAGTCATTGATTTGCCCCTTGGTTTTACGATCACGATTGACAAAACGTCCAATCTCCTTGTCCTTGTCTAAAACAACAAGACTTGGAATCCCGTATACATCCCAAAGTTTAGCAAGTTCCATGTACTCATCACGGTCTACCCGTATAAAAGTGAACTCTGGATTTGCCGCTTCAATCTCTGGCAAGGCAGGATAGATATAACGGCAATCGCCACACCAATCCGCAACAAAAAGGAAGACCTTCTTGCCATCCTGCTCTACTAGATTTGCTAATTCTTCTATATTTTTAGGAGAAATCATAAGACTTCCTCCTCGTAGATGAGATCTTCATCTTCATAGACAAAGGTATAGTGACGACCATCTTCAAAAATGACACCACCAACAAGACGTTCTAGGCTACTTTCGTAGACTTGGATATAGAGAGTCCCAATCTCACCCATTTCTGAGAAATAGTCACGCACAACAGCAGTTAACTCTTCCTGTGTCTTCATGAGTTTGTGATCATCAGCTACTTTCTTAGCACCAAAGGCAAGTGCTCCAAGCCCTGCCACGACTAAACCTGTTTTAATAATATTTTTCGTTTTCATGCTAACATTGTAACACAAAAAGGCTCAAGGAACAATGAAAAAGGGAGTTCCACTCCCCTTTCCATTTTCTACAATTTAATAATTTCTCTCACCAAACAAACCTTCTGGTAAATCATGGAATCCCTTGCCTGCCTTGAAGTTTTCAAACTTACCTAGCAAGAACTGGTAGGCGTCCAAGCGACTTTCGTAGCGAATCATGGCATCTTTAGCGCGCTCATCTTGATCTTCTTCATAGACCTTTTGACTTTCTTTGAAGGCCATATCGTTAATCATGATTTGGGTATTGACCCAAGCTTCAAATTCTTTCATAAATTCTTGTTCGTAACTCATTGTCTCTCCTTATTCTATTCCTCGATAGTAGTCTGTATCAATCTCACGGTAAGGCTGGATATCCTGAACATACTCCAAGACTCCTTGAAACTCTCCGTCTTCATCGTGTACCGCAGCATAGGTGATATGGACAAACTTGCCCCGTGACTCCGACTTGAACCACATCTCATACTTGTCTTTTTCCCCCTCACGAAGACCTTTCATAATGGCCTTTACCTTGTCTAGGTACTTGGGTGGGTGACAAAGCTCAACATTTCGCCCGACTTGGGATGGTGTCCGCTTGAAAATCATCTCATCTGCTGGTGTATTATCGTTATAATACTGGAAGATATCATCCTTATTAACAAAGGTAATCTCCATAGGCAGGTGATTAAGGATAAGATTGGCTTGTTCAACCGAGAGATAACCGTTGCCAAAAGCCTGTTGGATATTACGGTCTAGCACTGCTTCCTTTTCCTTAGGTGTAAAGGTAATAGTAAACTGCCCTTCTGGCGTATCAATCACTTGCTGAACTTGGCCATCTGACTTATCTAACTGCACAGGCTCCTCTTCTCTTTTTTCATCAACAAAACTCTGACGTTCTGGTACCCATTTTTCAGACGGACGGATGATAGCATAGCCATAGGCATCACTTTCCTCGGCAATCTGAATCCAGTCATCTTGGGTAAAGGATTCGAGTAGAATCATGAGAAGGATAGACTCTTCCTTAAAAATCATACTCTCAAACTCTGTCGCAAAAGCTTCAAAGGTTTCTTTTACATTTGCAATGGTTGTTTCTGGCAAAGATTTAACTGAAGATAAAGCTTTTTGATAGAGTTCCCTGATTTGGTCATCCACTCCCCACATGACCTTTGGAGGCGAGTCATGTCCATAACGCTCCATGATTGGAAAGAAGAGTTCTTCCTTGCGCTGGTAGTGACGGTCGAACTGGCCTACAAGTCCCATTTGGCGAACCAAACCTTTACGCATCTCCGTAAGCATTTCCTCGTCTTCCATAGACTCATATGTGTCTAACAATCTACGAACACGAATCAAGGCTGCACGTAGGGCTAGATTTTCATCCTTGAAGACACGCACAGGATGACCTGGATGTTCAGTATCCTCAACCTCAACACCCTTAACAGCATTTTTAAAAAGATTGGCATGGACATCACAGAGCTCCATGACATCCTCAAATGTTACACCTGAGTCTGAGTTCATCAGCTCATGTTCCATGAGAGAAATCTCAATGGCTGATACACCTGTGAAGGTTGCATCAAAGCATTCCTGAACGGATTCAGGAGATGCTCCATGATGCAATTCTAATAAAATATCCCGAAGGACATGAATTCGTTCATCTGTCATTAGTCTAATCCAATCACTTCGTAACCATTTGCTTCAAGGGTTCGTACAATCTTGTCCATAGGAGTTCCTTCGAGCTTAGAACCTTGTTTGAGCGAAACCTTTCGACCTACAGTATTGCGCATCAAAGGATTTGCAAGAGGTTTAAAACCAAGCTCAACTAAAATATCTAAAACCTCTGGATGCTTGTCCACCACTTCCGCAACAGGAATAGATACATCAATAATATTATCCATCACAACCTCCATCATATTCTCTCGCTAGTTTTTCTTTTCTTATTATACCACAAGGATTTAGATAAAAAAACTAGCAGTACAAGCCTGCTAGTTTCTTCACATTACTCTGCTTCGATAATTTCTGCTTCTTTTCGAATTATCTCTACGTCCTTTTGATATTGAATTTCATTGTAATTGACTAGTTTGGATAATTCTCTTTGCAAACTTTTACCCATCGGTTTCATAGTTGTATAGGTTAAACCACCTGAAACGATACCTCCTAGAATCGGGATACATTTGCCTAGCCCTTTAGCAAAACCTCCCTTTGTCAGATTTACCCCAAAAATTTTCAAAACTTTTTCTAAAATGGGATACCACAAAGTCTTAGCTAAAGCCTTCTGGGGAACTGTCTTCATGATGTGTTTAGCAACTGAAACTCCACCAGATCGAAGGAGAGCTCCAGCGCTATTGACTCCAAGCATAACTCCGAGATAGAGCAAGAGTGTATTTTTGGCTTCTTCACTCAATTCATTTCGAGAAGCCCAAAGATCATCATAGCCATAAATATATCCCAATTCTTGCGCTAGTTTTAAGGAAAAAGCATAAAACTGAGCAACATCTGTTGGGATGGTGATTGCCAAAGCTAGACCACCTGGTATACCTGCAATTACAGAAGTACCACTTGCCAATAAGACATTATCCTTGATACAAGTATCGGCAACTTTATCTAAAGCATCTTGAGACAATAAGGCTGTTGGGCCCTCTTCTAATAATCTAGGAATATCCTTTGGATCCAATAGTTTGGAAAATTTATCTACTAAAAATTTTGACCGATCAACTTTGACAACAGGGAGTTTCACGACTTGTTGCAATACTTGCAAAGCTACATCTTGTTTAGACATCTTGTTTTTTTCTCTTCTTCTATCAATTTTGAACTATATCATATCACATTTATTCTAGAAAAGAAATTTTCTGAACTCATTTTTTCTTGATAAGCTTTTAGTAAAGCAGAGTCCTCGTTTATAAAACAAAAAAGAGGGTTCCCCCTCTTTCTTAGTTCTTATCCAGATTGCGTAGCATCTCGTCAATCTTGTTTCCATACTCGATGGATTCGTCTTTAACGAAAGTTAAGTCTGGAATTTTATACAATTTCAAATTACGACCAAGTTCACGTTTGATGGTTCCGGTTGCTTTTTCAAGTCCGATTTGAGCTTTTTGATTATCTGAGGCAAGGTTACTCAAAATAGTATAGTAGACCTTAGCTACAGATAAGTCACCTAGCATCTGAACATCTGTGATGGTCACTCCTTGGACACGTGGATCACGGACTTTCTTTTGTAAAATCTCATTGACTTCACGCTTGATTTCCATGCCCACACGGTCCGTACGGAAATGATTTCCCATGCTATTCCTTCCTCTCTATTGAACCAAAAGCTAGGCCAGCAGACCTAGCTATTTTTATTAGATAGAGGAACTAGAGCCATTTGAATCTAGGAAACAAGCCTTAGATAGAACTAAGGGTTCATCAAGGCGCTGTTGACGACGAGTCAAATTGGCTATCGTTTCTCTATTATCTCTTAATTTCTTCCATGATGTATGCCTCAATCACATCATCTGTCTTGATATCATTGTAGCCATCAATCATGAGACCACCTTCACGGCCGTTTGTAACTTCTTTGACATCATCTTTATAGTGTTTCAAGCTTGCAAGTTCACCGTCGTAGATAACGACTCCGTCACGAATAACACGGACTTTAGAGTCACGAGTAACTTTACCGCTAGTAACCATAAATCCACCGATTGTTCCGACTTTAGATACTTTGAAGGTTTCACGGATGATTGCTTCACCGATAACTTTTTCTTCGAATTCTGGATCAAGCATCCCTTTCATAGCTTCTTCCATCTCTTCGATAACCTTGTAGATAATGCTGTGGAGACGGATTTCTACATCGTCTGCTTCTGCTTGTTGACGAGCTTGTGGTGTAGGGCGTACGTTGAAACCAATGATAAAGGCATTTGAAGCTTCGGCAAGGGTGACGTCAGATTCATTGATCGCACCAACTGCTGAGTGAACGATGGTAACTTTTACACCTTCCACATCAATCTTTTGAAGGGAAGCATCAAGAGCTTCAACAGAACCTTGTACGTCAGCTTTGATGATGACGTTAACAGATTTAAGTTCACCAGCTTTAAGAGTGTCAAATAGATTTTCTAGGCTGACACGTTGAGTAGCTTGACGTTGCTTCATAAGAGCACGTTTAGCACGTTCTTCACCAGCTGCACGAGCAGATTTTTCATCTTCGTATACGGCAAAGTGGTCACCTGCCATTGGCGTTTCGTTCAAACCTGTGATAGAAACCGGAGTAGATGGTCCAGCCACCTTCACACGACGTCCAAGGTCATTGGTCATGGCACGTACACGACCGAAGGTATTTCCGACAACGATTGGGTCTTGAACGTTCAAAGTACCTTGTTGTACAAGGAGGGTTGCAACCGCACCTTTTCCTTTATCCAAGCGCGCTTCGATAACAGTACCGATGGCACGAACTGTCGGATCTGCTTTAAGTTCTTGGATTTCAGCCACAAGAAGGACAGTTTCCAAGAGTTCATCGATATTTTGGTTGAATTTGGCTGAGATTTCTACAAACTCAGAATCTCCACCCCAAGCAGTTGACATAACACCGTGTTCAGCCAATTCACCGATTACACGTTCTGGATTGGCACCTGGTTTATCAATCTTGTTAATGGCAACGATGATTGGAACATTAGCCGCTTTTGAGTGGTTGATAGCTTCGATAGTTTGAGGCATAACCCCGTCATCTGCCGCTACGACCAAGATGGTAATATCAGTAACAGAGGCACCACGTGCACGCATAGAAGTAAAGGCCGCGTGTCCTGGTGTATCGAGGAAGGTAATCTTCTTACCATTTTCTTCGATCTGGTAGGCACCGATATGCTGAGTGATACCACCTGCTTCTCCTGTAGCAACACGTGAATTACGTAGAGTATCCAAAAGTGTTGTTTTACCATGGTCAACGTGTCCCATGATGGTTACAACTGGTGGACGCTCAACCAACTCATCTTCATTGAGGTATCCATCTTCCACGAAGAAGCGTTCGATATCAGCATTATCCACTTCAACCTTTTGTTTAGCTTCAATTCCGTAATCAACCATAAGGAGTTCAATTGTTTCTCCATCCAGAGATTGGTTTTGAGTGGCCATTACGCCCATCATAAATAGTTTCTTAACAATCTCAGCTGGTTCACGTTTGATACGTTTTGCGATTTCCGCAACAGTCATACCATCTGTATATTCAAATTCTGTTGGCAATTCATGGAATTTACGCTCTGTAACAGGTTTTGGAGCCTGGTTACGGTTGTTTTGTTTGTTACCTTTTTTATTTTTCTTATTGTTATTCCAGTTACTATTTCTTTGATTTCTCACTTGATTCTGACTACTTCGATTCTTTTGTTGTTTTCTAGGACCATCTTCTTCACGATCGTAATCATCACGATCTTTGTCTGGTCGGGCTTGTTTTTTACGACGTGTATCCACTACAGGCTCTTTGACTACAGGAGCTACTTCAACCGCTTGCTGAGTTTGTTCAGCTAGCTTAGCAGCTTCTTCAAAGATTTCCTCTGGTTCTTTGCGTTTATTAACTTGAGCTAAAGCTTCTTTAGCTGCTTGTGACTGTTTGAAGCGTTCCTCGCTTGAACGTGCGTATTCGGCATTTTGCTCCGCCTTCAGGGCTGCTGCACGAGCCTTGAAATCAATACGTGGGCCAGCTTGGTTCGGACGATTGTCCGCTTGT
Organism: Streptococcus sp. V869; assembly: GCF_054353515.1. Lineage (NCBI taxonomy): Bacteria > Bacillati > Bacillota > Bacilli > Lactobacillales > Streptococcaceae > Streptococcus > Streptococcus sp. V869. Next base: position 983,400 of record NZ_JBTHHW010000001.1, read on the forward strand.
TGGCGGCGATCGTTCCCACGATTTCCTTGACCTTGCTGTTTCTTGGCTTGATCATTAAAACGACGGTTGTCGCGGTTTCCTTGACCTGGTTTTCCACCATTACGGTTCTCATTCTTTTGGCGGTTGCCATTTTGTTGTTGGTCACGGTTGTTGCCCTTGTTTTGCTTGCGTCGCTCTGCTTGCTCTTTTGCACGAGCTTCACGCTCTGCCTTGAAGTTTCGGCTTTGTGGTCTAGCAGCTACTACTTTCTCTTCCTTAGGAGCTACTGGTGTTTCAGATTTCTTTTCTACCTTCGCTTCACTTGCTTTTGGTGCTACAGGTTTTGCTTCTGCTTTAGGAGCAGCAGGCTTAAAGCTAGCAACGATTTTTTCAGCAGCATCAGCTTCAACGCTTGACGAGTGGCTCTTCACCTCCAAGCCCAACTCTTTGGCACGCGCTACAACTTCCTTACTTTCTTTTCCAAGTTCTTTTGCGATTTCGTACAATCTTTTCTTAGACAAATCATGTCCTCCTCTTCTATTCCATAAGAGACCTCATTTTCTTTGTAAATCCAGCATCTGTCACAGCTAAAACCTTTCTTGATTTTCCAACTGCTATGCTTAATTCCAGTGTTGAAAACACGGTTACAACTTCTACTTGATAATAGTGACTTTTATCTTGAATCTTCTTGGTCAGGTTGGGAGCAGCATCATGTGCTAGAAATACCAGCTTAGCTTTCTGTTCCTGAATGGCTTTGACAACCATTTCTTCACCCGAGATAATTTTCCCTGCTCGTTGAGCCAATCCCAAGAGATTACCTACTCTTTGCTTATTCAAGTCCTAACTCTCTTCTTTTTACTTTGTGATCAACATAGGCGATCAACTCGTCATAAAAGCTTTCTTCAACTTCCATATTAAAGCTACGGTTAAAGACTTTTTTCTTTTTAGCCTCTAGGGCTTCTGCATTGTCTAGCTTGATATAAGCGCCACGGCCATTAGCCTTGCCTGTCGGATCGATAAAGACTTCGCCTTCTTTGTTCTTGACAATACGGAGTAAATCTCGCTTATCAATTACTTCGTTGGAAACAACAGACTTGCGCAAAGGGATTTTTCTTGTTTTCATCTTTCCCTCCTCTAGCAATCTTATTCTTCAATATACTCTTCTGTTGTTGCGTAATCAACTTGATCAGCTTCTTCCATCGCTTCAAACTCACTAGCTGACTTGATATCAATGCGGTATCCAGTCAAGTGAGCTGCCAAGCGAACGTTTTGCCCACGACGACCGATTGCAAGAGATAGTTTGTTATCTGGCACGACGACCAAGGCACGCTTGCTATCATTTTCATCAAAGATAACTTGGTCAACTTCTGCAGGAGCAATAGCATTGTAAATAAATTCAGCTGGATCTGCTACCCACTCGATTACATCGATGTTTTCTTCTACAGGTACCATGCGGTCGCTCTTAGCATCGTAACGAGCTGGATGGAATTTGCTTGTGATTTTCTTGATGTTAGCACCACCGCGTCCTACGATTGTTCCGATAGCATCCACGTTTGGATTGTGACTACGAACTGCAACCTTGGTACGGTCACCCGCTTCACGAGCTACACTCATAATCTCAACAGTACCATCGTAGACTTCTGGAATTTCTTGTTCCATCAAACGTTTAATCATTTCTGGATGGCTACGGCTAACAAAGACGTTAACTCCACGAGGGTTATCTTCCACTTTGTAAACATAGACTTCGATACGATCATGAGAAGCAAAAACTTCTCCAGGAATTTGGTCTTGTTTTGACAATTGGGCTTCGATGCTACCAAGGTTGACATAAATGAAGCGGTTATCAAAACGTTCGACTGTACCTGACATGATTTCTTGTTCATGTTCTTTGTATGTATTATAGGTAATGGCACGTGTTTGCTTGCGCATTTTTTCCATGATGGTTTGTTTCGCAGACTGAGCCGCTACACGACCAAACTCTCCTGGTGCTTCTTCAAATTTGATTTTGTCACCAAGCTCATAGGCTGAATTAATGGCAAGAGCATCTTTCAAGCTGATTTCCAAACGGCTATCAAATACTTCATCAACAACTTCGCGAACTGTGTAGACTGTAAAGTCACCTGTTTTTTCGTTGAAGTCGATAGCTACGCTATCTGATTGACCATAGCGTCTACGATAAGCAGAACGAAGTGATTCTACTACTGCGTCGATGATATCTTCTTTCTTGATTCCCTTGTCTTCTTCCAAAATGCGGAAGGCCTCTAGCATTTCTTTACTCATGTTCTTTTTACTTTTGAATTCTCAAAAGCTATCCTTTCTTTTCTATAATTTTACTGCTAAACGTGCTTTTGATACCAAGTTATATGGAATTTGGACTGTTTTCTTGCGCGTTTTATCCATATATTCCATTGTCAATTCATCCTCTTCAAAGGACAATAAGGTTCCTTCAAAAACCTTTTGCTTATCGATGGCTTGGTAGAGCCCGACATGGATGTATTTCCCGACCGATCCAGCGACTGCTTCCTTGGTTTTCAAAGGACGCTCCAATCCTGGACTGGTAATTTCTAGGAAATATTGTTCTGGGAAGGGATCCGGCTTGATAGTATCTAGGACAGGACTGATAATTTCAGTCAAGTCTGCTGTATCATTCAAGGTGATTCCTCCAGGCTTGTCTACAAAAATACTAAGAATCATGTCACTGCCAATCTTTCCATACTCGATATCTACGAGTTCGAAAGGAGCTTCAATGACAGGTTCTACGACTTCTCTGACTAATTCAACGATCGTTGCGATTGCGTCCACCTCCTCATAAGCAAGAGGCGAAGATATCTCCCCGCCTCTCTTTCTTATATTCTTGCTATTAGTATAGCACTTTTAAGTACTAATGTAAAGTATAAGCACCCAAATAGCTTGGATTCAAGCTTTTTCTTAAAATTCCGCTTCAACTCGGTAAATGACTTGACCCTTGCTTGAGAACTTTTGCTCGTATTCCGTCATGACATTTCCTTCAAAATCACTAGCATGCAAATCAAGCCATACGCCATTGAGCTTCATGCCATATTGAGAAAAACTCACTAAACTATACTCAAACAAGCCACGGTTATCCGTCTTGAAGTGAATTTCACCATGTTCAGGCAAGATACGCTTAAAGGTATCCAAGAAGCTCTTGTAGGTCAAACGACGCTTTTCATGTCGTTTTTTAGGCCAAGGATCTGAAAAATTCAGGTACAAACGATCAATCTCACCATCTTCAAAATAATTGGTCAACTCTGAACCATCAACCCATAGGAGTTTGATATTAGGAACTCCAACCTCTAAGACCTTGTCTAAAGCATAACTTAAGACAGATTTCTGAATATCAATTCCGATATAGTTAATATCAGGATTTTGTTTGGCCATTCCTGATATAAAAGCCCCTTTCCCACTACCAACCTCTACATGGATTGGATTGTCATTGCCAAATAAATCTCGCCACTTGCCTTTAGCTTCTGCGGGATTTAAGACAACATACTGTGGATTAGCCTCTAACAGTTCAGTTGCACCTTTACGATTTCTAACTCTCATTTTTTCTTTCCATACTTATCTCGGAAGGTACGCAAAGCATAAATCTCCCGATTTACATTATCCAAATCTTGATTTTCATAGTATTTGGTAATCAGACTCAAAAATGATAGCTGAGCATACCAATATAACTTATTCAAAACCGTTTGATTGTACTTGTATCCATAATTAGTCAGCCACTCTTGCCATTGAAACTCTGGAATATAGTGACAGAGCAGATAGGCCACATCAAACATACGATCCGTCAAGCGAACAGAATCCCAGTCTACCAAGTAAATCAAGCCACTCTCTGTCTCAAACCAATTGCTGTGACGAACATCCCCATGGACTATGGTTGCATAATCTTCTCTGAAGCCAGGAAGATTTTCACGCATATCACTCAAGACCAGTCGTAGATACTGGTTATTTTTCAACGCATCAGGAGCCTTATTTATCCATGACTGAAGTAAATCCGAAGGTGTTTCCATCGCATATCCCAAGCGTGTCAACTGGGTCATTAAGGGACGTGAACGGTGTAAACGTGTCAAAATATCGATAATTTGTTTACGGTTCATATCGCTTGGCGTCAAAATTTTTCCTGCCAACCACTCCTGAGCGGACATATCACGGCCGTCTGGTAAACGACGGCTCCAGAGCAATTGTGGTGCAATTTGCTCTCTAGCTAAACCAGGCAGGATTGGAGAAGTATTCATTTTTATAAAAACACGTTTTCCATCAGGATAACTTCCCATATAAGCTTTCCCGCTCTTCCCTGATATCGGGGTTAGCGTTAGCTCAATATCACCCAAGTCCATTTCTTTCCTCCGAATAAAGTTTCCTTATTATTCTACTAATTTTTATGCTATTCGTCAACCAATCTTCTCAGTTGATATGGCAAATAAAGATATTGCAATACAAGGCCTGCTCCCACAAGGACTAAAACTAGAATTTTGTCCTTGAAAACAAGCAATCCTAAGAGACTTTCCAAGGCTAGGACAAACATGCCAATTGCTCTCAAGATTTCCTTCAAACCTCTCTCTTTTTGCCCCTTTCCTACTGGAAATAGCTGCGTTAGATATTGATAATCAAAGGCATGATAGAGAGCTAGAAGCTGAAACAATAAAAGATAATTGAATAAAATTACAATCGCTAGTGCAATCCAGGATTGTTCAATAAACGCGAGAGCTGATAAGGATAGGATTAGCAGTCGCAGACTAAGGGCGAATAAATCCCCATTTCTCAAATAGGAGCGAAGATAAAGATTCTGCCAGATTTTCCCCGGCACTTTCTGAACTCCATTGAGGATAAAGTCTAGATAAGCCCGTCTCTTAACGCTGTTTGAAATTCCCTTGACCTGGGTAAAGAGGGCAAAAAATCGAAGTAAGAACTGCTTGCGTTTGCTCTCTTGAGCAATGGCAAAATTCCAATCAAGTCCATTTTCAAGGAAAAATTTTCTGGATTTTTGACGAAAAATCACGTATTTTATAATTCCTAGAACAAGGAGATAGACTCCAAAAATCGGCAAACCAAGACCCATGGCTAGAAATAAAGGGGCAAACAAGAGCAAAAAGAGAGTCTGTACACTGACCCAAAAGATGAAAGAGACCAGACTTTGCTTCTGGATGTGTTCTCTCACTTCTTCTTCAGCTACCAAGAGAAAGAGTTTGTCCGGTGCTTCTAGATAAGTCGCAATACCACCCCAAAGCAACAGTAAAACAGATATAATCCCAAGCAAAATTAGGATTGGGAAATGATTTGCAGGAAAATGTTGCAATAACTGATTGTACTGGTAGGCCAAAAAACCTAGCAACACCAATAAAAACAAAACAAAATGATCATTGAGCACATAACGAAGGTAGCCCAAACATTCCTTGCGAAATTCCTGCTTTCGTTTTAAAAACAAGTCTTTCATAGCTCCTCCTCTTTGGTCAGAGCCAAATAGATATCATTAAGGCTTGCATCTGGCATGGCAAAGGCTTCTCGGAGTTGTTGGAGATTTCCTTGAGCTCTCACTTGACCTTTGTGGAGAATGACAAAAGAGTCACACATCTTTTCAGCTGAATCAAGGACGTGGGTACTCATAAGGATAGACTTTCCTTTTTTCTTTTCCGCTTCTAGAAGTTGAATCAAGTCTGAAATCGCCAAGGGGTCGAGGCCAAGGAAAGGCTCGTCTACGATAAAGAGACTTGGATCCACAACAAAAGCACAGATAATCATAACCTTTTGCTTCATCCCTTTGGAAAAATGAACCGGGAACCAATCCAATTTCTGGTCCAAACGAAACATTTTTAAAAGCGGTTCTACACGTTCGAAAGCGATAGTTTGCTCAATACCATAGGCCATAGCAACTGTCTCGATATGTTCTCTGAGAGTTAGTTCTTCATACAAGCTAGGAGTTTCAGGGATATAACCAATCTTCTTACGATAGCTAGTTGCATCCTCACGCAGGGTTAAGCCGTCAATCTTTATCTCTCCACTATAGGGGGTCAAGAGGCCAATAATTTCATTGATAGTCGTTGATTTACCAGCACCATTTAAACCAATCAAACCGACCAACTGTCCACTCTCAACTGAAAAAGATACATCCTTCAAGACAGGTACGTGAACATAGCCTCCTGTCAGGTTTTTAATTTCTAACATATTTTCTCCGAATCTGGTATAATGTAGCTATATTATATCAAAATTCAATACACTAGAGGTAGATTTTATGTCAGATTGCATTTTTTGTAAAATTATCGCTGGGGAAATTCCCGCATCAAAAGTTTACGAAGATGATCAAGTTCTTGCCTTCCTTGATATCTCACAAGTAACACCTGGGCACACCTTGGTTGTTCCCAAAGAACACCATCGCAATCTTTTGGAAATGGACGCCACTAGCGCTAGCCAACTCTTCGCTAAGATTCCAGTCATTGCTCAAAAAGTCATGAAGGCTACCCAAGCTGATGGTATGAATATCATCGCCAACTGCGAAGAAGTCGCTGGACAAACAGTCTTTCATACCCATGTTCACCTCGTCCCTCGCTATGGTGCCGAGGATGACCTCAAAATTGACTTTGTAGCCCATGAACCCGACTTTGACAAACTTGCCCAAGTCGCTGAAACCATCAAAAACGCTTAAGGAGTTCCTATGAAACTATCAAATTTACTACTTTTTGCAGGCTCTGCAGTTGGATCTTACCTCCTCGTTAAGAATCGTGAAGTTATCACTGAAGAAGTTTTAGATACCACTGATCGCGTTGAAGCAATCAAAGATGATTTGGATGTCATCCAAAATAGTCTCCAAATTATCAATCAACAAAAAGAAGTCATCAAAGAATACCAAGAAGACCTCACTTACAAATTTAAAGTCTTTGAAAAAGACCTTCAAGCAAGACTTGATGTCATAAAAGAATTACGAGAAACTGAAGAAGACTAAGAAAAAGAAAGTTTCCAACTTTTCTTATATCCCCTTAAATTCACATTGGATTACCAGTTCCTAACAGAAAAGGGAGGGACTAAAAATGAAACTGTTTTTAAAAGTCATCTTGATTATTTCTGGTGGCCTCTGCCTTCTTGCAACCCTGGCATTTTTAATACTGGCCAATCTGTTCAAGGCCTCACCGAGTGACATCAGAAAAGGAAATGAAGCCTTAAAACAAATCTTTATCTCCCTTGACCTACCTCCTGAGAAAGTAGAATCAAATGGCAGCTATCAATACGAGGGAGGAGGCTTAGATTTTTATGTGACTTTCTCTGATGATGTTGTCAATAGCCACCCAGTTCTAAAAGAAAGTCCAAACCTGACTAAAAACCGACTCAAAGTCTATGTCCTAAACACAGGAGATATTTCCTACCATTCAGTAGAGGACAACTTATTCAATCATGGTTTATCCCAATTTTTAGAGGAGGAAGGCGAGAAGTATTTCCGAGAAAACGGAAAAAAATCACATTCTTCTTATACAAGTCTAACTCTGAAGGATTCGGAAAGCATGAAAAAGGGAATCGCATTCTATGAAAAAGCGTTGACCTTGGTGGATATCCAGGATAATTCGGCGATTAAGCACATTGATACCGTAACTGTGAAACCTGGCAAGGAAGCAGAACTCAAGCATCTCATCCAGGAAATGGATGAAGCTGGCTTGTTCAGCCAAAGTTCTGAATAGCAGATCAGTCAGAGAATCTTTTCTCCGTTACTAACTACAAACAAAAAGAGCCTCATGGCTCTTTTTGTTTTATTCACCCTCGAAGGCATCTTTTATATGGTCAAAGAATCCTTTTTTCTTTGGATTGACTTTCAAATCACCTGCAGCTGCGAATTCTTTCAAGGCTGCTTTTTGACGTTCGTTCAAGCCTGTTGGAGTCACGACATTAACAGTGACATATTGGTCACCAACAGCACCACCACGTAGGCTCGGAGCTCCCTTACCACGCAGGCGGAATCGTTTACCGGTTTGAGTTCCCTCTGGAATCACTAATTCAACATCACCGTGAACAGTTGGGATATCTACAGTATCACCAAGAGTTGCTTGGACGATATTGAGGTTCAACTTGTAGAAAATAGTTGTTCCTTCACGTTCAAATTTGTCGCTCGGCTCAACATTAACAACAACATACAAGTCACCGTATGGTCCGCCGTTAAATCCAGCCTCCCCTTGACCAGCTAGACGAATTTGTTGACCAGTTTCGACACCTGCTGGAATTTTTACATGGACACTGTGGGCTTGTTTTTCATGACCTGTTCCATGACAAGTTGTACATGGATCTTTGATTTCTTTTCCGCGACCATGACAGACATCACAGGTTACTTGGCGACGCATCATACCAAGCGGTGTTTGAGTATCGACGTTGATAACACCAGAACCGTGACAGCGTCCACAAGTAACTGGACTTGTTCCAGGCTTAGCACCAGATCCATTACATGTACGACAGCTTGATTCACGATTGTATTTGACGTCTTTTTCAGTACCAAAGATAGCTTCTTCAAAAGTCAAATTGACGCGATACTGGAGATCATCACCTTGACGAGGTGCGTTTGGATTGCGAGAAGAACCGCCTCCGCCGAAAAAACTTGAGAAAATATCTTCGAAGCCGCCAAAACCACCTGCACCGTCGAAACCACCGAAACCGCCTGCACCACCAAAGCCACCATTGGCACCAGCAGCACCATATTGGTCGTAAGCAGCACGTTTTTGTTCGTCACTCAAAGTCTCATAAGCTTCTTGAACTTCCTTGTACTTTTCCTCAGCACCAGGCTCCTTGTTGATATCTGGGTGATATTTTTTAGATAATTTCCGATAGGCTTTCTTGATTTCATCCTGAGATGCATTCTTTGAAACGCCCAAACGGTCATAAAATTCAGTATTGTTCATACAAGATACTAAGAGCGAACAGAAAGCGACTGAAATTTAGGAAACCGACAAGAAATCCTGATTTCTTAGGTGGTTTATCTAATTTCCAAGCTTTCCGCTCGAGTTCAATTCCCCGAACGCTCTTTGTTCCTTTCTTTTATATTGAATTAGAAACTTTGGAACCCGTGTTCAGTTGCGAACACTCTTTGTTCCTTTCTTTCTAGTATTGCGAAACGAACTAAAATATTAGTATCGTCCCATTTTACCGAAAAACAGAGGCTGGGTTGCAACCTCTGGATTTCTTCTTATCATTTACTAGTTAGGCATTTAGGAAAGGCGCATAGCGATTATCGTAGAATGACAATCACAAGAGTGAGTATTCATTATTAACGCCTCGCTCCCCGATTTTCAAGCTCGGGATAAAATAGTCCACTGGACTATTTTATTTTTCCGTAAACTCTCCGTCTACGACGTCATCGCCTGCGTTTCCTGTTGCTTGTGCGCCTTCTGCTCCTGCTTGGGCTTGTTGCGCTGCTGCGGCTTGTTCGTAGAGTTTAACGGCAAGTCCTTGTGCTTTTTCGTTCAATGCTTCAAGTTTTGCTTTCATTTCGTCCAAGTTGTTGTCTTCTTGGGCTTTCTTAAGGTCATCAAGGGCAGCTTGTGCAGCATCACGTTCTGCATCGAAGCCTTTGCCTTCAGTTTCTTTGATTGTCTTTTCAGTCGCAAAGATTGCTTGGTCTACTTCGTTACGAAGGTCAACTTCTTCTTTACGTTTCTTATCTGCTTCAGCGTTAGCTTCTGCATCTTTCATCATGCGATCGATTTCTTCGTCTGTCAAACCTGAGTTAGATTGGATAACAATTGTTTGTTCTTTCTGAGTTCCAAGATCTTTGGCCTTAACAGATACGATACCGTTCTTGTCGATGTCAAATGTTACTTCGATTTGTGGGATACCACGAGGTGCAGCTGGGATATCAGTCAATTGGAAGCGTCCAAGAGTCTTGTTATCTGCTGCCATTGGGCGTTCACCTTGAAGAACGTGGATATCAACGGCAGGTTGGTTGTCTGCTGCAGTTGAGAAGACTTGTGATTTAGATGTTGGAATAGTTGTGTTGCGGTCGATAAGTTTTGTAAATACTCCACCCATTGTTTCGATACCAAGTGACAATGGGGTTACGTCAAGAAGGACAACGTCTTTGACATCACCAGTGATGACACCACCTTGGATTGCAGCACCCATAGCCACAACTTCATCAGGGTTCACTGATTTGTTTGGTTCTTTACCAGTTTCAGCTTTAACAGCTTCTACAACGGCAGGGATACGAGTTGAACCACCGACAAGAATCACTTCGTCGATATCTGACAAGCTCAAACCTGCATCTGAAAGAGCTTGACGAACTGGAACTTTAGTACGTTCTACAAGGTCACGAGTCAAATCATCGAATTTCGCACGAGTCAAGGTCATTTCCAAGTGAAGAGGTCCAGCCTCACCAGCAGTGATAAATGGCAAGCTGATTTGTGTTGAAGTCACACCAGAAAGGTCTTTCTTCGCTTTTTCAGCTGCGTCTTTCAAACGTTGAAGAGCCATCTTGTCTGTTGACAAGTCGATACCATTTTCTTTCTTGAATTCTGCCACCAAGTAGTCGATGATTTTTTGGTCAAAGTCATCACCACCGAGTTTGTTATCCCCTGCAGTTGCCAATACATCGAAGACACCGTCACCCAATTCAAGGATAGATACGTCGAATGTACCACCACCAAGGTCGAATACCAAGATTTTTTCTTCTTTATCAGTCTTATCCAAACCGTATGCAAGGGCTGCTGCAGTTGGTTCGTTGACGATACGTTCTACTTCAAGACCAGCAATTTTACCAGCGTCTTTAGTTGCTTGACGTTGAGCATCGTTAAAGTAAGCTGGAACGGTGATAACTGCTTTGGTTACTTTTTCACCAAGGTATTCTTCAGCGTAACCTTTCAAGTATTGAAGAATCATAGCTGAGATTTCTTGCGGAGTGTATTCTTTTCCGTTAGCAGAAACTTTTTCAGAAGTACCCATCTTAGATTTGATAGAGATGACTGTATCTGGGTTTGTTACCGCTTGACGTTTTGCAGCGTCACCAACGATGATTTCACCGTTTTTGAATGAAACTACAGATGGAGTTGTGCGGTTCCCTTCTGGGTTTGCGATAATTTTGCTTTCAGTTCCTTCAAGAACTGCTACTGCTGAGTTTGTTGTACCTAAGTCAATACCGATAATTTTAGACATATGTTTTTCTCCTTGTTATTTTTTCTCTTTTTTCTTTTTGATACTCTTCTTAAGTGGCGACGCCGTCAGAGCTTGACTTCGTCAATCTCTTTGACTAAACTTTGAGCCACAGGTCTCAAAGTTTGCGAAGATACCGCCACGGCGAAGAGTATCGCCTTTGGTTCGCTTCGCTCACTATTGCAAAGCTGAACCTTTGTTTATCTTTCTTTCATAGTTTAGTGTCATTTCGGACAAGGTTTTTAAGTTCTCTAGCCTAGCTGAACACGCCCTAATCTCTGGGTAAAAAAGATAGATTTCCTTGTGTTCATCAAACACTTCGTCAATCTCCTATTTTTACTGTGAGCTTTTTACGGGCTTTGTATCCTAGTTATAAACCACTACCATAGCCGGTCTTAGGATACGGTCATGGAGTTTATAGCCTTTTTGGAAGACTTGTGCGATGGTATCTGCTGGATGTTCGTCATCTGCAGGCAAAGTTTGGATAGCCATGTGGTAGTTATGGTCAAATTCTCCATCCGCTGGAATTTCTTCAATTCCTTCTTCTTTTAGAGCATGTACCAAACTTTCTTGCACCATTTCCAAGCCCTTCTTCACATCATCTGTCAAACCTTCAACGGCAAGGGCACGCTCTAAGTTATCTAGTGATGGTAAGATTGCTTTTGCCAAATCTTGGCTGCGATAGCGTTGCAAGAGTTGACGCTCTTCATTGGCACGGCGCTGAATGTTTTGCATCTCTGCATGAGCTCGAAGATATTTGTTTTCAAATTCTTCGGCACGTTCATTTGCCAAGTCCAGTTCAGACTTCTCAGGAGTTGTTTCTTCAGCTGTTTCCACAACTTCCTCTTCTTTTACTTCTTCATTTTTAATATCTTGGGCCATTTTCGCCTCCTTTAATGATTTCAATCTTAATTCACTTCATAGTGATTGCTGCTGAGATAGCGGTAAAAATCCGTCAACTTCATAGTCAAAACTCGATTGACAACATTAAGTTGATTAACCAATTGTTGATAATCCAGATTTACCGGACCTATAATCGCAAGAATTCCAAATCCACGATAGGGAATCAGAAACTTACTGCTAATCACTGCTAAGTCAGCAAGACAAGATTCTTGGCTATCCGCAACTCGGACACTTTGCATCTGGTCTCCAATCAGATTCTCTCGAATTTCTAAAGCTACTTTTTGTGGCTGATCAAAAAACTGATAAGCTGCTAGATTTGCGAAATTCAGAAGATTGACTTTTCCAGAAACCACGATATTTTCATTGAACATTTCTTTGAAGATATGTTCGACAAGGTCCATGACGTTATCCGTTGTTGTAAAGTAACGTTGGATAATCTGCGGAATCTCTGTCCGAATCTTGTAGTGAATATCCAAAACAGTTTGATTCAGGAAACGTTCTTGAATCATGGTCTTGAGGCGATTTAAATCCTCCTGCAAGAAATTTCTCGGAATCAAAAACTGACTGGTAACTGTTCTAGACTCATCAAGCGTAAAAACCGCCAGAGCTGTATGTTGTCCGAGGACAACAATATCAAAAGCTGTTAGCTTCTGCCTACTTGGTTCAACATCCAGTGCTACAACCGTACAACCACTCAAGTCTGACAAGATTTTCGTTGCCTCTTGAAGGATATCCTCAAGTTTGAAGAACTCCTGATCAAAAGCTTTTACAATCTCATAAACTTGATTCTCAGCTAAACGGTCAAAGGATAAAGAGTGTTTGACATAGTATTGAAATCCAGCCACACTCGGCATCCGACCACTGGAAGTATGAGCCTTTTCAAGCAAACCTTGCTTTTCTAAGGCTGCCATATCATTTCGAATGGTAGCACTACTAGAGTTGATAGACTCTTGCAAGGCTTTGGATCCAACAGGTTCGTGCGTTTTGGTAAAGATGTCAATAATCAGATTTAAAATATTCTGCTGACGTTCCGTAACCATCTCGTCACTCCTCTCTGATAGATCTTTTTAGCACTCGTGACATCCAAGTGCTAACTTATGATTCTATTATACACCCTTAGAAAAGAATGTCAAGACAAAAACTCAAAAAATTAGCACTCTTTCGCCAAGAGTGCTAAAAATCAGTCTGAGGACCTAGAAACTATTGTCAATCAACAAGATATTTCCGTTTAAGTCTATAAAAACTATAGATTAGATAAATAATCATGAGAGCATATAGGGCAAAAATAATGAAGAAGGACCGAGAGAGACTTTCGCGAAACAGACTCATACAAACAACTAGACCACCAGAGATAGAAACTGTAGCTGTACGAAGTCCAGATTTCACACCATCCCATCTAAGACGATTGTCCATGAAAAATCGATCATTTAAATCTACATCACAAGTCGCTTTTCGAAAAACAGAATAAGAACAATTTCCCACAAATTCCCATCCTCTATCCTTAATACCTTGTAAATCTAGCTCATTTTTTCTAAGATAGCTAGTATTCCACACACGGTAAACTACATCATCAGGTTGGCATTGTTCAAAATAGAAAAAGCCAAAACGATTCGATTTAAATTTCCAACCTTTCAAATGCATCTCATGCAAATAATCTTCTACCTTATCCAAATCAAAAATGGTAAACATTCGAAATTGTACTTTGCTATTCATTGTCTAACCTCCAAAATGGTTTTATTTATCAGATAATTCTTTCCACTTTTGAAACAATCTCCAAAAAATATAAGAAATCTGAATCGCAAAAACTATCAATAAAGTACCGTCTATGATAACAATCAAAAACATTCCCCAACTGAAATAACTTCTTCCACTGAGTAACTTTGAGAAAACCGGTAGTAGCACTGAAAAGAGAATCAAAACAGGAAGCATCCGCATTATTAAAATGCGCTTGACCATGGCTAACTTCCCGGCCGCATCATTATAAATTTCAAACTCTTTATCCGATTCAATTTGAGAATAAGGTTTTCTAAAATAAGAAAAACCATTAAAGTCTGTAATATGCTCCCAGCCACAATCTTTAAACAGTTGTAAATAGGAGGCTCTCTCTGACTTTTTCATAGGATAAAAGTCCAACTGATAAACCACCTGCTCCGGTTGGCACTTTTCAAAAGTATACTTAACCGCAACTGCTAAGTTAGAGTAACTTACTTCCTTAAGTTTCCAGCCCTGAGCATGCATTTCCCTGAGATAGAGAGCTTCTCTATCATAATCCGCAATGGTACAAATCCTATAAACTTTCTTTTCCATCAAAGCTCCTCCCGACTGTTTCTGTAGAGTCGTTCAATACGTTTCAACTCAATCTCTAAAACTTTTCGGCCCAAGTCTGTTATCTGATAGATTTTTCGTTTTTCCTCTTCTCGGACAAAGGAAATCAAACCATCCTTTTCCATCTTTGACAAGGTTCCATACATAGTTCCGGGACTAATTGAAACCTGTGAATCTGTCATCTCTTTGACCTTTTGCGTAATACCATAACCATGGTTCTCCTTTTGCAGACAGAACAGAATATAAAAACCCGTTTCAGTCATAGGAAGGTAGACCCTCCTAATCTTATCTGTTAATTCCATTTAACCAGACCTCCAATTCAGTTCAATATATCGCACTTCGTTATGTAAAATATATCACACCTCGATATAAATTGCAAGAAAAAAAGATCGTCCTCACGGACAATCTTCTTATTTGTTATTAGTAAAGATCTAGGTAGTTATCAATTTCCCATTGTGAGACAAAGGTTGCATAGCTCGCCCACTCGATGCGTTTAGCTTCAAGGAAGCTCGTATAGATATGTTCACCCAGAGCAGCCTTAACGACTTCGTCTTCTGTCAAAGCCTTCAAAGCGTTGTGAAGAGTTGATGGAAGGTCAGTAATGCCAGCCTCTTTACGCTCTTCAGCAGTCATGATGTAGATATTTTCTTCGATTGGTGCTGGTGCTTCAATTTTGTTTTCGATACCGTTCAAACCGACTTCCAAAAGAACAGCCATAGCAATATAAGGGTTTGCCATTGGGTCCACTGAGCGCAACTCCAAACGTGTTCCCATTCCGCGTGAAGCTGGTACACGGACAAGCGGTGAACGGTTACGGCCAGCCCAAGCGATGTAAACAGGGGCTTCGTAGCCTGGAACCAAACGTTTGTATGAGTTAACGGTTGGGTTCATGATAGCTGTATAGTTGTAGGCATGTTTGATCAAACCACCAAGGAAGTAGTAAGCAGTTTCTGATAACTGCATTCCTTTTGGATCATTTGGATCAAAGAAGGCATTATTTCCCTCAGCATCAAACAAGGACATATTGCAGTGCATCCCTGAACCAGCGATACCAAATTTAGGTTTAGCCATAAAGGTTGCATAGAGACCGTGTTTACGCGCAATTGTTTTTACAACAAGTTTAAAGATTTGAATCTTATCACAAGCACGGAGGACTTCATCGTACTTAAAGTCAATCTCATGTTGACCTACGGCCACTTCGTGATGACTTGCTTCCACTTCAAATCCCATTTTGGTCAAGACGTTAACAATCTCACGACGAGTGTTATCAGCAAGGTCTGTAGGTGCCAAATCAAAGTAACCACCCTTGTCATTTACCTCAAGAGTTGGGTCCCCGTTTTCATCAAGCTTAAATAGGAAGAATTCTGGTTCTGGTCCAAGGTTGAAAGATTTGAATCCAACTTCTTCCATGTGACGAAGAGCACGTTTGAGGTTTCCACGAGGGTCTCCTGCAAATGGTTTTCCTTCTGTCGTATAGACATCACAAATCAATCCTGCGACACTACCATTCTCATCTCCCCAAGGAAACACTGTCCAGGTATCCAAGTCAGGGTAAAGATACATATCCGATTCGTTAATACGAACAAACCCTTCAATAGAAGATCCATCAAACATAGCCTTGTTTGACAAGACCTTGTCTAGTTGTTCATCTGTAGCAGGAATTTCGACGTTTTTCATTGTTCCCAAAATATCTGAAAACATGAGGCGGATAAAGGTTACATTTTTTTCCTTAACTTCACGACGAATATCTGCAGCTGTGATTGGCATGGTTTTTCTCCTTATATATGACGACTAGCGGTTGCCTAACCGCGACCAAAAGGTGATTGTTGAGAAGCAAAGCGGCTTTGTTGGAGAACCTCATTCCGAAGCGCCCGACGCACTTCAGTTTGACTAACTGGTTTTCTAGATTTCGCTTCACGTTCAGCATATTTTTTCTTGATGGCAGCAATGTTCAGACCTTCAGAAATATAATCCTTAATCTCAAGCAACCGATCCATATCATTTAGAGAATACATCCGGCGATTACCTTCGTTGCGATCAGGTTTTATCAACTCTTGATCTTCATAATAACGAATTTGACGCGCCGAAAGATCGGTCAACTTCATAACACTACCAATGGGGAAAACTGCCATATTGCGACGAAATTCTTTTTCCTTCATGTGCACTTCCTCTTCTTTCTGTCTATTATAGTCTAAAAAAAATCAATCGTCAATTGTTAATGTTATATCTTGTGACATTATTTTATTTTTTCAGCAAAATACTCCGCAAACGGTCAATGTCGTAATTTACAAGAATTGCTACAAACACACCCATAAATGTTTCAAAAACTCGGGCAAACACGTACAAAACAGTTTCACCATTTGGAATTGATAGGGTAATAATCAACATGGCTGCAACTCCACCGATGACTCCCGACTTATTATTCATGGCGACATTTGTCATAATGGTTAACATGGTACAAATCGGAACAACCAGGAGAGTTACCAAAAAGGCTCCCTGAAAAAAATTATTTAGGAGGAAGAAAATCAGTGCATAAAAACCACCGATGCTATTCCCTAAAATACGAGAAGTACCAAAATGAACACTCTTATCAAAGTCTTCTCTCAAACTAAAGACAGCCGTTAGCGCTCCGATTTGAAGTCCCTTCCATCCAAAAAAACCAAAAATCATAAGGACCAAAAAAACAGCGATTCCTGTTTTAAACGTTCGCATCCCTAACTTAAACTTAGATTTGTCAAATATATACTTTTTAAAATAACTCATAATCTCAACTTTCTTTTTTCCATTTTACCATATTTTTACTTTTTGAGAAAAGGATTCATAAGCAGAAAAAGAGAAGGGTTCAATCCTTCTCTTTGATAACGATTTACGATTTAAAATAAATACATGAAAGCTAAAGTTAAGAGACTAGCTAGCAAACCGACTAACCAGAAGAAGAAATCGACTTTCCACTCACTCCAAGGCTGACCTTTACCTGAAAAGCCACCCAATTCAAAATGGTGGTGAACTGGAGTCATACGGAAGATACGCTTTCCGCCAGACAACTTAAAGTAGCTAACTTGCATCATGACAGATGTCGTTTCAAAAACATAGACTATACCAATCAAGAGCAGGGTCCATTCTTGGTGTAGCGCCATGGAAATAGCAGCCAACATCCCTCCAAGAGCAAGACTTCCCACATCACCCATGAACACCTTAGCAGGCTTGTGGTTAAAGACAAAGAAGCCAAGAAGGCCACCAATCATAGCTATAATCACTAGCAAGATATCTAACTGGTTTTGCACATAAGCAATCACTCCATAGGCTGACAGGCTAATCACTACCGAGATACTTGCCAAACCATCAATCCCGTCAGTCAAGTTAACAGCATTTGAAAAACCAACCAACCAGAAGAGAGCAAAGAATATATAAAGAAATCCTAAGTGCAATGGATACCCAAACACATTTAAAATATCTCCTCCTCTTTCATAAAAGAAATAGAAGATAACTCCTCCCACTAACTGAAGCAAGAGTTTTTGTTTAGGATTGAGCCCTTCGTTGATTTTACGGAAAACTTTGAGGAAATCATCTAAGAAACCAACCAAACCATATAAGACTAGGATAAAGAGGATCATTCCTACATTATTCGTTAGTTGATTGGTCAAAAGAGCAAGAACTAAACTAACGAAAACACTTGTTACGAGAAAGACAATCCCTCCCATTGTCGGCGTCCCAGCTTTAGCCTGGTGTTGTTTCACATCCTCGTGCATCTGCTGACCGGTAATTTGTGCTTTGTGGTAAAAACGGATAAAGGCTGGAATTCCTACGACTGTAAGAACAAAAGTAAGGATCCCAGGAAAGATAGAAACTAGCATTCTAATCTCCTAATGTTATTTTTATTTTCTGTAAATCTTTTAAAGCTGTATTAGAACGAACACTTTGTTTTTTAACAATTTCTCCTGTACCTTCAAATTCAACTTCAAGATTCAACCATTTGGCAAAGGTTTCAACATTTTTCTTAGACCAGCCATATAAGTCAGGCATCACTTCTACCTTATCTGAAAGGAGTAAGATTTGTTCGTTGGCATCTAGATTTGTTCCTTCTGCTACTGAACTGTCTTTGATTTTTGTCCCTGAACCAATAACAATCGGTTGAACAAGATTGCGTCTCAGTTCCTCTGCCATGTCTCCAGGACTATAGTCTTTGGTCGCTGGCATTGCATAACTAGTTGTAGTTGTAACTTGATCCAGATTTTTAGCTGTTGACTGTAGATTAAGAGATTCTTTCATAGCAGAAGCTCGTTCAAGAATAGGATTAGCAAACTCTCCAAACCAAGGGTTAGAAAAGTGTTCTGGTTGTTGAACTGTCACGTAAAGAATAAAATCAGGATTTTCAGCAGGATTCATAGTCACAACTGAGAAAATATAATTGGTAGAACCAACCAAGTATCCTCCATTTTTCTCATCAGCGATTTGAGCCGTACCGGATTTTACAGAAACAGTCTGACCAGGTACAGTAACGATTGGTTTACCGGTAAGTTGATTGTACATTGTACCATAAACAGGATCTGTACCAACCAAAATCATATTTTCTCGAGTCAGACTAGCCGCTTCTTTGGATACAGGATTACCTACAACCTCTCTTTGTGATTTACGAACAGTCTGATCATTTGGATCATAGAGGGCACTAATAAACTTCGGTTCTAGCATAACCCCATCATTCGCAATTGCTGTGAAAGCACGAAGCATTTGTGTATGAGTAACAGAAATCCCTTGACCAAAAGAACTCATGGCAATATTAACAATATTATCTTCAGGTAATTGACCAGCATACTCATCACTCATACCAAAACGAGTAGGAACACCAAATTTGAAACGACTGAGGTAATCCAACCAAGTGGTATCCCCCATTTTTTGTTGGAGCAAGGTCATCCCCACATTACTTGAGTGAGCAAAACCTTGCAAGTATGTCATTATACTCCCAGCTGATAAACCAGCATTAACATCCCAGTCCCTGATAGTTGCATCTGCTACCTTTAATTCACTACTATTGAAGTATTCGCCTCCAGGGAAGGTTTTATTGTCAATAGCAGCAGCTAGGGTCATGACCTTCATGGTCGAACCTGGCTCATAGTTACTTTGATAGAGGATATCACGCCAGACAAAGTCATCCGTTAAGCCTTCTTTTGTATTCGCATCAAATGTCGGTCTTTGGGTTGTGGCAAGAATTTCCCCTGTCTTGGCACTAACCAAGGTCGCATTCATATACTTGCCTTTTAGTTTTCCTTGGAAGGCATCCATTTGACTTTCCATAAAGGACTGCAAAGGACTAGATAGGGTCGTATAGACGTCTTTCCCGTTTACGGTCTGTTGGGTGACTTGTTCTGTACCAGGAACAATATTGCCTAGACGGTCTTTTTCGTAAGTAATAATACCATCTGTCCCTGCCAACAAACTATTTAAGGAACTCTCGAGACCAGACGTTCCAATGAGACTTTTTGTCCCATCTTCATTTTCATGTAACTGGGCTAAACCAATAAATGATGAAGCAAATTTTCCATTTGGATAACTTCGATTAGGACTAGTGGTAAAATTAACACCCTCAACCTTAGCAGATTCTAAGTCCTGTTTAATGGACATCATATTAGCATAGGTAATCCCATTCCCTTTAGCACCAAAAGAAACCTGTTTGAGATTTGGTTGAGAGAGTTGGTCTTTGACGTAAGTCTCCTCCATATCTAAGTATTTATGAAAAATTTCTGCCACTTTGTTGTACTGAGATTCTTCTACATAAAGAACATCACCATTAGCGGACTTATATTCTTTATCTATTACAGCATAAACATTATAAGAGGTCGCATCTTCTGCTATGGGAGTTCCATTACGATCATAAATGGTTCCTCTTTTTGCAGGAACAGTCAGAGTCGTTTGATGAACTTTATTTGCTTCTTTAACCAGATTGACCCCAAATTTTGTGCCTGTACCAATAATCACCGCAAAATTAACCAAAAAAACAGCAAATAGAAAGACAGCCAATAAGCTCAAATTCTTCCCTACTAATCTGCGGTTTTCCATTGGAGATTTACGATTCTTAATGGCAAAGCGTATGATTCTTTCTTTCCAGGATTTCATATACTACTCCGCCGATCGAATATTTTCATTATTCAATTGCAAGTCTTGTGAATTTGCAATTCCGGTCAAACGTTCTGATCGGATTAATTCGTTAACTTCTTGTTTGGCATCATCTAGCTCTGTCTTTTTTTCTTCAATTTGTGCATTGACTCTTGTCAAATCACTCTGGACCTGAAAAAGTTTTGTCTGCATATAGACTACACTAATTGCTAAGACAAGGGCTGTGATGGCAATTGAAAGGTAAAAGGCCTTTTCAACACGTGAAAAATTTTTTATACGAGCTTGTAGCAATTGGCTCGTTGTTCCTCTGTTTTCTGCCATTATTTCCTCTTACTTGTGAATTTTTCTTGCCACTCGAAGCTTGGCTGAGTGGGAACGATTATTGGCTTCCAATTCTTCCTTGCTTGGTAAAATCGGTTTCCGAGATACCAATTCCATTTTGGGCTTGAGATCGTCTGGGATGAAAGGCAAACCTTTAGGAACTTCAACTGTGGAAGCTTCCTTAAATAACTGTTTGGTCAAGCGGTCCTCCAGCGAATGGAAGGTAATCACTGATATTCTGCCGTCTAGAGCCAGCATATCCATAGCCTGCTGGATTGATTCATCTGCAGCACCCAGTTCATCATTGACCTCTATACGGATAGCTTGGAAAATTTGTTTGGCTGGGTGGCCTTTTTTCTTGAGCTCCTTTGCCGGTTTGGCAGATTTAATAATCTCTGCCAATTCCGTCGTGGTCTCAATCGGTTTCTGTTCACGCACCTGTTCAATTTTTCGAGCAATCTGTTTGGAAAACTTGTCCTCTCCATATTTGAAAAAGATTCTTACCAAATCATGGTAGTCGTAGTGATTAACGACTTCATAAGCGGTCAAACTAGCTTCCTGATTCATGCGCATATCCAGTGGTGCATCCTTCTTATAGGAAAAACCACGTTCACGCTGATCTAACTGCGGGCTTGACACACCTAAATCATAACAAATTCCATCAATTTCAGTCACACCTAAGTCATGTAAGCGGTCCTTCAAATGACGGAAATTATCCTTGATGAAGGTGACCATGCCCTTTTCAATGTAAGGCGCCAAACGTTTTTGTGCATTATCAATAGCGTTTTGGTCCTGGTCAAAGGCATATAAATGCCCCTTCTCACTTAACTTACTTAATAAATACTCGCTGTGTCCTGCTCCTCCCAAGGTCGCATCAACGTAAATACCATCAGGTTTTACATCTAGCATATCAATGGTCTCATGGAGCATGACCGTTACATGATGAAATTCTTTTGTCATATCTTATCTATTTTACCACAAATCCGACTAGCTTGCATCCACTAAAGCTAAAACATTCCTCTGCTAGTTTATTCCTTATATTCAACTGGCTTCTCAGCTACTTGAGTTAACGCGGAGTCTACTTCTGGATTCAGGTGATGATGAACTGCTTCTGCCACAGCTCTTGGTATACCAACGGCGACAATCTCATTCACGCTGGCTTCCTTGATTTTTGTCAGAGATTTGAAATATTTCATCAAATTCTGCTTGCGTTTTGGACCCAAACCTTCAATTCCATCTAATTGAGAAGAGAAGGAATTTTTAGAACGTAGTTGACGGTGGAAGGTAATCGCAAAGCGGTGGACTTCATCCTGAATGCGTTGCAGGAGGAAAAATTCCTGTGAGGTCCGTGAGAGTTCGATGACTTGGAGAGGATCGCCAAAGAGCAATTCATGGGTTTGGTGCTTGTCATTCTTTTGCAGACCTGCGATTGGAATATCTAACCCTAACTCTTCTTGAATAACCTGCTTGGCAATATTAACCTGACCTTGACCACCATCAATGACAATCAAATCTGGCGGTGTCAAACCATCACGCTGGACGCGCCCATAGCGTCTGCGGATGACCTCACGCATACTAGCATAGTCATCTGGTCCGACCACAGTCTTGATTTTATACTTACGATAATCCTTCTTGCTAGGTTTTCCATTGACAAAAACAACCATAGCAGAGACTGGACTAGTCCCCATGATATTGGAATTGTCAAAGGACTCGATACGGACTGGGGTTGGAATCTTGAGCAATCGTCCTAAGTTTTCAATAGCCCCTTGGGTCTTTTCAACCGATTTCTCCAACAGATTAAATTTCTGCTCTAGACTGACACGAGCATTTTTGATGGCGAGATTGACCAGTTGCTTTTTCTCCCCGCGCTGGGGTTTAAGAACTTTGGTATCCACCAAAGCCTTAACTGCTTCTTCATCAATATCCTGAGGAATCAGAATCTCATTAGGAACCAAGTGTGATTTTTCTTGATAAAACTGCCCAACATAGGTTAAGAAATCTTCATCTGGATCATTGTAGTATGGAAAAAGGTTGACATCACGCTCAATGAGCTTACCTTGGCGGACAAAGAATACCTGAACGCACATCCAACCCTTATCCACATAGTAACCGAAGACATCCCGGTTTTGGAGATCCTTGGCCATAACACGTTGCTTGGTTCGAAGGGTTCCAATGGCCTGAATCAAATCACGGTATTCAGCCGCACGCTCAAATTCCATGCTCTGAGCCGCCGCATTCATCTTTTCCTTGAGGTCATCGATGATTTTATCATCCTGTCCCTTTAGAAAATCAGAAACTTCTTGGGCCATAGCTTTGAAATAGGCCTCATCTTTATGGCAGACAGTATGTGCCATACACTGACCTATATGGTAATAAAAGCAGACCTTTGATGGTGGATTGGTACATTTACGAAAAGGAAAAATCCGATCCAATAGCCGTTTGATTTCATTGGCCGCGCCCACATCCGGATAGGGACCAAAATAGAGTCCTCCGTCTTTCTTGACCTGACGGGTAATAATCAATCGAGGATAACGCTCATTTGTGATTTTGATGAAAGGATAGGACTTATCGTCCTTGAGCATAATATTGTATTTAGGCTTGTTTTCCTTAATCAGGTTGATTTCAAGTAGAAGAGCCTCAATATTGGACTCCGTAACAATAAACTCAAAATCTACAATTTCAGATACTAAGGCTTCTGTCTTGGTATCATGACTTCCACGGAAATAGGACCGTACACGATTACGCAGATTTTTAGCCTTCCCCACATAGATGATGGTGCCATTCTTGTCTTTGTGGATGTAACAACCTGGACTAGTCGGCAAGAGCTCCAGTTTTGATTTGATCAAGTTATTCATAGTTCCATTATAGCAAAAACCCCTTATCATTGCTGACATCAAGAAGTCCTATTTGAGCTTGAAAAGACTTATTCTCCAGATCCGTAAAGTTCCTGAACTGCTTGAACATCTTGAGCCTGAATACCATAGTATGACCCCGCTGGCTGCATGACCGAAACTTCATTGGTATGTTCCAAACCAATGGCATGCCCTAGCTCATGCTCTGCTGTATGCAAGATGCGGTCGTAGGTATAGCCATAATTTGGATTAGATAGATAGTAATGATTTAAACGAACGGTTACTGAAGTGAATTGTTTGGTTAGGAGATTTGTTTGACTCTCTGCCTCGCCAGCAACAGCTGTCGAACCATCGTTCATTTCGGTAGCGAAAATATTGGCTTGATCCGGCTCTGTTACAAGCACAAAGTTAAAAGCGCCGGTCTGATTCCAGTTGGAAATAGCATCAGCATAAGCTTTTTGGAAGCTAACATCCATTTGAGGATCGATATAAATCGTTGCTTCTGCCTTTGACCATTTTGCTCCTGAATCTTGGTGATGATCTGTCTGAGATAAGCCTTGCAATTTACCAGTTTCTTGCAATTGTTGCCAACCTCCTTGACCGACTTGAGCAAGTTTACTGACTTGGTTTAAGGCACCTGATAAATCCCCTGTCGCATACCAGAGAATCCCAAAAGTGATGAGAATTAAGAGTATAAGTGTCCATATAAGGCGCCAAAACATACGCAAAATTCCGAGTAAAAATCGATATATAACACGAATAATCCAGCTCATGATTTCCCACCTTTCTAAAAAAATAAGAACCCATCTTTAAGTTATGGATTCCCATTCTAAAGATAGATTCTTTATTTTACTGAAACAAACTAAAAGAAAGCTAAAATCAAGACAAGCGTTCTTCCAAAACAAAATCGATTGGTAAGGTGGTCAAAAAACGTTCCAATTGTTTTTCCCAATAATACCACTCATGGGTTCCTGCACTATGGCTATAGGTCACATCGAAACCAAGTTTCTTAAGATTTTTAACTGCTAGATTATTGGCAGAGTAGAGATAATCCTGTTCGCCACACCATACCCAAAGCTTGGTTTTCTTATCAGACTTTTTAGCGAGTGTTTCAAGTGAGTAAGGGCTATTCACCCAATCATTAACTTTACCAAAAACACCTCTCCAGTAGGCACGCGTCCCTAAATCTTGACTCTCAGGAGAAAACTCCTCGAAACTAAGTGCCCCAGAAAAGCTAGCGGCATGCGAGAAACGGTCAGTTGACAGTGCCAATTTGAAGGAACCGTAGCCTCCCATTGATAAACCAGCAATGAAGGTTTTTTCTCGCTTACTTGTCATATTAGGGAAAAAGCGTTTGAGCACCTTAGGCAATTCTTCTGCTAGAGCTGTATAGTAGTTATAGCCATACTGAGTATCTGTGTACCAGCCATTACTTGTGTTTGGCATGACAACAATCAGATTGGTCCCTCGTAGCAAGCGTTCTACATTGGTCCGCTTGAGCCAACTATTGTGGTTTCCAGACATCCCGTGAAGTAGGTAGAGAACAGGGATATCTTTACTGTTTGGCTCTGTCACCCGAGATGCATCAGGATAGAGAACATTTACTCCCCACTCCATATCTAAAACTTCTGAGTAATACTCAATCTTCATTACTGCCATAACTTGCTCCTTATTCGTTTGAGATAAGAAAAAGCCGAAACTCGACTTTCTCTACTGTTATTTAATCCTTATTTTGCTTCCATGACTACTGGTAGGATGGCTGGACGACGCTTGGTTTGGTCAAAAAGGAATTTTGCCAAATTATCACGGACCTTCCCTTTAAGATCAGCCCAGTCAAAGTCCTCACCTTGGAGGTAATCTTCAACTGTTTGGTTCACCAACTCTGTACTTTCACGTAAGATATCACGACTCTTTTTAAGATAGACGAATCCACGCGTATGTACTCGCGCTTTAGCAATGATTTTCTTCTCACGACGGTTAACAGTGATAGCTACGATAAAGATACCATCTTCTGACAAGACCTTGCGGTCACGAAGAACAACGTTCCCAACATCCCCAATGGCATTACCATCAATCAAGACATCACCTGCAGCAACGGCACCAGATGGAACAAAGTCCCCATGCTCATAAGACATGGTAGTTCCTTTTTTAGGAATAAAGATACGTTCTGGTAGCAACCCAACAGCCATAGCAGCCTTGGCATGAGCATCCAACTCACGGTATTCTCCCTGGATTGGGAAGAGATACTGAGGATGTAAGAGATTAATCATTAATTGAAGATCACGCGCATTCCCATGTCCTGATACACGCAAGCTTTGAGTAATCGGTTTAACGACACCACCTGCTTGGTAGACCATGTTTTCTACACGTGCCATCACAGCTTCCTTAGCAATTGATGGCGTCGTAACGATATAGACCAAGTCACCATCTTTGATTTCAACATAGCGGTGACGACCAATGGACATTTTGCGGAGTCCGTTAATTGGTTCACCCATACGTCCAGTTTCAAGGATGATTAATTCATGGTCCTCAAAACGAGACATATCTTTTGGTTTAATCAAGAGATTCTCATTTGCTAAAGACAATTTTTTCAAACGGATAGCTGTACGAACGATATTTTCAACGTCAAAACCAGTCAAAACAACACGGCGACCTGTATCCGCAGCCGCATCAAACACTTGCTGAATACGAGAAAGGTTACTTGCAACTGCAGCAACGATGATACGTCCATCCCAGTCGGAAATAGTTTGTGTAATTTCGTCTCCAACTTCACTTTCGCTGGCTACTTGGATATTGCTGTCAGCATTTGCTGAATCACTTAGAAGAGCCAAAACTCCTTCACGACCAATTTCAGATAGACGTCCGAAATCGGTTGCGTATGATTCACTTGCTGTTTGGTCAAATTTAAAGTCACCTGTATAGACGATGTTGCCTTCAGATGTTTTCAAAACAACACCCAAACTTTCTGGGATAGAGTGAGTTGTGCGGAAGAAGGAAACCTCCGTACCGCCAAAGTCGATTTCTGTATTTTCATCAATAACATGGAAATCATCAAATTTCTTAACGCTATCATTTCCCTTTACAAAAAGCTTAGCAAGTTCGATAGTCAACTCTGAACCAAAGACAGGAACTTTCACTTCTGACAAAAGATAAGGAAGAGCTCCGATTGCATCCGCATGTCCGTGCGTTAAAAAGACTCCTGCAATACGATCGCTATTTTCAAACAGATATTCCATATTTGGTATAACGACATCGACACCCAACTGCTCATTTTCAGGATATTTTAAACCTGCGTCTAATACAAAGATTGAGTCGTTAATTTCTGCGATGTACATGTTTTTCCCGTTTTCACGAACACCGCCCAAAGTAGTTAATTTAATATTGGTCATTTTCCCTCCGAAGTATTACTATAACGTGTTTATAGAGTCTACATAACTCTTTTTTTCTAAAAGTCCAATTTACTTTTATCCGAATCTTTTCCTCTCATTATATCATTTTTTTACTAATTTTCAAAATGAAGATAGAATTTCAAATATAGAACATTCATACTAATAATCGGATTGTTTTGCATCTTTCTTTATTTTCAAAATCTCTGCCCACCTTAGAACCTGTAATATTGTATAGCAAATATCTACTAAGCCAAAAGATAGCAATAGGGTAATTCTCAGACAATAAAAAAAGATTTAGAAATTCTAAATCTTTTTAAGTATTTTTAGTTTGGATAAATATATCTTACAGTACCTTTTGATGCTGTCGGGTTAAACCATCCACGATAATTTCCGATTGGTTGAGTTCCACTACCATCATAGTTACATTCAGAAACTTGAATACGCGTTGTTGATTCAACAGCTGTAACAACCGCTACGTGTCCGTATTCACCACCATCCCAAACAGCAATTGCTCCTACTACAGGCACAGTTCCAGTCCTAAAACCTTGTGCACTAGCATAGATTGCCCAAGTATTAGCATTTCCCCACCAGTTGCTAGCCCATGGAGCCATTTCTTTCACACCCCATGTACACTGACCAACAGGATAAGAGTTCCCATAGTTTGTAGGGGTATTTACGACAACATTATCTGAAGCTGGAGCATTGTATGAATAGCTAGTTTGAACTGGACCACTCACTTCCAACACATCTCCTGGGTGGATGGTATCAAAAATACTTTTCCCATTATTAGCCGCTAATACATACGGATCCATACCACTTGTAGCAGCAATACCAAAAAATGAATCACCATCTTGAACAACATAAGAGTCTGCGCTTACAGTTTGAGCACCAACTGTAGCCAAAATAGCTGTAGATGTCAAACCAAGAGTCAGTTTAGCAACTGTTTTTTTCATAATAATTTTCTCCTAAAATTTTATTGATCATTTTTAATTTTTTTATTGACAAGAGAATCATACCTGATTTACATGTCAATCATTTTAGAGTTATATTGTAGTCATGTTACAAATCTGTTTACTTTTACTACATGACGTTCTAAAGAACACAACATTTAAAATTATAAGAGACTACAAAAAAGCTGAGATAGATTACCTCAGCCTCTTTCCTTTTATTTTCCCATCAAGAAATCATAGATTTCCTGCACTGTACCTAGTGCCAACATTTCTTGGTCTTTAACAGTTTGCTTGAGATTTTGATAAATCTGACTTTCAGCAATATCCCGTTTAGCTGCATCTTTATTAACCCTCATCACACCATTTTCAATGGTGACAAAACCAAGCTCTTCAAAAATTTGAATCATCTTGACGAGTAAAATCTGTTCAATTTTAAGATAAGCTGATAGGTCTTTTAATTTATAACGGATATCGAATTCTGGAAACTGGTATATCGTCTTATAGAGCTTTGCAAATTGCTCTCTTGTGCCATACCCTGTCAAATAGTAGGGCTTCTCGATATCATTTTTAAAGTAAACAGCTGAGAAATCATGTTGCTGGAAAATGTCCTTGAGAATCCTGATGTCTTCTGGGATATTCTTGACAACGACTGCTGGACTCGATGAAATATCTGGCAATTCTCCAGTAAAATCAAGCACTGGCACTCCGTCTGGTAGAACAGCATTCTTCCCACGAATATTAAAGAGCTGAACACCGTCCACACGAGCATCTACCATCATCAACTGTAGAGTTGTTTGCCCATTCCATTGGTTAACGGAAAGAGTGACTGCTAACTCCAGTTGTTTTGTCTGCGCAAATTCTGTTGCCTTTGCCCCTTGGCCAAAAGCTACTACTTCAAAGTTCGCAGTTCCTTTTGAAATTTTTAACTTCAGGTGACTATCTCCTGCTCCCATAGAACGAGCATTTTCAACTTGAAAATCTCGAATGTAGAAGACAGGTTTTTGATTGTCCATTCCAAAAGGAGCTAACTTCTCAAAGCTTTTAACCGTATCTAAACTCAGGCTTTCCAAATCTAGTTCTTCATCTAGATATAATTTACTCTTTTCCTTAGCATCTATCCCTTTGTCTTTTACATAGGTTTCTAAAATTTCTGACAAGGCATCTAACTGTTCAGCCTCGAGCGTCATACCTGCGGCACCTGCATGGCCACCAAAGGCGATAAAGAGAGCGCGATGCGGATCCAAAGCTTCAAAGATATCGACTGCTTCAATACTCCGTGCGCTTCCCTTGGCACGACCATCTTCAATATTCAGAACAATAACTGTTTGACCTAGTTCTTCCAGTAAGCGTCCAGCTACAATTCCAAGAACCCCTGGGTTCCAGCCTTCCTTTGACAAAACCTGAACACTTTTACTAGGATCTACCATGTTTTTAGCTTCATCATAGATGGCTTGAACGATTTCCTTGCGTTCTTCATTTTTTTCTTGAATCATGAGGGCAATTTCATGCACCTCTTCATCATCAAAGCCAGTCAGTAAATCAATCGCTGGATTGGGATCGTCCAAGCGCCCTAGGGCATTCAAGCGAGGAGCTAATTGGAAACCAACCGTCTCTTCTGTAAGATCACTGCTAGAAATTCCAGCAACGTCAAAGAGTTCTTGGAGGCCCAGCCTTTGGGTATTTCGCAAAACTTCTAGACCATATTGAACCATGATACGATTTTCATCCGTCAGGCTGACCATATCCGCAATGGTTCCAATGGCAATCAAGTCAAGCAACTCAACCTGAACCTCCTCCAAGAGGGCACAAGCTAGTTTAAAAGCAACTCCACAACCTGCTAAATGTTTAAATGGATAATCTGCTTTTGGGTGTTCAGGATGGACGATTGCATAAGCATCTGGTAAAACCTCTGGCATGGAGTGGTGGTCGGTCACTATGACATCCACACCCATAGACTGAGCCAGGTCAATAGCCTCATGCCCGGCAACTCCATTATCCACCGTCACAATCAGAGACACTCCCTGCTGCTCGATAAAATATTTGTAGACACTAGCATTTGGTCCGTAACCATCTGTAAAGCGATTAGGGAGATAGACCAGACACTCTGCACCTAATTGTTCCAAACTCTCCTTGACAATCGATGCCGAAGTCATCCCATCTGCATCGTAGTCACCATAGACGAGAATCAATTCTCCTTGCTCGATAGCCTGGCGAATCCGCTCAACTGCCTTATCCATATCATGTAATAGATAGGGATCATGTAAATCTTCCAAAGAAGGTTCTAAAAATTTCTTCAGGCTGCTTTCGTCCTTGATTCCACGTTGAAACAACAAACAAGCGACTTCAGAACTCAAGCCCACACTCTTGGCAATCTTTGTAAAATCCGCATCCTCAACTTGCGGAGAAAATTGCCAATTATAAGTAGGAATTATCAAATAAATATCCACTCTTTCTTACGATTCTATTCATTTATTATAACACGATTTTTGGTTTTTCTCCTGATATTCAGACCATATTCTTTGCTAAATTTTTAAGCCACTTCAGCTAACACCTCGCCTATTTAACAACGAAAAAACACCTAAACAACTAGGCTTTTCAGTACAGCAATTCAGATGTTTCTTATTTTAAAATTTATTCTTTAATTCTCGCTTCTGTATCAGCCACTAGTTGAGCGAGACTCGTTAAGCTCAATTCTTTTTCCATAGCTTGCTGGATTTTTAGCAATTTCTCATCTAAAACCACATGAATATTGGCTCCAACTGGACAATTTGGATTCGGATTATCATGAAAGCTAAAGAGTTGACCCGTCTTCCCGAGACATTCAACTGCTTGATAGATATCCAAGAGACTAATATCTTCAAGATTTTTGATAATTTCTGCCCCTCCAGTTCCACGCGCAACAGAAATCAATTCTGCTTTTTTCAGTTGAGACAAGGTTTTACGAATAATAACAGGATTAACCCCCACACTGCTAGCTAGAAAATCACTAGTAACTTTATTTTCCTTGCCTTCAAGGGCAATGATAACTAGCATATGGGTCGCAATGGTAAATCGACTTGAAATTTGCATACAGTTCTCCTTTCTCGTTAACTAAGCTCATTCTTCTCTTATATTATTATAGCTCCTCTAGTTGTAATGTCAAGAGTTACGACTGAGCCAGTCATCCAATTCGGCGTCGTGTCCCTGACTTTGAGCAATTTCATGCAGTAAGTCCTGATTATGGGTATGGTGAATCCCATTGACTAAACTTTCGTAATAGACCTGATAGTAGGGCAATTGCAACTCTCGAGCCAACTGCAACTCTGCTTCAACATCATAATCAACGCGACGAAAATCTACATCCTTCAATCCTTTGTCATCAAATTCTAAAATCATATACTGAGCACGCAAGTCCTTACGTAGATTTGCTGATAAAAAGAATGGTTGTCCAATCGAACCTGGATTCAAAATAAGTTGCCCACCACTTCCATAACGTAGAAATTGCTGGTGGATATGCCCATAGATGGCAATATCGGAGTCAGGATTAGTCACCAAACGATCAAAATCTTCCTGCTTTCCAAGATGAATCAGTTCTCTTCCCCAATTTTTATCCGGTAAATGATGACTAATCCCCACCTTTAGATTTCCAAACTGGCGATGGGTGTGCATAGGAAAATCCTGAAGTTCTTCAATCTCATCTAGACTAATTTCTTCCATGATATACTGACATTGCCGTAAGAGGTAGCGATGACTGGGCCTACTTGTATCCAATTTTCGGTGAGCAGCCCGCCATAAACTTTCTTCCCAATTCCCCAGAACCCGAACCGTAATCGGCAATTCCTCCAATCGTCTGAGGATACTTTTTCGTCCCGTTCCTGGCATGAGAATATCTCCCAAAAGCCAATATTCCTCAACTCCTGCCTTTTCCGCATCTGTGAGAACTGCTTCCAATGCTCCTGTGTTGCCATGAATATCTGAAAGTACCGCAATTTTTGTCATATCAATCCCTCTTGTTTTCTCACATTTAATTATAGCACTCTTAAAAGCAAAGTCAAAAGCGTTTTCCTTCCTATCATTTTTTACTTTACTTTTTTAGTGAAAAGGATTACAATGAGGGTGATAAGAAATGAGGAGGTTTTTGCTATGACACAACGTTACGAAAACATCATGGTAGCAGTCGACGGCTCTAAAGAAGCTGATTTGGCTTTTGTTAAGGGAGTTCAGTCAGCTGTGCGTAACCAAGCTAAATTAACCATTGCCCATGTCATTGACACTCGTGCTCTTCAAAGCATTTCAACATTTGATGCTGAAGTTTATGAAGAGTTACAAGTGGAAGCCCAAGACTTGATGGCAGAATATGAAAAGCGTGCTAGAGACGCTGGTCTTACAGACATAAAAGTTGTCATCGAAATGGGAAATCCTAAAACTCTTTTAGCCAAAACAATCCCTGAACAAGAACATGTTGATTTGATTTTGGTTGGAGCAACTGGGCTTAACGCCTTCGAACGTTTGCTTGTCGGATCTTCATCAGAATATATCCTACGCCATACAAGTGTTGACCTTCTCGTTGTTCGAGACAAGGATAAAACTTTATAATGAGAACAAAAGAGGTCGGGAAAATCCCGGCCTCGCTTTTTATTAGTGATAGCCTTTTATACAGCGAGGACTATATTCGTCAAAAAATCCTAAACTAATCTGTAAAGTAAAGGAGAGAATGTTCAAAATTGACAGCGCTTTCAAAAAATGCTATACTAAAAACAACTGAGAATGTATTCGCAGTTTAGAAAAGGAGACCCATTTTTTTGCCACTTGTTATAGACAACTTGGCATTTTTACGTCTAAGGGTATCATACATTTTGTTTTGAAACTACTTACTCCATTTTCCTAGTTCTCTATTAACAATCCCTCGGGGAGATGAGCCCTTCGTTAACTAAATTAGCTAACCTCATCTATCATAGTAGCACTTTTCAAAGTCACTAATTCCGTATTCTTCTATCTTGAAGATGATAGATTGTTGTACACCTGCCTAAACTATTACAATAATCTATGAGCTTAATTCGAAAGGATTGTATATGTCAAAAACAAAGAAAATACTTTTACTTATTTTCTGTATTCTTATCTTGACAGTCTTCCTCCCCATCTTGATTGATTACCAACAAGCAAGTGACTTAGGCATTCAATTGTTTAGTTGGAGAGAATGGAGTTTTGCTGCATTCATTTCAAAATACATTTTTGGGGGGACATTAATCCTATCAGTATTAGTTTTATCATCAATCCTAGTTATACTATTTTATCCTAAGCAATATCTGGATATTCAATTAGGTACTAAAGATGATAAGCTTAAACTAAAAAATTCAGCTATTGAAGGGTTCGTTAGATGTGTTGTTGATGAATATGAGTTGATTAAAAATCCAACTATCCGTGTAAATATCAGAAGAAATAAATGTTTTGTTTACGTGGAAGGTAGAATAATTACTTCAGACAACATCTCTACTAAGTGCCAGTCAATTCAAAATGAAATAACTCAAGGATTAAGGCAGTTTTTTGGTCTTGAACGTGAGGTAAAACTTGAAGTTTTGGTTAAAAACTATCAACCTCCAACTCAACACAAGAAAACTACAAGTCGTGTAGATTAAGGAAGTGAAAAGATGGAATTACTTAAAAAGTATCAGTATCCAATTTTATCAGGCTTAATAGGTATTATTCTAGCTTGTTTAATTATTTCCTTTGGTTTCTTCAAAACACTATTTGTTTTGATTTTCGGAGCTTTAGGAATTGTAATTGGATTATATATCCAAAAAAACTATATAAATAAATAATAAGGAGTCGCATATGTCAAACTTGGAAAAAAACGTTTCTACAGAAAAAAATGAATCTACTGCTACTACTCATGAAGTAAAAGGAAGCCTTACTTATGAAAATAAGGTTATCCAAAAAATTATTGGTCTAGCACTAGAAAAAGTACCTGGTCTTTTGGACGTTGATGGAGGATTTTTCTCTAATTTAACTGAAAAAATTATTAACACAGATAATGTTACTCGCGGAGTTAATGTTGAAGTTGGTAAGACACAAGTTGCTGTCGATTTGAATGTTGTTGTAGAATACAAAATTAACGTTCCTGAACTATACAACAAAATTAAAAAAGTTGTCACTTCTGAGGTTTCACAAATGACAAATCTTGAAGTTGTTGAAGTAAATGTGAACGTTGTTGATATCAAAACAAAAGAACAATTTGAAGCAGATTCAGTGAGTCTTCAAGATAGAGTAACTGACGTAGCAGAGTCAACAGGTGAATTTGCATCCGAACAATTTGGAAAAGTTAAATCTGGTTTCAGTAATGGTGTATCAACTGCTAAAGAAAAAGCAAGTGAAGGTGTCGAAGCTGTAAAAGATGTAACATCTAAAGAAAAAAGTCGTGTAAACTAGCTGCAAAATCTAATATGAACAAAAATACCTATTGAATAAATCCAATAGGTATTTTAATTTTTCATCTTGAAGCTTCTAACTCATTCTATTTTCTCTTTCCTTATGGCGTTCATAAGCCTTAATTTGGCGCTCTATCTCCTTTTTGATCGCAGGTTCTGGAGCATATTTTTCTTTCCAGTTATCTGGTTTCAAGATTTTGTGGGTTACTGGATCAAAATGAGCTTTACCATCTGGGAAGATTTTACCCATATTCGCTTGATGGACAATCTCAAAGATTCTCTCTGGGTCTACCCCCATTAAAACAAAACTGCCATAAGTAAAGTAGAGCGTATCAATCAAAGCATCTACTTGACCAACGAGGCTTTTCTCAGCTGGTGTTGACTTGCTTACTTTTTCGGCTGCTTTATCGAGTGCTTGATGTAAATCTTGTACGGCTTGTTGGAATTCCTCTTCAGAATTGCTTGCAGCGCGGACAAATTCAACTAACTCTTCAATCTTAAAGCCAGCACGGTGTGTCGCCCCTTCTAAATCCCAAGCTATAGGTTCTTCTTGAGTTCGATCATCCATCATGTGATGGAAGGTTTTGACTTTATTGAAATGATAGTCGCGACTGACAAAGACTTTTTCAGAAGCCAAGACTCCAAAATATTCTAAAGCCTTGTGAATCCCATCATTTTGGTTGCTGGCAGTGATATGCTTGGCAACTTCTTTCACACTGCTACTACCATTTCCCATGGCAACAGACATCCCAACGCCCGCCAACATTTCTAAGTCATTATCTGAGTCACCAAAAGCCATGACTTGATTGAGATCAAAGCCATACTCTTTTCCGACACGGCGAATTCCTTCCAACTTGGAATTTCCTTGATTGATAATATCCGCCGCAAAAGGATTACTTCTGGTAAACTTGAGATGGTTTAATTGTTCCGCAGCATGATCTGTCTCCTCAGGAGTCATCAACATGAGCACCTGGTAGACCGGTTGGTTGATCAGGGCTAGCAAATCCTCTTCCTTCTGTGGAAGGGCCTTGCTGATCATACGATTAAAGGAATGACTAACAGTACGAGTCAAGAATTTTGGTACAAAACGACTAACTAGCTGCGAAAGAGGACTGAGACCAAAGGACATTATTCGAGAACCGACAACATCTTGTCTCGTTCCCATGGCAATCTCTTTTCGATTTTCCTTAGCATAAGAGATGATTTGTCTGAGACTTCTCTTATCAATAGGGCTAGCAAAAAGAACACGGTCTTTGTTAAAGATATATTGGCCATTGTAGGTCACTGCAAAATCCAGGTTTAAGTCGTCCATCAAATCCTTAACAAAAAAAGGTCCTCGCCCTGTTGCTACTCCAACAAGCACTCCTTGCTCTTTCACAATCTTGATAGCTTCTTTAGTGGACTTCAAAACACTCTTACGGTCATTTACAAGCGTTCCATCGATATCAAAAAAAACTGCTTTGACTTCCATCCTATCTCATTCCTTTCTTTTATGATACAATGATTATACCACATTTCAGAAAAAGTGAGTGAATCATGACTAAGAAAATCCTTGTTTTACATACTGGTGGTACTATTTCCATGCAGGCAGATGAAGCTGGAGCTGTAAGAACTAGTGCTGACAACCCTATGAATCATATCTCTAATCCACTCGAAGGCGTTGAAGTCCATTCATTGGATTTTTTCAATCTACCAAGTCCACATATCAAACCCAAGCATATGTTAGCTCTTTACAAAAAGATAAAACAAGAGGCAGCTGCATACGATGGGATTGTCATCACACATGGGACAGATACTCTAGAAGAGACAGCCTATTTTCTAGACACCATGGAGATCCCTCATATACCTATCGTTTTGACAGGGGCTATGAGATCTTCCAATGAATTAGGAAGTGATGGCGTCTATAATTATCTTAGCGCCTTACGTGTGGCTAGTGATGACAAGGCTGCAGATAAGGGTGTTCTAGTCGTTATGAATGATGAAATTCACGCTGCGAAGTACGTCACTAAAACGCATACTACAAATGTTAGTACCTTTCAAACACCGACTCACGGTCCACTTGGACTCATTATGAAGCATGAAATTCTTTACTTCAAGACTGCAGAACCTCGTGTTCGTTTTGACCTTGATCACATTCAGGGATTGGTTCCTATCGTACCTGTTTATGCAGGTATGACTGAGGAGCTTCTCGATCTACTTCCTGTCGATCAGCTAGATGGACTGATTATCCAGGCTTTTGGAGCTGGGAATGTTCCTAAAGAAACTGCCCAAAAACTAAAATCTCTCTGCCAAACTGGTCTTCCTATTGCACTTGTTTCTCGTTGTTTCAATGGGATTGCAGAACCTGTTTATGCCTATGAAGGCGGGGGTATTTGCCTTCAAAAAGATGGTGTTTATTTTGTAAAAGAATTAAATGCTCAAAAAGCACGTCTTAAACTCCTTATTGCAATTAATGCAGGACTAAAGGGCGATGAACTCCGAGCATATATGGAAGGATAAGAAAAATCCCATGAAATCAGTGATTTCTTGGGATTTGTTTTTAGTCTTTACGTGTTGATTTACGCTCTGTCAAACCATGAGGTAGAATGACTTCACGTTCCTCCAACTCTTCTTTATGCATAATCTTCGTCAACATACGCATACTAATCGCACCAAGGTCATACAAGGGTTGTGCGATAGTGGTCAGGTTTGGTCGAGTAAAGCGAGCGATTTGAGAATCATCACTCGTAATGATTTCAAAGTCTTCTGGTACTGAAACTCCATGGTCAGCCAAACCGTTCAAGAGACCTGCCGCCAATTCATCACCAGTCACAATAGCTGCTGTTGCTTTAGAAGAAACTAAGCGCTCAGCCAAGGCATAACCATCGTCATAGCGATATTTTGATTCAAATACAAGACCTTCGCTATAGTTGACTCCAGCTTCTTTCAAAGCTTCCTTGTATCCAACCAAGCGAACTTTACCATTGATATCATCTACCAAGGGACCGCTCACAAAAGCAATCTTTTTATTACGTTTCAACAAATGACGAACAGCATCTGCAGTAGCATTCTTATAGTCAATGTTAACACTTGGAAGTTGGTGTTCAACATCCACTGTTCCCGCAAGAACGACAGGAGTACGTGAGCGTGAAAACTCTGAACGAATCTTCTCTGTCAAATGGTAGCCCATAAAGATAACACCATCAACTTGTTTTGAAAAAAGTGTGTTTACTACGGCTACTTCTTTTTCATCATCTTCATCGCTATTAGCGAGAACGATGTTGTACTTGTACATCTCTGCAATGTCATCAATCCCTTTTGCGAGAGCCGCAAAATAAGTGTTTGTGATATCTGGAATGACAACACCAACGGTTGTTGTACGTTTGCTTGCCAAACCACGAGCAACTGCATTGGGACGATAGTCAAGGCGATCAATAACCTCTAGAACTTTCTTACGAGTGTTCTCTTTGACATTTTTGTTGCCATTAACTACACGACTGACAGTTGCCATTGAAACTCCTGCTTCTCGGGCAACGTCATAAATTGTTACTGTATCATCTGTGTTCATACCGTTTCCTTTCTAATGTTGAAAATTTTGTTTTCATGTTTACACTACCTCTAGTTTACCATTTATTGTAAGCATTTTCAAGAGATATATAAACTTTCTTTGAAAAAAATGTACCAAAAATCATATTTTCTGAAATTAGTTTACTTTTCTTGATTTTTAGAGGTGTTTGCAGTATGATTATTAAAAAATGAAGTAGGAGGCATCGATGGCTTTCACGGATTCGCATCGACGTTGTGCCAGTTTTGGTGTAGTAACTAATCTCCCAGATGATGTTATCGACTCGATCTGGTATATTATCGATCATTTTTTAAAGCATGTTTTTGAATTAGAAGATGAATTGGAATTTCGACTATTAAATAACGAAGGCTCTATCACCTTCCGTTTTTCTAGCCAACACCTGCCTACAACAATTGACTTTGATTTCAATCATCGTTTTGATCCTTTGTATCCACCCAAAGTACTTGTAATGGATATAGATGGAAAGGAAACCATTCTCCTCCCTGAAGAAAATGACCTATTTTAAAAACTCTAGTCTCCTGACTAGAGTTTTATTTTTATTAATAAACAGATCGACTAACCACGATACCACCTGGTTTTTTAAATTCTAAATCCAGATAATCCTGATAGGTTCCAGGAACGATAAACCCTTGCGGGCTCAGGATATCTGTCCCAGCCTCTCCAACGATAGAATCTGCTAACAGAACACAGTTGGTACTAAGGACAAAATAGGTTTTGTATTTAGACGATTTAAACTTATAGAGACTGGCATCTGCTTCATGTTTCAATTGATAAGAGTAAGTATGTTTGATTTCCCCTTCTCTTCTTTTCATCAACTGCGAACTTGGTTCCCAAGGGATTAAAAGATTCTCTATTTCTTTCAATCGCTCTTCGATTGCCTTTTTCTGTTGTTCAGACAAGCTCAAGCCATAAGCAAATAGCGTTTTCTGACTTTCTCTCTTACAGAGTTCAATATATTTTTCTCGATTAGCCTTAAAAAAAACACCGTCGCCAATCGTCCCAAACAAGCGCTCTGAGTGAGGGTCATAGGAACCATAAGAAATAACCTGACCTTGGTAGCAAATATCTACATGTCCCATTGCCAAGAAGAAAGACGATTCTGAAGCATGGATAAAAATTTCTAGATCAACTGATTTTTCATTTTTTCTCTCTGAATGTACTTGACTTTCTTCCGTTTGATGGGTCGCTAAGGTTTCATTCCACTTTCGTAAGGTGTTAATGGGAATCAAAGCTGTCACAAATATAGGCAGTGTCATTCTCATTCTGCGCTTCAGCTTGGGATTGCTTCTCACTTTTTCAAAAAAGAAACCATCCCTG
This sequence comes from Streptococcus sp. V869, assembly GCF_054353515.1. Taxonomy (NCBI): domain Bacteria; kingdom Bacillati; phylum Bacillota; class Bacilli; order Lactobacillales; family Streptococcaceae; genus Streptococcus; species Streptococcus sp. V869. Next base: position 1,022,646 of record NZ_JBTHHW010000001.1, read on the forward strand.
ACACTGCTCGCTCCCAACATGATCAAGTAAAAACCAAGTAAGAGTAACTCAAAATTTGTCGCATCATGGAAAGGGGAGACACTGTAGAGACCAAATCCCATCATCCACAAAGCATCGAATAAGTAATTGACCCTTGGACGAATATGATTCTTCCGATAAATCAACCAGGTAATCAGGCTAATCAGACCAGTACACAATTGATAACTTCCAATAGCAATGACTAAGAAATAGAGGGCTATTCCCTGCAGAATGACAGAATCAAATAGGATGACAGCAACAGAGAGCTTGGCTAATGTTATAAAAATATTTTCTCTACGGGACTTTTCCTGAAACCATCGCGTCAATAGTTGCCAAACTGCTGACAAGAAAAAGTAACCCATCAATAGCTGGTAACCCAACCTCGGTACCAGCTGCCCAAAACAAATCAGGAGAAGACCAAGGATAATAGCTAGCGCTCCCTCACCTAGACTTCTCCATTTACTATAAGTTTCGGAAAACTTAGGCATTTTCTTTCTCCAATTGACGATACAAGTGACGAATCGGTTGTCCTAGCACTGGATGAATAAAATACGGAGCTATTTCTTGAAGGGATTCTAGGACAAAGAGACGCTCGGGAATATAGGGATGTGGCAAGATTAGGGCGTCAGTATAGATCACTTGATCCTCTACAAATAGCAAATCCAAGTCAATCAAGCGTGGTCCCCAATGTACCTCTCTAACTCGTCCCATTTCTGACTCAATCGCCAACAAGGTTTCTAACAAGATTGGAGCTGGCAACCAGGTTTCCACTTCAATGACTTGATTGGCAAAGCTAGCTTGATCTACCCCGCCCCAAGGTTCAGTCGTAATTACGCTAGACTCCTTGAGAATATGGATGCCATGAGCTCGCATTTTATCAATCGCTTGCTCAAGATTAGCTGTCTTATCACCCATATTACTTCCTAGAGCGATAAAAGCTCGTTGTTTACGACGATGGATGGTTACTGAACAGGTATCTAGTGGTAAATGGACAGGTGCCCATGGTTTTTTAAGTTCTAGCTCAATTTCTTGAACGATAGGGTAGGTCTCAAAAGTGCGCTCTACTAGTTTGTAGGCTACTGTTTCAATCAGATCTTCAGTGGTTTCCTGGAACCAAGTCGTCCATTGCTGACAAAGTTCCCCATAATGGATAGAAGACTCCAAGTCTAACTCCATCGCAGCCTTTGTCATATCATAGGATAAGCTAGCTGAAATGACAAACTTTTGCCCTAATTCCTTCTCACTAGGGAAGAGTCCATGAAAGGCGAAAACTTCCAGATCCTTAATGTGCAATTGATCCATAACTATTCCTTTCTAGAAAAATTCGTTTGAAGCGATTTTCATAGCCCCATGAGGCGATACGCTTGGTCTCGAAGATCCTTATCTGTTTCAAACACTCCACGAGCTACAGTGGTTAAGGTAGTAGTCCCTGGTTTTCGAACACCTCGCATACTCATACACATATGCTCTGCTTCAATCACAACGAAAGCACCTTTGGCACCAAGATAGTCCATCAAGGCGTCAGCTACTTCGATATTCAAGCGTTCTTGAATCTGTGGCTTTTTTGCATAAACTTCAACTGTACGTGCCAGCTTAGATAAACCTGCTACACGACCATCCGGGATATAGGCGATATGAGCTTTTCCATAAAATGGCAAAAAGTGATGTTCACACATGGTATGGAAAAAGATATCCTTTTCCACTACCATATTATCATCAATAATCTCAAAAGATTTTGACAAGTGTTCCTCTGCAGTTTGACCAAGTCCTGAAAAAATCTCTTGATACATGCGAGCTACCCGAGCAGGAGTTTCCTGTAAGCCTTCGCGGTTGACATCTTCGCCGACCGCTTCGATAATCATTTTTACAGCTGTCTCAATCTTTTGTGTATCCATTCTCTAGTTTTTCCTCTCCATTAGATAGGCTCTCACCTGGCTCAAGAAATACAAGGAGCCCGTGACTATCCTAACTTTTTTTTTCTCTTCGTCATCTATCATATTTTGGTCTAGAAATGCCTGCCAACTCTGGTAGCTAAGATTTCTAGAATAAGCTACTTTCTTTAGCACTTCTTCATCCGTTGCTCGACCATCATCAAAATGTGTTAGTGTAAGATTAGTATCTGGTAAGTTCTCTAATAAATCTAACATATCCTCTAAAGCCTTGGTTTTAATACAAGTAAAGAGGATTTCCTTGTGATAGTCAGCAAATCGTTCATCCAAAGTTTCCAATAAAGCCTTGATGGCATGGGGGTTGTGGGCCCCATCTAAAATCATCAAGGGTTTTCTAGAAACAACTTCTAAACGTCCAGGCCAGCTTGTTTCCTCTAAAGCTTGAGCCACTAAATCATTTTCTGGCAATTCTCGCCCAGTCTCTTGACAATAGGCATCCAACAAAGTTAGTGCCATTCCGGCATTATCTATCTGGTGCAAACCAAGCAGACCTGTTTGAAAGCGACCTTGTCTAACAGAACTTGTATAGTCAAATACCTCTCCAGTGACAATACTTTCATGATGGCTAACCTGATAGGCATCCCCATAGAACAGGCTAGGAGCCTGTTTTGCTTCCGCAATTTGGTCAATAACCGCCAAAGCTTCTGGGACAATGTTCCCCGTTACAAGAATAACTCCTGGCTTGATAATGCCTGCTTTCTGCTCTGCGATGGCTTCCAAAGTATCACCAAGTAAAGCTACATGATCCAGTCCAATGGTTGTGATACCTGTTAAAATAGGCTGACAGACATTGGTACTATCCAAAAGTCCACCCATACCAACTTCCATAATCGCCACATCGACCTGCTCTGAGGCAAAGTAATCATAGGCTATAGCAGTGATAATCTCGAATTCTGTCGTTCCCTGCAAGGCAGGAGCGTACTCCCCTTCAAGTAGTGAGCGATATTCCGACATTAAGACTTCTAGTTTAGCTTCTGGGATTGACTCCCCATTAATGGCTATCTGATCCGTATAATGAATCAGATAGGGAGAGCTAAAGACACCAACTCTTAGTCCCATCTTTTCCAACATATTTTTCAAAAAAGCTATGGTAGATCCCTTACCATTGGTTCCACCGATGTGGATAACCTTGAGCTTAAGATGGGGATTGCCACGTAAGGCTAACAATTCCACCATCCTCTCCAAGCCGAAATGCGGTTGATCTGTCCGATAGTTTGCTATCCACTGATTCGTTTCGTTTTTATTCATCTTACTTATATTGTTTCAAATCTAAATTTTCCGCATCATCTGCTAGGCGGACAGCAGACGCAATTTCGACTGCCATCTTGTGACTGGCTACATCATGTACACGCACCACTTCCACACCTTGTCTGGCAGCAATACTGGTTACATGAGCCGAAGCAATATCACGATTTCGGAAACCTACTTCTGTATCTGGATTGACTTCAAAGCCATTTTCTTCCAGAATATTGATGACAAATCGCTTGCGAGAGACTCCTAGAAAGATAGGATAGCCCATCTCGTGCAATTTATCAAGGTCACGTAGAAGGATGAGATTTTCCTTTTTGGTCAAGCCAAATCCGATACCTGGATCCAGCATGATGTTTTCTTTTGCAATACCAGCTTCCTTCGCTCTTGCAAGTGCACGGTCAAAGAAAGCTGTCATCAATTCTTCTACTGGCAGTTGTTCAAATTCAGCCAAGTCTTCTTTTGTAAAAGGCTCTCCAAATCCAAAATGAGGGAAGATAAGTGAACTAGGGTGCTGAGGACGTACCATGACTGGATTAAACATGATGACCACCTGAGCTCCTGCTTTGGCAACCACTTCTGCCATCTTCTCATCCCCCATAAGACCTGTAATGTCATTGACTATATGGGCCCCAGCCTTTAGAGCCGCTTCTGCAACCTGACTCTTCCAAGTGTCGATCGAAATCAGAACATCACTTTCTTGACGGATAGCCTGAATGACTGGAACCACACGTTGGATTTCCTCTTCAATCTCAACATAGCTACTTCCTGGTCGAGTAGATTCCCCACCGATATCTAAAATAGTGGCACCTTCAGCTATCAATTTTCGAGCCTGCTTTAAGGCTTCTTCAATAGCATAAAATTGGCCCCCATCAGAAAAAGAATCTGGGGTGACATTGATAATACCGCAAATAGCTGTTTTAGTAAGATTCTCTCTTTTTTCCACGATTATCACTCAAATTTCATTTAGATTGGTATTCCTCTATTTTACTGTTTTTTTTGGATTCTGTCCAATTATCCATCGGTACTCCCCAACTTTAAAAGAGCGCAAAAAAAGGAGAACTTAAGTCCTCCTTTTTCTATGTTCTTATTTTTCAGTCAAAGCTGCAAGACCTGGAAGTTCTTTACCTTCGAGGAGTTCCATTGAAGCTCCACCACCAGTAGAGATCCATGAGAATTTGTCTGCACGACCAAGGTTGATAGCTGCAGCAGCTGAGTCACCACCACCGATGATTGATTTAACGCCTGGTTGTTTCACGATAGCGTCCATCACACCGATTGTACCAGCTTGGAAGTCAGGATTTTCAAATACACCCATAGGTCCGTTCCATACAACTGTTTTCGCACCAGTCAATTCTTGGTCGAATTTAGCGATTGATTTAGGACCGATATCAAGACCAAGGAATCCTGGGTCTACTGCTTCACCTTCAGTATCTTTCACTTCAGTGTAGTCAGCAAATGCGTTCGCTTCTTTTGAGTCAACTGGCAAGATCAATTTACCGTTTGATTTTTCAAGAAGAGATTTAGCAACATCCAATTTGTCTTCTTCTACAAGTGAGTTACCGATTTCGATACCTTGTGCTTTGTAGAATGTGTAAGTCATCCCACCACCGATAAGGACTTTATCAGCTTTTTCAAGCAAGTTTTCGATCACACCGATCTTGTCAGATACTTTAGATCCACCAAGGATGGCTACGAATGGACGTTCTGGAGCTTCAACTGCTTCTTTGATGTAAGCAATTTCGTTTTCAAGAAGGAATCCAGCAACAGCTTTTTCAACGTTTGCTGAGATGCCAACGTTAGATGCGTGTGCACGGTGAGCTGTACCGAATGCATCGTTTACGAAGATACCATCTCCAAGTGATGCCCAGTATTTACCAAGTTCAGGATCGTTTTTAGATTCTTTCTTGCCATCAACATCTTCGTAACGAGTGTTTTCAACCAAGAGAACTTGTCCATCTTCAAGAGCGTTAACAGCTGCTTCCAATTCAGCACCACGTGTAACACCTGGGATAAATTTCACTTCTTGACCCAATTTAGCAGCCAAGTCAGCAGCTACAGGAGCAAGTGATTTACCTTCTTTATCTGCTTCTTCTTTTACACGTCCAAGGTGAGAGAAGAGGATTGCACGTCCACCTTGTTCAAGGATATACTTGATAGTTGGAAGAGCTGCAGTAATACGGTTGTCGTTAGTAATCACGCCATCTTTTACAGGAACGTTGAAGTCAACACGAACGAGAACTTTTTTCCCTTTCAAGTCAACGTCTTTAACAGTCAATTTTGCCATTTGAAAAGACTCCTTATTTTTTTTATGTGTTAATTATATCACAAAATCAGTAAAAGAGATAGAAAAACCTTAAACTTTTCTCTTTCTCAATTAGTCTGTTACTTTAAAAATAAGAGTATAAACTAGTGATTCTTAGATAATCGAAACTCTAACTAATTTTAAATTTTCATCCAAAAAATCATAAAATGCTTACTAGTTGGAATAATAATAGCCCAACTAAATGATACTTTTTAATAAAAGATTCATTACATTTTTATTAAAATTTACTATTTACTACTTGTGAGATTGCTTAGAATCCTTTAAAATAGAATGGGAGAAATTTCGCGATTAGTTTTCGGAGGAAAAAGAAAATGTCCATTAATTGGCAGGAAATTGCATTTCACTTTTTAGGTGGTCTGGGACTATTCTTATATAGTATCAAGACCATGGGGGACGGTTTGCAACAAGCAGCTGGAGATCGTCTTCGATTTTACATTGACAAATATACCAGCAATCCTTTCTTTGGAGTTTTAGTTGGAATTGGAATGACTGCCCTGATTCAATCGAGTTCAGGTGTTACGGTTATTACAGTTGGTCTGGTTAGTGCTGGACTATTGACTTTACGTCAGGCTATTGGGATTGTTATGGGAGCCAATATTGGAACAACCGTCACATCCTTTATCATTGGTTTTAAATTGGGAGACTACGCATTACCTATGCTCTTTCTCGGAGCAGTCTGTCTCTTCTTCACAAAAAATAGAACCATCAATAACATCGGACGAATTGTCTTTGGTGTCGGCGGTATCTTCTTTGCCCTCAATCTTATGAGTGGCGCCATGGAACCCCTTAAGGATTTACAAGTCTTTAAGGACTACATGGTAGAACTTAGTAAAAATCCAATCTTGGGTGTTCTTATCGGAACAGGTTTAACCCTTCTGATTCAAGCCTCCTCAGCGACCATCGGGATCCTACAAAATCTCTACGCTAGCAATCTGATTGACCTTCAGGGTGCCCTACCAGTTCTCTTTGGAGATAACATCGGAACTACTATCACTGCTATTATCGCTTCCTTGGGTGCTAATATTGCAGCCAAACGTGTGGCGGCAGCCCATGTGACCTTTAACGTTATCGGAACCGTTATCTGTATTATCTTCCTCGTTCCATTTACAGGCTTAATCCAATGGTTTGAGAGCTTCTTAAATCTAGCTCCAGAAATGACCATTGCCTTCGCCCACGGAACCTTCAACATTACCAATACAATCATTCAGTTTCCATTCATCGGTGCTCTTGCCTTCTTGGTAACCAAACTTATCCCTGGAGAAGACGAAGTTGTCAAATACGAACCACTTTACCTTGATGAGCAACTGATCAAACAAGCTCCATCTATCGCTCTTGGAAATGCTAAAAAAGAACTTCTACACTTGGGTAATTATGCTGCGAAAGCCTTTGACCTCTCTTACGACTATATCATCAACTCTAATGAAAAAGTTGCAGAAAAGGGACATAAGACTGAAGAAGCTATCAATACTATTGATGAAAAATTGACTCGTTACCTCATTAGTTTATCTGGTGAAGCTTTGAGCCAAAAAGAGAGTGAAGTCTTAACAAATATCCTTGACTCTTCACGAGACTTAGAACGTATCGGAGACCACGCTGAAGCTCTTATCAATCTCAATGATTACTTGCAACGTAAAAATGTTCAATTCTCTGAGGCTGCCTTAGAGGAACTAGCAGAGATTTATCATAAAACTAGCGAATTCGTTAAAGATGCTCTTGAGAGTGTTGAAAATAATGATTTCAAAAAAGCTCAAGCTCTTATCGAACGACATGAAGACATCAACAACATGGAACGTATCCTTCGTAAGACTCATATTAAACGTCTTAATAACGGAGAATGTTCTACCCAAGCAGGTGTCAACTTTATCGATATCATTTCTCACTACACTCGTGTATCAGACCACGCTATGAACCTTGCTGAAAAGGTTTTGGCAGAACAAATTTAAAACGAAAAAAATGCTTTGATTCTTTCGAATCAAAGCATTTTAAATAGCTCTCCAATCATAAAGGAAGATGCGGCTGCACCCCTGTATCTCGCTTCTTCCTTTTTGATAAAGCGGGCCAGATTGACTAACTCTGGTGCTGAGGTCTTGGGATTCTTGAGAAGTTCAAGAGTGACCAGACCCGATAGCCGTACTGCTAGCAAGCGCTCATTGGTACTGGGCAATTGCTTAGCAGTTTCTAGGAGCGCAGCCACTAGATCTTCACTCAGGTTTTGACGGGCATTATTGTAAAGATCCCGTATCAAGGTTTCTAGGTTTGGTTCTTCCATACCTATCACCTCCATCTTTTCTGTTTAATAATTTTTGATCAAACCTACAGTAGAACGATCCAATTTTTTAACCAAGGCTTGTAAGAAAGCTTGTGCTTCAAGGAAATCATCCATTGCATAAAGGGTTTGGTGAGAGTGGATATAACGAGCACAAACACCAATTGTTGTTGATGGTACACCAGCATTTTTCAGATGAGCTGCTCCTGCATCTGTACCACCTTTCCCACAATAGTATTGGTATTTGATACCAGCTTCTTCAGCAGTTGTCAAAAGGAAGTCCTTCATGCCTGGGAGAAGCAAGTGACCTGGGTCGTAGAAACGAATCAAGGTTCCGTCACCAATCTTGCCTTGGCCACCATAGACATCACCTGCTGGTGAGCAGTCTACAGCAAGGAATACTTCTGGATCAAATTTTGTTGTAGATGCGTGGGCACCACGAAGTCCAACTTCTTCTTGGACGTTAGCCCCAAGGTAAAGTTCATTTCCTAGTTTTTGACCTGACAAGTTTTCAGCCAACTCACTAACCATGAGAACACCATAACGGTTATCCCAAGCTTTTGAGATGATATTTTTTTCATTAGCAGTTAGGATAGCACTACTATCTGGAACAATTGTATCTCCTGGACGGATACCGAAACTTTCAGCTTCTGCCTTATCCGCAAAACCACCATCAAAAACGATATCTGAAATAGCTGGCATAGTTGGTCCACCTGTGCCACGAGTCAAATGTGGAGGAACTGAACCTGAAATTACTGGGATTTCACGTCCTTCGCGTGTAAAGAGTTTGAAACGCTGGCTACTAACAACCATAGGGTTCCAACCACCAATGCTGACTACTCGGAAGGTCCCGTCTGCTTTGATTTCACTAACCATGAAACCAACTTCATCCATGTGAGACGCCACTAAAACACGAGGTGCATTGACTGCTTCTGAGTGTTTAACCCCAAAAATACCACCCAAGCCATCAGTCACCACTTCATCCACATGAGGTGTTAATTTTTCACGAAGATAAGCACGTACAGGTGCTTCATGACCTGAGATAGCAGAGAGTTCTGTTACTTCTTTGATTTTAGAAAATAATGTTGTCATTTTAGTCCCTTCTTTCTTTCAACCATTTTACCACTTTTTATAGGAGAAAGGTAGTAGAAATCAACATTTTACCATCTAACTTATTTCCTGCAACAAAAAAGAATCACAAATGTGATTCTTTTATTTTGAATTTCTTTTTAATGAGAAAACATCTGGCACTGGATCTTTACCCTCTTCGGACCAAGGGTGGCACCGTAAAATCCGTGCTAAGCCCATCAGAACTCCCTTGGCACCATGCTTTTCGATAGCTTGAATCATGTAGTTCGAACAAGTCGGTTCAAAGCGGCAAGATGGCGGGAAAGCAGGCGAGATAAATCGTTGGTAAAAGCGCACTGGCGCAATTAAAATTTTTTTCATTATTTATTATTGGTTACAGCCATGGTGTGTAATTGGCTGATTTCTTTTTTATTAAGACGACGTGATTCTCCTGGACGAAGACCCGTTAAGTCTAGATGTCCGAAACGAGTTCGAGAGAGTTTATCCACTTGGAGGCCAACAGCTTCAAACATCTTTTTAACCTGGTGATTGCGCCCTTCATGGATGGTCAACTGTACCACAGAGCGATTTTTAACCGGATCTACTTTGAGAATTTCGTAAACAGCTGGCTTAGTTTTCTTGCCATCAATCTCAACTCCACGAGTCAAAGGACGGAGATTTTCTTTATTGGCAATTCCTTTTACACGCGCCACGTAGACCTTATCAATCTCATTACGAGGGTGAATCATCTCGTCTGTAAAGTCACCATCGTTGGTCAAAATCAAGACTCCAGACGTATCCCAGTCCAAGCGCCCCACAGGATAGATGCGCTCCTTCACATTGGGAAAAAGATCGACAACTGTCTTGCGACCCTTGTCATCTGTCACGCTAGAAATCACACCGCGCGGTTTGTTAAGCAGATAGTAGACTTTTTCTTCGTTATAGATTGGTTGACCTTCAACTTCGACCTTGTCGCCTGACTTGATGGTCGTTGCTAGTTCACGCACGACTTGGCCGTTAACCGTCACCAAGCCTTGCTTGATCAACTCTTCTGCTTTTCTCCTACTGGCCACTCCTGCGTGGGCAATATATTTATTGATTCTCATCTTCTTCTATCCTTTCACCAAATAATTGGCTTTCTTGTGCTTGAATGTCAAGCTCATCAATCACAGGCAATTCTTCCAAATGGTTAATACCCATGTAATCTAGAAAATAATCCGTTGTTACATAGAGATTAGGGCGACCAAGAACTTCTTTCTTTCCATCTTCTCGTATCAACTCAAAGGCCTGTAACTTAGCTAGCGCTCCACTTGAATTAACCCCCCGAATAGCATCAATCTCAATTCGTGTGATGGGTTGCTTGTAAGCAATGATGGATAAGGTTTCAAGGGCAGCCCGAGATAGACTTTGGTTGATTGGCGCCTTAGAGTATTCTTTTAAAATCAATGCAAATTGTGGCTTGGTCACCAATCTGTAGGCACCACCGGTCTCAATCAGTGCTAAACTGGAATCCTGGTCTTTTTCATACTTGTGGGCTAACTTTTCTAAGCTTTGCTGAATCCCAGTCGGTGGAAGCGATAGGACCTCAGCTAGCTGACGGACTCTAATGCCATCCTCCCCCGCTACAAACAGGAGTGCTTCTATTTCTGCTAAAGTACTCATATTTCCTCTCTATCAAGCTTGACTCTGCTCTACTTGATTTTCTTCATTCTTTTTCATGAGATAAATATCTCCAAAACTCTCTTTTTGAATCAAGAGAATTTCTTGGGTTTTAATCAACTCCAAGGTTGCTAAAAAGAGTGTAATGACCTCTTGTAAATCCTTGGTTTCTTTAAACAAATCCTGCAAACATAATTGTTGACCTTCAACCAAGGCTTCTCGAACGATGACCATCATATCTTCAATCTTATACTCATCTCGTAAGATTGTTGTGTGACTTTTAGAGAATTCTTCCTTTTTCTTGGTCAGTAAGGTTGAAAAGGCTAAGAAAAGATCAATCGTCGTCTTATCATGCACAAGTTCTGCATCCTCATAAATCAACTCAGTAGGTGCTTTAGAATAATACTGAGCTCGTTCTTGGTGCTTCACTTCCAACTGCTCTCCCAAGAGTTTAAACTTGCGGTATTCTTCGATCTGAGAAAGGAGATCCTGCTCTAGGTCATCCTCTAAATCAGACACTTCCGCAACCTTTGGCAAGAGCTTACGACTTTTGATCAGCATCAGTTGGCTAGCCATCACCATATATTCACCTGCCACTTCTAAACGCATGGCTTGTAATGTAGAGATATAGGCTAGATATTGCTCGATAACCTCTGTGATCGGCACATCATAGATATCCATCTGATACTTTGAAACCAAGTGTAAGAGCAAGTCCAAAGGCCCTTCAAAATCTTTAAATTTAATATCCATTATCTATATTTTTCTAAGGTCATGACTGTCTTTAATCCTAATTTTTTAGCGATTTCGTACAAGTCAACCTTTTCTTCGATTTGTCTTAATATAAACTGTTCTCTCAATCCTTGGGCAGATAAATCTGAAAAACCTTTTTCCTTTAAAAAAGCTTCCAACTGACGAAAGGCCCATTGACGGGAGTACGGTTTCCCAGCTTTTTCAAAGAGATAGGTCTGCCCCATCAAGGGCTCTAACTCCGCAAGCAAATTTGTGGGAAGGCTCAAGATTCTTTGTTGAGAAGCTTTATTGACTCTCAAAACTTGAAAATCCAGGTTCACATCACCTATTTTTAAGGCTAGAATTTCACTCGGCAAGAGGCCCAATTCTACTATTAACAAGGCTAGCAAGCGTCCTTCTGGATAAGCACTTTCTTGCCAGAAAGAACTGAGGTCTAAAAGTTCCGACTTCCCTTGTTTTTTCTCAGCCTGTTTGAGTAATTCCAAACGGTAAAAGGTGCCAATCATTCCTTTCTGATATAAAAAGTAAAGAAATTGATTGCAAGCAGAAACCTTCCGCTTTTGGGCACTCATTTTAAAATTTGATAATTGAGCTTGGTAGATTTTTAAACTTGTCTCTGAAATTTGTTTTCCAACAAAATCCAAAAACTGCTCCAAATCATACTTATAAGACTGCTTAGAATTACTAGATAGATTTTGTTTTTCTTCTAAAAATACTGAAATCCATTCTCTCATTTGCTTCGAATCTCATATTCCTTACTAAAATCATGCAGAAGGGCATTGACAGCCTTAAGGATTGATTTCCGTGTAATAATCCCTTGGAAAATTCCATCCTTATCAACAACTGGTAGGAAAGATTCATCCACTAGCTTATGTAAAACATCTGTCAATGTATAATCCGGAGCTACCACTGCAACATCCTTCTTGGTCATGTGTACGATATCTGTATCTGCCATGGCTTCTTGACTCAATCCCTGCTCCATCTGGTAGGCAAGAATATCTCTAAGACCAATAGTCCCGACGAATTTTTTCTCATCCGTCACGACTGGCACTCTGGTATAGGTCATCTGACTAAGAAGGAGAATTGCATGATCTGCATTGTGAGTATCAATGAGCACAGCCAAATTTTCAGCAGGAGTTAAAAAGGTTTCCTCTTGCTCCAGTAAAAACTGTTCAAATTCTTTGGCAATCATCGAGCAAACTCCTTAGACAAGCCTGGATATACCTCATGGTCACGTGTCAAAAAGTCCACTTTAAAGTAGCTATCATCAATCTCCACACGAGCGTAGAGGCATTCTCTAATTGCACCACGTGGCTGACTGATAGAACCAGGATTTAGAAAGAGAGTCTTTCCTTCCATCCAAGCATCTGGGATATGTAAGTGCCCATAAAGACAGATATCTGCATCTTCCTCTTGAGCCCAGAAATCAAGCTTTTGGAAGTTGAAGTTAATATCAAACAAATGTCCATGAGTCTGGATGATCTTGGTAGGACCCAGTTGAGTCACTAAGCGTTCTGGATAGTCTGAATAAAAATCCATGTTTCCTCTGACTACCTGGATTCCTTCCCAGAGTGGTGAATCTGGGCGAAGTTCCGAGTCACCATCGTGAAAAATAGCATCGACTTTCCCAAGATAGCGGTCACGTATTTCTTCTACAATCAAGCTATCTCCGTGGGAGTCACTCATTACAATGATGGTTTGCTTTGCCATGATGGAAATACCTCCAAAAGTTTCTTAACGGCTAAGGCACGGTGGGATTGACTATTTTTTTCTTCAAGGGTTAATTCGGCTGATGATTTACCAGTTTCTCCTACTAAGAAGAGCGGATCATAGCCAAAACCATTTTCACCCTTAGGTTCAAAGTTAATGTAACCTGGCCAGTCAGCTTCGACAACCAAGCTTTCCTTACCTGGACTAGCCACGACCAAGGTTGTGTGAAATTGCGCTGAGCGGTCCTTGAGATCAAAGACCATGGCTAATTCGTGCAAGAGTTTGGCGTTGTTTTCTTGGTCAGTGGCTCCCGCTCCTGCAAATCGAGCTGACCAAACGCCTGGTAATCCACCGAGGACATCGACTTTAAGACCAGAATCATCTGCTAGAACCATCTTGCCTGTCAATTTGGAGATGGTTTCAGCCTTAAGGCGAGCATTTTCTTCAAAGGTCATACCGGTTTCAGCAACTTCAGGCAGATCTGGGTAATCATTGAGATTCTCCACATCATATCCAAGTTTGTCAAAGATAGCACGAAATTCCTTGGTCTTCCCTTCATTACGAGTCGCTATCAATAAGGTTTCTCTGACTTTGCTAGTTTCAAAGAAGGCTTCAACATCTACTCCTTCTTTAGGCAATTCTACATGCAAGAGTTGTCCATTTTCAACTAAGAGCAAGGCACCTTGGCGTTGAATGATTTCTAAATTGCGATCTGCCTCTTGGTTGAGCATATCTACCACAAATGAGAGCAAACGATAAGGTGAACCATAGCGTAAAACAGTGACTGAAAGCGGGAAGTGTCGCTCTTCATCTCCAAATATTTTGACGAATTGGATCATAGGAAAGTCTAACTCATCATCCGTCAAGGTCCGAATACCGCCAAAAACGCTATAAGAGCCTACATACCAGTCCTGGTCATCCTTGTATTCATAAATTTTGTTGGTCATAATGTTACATGCTCCACATGAATCTCTTTTTCTAGCCATTCCTCTCCAATCTGAGCAAAACTATGGCTATTTGCAGTCGTATAAAAACGGTGTTGTAGAGGGCCGGCATCCCGGCTACGATTAATCTCGAAATAATTGAGTAAGACAGAGATATCCCGCACGCACTCTGCTCCACTATCAATTAGTTTTACTTCTGGTCCCATCACATTTTGGATAATAGGTCTTAGGAGCGGATAATGAGTACAACCCAGAATCAAACTGTCCACTTTTCCGACTAAAGGACGTAGGGTTTCATAGACTACTTTCTTGGTCACACTGGTTGAAAGTGCACCTGACTCAACCAAGGGAGCAAATTTGGGACAGGCCAAGCTTTCCACCTGTAAATCCGGATCCAGATCATGGATTTTCTGACGATAGATGTCAGATGATACAGTCATAGGTGTTCCGATTACACCAATTTTACCACCTTGGCTGGATTTGATAGCCGCTGATGCACCCGGTAGGATGACACCCAGGACAGGGATATCCAACCTAGCCTTGACTTCTTCCCAAACAACTGCTGTTGCAGTATTGCAGGCAATGACAATCATTTTGACATCCTTGGTCAAAAGAAAGTTGACCAGTTGCCAAGTGTATTCACGAATTTGCTCAGCAGGACGAGGACCATAGGGTGCCCGTGCTGAATCTCCAATATAGACGATTTCTTCATGAGGAAGCTGACGCATGAGCTCACGCACAACAGTTAAGCCTCCAACACCAGAGTCCAAAAAACCGATTGGTCGATTATCCATATAGTCTTCTTTCTAGTCTTATTATTCTGATTGATAGTTCATTATCATTACATTTCTTACTGAAATTTCCGACCGACTGATTCATCATCAGTTGTCTCCAACTTAATCATAATCAAATATCAATAGAATGCAAGGAAAAAGTCTTAGCTCTAAAGATCAGTTGAACATAGTGAGAAGTCTGGAATTTTCATCCCAGACTTTTCCTATTTATTTCTTTTTATTGTTAGCAAGGGCTGCTTTTTGTTGGCGAATGATTTGGTGGTAAACTTGTTGTACCTTAGCTTCGCTTGGTTTTTGACCATTTGCACTCAAAAGAGTACGAACTGCTTCGGCATTCAAACGTGGGTTATCCGCAAACTCTTTTTCAATTTGTTTACGCACCAAGTACATGCCTCCTAGAGCACCTCCTAGAAAAGCTAAAGCAATCAAGACAATCGCTAAAATAAGATCCATAATATTTCTCCTGTTTCTTTTAAAGTCTACTATATTATACCATAAAGTCCCACTGCTGACTAGTTTGATTTGCGCTTTCAGAAAGCAACTATGCAACATTTTAATTCACTTTACCTATAAAAAAGGCTTGCTTACTATCCATTATAAAATCTAGAATATACACTGTCCTTAAAATAAACAAATGAGGCCTTTAAAACCTTGCAATAAGTTAATGTGTCTGCTATAGTAAAAGCATAGAATTCACTATACTACTTGCTTCAATAATAAAAGAACTATGGAAAATAAAAATAACTATCAACTTCATTATGATCAACCAACTGCTCCTTCTTATGACGGCTGGGAAAAACAAGCCTTGCCTGTCGGAAACGGTGAAATGGGGTCTAAGGTTTTTGGATTAATCGGTGAAGAAAGAATCCAATACAATGAAAAAACTCTCTGGTCTGGTGGGCCACAGCCTGATAGCACCGATTACAATGGGGGGAACTATCAAGACCGCTATAAGGTCTTAGCAGAAGTTCGTAAAGCCTTAGAAGAAGGAAACCGTCAAAAAGCCAAACAATTAGCAGAGCGTAACCTAGTGGGCCCAAACAATGCTCAGTATGGTCGTTACTTATCTTTTGGTGATATCTTTATGGTCTTTAACAACCAAAAGAAAGGCTTGGAGAATGTTACCGACTATCATCGTGGCTTAGATATTTCTGAGGCCATCTCGACCACTTCATATACCCAAGACGGTACAAACTTTAAGCGCGAAACCTTCTCTAGCTATCCGGATGATGTTACTGTGACCCATTTGAGTAAAAAAGGGGATAAGACCCTCGATTTTACCCTTTGGAATAGCTTGACTGAAGATTTGATTGCGAATGGCGACTACTCTTGGGAATACTCGAAGTATAAACAGGGTGCAGTCACTACTGATGCCAATGGTATTTTACTCAAGGGTACTGTCAAAGACAATGGCCTTCAATTTGCCTCTTATCTTGGAATCGAGACAGATGGACAAGTTACTGCCCAAGATGGCTATTTGACTGTCACTGGAGCCAGCTATGCGACCCTTTTACTCAGTGCCAAGACTAATTATGCTCAAAATCCAAAAACCAATTACCGCAAGGATATTGACGTAGAAAATACTGTTAAGTCTATCGTAGAAGCTGCCAAGGCAAAAGATTATGAAACTCTAAAAAATAACCACATCAAGGACTATCAAAGTCTCTTCAATCGTGTCCAACTGAATCTTGTCGGTAACAAGTCTAGCCAAACGACAAAAGAAGCTCTCCAAACCTATGATCCTACAAAAGGACAACAACTAGAAGAGCTCTTCTTCCAATACGGCCGTTACCTTCTCATCAGCTCTTCTCGTGACCGGACAGATGCCCTTCCTGCTAACTTGCAAGGAGTCTGGAATGCAGTAGATAATCCACCTTGGAATTCTGACTACCACCTCAATGTCAACCTACAAATGAACTACTGGCCTGCCTACATGAACAATCTTGCAGAAACGGCTAAGCCAATGATCAATTATATCGATGATATGCGTTACTATGGCCGTATCGCTGCTAAAGAATATGCAGATATCGAGTCCAAAGAAGGTCAAGAAAACGGTTGGCTGGTTCATACCCAGGCGACACCATTTGGCTGGACTACTCCTGGTTGGAACTACTATTGGGGTTGGTCTCCTGCTGCCAATGCTTGGATGATGCAGAACGTCTATGACTACTACACATTCACCAAGGATGAAACTTATCTCAAAGAAAAGATTTATCCAATGCTCAAGGAAACTGCCAAGTTTTGGAGTTCCTTCTTGCACTACGACAAGGCCAGTGACCGTTGGGTTTCTTCTCCATCTTACTCACCAGAGCATGGTACTATCACGATCGGAAATACCTTCGACCAATCTCTAGTTTGGCAGTTATTCCACGACTATATGGAAGCAGCTAATCATCTGAAGATCGACCAAGATTTGGTAACCGAAGTAAAGGCTAAATTTGACAAGCTCAAACCACTTCATATCAATCAAGAAGGCCGCATCAAGGAATGGTTCGAGGAAGACAGCCCGCAATTCACCAACGAAGGCATTGAAAACCACCACCGTCACGTTTCCCATCTAGTTGGACTCTTCCCAGGTACTCTATTTGGCAAGGATCAGCATGAATATCTAGAAGCTGCACGTGCAACCTTAAACCATCGTGGAGATTGTGGTACCGGTTGGTCTAAGGCTAATAAAATCAACCTCTGGGCCCGTCTCCTAGATGGAAATCGTGCCCATCGATTGTTGGCAGAACAGCTCAAATCCTCCACACTAGAAAACCTCTGGGATACGCACGCACCTTTCCAAATTGACGGGAACTTTGGTGCAACCAGCGGTATGGCAGAAATGCTCCTTCAATCTCACACCGGCTACATTGCCCCATTACCAGCACTTCCAGATGCATGGAAAGACGGGCAAGTCTCAGGTTTAGTCGCTCGTGGTAACTTTGAAGTCAGCATGAAATGGAAAGAGAAAAATCTTGAAACCCTATCTTTCATTTCTAATGTTGGTGGGGATTTAGTCGTAGACTATCCAAATATCGAAGCTAGCCTTGTCAAGGTAAACGGTAAGGAAGTACAAGCTACCCGCATCAAAGACAACCGAATTCAACTTGCGACTCAAAAAGGTGATGTGATCACCTTTGAAAAGTTACCTATACCATCATAAATGGATTAAACTAAATCTAGTCTATTTCCTAGACTCTCTACAAATCTGTTATTTGCATCAACTTTATAAATTTTCACGTTAATCTTATTGATATAAACAAAAAAGGAGGGAATATTTCCCATCCTTTTTTATGATAATAAAATTATATAGGAGTATCTATAAGTAACTACTCCCAATTTTTAGTTTCTAAAACAAACTAAAAAACCAATTAAAAATCGAATACAATACATTCATAAGGAAATCATAAAAAAATAAGCAAATGAGATACCAAATGAATTCTACAATTGCAATCAGTGGCTTCACTAAGATATAAAACAAAATATCCAAGATAAATTTCATTTTCTGTATTCTTTCTTAGAAAGTCCCAGAATCCAAGGTAAGGATGATTCTAGTTTTAACGCCAAAAGAAAGCGACTAAACTCTAAAGCTTTTGGCTCGGACTCCTTCTTTTCAATCAATACTTCCATCCCTTTCACCCAAAGGCATGTTCCAATCACTCTTGCTATGTTGGTAAAAAAATTTGGTTGTTGATCCATGCGATTCTCCCTTGATTACTCCGACTATTACTATTTTGTTTTCATTGTATTCAGTATATCAATTTTTTATAGATAATCAAGCTTTTATCTGTAAAATAAAAAAGTTTCATAATCTTACTAGAAGCCTTCTAGCTAGATTATAAAACTTTAGTGATTATTTCATTTCTTTTTTATAGCGTTCCAATTCTGCTTGGTTAGCCCAAACAAAATGACCTGGACGAATTTCAACCATAGAAGGTTTGTCCGTTTCGTAGTCATGTTGATCTGGATCATAGACTTTCAAAACTTTTTTACGTTCCAAGATTGGATCTGGGATTGGTACAGCTGATAGAAGTGCCTGTGTATATGGATGAACTGGATTGTTAAACAATTCTTCAGTTTCAGCCACTTCTACAATGACACCCTTATAAATTACCGCGATACGATCAGAGATGAAACGAACTACTGACAAATCGTGGGCGATAAAGAGATAGGTTAAACCCAATTCTTTTTGGAATTTCTTGAGCAAGTTCAAAACTTGAGCACGTACTGAAACGTCCAAGGCTGAAATAGGTTCATCTGCAATAACGAAGTCAGGTTGCATGACCAAGGCACGAGCAATCCCGATACGTTGACGTTGTCCACCTGAAAACTCATGTGGATAACGAGTCAAGTGTTCAGCCAAAAGTCCCACTTCACGAATGATATTTTGAACTTTTTCTCTTCTCTCTTCTTCATCTTTAAATAAATGATGGTTGTAAAGACCTTCAGAGATGATATAGTCCACTGTCGCACGTTCATTCAAACTTGCAGCTGGGTCTTGGAAAATCATTTGAATACGACGGATTAATTCCGATGCTTGTTCACGTGATTTTTTACCATTGATTTTTTGTCCATCAAAGATGATATCCCCTTTGCTGGTATCATTAAGGCCGATAATGGCACGACCAATTGTTGTCTTACCACTACCAGATTCTCCAACGAGAGAGAATGTTTCACCTTTGTTGATAAAGAAGTTTGCATTTTTAACGGCTACAAACTTTTTGCTTCCTTCACCGAAGGAAATCTCTAAGTCTTTAACCTCTACTAATTTTTCAGACATTTCCTTCCTCCTAGTCCTCAAGATGAGCAAAGCCCATCTTTTCACGAATCTTATCGTGTAAATCTGCAATTACTGCTGGTTTTGCAACTTTTGGAGCTTGTTCATCAAGCAACCATGTTTTAGCCCAGTGAGTATCAGATACTGCAAACTGAGGAGCTTTTTCTTCGAAATCAATCTTCATCGCATAATCTGAACGAAGAGCAAAAGCATCTCCCTTCAATTCAGTATACAGTGATGGAGGTGTTCCCGGAATTGAATACAATTCTCCTTTATCGTCAGCCAGCTGTGGCAAACTTGATAAGAGGCTCCATGTGTATGGGTGACGTGGATCGTAGAAAATTTCTTCAACTGTACCATACTCAACGATTTCACCAGCATACATAACTGCAACTTTATCAGCAATACTTGCTACAACACCAAGGTCGTGTGTGATAAAGATAGTTGTAAAGTGGTATTCTTGTTGAAGTGTTTTCAACAAGTCAATAATCTGAGCTTGGATGGTCACATCAAGGGCTGTTGTTGGTTCATCACAAATCAAAACATCTGGACGACACGCAAGGGCAATCGCAATAACAATACGTTGACGCATTCCTCCAGAATACTGGAATGGATATTCATTAAAACGTCTCTCAGCGTCAGGGATACCAACCTTATTCATATAGTCAATCGCCAAGTCTTTTGCTTCTTGAGCCGTTTTCCCTTGGTGTTTAACAATAACTTCTGTGATTTGACTTCCGATTGTTTTGATTGGGTCAAGACTGGTCATCGGATCCTGGAAGATCGTTGCAATCTTCGCACCACGAATTTGCTCCCAATCTTTATGAGAAGAAAATTCAGTCAAATCTTGGTCACGGTAAAGAATACTACCTTTGGCAATACGACCATTTTCTTCCAACATTCCTGTAAAAGTTTTTGTTAAAACAGATTTCCCTGAACCAGACTCTCCAACGAGTGCAAGCACTTCGCCCTCAATCAACTCCAGAGATACTCCACGAATAGCTGTCAAAATTTTGTCACGAACATCAAATTCCACGACAATATCTTGAGCAGTCAAAATTACATTTTTTTCTTTTGTCATGTCTACTCCTATCTATGTGTACGTGGATCACTAGCATCCGCTAGGTTTTGACCAACTACGAAAAGCGACAAGGATACCAAAACCAAAGTTGTCAATGGAATCCAGAAGAGGTATGCATTTGTCGTTACGTTCTGTGAGTAATCTGAAATCAATCGACCTAAACTTGGTACTGTAATTGGTAGTCCAAGTCCAAAGAATGATAGAAAGGCTTCATATGAGATAAATGCTGGAAGCATTTGTGATGTAGTCGTAACAATAACAGATACCAATTGTGGCATGATATTTTTAATGACAATTTTGTATGTTGGAGTTCCGAGTGTGCGTGAAGCAAGGTTGTACTCTAAGTCACGGTAACGCATGATTTGGATACGAATTGAGTAGGCAATCCCAATCCAAGTCGTTACACTCATGGCAAAAATCAAATTCCAGAAACCTGCTCCGATTGAGTATGTTAGGACGATAACAATCAATAAGTGTGGGATGTTGGAAATAACGTTATAAACTTCCATCATGACGCGGTCAACTGATTTTGAAATACCCCAGATACCGCCGACAATAACACCAATTACAATATTGATAAAGGTCGCAATAACGGAAATCAAGATAGAGTTACGGGCTCCAAACCAGACACCATCAAAAAGAGACTTACCATTACTATCTGTACCGAACCAATGTTCCGCATTTGGTTTAATGTAGCGAGCGCTAAAATCATTTACCTTACTTACATCATTGAAGTCGAAATCAGAAAACATTGGGTAGATGAAACTCATCAAAACGATTGAAATCAAAATACCAAGCATGATGATGGTTGATTTCTTTTTCAAAAATTGTCTAAAAACAGAACCCCAATATGAGTAGGCAGGAGCATCAATTACTTCAGAGGCAAAGTCATCGCGTTTTACAAACTGAAATTTATCATTACTAATTGTAGACATTATTTGCCTCCTTTCTCTGTCAACTTAATACGTGGGTCAATAATTGTCATCCAAATATCCCCAATTAAGTAAGAGAAGATTGAGACGCAAGTAAAGATGAAAACTAGACCAACAACCATGTTATTATTTGACGCTTTTACAGAGTCAATCAACATTTTACCCATACCTGGGAAGGCGAAGACTGTTTCAGTAAGAGTAGCTCCACCAATAACACCGATAATAGAACCTGGAATACCTGAAACGAGCGGTACCATAGCATTTTTAAAGATGTGTTTGTTTGAAATTTCTTTCTCAGAAAGACCTTTTGCACGTGCAAAACGAACAAAGTCTTGTGATTGTAAGTCAATCATGTAACGACGAATCCAGATAGCCAAACCAGGAGCACCAAGTAAACCAAGAATAACTGCAGGTAGTACATATGAACGCCAGTCTCCAGCACCCAAGATAGGGAATGAATCAGGGAGTCCAATTGAAGAACCAATCAAACGAATGATATATACAAGAGCGATAGTTGGAAGAGCAAGTAAGAATGTTAATACTCCTGTAGAGAAACTATCAATCCATGTATTCTTGTAACGAGCCATTGCAGAACCAAGTGGAACCGCAATCGCGTACGAAATTGCAAGTCCAATCAAACCAGCAATAGCAGAACTGGTAATCATAGATGGATACTGATAGTTGCTTTCAGTAGCTGTATATGGATCACCTTTACCGTAGTTCGCTACTTCACGCGCATCAGCTTGACTTGGAGATTTATATGTTCTTGAGTAGATATTGACTGATGATGTTTTCTTACCAGTTGGGAATTGAACTTCAGAAGTCTTCGTTTGTCCTTGCCCTTGTGTGATAACTTGAAGCACAGGAGTATTGGCATAAGTTGGGTAAGAATCTCCTAAGTTCAAGTTCACAAAGTTTTGATGAACAAACGGGAATTGACTGTTGAAGTACAAGAGGTATTTATGTTTAGTCCCTGAACCTACCAAAGACCATCCAATCGCTGGATCGTTTTCAAATCGCAAATAACGCTCTAAGTTAGGATTTTCTGGGTCTTGAATCTTGTTTGTATGGTCAATATCAAGCAAGTTTGCATAGAATTTGAACACACGCTCGAAAATAGGGATTTCACGAGTAGCATAAAATTGACCACTCTCAGTGAACTGACCTAAAGTCCAACCGTTCCCAAGTTGTTGGATATATTTTTCATAGATAGCTTTATTTGTATCATTTGCATCTACTGTAACAGAAGGGTCAATGCTACTAGCTTTTTCCTGCAACTCTTTTGTATCGTAATATTCGATATAACCCATACGCTCATAAACGGTATTTTCATAGTTATCACGTTTATCAGCTGTAGTTGCAATTTTATTGTAGTTAGTATCTTGTTTGAAGATCAACTTCCGTGGAACCATCGTATAGATGATTGTGTAAATCAAGGTCGTTACTAAAAAGATAGAAACTAACGACCGCAAGATACGCATAAAAACATATTTTTTCATATTATTTCCTTTAAAATCCCAAAAGAACCTTCTCCTTTTGGAGAGAAAGTTCTGATGAGCATTATTTATTTCACGTGGCTCGCTAATTCTTTTTGAGCTTTTTCGTTTGATTCAGCTTTTTCTTTAAGCCATTTTTCACGAGCTTCTTTGTACTCTTTAGCAGTTACAGTGTTCGCTTGCAATTTAAGATATTTGAAGTAAACATCTGAACCTTTATCACCAGATTGAGTATAAGATGCTGAGAATGGTACTACGCGAGAAATGATTGGTGCTGCTCCTGAAGAAGACATAGCTGGAAGGAAGAGTGAGCTATCTGTCAACCAAGCTTGAGCTGCTGCATATTTCTCATAACGTTTATTAAGATCGGTTGTTTCACTAGCTGCATCATCAACTAATTTGTCATAATCATTCAAACCAACTTGAGCAACCGCTGGGTTTGATGGATTATCATAGCCCATGTAGGACTTAGTTGTTTCACTGTTAGTTGTTTTCAAGATATCAAGGTATGTTGATGGATCATCATAGTCTGGATTCCATCCAACAGCACCTGAAAGGTCCCAATCTTCTGCTGCCGCACTAGCTGCGTAGTATGTGGCATTTTGTAATTCATCAGTGGTGATTTGTTGAATATCGATAACTACATTATCTGTACCCAAAGCCGTCTCAACAGATTGTTTAAATGATTGGATACGAGCGATATAGTTTTTAGATGTTTGGTCAACTGGAATATCCAAGTGGATTGGGAATTTTACACCATCTGCTTCAAGGACTTTTTTAGCTTTAGCTAGTTCTGCTTTAGCCTTATCAGCATTGTAAAGACCATCTTGAGCATCCGCAAAGTTTACGTCTTTCCATTCATCACCATAAGAAACAACTTTCTCAGTAACCAAGTCACCAAATGTCTTATCTCCAGCAGAAACAAAGTCAGGTTTGACAAAGAGGTTACGAACAGCAAGGGCGGCTCCATCCTTACCATTTAGCTGAGCTGAATAAGCAGTACGGTCAAAAGCAAAGTTCAAAGCTTGACGGAAGTCTTTGTTAAGAAGAGCTTTCTTAGTAGAAGTCTTTTCCTCGTCAGTTGTTTTTGATGTATATTTATAACTTTGACGGTCAATGTTAACACCTAAACCAGCAATACCAGCTCCCTGTGGGGTATAGTAGATATTATCTTTATATGTTTCTGCTACTTTAGAATAGTTTGAGCTAGTAGGGAAGAGACGTGCATAACTATATGCACCATTTGTAAAGTTACGCTCAAGTGACTCTTGGTCTGAACCATCATAGTAAGAAAGTGTTACAGTATCGATGTGAACATTGTCTTTATCCCAATACTGATCATTCTTTGCAAATTCGATAGAAGACTTAGCTGTCAATCCCTTAAGCAAGAATGGACCATTGTAAAGCAATGATGTTGGATCTGTCGCCTTACCAAAGTCTTTACCTTTTGATTTTTCAAACTCTGCATTCAAAGGCCAGAAGATTCCATAAGATAATTTAGAGTTCCAGTATGGTTCAGGTTGGTTCAATGTATATTGAAGAGTGTAATCATCAACAGCTTTAATACCTACTGCAGAAAAGTCTGTATTAGTCCCTGATAAATAGTCAGCCAATCCCTTTACAGAATTTTGTGCTAGGTAAAGAGCAGCTGATTTATTGTCGGCTGCGTGTTTCAAACCTGTAACAAAGTCATTTGCAGTTACTTCTGCATATTCTTCACCATCAGATGTGAACCATTTTACACCTTTACGAATCTTGTATGTATATGTCAATCCATCTTGAGATACTGACCAGTCTTCAGCGACTGCAGGAGTAAGGTTACCATACTTATCATTCGTAAAGAGTCCATCAATACCGTTTGAAGTGGCAACTTTTGTACTTTGTTTACCAGAAATTAGGTAGTCCAATGTTTCTGGGTCAGCAGTATAAGTATAGCCATAAGCCTTTGGTGCTTCAGCATTTGATGATTTTGAAGAACCGCAAGCTGCAAGAACGCCTGTAGCAAGTAGCGCAACACCCGCTACCGCAAAAATCCGATTTTTTTTCATGTTTATAAACTCCTCGTTTTAAATTGTGGATATTGAAGATTATACCACAGTTTTTTTAAAAAGTAAACGAATTTTCAGAATATTTTGTCGCATGTTTTTTTAAACATTTGAATCTTATGTTTTCAGAAAAGAAAACTATTGACGAGAAACAATTTTCAAGGTATAATAATAAAAGTTAAGGCGGTATAGCCAAGTGGTAAGGCACGGCTCTGCAAAAGCTTGATCGTCGGTTCAAATCCGTCTACCGCCTTTATATTATCATAGACTCCTACAGGAGTCTTTTCTTTTTAACGATTTAAAAAGCTTTATCAGTATTTAGCTGATAAAGCTTTTGTTTTATTCAGTTTCTTCTTCTGATTCAAGTTCTTGGATTTGAACCTTAAGCTTGGTGACACGACCATTTTTTACCTTGTCATTTGTCAAGGTGATATGCTTGTTGCCACTATCTAACTCATAACTGAGTTTTTCTGATGTTGGAATAGTTCCCACACCGGTCAAATAATAACCCGCGATGGTATCTACGTCATCACTTTCAAGTTCGACATCGAAATAGTCATTGAAGTCATTTAGGGTCATTGTACCTTGGACAATATGAGTGTTCTCAGCAATGGTATGAACGTAAACTTCAGCACGGTCGGTTTCATCATCAATTTCACCGACAATCTCCTCAAGCAAGTCCTCAAGAGTAACTAACCCTGCCATTCCTCCGTATTCATCAAGAAGAATTGCCATCTGTCTTTGTGAATTTCTCAATTCTTTTAACAGATCGTCCACAAAAATAGTTTCAGGTACAAAGAGAGGTTCCTGTAATATCTTTCTCAATACGATATTGTCAAAACCATCGGTAAATCCTGCTTTTAGCAGACTCTTTGTATGGATCAAACCAATCACGTTGTCCTTGTCATCATCATAGACAGGAATTCGAGAAAAGCTTTGTTTTAAGATGCTTTCGATAATCGTCTGAGTGTCATCTTGAATATCTACCATGAAAGCGTCAGTTCTAGGAA
The DNA here is from genome assembly GCF_054353515.1 of Streptococcus sp. V869. Lineage (NCBI taxonomy): Bacteria > Bacillati > Bacillota > Bacilli > Lactobacillales > Streptococcaceae > Streptococcus > Streptococcus sp. V869. The sequence continues at coordinate 1,048,704 of NZ_JBTHHW010000001.1, forward strand.
CCATGACTTCACGCGCCATGAGCTCATCTAGTGAGAAAATTCCTTGCAACATTTCGATTTCATCTGCATCCAAGGTTTCTTCACTATTGGTAAGCATATACTCAATCTCATCACGAGTCATTTTTTCATCTGCATCGTCAAATGTCATTGGCGTCAAACGACTCAAGAGATTAGTTGATGCTGATAACATCCAAACAAATGGACTCACAATCTTACCGAGAGCGATAATAAATGGCACTGTTCGGATAGCCAAGGCATCCTTAAGATTTAGCGCAATCCGTTTGGGATAGAGCTCACCAAAAACGATAGAGATATAGGTCAAGAAAGCAAGTGACAGGAAGCTTGCGATTGCATGCGCAGTTTCGCTATTCCCCATCCATGAGGCTATCAATTGTCCAAGAGAGTCTGCAAGTTTAGCCCCTGACAAGATTGTAATTAAAGTAATACCAACTTGAATGGTTGATAAAAAGTGATTTGGGTTTTCAAGTACCTTTAGCAAACGGATATAACGTTTATCACCTTCTTCAGCCTTTTGTTCAACACGTGAACGACTAAGGGAAACCATAGCCATCTCTGTCGCAGAGAAAAAAGCATTTAAAAAGGTCAAAACAACTAATAATACAAACTGCAGTAACAAATCCTGACTGCTCGGGTCTTCCATTTTCCTTCTCCTAAAAAGTATAATTGAGACTATTATACCATATTTTTCAATTTCTACACATTAATTTTCGATTTCTATAGTAAATCCCCTATCAAAACGATAAGGGATTATCTATTTATTAGTCTTTTGTAACCGTAACTTCTCCTGTTCGGTAATCTAACCGAATTCCCTTTTGAACATTAGGAATTACTACATTAAACTCCAATTCTCCGTCAGAGGATTTTGCTTCAATCTGAGAGGCAGAAGGTACTAAGTCCTCTTCTGTCGCATACAGTAGCGTAACGCGGTAACGCACTCGTTTATTCTTATCTAGCGCTTTTCGAACTAAACCTTCATAGTAGTTTTGTCCTGTTGAATCTTCAGCGCGAGCTTGGTTGGCCCAGGCTGTTTGTACAGCGATGTTTTTAGGATTACTAGTAGATGCATCAAAGCCATCTAGACCACCAATCAAGGCATAGCCTAATAAATGTCCTCTATCTACAGCGTGATTATAACTTCCTTTTAGGTTCTTGACCTGATGCCAGCCTGCTGGAGTCCAAGAAGTCGAACCATTACCCGTCTCTTCGCGATCCTTATACTGTCGAGTTGCTTTTGACATGAGAGCATTGGCTACTGTAGGAACTGTCTCTCCTCCTACAGTTTTAGTTTTATTATCAGCATAAGGTTTACTTGATACCTTAGCATCTAGATTGGTTTTGTTTCCATTAACTACAAAAGCTCCTGCTCCATTCCACTCAATTGTGCCCTTGATTTGTTTTTTGACCGAGTCAGTCAGTACACTCTCTGCCAATTCTTGACTAGGAGTGTCGGATGACTGGGATTTTTGTGTCACTTGTGTTTGTGGTGTATTATTGGAAGCCTGCATTTTTTTAATGTAGTAACTTCCTGCCGTCAATAGTAGAAAAATCAGGAGACCTATGAGGGCCTGTCTGGTTTTTTTATTCATATTTCCTCCTTACTTTTATCCCTAGAAAAAGGCCGGTTCCCCAGCCTATTTCCCTGTAAATTTTGCAATCAATTCATGCCATTTATCGGGTGTCAAAATTGCCCATGGATCTTGACCTTTTCCTACGATACCATAGCCAATCATCAAGCCGATACCCAACGCCAAGACTCCTAGAAGCAAAACAATAATAACTAATAAAAATCGACGTAGCACATACGCTGCTTGTTTATTCATCTTCATCAGCTTCCACACTTACCCGTTCAATATTAGCTCCTAACTGAGCCAATTTTTCATGGAAACGATAATATCCTCTATCCAAATGGACAAGTTTTCCTACAACTGTCTCCCCTTCAGCTACTAGACCTGTTAAGATCAAAGCCGCACTTGCACGTAGGTCTGTAGACAAAACCTCTGCTCCTTGCAGACGTTGCCCACCGACGATACGAGCTGTATCACGGATAATTTCAGAATGCAAGCCCATACGACGCATTTCCTCTAAATGTTGGAAACGATTTTCAAACACTGTTTCCACCATGGTTGACTCACCTTGAGCAACCGTCATCAGTGCAGTGAATTGTGCCTGCATGTCTGTCGGAAATCCTGGATGCGGAAGCGTCTTAACATGAACGGCTTTCAATTTATCTCGTTGAGAACGAATGCGGATGCCTTCGTCTTCATCAATGACTTCCACACCCATTTCTTGCAATTTAGCAATCAGGGGGCGATTGTGTTCCCAGATGGCATCTTTAATCAAGACATCTCCACCTGTCATAGCAGCCGCTACCATAAAGCTACCTGCTTCAATACGATCCTGAACAACATTGTGTGTAGCACCGTGTAGCTTTTCAACACCAGTGATTGTCACAGTTTCTGTTCCTGCACCCTTAACTTTTGCTCCCATTTTATTCAAGAGAACAGCCAAGTCTACAATCTCAGGCTCACGCGCAGCATTTTCGATAACAGTTACGCCATCAGCTAGGGTTGCAGCCATCATCAAGTTTTGAGTTGCCCCAACACTAGGAAAGTCCATATAGATATGGGCTCCATGCAAGCGTTCTGCCTTAGCTTCGATATAACCAGCTGTTTGGGTAATCTTAGCCCCCATTGCTTCCAAACCTTTAAGGTGAAGGTCAATAGGACGACTACCAATCGTACATCCACCTGGCATCGAAACTTTAGCGTGACCAACTCTAGCTAGGATTGGACCCAAGACTACAATAGATGCACGCATCTTGCTAACATACTTATAAGGTGCCTCTTCTGTAATATCATCTGTCGCATCAACTTCAACAATATGTGCTTCTTGGTCAAAATCCACTTTCGCGTTTAATCCACGAACCACTTGGTTCATGGTAAAGACATCTGATAAGATCGGAACATTTTTTAAAACTGTTTTTCCTTCGCTTGCTAAAATCGTCGCCGCAAGTAGTGGCAAAACTGCATTTTTCGCACCTTCAATCGTAACACTTCCAACTAGGCGATTATCTCCACCTTGAACTACAATTTTTTCCATGGATATTTTCCTTTACTTTCAAGTTTAAAATAATGTTCGTACTGCTTCTTGCCATAACTGATAGAGATTTAGGAAAAAGGAACTAATCAGATATCCTAAACCGATACTACACAATACTACCAAAAGTCGTACCTTCCTCGCATTGTCCTTGGTCACCTTCAAGATTTGGTCCCATTTGACCAAGTCTTTCAAGAGTTGAAAAACTAGGTAGACAAAAAACATATGACTACTGAGGGTAAAAAACAATTGAATCATCTGCCTATTATACCATCTTCTCTTTTTCTACGCTAGTCTATGGACTTGCACTATATTTTATGGGTTGTTTTTCAAGTAATCAATTGCATCCTGAAGTGTTTTTACAGGAACAATCTTCATGTCTGTTTTAATCATCTGAGCAGCTTCTACAGCCGTTTCATAATTACTTTTAGCATTAGGATTGGCCTTTTTAGCTTCTTCAGAAACGGGATTATTAGGTGCGAAGAATACAGTAGCTCCCTTTTTAGATGCGGCAACAACTTTTTTGTCAATTCCACCAATATCACCAACATTTCCATCTCTGTCGATACTTCCTGTACCAGCAATGATGCGTCCATTTCGAAGTGTTGGGTCTGCAATTTGTGTATAAATAGACAAGCTAAACATCAGCCCGGCACTAGGACCACCAATGCCTGCAGTTGAAAACTTGATTGGCACATCACTTGACACTTCCGTGCGGTCAATCAAACCGATTCCGATACCGTTTTTCCCATTTTCCAGAGTAATGATTTTTCCTTCAGCGGTTTTGACTTTCCCATCTTCTTGATAAGTAACCTTAACCTTGTCACCTAGCGTTTGAGAATTAACGTAGTCGACCATTTCCTTGGAACTCTCAAAAGTCTTATCATTGACAGCTGTTACTGTGTCGGCAATATTCAGAATACCCTTAAAAGTTGAATTGTCTGTCACAGTCAAAACATAAACACCGAGATATTTGAGCTCTATTTCCTTACCAGTTGCCTTGAGTCCTTGATATTTAGCCATATTTTGCGAAGTTTCCATGTAAAACTGGTTGATTCGCATAAATTCTGCATCTGAAGAACCACCTGTCATCTCTTTAGCACTTCGAATATCTGTAAAAGGTGTTAGCCAAGCATAAACCAAGTCCACCAGTCTGGCATGCTTAACCCCAACCGTCACAAACTGGTAGGAGCCTTCCTCTTGGTCAGGTTGATTATTAACTTGTAAAACTTTTCGAATATCTTCTGAAGTTCCTGGAACCTCAATGTAATAAGGCAGGGGCACTGTAAAAGCTATAAATGTGATAATAAGCCCGATGATTAAATATATGGGCCATCTAGTTTTTTTCTTCATGTTTTAACTCCTCTAAGACAGCATTTGGAACATACTTACTGATATCTTGACCAAATTTCAATAGTTCTCTCACCGCTGAAGAACTGATGTAAACATGTTCTGGGCGGCTATGGAGATAGACTGTCTCCATTTCTTCTGCTAATTGATGGTTGTAAAAATCAAAACTAGCTTCATACTGAAGATCAGTAGCATTACGCAAGCCACGCACCAAGACCTCTACACCTAGTTTTCTAGCAACATCAACCACTAACTCATCGTGAGAAGCTATGACTTGGACATTTTCTAAATGTGCCACTGCTTTTTCAACCGTCTCTAGTCGGCTTTCTATCGGTAAAAATCCATTTTTGTGTGGATTATAAAAAATTCCTACATACAATTGATCAAAGAGCTCACTTGCACGCTCAATGAGGTCCAAATGGCCCTTTGTTATCGGATCAAACGAACCTGTGAATAAACCAATCTTATCTGACATAAACCGTCACCTTACTAATCCCATATATTTTTTCTTTCCAGATGCCCAAACAGGCAATTTCTTCCGGAAGCTCTACTGATTTATCTGTTTCACAAACCACCATGATATCTTCTGAAAAAAGATTTCTCTCCGCCATTTTTTCAATGTCGGATACGATTTGCTCCTTGGCATAGGGAGGATCTAAAAAAATAAGATCAAAGATACCCTCAACCTGTTCTAATGCACGACTGGATTCCATTTTCAATAATTGAAATTTAGAGGTTTCCTTGGTCATCTGAATATTTTCTGCCACAATATTCTGGGCCCGTCTATCCCTCTCGACCAGAACAGCACTTGACATCCCCCTTGAAACTGCTTCAATGGATAACCCCCCACTGCCAGCATAGAGATCTAGCACACGTCCTCCTTCAAAGTAGGGACCAATCATATTGAAAATAGCTCCTCGGACCTTGTCTGATGTCGGCCTCGTTGTTTTGCCCTCCAAGGTCTTTAAAGGACGTCCTCCGTAGATTCCTGATACGATTTTCATAAGGTATATTATACCAAATTCTGATAAAAAAAAGAAAATCGAACCTTGCGGCTCGATTGATTAAAGAATATTGTCGTAAGTATCTCTGACTTCTTGTGGCCAAACACTTGTTTGAACTTCACCGATATGTTTCTTACGAAGTAAGAACATAGCCATACGTGATTGACCAATTCCTCCACCAATTGTCAACGGGAAGAGTCCGTTTAGAAGAGCTCTATGCCATTCCAAAGAAAGACGGTCTTCATCTCCTGTAATAGCTACTTGTCGACGGAGGGTATCTTCATCAACACGAATTCCCATTGAAGATAATTCAAAGGCTGCACCCAAATTATCATTCCAGACAAGGATATCTCCATTCAAGCCATGGTAACCATTTTCAGACTCAGTTGTCCAGTCATCATAATCTGGTGCGCGTCCGTCATGAGGTTTTCCATCCGACAATACACCACCGATACCAATCAAAAAGACCGCACCATATTCCTTGCAGATAGCATTTTCACGTTCTTTTGGAGTTAATTCTGGGTAGCGTTCTACCAATTCTTCAGTATGGATAAAGGTAATTTGCTTGGGCAAGATTGACTCAATATCATAGCGGGCTTCAACTGCCAACTCTGTCAAACGAATGGCCTTATAAATCTTTTCAACGGTTTCCTTGAGGTAGGCTAGATTACGTTGTCCATTAGGAATAACCTTTTCCCAGTCCCACTGGTCCACATAAACAGAGTGAGTCGCATCTAGTGAATCTTCGTCTGGACGAAGAGCCTTCATGTGAACGAAGAGACCTTCTCCTTCACCGAAACCAAAACGTGCCAAAGTATGGCGTTTCCACTTAGCAAGCGAATGTACCACCTCGTAGGTTTCGTCTGGGATTTGTAAAACCTTAACAGATACCGGATGTTCAATCCCTGAAAGGTTATCCTGCATCCCGTCTCCAACCTTACTTAAGATTGGACCTTGTACTTCTACTACTTCTAACTTATCTTTTAAATACTGGGTAAAGGTATTTTTTACAAATGAAATCTCTTCCTGCTGGTGAATAAAACTTTTTTTCATAGGTACCCCTCCTTTTGAATAATAAAAAGATTATACCCTTTTGCTAGTAAAAATGAAAGTAAAAATTAAAAAAGAGCTCATTTGAGCTCTAGAATTATTAATCGTCACTTCCAAAGATACGCAAGAAGCTAAGGAAAAGGTTGATAAAGTCAAGGTAGAGGCTAAGTGCTAAAGAAATTGCCCAGCCAGTAGCAACCTGACCATCTGACTCCTCATAAACATAACGTATTTTTTGGTTATCCCAAGCGATTAAACCTGCAAAAACAAGTACCATAACAATACTGATGATATAGTCCATTAGGCCACTATTTAAGAAGATATTAACAACCATGGCTAATATTAGACCAAATAAGGCTGCAATCAAAGCACGTCCGATACCACTCAAATCCTTCTTAATCACAACTCCGATTAGAGCCATAACAAAGAAGAGGGCTGCACTAGAGATAAAGGCTGTCAAAACTGTTCCCGGGAGATAGAGCGATACGATGAAACTCAGCGAAAAACCGTTGACTGCAGAATATAATAGAAATATTGGAAATGCCGCTGGACTGTTCCTTAACGCTAAACCACTTGCAAATAACACTAGAGCAACTTCAACGACTCCTGTCACAATTAACCATATGCGGGCGTTAAGCATTAACTGTACGAGAACATCTTGGAAGGTTGTTAACATCAAGGCTGAAACAAGTGCAGATAAGGCAATCCCAATTCCTACAAAAGCATAAACTTTTGCATAAAATTGATTCAAACCAGAACGTTCTTGAATAATTGTTTGATTCATATCTTTTTCTCCTTATGAAATCTTTTTACTGATTATAACAAAAATAAATTGATTTAACTCAAATAAAACATGAGTATGCCTGCCGCAATGGCAACATTTAGACTTTCCGCTTGCCCTTTCATGCTGATGTGAACCAGTTGGTCTGCCTGATCTGTCATGAATGAACTAATCCCCTGACCTTCATTTCCCATAACCAAGACGAAATCCTCTAGTCGAGCAAGCTCACGATAATCTTTAGAGTTTTGGGATAAGGTAGTGGCTAGAATCGGCAAATGACTCTTTTTTGCCTCTTCAACAAATGTTTCAACAGTCATCCGATAAATTGGTAAATGGAAATGACTACCCTGCATGGAGCGAAGAGTCTTCAAACTATAAATATCTGCTGACTTGCTTGAAACAATGACTCCCGAAAAACCTGCCGCATCTGCCGTCCGAATCATAGTCCCCACATTTCCAGGATCCTGCACATCTTCTAAGAAAAGATATTTACCTGAGGTTAAATCCGGCAACTGCTCCTCTTCCTTTTGAACAATGGCAACAATGCCCTGGGGTGTTTGTGAATCAGCCAAATCAAGCAAGATTTCTTCCGTCACAAAGACTGTCTGAGGAAAGTCAGCTAATTTCCCCCCATGTTCTACCAAGGCAAAAATTTTCTCAATCGTTGCTCCTGCCTGAACAGCTTCCTCAAATAAATGCCAGCCCTCAATTAAATAAGAAGATTTTCGATATTTTTTTTGATGCAATTTCTTGGCATTTTTTACCACAGAATTCGCTTTAGAGGTTATAATAGTCATAGGAGTATTATAACACAATCAAGGAGGTTTGGTATGCAAAAGGTCAAAATGATCGCACAAGGTCGCGTTCAAGGCGTTGGTTTCCGCTGGGGCGTCTATACCCTTGCCCTCGAGCTAGGTGGAATCACTGGACGTGTCTGGAACAACGATGACGGAACAGTTGAAATTCTTGCCCAAGCAGAGTCTTCAGCTATCATGGCTAAGTTCATCCAAGAGATCCGAAAAGGACCTACTCCCTTCTCAAAAGTAACTTATCTAGATGTTCAATTGAGCAACTTCCCATCCTATTCAGATTTCAAAGTAGCAAATTAGGTCTCTAGAACTATTGTATATTTTCAAAAAAAACAGTAGAATAGAAAGGTATAATTTTTTAAGAAGGAATGAAAACAGTGAAATCAATTAAACGAATCGCCCTCTCTATCATGGGGGTGGCTATGCTATTAGTCTTGACAGGCTGTGTCCAGGTTGATAAAGCAACTGGACAACCAACAGGATTTATTTGGAATACCATCGGAGCACCTATGGCTGAAGCCATCAAGTACTTTGCTACTGATAAAGGGCTAGGCTTTGGGGTCGCTATTATTATCGTAACCATCATCGTCCGCTTGATTATTTTACCACTTGGTATCTACCAATCATGGAAGGCAACGCTTCATTCTGAAAAGATGAACGCCCTCAAGCATGTTCTTGAGCCACATCAGACTCGTCTCAAAGAAGCAACAACTCAAGAAGAAAAACTGGAAGCCCAACAAGCCCTCTTTGCTGCTCAAAAAGAGCACGGTATCAGTATGTTTGGTGGTGTAGGATGTTTCCCTCTCCTTATCCAAATGCCTTTCTTCTCAGCAATCTACTTTGCAGCTCAACATACAGAAGGTGTTTCTGATGCTAGCTTCTTAGGAATCGCACTTGGTTCTCCAAGTTGGATTCTTATCGCCTGTGCAGGTGTTCTCTACTACGTCCAATCGCTCCTTTCACTACACGGAGTTGAAGACGAGACTCAAAGAGAACAACTTAAGAAGATGATTTACATGAGTCCAATGATGATTGTCATGTTCTCAATTTTCTCACCAGCCAGCGTTACGCTTTACTGGGTTGTCGGTGGTTTCATGATGATCCTTCAACAATTCATCGTCAACTACATCATTCGTCCAAAACTTCGAAAAAAAGTACGCGAAGAATATGCCAAGAACCCACCAAAAGCAAGTAAAACTTCAGCTGCTCGTAAAGATGTAACTCCTGAATCAGCAGCAGTTATCACAACTTCTGCTAAGAAGAAAAACAAAAAACGCAATTCTGGAAAACAACATTCTAGATAAAAAATAAAAGGCTTAGCATTCGAGCTAAGCTTTTTTATATCAGAAAAGCCCGATGTTCCCATCAGGCTTCTTTTTATCCATGTACACGTTTCATGTAATCTTGATAACTTTCTGTATCCATCAATTCCTTAGCATTCTTCACACGATCTGCCGTTGGAGGTTTAACCCCTTCAAGAGAATACGGAATGCCAAGCTCGCGCCATTTGAATTCTCCCATAGTGTGGTAGGGTAGGATTTCAAACTTATCAACGTTTTTAAGAGTTTTTACGAACTTCCCAAGTTCAATCAAATCTTCATCACGGTCTGTCAATCCAGGCACAAGAACGTGACGAATCCAGACAGGTTTCCCAATATCTGACAAGTATTGAGCACAAGCTAAAATGGTTTTGTTACTTTGACTGGTTACAATCCTATGTTGAGCATCATTAATTTCTTTGATATCAAGAAGAACCAAATCAGTCACAGCCATTAATTTATCAAATTTTTCAAGATAGCGTGGCTTGTTACGGAATGGAAGAGCACAGGTATCTAAGGTACAGTGGATGCCTTTTTCTTTCGCCTTGGTAAAGAGGGCAATCAAGAAATCAATCTGTAAAAGGGCTTCTCCTCCGCTGACCGTGATACCTCCCTTGTCTCCCCAGAAGCCACGATAGCGAAGGGCTTCTTCCAAAACATCATCTACTGTTCTTACACGAGATTTATTGGTTTCCATCGCCCATGTGTCAGGGTTATGGCAATACTGGCAACGCATCTGACAGCCCTGCAAAAAGACAATGAAACGAATTCCGGGACCATCTACCGCCCCAAAACTCTCTGTCGAATGTACCATTCCTGTCACTTGTCCGTAGTCAATTGTTTCTTCTGACATAACGTCACCTTCCTTGAAACCGTTTTATAATTTTATTATATCACGCTTGAAAGGAAAAACAATAGATTTTGTCTATTTTTTAGAAAACAATCTGTTTTTCACTTTCAACTTTCATGATTTTCAAAAATTCTTCTAATCCTTGTCAAAGTCAAACCCATAGAGAGTCGCAAAATAGTCCTCAGGTCGCTCTGCTCTGCGAATCAAGCGCGCTCCACCGTCCTCTGTATAGAGAATTTCTGCCGAACGAAGTTTGGCATTGTACTGGTAGCCCATAGAGAAGCCATGCGCACCTGTATCATGAATGACTAACAAATCACCAATTTCTGTTTGAGGCAATTCACGATTAACTGCAAACTTATCGTTGTTTTCACAAAGAGAGCCAACAACATCAACTACTTCAGTCTGACCATCAGGATGCATCATATTAGTAATGTGGTGATAAGCGCCATACATAGCTGGTCTCATAAGATTGACAGCTGACGCATCTACTCCTAGATAAGTACGATAGGTTTTCTTTTTATGAGTTACTTTTGTGACTAAAATACCATGAGGTGCCAACATAAAGCGTCCTAGTTCTGTAAAAATCTTAACTTGACCAAGACCTGCTGGCGTAAGAACTTCTTCATAAACCTGACGAACTCCCTCACCAATCAAAGCAATATCATTTGGCTCTTGATCTGGGCGATAGTTGACCCCGATACCACCAGAAAGGTTGATAAAGTCCAGCGAAATATCCAACTTTTCCTTGATTTCTACAGCCAACTCAAAGAGCTGACGCGCTAATTCTGGATAATAAAGGTGAGTCACTGTATTGGAAGCTAGGAAGGAATGAATCCCAAAGGTTTTAGCTCCCTTTTCTTTCAGGATAGCAAAGGCTTCAAAGAGTTGCTTCTTGGTCATCCCGAACTTAGCTTCGCCAGGATTATCCATAATGTCCGTTCCTAGTTCAAATACGCCACCAGGATTGTAACGGCAAGAGATGATTTCTGGGATACCTGCTGCACGTTCCAAATGCTCGATATCTTCGAAAGCATCTAAATTAATCGTCGCACCTAATTCACGGGCATAAGCATACTCTCTATCTGGAGTATTATTGGATGAGAACATCATATCAGAACCAGAAAATCCTAGCTTATGACTCATCAAGAGTTCTACATAACTAGAACAATCCACTCCACATCCTTCTTCTTGTAAGATTTTCAATATAGCTGGGGTCGGGGTCGCCTTGACTGCAAAATATTCTTTAAATCCTTTATTCCAAGAAAAAGCTTGATTAACTGCGCGTGCTTTCTCGCGAATCCCTTTTTCATCGTAGAGGTGGAAAGGGGTTGGAAACTCTTCGACGATTTTTTCTAAGGCTTCACGTTTAATAAATGGTGTTTTCATAGGGCTCCTTTATATTCATTATCAAAGAAAGGCTGGGACGAAAGTTCCAACCTTTAAGTATCATATTCTCTCTTATTTTTCTGTTTCGAAGATGTTCCCAACTTCAACTTCAATTTGTTGGTTCTTCACATCAATATTAGTAACCTTCAAGAGTGATTTATAGTCAAACTGCTGCTCACGGTCTTCTTGCGCATTATCAGCAAAGACGGCTACTCCAGCCAACTCTGAATCAAACTCTGTTAAAAGGCTAATCATACCGTTAATGGTTCCTCCACCCTTCAAGAAGTCATCGACAATCAAGACACGACTTCCTGCTTTGAGGCTACGTTTTGAAAGGAACATTTTTTCGATACGGTCACTAGAACCTGAAACGTAGTTGACGCTAACAGTTGAACCCTCAGTAATTTTCAAGTCACGACGAACAATGACAAACGGTACATTGAGAACATTTGCTACCGCATTTGCAAGTGGAACCCCTTTAGTCGCAACAGTCATAACAGCATCAATCTTTTGGTCCATAAAGCTCTTAGCAATAATACGACCGATATTTTTCAAAATAGCTGGAGTGCTAAGGAGATCAGACAAATAAATGTAGCCACCTGGAAGAATACGGTCGCTCTCTGAAAGTTTATCGCGTAGCTCTTCGATGATTGTTTTGGACTCAAGGGTAGAGATAGATGGTGTGAAAATAACTCCACCACCAGCACCTGTCACCGTTTGAATATGCCCGATTTCAATTTCTTCGAAGGCACGCTTAATGATGACAATATCTTCTGAAATAGAAGACTTAGCAGATTCATACTTTTCTGCAAAGGTATTGAGACTGGTTAATTTGTATGGATTGTTAATCAAGTAATTGGAAATAACAACCATCCGATCACTTCTTCTTAATTTCATTAGTTATTCACCATTCTTTTTAATTAGTCTTTTTCTCATTATATCACACTAAAGCAAAAAAACGAACTTTATTGTTTAAATAAAGCTCATTTTTTTAGTTTCTAGTCTAATTTTGGTTTATAGAAAGAACGATTGTCCATAGCAAAGACTTTATTGGTCATTTCACCCTCATCAACAAGGGCGAGAGCTGTTGACATCATCATCATGCTAGCATCCAAATTATCAATCATATGAATGATTTCAGCTTCCATCACACGAGGACGAACAGGACTACCATATTCTAGCAAACCATGGTGGCTGAGAATAACATGGCGTAAGAGCACTACTTCTTCACGAGTGTCATCAATGCCAAGTTCCATTACTGTTTTGGTGATTTCACTATCAATCAAGGCAATATGTCCGATAAGGTTCCCTCTGACTGTATACTCTGTCTGGTCTGGGCCAGTCAATTCAATAACCTTGGCTAGGTCATGGAGCATAATCCCCGCATAGAGCAAGCTCTTATTGAGTTGTGGGTATACATCTGCAATTGCCTCTGCCAAACGAACCATAGTAGCCGTATGATAAGCAAGTCCTGTTTCAAAGGCATGATGGTTGGTTTTGGCAGCTGGATAGGAATAAAATTCTTTATCATATTTGGTATAGAGAGCTCGAACGATTCGTTGCCAGATAGGATTTTCAATTTTGAAAATCATCTGCGCCATATATTCGCGTATCTCCTTGACATCCACTGGCGATTTGACCTTGAAATCTGCTGGGTCATTTGGTTCGCCAGGCTGAGGTAGGCGAAGGGTGATTTGATTAACCTGCGGAGTGTTATTGTATACCTCACGACGTCCCTGCATGTGAACAACTTTCCCTGCAGTAAAAGCTTCGACGTTATGAGGTTGGGCATCCCAGAGCTTTCCTTCGATTTCCCCACTATCATCTTGGAAGGTGAAAGCTAGGTAGTTTTTCCCAGCACGCGTCTGTCTCAGATCGGCTGATTTGATCAGGTAAAAGCCCTCGAACAGTTCATCTTTTTTCATGTGACTAATCTTCATATTCTTCCTCATCTTCTTGGAACTGGAGTAGATCAAGCGCAGGCTCACCTTCTGATAACTCAATGTGACGGAGCGTTCGCTCGATAGCTGTAGTACGACGGTTTAATAAATCATCAATATTGCCAGAGGCATGTTGGAGATGTTTTTGTGCCTTGACCAAAACCCCCCCAAACTTGCCAAACTCGGTCTTGACACTGGCAAGAGTCTTGCTGATATGGTCCGCACTCTTTTGGATATTGAGAGTCTTGAACCCAACTGAAAGTGAATTAAGGAGGGCTGACAAGGTACTTGGGCCTGCGACAATAATCTGCTCCTCCCGTCTCAAATCATCAAAGAAAATCGGATTACGAACGATTTCTGAATAGAGTCCTTCTGTTGGAACAAACAAGACACCAAAATTGGTCGTCCTTGGCGGTGCTATGTACTTGTTCTTGATATCTTTGGCAAAACGCTTAACGCTTGTTTGGAGTGATTTGCGACAATTTTCGATTTCTTCCTTATCACCTGCTTCATAGGCTTCTTCTAGGCGGTAATAATCCGCCAATGGAAACTTAGAGTCAATTGGTAGATAAACATATTCTTGGTCGCCTTGCCCAGGCAACTTGATGGCGTACTCGACTCGCTCACTCGAATTTTCAACCGTTGCAAATTCTCGTTCATACTGGGCAGGTGTCATGATATCTTCAATAATCTGTCCCAGTTGTAATTCACCCAGAATTCCTCGGGTCTTGGTTCCAGATAAGACCTTATTAAGCGCACCGACATCTCGCGCCACCGTCTGCATTTCACCTAGGCCACGATTAACAGATTCTAGTTGCTTGGAAACTGTCTCAAAAGAGGCCTGCAAGCGTGTTTGCAAAGTCTTTTCTAACTTTTCCTCGACCGTTTGGCGCATTTGTTCTAAGCGTTGGTCATTTGATTCCTGCAAAGCTTGGAGGCGTTGGTCAGTCTTATCCCTGGTTTGGAGGAGGTTCTCATTCATGTCCTGCCGAACTTGAGTCAGGCCTTGGTGTAACTCGATTCGCACTTCCTGCAAGCGATCACTGACAGCTACTTCAAGATTTTTTTGATCCAGCTGACTGGCCTGTCGAGCTTGTTCGAAGCGATAATCCAGCTGGTCTGAGAGATTATCTGCCTGATCTTCTAAACTCTTGGTCAAATATTGCTCCTGCTTGTCCTGCCTTTGCCAAATGAGAAAGAGGCCGACTAGGTTAGCAATTAATAACAGTAGTAATACAATCTCCATCCTATCTCCTGTCCTTACTATGCAGTACGACCACATAGCCATCCGGGCATGTTACCGAAACTTCCCTATCTATATATTCGTTAGAAGCATAGACTTTCTTAAAGAAAAAGTTCTCTTCTGTCAATTCGTACTTGGCACCGATAATCGTCAGCTGACTATCTCTCACAGGCATAAAAGCAAGATAATCATAGTCTGACCGTGGTTCAAGTTGACTGGTCCCTTCTGGACAGTAACGAATCAAATTTTGTCCATCCTCAATCTCTATCTGACGCATATAGGGCGCCAATTTAGGATTGCTAGGCAGAAACACATTAGCCAACATATGATCAATACGACCACCAAGGGCACCAAAAATGGTCACATGAGCCTGAGGATTTTTTTCAAAAATCGTTAACAGTGCTAGTTCCAGATCGGTATCATCCTTCTCTGGCTGAGCTTGGACAAAATGCTGGGCATGTTCTTGAATCAACTGACGTTCTTCTACAGTCACAGAATCAAAATCCCCAACTGCTAAAGCAAGAGGAAGTTTTTCCTCCAGTACCCAGAGTGAGCCTCGATCCACACCGACAAAACAATCAAAATCTGTCCGATAATGTCCACGGTCTCCACCAGCAAAAACTGCAACTTTAGTCCAGTTGATTTCTGAGGACTTGCACTCGTTCATTGACATCTCCCTTAAAGACATAAGATCCCGCTACAAAAACTGTTGCACCAGCTTCTTTAGCTTGAGCAATGGTTTGGTCATCAATACCACCATCGACTTCGATTTCAAAGTTCAAGCCTTTTTCTTCACGAAGGGCAACCAACTCACGAACCTTATCCATGGTTTCAGGTAGAAAAGCTTGCCCGCCAAATCCAGGATTAACCGTCATGACCAAAACTTGATCAACTAAGTGAAGGACATGTTTAATCGCCTCAACAGGAGTACCAGGGTTAATGACAACCGAAGGTTTAACACCGAGAGAACGAATCTTTTGAAGAGCGCCATGGATATGAGGTGTTGCCTCGACATGGATGCTGATGATATCTGCTCCTGCACGCGCGAAATCCTCTAAATGATGTTCGGGATTTGATACCATCAAGTGGCAGTCAAAGACCATCTTACTATGAGGTCGAAGACTTTCGACTACACCTGCACCAAAGCTGATCTGAGGTACAAAGTGACCATCCATGATATCGATATGGGCGTATTCTGCCCCAGTTGCTTCTAGGCGTTTAATTTCACGTTCAAAGTTGGCATAATCCGCTGCCAGAATTGACGGAGCAATCTTGTATTGAGACATAGGTTTCTCCTTATTTTGGAATTTTTTTGCTGACTTTTTTATAGGTTTCTCTACGATTTTCAATCTCACTGAGGAATTGCAGGTAGTTGTCAAAACGGAAGGTAGCAATGATGCCCTCTTCTACTGCTGGTTTTACAGCGCAAGATGGCTCATGGGTATGGGTACAAGTGCGGAATTTACAATCACGACTGACACTAGCAATCTCTGGAAAAGCCTGATTCAGATCTTCTGCTGTTGTTACTTCGTAATCCAGCGATGAAAAACCTGGTGTGTCTGCGATTTTCCCACCATTGAGATTGTAAAAACTAACCGCTCGAGTAGTGTGACGACCACGACCCAGACTGTCTGAGATTTCTCCCGTTTCTAGATTGAGATCAGGTGCGATTTTATTGAGCAAAGTTGACTTTCCAACACCCGTCTGCCCCATGAAGACCGTAATCTTGCCTGTCAGCAAGGGTAAAAGTTCTTCTTTACTCGTCACAAAATCGTAACCAATAGCACGATAGGTTTTCTCGTAGAAATCCAGTTCTCTCCTATCCTCTAGTAAGTCCATTTTGGAAATATAGACGATAGGATGAATGCCCTTGTGCTCCAAAAGAACCAAGAACCGATCCAATAAGTTGCTATTAAAGTCAGGCTCTTTGACCGACATGATCACCACAGCTTGGTCAATATTGACAATCGGTGGACGAACCAGACTATTTTTTCGTTCGTGAATCTTGAGAATATAACCTTCGGAATTTTCCTCCGCAGAAAAATCTACCCAATCTCCAACATAGGGCGTATGACCCTTTTTACGAAAATTTCCACGCGCGCGTGTTTGATAAACCTGACCATCACTCTCCACATAGTAGAATCCGGCCAAAGCTTTAATGATTTGTCCCTGCATCCTAGAGTCCTTGTCCTTTAAGCGCATCTGCTAGACTAGCGAATTCTTCTAAGCCAAGAGCCTCACCGCGTACACTTGGGGATAGTCCTGCCTGATCCAATGCCTTAGTCAATTTATCCTTGATTTCATCAGTCTTGCCAAAGTAACCTGTCAGATTATTCCACAAGGTCTTACGACGATGGGTAAAACTAGCCTTGGAAACTTTAAAGAAGAATTTCTCGTCTTCCACTGCTACAGCCGGTTCTGGGCGACGTACCATTTTCAGGATAGCTGAATCCACATTTGGTGCTGGCACAAAGACCGTACGAGGTACGATAAAAGCAACCTTAGCTGTCATGTAATACTGAACGGCAATCGACAAGCTGCCGTAAGCCTTGGTATTGGGCTTAGCAGAGATACGATCTGCCACTTCTTTTTGCATCATAACCACAAACTCACTAAAAGGAATGCCACTTTCAATCAAGTGCATGAGAATAGGCGTCGTGATATAGTAGGGCAAGTTGGCTACTACCTTGATTGGTAAATCAGGATTTTTAAAATTCTGGATATGTTGCGCTAGGTCAACTTTTAGAATGTCCTCGTTGACTACAGTCACATTGTCAAAATCCCGCAAAGTATCCGCTAGGATTGGTACCAAGCGGTGGTCAATCTCAAAGGCCATGACTTGAGCTGCACGCTCAGCCAAAAACTCCGTCAAGGCACCAATCCCTGGTCCAATCTCAATGACATTGACTTGGTCATCAATTTCAGCCGTATCCACAATTTTTTGAAGGATATTGGTATCCGTCAGGAAATTTTGTCCGAAGGACTTTTTAAAGGTAAAACCGTGACGCTCCAGCACCGCCTTGGTCACGCTATAATCTGCAATTCTCATGTATTCTCTTTTCTATCTCTTAACCATCATATAAAAAATCAACCTAATTACTAGTGCAAGTATAAACAAATATACTAAACCATTCCTCCACTTGTTCGCTTTTGTATCAGCTCCAGTCATATCGCCCCCTTGCTTATCATCTTGAGGGTTCATTTTATTCAGTTCATCCTGATAGGCAACCGAATCTAGAATATTGTCTTCTGGCAATAATTCTGAAGCATAATAATCAGGAAAGCCCATAGCAAGACCAATTAGGTTCTTTTCTGTCAAAGAAAAATCTAAATCTTTGGGTTGATTTTCCCGAATAGCTCCTATATTTTTTAACAGTTTATCAGAAACAACAGACACTTGGTCTATAAAAACAACATCTAAGACATCAAATCCGAGTACATCACCATCTTTGACATTTGCAAGAATATAACGAACAAAGGCATCATATAGTTGCACGGATTGTGGGACATTTTCTTCTAAAAAAGACCGGTTTTGGAGGGCGTTTTGCCGGAATTTTTCAATAGGAAGCAAGATATCTACATTCTGCTCTTGGTAAAATCTTTCTGCTTGCTCTTCATCTTCTTCGAGTTTTTCTGCTGTTTTCCAGAGAGCAATAGGAGTTCTTAAATCTTCTTCATCCCAAAACAATTGCCAAAAATAGGGTATCGTGTAAATTCCCTCTGTTAGAATACGAGCTTCATTTCCGTTTTTTAAGTAAATATAACTTCTATTCGCCATTCCATTTCCTTTCAAAATCTTTGAAAAAGGGTGGTGGTTCAAGTGGGATGTAGTTAAAACTATATAGTTTCTCAATGTAAAGAAACTCTCTAACCGTTAGCTCTGCCTTCTAGTTCCTCACTAAACTTTTGCATTTCTTTAAAAGCTGTTAGGCTAACATAAGCACCCGCTTCATAATACTCTGTTGGATTAATGGCATAGTCAAAAACTTCAATCATACCCCCCGCTTCTTCAATCATTCCATTCCATTTTTCGTCAAAGACCATTCGCAGACGTTTCCAATCGGTAAATACTGGCACAGAATTTCTGCCATCTTTTCCTTCTTTGACTGGAATGTTGAAACTAGAATCTTTTTCTAAAACAAAAGAATTTCCTTCCTGACTATCGCCCTTAAATTCTGAAGCCGCATCTAAAGGAATTAGGAACTTTGCTTTCAGCATAGCTTCAGAGAAGAACTTATAATAGAGTTTGTAAATTACTTCTTCATCTTCTGTTGTCGGACTATCCAGTTGTCCCATTAACAGCATCCATCTTACTAGGTCAGGGTTCATCACAGGAACTTGTATTTCTGGCAAATTAGAAAAATCTGGTTTTTGAACCAAGGCCGAGGCACTGATGCTAACTTCCTTGGAATTAAAGATTGCTCCCAAGGCACCATTTAAGTAAAAGGCTGTCCCAAGGAAATTCTCAATCCCTTTTTTATCTTCCGTATTTTCAATCAGTTTTACGACTGAGTTTGGTCGACTATCAATGGTTTCTTTAAATTGGCGATACCAAGATGGCGTCAAAAGCATGATCATGGGATCTGTGCACAAATAGCCCTCTTCTCCCCTATCATAGGTCGTTGAAAAAAGATAGGGTTCGCCTGTTTTTTCTGAATAAACTGCATAAACTGAATCTGCTGCTAACAACTTGTCCTTGACGATTTCCGCTAGACGTTCCAACTTACGAGTGTTGGCTTGATAGCTTTCTTCACTTTCAGTTTCCTGATTTTGACGGCATTTCCATAAAAAGAGACGTGAAATCTCTACGCTATCATCAAGGCTAGCTGCCAAATAGTCTTCATTAGTCAATTGCCCCTCCTGAATGGCTACAAAAGCACGATAAAGAGCATCTGAATAGCTAGATAATTTTTGCTCTTCCTCAATACCTGAACTAAAGAGAACACTTCCTTTTTTCAGTTTATCCAAAGAAGGAATCCTATCAACCACTAGATGGGCAAGAACTTCATCAGTAAGACTATCCGCATCTTTGTTTTGACTGCTAAGTTTTTTAACCTCTACAGTACCAAGACTTCCCATTCCTTGGTCGGGATTGCAAAACTGCAACTGATCTCCAACCTTGATACTACCTTCTAGACTCCCAACAATCAATAATTGATTCGTTTCCTTCATAGGAAGAAAATCTAGAACTCCCACACAAGCATTGTCTTTTGTTTCTACTGTTTCCTTATTGGATTCAGTTGTTTCAGTTGCTTCTGTCTTTTTTAAAAAATCAAAGATTCCCATAACTTTTCCTCATTATCTCCACTCAGCAAAAATCCTATGGAGTCACTTTTCTAATGCTTGCTACCAAGCCTGATTAAACCGTATAAACTTACTTCTATTGTATCATATTCCCCCTACATTTTGGGGGAGTTTCTCAATTCTCATATGATTTCATGGCATCTTCAACTTCAGCTAAACGGATGCCAAATAATTCCAAACGCTTGAGAAGTTGCTTCCCATTGGAATAACCGATACGAAGATTCTCTCCTAGATATTCTCTGCGTTTTCGGCTGTCTGCTCCAGCTAGAAACCCTAATCGAATCAAGTCACTACGGCTAATATCAAAATCACTTTCTACTTCAAATTGCTCTGTCACTTGTTCCAGTGCTATTTTCAAGTCTTCGTAGCTAGCGTGTTCGATTCCTAGAGAACGCCCCTTGGTCTTGGACTTAGGCACTGCCTCATCACGTTTGAGAAAGGCGTGCTGAACTGTCGGAATAGCTGTCATAATCATCCGACGGATTCTTTCCCCATTAAAGTCAGGATCTGTAAAGACAATCACCCCATGACGTTCATGTAGACGTTGGATTCGTTCAAGATCCTGCTCATTGATAGCGGAGCCACGAGTCTCATAGGTCTCCACATCAAAATAACGTTTAAGATTGGCCGTATCATCGCGTCCTTCAACTACGATGACTTGGGAAATTTTCTCCTTCATGATTTATGTTCCAATCCAAAGATGCCTTCAGCATTAGCACTTGTCACAGTAGCTAATTCTTCTGTTGTCATGCCACGTAGTTCCGCGATAAAGTCCACTACATAGCGCGTGTAAGCTGTCTTGTTTTCGCGACCACGCTTGGGTACTGGGGCTAAATAAGGCGCATCTGTCTCTACCAAAATCTTATCCAAAGGTAACTCTTTGGCTGCTTCCTGAATATCTGTTGCCTTCTTGAAGGTCACGACTCCAGAAAAAGAAATGGTCATACCTAGCTCCACAAACTTTTCAGCCCACTCTAGAGAACCTGAGAAGGAATGCATAATCCCACCTCGAGGACCAACGCCCTCACTCTTAATAATCTCATAGGTATCTTCTAGCGCATCACGGGTATGAACTACAAAAGGCAAGTCCATTTCCTTTGATAGCTGAATCTGACGACGGAAAACCTTCTCTTGAACTTCTTTAGGCGCTGTCATCCAGTGATAGTCCAAACCAATCTCACCCAAGGCAACAACTTTGGGATGTTTTAGTTTCTCCAACAGATAATTCTCAACATCCTCTGTATAGGTCCCTGCCTCTGTTGGATGCCATCCAATTGTCGCATAGAGTTGGTCATACTTGTCCACCAATTCTAAAGCACGCTCAATAGTCGGTTTGTCAAAACCAACAATATTCATCCGAGTCACACCCATTTCAGCTGCTAAGGCAAGCTCTTCTTCTTCACGTCCCAAAAATTCCTCTATATTTAAATGTGTATGTGTATCAAAAATCATTTATATTCCCTCGTTTTTTCTACCTTCTATTATACCAAAAAAACTAGTCGCATTCTTATAGGAAAAAAATATTTTGAAATCAATCATTTTCCCTTGACGGTATTTTTTCATAGCAGTATAATAGCTCTTGTTAAAATTTTCAAAAAAGGAAAGAAAATGTTTACAAAACTAAAATATACCTTTATCGGTCGTCCTCTCAAGTCCTTAACTGAAGGTGAAGGAGGGCTACTTGGAAAAACACAGGCACTTGCAATGCTCTCAAGCGATGCCCTTTCATCTATCGCCTATGGACCTGAGCAGGTCGTCCTTGTCTTGGCTAGTCTTTCTCCCCTTGCTATTTGGTGGAGTCTCCCTATCGGCATTTTTGTCCTCTTGCTACTTGCTAGTCTAACCATTTCTTACCGACAAATCATTCACGCCTACCCTCAAGGTGGGGGTGCCTATATGGTAACACGAGAAAATCTTTCTCCTGAGCTCGGTTTGATTGCTGGGGGAAGTCTGCTTGTTGACTACATGCTGACAGTAGCCGTATCTGTGGCTGCAGGTGCGGATGCAATCACTGCTGCACTTCCCGCACTCCATCCCTACAACCTCCACATCTCCATTTTTTTGGTCTGTTTGCTCATGCTTTTGAATCTGCGAGGCTTGAGGGAATCTGCTAGTTCGCTGATGATCCCTGTCTATCTCTTTATCTTTAGTACGGTCTTCCTCTTATTGTTTGGTATTTTCCAACTATTGACAGGTTCTCTCAGCTATCATGCAACTTCTGCAATTGGTCAAACTGTCCCAAGTCTCTCAATTGTCCTGATTTTAAGAGCCTTTACCAGCGGTTCAGCTTCATTAACCGGGGTTGAAGCAATCTCAAATGCTGTTCCATTTTTCAAAACTCCCAAAGAGAAAAACGCAGCTCAAACACTGACCATCATGTCTCTGATCCTTGGATTTCTCTTTGCAGGAATTACCTTCCTAAACTACTGGATGGGGATTACTCCTCAACACGGAGAAACAATCCTCTCACAAATGGCTAAAGGAATTTTAGGGGATTCAGCTCTCGGTCAAGTTGTTTATTATCTCTTCCAATTTTCAACAGCTCTCATCCTAGCCGTCGCTGCAAATACTGGTTTTTCGGCCTTTCCGATGTTAGCTTACAATATGGCCAAGAACAAGTACATGCCCCATCTCTTTATGGAGAAGGGAGATCGCTTAGGATACTCAAACGGGATCCTAACCTTGGCCTTTGGCGCTATGATTCTTCTGCTCATTTTTAACGGAAATACAGAACGCTTGATTCCTCTTTATACTATTGGAGTTTTCGTACCTTTTGCACTTTCTCAAACAGGGATGATTCGTCACTGGAAAAAAGAAAAAGGCTCTCATTTCTTAAAATCTGCCTTTGCAAATATCCTTGGAGCCATCATTTGTTATGCTATCGTTCTCATTCTACTCTTCTTCAGACTTGGAGATATCTGGCCCTTCTTCCCAATTATCCTAGTCTTAACCTTCCTCTTTTTGTCCATCCACAGTCATTACCAAAAAGTGGCCAAACAGCTTCGCCTTTATGAAGGAATTCAAAAGAAAACCTACGATGGCAATGTCGTCCTTGTCTTGGTGGGAAATGTGACTCGAGTCAGCGTCGGAGCAATTAATTACGCTCAAAGCATAGGAGATGAGGTTTTGGCTATGCATATTTCCACCAAGGAAACGGAGGAAAAAGACCAAAAAATCCTTCAAGAATTCGCTGACTACTTCCCAAATATCACTCTAAAAAACATTACTACTAGCTATCGCGATATCATCACACCAACCGTTCGCTATGTCCGAAAAATATCTCAAGAAGCCAAGAAAAAGAACTACACAGTTACAGTTCTAGTACCCCAATTTATCCCTAACAAACCTTGGCAAAATATCCTACACAATCAAATGAGCCTCAAATTAAAATATGCTCTCAGATGGCACGAAGATGTCGTCGTAGCTAGCTACTCTTATCATTTGAAAGAATAAAGAAAAGCTCAAAATCAGAAATTCACCTTCTGGTTTTGAGCTTTTTTCTATATGTCGTCTTTCCAATACATCTTCTAAAGGTTTTATTCTAAAACAGGTATTTTAGAAAATTCACTTTTTTAGGCAACAGAAAAGTCAGTAGGCTCGAGTTCCTACTGACTTCTTTGTTTAATACGTTTGGATTATGCAGCCAAAACTTTGCGTCCTTTGCGACGACGAGCTGCCAATACGCGACGACCGTTTTTAGTTGACATACGGTTACGGAATCCGTGTTTGCGCGCACGACGAAGTTTACTTGGTTGATAAGTACGTTTCACGATGAATACCTCCTCATAGATTTTGTATTCGTTTAGCCGGCTATAAAGTGATCAGTTACTAAACATACTTTACTATTCTATCTGATTCTTACTTATTTGTCAATAGCTCTGACAAATGTTTCCAGCTTTTTTACTATGAAAGCCTTATCTACGATACTGCTTCAAGAAACGAGTCATCTTCTCTTGGATTTGGGCTAACTCATCGACACGTGGAAGATAAACAATACGGAAGTGGTCTGGATCTTTCCAGTTAAAGCCACGCCCATGTACTAAAAGCACCTTTTCTTGTTTCAAGAAATTAAGGACAAATTGTTCATCATCGTCGATACGGTACATATTACGATCAATCTTAGGGAAGATATAAAGACCTGCTTTTGGTTTAACAGCAGACAAACCAGGAATATCTTGAATCGCATTATAAATAAAGTTTCTTTGCTCGTAGATGCGACCACCTGGTAAGAGCAATTCATCCACCGACTGATGACCACCAAGGGAGGTTTGAACTACCTGCTGGGCAAGTACATTCGAACAGAGGCGCATATTTGAAAGCATATTGAGACCTTCAATGTAGCCTTTTACGTGATGTTTAGGTCCAGACAAGACCATCCATCCTACACGGAATCCAGCGATACGGTGAGATTTAGACAAACCATTCATGCTGACGCAGAAAAGGTCTGGAGCCAAACTTGCTACTGGTGTGTGGACATTGCCATCCATAACCATACGGTCGTAGATTTCATCTGCAAAGATAATCAAGTCATTTTGACGAGCAATCTCAATGATATCTAGCAAGAGTTCTTTGGGATAAAGAGCCCCAGTTGGATTATTTGGATTGATCAACACAATAGCCTTGGTATTTGAACTAATCTTAGACTTGATATCATCTAGGTCTGGATACCATTTAGCTTCTTCATCACAGAGGTAGTGTACGGCATTTCCTCCAGCCAAGCTAACCGCTGCTGTCCAAAGAGGATAGTCAGGCATAGGAACCAAAACTTCATCGCCGTTATCCAAAAGCCCCTGCATAGACATAACAATTAGCTCACTAACCCCATTTCCAAGGTAGATATCATCGATACCTACATTAGGGAAATTTTTTAGTTGGCAATATTGCATAATCGCTTTACGGGCTGAAAAGATTCCTTTAGAATCTGAATAACCTTCGCTATCTCGCGCATTCATAATTAGGTCATGAATGACCTCATCTGGTGCCGTAAAACCAAACTCAGCTGGATTTCCTGTGTTCAAACGGAGAATTTTTTCTCCATTTGCACGCATACGCATGGCTTCTTCCAAAACTGGACCACGAATATCATAAGCCACATGTTCTAATTTTATTGATTTATTAAATTCTTTCATTTGAGTTCCTCTATTCATCAGGATAGTTAATATTATACCACTCCAAAACGAAATCGTAAATTTCCTAGCGCTTTTCCTCAAAAAAACCTTGCTTAACGCAAGGTACAGAGCAAGGTCGATTTCTTTCTGTATTTGGAGAAGAAAGAATTGATAGGTTCTCTAAATAATGGCCAATAGCGACCAAAATCCTTATAGAAAAACTCTTGTGATCGAAAACAAAGTCTTTGTAATGGATGGTATCTGCATGGCCGAAAGAATCTCTCCTCCCGTCCAGCAAAACGCAAAGAAAAAATAAGTAGACTCACCAACATTAAATGTAATGTCCGGGCTAATACGAGTCTCATTGTAAAGAATATACCATCTCATTACTTTATTTCCCTTGCCCTGTCACCTCATATTATACAATAAAATCTTTGCATTTTCAAATAAGTATACACAAAAAGAACTCAATATATGAGTTCTTTTTAAGGCACTATTTTGCAATTTCTTCCAACATTTTTTCAATGTGTTGGATAGATTTTTCACGTCCAAGCAAGTAGATGGTGTCTGGCAATTCAGGACCATGCATTTCACCTGAAACGGCAATACGGATAGGCATGAAGAGGTTCTTCCCTTTGATACCTGTTTCTTTTTGGACTGCTTTGATTTGTGGGAAGATATTTTCTACCACAAACTCTTCATCTGACATGGCTTCAAGCTTAGCTTTGAAAGATTCAAGTACCGTTGGCACTGTTTCACCAGCCATGACTTCTTTCTCAGCTTCTGTCAATTCTGGGAAGTCTGAGAAGAAGAGGTCTGTCAATGGAACGATTTCATCCACTGACTTCATTTGTGGTTTGTAGAGTTCCACCAATTTTTCAGCCTTGTCTGTCAAACGTCCTGCTTCTTCGAGGAATGGTTTGGCCATTTCAAAGATGGTCGCAAGATCCGCATTCTTGATATACTCATTGCTCATCCAGTCCATTTTCTTTTGGTCGAAGGCTGCTGGAGACTTGCTGAGGCGGTTTTCATCAAAAAGTTTGATCAGTTCTTCGCGAGAGAAGATTTCGTCTTCCCCACCAGGATTCCAACCAAGCAGAGCGATAAAGTTAAAGACTGCTTCTGGAAGGTAGCCTTTCTTCCGGTAATCTTCGATAAATTGAAGGGTGTTGGTATCACGTTTAGACAACTTCTTACCAGTTTCAGAGTTGATAATCAAGGTCATGTGACCAAATTCTGGTGCTTCCCAACCAAGAGCTTCATAGACCATGAGCTGTTTTGGTGTATTAGCAATATGGTCGTCTCCACGGATGACGTGAGAGATTTGCATATCGTGGTCATCGATTACAACGGCAAAGTTGTAAGTTGGGTATCCATCTTTCTTTTGGATGACCCAGTCACCACCGATATTGCCACCTTCAAATTCGATATCACCTTTGACCATATCATGCCATTTGTAGATACCTGACTCATTGACTGCCAAACGAACCGTTGGAATCACACCTGCTGCTTCACGTTCTGCGATATAAGCTGCTTTTTCTTCTTCGCTCATGCCAAGGTATTCGTTGATGTAGCGAGGTGTTTCACCAGCTGCTTCTTGGCGTTCACGTTCTGCTGCCAACTCTTCTTCTGTAACGTAAGATTTGTAGGCTTTTCCTTCGGCTAGCAATTGGTCAATGTATGTTTGATAGAGTTCCAAACGCTCTGATTGGCGGTAATTTTCATGCGTTTCAGGACTTTCATCCCAGTCCATACCCAACCAACGAAGGTTTTCAAGCTGGGAACGTTCTCCGTCTTCGACGTGACGCTTGCGGTCCGTATCTTCGATACGGATGATAAAAGTTCCACCATGGTGGCGAGCATACAAGTAGTTAAACAATGCTGTACGGGCATTTCCGATGTGTAGTAGTCCTGTTGGACTTGGTGCATAACGCACACGAATATCTTTTGACATATCTTCTCCTATAAAATATCTAGGCGTCTGCCTTTTTGCTCTCTATATTATATCACAAGTCGTGCCAGAGTCCAATTTCTCTTTTCGAGAAATAGTAAAAAGAGTGGTAAAACCACTCTTTATTAAATCTATTATAGACGAGCGTTGAGTTCTTTGCTCAATTCTTCAAAACCTGGTTTACCAAGAAGGGCAAACATGTTACGTTTGTATGCTTCAACACCTGGTTGGTCAAATGGGTTGATAGCATTCAAGTAACCTGAAAGGGCGATAGCCAATTCGAAGAAGTAGATAGTGTAACCAAGAGTGAAGGCGTCTTGCTCAGGAAGAGTCACGTACATGTTTGGTACGTCACCGTCAGTGTGGGCAAGAAGAACACCGTCAGTTGCTTTTTTGTTAACGAAGTCAACGTCTTTTCCTTGAAGGTAACCAAGTCCGTCAAGGTCTTCTTCCAAAGTAGGGATGATCACGTTCTTACGAGGTTTGTCAACGCGGACAACTGTTTCAAACATGATACGAGTTCCTTCTTGGATAAATTGACCCAATGAGTGCAAGTCTGTTGAGAAGTTAGCTGAAGTTGGGTAAATACCTTTTTGGTCTTTCCCTTCTGACTCACCAGCCAATTGTTTCCACCATTCTGAGAAGTATTGAAGAGATGGCTCGTAGTTTACCAAGATTTCAGTTGCATAACCTTTACGGTAAAGGATGTTACGAACAGCTGCATATTGGTAAGCTTCGTTTTCTGAAAGTTTGTCTGAAGTGTAGTCTTTACGGGCAGCATTCGCACCTTCCATAAGGGCTTTGATGTCTGCACCTGATGCAGCGATTGGAAGCAAGCCAACTGCAGTCAATACTGAGAAGCGTCCACCGATATCATCTGGAACTACAAAAGTTTCCCAACCGTTAGCATCTGCTTCAACCTTAACAGCACCTTTTTGGCGGTCAGTTGTTGCATAGATACGTTTATTTGCTTCTTCTTGTCCGTATTTCTTAACCAAGAGTTCTTTAAAGACACGGAAAGCAATCGCTGGTTCAGTTGTTGTACCTGATTTAGAAATCACGTTTACTGAGAAGTCTTTGTCTGCAACATACTCTACCAAGTCAGCAAGGTAAGTAGATGAGATTGAGTTTCCAGCATAAAGGATTTGTGGAGCTTTGCGTTCTTCTTTTGTTTGCAAGTTTGCAAAGTGGTGGTTCAAGAAGTCAATGGCAGCTTTCGCTCCAAGGTATGATCCACCAATACCGATAACGACCAAAACATCGCTGTCTGCTTTGATTTGTTCAGCAGCTTTCAAGATGCGGTCAAATTCTTCGCGGTCATAGTTTTCAGGAAGGTCCAACCAACCCAAGAAGTCGCTACCAGCACCAGTTCCTTTACGGATCAATTCGTCTGCTGCTGTAACTTGTGCTTGCATGTATTCCACTTCATGTGGTGCAACAAATTTGTCTAATACTTTTGAATAATCAAATTTAATATGTGACATAGTATTCCTCCAATATTTCTTCTTTTCTATCATAACGCTTACCTTGAATTTTTTCAAGTTTTTATACTGAATTTTTCCAAATTTTATCATAATTCAAACGTTTGCGTAAAAAATATTACAATATTAAAATTTGAAGAAGCAAAACAAAAAAACGACTAGATTTCTAGTCGTTACAATTCATTCAATAAATACTCAAATAATTCTAAGTTGCCATCTTCTTCATTGACCAGAAATTCTGGATGCCACTGCAAGCCGATAATGCGGTGTTCATCGATAGATTCGATTGCTTCAACAGTTTGGTCACGTGGATCTACAGCCGTCACACGGAAATTTGGTGCCAAGTCTTTAATGCTCTGACGGTGCACTGAGTTTACTTGACTTTCTTTACCAAACAATTTTGACACAACACTTCCCTCAACTGTCTCAATGGAATGTGAAGTCCCAAAGGGTAGACCTTGCCAATGACCTTCAATCTCCTGATTGAGTGTACCACCAAAGGCAACATTGACAAGCTGAACCCCACGGCAAATGGCTAAGATTGGCTTATTCTGACGCAAGGCTTCTTGTAGAAGAGCGAGCTCAAACTCATCACGAGCTAGGTTATAATCATCACTATCAATCGTTTTTTCCTCACCATAAAACTGAGGGTGAACATTTTGTCCCCCAGTCAAGATGAGCTTATCAATCATTTCTACATAGTCATGGACCACCGACTCATCACCAACCGGAATGACCAAAGGAAGTCCGCCAACCTGACGAATACTCTCAGCAAATTTACAAGAGACTGATGAATGAATATTTTTACCTTCTGCGTCCACGGGACATAGATTTGCTGCAACTCCAACAACTGTTCTTGCCATTACTGATTTCCTTTCATCTTCTATTGATAATCTTATCTTATCATCCTTCCCCACTCCTGTCTAATATGTATTTTTTAAGTCCGTGATAAATTTTTTTTATAAGAAAAAGTTGCCCAAAATTAGGACAACTTTTTTGCTTATACTCAATGAAAATCAAAGAGCAAACTAGGTAGCTAGCCGCAGGTTGCTCAAAACACAGTTTTGAGGTTGTGGATAGAACTGACGAAGTCAGTAACACATATACGGCAAGGGGACGCTGACGTGGTTTGAAGAGATGTTCGAAGAGTATTATTCAAAGACAAATTGATTGTGATAAAGTTCGGAGTAAAAGCCTCCAAGCTTGAGCAATTCGTGATGGTTTCCTTGCTCAATAACTTCACCGTCCTTAAGGACAATAATCTGATCTGCATTGAGAATGGTTTTTAAGCGATGGGCAATTACAAAGCTAGTTCTTCCTGCCACGATAGCTTCCATGGCATTTTGAATCTTACTTTCTGTTACAGTATCAACGTTTGATGTTGCCTCATCCAAGATTAAGACCTGTGGATCTGTCATCAAGGTACGAGCAATAGAAATCAACTGCTTCTGACCGGTCGAGAAGACACTTTGGTCATCATCAATCAATGTATCATACTTGTCTGGCAAACTTTCGATATATTCATGGATATGCGTGGCCTTGGCTGCTGCTTCAACCATTTCTTGACTGGCATCTGGGACACCAAAACGAATATTGTCCCGAATAGTTCTGCTAAACAAAACAGAATCCTGTAAGACAATTCCAACCTTGCTTCGCAAACTATCTAAATCAAATTCGCGGATATCTCTACCATCAAAACTGATACTACCTGCATCCACATCATAAAAACGATTGATGAGGTTCATGATGGTTGTTTTCCCCGAACCTGTCGGACCAACCACTGCAATCATTTCCCCTTTTGGAGCTGAAATGCTAACATCTTTCAGAATCGGTTTTCCTGGCAGGTAGGAGAAGTCTATGTTACGAATCTCCACCCCATCTTTTAATTCGCTAAAGGCTGGAGCATCTTGAGGGCGAATTTCTTCCTCTGCATCAAACATTTCTTGGATACGGTCTGCACCTGTAAAGGCCAGTTGCAAACTCCCCCAGCTCGCCGCTAATTGGATAATGGGTTGGTAATACTGTTGCGAAAACTGGGTAAACATGACAATCAAACCAAGTGCTGTTGCTGTCTCGATTTTCTTATCATTCAGCAATACAGCTGAACCTACAAAAATAACGACTGCTGTATTGACCAAACTCATTCCGTTCATGACAGGAAAGAGAATTCCTGAGAACATTCTTCCCTTAAAGGTTGCTTTTCGAACCCGTTCATTTTGCTCGACAAAACCAGCAATCACATCTTCTTGGATACCTTGAACGATAACTGCTTTTTGTCCAGAGATACTCTCATCCATATAAGCATTGAGTTTCCCAACTTCTTTTTGTTGGAGGTTGGTGTATTTCCGCGCTAGCTTTAAGATAAAGAACAACATGACAACTGCTATCGGAGTGCTAGCAGTCGTAATCAAAGCCAAGGTAACATTTTTTGCAAACATGACAATCAGCAAGCCAATATAAAGGGCAATATTAGTCATAACAGACACCAGGCTTTCATTAAAAGCTTGGAGGATATTATCCAAATCACTGGTAAAACGTGACAGGATATCCCCATCTTGATGACGGTCAAAGAAGGAAACGGTCAAGCGAGAAAGCTTGCCAAAAAGCCCCTTACGCATTTCATTTGTCGATTCGGCAATAATACGGCTCATCAAGACCATATAGATGAGACTAGATACTACTAAAACAATCAAAATATAGGCAAGATTAATAAGGAGTCCGTATAGACTTTGCCAAACCATATCTGAATTTCCATTTTGATAGGCTATAACCAAATTAGCCAGCTCTGTGACTGTTTGACCTGCAAAAACTGGAAAGAGGGCTTGTGCTACCGTTGCAATGATAATCATAGTGATAACAACGACAAAGGATATCTTGTAAACTTTAAAATAGTTCCAAAAAAATCGAAATGTCTTCATCCTACTCCTCCTTTCCTTTTTGCGTTTCGTAAATTTCTCGATAAACTGGGTTTGTTGCAACCAAGTCAGCGTGTTTGCCTTGACCAATCAAACGGCCTTGATCAAGCACTAAAATTTTATCCGCATGAACAACAGAGCTTATTTTTTGGGCGATGATAATCGTAGTTGTCCCCTTCAAATCCTTGTTAAGGGCTTCTTGAACCAAGCGTTCTGATTTGGCATCAAGTGCAGAGGTTGAATCATCGAAAATCAATATTTTAGGATTGCTGACAATCCCACGCGCAATAGACATTCGTTGTTTTTGTCCACCAGAAAAGTTGGTCCCACGTTCCTCGACCGGACTTTCAAAAGCCAAGTCCATGCGACTGATAAATTCACTAGCTTGTGCGATACGAGCTGCGCGTTCCATTTCTGAAACTGTTGCATCTCCTTTCCCTTGTCTGAGGTTATCTGCGATGGTTCCACTAAAAAGAATGGCTCTTTGTAGGACGATAGAGACTGTCTTGCGAAGTGTCCCTTCGCTAACTGTACGAATGTCCTTTCCTCCAATCTTGATAGAACCTTGCTGAGGATCAAACAGTCGTGGAATCAACTGAGCCAAGGTTGATTTCCCTGCACCGGTTGCTCCGACAACCCCAACCATCTCACCAGCTGCGATATCAAAGGAAACATCTTTTAGGATAGGTTCTTCATCATTTGGATAGGTGAAGGTTACATTTTCAAAACTGAGACTTCCTTCCAATTCTTCATCTTCCACATCCTTAAAAGTCATAGCTGGTACTGTATCAAGGATTTCACGAATACGACGGAGGGAAATCATGGCACGAGTGACTGAGTTCCCCAAAAATCCGACCATAACGATAGTAAAGATAATCTGACTCAAATAGTTCACGAAGGAAGCAATGGAACCAACCACTGAAGGATCTGACTCTGCCATACCTGCTACAAGCCAGATTGAAAGAAAGACAGCACCGTAAGAAATCAACATCATTGCAGGTTGAACAATAGAAAAAGCATAGCCGATATAAAGGTTTTCTCCCAGCAACTCATCTGACACTTGCGTAAACTTATTAAACTGATCTTTCTCTCGAACAAAAGATTTGACCACGCGCACACCACGTAAATTTTCTTTTGCAATAGCATTGATACGCTCTAATAAGGTCTGGAATTTTGCAAAGCGAGGCCCCATCATTCCCATCATAAGACCCGTCATAGCAACGATCAAAACGACCATAAGAACCAGCACCCACCACAACGAAGGCAAGGTGACAACAGCCAATATAAAGGAACCAATAAATAAAATCGGTAGTCGAAAGAGGATTTGGAAGGTCATCATAACGACGTTTTGAATCTGATTGATATCGTTGGTCATACGGACAACGAGGTTCCCTGCATTAAATTTCTCAATATTAGCGTATGAAAAAGTTTGAATCTTACGAAAGGCATCTTCCCGTAAGTCTGACGAAACTCCCTGAGCAATGTAGGCTGCTAATACAACATTAATTCCACCTGCGACTAGACCAATCAAGGCAACCAGGATTAACCAAAAACCGATATTGTAAATAACTTCATTATCTCCTGCTAGCAAGGCCTCTAAAACTTCCTGCAAATAACGTGGTTGCAGGAGTGAACTCGTTACCATTAGACCTGTCATAATTAAGGAAGCCAGAGCCTGCCATTTATAGGCTTTTATTTTCTGAAACAGCATATTTCCCCCTTATAAGATAGACAAAAGGGAACGACAGCTCTGTCAGTCCCTTCTTATGCTTTCATGTTGATGCTATTCTAACAAAAAAGAATGCTATTGTCAAAGCACTCAGCTCTCGCAAGCTTGTGCAATGACGACATCAGCATTCTATTAAATCATTTAAAAAAATCTTCTGCCTTTGTAGAGAATGTTTATTGCTCTGAACTAGCTTGCTCTTCTAACTTAGCTCGACCAATTTCACGGTAGCTACGGTCCCCAACAATCTTAACTGAGAACTGACCATCTTCATACTCAAGAATCGTCACACTTCCATTATCAAGACCATGCGGATGCATGCCGTTAATTAAATAAACAATGGTACCAATAGTCATTCCATGGCTGACTACGAGAGCATTCCCACCCCCATTAGCTTCCATTTCCTTGGCAATGGCTTCAAAACCTTCCCAGATACGACCACTTAGTTTTTCCCAGCCTTCAGCCCAACCTGCTGTGTCTACTTCTACCAGACCTTCAGCTAGCTCCGCATAGGACAAACGATGCACATGATCGACATTAAAGATACGAGGAATAATCCCCATAAAAAGATCTCCATCATAAGCACCATCAAAACTACCAAAGCACCATTCACGAATTCGCTTATCCATGCGATAAGGAATTTGCCCTGTCAAACCAAGTTCTTCAAGGATAATTCCCATTGTCTGAATGGTCCGCCCAGAATCGCTTGAATAAGCACGTTCAAAGGTTAAACCTGACTCCCGCAAACCAATCCCCAATTCATGAATGCCTCGTTCTCCCTCAGCTGTTAGAGGAGTATCACTCCAACCTTGAGCACGACCGATTGTATTAAACATTGTTTTCCCATGACGTACTAGATACAATTTTACACCTGACATATTCCGTCCTCCATATGTATCTATTATAGCATAATTTTAGACAAAAACCTCGTCCTAACTCACTGGCCTTCAACCTTACAACTGAAGCAAAAATCCAAGCTATTCTGTATCTTTCTTTGAAGGAGTAACTTCAGAAGACTTTGCAGTTTCTTTTTTCACCTGTTCTTCTTTTTTCTCCTCATTTCCTTCTTTGGACTTATTTTCTGTCTTCTTAGTCTTTTTATCGGTCTTTTTCAAAGGAGAAAAGTGAAATTCAAACTGATTTTTTCCTGTGTTAACAATCGTTGTAAAACCCTTTTGGTCATTACGATAAGTTGCCTTTCCTGCATTAAATGACTGGACTCCATTTTCAGAATTAGCCTTTTCATAGGTTCTCTTAGCCATTGCGAATGCAAGAAGCTTTTCTTTATTAAGGGCATAATCCTGATGATGTGCTACTTGCCGATTTAGATAAAACTGCAACAAAAGACTAAAAATTCCAGCAATAGTAATAGCGTATAGGAGAACTCCTGCTCTAACTTTTTTCTTTTTCAACACGATAGATAAATTCCCTCTCTAGTCCCTTTTCAAACTGAAAGTGAAAGTGCAGCTCCTGCCCTTTTTCTTGAATTCGAGCTGATTTTAGACCGTAGACCATGGGTTGATAACCACGTCCACTAGCATCTGTTTTCCGAAAATCATTTGACTTTGATTTACCCATGGCAATGGGTTTGCCTTCCTGTTTAAGGTGAAGCCTATCATTCTCCACTTTTTCAAATTGGGCTCGATTCAACTCTGCTTCCAGCTGATCCACAAATAAGAGCCATTCCTTCTGCTCACTTTTCTGCTGGTAGCGAACTTCTGAAACCAAGAGTTGACTCATAGATTGAAAAAGAAGTAAACTCCCACTAATCACAATAAGAGCAACCAGGGATTCTAAAAGAGTAAAGGCTCTGACTCTACTTATCTTGAATCGCCAGTAATTTCTCCGTTCCATGGTATACCTCCAAACCTCGCTCATTCGAGACAACATGAACCGTAAGGCCATTGACAGTCAACTCCTTTTGTCCAGTCTGCAAAGCCATACGAGCCACTCGCAAAACTTCTTCCTGTTTTAGAAGTTCTACTTCTCTTTTTCTACTTTCTTGAATTTGTCCCAGTAAGAGAGTTGCTATACTGGCAAAAATAGCTAGTGAAATCACTGCTTCCAGTAAAATAACCGCCTTAATTTTTTGCTTCTTGAATACGTTTAATCTTTCCATTTCCTAGATATAGTTGGTATCGAACCACTTCTTTCCTTGTTTGAAATCTCACGCTGGCCAGAGACGAATTCCCACCAGACTTGTCAAAGGAAATTGACTGATTGGACTGTAGTTGAATTCCTTTAGGGATGGTTAATTTATGATAGCCATTTCCAATACTTCTCTCTTCTAACATTAAGTTGATCTTTTGCTGACTAGCCAGACTTCGCTTCTGCGTTTCCCGATAAAGTTCCTCAAACTCCATAAAGAAAATCTGCTCCTCTACAGTCTCAAAAGTCGACTGAACTGAACTCGACAAACCCACGACTAACAGACTAACAATCCCTAATACCAATAGACTTTCTAACATGGTAAAAGCCTTAATCCGCAACTGTTTGACTTGTATTTTGTTTTGCATGGTATTCTTTATAGGCTTTTGCCTGCTCAGCAGTGATACGTCCATCTGCCTGTAATTTGCTTAGACTGGCATCTTCATTTTTATCTAGAGTATAGAGTTCAGCTTGGCTTTCTACCACCTTGACGACTGCTGCTTTACCTTTGTCATTGACTGCATCCTTTTGCTTAGTTAGGTTTGGCACAAACAGTAAGAGTAGAACACTAATGATGAGCAATACGACTAACATTTCTACCAGTGTGAAAGCTTTAACCTTGGCTTCTTTTAATTTCATCAACATTTTTTTCATCTAAAAATTTACCTCCATATTTTGATACATTGGCAGCAACATGGCTGCGTACAATAAAACGATTAGCAGAGCTACAAAAATAAAGACCAGGGGTTGAACTAAGTTCATCGTACGATTAACTCGGGTAAAGAAGGATTCCCACGTTTTTTCCGCATAGATTTCCAATTCGCTTCCCAACTTGGACTTGACTTCTCCATATTCAATGATTAGTCCCAACTCTCTTCTAAAAAAAGGATAATTCCGCACAACCATAGAAAATTCATGCCCATTTTGCAAGGACAGGGATAAATCATGTCCGATTTCCTTAAAAAGAGGATTTCCTTGCTCCTGCATCATCTGAAAAATTTGTGATAGCTCCAGACCTTGACCAATCATATTACCCCATTCTCGAGCATAATAGGCCGTCAGATAATACTGAACAAATACACCTAGAAAGGGAATTTTAGCTAGAAAAGAAAAGACTTGTATCTTCTTAGATTTTCTGTAAAATATCAGTCCTGTTAAAGATACAAGACCTAACGCTAGAACAATCCCAAGAAAAATTTGTGGTAGATTACTAATCACTAAGGTAGCTATGTTACTACTATCCAGCTGAGGCAAGAGATAATTCCTCAAACCCAACATAATAAGCAATAAGAAAGCTAACAAAATGATTGGATAGGTCGCAACTTCGATTAACTTTTTCTTGACCTTAGCAAGATTATCAAGATACTCCTCAATTTTCCCTAAACTCAAATGAAGATTCCCATGTACTTCAGCTAAGGAAAGTTGCGTGACAATTGAACTTGAAAAACCTAAAATCCCCATCATTTCCGAGAAGGATTTTCCCTGCGAGAGTCCTAGACGCATCTGCGATACATATTCCTTTTCCAACAAATGACTTCTATCTAAGAAGGAAATGATCTCTACCAAGTGAAAACCACTCGAAAATAAATTGTTAAAGAGAGTGATGATTTTCTTCTGCTTACTAGTGGCTAATTTTCTCCGTTTCAGCTTGAATGGTAGTGA
This sequence comes from Streptococcus sp. V869, assembly GCF_054353515.1. Classification (NCBI taxonomy): domain Bacteria; kingdom Bacillati; phylum Bacillota; class Bacilli; order Lactobacillales; family Streptococcaceae; genus Streptococcus; species Streptococcus sp. V869. Next base: position 1,085,851 of record NZ_JBTHHW010000001.1, read on the forward strand.
TATGTCCTTCTTTAAGAAGTTGGTCAATTTGTTCATTCCATTTGTTTGCCTGGTGTTCCTGATAATTTTGGTTTGCAAAATCGATAATTCCTCCTCCCCCAATTAGTCTCTGGTAACAAACGCCTTGTAAAACAACTGCGAGTTCATCTTCACTAACTCCAAGTTCTACAAGGCGCTCATAGACCCCACGAACACTCTTTGCATGAATAGTCGAGAATACTGTAGCCCCTGTTAAACTGGCTCGTACAACAGCACGGGCTGTTTCACTATCCCGAATTTCTCCAATAATTAAAAGGTCTGGACGATGCCGTAGGGAGAGTTTTATCAAATTTTCATAGTTCAGCCCAATTGCTTCATTAAGTTGTAATTGTAGCATCTCTTCTTGCTTAATCTCGACTGGATCTTCAATCGACATAACCTGCTGTCCTTTAAACAATGACTTGGCTAATTCATGCATCAAAGTAGTTTTGCCACTTCCTACGGGGCCTGCAAAAAGATAAAGCCCGCGTTGCCTAAAGCCCTTTTTCAGTTCCTTAAGATCGTGAAACCAAAAGTGTAACTCACGTTCTTGGTCATGTAAAAGTCGGATTACTAGACTCTCGTATCCACGATAATCTCCTACAGTTGATAAACGGAGTGAAGAGACCTTGTCGCCATGATGATAGTCGCAGGAGCCAAGCTGACTACGTCGTTTTTCACCAACATTCATCCCTGCGATGAACTTAAAATGACTTATGACAGCGCCTACTTTTTCAAAATCATAGGTATCAATTAGACGTCTTTCATCTCCAATTCGCATATGTAGCTCATAAACCTGATTCTTGGGAACAAAATAAATGTCCTGCGCTCCATTCTTTTTTGCGAGACTAATCAATTCTTGTGCAAGTGCTTGTACCATATTTCCTCCTCAGTTTATTATTCGAAGAAAATATAAAAAAGAACAACTTTATTAAAAAGTTGTTCTATCTTTTTTGATACGACAAGTTCGGTGAATATCTAAACCAGTTTGTTTTTCATAACCAGGTCTAAACTTTTCGTCTGGGATGACTTGACCATCTTCCAGTAGAGCAAGCGAATGGTACTGTTGCAGAAAGTCATCACATTCCTCACACCAACGTTTATCTTCTGGATCCCAAAATATAGTCATTAAGTCTCCACGACTTTTGTAAAGCGGAATTTTCTTTTCCAGCTCAAACCAACAAGATTTATAGTACTTCAAAGCGTCATAGTAATTTTCAAATTTCTTACTCTTTATGACGTCTTCTTCCCATCCTTCTATGAACCACCAAGGCTCAAAATCCCCATACATTTCTATAACTCGATACATAGTTTCATTTCCTTTGTATCGTATATTATAGCGAATTTTTTTGCACAATGAAAGAAATTTGCTCGTTTTCAGTAACAGCCATAAAGTCTTCCTAATTTACGAAATCACACAAGAAATACAGCTAACAAAAAAAACAGCAACTAAGACTAGTCACTGCTTTATATTTCTATGCTTGATAACGTTTTTCACCGTCAAGATATGTTGCTACCAATTCCAAATCTTTATCAAGAACGATAAAGTCAGCATCGTAACCCTCACGGATTTGTCCACAGACATCATCAATATGAACAGATTTTGCAGGATTCAAACTTGCCATCATGACAGCTTCGTGAGGATTTGCAATCCCCCATTCAACAACATTTTTCAAACCATCTTTAAGTTTGAGAATAGAACCTGCCAAGTTCCCTGTAGATTTAAGACGAGCAGTCCCATCCGCTACTACTACTGGGAATTCTCCTAACATATAGTCACCATCTTGTAAACCACCAGCTGTCATACAGTCTGTAATAAGAGCAATATTTTCAGTACCCTTTTGTTTAAGAAGAATATCACAGGCCTTAGGATCCACATGGTGACCATCACAGATCAATTCTGCATAAGTGTGTGGCAATTCATACATAGCACCAACCATTCCAAGTTCACGATGAGTCAAGCCACGCATACCGTTATAGGCATGAACCCATACACTTGCACCAGCATCAACAGCATGTTTAGCTTCCTCAAAAGTTGCATTAGAGTGACCAAGAGCAACCGTTACACCTTCTCCAGTAATAGCACGAACAAAGTCTTCTACACCTTCACGTTCTGGAGCAAGAGCAATCTTATTAAGAAGACCATTAGCAGCCTTCTGCCAAGCACGAAATTCATCCATTCTAGGATCTTTCATATAAGCAGGGTTTTGAGCTCCCTTATATTTTTCAGTAAAGTAAGGTCCTTCAAAATAAATACCACGAATCTTAGCCCCAGTTGCTTCTTTGTAGCGGGCACCAATATTTTCAGTAACAGCAAGTAATTGTTCGTATGATGAAGTTAAAGTTGTTGGCAAAAAGCTGGTTACACCCGTACTAAGTAGACCCTCACTCATTGTATGAAGCGTACCTTCAATGTTATTATCCATAACATCAACCCCACCAAAACCATGAATGTGAGTATCCACAAGACCTGGTGCAATACTATAACCACTATAATCAATAATTTCAGAACCTTCTGGCACTTGATCTACATGTTTACCAAATTTTCCTTCAACAAGTTCTAAGAAACCGCCACGACGAACCCCATGCGGATAGAAAAATTGATCAGCTTTAATATATTTAGGCATAATCTTTACCTCCATAAAACAATTTTCTGATATTTATTATGTCAATTACATTATAAACCTTTATAATTAATTTGTAAATGGTATAGACCTATCTTAGTTAAAAATAATGTGAAATAATTGAAGATTTAGTAAAAATAAAGTAAAAAATATCAATAAAGGTGAAATTTATGAAAAGTAATTTTAAGTAACTATGAGAAAAAAATTGGAAGAAAAAATAAAAAAGACAAAGTCCGAAAACCTTGTCTGTATTACTATACCGGCGGCCGGGGTCGAACCGGCACGTCCTTGCGGACACTGGATTTTGAGTCCAGCGCGTCTGCCAATTCCGCCACGCCGGCAAATAGTAACTGGGGTAGCTGGATTCGAACCAACGCATGAGGGAGTCAAAGTCCCTTGCCTTACCGCTTGGCTATACCCCAATAATATAAAATAGGCGAGTGATGGGGATCGAACCCACGCATGCCAGAGCCACAATCTGGTGTGTTAACCACTTCACCACACCCGCCATATTATTAAACACGGGCAGTAGGAATTGAACCCACACTGAAGGTTTTGGAGACCTTAGTTCTACCTTTAAACTATGCCCGTAGAGGATGGAAGGGGAGGGATTCGAACCCCCGAACCCGAAGGAGCGGATTTACAGTCCGCCGCGTTTAGCCTCTTCGCTACCCTTCCGTATGTTATAAAAATATGGCGCGAGACGGAATCGAACCGCCGACACATGGAGCTTCAATCCATTGCTCTACCAACTGAGCTACCGAGCCAATATTGCGGGAGCAGGATTTGAACCTACGACCTTCGGGTTATGAGCCCGACGAGCTACCGAGCTGCTCCATCCCGCGTTAATAATAAAGGAGGATGTGGGATTCGAACCCACGCACGCTTTTACACGCCTGACGGTTTTCAAGACCGTTCCCTTCAGCCGGACTTGGGTAATCCTCCAACAAAATAGTCCGTACGGGATTCGAACCCGTGTTACCGCCGTGAAAAGGCGGTGTCTTAACCCCTTGACCAACGGACCATAGTTATAAAAAATGGGCACGAGTGGACTCGAACCACCGACCTCACGCTTATCAGGCGTGCGCTCTAACCACCTGAGCTACGCGCCCAAGTCAAAAACTTGGTACTTGAACAAAGTTCAAAGCGGGTGACGAGAATCGAACTCGCGACAACAGCTTGGAAGGCTGTAGTTTTACCACTAAACTACACCCGCTTAAATGGGAGTTAACGGGATCGAACCGCTGACCCTCTGCTTGTAAGGCAGATGCTCTCCCAGCTGAGCTAAACTCCCTAGAGCTAAGCGACTTCCATATCTCACAGGGGGCAACCCCCAACTACTTCCGGCGTTCTAGGGCTTAACTTCTGTGTTCGGCATGGGTACAGGTGTATCTCCTAGGCTATCGTCACTTAACTCTGAGTAA
>NZ_JBTHHW010000002.1:0-362384 GCF_054353515.1 Streptococcus sp. V869
CACCCATAGTCCGTACGGGATTCGAACCCGTGTTACCGCCGTGAAAAGGCGGTGTCTTAACCCCTTGACCAACGGACCCTGAGCTTGTCAACTCTTTCTATTATACCTACTTTTTGACGCTTGTCAACTGGTTTTATAAAAAATTAGTTGACTAGAGTCAATAGCTACAAATAGAATGTCGGCAATCACAATTCAGCAATTTGATTCAAGTTTACTTCTGCTACTGTATCATTACCAAACATTGAAATAATCATCTTCACTTTGTTATTATCAATTTCAGTAATTTTTCCTGTGTAATCAGCAAAGGCACCATCGATAATACGGACAGTTTGACCTACTTCAACATTGATATTGAATTCTTGTACAGTTTGTCCCATTGATACCAAGATATCTCTGATTTCTTGTTCCAATAGTGGAGTTGGTTTAGATCTGTTACCGTGTGACCCAACAAATCCAGTAACGTTTGGTGTGTTACGCACTACAAACCAAGCTTCATCTGTCATAACCATCTCTACAAGAACATAACCTGGGAAACGATTTTCTTCAACTTCTTTTTTCTTCCCATTTTTTTCAACTTGTACAGTTTGAGTTGGGATTTCAACACGCAAGATGTTATCCAACATATTGTATGTCTGTGCACGTTGCAAGAGATTTTCTTTTACTTTATTTTCATAACCAGAATATGTTTGTAGGACAAACCATCCTTTGTCAAAACTATCCATCTTTTTTCCTTTCTTAACAGTAAACTTCTTTCAGTGAATTTGTTCTATTTTAAAAAATATTAATGAATCGAATTAATCCGCTAACGATTAATTGGTCAAAAATATAAATAATAACTACAAAGAAGGCAGTGTATTCCATGATAGATTTAAAATCTACCCAACTTTGTTTTCGAGTTGGCCAAGTTGTATCTTTAAGAAGAGTAAAGATATCCTTAATAAAACCCATTTTTATCTCCTATCTCGTTTCTCTATGTGTTGTGTATTTACCACAATGTTTACAAAATTTATTTACTTCTAAGCGAGTTGGTTTTGGATTCCCACTAATTTTAATTGAGTAGTTTCTCGAACCACAAACCGCACAGGCTAGACTTGCTTTTTTAAGTGCCATAGCGCCTCCATCCTAACTATTATAACAAGAATCCCTGTCTTTGACAAGTTAAATTATATTATCAGTTTTTCCTATTTTCAAAAATAAAAAAGCCTAGGATTAATCCTAGACTCTATTTTACATTATTTTCCAAGATAGTATTCTTTCACAACGTTCAATTTTTCGTCAAATTCGAATACCAATGGTGGGAAGTTAGGAATTTCCACATCCATGATTTCGTCGTCTGACAATTGTTTGATGTGTTTTACAAGAGCACGGATTGAGTTACCGTGTGCTCCTACGAATACGTTTTTACCGTCTTTAAGAGCTGGAGCGATTTTATCTTCCCAGAATGGAAGGGCACGTTCCAAAGTAACTTTCAAGTTTTCAGCATCTGGAATTACTGAGTCATCAAGTGAAGCATAACGACGGTCAGTGTGAGCTGAGTACTTATCATCGCGAGGCATTGCTGGAGGCAATACATCGTATGAACGACGCCAGATGTGAACTTGTTCATCACCAAATTGTTCAGCAGCTTCTGCTTTGTTTTTACCAGTCAAACCACCATAGTGACGTTCGTTCAAGCGCCATGATTTTTCAACTGGAACCCAAAGTTGGTCAGATGCTTCAAGAGCCAAGTTAGTTGTTTTGATCGCACGTTTCAATACTGAAGTGTATGCTTGGTCAAATTCGATACCAGCTTCTTTGATCAATTTACCAGCGTCGATAGCTTGTTGAGTACCTTTTTCAGAAAGATCTACGTCAGCCCAACCTGTGAAAAGGTTAGCTTTGTTCCATTCAGACTCACCGTGGCGAGCGAAAACCAATTTTACCATTAGTTGGATTCTCCTTTTATTTTTCGAGGTTCCCCTCGTTTATCTATTCTATTTTACAAAATTTTTCACAAAAAAGCTAGTTAAAATCAACGAAAAAGAGAAGAGCGCTTCAACTCTTCTCTTAGATAATCATTTATCCTTCAATTTTAAATTGTTTCAAGCTTGCTAGATACAAAGCTCCACCAATTACGAGGACAATTCCTCCAATCCATCCAAAGAATGGGATCAGTGCAACAACAGAACCAACAATAAATAGAATTGACGGTGCTAGTGAAATACGTTTGTCATCCTTATAGTAGACAAGCGTTAGGATTCCAAGAATGAGGGTTGCAATTTTTACCAAAGAGAAAACGATGAAAATAATTCCCAATACAAGCCCCGCAACATCTTCATCCTCAGAAATAGCTGCAAGAAAAATAATAAAAAATGGTAAGAAAGCTAAAACAGCTCCTGCAATGATACCAATGAATCCATCTACTTGTGCAAGTGTTTTTGTCTTCATAAATGTCTCCTTTTATTTTAATAAAGTATATTATACCATATTTTTATTAAAGTTTTTAATTTTTAAAAAAATACAGGAGTAACTCCTGTATTTTTGTTAAATTATTTTGCTTCAAAGCCCTCTGCTACTGCGTCTGCAAAGTTCTCTTCGACGATGCTTGCACAGTGATCACAGATGGTTGCGTGATAGTGGCGTTCAGCCGTTGTTGGATCGATGCGACGGCAACGGTCACAAACTTCACCAGCTGCACGTTCTACTGTAAAGGCCACATCTTCAAAGTTGACAGCACCTTCAGGAGCTTCTCCTTCTGCGATGGTCAATTCTGACACAATCAAAAGTTGAGCAACATTGCTATCAACAGCTCCAAGAAGGGTTTTCACAACTTCATTTGGATAAACTGTCAAGTGAGCTTCAAGAGATTTACCGATTACTTTTTCATTACGTGCTTCTTCCAAGGCTTTTTGAGCTTGACCACGGAAATCCATGAATGCTGACCAGGTATCCAAGATTTCTTCTTGGTTGGCAAACGTTTCTGCTTCTGGCAATTCTGACAATTGAACGAAGTCTTCTGCTTCAAACTCAAGGTAAGACCAGATTTCTTCGGCAGTGTGAGGAAGGATTGGTGTCAAGAGTTTAGTGATTTTCACCAAAATATCATAAAAGACTGTTTGCATTTGACGGCGTTCAAGTGATTTTGTACCTTCGATGTAAACAACGTCTTTGGCGAAATCAAGGTAGAAGGCTGACAAGTCAACATTGATAAAGTTTACTAGCGCTTTGTAAATGGTCAAGAATTCAAAATTAGCATAAGCATCACGAATAGTCTTAACAAGTTGGTTAAAGCGAATCGTCATGTACTTGTCTACGGAACGAAGTTCGTCATAAGCAACTGCATCCTCAGCTGGGTTAAAGTCAGATGTATTAGCAATCAAGAAACGAAGAGTGTTACGGATCTTACGGTAAGTCTCAGAGACTTGGCTCAAGATATCCATAGAGATACGCACATCATTGCTTGAGTCTACACTTGTTACCCAGAGACGCAAGATTTCCGCACCAAATTGTTTTTCAACGTCACTTGGAGCAATGGTATTTCCAAGTGATTTAGACATCTTCTCACCTTTACCATCTAAGGCAAAACCTTGAGACAAGATTTGTTTGTATGGTGCGACACCATGGTTCGCAACAGAGGTGATGAGTGATGAGTTGAACCAACCACGGTATTGGTCAGAACCTTCTAAGTAAAGATCGGCTGGATATTTAAGTTCCGGACGGTTAACCACAACACCGTTCCATGATGAACCTGAGTCAAACCAAACGTCCATGATGTCTGTTTCTTTTTTGAACTCTCCATTTGGTGAACCTGGATGGGTGAACCCTTCTGGCAAGAGGTCTCTGGCATCACGTTCCCACCAAACGATGGAGCCGTGTTCTTCAAAAAGTTGCGCCACATGCTCGATTGTTTCAGCTGTCATGATCGGGGTTCCGTCTTCTGCATAAAAGATTGGAAGAGGCACACCCCAGGCACGTTGACGAGAGATGACCCAGTCACCACGGTCACGAATCATGTTGTAAAGACGCACTTTCCCCCATTCTGAGTGGAATTTCACTTTTTCAATTTCGTCCAAGATATCTTGACGGAATTTCGATACTGAGGCAAACCATTGTGGAACTGCACGCCAGATGATTGGTTTTTTCGTACGCCAGTCAAATGGGTAGGAGTGAGAGATTTCTTCTTGAGCAAGGAGCAAATCACCAAGTTTTTCGGTAACTGTTGGAACAACCTTGTCATAGAACTGACCTGCAAAGTCAGGGCCAGCATTTTCCATCATGATTCCGCGTTCGTTAACAGTCACAGCAACTTCGAGGCCATTGGCAATCCCTACATTGTAGTCATCCTCACCAAAACCAGGAGCGGTATGGACGATACCAGTACCTGAATCAAGGGTTACATGCTCACCAAGGATCACCAATTCATCCACTTCCGTATCCCATGGGTGTTCTGTCACGATATGGTTCAATTCTTTTCCTTGGTAAGTCGCAAGGACTTCAGCATTTTCCCAACCGAATTTTTCAGAAAGGCTTGGCAAGAGCTCAGATGCTACGACATACTTGCGGTCAGATCCAGCAGGTTTCACTACGACATAATCAAACTCTGCACCGACCGTCAAGCCACGAGAAGCCGTGATTGTAAATGGAGTTGTTGTCCAAACAACAATGTAGGTATCTGCATCTAGAACACCCTTACCATCTTTAACCTTGTTGGCATAGTAGAGTGATGTAGAAACCAAGTCATGGTATTCAATTTCCGCTTCAGCTAGGGCTGATTCAGAAGACCATGACCAGTAAACTGGCTTAGCCCCACGGTAGATATAGCCTTTATTAGCCATTTCACCAAAGACACGGATTTGAGCTGCTTCATAGTCAGGAGTCAAGGTTACATATGGATGATCCCAATCACCTGAAACACCTAAGCGTTTAAAGTCTTCACGTTGTTTATCTACTTGAGAAAGAGCGTATTCACGGCAAAGTTTCAAGTATTCAACCAAGTCCATTTTTTTACGTTTGACACCTTGTTTAGCCAAAACTTGCTCGATTGGTAAACCGTGTGTATCCCAACCTGGAATATATGGTGCGTAGAATCCTGACATAGACTTAGAGCGAACAATGATATCTTTTGAAATCTTGTTCATGGCATGTCCTACGTGGATGTTTCCGTTAGCGTATGGAGGTCCATCATGAAGAGTGAAATGAGGTTTCCCTTCATTTAACTCTTGACGGCGTTGATACAATTTTGCATCTTCCCATTCTTTTTGCCAAACTGGCTCTTTGGTTGGAAGACCGGCACGCATTGGAAATTCTGTTTTTCCAAGATTAAGGGTTTCTTTTAGTTTCATTATTACTCCTTTAATGTAAATTGAAAAAATAAAAACCACGACTCGCAAAAAGGACGAAAATCGTGGTACCACCTTTGTTCGGAAAAAGACCTTGCCTTTTTCCCTCTTTTCCCGTAACGTGGGTAACGTCAAGTCTTACTCATTTCAGACTTGATACTAAGAGAGGATAAATTTACCAACAGGGATTGTAGGACTTCCACCATCTCCTACTCGCTAGAAATATATTTGATAAATCCTTGTTCTCTACTAAAATCTTATAAAATTAGAACTGACTCTTGTTGAGTATTAGCATCATCTTGAGGTTCTTCATCATTAGCAGATTCAACAGGAGTTTCAACAACTGGCTGAACTTCAACTTCAGGTTCAGTTGTCTCTTCAACATCTTGACTTGCAGTAGCTTGTTGAGCTTCTAATAATTCCTTATTAGCTGCTTCAATACGTGCTTGAAATTCTGCAACTTCTTCAGGAGAGAATTGACGAGTCATGTCAATTGGGTCTTCTTCATGAAATGAAGATGTTGCTTCACCTAATACTTCTTCAACAACTTCCTTGAATGCTTCGTCACTCGTTTGAAGATAAGTTGCAGTTGGACGTAAAATCTCTTCCCACTCAGATGAATCAACAATGGCCAATTGGCTTTCGATAGTTGATTTCAAGCGTTGGTGGAAGACACGACTCTTATTCTTCAACTCTTCAGTTTCCACAGCAACTTTCTTAGCATTATCAGTTGCTTGTCGCAAGATTTCATTTGCTTTGTACTTAGCTTCATCAAGTAAACGTTGTGCATCTTGTTCAGCTTGTTGAATAATGTTGTGAGAACGATCGTTGGCTGCTTGTTTTACACGCTCAGCTGTATCTTGAGCGATTAAAACTGACTGGCTCAATGAATCTTTGATTTCATCAAAATATGATAGACGATCTTCTAAATTTTTAATATGTTGATCTTTTTCATGATTGCTACGAACCAAATCTTCATAGTCACGAACAACAATATCTAAAAATTCATCAACTTCTTCACGATTAAAACCTCTAAACTGAACACCAAAGGTTTTGTCCTTAATTTCTAACGATGTAATTGGCATATTTTTCCTCACTTACTTAATAAAAAATAGAATCATTCATTGCTTCTGGTTCTTGCTCTTGATCGTTTGTTACTGTTCTCTTAGGAATATCATTCGTATAATAGGACAGACGTTCTTCTAATCGTTTAATATAAGGTTCCGTCTCATCCTTGTAACGGGTTAATTCCTCGTAATCAATATAAATTTTATCTAAAAATTCGTCAACTTCTTCCTTATCGTAGCCTCGGAATTTTGTTGAGAAAGCTTTATCAACAATATCTTGTGGTGTAATCGACATATTTTTTCTCACTGACTTAATAGTAGATGAACTGTTAATTTTTTCTTATCTTTCTTCGTTTGACCGTTTTCTTTAAGCAAGATGATTCGGCCAAACCGTCTGACACTTATTAAATCCCCAACTTTTACTTGATAGTCAGATTTTTCAACTATATGATAATTGACTTGAACCAACTTCTTTTCAACTAGAGCTAAAGTTTGTGAACGAGATAATTTCAATATACTAGATAAAAAGGCATCTAGACGAAAACTTGAAACTAGGATTTCCTTTTCTTGATATTCGTTTTTTGATTCTATTATATCTGAAAAAGGATGTTCCTCTAATCTTACAGGTAACTTGGAAATTTTTTGAATCCCATCCTGGAACAAGGTAATAAATCTCTGATCCACAATAATCTGAGCCTTCTCTTCAGTCACTATGATATCACCGAACAACTTACGGTCAATACCCAGACGATTGAGAACCGTTCCCAGAATTTTTGAATGGGTTAGTTGTTGAAACTTGCTGGGATACTCAATCTCAAGCAAGGCCATTTCGAAATCTTCCAATCTTGGCGTAAAATAATCTGGCGCCAGAATCACTCTAGCATACTCTGAATGGACATAACGAGTACTAGAAAAGGTTTTTACCCCTCTATTGTTTCCCAATGTCTCCAAGATAAATACTTGGTGAGGATTGATAAAAGGAGATAAAATCGGTGCGTAATGCTCTTCTACCTGTCTTAACCACTCTAGCCCCTTGTCAATGAATGGAATATCTTCTGTTGCAAAATGTTGGTAAAGTTCTTTGCTCATAACATAACCAGCAAATTGATAAGATAGCGACTAATCATACGGATGAGAATTAGAGCAATCCAGACAGAAAAATCCAAACCTGCAATTTGAAGAGGCAGACGTTTCAATGGTTCAAGAATTGGCTTACACAAAGTTTCCAAAAATTTCCCCAACTGAGTATTATAGGCATTTGGAAACCATGATAATAGCGCAAAAGCTACAAGTATCATTGAATAGATATCTGTAGCATTTTGGATAAAACGAATTATTAGAAACATTAACGTACTCTATTTCTCTTCATGTCAAAGTCGTACTCTTCACTTTGAGTTTCTTCCGGTAAACGAATATCTTCAATATTTACCACAACACCTACAGGTGTCAAAAGGTACATTGTATGTGCAACTTTTCTTAACTCACCAGCAAGAACATGACGTGCCCCATCCAAGTAATCCAAGCAACGACGCGCTTGAACTTCTGTCATATATTGGAAGTCAATCAAAATACTCTCGTTACCAGCCAACAAATCAACAATATCTGTTGCATCTTCGTAACGACGTGGATAACGAACATCGATGGTTACTTTTTCAGTGCTGCGATGACTCTCAATTGCTAATTGCTGTTGACGAGCATGAAGTTTTGTAATATTCTTCTCTTTTGTCTCAACTGGTAAAGGTTCTTGAGCAGCAGAAGCTTGCTGAGGTAATTCTCTCTTTGGAGGAACTGAAGCTAGTGGACGTTCAGAACGTGCAGCTACAACATCTGAAGCAACTTCATCTCCATCTTCTGTAAAGTAATCTATAAATTTATCAAATTTATCTTTTAATGACATGATTATTTCCTATTTAAAAAATGCTGTACCAATTCGAACATAAGTCGAGCCACACTGAATCGCTTCTTTATAGTCACGACTCATTCCCATACTTAATTCTGTCATTGGCATATTGGGGAGTTGTTGTTCACGAATATATTGTTGCAACTCTTGCGTTTCTTTAAAGATTTTATGCAACTCTTCTGTTTCAGCTTCAAATGGAGCCATAGTCATAAGACCAACATACTCTATTTGATCCAAGCTTGACAAGTCTGGCAAGACCGCCAAAAGTTCTTCTTTCGAAAAACCATGCTTGCTTTCTTCTCCAGAAATATTGACCTGCAAAAAACATTTAACCTTACGATTGGCACGTTTTTGAATCTCTTGAGCTAATTTCAAAGAATCTAAAGCGTGAAAATAATCAACATAAGGAATAATATCTTTCACTTTTCTTCTTTGCAAGCTACCAATCAAGTGCCAAGTAACATCCTTATCACTTAAAGCATGATACTTTTCAAGAAATTTGTCGACACGGTTTTCACCGATGTGTTGAACTCCTTGGCCGATCAAATTAGCTGCGATTGCAATATCAACATATTTTGTTACTGCAATTACAGAAACCGAACCGTCTTCACGGCCGGCTTCTTGAATTGCTTTGGTAACCTGTTGAAATACCTGATTTGTGTTTTCTTTTAAATCCATCTCTATTAACGGTTTTTAAAGAATGGTGGTGTTTCTAACTCATCATCAGAAGATGGTGCTTCGAAACGCTCAACTGGTGATACGACTGATTCACCTTGACGAACGATTGAATCACGTCTCAAGTCCCAATCACCGAAAGCTGATACCTTAGGTGCTTCAGAATGACGTTGAGAAGGAGTTGGAAGTTCAGCTGTTTCAGCTAAATCAAAATGACGGTCGTAAGTGTGGGTGTGTCCAGTTCTTGCTGGTTCACGGAATGATGCTTGTCTTGGTTGTGGTGCTACCACTTTTTCAACTGCATCTTGACGAACGCCAGTAGCAACAACAGTTACACGGATTTCATCTTTCATTGATTCATCAATAGAAGTACCGAGCCAGATGTTTACACCGTGTCCAGCAGCTTGGTTAACTATTTCTGAAGCTTCTTCAGCTTCAATCAAGGTCATATCCAAACCACCAGTTACGTTCACGATAACATCTTCTGCTCCATCGATTGTTGTTTCAAGGAGTGGTGAGTAGATAGCTTTACGAGCCGCTTCAATAACACGCTCTTCTCCGCTACCGATACCGATACCCATGAGGGCATTTCCTTTGTTTGCCATTACTGTCTTCACGTCTGCAAAGTCCAAGTTGATCAAACCAGGATTTGTAATCAAATCTGTAATCCCTTGAACACCTTGGCGAAGAACGTTATCTGCTTCAGACAAAGCTTCAAGAAGCGGAGTTTTCTTATCAACGATTTCTAACAAATTGTTGTTTGAGATAATCAAAAGAGTATCAACATGTTCGCGAAGTTCGTTAATACCTTCAACTGCGAATTGACCACGTTTACTTCCTTCAAAACCGAATGGACGTGTTACCACACCAACAGTCAAAGCGCCTAAACTTTTAGCGATACGAGCGATAACTGGTGCAGCACCTGTACCAGAACCACCACCCATACCAGCAGTAATGAAGACCATATCTGCACCACTGATTGCTTCAGTGATTACTTCTTCGCTTTCTTCAGCAGCCTTGCGACCAACTTCAGGTTGTCCTCCAGCACCAAGTCCACGAGTTAATTTAGGGCCAAGCTGGATAACTGTTTCAGCTTTTGTACTGCTCAAAGCTTGTACATCTGTATTGGCTGCGATGAACTCAACACCTGAAACGCCTTCGTCAACCATGCGGTTAATGGCGTTTCCTCCGCCGCCACCGACACCAATTACTTTAATTACTGCACCTTGTGCTGCTGCTGTATCAAATGAAAATGTCATATTTTATTCCTCTATCCTATTCATCAAACATGCTTCCGATTAAGCTACGGAATCGTTCAGTCAATTTTGGTTTTTCTTCTGATTGATTTGAAGTTGCTGAGTCAACTGTATAAGTTGGTTCTGCTGATTCAGTTGAAGTTGTACCAAACACTGGACGTTGAGAAGTTGCAGGTTTTTCCTGACTTGAAGTTCTGAAGTCAATTGGTTGTTGACGTAGAACTTGATCTCCTCTGATAGCTCTTTGAGCCAAAACATTCACTTCTGTAAGACTTCCAGCAAATTCAGACAGACTAATCACATGGGCAAATGCTGGATTGCGGATACCTACTTGGTTTGGTACGTATAGTTTCACACGAACTCCAAGTACTTCTTGGGCAAGCTCAACGATACCTGGTAGAATAGCATTTCCACCAATCAGAGCAATACCACCTGGCAAGTCCAACAAATGTCTTCTTTCCAAATCTTGTTTGATTTGTTCAAAGATGTGTTTCAATCGAGCTGAAATAATTTGAGACAAGTACTCCTCAGTGACCTCAACAGGTTCTACTTCACCGATAACTTCAACTTGGAAAGTTTCTTTGCTTGCAAGTTGTGGATAAGCTTCACCGTAGTTAAGCTTCAAACCTTCTGCAATCTTTTTAGAAGTTTTAAGAACTTTTGAAATGTCTTTAGTGACGTAATCGCCACCTTCTTGATAAACATTTGTGTATTGTAGCTCTTGGTTACGGATAGTAGCAACACTTGTTTGACCACCACCCATATCGATAACAGTCGCTCCAAACTCACGTTCCCCTTCGTTAAGAACAGAGTTTACAATTGCAAGCGGTGAAATAATCACGTTATCGACTTGAACTCCAACACGTTCTACAGTTTTACGAAGGTTGTGAAGAATTGTTCTTGGACCTGTGTAGAGTAGCCCACGCATTTCCAAACGAACACCCATCATACCACGTGGGTCACGAATACCTTGGAAACCGTCAACCACAAATTCTTCTGGTACAAACGTAATCACTTCACGATCAGGTGTCATGCTCTTTGTCAAAGCAGATTTAACAACATTTTCAACGTCTTGATCTGTAATTTCTTTTGTATCTGATGTTACAGGAATCATTCCTTGAGTTGGTTCAACCTGCAACAAGTTCGCTGGAAGTCCAACGTTTACAGACTTGATTGAAATCCCTGCTTTTTCTTCTGCTTGAGAAATAGCAGATTTGATAGCCGTCGCAGCGGCTTCGATGTCAACGATAATTCCATCCTTGACACCTTTACTTTTGGCGTTGCTAACACCGATTACATTTACTTCACCATCTACAAGCTCAGCAACTAACACTTTAATTGAGCTCGTTCCAATATCTAAGCCTGTAAAGAAACCATTTCTAGTCATTACATTGCGTCCTCTCTATCTTCCAAGTTTCACACTTTGATTTTTTTAACAGCTACAAGAAGGCATAGCTATTCACAGAATATTATATCACAAAAATCCGATTCGTGGCCATTTTTTTATGATTTTATCGAAGGTTTTTCATTAAATTTATTTTAATATTCCATTACAAGTCCTAAATTTTATATTTTTTGTCAAAAAATAGTGTAAAACTATTAAAAATACTGAAAATTATTCTGAAAATCAACTGTTTCCCCATAGAAATTTTATCCAAATTCATTCATGAATCATTCATTTTTGTAATAGGAATTGATGTTTAAGTTCTTTGTAAAAAAAATGTCTATTATATTCGATTTTTTAATAAAAAAAGAGGTCGTTACTGACCTCTTATTTCGATAATTTATTTCGATAATTTATTTAAAGCATTAGTGAGGAAAAAGCCATCCCGTATTTTTTTACCAATATATTTAGTTTTTTCAACCAAGTCTTGGTAATCCTCATCTGAAAGATAATCAATTGTTGCCTTCAAGTCATGAAGCGACTCTACTGCAATCCCACATCCATTCTCAAGAACAAAGCGAGACAAGGCTGACTGTTTCCAAACAACAAGTGGGAAGCCTGATGCCAAGTAAAGGGAAGCCTTATGAGAGTTGTTATAGCGAAGATACTCCCCAAAAACACCACTACACGTCTGAACACTGTCACCATCCCAAACAAGTCCAAAACCACCTTCTAGGGCTGCAGGAAGCTCATCAGGCAGGAAGGAGCCAAAATAGGTCTCGTTGGCAAGGGCTCTTTTCTCATCAAAGCCGACACCATAGAGATTGTAGGCCGGTCTAGCAGGCAATTGATACAGGTAACCTGCTTTTTCTTGGGCTAAATTCCCTGCTACAATGATTGGTTGATCCTTTGATAGACCATCTTTCTCTTGGTAATTCGGAATGAGGTAGTCAAAAATTTCTAAACTAACTAGTTTGTGCTCTGGGAGCCCCTTCTCCACCAATACTGATTTCATAATTGGATTATGAGCAATCACTCCATCAGCCACCTTCAATAGACTCGATTCTTGAAGATGGACTCGAATCTTATGCTTCAAAGGTACTGTATCTAGATTGGCATAGCGCAAAGCTTCCAAATCATGGATAATAAAATAGACTTGTACCCCTCTTCGCTGGATTATTCTTACCAAGCGAGTGGTGAAAAAACTATGATGGAGCATGGGGAATTGAATCAATAATTGATCCCCGAATTTCAATTGCGCAAAAGCTTTTGACAAAGCTTTTGCCTTGTGTCGTTGGGCTTTAACGGTTCCCATTTGGTACCAATCCTCAACTATTAACAACAAGGGTTGATAGCCTTCTCGTTTGACGATCTCTTCGACATCATTTCTAGCCTTGTTCCCGGCGTTTCGAGCACCAGAATCTTTTAAAAACTCTTCTTTTAGAAAATACTTCATGAATCACTATTTCTTTCAATCAAATTCATTTGCTACGACTTCTAGAGCACGCTCAATGACCACGTGCATGTCGTAGTATTTATAGTCTGCCAAACGTCCACAGAAGATAACCTTGTCATTTTTAGCAGCTTCTTCCTGGTACTTAGCAAACATAGCGTTGTTCTTTTCATCGTTGATTGGGTAATATGGTTCATCTCCACGTTTCCAGTCAGCTGGGTATTCACGTGTGATAACTGTCTTAGGTTGGGTACCATACTCGAAATGCTTATGCTCAATGATCCGTGTATAAGGAATTTCACGCTCTGTGTAGTTGACTACGGCATTTCCTTGATGGTTTTCCTCATCCAAGATTTCATGTTCAAAACGAAGGCTACGATATTCCAATTCCCCATGTTTGTAATCAAAGTACTGGTCAATCATTCCTGTAAAGACAACTTTATCAGCTGAAGCTTCCAGCTCTGCACGATTGGCAAAGAAATCAACTCCAAGTTCAACTTCTACATTGCCCAGCATGTTTTCAATGATGACGTTATAACCACCGATTGGAATCCCTTGGTAACGGTCATTAAAGTAGTTGTTATCAAAGGTCAAACGAACTGGAAGACGTTTGATGATAAATGGAGGAAGGTCTGTTGCAGAACGTCCCCATTGCTTTTCTGTATAGCCCTTGATCAATTTTTCATAGATATCCGGACCAATCAACTTGATAGCTTGTTCTTCCATGTTCTTAGGCTCAACATTTTTCATATCAGCTGTTTGCTCAGCAATCTTATCCTTAACTTCTTGAGGGGTCTTAGTTCCCCACATAGCATAGAAGGTATTCATGTTAAATGGAAGATTGTAAAGGCTCCCCTTGTAATTAGCCACTGGTGAGTTGATATAGTTGTTAAATTCAGCGAACTGGTTGACATAGTCCCAAACTTTTTTGTTTGAGGTATGGAAAATGTGGGCACCGTACTTGTGTACGTTGATACCTTCAACATTTTCACAGTAGATATTTCCACCAATGTGATCGCGCTTGTCAATCACTTTTACTTTTTTACCACGTTTTGTAGCTTCGTGTGCAAAGATTGCGCCAGACAAACCTGCACCGACAATTAAATAGTCATACATATTAAAACTCCGTTAATGAACTCTACAATTGATTATTAATGCTGACTGTGGGCCAGCAAACGTTATTTTTTCTTTCTTAGAAAGGACTCTTATCATCTATTAGAGCTGCCTAAATTCTAATACTAGAACTAGGTCGCATTTAATTCAGTAATATTGTTCGATTCTTTTTTACTAAAAGTATTTGTTGTAAATAGTAAAAACATGAATATATTATATGTTGGAACAAACCAAAATGCTTCAATCATACAGTTAAAAGCAATCAATGATAAAATCGCAACTAATAAATATTGACCATCCTTATACTGTTTCCTCGAGGCGACAACATAAATGATTATCAGTAGGACTACAGGCACTATTCCATATGTAAACAACATCTGCACATATGAGGAATCAACATAGTTATACCCTATTACAGATTCTGTTTTACCACCCGAACCTATAAATTGAACGTTTCTTGTCCCAAATAGACGAACTCCAAACGTATCAATTGCATTCCTACCTAGAGCTAGCCTTCCGGTAATTAATTTATTTATCGATACCAAAAATGGATTAGACCATGAAAACTTGTATGAAAAATAGGTAACAACTGATGCGAATACAACAGCTGAATATGGTAGCAAGGCAAAAATCTTTAGTTTTTTCCCATTACTATAATAAAAATAAATGAAAATAACTGTCGCTAACAAGATTGACAAAGCATTTAAACGTGCATCGCAGTATTTTATAATAAAAGCTGATAGCAAGACTCCAAACAGAGATCTGATCCATATAAATTTATCTTTTAAAAGATAGGAAATTGCTAAAAATAGATAAAAACAATGTGATGCAAAGTCCGTAGGATAAATAAATCCAAACGAATTTCGAATAACACCCGCACGATTATATTGTAGATTAGGAACCATGCCAACAAGTGATAAAAGAAAAACTCCAACTACGAGAATACCAGCTACAACTACATAGTTCCTCAAAACTACTTTCATATCTACATTAACCAAGAGGACTAGCAGCATCGAATAGACTAGAAAATTAAGCCTATTCGTTTGAACATACACTAAAACCCCCGAAAGCAACAATAGAATAGAAAGTATTAGATATTTGTATGAGACACGCATTTTATACAAAAAACGAAGCCCTAAAAGCAATACAACCAAAAATAGGAAATTTACTTTGACTTGAAAAAAAGTCCTATCCAGCATCGTAGTTGATATGGTATTAAAAAATACCACTACAGATACAACAATGCTGACTAGTAGGTTTTCAAATTTAATTTTAATCATATTTTTTGAAAAAGAATCATACAGGGTGAATTCTAAGAAAAAGAAATATGGAATTGAATGAGAAAAAATAATATTTCTTTAATCTTCTAGTTCACTTATACTCTTCTATCCTCCCTTTCCTAACTATTTAATCAACCAAAGCGAATTTAATCTAAACAAGAGTTTTTTACAACAAGACTATAAGCTACTGAAATTTCTTATTTATTCCATATAATTTCACTTATTCGATAACTGCTGTTTTAACTCTCTTGGATTAATTACTTTTAAGAATAGTATTTGAGAAATGTAAAGTATCGCTCCTATTGCAGCAAATACCATAACATTTATAACAGGCGTAAAATTCACTGTAGTTTTCACTACGAATAGGCCACCGTACATGAGAGCTGATGCTCCTATAATTTTAAAAGTCGAAGCAAGAATAGGCACTTCTTTTAAATAATTTCTTGTAAAATACAGTTGAATTGCCCATACCAAGGCTTCTGTTAATACAGAAACAATCGCTGCTCCGATATAACCTAATTTAGGTAGTAATATTAAATTTAATCCGACACTCACAATAGCTGGAATAGTTGTCGAAATCATAAATTCTTTATTTTTATTATGTGGAATCAAAATTTGAATACCCATAATATTTGTCCAGCCAATAAAGAACATTCTAAAAATCATAATTACTATCGCATATTTAGCATCTTGGAAATCCTGTCCTAAGAAAAATTGCACGAAATCATCATTAACAATTAACATTCCTGCTATTATAGGAAAAATGACTAAATTGTATATTAAGAAAGACATCTGATGCATTTTGTTTACAGCCTTGTGATCTCCAGTTGATAGGAGATTGGCAACACGAGGAAGCATTACGCTTCCTAACGAAGTCACTAGTGTAAGCAAAATATTGACCAATTTTAAGGCTTGGTCATAAATTCCGACATCTTTAGTTGAGGCTAATGCCCCTAGCATAGTACGATCCAAAGTAACATATAGCGAAATAGCTATTTGCGGCAAAAACAAGAGAACAACTGGTTTCAAGTGTTGTTTAGCATAGGACCAATCAAAATGTGGTTTCCCGATAAATTCTCTAGCTGGCAACCACATACTAAACTGCCCCAATAATTCAAATATTGTTAGCAAAAACACATAAAGATATAAATCATTTGCTGATTTTACAAATAAGAAAATTGAAATGACACCGACCAGTTTAACAGTAATATTTCTAACTGTTATCTTGCGAAAATCCTCTAACCCTTGAAATAACCAGGAGATATCCATCCCTTTAGATACCAGACTCAAACCCAAAATATACGCAACGGGATTTTGCATAAATGACAAGGACAGACATAAGAGAATATATAAGCATATCGAAAGAATGGTCGCACCAAACTGTAAGGTGTATATGCCCCAAAAGTTATTTCGGATATCTTTACGATGGCCTGAAATTTCTTTTGTACCATAATTGGCCACGCCCAATGTCGCCAATAAAATAAAGTAGGTTACAATTGAATTGAAATAACCATAAGTACCTAAATCAGTTGAACTAAATACCCTAGTTACATAAGGTGTTGTTATAATAGGAAGAATTATCACTAGTAGCTGGTAAGAAAGATTATATGCATAATTTTTTAAAACCTTCATTCTTACCTAACCCATCTTCTCTCTAATTTTTTCATACAGTTTTGGAGAAACCAAAAGCATCAAGTATTTCACTTTATTTTTCCTTGTAACATTTGAATTCAGAATAACATCTGTGAAATATTGAATGTATTCTTTTCTAATTTTATTAACTTCAGCATACATATCTGAACTAAGCATAGCATGGACAACATGTAGACCATTAAAGACGTAGCGGACATTTAAAGCTCTTCTCATTTCCTTATCATTAGGATAGTCTCGTTCGATATAACTTCTATTCCATTCCATCGCCTCGTAAAAGTCCATTAATTTATCACTATACTTTGAATTAACTATACTACCAGGTCTTCGATAATATTTATATAGATTAATGTCTCCTACCGCAATGTGTTTACAAGAAGCAATATGCTCGTAAGCTATTGCTAAGTCTTCGTAAAGCATTCCTTTAGGATAAGGGAAACGTGACAGAATCGTCTTCTTATAAAGTTTCCCACCCGAATGAGTCCCTACACGATTTCCATAGAACATCTCTTTTAAGGCTGTATAGCGATCTAATTTTTCAGAAGATTTCTCCGTTAAAGAGCCAGAGAAATCTTTAGATTCATAATCTCGAACTTCAATTACTGGAGTTGCTATTAGTTCAACTCCGTATTTATCTCTAAGTCCTACTAAATATTCTACAGTTCTTTTATCGTAATAATCATCTGAATCAACAAAGATAATCCAATCAGTTGAGGCTTCTTTAACTCCTGTATTTCGAGCATTGGATATTCCTCCATTTTCAATATGGAGTACTCGTACACGCTCATCTTCTTGAGCATGTCGATCACAGATTTCTCCAGAAGCATCTGTCGAACCATCGTCTACCAATATAATCTCAATATTTGTGTACGTCTGCTGTCTGAGGCTATTGACGCAATAGTTTAAGTAAGTTTCGACATTATACACAGGTACAACAATAGAAACCTTTTCCATTATCCCTATCCTTCCAAAATGATATCAACGATTCGCTCACAAGCCTTCCCATCACCATATGGATTGCTCGCCTTGCTCATCTTGTTGTATTCTGCTTCATCTTTCAAAAGTAGTTTAAAATTCGTATAAATATTTTCTTCTTCTGTTCCTACCAATTTCAAAGTTCCTGCCGCAATCCCTTCAGGACGTTCTGTGGTATCACGCATGACTAAAACTGGTTTCCCTAAGGATGGAGCTTCTTCTTGCACTCCACCAGAATCTGTTAAAATCATGTAGCTTTGGTTCATAAAATTATGGAAATCGATGACTTCTAAAGGTTCAATAATTTTCATACGTTCATTATCGCCAAATACTTTACTTGCTAACTCACGAACCTTAGGATTTTTATGAATTGGATAAACAACCTTTACATCTTCAAATTCGTTTAGAATTCGCTTAACAGCATTAAACATATGTTCCATTGGTTGCCCAAGATTCTCACGTCTGTGAGCTGTCAGCATAATTAACTTACTGTCCTTAGCCCACTCTAAAATTGGGTGGTCGTAATTATCCTGAACAGTTGTCTTCAAAGCATCAATAACGGTATTACCTGTTACAAAAATATTCTCTCTTCCTTCTTTTAGCAGATTTTCCTTTGCAACTTCTGTCGGGGCAAAATTATAATCTGCAATAATGGAAGTGGTTTGGCGGTTGAACTCCTCGGGGAATGGACTTTGAAGATTGTAGGTTCTTAAACCTGCTTCCACGTGTCCAACTTTTATTCCCATGTAAAAGGCTGCCAAGGCCGTTGCGAAAGTTGTTGTCGTGTCTCCATGAACAAGTACAATATCTGGTTTTTCTTGTTCAAGCACCGCTTGAATTTTGTCTAGAATACTAGTCGTAATTGTAAAGAGAGTTTGATTGGCCTTCATAATCCCCAAATCATAATCAGGAACGACCTTAAAGACATCCAAAACTTGCTCCAGCATTTCCTTATGTTGTCCAGTTACACAGACAATGGTCTTGATTGAATCATTTTTCTTCAACTCATTTACTAATGGACACATTTTTATTGCTTCTGGACGTGTCCCAAAAACCAACATTACTTTTTTCATTTTGGTTCTCCCTGTATCTCTCTATACAACGCTCGATAATTTTCTAAAAACATAGGATAACTAAATTTTTCGTCATAGGTTTTTTTGGCTTGGAAAGCTAGACTATTTCTTAATGTTGCATCCATAGCTAATTTATCAATAGCAGATGCCAGAGCAGCAGGGTCTTTTGCCGGAACTAGAATCCCATTTTTATTTGTTACAACTTCGTTTAATCCCGGTATATCCGTTGCAACTAAGGTTTTACTATTCATAAATGCCTCAATGGCAACTAAGCCAAATCCTTCAAATACTGAAGGTAAAACACAAAAATCAAAACTATTGATACATTCCACAATATCCTTACGATATCCTAAAAAAGTTACCGAATCTTGAAGATGAAGCTCTTTAACCTTATTCTCAAGTTCATCTCTAAGCTCACCATCACCAACGATAAACAATCGAATATCCTTTACCGTAAGTAAAGACATAGCATCAATAAGATAAGTCAAGCCTTTTTGTTCAGATAACCTAGCAATACAGCCAAATTTAATCCCACTATAACTGATAATCTCATCGACTTGGTCATCCGTTTCTTTGAAGACGACTCCATTATAAATAACCCTACTATCCGTAATGCCTACGTCCTCTTTTAAGTTTTTATTTACAGCTTCTCCCACAGCTATACTTTTTGCATTTTTTAAAGCAAATCTATATAGGGGTAATTTATCTTTGAAGACATTGTGGGCAGTATAAACGTGTATTAATTTTGAATTAAACAGTTTTAATAAACGGATATAAAAAGCAGCCATACGATGATGAGTATGAACTATAGTAATCTCATTATTTTTGATAATCTGACGAATAGTAAATAGAAGCTTTAATACTGTCAGTGGATTTTTACTATCGATATCTAAAATTTTATGATGTTGAATCCCTTGAGTAGCAAGCTCACTCTCCCAAAGTCCACCAGTAGATGCGATATGAACACTGCTAAACTCATCTTTCAAATCTGAGCTCAACTGGTAAACAATACGCTCTGCACCACCTATATCCATGGTACGCGAAATATGTAAAATATTATTTTTTCGATTTTCGTTTTTCATCTAAAACTCGCTTAATAAAAGTAGCATTTCCTACAAAATAACGTTTAAAGAGACGTCTAGGTTCATTTGCCACTCGGAACAGCCACTCAAGATGCGCATTTTGCATCCATAAAGGAGCTCGTTTAATATGGCCAGATAAAACGTCAAAGCTACCTCCAACTCCCATAAAAACTGAATTAACACCTTGATCCATAAATTTTTGAATGATGTATTCTTTCTTGGGAGAAGTAATCCCAACAAAAACAAAATCAGGATTTTTCTCCCGAATGTCTTCTTGAATGCCGTATTCATCTTCTTCAGAAAAATAACCATTACGATGTCCAAGAACTCGTAAATTTGGATAATCTTTCTTAAAAATTTCTAGCATGTCTACTAAAACTTCTTCTTTGGCACCAAAAAAATAAACTGAATAAGACTTTTCATTAGCTAAATGAAGCAACTTTTGCATCAAATCAATTCCAGCGACTCTCTCAGGAACTTGATAACCCAAAAAACGGGAAGCAAGAACAACTGAAGCCCCATCTGCATTAATGATTTCAGAATCGTTAACAATCTTTTTAATAGATTCATCTGTTTGACATTGATTAATTTTGTCTGCATTCACTCCCATTAAGTGGAGTGGACGTTGATCAAGAACAAATTTTTCAACAGCTTGGACAGTTTCGTCCATTGTTAAGGGGTCAATTCTGACCCCCATTAAATTAAAACTATTCAATTTAATCTCCCCACGTAGACTCAAAATGACCCTTACGCTCAGCTTCTTTTGGCAGTTGCATGTAATCACCGTATATTTTTGTCAAATATTCATCAGGATTTGCATGACAACTAATTTTTAAGTTTTCAAACTCTAGTAATTGCGGTTCCCCGAATACTTCTTTTCTTGCGAGTTCTCGTTCGCGGTAGGAACCCAAGACATTTCCGACCATGTTACTAGTCTCGTAATCATATTGTTTAATGATACTTTGTAATTTTTTGTTAATTTTTGAAGTGTTTAAGAGTTTATTTAATTTTAAGGCTCTTGAAACTTTCACAATCGCATTTTCGAACGAACCTCTATCTCGCTCATGCAAACGATCAATAACAGAAATTTTAGACAAGGCACGATAGAACTTTATTTTATTTGTATGCACCCAGTAATGGATTCCATCTTCTGGGTAACCATCTAAGGGAAAGATATCAATAAAAGGACTACACCATTCATTGCCAAATTGAATTTGGATTGAAGTATCCATAATCGAAGTATTACCTAGATTATCATCGTGAAGTCTTAATATAACACTTTCAGGAAGCTCTTTCTCACAGATTGACAAGAATTTTTCGTAATCTTTTCTGGGCATTCCTAAATCCATATCATCATCCCATGGGATAAAACCCTTATGACGAATAGCGCCGAGTAAAGTTCCACCCAAGGCATAATATCGCAAATCATGCCTTTTACAAAGATCGATATAACTTTCTAAAAGGGTTAACTCTCCTAATTGAATCTCTCTCACTTTATTCATAGAATCACTTTGCTCCATCTCTCATCAACACTACTTTTATTGTTTTTAATAAAATTTCGAAATCTTTCCAAATAGTCCAATCATCGATATAGGCTACATCAAGTTTGACAACATCATCAAAATTAGTAATGCCACTTCGACCGCTAATTTGCCACAGACCAGTAATACCTGGTTTAAAACTCAATCGACGTTTTTGTTCAGGTGTGTATTTTTCGTATTCATCAACCGTTGGAGGTCGAGTTCCTACTAAGCTCATATCGCCAATCAACACATTCCAAAATTGGGGCAATTCATCCAAACTTGTCTTTCGAATAAAGTGTCCAATCTTTGTAACACGAGGGTCGTTGTCCATTTTAAACATCCCACCCTGCATAGTATTTTGGTCCAACAATTGCTGCTTAATTTCTTCTGCATCCACTCGCATAGATCGGAATTTATAAAACGTAAAATGACGACCATTTTTACCGATGCGAGTTTGAGAAAAAATCGCTGGTCCACCATCTTTTCGAATCATAGGAACAAGTACGATACTTACAAGTCCTAAAATAGCAAGCCCTACAATTGCCCCACAAATATCAAGAATTCGTTTTCCAATCACATGACTTGGTTTGTAGATCTTTGTTGAAAACGTCACTACATTCAAACCAGCCATCTCATGAATTTGTTTGTTTCTACCTAAATTTTTATCAAAAGCA
Organism: Streptococcus sp. V869; assembly: GCF_054353515.1. Taxonomy (NCBI): domain Bacteria; kingdom Bacillati; phylum Bacillota; class Bacilli; order Lactobacillales; family Streptococcaceae; genus Streptococcus; species Streptococcus sp. V869. Next base: position 22,424 of record NZ_JBTHHW010000002.1, read on the forward strand.
TTTAGATTAACTGTAACATCAATACCCATCGTTTCAAATTGAGAAATAATGCTACCAATGTCATAATCCTCACTTGGCAAATTCACGAAAACCTCATCCACTACTTCGTGAGTTGCATAATGAATGAGATGTTCATGTGGAACAATCGTAACTTTATCATGTTTAAAATTTGGATCATCTAAGACACTTACTGCTACAAGCTTTCCAAAAACATCATTAGCAGTCAAGAGACGATCAATTACTTTCTCAGTACGTGTTGCTGCAGTTATCAAAAGAATTTTACGACTTCCTTTTAAATTATGGTTAAATTGTACCCAATATTTTTTTATAACAAAGCTGAGAATGTAGTTGAAAATCCCATATAATGAAAGGAAGTAAATCATTCCTCTTCTCGAAATCACAAATTGGTCTTTTAAAAAGAAACTAGAGAAACTAATTAACAAGGCAAAAAAGATAATGTATTTTATTGTCTCTATCAATTCGACCAATTGACTTCGTTTGAAAAAATCCTTCCCATAACTACTGATGTAGAAGGCAGCAAAGTGAAGAAAATAAAGGACAAAAACAGTTTTTGCAACAATCTTTGTTTCTGTTACAGAAATTAGTATATAAGCTAATACACTAACCAGTATACTCTGCAAAAACGCTAGAGTTACGTTATAGAAACTCCTTCCTTCCATATATTTACTCCCTAAACTTATTTTTGACCGTAAGCACCATAGCTCCCATAACCACCATATGTGCCATACTTTTCAAGATGAATATCGAACTTATTTAGAATAACACCAAGGAATGGTGTCCCAGTTTGTTCTAATTGGGTCTTAGCTTTTTGAACTTCTCTACGTTTAGTTGCAGAAGCCTCTGTCACTAAAATAGAAGCATCACATTTTTGCGCAATAATCGCTGCATCAATTACAACTCCGATAGGAGCTGTATCTACAATAATATAATCAAAATACTTGCGTAGTGTTTCTATCATGACTTCAAATTTCTCACTTTGAAGAAGTGCTGTTGGATTCGGAGAAATAGCCCCAGATTGGATAACAAATAGATTTTCCACATTTGTCTCACACAACCCTTGTGATAAGTCCTTTGTCCCAGACAAGTAATCTGTTAAACCAGTGATTTTTTCTCGCGACATGAAGACACCAGACATAACAGAATTTCGAATATCGGCATCAACAAGGAGGGTTTTATAACCAGCACGCGCAAAAGACCATGCAATATTAGTTGAAGTCGTTGATTTTCCTTCTCCAGGTCTAACCGAAGAAATAGCAATAACCTTTAACTTATCTCCACTCAATTGTATATTAGTACGCAAAGCATTATAATATTCTTCTGCTTTTTTTACGAATGCTTGGCGTTTTTCTGATAATTCTAACTTTGCCATTTTTACTCCCTTACTTTAATTTCTCTAAATTTGGAATAACTCCCAAAAGCGAAATATGCATAACTTCTTCAATATCTTCTGGACGTTTTACACGGTCATCTAACAATTCGACTAATAGAGCTAATAGAATGACAATGCTTGCTCCTATACCAACGCCCAAGATTGTATTGCGACGAATGTTTGGAGAAGATGGTGATAGAGCAGGGCGAGCTTCTTCCAAAGTAGTTACGTCAGATACTTTCGTAACAGAGATAATTTTTTGAGCAGCCACTTCTCTAAGAGCGTTCGCTATACGACTAGCTTCTTCAGGATTCCCATCTTTTACTGAAATTGACACAATACGGGTGTCTGCTGGAACCGTTACTTGAACTTTTTTAGCGAGGGATTTTGCATCAAAACTCAACCCTTGATCAGCTACTACTTTTTCTAAAACATCTTGAGAAAGAATAATTTCACGGTAGTCTTTTACCAAGTAAGAACCAGCTTGCAAATCTTGATTAGTCAGACCAGGTTTATCTCCTTGGTTACGATTGACCACATAGATACGTGTGGTACTTGTAAATTGAGGTTTAACTACAAATGAACTATATCCAAAAGCAAGCGCACCTGTGACAATTGCTGCCAACGCTATTATCAATTTGCGTTTCCATAAAACTTTTAGCATTTGCACTACATCAATTTCGATTTTATCTTGTTCTTTCATAGTTTCTCCTATATAATTTCATCTTTTATAATTTTTGAAGGATTTGTTTCAAAAAGCTCCTGAGCTTTTTCTTTGCCATATTTTCTACTTATCAAATCATAAGCTTCTCTCATATGAGGTCGTCTATCATCCAAATTATGCATATCACTCGCAACAACATGAACTAAATCTCTATCTAAAAAATAGCGAGCACGTTTCTTCATAAACTTATAAGTATCCCCAAATAGTTTCGGTTTTAGAACACTTGAACTGTTTATTTGCGTATAGCATCCCATATTGATGAGCTCTCTCACTCTTTTTTCATCATTTTCCAAAGCATGATAACGTTCAATATGAGCAATCACAGGTGTTACACCTAACATGAGAACTTTTGACAAGGCACTATGAATCTCTCGATAAGGTGTATTCATACTAAATTCAATTAAAGCATAGCGTGTGTCATTTAGTTTCGGGATAATATGATTTTCTAATTTATCTAGAATGTCGCTAGTAAAATATATCTCAGCACCATATAAAACTGTTAAGTCAGGAGCTATCTCCTTGGCTAGTTCCTGAACGATCTTAAAATTAGTAGCAATTTTATCTTCTGGTGTCTCAAACATTCCCTTTCGTCGATGAGAAGTTGAAACGATAGTCCGAGCACCTTGTGCATAAGCTTCTTTTAGCAACGCTCGACTATCTTCTATACTTTTTGGTCCATCATCGACATCAAAAACTATATGTGAATGGATGTCAATCATCTTATTTTCCTTCCATGGTATCTTTTATTGCAGTCTTGATTGTCTCCAAACTCGTTGGATCAATTTCTAACATGTAAAGGTTGCTATCTGGCATAGCATATGACGGAAGATCCATACGTCCGGTTCCTTTTAAATCTTGATTTGTAACGGTATATTTTCCTCCGCTTGCCAATTGAGCATTGACCAGACTAACCATTGTTTCTGGCGGCATATTGGTTTGAACCGAATCTTGTAAACTTTGAATAATACTATCAAAGTTTTTCAAAGCTTCAGTTGAAGTCAATTTTTGAATAATAGCTGTAATGACTTTTTGTTGGTTGCGGCCACGATCTCCATCACCATTTGCCAATGAATAGCGTTCACGAACAAATCCTAAAGCCTGTTCAGAGTCCAGATGAACGTTCCCTACAGGGAAGTGATATTTACCGTGTAGTGAAGTAAACTCTTGATCATTATAGACATCGACGCCTCCGAGAAGGTCAATCAATTTCAAGAACGAAGTAAAATTAAGACGAGCATAGTAATTCAAGTCAATATCATAAAGGTTTTCCAAAGTATGAATAGAAGCATCAACACCATAAATACCTGCATGCGTCAACTTATCATTTTGATTATTCCCTCCATCTGCTATCGGAACATAAGCATCTCGAGGAGTTGTCGTCAAAAGAATCTTTTTAGTATCTTGATTGACTGTCATGATGATATTAACGTCTGAACGCGAAACAGAACTGATAGGACCATAGGTATCAATCCCACTAATGTAGACATTGAAGGAGTTTCCTGTAGCTACCTTAGGCGCTTCCACCTTCTTGGTCAAATCCTTGGTATAGATTTTCTTAATCTTTTTAGCGTGGTCAGGATATTCCTGCTCAATCAGATTTTCAAAAACGCTATTTAAGACAATCGCTTTGGTTTTACCATCTAACAAACTCTTATAAGCTGCTAGGTATGAAGAGCTCTCTTCTACTGTCAACTCTTTACTTTGAGTTATCTTAATGTCATCCATCAATCTTTGGATATTCTCAGCATCAGTCCCCGTTGGAGCAGTTACACTTGAAAGTTCTGAAATATTATTAATCTCACTATCTGCTAGCACCGCCACACTCATCGAATAACTCGAATAATTAGAAGTGGCATTAAATTGATTTGCAAGACTAACAAACTGTTGTACTGCTACTAACGCAACAGAGTTTAGTAACACTGCTAAGATAAGCATAATCAATGTAAATATTTTAGCTTTTTTCTTTAAAATCAAAACCAAGGCCAACAATCCTACAAGTAAGAGGACTCCCGAGAGAATGATATTCACAAAGTGAATGGCTAAAATCTGATATCTAAAAATTAGAAACAATAAAAAACAAGCAAGAACTACATAGATAACTAACAAACCTGCGTTCAAGCTCTGCTGAATTTGACTAGATTTACTTTTTTTTAATCGTCTGGTACTCACGGAACACCTCTACAATATATTTTAATTCAATTATATCACAAACTATACCTCAAGGCTAACTACTTATACTAAGGAAACGCTTACTTTTGAATATGTATTTATCTTATGCATTTTTATTATTGTTTTTGTTAGTTTTTGCGTTTTTTAAAAACAATCAAAATAAAAATAGAGCTTTTGTAAGCTCTATTTTTTGTTATTTAACGTGGCTTTCAAATTCTTTTTGACTCTTTTCGACAGAATTTTTACGTTCCTGTTCCCATTTAGCCTTGGCTTCAGCAAATTGAGAGCTTGTAACGACATCTGTCTGCAATCTCATGTACTTGTAGTTACTTCCAGTTCCTTTGATACCAACTAGTGAGTAAGCACGTGTAAATGGTGTCACACGTGTCACCGAAGCACCACCACCATTTGATACAACTGGGATTAGAAGGGAACTATCAATCAACCAAGCTTGTGCATCTGCATAGTTTTCATAGCGTTTCGCTACGTCTGTATTTTCTGCATCTGCTGTTTTTAATTTTTGAGTATATTGGTCCAAACCTAAACTAGTAATCTTGTTTGCATCCTTACTTGGATCAAGTCCCAAAATTTTGAGATAGAAACCGTCCTCAGAGTTGAAAGGATTGAGGTAAGTTGAAGGGTCTTGATAGTCAGCTGACCATCCATCCAAATTCAAATCATAGTCATGATCTGCTGGAGTTGGCGCTTGAGCTGTTGCATTTGTATAATCATCTGTCGATAATTGGATAACATCAACCACTACATTTTCAGAACCAAGTGTTGATTCGATTGATTGCTTGATGGAGTTTGTACCTGAAAGCAAAGTCTTGTTAACTTGGTCTACAGGCAAATCCAAATGAATTGGGAAGCTCACACCTTGAGCTTCTAATTCTTTTTTAGCTTCTGCAAACTTAGCTTGTGCTTTTTCTTTGTTGAAATAACCATCTTGAGCATCTTCAAGATTCATATTTGACCATTGTGTACCATAGTTGACCAATTTAGAAGCAACTGTTTCACCAAAAGTCTTGTCTCCAACTTGTACAAAAGTCGGTGGCACAAGTGTGTTACGAAGAGTGTTCTTAGCTGCTTCTTCACCGTTTGATTGGGCTGAATAAGCTGTACGATCAATGGCGAAGTTGATTGCCTGACGGAAGTTTTTATTCAAAACTGCAGCTTGAGTTGCTTGTTTTTGTTCATCGCTTGTTTTTGCAGTGTGGTTATAAGCACCGCGGTTGACGTTAAAGTTATAGTACCAAGATGTCGCATCTTGCAAACTATAAACGATATTGTCCTTGTATTTTTCCTTTGTCTTAGCAAAGTTTGAACTATTTGGATAAACACCTGCAGATGAGTATGCGCCACTTTCAAAGTTTCGGATCGTCAAGTCTTGGTCTGAGCCATCAAAGTAGGCCAATTTTACCTTTTCAATCGTTACCTTTTCTTGGTCATAGTAATGTGGGTTTTTCACATACTCGATAGAAGACTTAGATGTAAAATCTTTTAACAAATATGGTCCACTATAAAGAATACTATCTGGTTTCAGAGTTCCGAAGTCTTTTCCTTTAGAAGCAAGGAATTCTTCGTTTACAGGGAACAAGATACTGTTAGTTGTCTTAGAGTTCCAGAATGGCTCTGGACGTGTCAAAGTATACTCGACTGTGTAATCATCTAAGGCTTTTACACCAACATTTGAAAAGTCTGTATTGGCACCTGTTACATAATCATCCAAACCTTTGATAGAGTTTTGAATCAAATCCAGAGCTTGACCCTTGTTATCAGCAGCGTACTTGATACCAGTTACAAAGTCTTGCGCTTTAACAGGAGCATACTCTTCTCCATCTGAAGTATACCACTTAGCATCTTCACGGAGTTTGTAGGTATAAGTTAAACCGTCTTTAGAAACACTCCACTCTTTTGCAAGGGATGGAATGAGGTTCCCGTAGTTATCATTTTCAAGCAAACCATCTACCAAGTTGGTTACAATGGCAGTGTTATCACCAGCGTAATCCAAGAGATAGTTAAAGGTTGTCGGATCTGCACCAAAGGTAGACGAGTATGTCTTGCCGTCTGATGCTGACTGGCCACAGGCTGTCAATAGAACCGCAGCAGCAAGCGTCAACCCCCCTCCAATCAAACGTTTTTTAAGCTTCATGTTTCATTTCTCCTTGTATGTTAGGTTTTATGACATGTAACTATTTTATCAAATTTTAGCCTAAAAGTAAAGTTATATACTATTCGACCTCTTATTTGCAATCGAAAAAAAAGAAAGAAATCCTGCTAAAAACAAGATTTCTTTATGGATAGTCAAAAATTATTTAACGTGATTGGCTAGCTCTTTTTGGTATTTGGCATTTGTTTCGATTTTTTCTTTTTGCCATTTCTTGAGAGCTTCTTCGTATTCTTTAGCAGTTACAATATCATCTTGCAATTCTAAGCCTTTGAATACAAATGGATCTCCCTTGATACCAACTTGAGAGTATGCTTTTGTGAATGGCACTGTACGGCTAACTGTCGGAGAACCACCTGAAGAAGCTACAGGGATAAGAAGTGAGCTATCTGATACCCAAGCTTGTGCTTTGGCATATTTTTCATAGCGTTTGTTAAGATCACCTGTTTCTGATGCTGCATCATCCAAAAGTTTCTTATACTCATCAAGTCCAACTTGAGCCATGACTTCTGGATCTTTACCTTTTGTAATACCCAAGTGTTTAAGAGCAGAACCCTTCTTAGCATCTAAGATATTGAGGTAGGTTGCCGGATCTTGATAGTCTGGCCCCCATCCAGTTCCATTCAAGTCATAGTCCTTTTGAGAAGGCACTTTGGCTTGAGATGTGATACTCATTTTCTCATTGTCAGTCATTTGAAGTACATCGATAACAACATTTTCACTTCCAAGCGCTGCTTCGACAGACTGTTTGAGAGAGTTGGTTTGTTGCACAGCAATAACATCTGTCTGTTCAACTGGAATATCCAAATGGATTGGGAAGGTTACACCTTTGGCTTGCAATTCTGTTTTTGCTTTTTCAAGGGCGGCCTTTGCTTTTGTTGGATTGTAAAGAGTATCCTTACCATCTGTCAAAGCAACATCTTTCCATTGATCTCCGTATGTTACCAATTGTTCTTGCGCCAATTCACCGAAGGTCTTTTCACCGACCTGTACATAGTCATAAGGCACAAGGCTAGTACGGATAATCTTGTCTGCACCTTCTTCACCATTCATCTGTGCAGAGTAGGCATGACGGTCTAGAGCAAAGTTGATAGCTTGACGGAAGTTTTTATTGAGAAGGGCTTCTTTAGTTGAAGTTTTTTGAGCTTCATCTGTCTTGGCTGTTTTATTATAAGACTGACGATTTACGTTGAAAGTAAAGTAATAGCTTGTCGCTTCTTGAGGACTATAAACAATCTTATCGCCGTATTCTTTCTTAGTTGAGTCAAAACTTGAACTAGTTGGGAAGAGGCGAGCTGTTGTATATGAGCCTGACGCAAAGCTACGGATCAATGATTCTTGGTCAGAACCGTCGTAGAAAGTCAATTTGACGTGGTCAATCTTAACATTGTCCTTGTCCCAGTAGTTTGGATTCTTTTCGTACTCAATCACTGATTTTGAAGTGAAGTTCTTCAAAATATATGGACCGTTGTAGAGAATACCTGAAGGAGCTGCTGCTCCGTAATCCTTCCCTTGAGAATTAAGGAATTCTTCATTAACCGGGAGCATGGTCGCCGTTGTCACCTTAGAATTCCAGAAACTTTCTGGCTTGTTCAAGGTATACTCAACTGTATAATCGTCCACTGCTTTGACACCGACTGTCGAGAAGTCATTTGTCTCACCGCTAACATACTCTGCCAAACCTTTGATAGAGTCTTGGATAAGTGTTAAGCCATCTGATTTCCCATCTGCAGCATGCTTCAAGCCAGTCACAAAGTCTTGGGCTTTGACTTCAGCATACTCTTCTCCTTCTGAAGTATACCATTTGACACCTTTACGTAGCTTGTAGGTGTAGGTCAAACCATCCTGTGAAACAGACCAGTCTTCAGCAAGCGACGGAATCAAGTTCCCGTATTTGTCATTTTCCAAAAGTCCGTCAACCAAGTTGGCGATGACGTCTGATGTTGAACTTTTACTAGTAATGCTATAGTCCAATGTTGTCGGATCGATGGCATATACGTATGAAAATGTTGTCGGAGCATCTGCTTTTTTCTCAGCCTTGTTACAAGCCGCTAAAAGTAGAGCTGCGCTCATCGTTATCCCTGCTATTGCAAGCCACTTTTTCGATTTCATCGGTATTCTCCTTTAAAATGCTATTTTTCACCATTATACCCTATTTTTATATAAAAGCAAGGATTTTCATGGAATTTTTTAGAAAATTCAAACTAATATTTTTTAAAGAAATTTCTACACTTATTTTAGAAAAAAACTCAAGCATCTTAGATACTTGAGTTTCTGGTTTTAATCAGCTAGTTCGACACAGAAGGCATCCCATGGAGCCAAGGTCTGTGTAGCTAAAACTTTTTCTACTGAGGTATTTTCAATCAAGTTAGACTTAACTGACTCTTCTACTGCAAACTCTTGCTTTTGGTTGGACAAATTGGCCACAACTAGGAAACGACGGTCTCCATCCTTACGGATATAAGCAAAGACTTTTTCAGCCGTATCAAGAAGTTCAAAGTCAGCACGAATCAACCAGCTATTTTCCTTACGAATTTCTACCAGTTTTTGATAAGTGTAAAAGATTGATTCTGGATTTGCTAAAGCTTCTTCTACATTTATCTTCGCATAGTTTGGATTGACTGCAAGCCAAGGTTGACCATCTGAGAAACCAGCATTTTTTGTCCCATTCCACTGCATTGGGGTACGGGCATTGTCTCGTCCAATCACACGAATGCTATCCATGATTGCTTCCATTGGAACACCTTTTTCAAGAGCTTCACGCGCATAGTTGAGGGATTCAATATCCTCTACTTGATCCAAGCTTTCAAACGGGAAATTGGTCATCCCGATTTCTTCCCCTTGGTAGATATAAGGCGTCCCTCTCATGAGATGAAGCAAGATGGCATACGCTTTGGCAGATTTTTCACGGTATTCTTGGTCATTTCCCCAGATAGAGACAATACGAGGGAGGTCATGATTGTTCCAGAAAAGTGAATTCCAGCCATCTTCAACTCCCAACTCTGTCTGCCATTTGTTGAAAATCTCTTTTAACTTCCCAACATTTAGCTCTTTTTGGTACTGCCACTTAGGTTGCCCTTCCTGATACTGAAGACAGATATGTTCAAACTGGAAGACCATAGACAGTTCTTGTCCTTTAGGATCTGAATAGAGTTTAGCGATCTCTGGTGTTGCTCCCCAAGTTTCCCCTACTGTCAAGAGCTCTTTATCGCCGAAAGTAGCTTGATTCATTTCCTTGAGATAAGGGTGCAACATGGGACCATTATTTACAACTTTCTCATCCGGAATCTTTCCGATCATATCGATTACGTCCATACGGAAACCACCGATTCCCCTATCAATCCAGAAGTTCATCATCTCATAGATTTTTTGTCGGAGTTCTTCATTTTCCCAGTTGAGGTCTGGCTGCTTCTTACTGAAAAAGTGGAGATAGTATTGACCAGACTTTTCGTCATATTGCCAGGCAGAACCACTAAAAATAGACTCAAGTTCGTTAGGTTCATCCCGCCAGATATAGTAGTCTCGCTCAGGACTATCAGGATTTTCACAAGCTTCGATAAACCAAGCATGCTCATCTGATGTATGATTGACCACCAAATCCATAATGATTCGGATATCTCGTTTTTTAGCCTCAGCAATCAGCTCATCCATGTCCTCCATGGTTCCAAAGATGTCCGCAATATCTTGATAATTGGCAATATCATAACCATTATCGTCCATAGGACTGTCATAAACAGGAGAAAGCCAGATTGCTGTAATCCCTAGTTTAGCTAGATAGTCAAGCTTACTAGTAATCCCAGGCAAATCACCAATCCCATCTCCATTGCTATCCTTAAAACTTTTTGGATAAACTTGATAGACGACTGCGTTATGCCACCATTTTTCTTGCATCTTTTTACCTCTTTTAATATTCACTTTATTCCATCATAGACTTTTTATCATTTTTATGCAAGCGTTTGCTTCATCTTTTTTTCTCACTTTTGCGACTCTCTAGTTTCTAATCTTCTAATTTTTTTATATAATAGAAAATAGAGGTAAAAAAATGAAAAAACAAGCTTTCAGTTCTGAAAAATATCTAAATTTACAACGCGACCATATTTTGGAGCGTATCAATCAATTTGATGGCAAGCTCTACTTGGAGTTTGGAGGCAAGATGCTGGAAGATTTCCATGCCGCTCGCGTACTTCCTGGTTATGAACCAGACAACAAAATTAAACTCTTGCAAGAGTTGAAAAAGCAAGTTGAGGTTGTTATCGCTATTAACGCTAGCAATATCGAACACTCAAAAGCTCGTGGAGACTTGGGCATTTCTTATGACCAAGAAGTGCTTCGTTTGATTGATAAATTCAACGAGCTCGGTATCTTTGTAGGTTCAGTTGTTATCACTCAATATGCTGGCCAACCTGCAGCAGATGCTTTCCGCAATCAATTAGCTAAAAACGGTATCGACTCTTATCTTCACTACCCAATCAAAGGATATCCGACAGATATGGATCACATCATCTCTCCAGAAGGTATGGGGAAAAACGACTACATCAAAACTAGTCGCAATTTGATTGTCGTTACAGCTCCTGGACCTGGGTCAGGTAAGTTGGCAACTTGTATGTCTAACATGTACCACGACCAACTAAATGGTATCAAGTCTGGTTATGCTAAATTTGAAACTTTCCCAGTCTGGAATCTCCCTCTCCATCATCCAGTCAACTTAGCTTATGAAGCTGCCACAGCAGACCTAGATGACGTTAATATGATTGACCCATTTCATCTCCAAACTTACGGAGAAACAACAGTCAACTACAACCGCGATATCGAGATTTTCCCTGTCCTTAAGCGTATGCTAGAACGTATCTTGGGTGAATCTCCTTATGCATCTCCAACTGACATGGGTGTAAATATGGTTGGTTTTGCAATTACTGATAATGACGCTGCAATTGAAGCATCTAAACAAGAAATTATCCGTCGCTACTATCAAACAGTTCTCGACTTTAAGGCTGAAAAAGTTGCTGAGTCTGCTGTCAAGAAAATCGAACTTCTTATGAACGATCTCGGTATCACACCAGCTGACCGTAAGGTAGCTGTAGCCGCTCGACAAAAAGCTGAAGAAACAGATGGACCTGCTCTGGCTCTTGAATTACCATCTGGTGAAATCGTTACAGGTAAGAACTCCGAACTCTTCGGCCCAACAGCTGCTGCCTTGATCAATGCTATCAAGAAGTCAGCAAATATCGATGCAGAAACAAAATTAATTGAACCAGAAGTGGTGAAACCAATCCAAGGATTGAAAATCAATCACTTGGGTAGTCGCAATCCACGTCTTCATTCTAACGAAATTCTCATTGCACTTGCCATCACAGCTATGCAAAATCCTGATGCAGATCGTGCCATGAAAGAACTCGGAAATCTCAAAGGAAGCGAAGCTCATTCTACAATTATCTTAACGGATGAAGACAAGAACGTCCTTCGTAAACTTGGAATCAACGTAACATTTGATCCTTACTACCAATACGATCGTTTATATCGTAAGTAGATTGAAGACTAGTAGAAACTTCTTACCAAGTATCACCCCTCTTCGATAGATTTCAAATCTCTCTTAAGGGGTGACTTTATTTTATATAAGAACTCTGGCAATCTACGATTATCTTTTTTTCTAATTATTCTAACATTACTTCGGGAGTTTATTAAAAATGAGAGAATTACTCAGTCAAAAAGAGCAAAGACAATTAAAGATTTTAGAATATTTGTTTGAAAATCCCGACTGGATTTATCTTGATGATTTATCTAAAATCATTGGCTACAATGCTCGGATTATTAAGAGTGATATCAAGGAATTACGTGAAATCTTTCCTGACTTTGATATCAGACACTCAACTGCAGGGATTATGATGGTCAATGTCCAGAATAATGGCATCGAGCGAATCTACCAATATTTTTTACAAACATCTGATTATTTTCAAATTTTAAAGGCCTTTTTCCTCCTAGACAGTCCCTTTACCTATGAACATCTTTCTGAAACTCTAGATATCTCACTTCCGTCCTTACGAAAGAAGGTTGCAGATATTAACAAGATACTTGACGGGACCTATCGCTTTAAGCTGAAGGTAACTCCTATTTCTATCATTGGAGACGAAAAAGATATTCGTTTTTTCTTCTCCCAATATTTCCACGAAGCCTATAGCTTTTTAGAGTGGCCTTTCACAGAAATCAAAGAAGTAGATATTGATAACTTTGTTTCTTTCTTTATCAATTTAGCAAAATTCCCTGCAAAATATCAAAATCTCTACCAAATCCGAACGCAGGCTACAGTCGATTTGCACCGAATGAAGAGAGGCTATTTTGTTCGTTTGCCAAAACAAAGTACTTCTTGGTTGAGCCCAATCTACGACCAGCTTGATGATTTCCAACAGCAACTGCAAGAATTGGCCCAAGGCCTCAATGTTGAAATTACACCAGAGAACCTCAATCAGATTTTTAGCCCTTTTGCAGAACCTGCTCTCTTCTTTACAGTTGAAGATTTCCTAGCTGCCCGTCAGTCTTACGAACAAGTGGATCGTTCCTACCATGCTGCACGAGACATTCTAGACAACTTGACTCGAAGATTTGGTGTTCAATTTTCAAATACTGATACCTTGATTTGGAACTTACACAATACTGCCTTGCTCGAGCGAAGAGAAATCAACTCCGAATCAATCATTTCACAAAACAAAGATTACACGCTTGGAAAGATTAAAAAATTCTTCCCTAAATTTTATGAAGCAACCGTCTTTGAAATGATGCGATACAAGAGTATTATGGGACAAAAGGAGAAAACTCCGGCCCTTTCTCACCTGATCTACACCCTCTTTACTCACGCCGAGGGTCTTACAGATCAATTGTTTGAACATAAAAAGAAAGTCAAAGTCTTAGTCCTAAGTGAGTATGATTTTGCCCATCCACAGTTCTTGATATCCCTCTACGAATTCCATACTTCAAATAACATCCAGTATGAAACTTGGGATAAGGAAACTCTTAATATTGAAGAAATATTAGATAGCGACTATGATGCTATCATCACTAATTTCGACATCAAAGGTCTCGAAGACATGCTCGTCATCAATATCAGTCGACTATCTATCCTGCAAGTAGTCAATGAACTCAATAAGATTTCTATGCAAGATTTATAATAAAAAAAAGTCTAGTTTAACTAGACTTTTTTTATTATTCTACTGTTACTGATTTAGCAAGGTTACGTGGTTTGTCCACATCGAGTCCACGGTGTAGGGTTGCAAAGTAAGCGACTAATTGTGTTGGTACGACCATTGAGATTGGTGAGAGGTAAGGGTGTACGGTCGTAAGAACGATATCGTCTGTATCTTTTGCAACATTTTCCTCAGCGATAGTAAGGACCTTAGCACCACGCGCTGCCACTTCTTGGATATTTCCGCGAGTGTGGTTGGCAAGAACTGGGTCTGATAAGAGGGCCAAAACAGGTGTTCCATCTTCAATCAAGGCAATGGTTCCGTGCTTGAGCTCTCCAGCCGCAAAACCTTCACATTGGATGTAAGAAATCTCTTTGAGCTTGAGACTGGCTTCCATGGCTACATAGTAATCTTGACCACGTCCGATGTAAAAGGCGTTGCGTGTTGTTTCAAGAAGGTCACGAACCTTAGCGTCAATCAATTCTTTCTCTGAAAGGGTTGATTCGATAGACTGAGCCACGATAGACAACTCATGAACCAAGTCAAAGGCTTGAGCTTTTTCGTTGCCATTTGCTTCACCAACCGCTTTCGCAAGGAAGGCCAGGGCTGCGATTTGTGCTGTATAAGCCTTAGTTGATGCTACGGCAATTTCAGGACCTGCATGAAGAAGCATAGTATGGTTGGCTTCACGTGACAGAGTTGAACCAGGCACGTTTGTAACTGTTAAGCTTGGGATTCCCATTTCATTGGCCTTGACCAAAACCTGACGGCTATCAGCTGTTTCACCAGATTGGCTGATAAAGATGAAAAGTGGTTTCTTGCTGAGAAGTGGCATCCCATAGCCCCACTCAGATGAAATACCGAGTTCAACTGGCGTATCTGTCAATTCTTCCAACATCTTCTTAGAAGCAAATCCTGCATGGTAAGATGTTCCAGCCGCAAGAATGTAGATGCGGTCTGCATCTTGAACAGCCTTGATGATAGCTGAATCCACCACTACTTGACCAGCCTCATCTGTATAGGCTTGGATCAACTTACGCATCACCGTTGGTTGCTCATCGATTTCCTTAAGCATGTAGTAAGGGTAAGTTCCCTTACCGATATCTGACAAGTCTAGCTCCGCAGTGTAGCTAGCACGCTCACGACGATTGCCATCATAGTCTTGCACTTCAACACTATCAGCCTTGACGATAACCAACTCTTGGTCATGGATTTCCATGTATTGGTTGGTTTCACGAATCATAGCCATGGCATCTGAGCAAACCATGTTGTAGCCATCTCCAAGACCAATCAAAAGTGGTGATTTATTCTTAGCCACATAGATGACATCTGGATTTTGAGAGTCAATCAAGGCAAAGGCATAAGAACCACGGATGATGTGAAGGGCTTTTTTGAAGGCTTCAAGTACTGACAAGCCGTCTTCTTCCGCAAATTTTCCAATCAAGTGAACGGCGATTTCTGTATCTGTTTGTCCCTTAAAGTGATGACCTGCAAGGTATTCTTCCTTAATTTCAAGATAGTTTTCGATCACCCCATTGTGGACCAAGACAAAACGTCCTGTCTCAGAGCGATGTGGGTGAGCGTTATCTTCTGTTGGTTTACCATGAGTGGCCCAACGAGTATGTCCGATACCAGTTGTTCCCTCAACGCCAGCAGTTTTAGCAGACAATTCTGCAATACGACCAACAGCCTTGACCAAATGGTTTTCAGCACCACCTAGAACAAAAATTCCAGCCGAATCATAGCCACGGTATTCGAGTTTTTCAAGTCCTTGAATCAAAATATCAGTTGCATTTGTGTTTCCAACAACACCAACAATTCCACACATAGTATATACGACACAGGCAAGCTGTGCTTTCTCCTTATCGAAATTGGTATAGTCTAATTCTCGCTTTACGGAATCAGCAAAAACAGTATATACTTGTTTCTTTCACTTGTCAAGAATAAAAATTGGTATAGTTCAATTGCTTTCAAACCACAAACAAAAAACCATTCAAGAAATAGCTCTTGAACGGCTGGAAATTATAATTATTTGCAGTGTTATTATTGCAACAAATATATCTAAGATAAGAATTTTTACTAATGATTTCGCCCCAGTTCAAGATAGGTATAGGTTCGAGTACGTGGACAATCTTTTTCCATCTTCACTCTAAAATAAAACCGATGTTCCCCACCGTCCTTGGCATTTTCCTTGTTCAAGACAAAGTAGTCCTTTTGGTTCATAGCCATGGTTCGTAGAATATCATCAATCAAGAAAGTCAAGGGTACATTCATGGCAGAGTATTTTTGGAAATCTTCCTCAAAACGAATGTAGTCATCTGAAAAATAATCCATCTGCAGTTTGTTTTCATATAACTCTTTTCTAGTCATCAACTTCCTCCTGACAAAGTTGGATTGTGAGAATATCATCTAGCCTGATTAATCGATAGCCTTCATCCGTTCTAACCGAGATTTCTTGAGGAGATAATTCTCTTACTTCACCCAATATCGTGCTTTTATGATTTTTTTCCTTGACCATAAAAGAGCCTTTTAGTCGTCCAACGTAGAGCTGGGAAAGTAGCAACAACTTCTCGACTGAATTCAAATATGTCGATAAATCCACACGATTTTTTTCTGCACTGAGTGAACTGGTATGCTCCGATAGAAAAAAGCCCATCCACTTCTGCATGCCTGGATCCTGATAATCCCTCGCGGATTGGAAGGGCAAATAAGAGCGATCAATCATTTTAATCCATCTAATCCTCCAGCAGAGTGCCCTCCAATGAGCTTGCTTCTGGCAATACTTCTCGATGCATCCTCTAAGGCAGTCGCCTTCAAAAGGGAAGTAAAGCCGAATTGTTCTCGAATGGAATCAATGGCAGTCTGGAGCCTTTCTTCTTTTTCTACTTTATCAACATCATCAAAAAGGGAAATCAACGCAAAGGATTCGTCCACAAATCCTGAATAACTGACAGCAACACTCCTAACGGCTCCATAAGTATATTTGCTATGGAATAATTTCAGTACATAGCTGACCAAAAGACTGGTATTATTGGTCGGCTCCACCTTCATCTGGGTATGGATGGAGCGTTTTTGTTCCTGCTTAGAAAAACCAAGATGAATAGACACAACTGTCGTCTTCTTTCTGGCCCGTCGAAGCCTGATAGCCACCTGTTCAGCCATCTCTCGAAGGATAATTTCGATGTCTCGCTGCTTGACATAATCTCTCGGTAAAATTTGCGAATTGCCCAAGCCGTGAGATTTGGCTTTATAGGGCTTATGAACATTACTCTCGTCAATCCCATTGGCATGAAACCACAAGCGAAGTCCAACTTGGCCCAGTTCCTTCTTCAGGTCATCAGGATTGCTATTGGCTAATTCCTTAATCGAATAGATTTCTAAGCTATTCAAGCGCTTCTCCATCCGATGCCCAATCCCCCAAAATTCGGTCATCTTTGGAATGGACCAGACCTTGTCTTCCACATCCTGGTAAGACCAATTGGCTCGCATGGTCGGTGTGTGCTTGGCTTCATTATCCAAGGCCAACTTAGCAAGCAGAGGATTAGCGTTAGACATGCCGACCGTCGAGTAAATCCCGGTCTGCCGCCAGATATCTCTCTGGATACGAGCCGAAAGCATATCTAGCTTATCTTTACGAGAAATCTGCTGATCTGGGACAAAATAATTGAGCGAACTGGTCAAATCGATAAAGCCCTCATCAATAGAGTAGGGATAGATATCATCTGGACTCCCATAATTCTGGAAAATGCGCTGAATTTCCATATTGACCGTGATATACTTATCCATCCGAGGAGGAACAATCACGGTCACCCGAGCCCAATCTTCGATAAATTTCACATAGACTGGGTCTGTCCGTAAACCTTGTTTCTTAGCATTGTAGTAGGAAAATTTACGCGTCTTAATATCAAAGGGCAGGTCATAAGCACGACCAACATTTGCTTTCCCAAAAACCTTTTTAAACATAGGCGAGGAGGCAAGAATCAGCCCAACAGAATTATCCGCCCGGCTCATGACACAAAGGGAGGTTTTGAGGGGATGGAGTCCTCTTTCTACACACTCAACGCTAGCATAAAAGGACTTCATATCGACAAAGGCAATATCACTTTTGGGCTCTCTGGAATAATCAAAGTAGCCCATAGACTATCCCTCCATAGGTACAAAATTACCCACGATAATGCCTACAATCCGCGGATCTTCTTCGTAAGAAATGTGAATATCCTTGTATTTAGGATTGATGGAGACCAAACGTAAGCCATCTTCTTCTCGGTAGACCCGTTTGATATAGGTCTGGTTATTGCAAACCACTGCATAGACCGCTCCGTCATAATCAAATCCGGTCTCTCGAATCAGAGCTACTGAACCATTTTGATATTTGGGTTCCATGGAATCTCCAGACACCCAGGAAGCAAAATCGTGAGCCAGTTCTTCATTGAAATAGACCGTATCAAAGTTTCGATCATCATAAACTGAAGCACCAATCCCAGCCGACATGCGTTCGTAGACATGATACTCGAAAAGTTTTTCTGAAATGACAGTCACCTTCTTGGCTTGTTCTTCTTGAGCCAAATTGCGAGCATAGACTACCACCTTTTCTTTTCCTTTATTAGAGAGGCTATTATAGAGACGGACAATTTCGATTTGAGTAAAATAGCCTTTTGGTACTTTTAAGATTTTCTCTAGCTGTTTAACCTTTTCTTCGGAAGGTTCCTTGACTCCACGCTCCCAGGCTGAATAAGCCTGAAAACTAATCCCAAGCTGCTCTGCAATCTCTTTCTGTGTTAGTTTTAGCTCTTTTCTCCGAGCCTTGAGTTTTTCTGGTTGGTACATGGTTGACCTCCTAGTGTGATGCTTTCATCGTAGGTTGACTTTATTTTAAAACTCAACCGTTTTGGTTTAGTTTTATTATATAAAAAAAATTGACGAATGTCTAGTAGGAAAAATCTAATGTCAAAGTACGCTTGCTTCATCTTCATAACATGATCACAACTCACAAATAAAGAAGAAAACCACCTCAAATTTGATGAGATGGTTAATCATTTAGTCTACTTTATAAAAAACTTGTTCTGAGCTAGTTGGAGCAGCTTGACCAGCAATAAGCCTATTTTTACTTGGATCAGAATCTACCCACTTCATAGTAGTCCCCGCAGGATAAATAATCATACCAAATCCTGTATTACCAGTTCTAACACTAAAGTTAATACTTCCATCGTTACCTATACTCGATTTCTCAATGTTCCCACTGTTTACTAATCCATTTTTATCGAATGTAAACTCTTGGCCAAGTCCATTTCTCCACGTTCCAACTAGAGTAGAGAAATCTCCATTTAGAATGGCTTGCTCATCTATTTTTTGTGATTTAGCATTCGTTTGCTCTTCTTGTGTCGAGATTTTTTCCTCAGTAGTCGTAACACTATCTTGAGTAGTCGTTGAACTAGTGGTTGTTGTACTAGTCGTTGTCGTACTAGTAGTAGAGACCTGTTCTGTTGTAGCATTTACTGCTTCTGCATCTTGTTTCTTATGATTAAAGAAGAACAAAGAACTTATCAGTACTATAGCAATTACGCAACTTAACAGAATCAAAATCCAATTGATACCTTTTCCTATTTTCATTTATAACTCCTTAATATTATTCGTATTTAATTATATCATACCAAACTGATACTAGGAAGAATTTGTATAAGACAAAGACTAGTGGTGTGATTTTTGGGGTGAACTCTCTTATTGAGGATTAAAAAAGAACACCCCGAAAGGTGCTCTTTGTAAGTATCGTAATTCTTTCGAAGAACGTTTACTATATTGTGATGCTTTACGAGCTTTCTTAAGACCTATTGAAAATATATTATTTTTATGCTAATAAAACAAGAAGCCTACTTATACCTAAAACTGTTTTCACCCAAATTAACCTTAAAATATTTGAACCTCTTGTCTGAATCTGGAATCGAGAATTCGAAGCTTTGTTTAGTTCCATTTTCCCATAAATATCTTGTTTCAAACTTAAAACCAGAATAAATTTTATCATTTTCATCATAAAAAGAAATATTTATATCTATGTAATTGATGCGATGGCCTGTAGTATTTTCAAAATTCCCCACGTAGCGTTTCTCTTTTTCTGATCCATCTTCAACCTCTTCAACTACAAAGTTTTTTGCATCAAACGTATCTACTAATATTCCGTAAACTCTATTAAATTCTTTAACAGCTTCACCGGACCTCAATATATCATTTAAACTATTTTTATCTTGAACAGGGATTTCACTTATTGAATTAATATCTAAAAGTAATTCATAACGTTTATGTTGGAGTTTATTCCACTCGCGTCTAAAGATACTATCCAGATATTTTCGATTTGTTGTCGTTTCCTTTTCATTCTTAAGGACATCAATATAGGTGTCAGCTAGTTTCTTTAACTCAGGATTTTCAAACTCTCGATTTTTATATTTCTTAAGTTCATTTAGTTCATAATCCACATAGGTTCTATAGTTTTTTAGTGATTCTTTATCATACTCCCTTTTGTCAACAACCTCCCAACGTTTATCTAACCCTTTTGCTAACGAAGTTAGAAATTCATTATCATAGGTATTATTGTTGTTTTTACTTGCATTAAATATAAGCAAAAGCATTAGTAGAAGTATTGAAACTACACCTAATAGTTTTTTCCCCACACTCAATCTCTCATTTCTGTCTTTTTTCTATTATAACACTCCTTTGATTACTGTCAAACTAATAGATGCTTTTGAAAAGTATTGTAAATATAGGTCCTTTTCTATATCAAATGAATTTCATATATTTGAGAAAAGTTGTCGATAAAAAATAACTCAAGAAAAATTTTGTGATAAGTCTTACTTTTTAACAAAAAAGAACACCCCGAAAGGTGCTCTTTGTAAGTATAGTAATTCTTTCGAAGAACGTTTACTAAATTGTGAAGCTTTACGAGCTTTCTTAAGACCTGGTTTGGAAAGTATGGGTTTCAGTTGGACTAAAAATAGCGTAATATCAAGGCTTTTCAGAACGATATCTACTTATTCATTTCATAAAATTTGAATCAATATTTTTTAAATAGGGGAATAGTTTAGTTCTGTAAGCGTAATGTGTGATTTGGCAATATTTGTGATGAGCAAAAACGTTGATTTTATGGATTTTTCATTCTTTCAATTGTTGATGAAATAGGGTGATTTTTACCTTGCTTTAGTTTTAATCAGATAAAAATCAGACAAAATCTATTCGTTATAGCTCTTAGCATAGTATGGAATGTACTGCATGAATTTGTTTCCTGCATTTTCATCATATGGTTTAACTTTTCCGCTTTTTAATCACATGGAGATTGAGCGTTTCTATCTCCATGTGATTAAAAAGCAAAAAGACACCATGAGAGGAGCTGTAGAAAGGCTGAAAAAATTGATTAATAATAAGAACTAAGTGTGGAAAGGAGGATACTGCCTCCTTTTCTATTTGACATAGATATTTTTTTAGGATATAATTTAGCCCGGAATCAGACCAAAAGAGAGGTAAGGAATTATTTTGAAAACAGATTTTATAAAGCAATTATAAGTACAAGAGAAAGAATTCTCATCTCTTTATCGTGTCATGGCTAAGAATTTTGGGCTATCTGAGAGTAGCGTGTGGGTCTGTTAATTTTTATTAGTAAATAGTGGTGATATCACTCAGCAGGACTTGGTTAAACAGATGATGTTCCCAAAACAAACCATTCACTCTTCGATAAAAAAGTTGAGTGCTGACAAATATGTATGGGTGACACCACTACCAAATTCTCGTAAGAGCAAGAATTTGTCCTTGACTGAAAAAGGCAAAACTTATATAGAGATGACCGTTGCTAAAATGGTGGAAGCAGAAAAAGAAGCAATAAGGGTCATGGGGCAAGAGGATATGCAAAAATATGTTGAACTTCAAGGAAAATATCTAACTCTTGTGAAGAATGAATTTACTAAAGCTGAGCTGTTAACTTTAACTGACGATATGGAGGATAATTGATGGAAACAGATAGTATTGAAATTTTTGGTGCTAAAGAGCACAATCTAAAAGACTTTGATGTGACGATTCCTAAGAATAAGCTAGTGGTTTTTGCAGGTGTTTCAGGTTCGGGGAAGTCTTCCCTTGTCTTTGATACGCTAGCAAGAGAAAGTAGTAGACAGTGGCAGGATAGTTATCCTCTCTTTTTACGGAACAAGCTACCTCACTATGAGCGTCCTCACGTAGACGAAATTAAAAATTTACCCCCATCTATCGTTGTCGATCAGAAAGCTTTAAGGACTAATACTCGTTCAACAGTCGGGACGGCTATGGACATTGCTCCGCTTATTCGTCTGCTGTTTTCACGGGTTGGTCAACCGAGTGCGGGTGGTTCAATGGCTTATTCTTTCAATCATCCTGCAGGGATGTGTCCTATTTGTACTGGGATTGGGAAGGTTTATCAGTTAATTGAGGATAAGATTTTTGATACCACAAAATCATTGAATGAAGGTGCTATTAATTTTAGCCAATTTTCGAGTGGCTGGCAGGCTTATCTTTACAAAAATAATCCTTTACTTGATGCAGATAAAAAGTTAGCTGATTTTTCTGAGGAAGAATGGCAGATTTTGCGAGAAGGAAGCGATGAAATAGTCAAGGTTGAATTTCGTTCTAATAATACGGGGAGTGTGGACCGTGTTGACTATGAAGGTGTCATTCCGCGTTTCTACCGCCTCTATCTGAAAAGGGATATTTCTAAGCTGAAAAAATCATTGCAAGAAGAAGTGCTATCTCTTGTCATTCAGGTACCTTGTGCCAGTTGTGAAGGCTCAGGACTAAACCCCAAGGCCTTAGCTTCTAAGATAAACGGGCATAATATTGTTGACTATATGAACTTATCAGTCAGTGAACTCTTGCCTTTACTTGAAGAAGTTGATAGTCCTTTAGGTCAATCATTAGTTGCACAAATCAAGTCAGCTATTAAGCGGATGGAGACGGTTGGGATTGGTTATTTATCTTTGTCTCGGAAGACAGAAACCTTATCAGGTGGTGAGATGCAACGGGTCAAGTTGGTGCGACACATCGGTTCCAGCCTAAGTAATGTCAACTACGTTTTTGATGAACCGACTGCAGGTCTGCACCCTCATGATGCCGAGAAAATCGGTCAGCTCTTGTTGGATTTAAGAGATAAGCACAACAATATTTTGGTTGTGGAACATAGCCGACAAATGTTAGCTTTAGCGGATGAAGTCATTGAATTGGGACCATTGGCTGGTCGGGAAGGCGGTAGGCTAATTTTTCAAGGAAGTCTTGTAGAGTTGCAAAAAGCTGACACCTACACAACCCGTGCCCTAAATCAACCACTTAGACTGAATCAAGACCCACTAGCTTGGACAGAATATTTTGCCATCAAAGATGCTACTGCAAATAATCTTAAACAGGTTAATACAAAAATCCCTAAGGGAATCTTGACCGCAGTAACGGGTGTCGCGGGTTCAGGGAAGAGCTCTCTGATTGGTGTCGAATTTATCGAAAATTACCCAGATGCTATTATCATCAATCAAAAACCTATTGGTACCTCCATTCGTTCCACACCAGCAACTTACTTAGGAATAATGGATGAAATTCGAAAATTATTTGCCAAAGCCAACAATGTAACCCCTAGTTGGTTTAGCTATAATTCAAAAGGTGCTTGTCCAATTTGCAAGGGAACTGGAAAAATCGTTTATGACATGGCTTTTGCGGATTCAGTTGAGGTCGTTTGTGAGGAGTGCGGGGGTCACCGTTATAATCCTAAAGCGCTCAGCTATCGTTATCAGAATTTCACAATTGAAGAGATTTTGAATCTAACTGTCGAAGAAGCATTAACAGTTTTTTCTTCGAACGATAAGATTTGTCAATCTCTGTCAGTCATGAAGGAAGTTGGCTTAGATTATCTGACTTTAGGTCAGCCTACAAGTACCTTGTCAGGTGGAGAAGTGCAACGGGTTAAGTTAGCTAGTAAGTTACAAGAGTCAGGACAAATCTTTGTTCTCGACGAACCAAGCACAGGTCTGCATAGTAAGGATGTTGAACAACTGCTTAGTTTACTAAGACGCCTCGTCAATCAAGGGAATACGGTTGTGATGATTGAACATCGCTTAGAACTTATTGCTCAAGCTGATTGGATAATTGATTTAGGACCCGAGGGCGGAAAGAATGGGGGGTATATTTTATTCGAAGGCAAACCAAGAGATATTATCAGTTGTGAAGAGTCTCAAACGGGGAAATATTTGAAAGAAATTTTAAATTTCAGTTAAAATACGTCAATTGCTTCTAATCAGACAAAAATCAGACAAAACCACATTATAAAAACAAAAAAAGCCTAGAAACGTTGATTTCATAGGCTTTTGGTATATTGTCTTACTTAACTTCTGTAAAAATTAACTTCTACACCTACAAAGCTTATTATATCAGATTTTCCCCAGTTTTAGAAAAATAGGTAGAGAAAAAAACAACTCTAAAACCTGCTCATTTTTCACAAACTTGCGTTAAATGTTGGTAAATCATAGCCATACGTAGCAGAAATTTGTTTTTTGTTCCTATTTATAATAGACTATCACTAACATTAGATGAAAAGGTGACTCTATGACTATAAATCAACTGCTTCAAAAGCTGGAGCCTACTAGCCCTATCCTTCAAGCTAACTTTGGAATTGAACGCGAAAGTCTTCGTGTCGATAGACAGGGAAAATTAGCACATACGCCTCACCCTTCCTGCCTAGGAGCTCGAAGTTTCCACCCTTATATTCAAACAGATTTTTGTGAGTTTCAGATGGAACTCATCACACCAGTTGCTAAATCTACCACTGAGGCTCGTCGATTTCTTGGAGCCATTACCGATGTAGCTGGACGTTCCATCAGTAAAGATGAACTTCTCTGGCCCTTGTCCATGCCTCCTCGTATCAACGCCCAAGAAATACAAGTTGCCCAACTGGAAAATGAATTTGAACGCCATTATCGTAACTACCTGGCCGAAAAATACGGAACTAAACTACAAGCTATCTCAGGTATCCACTATAATATGGAACTAGGGAAAGATTTGGTTGAAGCCCTATTCCAAGAAAGTGACCAGATTGATATAATTGCTTTCAAAAACGCCCTCTATCTTAAGCTGGCTCAGAACTATTTGCGCTATCGTTGGGTGATTACCTATCTCTTTGGTGCTGCACCTGTTGCTGAGCAAGGCTTCTTCGACCAAGAAGTGCCAGAACTCGTGCGTTCCTTCCGAAACAGCGACCATGGTTATGTCAATAAGGAAGAAATACAAGTATCTTTTGCAAGCCTAGAAGACTATGTCTCTGCCATCGAAAACTATATCGAACAAGGTGATTTGATTGCGGAAAAGGAATTTTACTCGGCTGTTCGTTTCCGTGGACAAAAGGTTAATCGCTCCTTCCTTGACAAGGGAATCACCTACCTAGAATTCCGTAACTTCGACCTCAACCCCTTTGAGCGTATCGGTATTAGCCAAACTACCATGGATACCGTACACCTACTCCTTCTAGCCTTCCTCTGGCTGGATGCCCCTGAAAATGTTGATCAGGCTCTGGCTCAAGGTCACGCACTGAATGAAAAAATTGCCCTCTCTCATCCTTTAGAACCTCTAC
Organism: Streptococcus sp. V869; assembly: GCF_054353515.1. Taxonomy (NCBI): domain Bacteria; kingdom Bacillati; phylum Bacillota; class Bacilli; order Lactobacillales; family Streptococcaceae; genus Streptococcus; species Streptococcus sp. V869. Next base: position 47,663 of record NZ_JBTHHW010000002.1, read on the forward strand.
CTTCTGAAGCTGAAACTCAGAACATTACGACAGCTCTAGACCAACTGGTGCAACATTTTGGGCTTGGTGACTATCATCAAGGTCTGGTCAAACAAGTTAAAGATGCCTTTGCAGATTCCAGTCAGACACTAGCTGCTCAACTTCTTCCTCATATCAAAGACAAGTCCCTTTCTGACTTTGCCCTTGACAAGGCGCTTGCCTATCATGATTACGACTGGACTGCCCACTATGCCCTTAAGGGTTATGAGGAGATGGAACTTTCTACCCAGATGCTGCTCTTTGATGCCATTCAAAAAGGGCTTCATTTTGAAATCCTAGATGAGCAGGATCAATTCCTTAAACTCTGGCATAAAGATCATGTTGAGTACGTCAAAAATGGTAACATGACCTCAAAAGACAACTATGTAGTTCCTCTTGCCATGGCTAATAAAACCGTGACCAAAAAAATCCTGGCTGATGCTGGCTTCCCTGTCCCTGCCGGCGACGAATTTACCAGTCTAGAACAAGGTCTAGCCTACTATCCTCTTATCAAGGGCAAGCAAATTGTGGTTAAACCAAAATCAACCAACTTCGGTCTGGGCATTTCCATTTTCCAAGAGCCTGCCAGCCTTGATAACTATAAGAAAGCTCTCGAGATTGCCTTTGCAGAAGATACAGCTGTTCTTGTTGAAGAATTTATCCCAGGAACCGAATACCGTTTCTTCATTCTGGACGGGCGTTGTGAGGCTGTCCTCCTTCGTGTCGCTGCTAATGTTGTCGGTGATGGCAAACACACCATTCGTGAATTAGTCGCTCAGAAAAATGCCAATCCATTGCGAGGCCGTGACCACCGCTCACCTCTGGAAATCATTAAGCTAGGAGACATCGAACAATTGATGTTGACTCAGCAAGGTTATGCACCTGATGATATTCTCCCAGAAGGAAAAAAGGTCAATCTGCGTCGTAACTCCAACATCTCTACAGGCGGTGACTCTATTGATGTCACCGAGACAATGGATTCCTCTTACCAAGAATTGGCCGCAGCCATGGCGACTAGCATGGGGGCCTGGGCTTGTGGGGTTGACCTCATCATTCCAGATAAAACTCAGCCTGCCAGCAAGGAAAATCCTCATTGCACTTGTATCGAACTCAACTTTAACCCTTCGATGTATATGCACACCTACTGTGCCGAAGGTCCTGGACAAGCTATCACTCCAAAAATCCTAGACAAGCTTTTTCCAGAAGTTGCCACAAGTCAAACCTAAAACCTAATTCTTAGGAACAAACAAATCACCTTTATCTCGATGATATGATACCTCTTAAGTAGACAAGGTAAATACCTAAAATCTACGGCTCTTTGTCAACTGTAGTGGGTTGAAGAAAGGCTAAGCTCGAGAAAGGACAAATTTCGTCCTTTCTTTTTTGATATTCAGAGCGATGAAAATTCGCTTCTTGAAGTTTTCAAAGTTCCGAAAACCAAAGGAATTGCGTTTGATAAGTTTGATGAGATTATTAGTCGCTTCCAATTTTGCGTTGGAATAGGATAACTGAAGGGCATTGATGATTTTTCCTTTGTCCTTTAGAAATGTTTTAAAGACAGTCTGAAAAAGAGAATGAACCTTCTTTATATTGTCTTCAATGAGTCCAAAAAATTTCTCTGGTTCCTTATTCTGAAAGTGAAAAAGCAAGAGCTGATAGAGATTATAGAACTATTTCAAGTCTTCTGAATAGCTCAAAAGCTTGTCTAGGATTTCTTTATTGCCTAAATTTTCAAATTAAGTTAGACTTTTCAAGTAACTCAGAAAAACTTGGTAGGGTGATTGAAATAGTTCTATATGGTAATTCATAGACTATCCTCTGTTCAACTATTCCCCCTTCATCTGTAACAAAAAAATATTTCTCATGATGTCGCCAAATATGTTGTCCATAACCTTTTATTTCCTCAAACTTACTAACTTCTTCCCAGCCTAGTTTACTATATTCCATGTATGTTCTCCGATCTTTTCACTAATATCTTACATTACACCTTCAGGAATATCTCCTGTTGATCATTGTAACTATCTAGTTGACTGTTATACCAACCCCTGGAATTCTGTCAATATCTTCTTTTCCCTATTTTGATTTATTTCTCAGCTATATGGTATATTAGGATACTTTGAATTCACCTTAAACAAAAAAATGCACAAGTTAATTACAACCTGCACATCTTTTTAATTTTATATTTAAAAGAGACTATAAATCAACTTTCCGAAAAACAACTATTTTTTATACAAAAAAGACATCCAAGAGAAAATTCTTGAATGTCTGTAAACGTTGATAGTATCGTATTGATTAACGTTTTGAGAATTGTGATGCTTTACGAGCTTTCTTCAAGCCTGGTTTCTTACGCTCAACTTTACGTGAGTCACGTGTAAGAAGTCCTGCGCGTTTCAATGAATCGCGGAAGTCTGGGTCTACTTGAAGAAGGGCACGAGCGATACCGTGACGGATAGCTCCTGATTGACCAGCGTATCCACCACCTACAACGTTAACGAAAACGTCGTATGAACCTACAGTTGAAGTAACTGCGAATGGTTGGTTGATTACAAGACGAAGGTCAGCGTGTGGGATGTACTCTTCAACATCTTTTTTGTTAACAGTGATTTTACCAGTTCCTGGAACAAGGCGAACGCGTGCAACAGCGTTTTTACGACGTCCAGTACCTGCATATTGTGCTTGTGACATACTTTATTGTTCCTTTCCTTAGATAAGTCCTGAAATATCAAGAACTTCTGGTTGTTGTGCAGCGTGAGTGTGCTCAGCTCCAACGAATACTTTCAATTTCATACCTTGAGCGCGACCAAGAGTATTGTGTGGAAGCATACCTTTAACTGATTTCTCGATCAAACGTACTGCATTTTTAGAACGAAGTTCACCAGCAGAGATTGATTTCAATCCACCTGGGTGGTTTGAGTGAGTGTAGTAGATCTTATCAGATGCTTTTTTACCAGTCAATTTAACTTTTTCAGCATTGATAACGATTACGAAGTCACCTGTATCAGTGTGAGGTGTGAATGTTGGTTTGTTTTTTCCGCGAAGTACGCTAGCAACAACTGCTGAAAGGCGTCCAAGAGGTACATCAGTTGCATCAACAACGTACCATTTGCGTTCTACTTGGCCTGGTTTAGCCATGAATGTAGTTTTGTTCATGATTTCTCCTATATGAATGTCGTTTTTGTTTACAGGGCGGATGTTCCGGTCCGCAAGTTATTTGAAAGGTTCCGGGGCCTTACAAATGGGGTAAACAATACCGCCTACTATTGTATCAAAATTCTCAGATAAAAGTCAAGCGGTTGGGAAAATATTTTTTCATTTTTGCCAGATCCGTAGTCTTCTTTCACCCTTCTCCTCAAGCATTGTCTGAAAAGCCTTAGAGACTAAGTAAATGGCACAAGTCAAGAACAGCGTAACAACTAGATAATTGATCAAACGACCGTGGTCTCCAACCAATGGTGGTTTAGTCAAAAAGCCATAATCTCCACCCGTCATTAGATTAACCACAAAGATCACCGCATTAAGGGAAGATGTGATGATTAGGATTCGTTTGAAGTCCAACAAATTAGCATCGTAGTCCTTCAAAAGATAAATCAAGGAATTTCCAAGAAGGGCTAAATGTCCGAAAATAAAGGATAGGATAGCAATGTGGGGGAAGGGATAGGGATCTGGAACTGGATAAATAAAGGCCGCCAAAGGTCCAAAGGTTCCCAGTACAGCAAAATACTGCTTAACTTTAGAAACACCAGGAGTCAACAGCACTACAAACATAGCCAAGCGACAATGATAAAAGGGTAGACTTTCAGTTAGAGGCATATGATTAACCAAATACCAACCGTAAAGAAGGATTAACTGTGTCGCCTGTAAAATCTGGAAAAAGCGCTGACAAGCTTTCTTCTCCCCATAACGATAAGCAAGAAATACTGTCAATGCTAATAATGTAAATAGACTTCCATACCAAAGAAGATCAAATCGGGGTGGCTCTGTCGGCTGCGTGCTAAATAAAGCATCCCAAACATTCATATAATTTTCCTCATTTTCATATAAGCCACCTCTTACTTATCTCCATAGAGCCTAGCTTACATTTATTTCTTATATTTTTGTGTCCCAAAGAAGCTTATTCTTCGAGACAAATTAACTCTTAAAAATTTTTCCTTAATAGAAGACCATTAGTCTTCTTGCAAACTTTCTACTAATTTAGCCAGGTTCATAGAGTTGGAACCTTTAAGTAGAATTTGGTCATGTGCACCAAGACTTTCCTTGACCTGCTTGACCATGGCTTCAAACTGGTCTTCATCTGCTGTTTTCTTGAAGTAGTAAACATGGCCAATTGGGAACATTTGACTGGCTAATTGAGCCAATTCAGCAATGTCTTCACCATAGAAAATAACAGTATCAAGAACATCTGGTGAAATGCTCAAAATCATCTGATTATGAAGTTGAACAGACTGATCTCCAAGTTCTTTCATATCTGCCAGAACTGCGATTTTCTTACCACCTTCATTTGCTGGAATAGCTGAAAATGTTTCGAGGATGAGCTTCATAGCAGTCGGATTGGCATTGTATACATCTGACAAGATATCCGCTCCGTTGGCAGCCTTTTTCCACTCGGTACGATTGCGGGTCAATTCTAGGTTTTGGAAGGCTTGATGAATTTGCTTCTCAGTCACTCCTTCTTGAAGAGCTACATAAGATGCAATCATGGCATTGGTCGCATTGTACTTACCAGTTACTGGCAAGTCGAGAGCCTGCTCCAAGAAATTAGCCTTGAAAGTCAAGCTATCCTTACGCTCAATCAATTCTGTAATTTCGAGTTCTGCACCTGGACCAAAACGAACTACTTTTTGGTCAGCTGGTAGATAATCCTCAACAATGGGATCAGCTGGTGCCAAGAGCAAGGCACCCTTTCCCATCCCATCAGCGATTTGCAATTTCCCTTTGGCAATCTCTGAACGGTCCTTGAAGAAGGCCAAATGAGCTTCTCCTACCAAGGTCACAATAGCTGTCTTCGGATGAGCTAGTTCAGATAAGAGATGGATGTCTCCTAGGTGATCCTGTCCCATTTCCAAGACTAACTTCTCAGTATCATCTGGCATATGAAGAACCGTGTAGGGAAGGCCAATCTCGTTATTGTAGTTTCCTTGCGTTTTGTAGGTTTTGTAACTTGTAGAAAGCAAATGAGCCAACATATCCTTGGTAGTAGTCTTCCCATTTGAACCTGTAACAGCAAAGACATCGACACCTGTCTTTTGAAGGTAATAAGCCGCAAGTGCTTGAAAGGCTGTCAAGACATCATCTACTAAAATGTAAGGATGACCTTCTACTTCCTTTTCTGACAGGGTTACAACAGCGCCATTTTCAAAAGCTGTCTCTATAAAGTCATGACCATCACGCGCCCCCTTTAGTGGCACAAATAAATCTCCAGGCCCAATCAAACGACTATCAAACTCAGCCTTGACTAGCGGGCTATCCGCATATCCTGTCACATCATTTTTTGCATCGACGGCACGCGCAACTTCGTGAATCGTAAGTTTCATGTTTACTCCTTTAAAAAGGGGCAAGGAGTCCTTCCCCGCCCTTATGTCTGTCTTTACAATAGGTGCGCTTCACGCTTGTCAAAACTTTCCTTAGCAAGATCAACTAAACGTTCAATTAATTCTGGATAAGAAATTCCCATATTGTCCCAAAGTAAGGGATACATAGACCATTGAGTAAATCCTGGCATGGTGTTAAGCTCGTTTAGGAAAACTTCTCCCTTATCTGTATAGAAAAAGTCACAACGTGAGAGACCAAGTCCACCAATAGCACGGAAGGCAGTTTCGGCATTCTTGCGCATTACCGATACCACATCATCGCTAATCTTAGCTGGAATATCCATCGTAATCTTATTATCGATGTATTTTGCTTCATAGTCATAGAAGGCTACATCTTTGACAACTTCACCTGGAAGCGTGCTCTTGACATCGTAGTTTCCTAAGAGACCAACTTCGATTTCACGTGCATTGACTCCTTGCTCTACCAAGACACGGCTATCATACTTGAAGGCAAGTTCTAGAGCTTGATGGAGTTCCTCTTTAGTTTCAGACTTAGAAATACCAACACTAGAACCCATATTGGATGGTTTGGTAAAAACTGGGTAGGTTAATTTTTCTTCGACTTCTGCAATCTTAGAGGCCAAGTCATCCCCTTCAACAATCGCTACGTAAGGAACTTGGGCAATCCCAGCAGACTCCAAAACACGTTTGGTAGTAATCTTATCCATGGCAAGACTTGAAGATAAGATGTTACAACCGACATAAGGCATTTTCAAGACTTCTAAGAAACCTTGAACGGAACCATCTTCTCCCATAGGTCCATGAAGAACTGGAAAGACAACGGCTCCTTCTTCGTAGATAGCACTTGGAGCAATTTTCTTGTCCCAATCAATAGTTGCATTGGTCATGAGACGTTCATCTTGTCCAGGAGTTTGGGTAAATTCTTGGGTTTTGATGAAATCACCGGACTGGCTGATAAAGAAGGTTTTGACTGCGAAACGATCATAGTTAACCGCACGCATCACACTCTCAGCCGACAATACAGACACTTCACGTTCTGCACTGCGTCCACCATATAATAAAATTATTGTTTGTTTCATATGATTGTCCTGTTTCTACTAGAATACTTGCTCTTTAGTATATCACATTTGTCTCTTTTTTTAAACTTGAATAGCAAAAAAGAGACTGGATTAAAAATAAATCCAGCCTCTATGTTTCTTAAAATCTTATCTATTAGTTAATTGCCTGTTCTATATCCTCACAGACTAGAGTTCTGTACGATTTTCGATGGCTCTTAGGAGCGTTACTTCGTCCGCATATTCGATATCAGCTCCGACTGCTAGACCTCGTGCTAGACGAGTAACCTTGATTCCTGCGGGTTTGAGAAGTCGTGAGATATACATGGAAGTCGCCTCACCATCAGCAGTCGCATTGGTCGCTACGATGACCTCAGAAACTTCGCTATCCATGAGACGTGTCATGAGACTCTTGAGATTGATGTCATCTGGGCTAATCCCATTCATAGGTGAAATTAAGCCGTGTAAGACATGGTAAAGACCGTGGTATTCTTGAATATTTTCCATGGCAGCGACATCGCGACTATCCTCCAGAACCAGAATCGTAGACTGATCTCGGCTAGGGTCTGTACAGATAGAACAAGGGTCCTCATCTGTTAACCGTCCACAAATCGAGCAATAGGTCAATTCTCGCTTGGCTGCAAGAAGATTTTTTGCAAATTCATTGACGTCGTCATCCGACATCCCAATGGTATAAAAGGCCAGTCGGGTTGCTGTCTTAATCCCGATCCCTGGAAGTTTAGAATAGCTGTCAATTAACTTAGCAATAGGTGTTGGGTAAAGCATGGTTTCCTTTCTAATTCATTGGATGGTGTTGGTTATATAAATTGATAATGTCGCGAGCAATTGCTGGCCCAACATTTTTGGTTAAATTGGTATTATGAGGAAAGACTACTGCAACTGCAATTTGAGGATTTTCTGTTGGAGCATAGGCCACGGCATTGGTATTATTAGCTTCTTGACCACCAGCTACATAGCTTTCAGCTGTACCGGTCTTACCACTGATAGAAACAGTGGCGCCATCTGAAAACGCCCGTCCTGTCGTTAGGGGACTAGTTCCATGCGATACTTGGTAAAATCCTTGGTGCAAGATTGCCATATCTGATTCAGAAATATTGACCTTGTTGATTTCCTTGGTATCTATTGCTTGGATCAATTCCCCAAGGCCACCCTTATCATTGTTGTCGTATATTCCCTCGACAATATGTGGAGCCAGACGAACACCATTGTTAGCAATAGTTGCAACGTACTGGGCTAATTGCATCGGTGTGTAGTTATCAAACTGGCCAAAAGCATTAGTTAAATAATTAGCCAAGTCAAATTTTTGGGGGATAAATCCTGTCGATTCATCTGGCAAGTCAATCTCAGTAGAAACTCCTAGTCCATACTCTCCAAAGGTAGCACGAAGTTTACCCATAGCAGAATCCAGTTGGTTGGTTTTGACTGTCATATTTGGTTGATAGGTCTGACCCATCATTCCTAGCGCAGTTTGAACCATGTAGGCATTAGATGAATATTCTAGAGCCTCAACGGCTGTAACTGGAAAAGAACCGTAATAAGGGGTATACCACGAATTGATAGCTGCGGATCCTTGAAAAACGATTGGTTGGTCTGTCAAGGTCTGGTTCCCTTTTAAAACTCCATTTTCCCAACCAGAACTGATGGTTGCTGCCTTAACGACAGATCCTGGTACAAAAACATTGGTCACTGTCCCTAGTGAGTCTGGTGTCAATTCACCAGTCTCCAGATTATGCTTCATCCCTGACATTGCCAATACAGCACCTGTCTTAGGATTAAGGGCTACTGCATAAACGCCTTCTGAGTATTTAGCACCACCATTTGCAAGTTCAGAATTGAAATAACTCTTCAAGAGGCTATCAACACTATCTTGGAAGGTCAAATCAATGGTTAATTTGATGTTTTTACCCTTGCTACCTTCTTCGATATTCTCTACGCTCTCCATGTCTCCGTGCTTGTCCAAATGGATTTCCTTGATCGTCCGTTTCCCTTGCAAGACTTCTTCGTATTGTTTTTCAAGGTAAGAAGTCCCGACACGGTCATTGAGCGAGTAACCTTTTTTCAAATACGCATCCACTTCTTCTGCTGGAAGTCCGGATTTTTCACTAGAAACAGTTCCAACAATAGATGAAAGTGAGGTTTCTAAAACCTTTCGATCCCATGAAGTAGAGATAGAAATACCTGGCAATTTCTTAGAAGCAGATGCAATCAGAGCTACCTGCGTATCCGTCAAAGGATCGGTTTGGATATTCCCTGTCGCAAAATTTTCTACTGAATTGAGTTGGCTAAAGAGGTAGATTGCCTTCTTTTCATCATCAGAATAATTCAGCTGATTCGCTGCAATACTCTCAGCAGCATTATTATAGAGTTCAGACTCAGAAAGTTGATTGCCATCTGAATCATACCGTTTATCTTTTGGAAGAGCTTCGACTGTCTTCTTATAAACTTCAGTATCAGCCAAATAGTAATCAGCCATTTGACGGTCAGTCAACTCTGGAGAAGTAACTGTTACGTAGTCCAACAATTTTTTAGAAATGTCTTTTAGATCAGCTGCAGTCATCTTGTTGCTTCGTGTGAAGGAAACAACTTGCTTAACGGTATTTTGAACCAAAGGCTTTCCTGCCGCGTCATAGATTTCTCCACGAGCAGAACCCATAGTTACACGAGTTTGACTAGCAGAAGCTAGTTTGTTTTCGTAAAAATCCTTATGAAGAACTTGCATATAAAGCAAACGACCAATAATTGCTAAAAAGAGCAAAATGACGATTGCAAACAACAAATTAAGCCGTATCGGTATCGAGTGGCTATTGAATTTTCTCATACAAATCAATCTCATTTCTAATCAAAATCTTACTTTTCATTGTACCATAATTTAGGGAGAAAATTATGGAAAAAGAAAAGACTTTTCCTTTTTGGCCCAAAAATTATTTTCTATGATATAATGGTGGTAAGCGCTATTTTTATTTGTTAGATTCATCAAAGGAATTCTAGCAAATATCTATAAAAGGAGTCCCATGAATAAGCAAGATATCTCTACGATCATTGATCTTCACTTTGAAGAAATGACCGATTTAGAGCAAGAAATTGCCCACTATTTTCTGCAGGCAGATACGATAAATGATGACCTATCCTCACAACAAGTTACTCAAAAACTTCATATTTCCCAGGCAGCACTCACTCGTTTTGCTAAGAAATGTGGTTTTAAGGGTTATCGTGAGTTCATCTTTAAATATCAACAACAAAAAGACACTCTTTCCACTCCTCAACAGGATATGAATCCCTTGACTCAGAGAGTTCTCAGAAGCTATGCAAACCTACGAGATGTTTCTCAAGGATTGATTGACGATGAACAGTTGGAACGTGTCGCTCAGATGATTGAACAATCAGAACGCGTGTATTTTTTTGGAACTGGAAGCTCTGGTTTAGTTGCACGCGAGATGAAGTTACGTTTCATGAGATTGGGTGTGGTCTGTGAAGCCTTAACAGATTCAGACGGTTTTGCCTGGACGACAAGTATCATTGATGAAAAATGTTTGGTCTTTGGTTTTTCCCTCTCAGGAACAACACCATCTATCATCGATAGTTTATTAGATGCTCAAGATATGGGAGCCAAGACCGTTCTCTTTACAAGTTCTCCCAACAAGGATACCCAAGCATTTACAGAGACTATATTGGTAGCGAGCCAGAACCAGGCTTCTTATATCCAACGAATCTCTGCTCAATTGCCAATGCTCATTTTAGTGGATTTACTCTATGCTTATTTCTTAGAAATTGATCGCGAAAGCAAAGAAAAAATCTTTAATAGCTATTGGGAAAACAAAAAATTGAATGGTTATCGTAGAAATCGCAGAAAGTAAAAATCCTAAATTGTTAAAACAATTTAGGATTTTTTATCACTCAAAATTACTTACATAAGAGTTCAATGGATATTTATCTATAGTCGATAATTTTTCCTAAAGTAATTCTGCTTTCATCACTCGAATCGTTGCTTCTGAAGCGAATCCAAGAAGAGCATTATCAGAAACGCTAGTCATTTTCACCTTGAAATCAAAGATGGAATCAGCTTGCTCTGTAAAGTCAATCGTTGGAATCGTGATTGTTTTCTCTGTTTCACCATCCTGGAAGGTTAGGTCAGCTGTTGTATCCTTGTAAACCTTACCGTGAACCCCAGTTCCTGGCTCTGTTACAACATGGACTGTTGCTACACCCTTACTTCCACCAACACGTTTGATGGTTACAGTAACCGGTTGACCTTTTTGAACTTCATAGGTTGTTTCTTTCATCTCAAACATACCCTTGCCGGCATTGTTGAGGGTGTAAATACCTTCAGTTGCAATGGCTTCGCCAGTTTTATTGACAAGTTTGATGGTATGTTCACCTGGAGCCAAATCATCTGTTTCATAAACCATCTGGCTACGTTTACGAGCTACATTATTGGTTTGCACGTCTGCAACCTTCTGACCATCTACGTAAACTGACATTTCACCGTGGTTTGGATCCACTGTAGATACGACATAAACCTTAGTTCCGTTGAAACGGTAGGTTACTCTTGCATCTTTTTGGTTTGTCCACATAGATGTTCCGCGGATACCTTCAGATTCGTCATACCAAGTTGTATTTTCTTTATCGGCTGTTGTGTTTGAATGGTAATCCAATCCAAGTGGATATCCATCTGTTTTCTCGATACTGCTTGGTGTCTTATAGACAGAGAAGTTTGTCAAGATAGGAGTTGCTTGCGCACCAGTAATGGTTACGCGAATCTTTTGTGCTTCTACTGGCTGACCTTGGATCAGACGACGATAACCAACAGTTGAGCCCTCACCGTATGGTAACCAACGACCATTGAGTTCAACTTCAACCTTGAATCCTGAGATACGTTGACCTTTAGCAATATCTTCTTTGAGTTCAACTACGTCAAAGCGTCTCTTTTGACCAAGATCGACAGTAAATTCACCCGTTTTAGCATCATTTGCTGGCGCCCAGCTGGTATCATCCTTACCATCTGTTAGGTGGCTTGCTTGATACAAGTGATTCTTACGAGTAGAGCTTGCAGTAACTGTTGCACCATTAGCGAAGTCAGTCGCATACATTTGATCCAATGTTGCTCGGAATTCTTGCAAGCGAGCGACGTCTGCTTCTGCGAATTTACCTTCTTTATTAGGTGGAATATTGAGGAGAAGTGGCGTTCCACGACCAACAGACTTGAAGTAGATATCCATCAAATATTTGATTGATTTTGGTTCTTGATTGTCATGGTAGAACCAACCTGAGCGGATAGAAACGTCTGCTTCACCAACTGAGTACATATCTCCTTCTGGATCTCCATGGTTGAGATATTCATTCTTCACATCATCAGTGATTTTAGCTTTCTTGACCTTATGCCAAACTGGATCTCCGGCGATACCACGTTCATTACCGATCCATCGAACACTTGTTGGTTGAGCAGAGAAGATAACGATATCTCCTTCAGCTTCCTTGATGTACTTGAACCACTCATCAAAGGTATAAGTTACTTTTTGAGCTCCGCTACCACGCGCACCATCCATCCATACTTCAATGAACTTTCCGTTATTTCCGTATTTAGGATTACCAAGGATTTCCTTGAGTTGGTTGAGGTAGTATTCGTTGTACTCTTTTTCAGTATTCACGTGATAGTTTGGATTGTTTGCATCCCAAGGTGATAGATACACACCCATATTCATGTCATACTTAGTTGCTGATTTTGAGATTTCTTCGAGAAGGTCACCTTTACCATTTTTCCATGGACTAGCAGCTACAGTATGTTTTGTATATTGAGAAGGATAGATGACAAATCCGTCATGGTGTTTGACAACCATGATAGTTCGTTTGAATCCGGCATCCTTCAATGTTTTAATCCACTGATCTGTATCAAGATTTGTTGGATTAAAGTACTCAGGATTTTCTCTACCATTTCCCCACTCAGAGTTGGTATATGTATTCATACCATAGTGGATGAAGGCAGCCAATTCTTCTTTATGGTAGTCCAATTGGGCCTTACTTGGCAGTGGACCGTAAGTTGCGATCTCTGTTTCTTGATCCTCAGGGGAGCTTACTTTATTTTTATATTTTTCTTGTTGATTATAGGTCAATGATTGCTTTCCTTTAGTTCATATCTGTTAGTGTTACTAGCATATATTTGAATTAACTTAAATATACTATATCGAAGTCAAAAATGCAAGATTCCTTGACATTAGTAAGCAAGTTACTCTTTGCTTTTATGTAAAAAACCTAAATTGGCAAAGCCAATTTAGGAATGTTTTGTTCTAAAATGATAATAAGCACCGAGCATACCGGCAGTATTCTGATGGTGGGCAAATTCAAGTTGTGTCTTGTCTGCCAAGCTTGGAACGAGGGCATCTTTCAAAGCCTTACGGATTTTAGGTTTCAAAATTGCTTCTTGCCCCATGATGCCACCGCCAAGGATGACAACTTCTGGATTAACCACATAACAAATATTCGCTAAACCTTTGCCCAGATAATCTACCATACGGTCAATCCCCTCCATACAGAGTTTATTGCCTTCGGTAGCTTCTTTGAAAATTCTACGACCGTTCCACTGTTCCACTTCATCTCCATGTGCGTCTGCTACATACTTAACAAGAGCTGTCGTAGATGCTAAATCCTGGAAAGCTCCATCCTGCATGTGCAGATAACCAACTTCACAGGCAGAATTACTAAAGCCATGAAAAACTTGGCCATCAATGATTAAGCAACCACCGATACCTGTTCCAATTGTCAAACAAAGGGTAATACTTGCACCCTTTCCTGAACCAGAGACAGCTTCAGCAAGGCCTGCACAGTTAACATCATTTTCAATTTCACAAGGAATATTAAAGCTAGCTTCAATTTCCTTTTTAAATTGGGTTCCAGCATAATTTGGAATCTGTGGACCAGCGTAGAAAATCTCACCCTTATCAGGATCAACCATTCCCGCTGAGGAAATGGCTACACCTGACACTGGTCCTTTTTCTAGATAGCTAGCTACGATATCTTTTGTTTTCTGTAAGATATGTGGACCGCCCTTATGAGCCTCAGTTGCTACTTCGTGAGACTCTACCAGTTGTCCATCTTGGTCAATCAAACCATATTTGATATTAGTTCCACCAATATCAATTGCAACGTAATTAGTCATAAAGCCTCCTATTGATTAGAGGAAACGCTCCTTAGTTTCACGAATCAATTGAGCAGCTGCTTCAACAACTGGACGATCTTCTTCGGTCACTGGTGTAAGTGGAGAACGAACTGATCCGATATTAAGCCCTTCATTGATTTTCAAGACTTCTTTGATAACACCGTACATGTTTCCATGTGCAGCAGTCAATTTTCCAATGATAGCGTTGATTGCATATTGCAATTCACGCGCTGTTTCTAGGTCTTTTTCCGCAATCAATTGGTTGAGTTTCAAGAAGAGTTCTGGCATAGCACCATAAGTACCACCGATACCAGCTTTAGCACCCATGAGACGTCCACCAAGGAATTGTTCGTCTGGACCATTAAAGACGATATGATCTTCGCCACCAAGACTAACAAAAGTTTGGATATCTTGAACTGGCATTGATGAGTTTTTAACACCGATCACACGTGGGTTCTTCAACATTTCTGTATAAAGGCTTGGAGTCAAAGCAACTCCTGCCAATTGAGGAATGTTATAGATAACATAGTCTGTATTTGGTGCTGCTGCACTGATGTCGTTCCAGTATTTTGCTACTGAGTACTCAGGCAAACGGAAGTAAATTGGTGGGATTGTTGCGATAGCATCTACTCCCAAACTTTCAGCATGGCGAGCAAGCTCGATACTGTCTTTGGTATTGTTGCAAGCCACGTGAGCAATGATGGTCAATTTACCTTTAGCAACAGCCATGACTTCTTCCAAGATCAACTTGCGGTCTGCTACACTTTGGTAGATACATTCACCTGAAGAACCGTTGACATAAAGTCCTTGAACACCTTTATCAATAAAGTATTGCACCAAAGCACGAGTTCGTTCTGGGCTTACTTCTCCCTCATCATCATAACATGCGTAGAAGGCAGGAATAACACCTTCATATTTTTTTAAATCTGACATAGATTTCTCCTAAGATTTCTTATTTTCTGCTCTGAGCAGATGATTTTTTACTATTTTAGTATACACCTTGTAAAAAGCGCTTTCAATACATCCAAGCCACTTAGATTTTAATTTCTATTCATCTCCCGTAGCTTTTCTTGTTTGAAAGTAGTTTCATATCATTTTCAATCTGCTTGATATTTAGCAAACAATTTTTCCATTAATCCAGCCTGGCAAAAGGCAAGAAGACCAAAGCCAAAGAGTAGAAATGCTGATCCACCGAGCACTAGAGTAAAGCCTGATAGATATAGAAGCATAATGATTAATAAAATAATCGCAAGCATCAAGAAGAACCACACGAAATTAAAGCTAACTAAGAGCAAGCCCTTTTGGAGTGCTTCTTTCCAAGTCAAGTCATAACGCGCTGCAATAGGATAGCTAGCCAACATAACTAGGGTTAAAAATATCAAAATCCCCAAGCAAATGGCCTTAATGAGCTGGAAGCCTAGGCCTGTTTGCCCCCAGAATAGAGACAAGTCAACTACACTAATTAGAAAAATTCCTAGTTCCAACAAACCTAACTGGAGACCTAATTTCAAATTTTGCTTAAAGGCTCTCATATAAGTTTTAAAAACAGGAACACGACGACTACTCTTAACTTCGAAGATTGTCTGATAGAGACTGATTTTTGCAACACCGATCGTCACAATAGGCAAACAAGACACAACAAAGAGCAGATTAACCGTCACGATATCTAAAACCTTCTCACAAAATCGCATAAGAAAGTTATCCGTATCGAATGCCGCTTTTATCAATCCTGATCCTTTATGTGCCATTGTTTGCTCCTCCTAACTGACTAATCGATTAAAATTTTAAATAAGTATTTGCGAACTGTATCTTCCATACCTGCATAACCGTTAGGCTGATGAGGTTCTCCTGGGAAGAAAACTGCAAAATTGTGATATCCCAACAAAAGTGGGTATTGTTCGTGACAATGAACAAAGCCAATATCACTGGCTTCATCAAAGGCTACAGCCTCGTCTTTGACATGAGAACCGTAGCTAGAATACTCATGTCCTTCAACTAACAAATGCAAATCTGCATAGTTTTTATGATGCTCAAAGCGATCATTTTCTTCTTTATTGAGAACATTTTCTTGTACAACTAGGAAAACTTTATCCCCATCAATCTCGTATTTCCCTAATTCAAAGTTATCTTTACGATGCTCATAGAGATAATCAATAGCCTTGTCCAGATTTGGGTGAATTCCCTTGTAAAAGCTAATGTTTTTTAAATCATCAAAAATCATAGTAATTTCCTTTACTTCTGATGCTTATTTCCAATTTGATTTATCTTTTTTACCCTTTCCCTTAAATAATGCGGACGGAAGGTAAAATTATCCAGTGGATGATTTTAGAAAACCATGAAATGAAAGTCCTAATTTTTGAGCTCCTCGCTCATTCATTTCTAGGCTCAGGCTAAAATAGTTCCCCGAACTATTTTACTCTCAAAAATTCCGTCCAAGATAAGTACAACATACTTATCTTGGATACCACTAAAATGGGAAATAACTACTCTAAATAGTATCTAAAAAGTCAAAAATCAAGTTTATAAGTGTCTAACAAAACTTCGTGAAGCAAGCAACTCATCTCCATTTTGTAGACACTTATATATCCTGTATTCTCTTAGTCTATCAACTATACTTCTGTATACTGATAAACAGATTGTACGATATTCAATATTCGCAAAGTACTATCCTTTGACAGCTCCCATAGTAATCCCTTGAGTGAAGGATTTTTGGAAGACAAGGAAGACTGTTACGATTGGCACAGCTGCAAGGGCAGCCCCTGCCATGATCAAACCGTAGTTAGTTGCCATCTCAGCCTGCATAGTCGCAACTCCGAGTGAGATGGTCAAGTTTTGACGTGAAGTCAACATTACCAATTGCATGAAGTAGTCATTCCAAGTATTGATGAAGGTAAAGATTGCAAGAGCTGCAAATCCTGGCTTTACGATAGGGAAGGCTACGCTCCAGAAAGTACGAATTTCGCCACATCCATCGATTTTAGCAGATTCGAGCAATTCTGTCGGAATGTTTTCACTGAACTGTTTCATAAGGAAGACCCCGAATGGCCATCCAATCAAAGGCAAGATAACTGCCCAAAGAGTATCATGGATTCCCATGAAGTTGACGATACGTACCAATGGTACAAGGACAACTTGTTTTGGAAGAGCCATAGCAGCGATAAAGATTGCAAAGAGAATGCGTTGTCCATAGAAACGTTTCTTAGCCAATACATAACCTGCTAGTGAAGAGGTTGCACAAACCAAGAACATCGTTACTAAAGAAATGAACACTGAGTTCCACATCCATTGCAAGGCTGGGTTTTGCACCATCAATTGTTGGAAGTTCTCCATTGTTGGAGCTTTAGGGAACCATTGTGGTGGAATCATAATGGTATCTGGTTGTGATTTGAATGCACCTGTCAAGATCCAGTAGAATGGGAAGATAAACAGTACAGTCAACAAGAGCAAAATGATTGTTGAAATAACAGTAAAGGCTGTTAATGGTTTCTTTTGTTGTGTAGGTTGCATAGCTGTCTCCTTTCCTTAGTATTCTACATCGTTTCCGAGGATCTTGAATTGAGCGAAGCTGACAAGGGCAATCATAACTGCCAAGAATACACCAATAGTATTAGCATAGCCATATTCAGTCAATTGGAAGGCTTTTTCGTATAGGTAGTACATAAGTGTACTTGTTGAATAGTTTGGACCACCAGATGTCAACAACTGAATCAATGCGAAACATTGGAATGAGTTGATGGTTGTGATAATTGCGATATAAAGAGTTGTTGGAAGGAGGCTTGGCCATTTAATCTTCCAGAATACTTGAAATTCAGTCGCACCGTCAACACGCGCTGCTTCTACAAGTGAGTTGTCAATATTACCCATTGCAGCGATATAAAGAATGATTGGTTGACCAACTGATGTTGTCAAAAGGATAATCATAATCGCCATCAAAGCCCAGTTTTTATCACCTAACCAAGAAATGTTTTGGCTGATGATATGACTTGACTTAAGCACGAAGTTCAAAATACCTGATAGTGGATCATAAATCCATTTCCATACAACTGTTACGGCAACACTACCTGTTACAACAGGAAGGAAGAATACAAAACGATAGAAGGATCTAGCAACTGCATTTTGTTGGTAAGTTTGTGATGCCACAAATAGTGAGAAGAGTACAACGACTGGTACAGATCCGATAACTAAGATTACGGTATTAATCAAAGATTTTGTAAAGACAGGGTCTTTAAACATGCGGATGTAGTTGTCCAATCCCACAAACTCAAAGCTAGTCATCGAGTAGTTAAAGAAACTAGTGATGAATCCCATGATCATTGGAGCTAAAACGAAGACGGTAAAGAAGATTAATACTGGTGCTAGGAACGCGTATGAAATAATTGTTTCCCTCATGCGAATTTTATTGACTTTCACAGTTGGCACCTCACTTTCAAATAGTTTTGTTTTTTTGACTGTTATCTGACATTGATCTAAAATCAAAATGAAATTCTTTTAAAGATTAACAATGTAAGAACTTCATTTTAATTTTGACCTGTCAGTTCCTTACATTTTTAAACAAAAGTCCCCCTTTTTCGTGCACAGAGGTACACAGGGAAAAGGGGGGATTTTACTTTTTAATTAGAGCTTATTGTTTAGCTGCTTTTTTGATAGTTTCATTAGCTTTTTCAGTGAATGTTTTCAAAGCTGCAGCAGGTTCTTCGTCACCATTAGATACTGATTGAAGCATTGGGAACCATAGAGTTCTCATTTCAGCAAATCCATCGATTGTGTTGTAGTATGGAGAGTAGTATTTAGTCCAACCACTGATTGTTTCCATACGTTTGTCATCGTAAAGTTTACCAAATGAAGTACGAACTGGGAATGCTCCTGTACGAACTACGTCTTTAGGACCCCACTCTTTATCATCAGCGATGAATTGGATGAATTTCTTAGCTGCAGCAACTTTCTTTTCATCCTTGTTGTTGAATACTGCAAATCCGTTTACAAGGTATTCAAGAGCTGGTTTACCAGAATCAGATGGGAATGGAACTTCTACCACTTCAACTTTACTTGCTTCCAATAATTTAGCTTGGATACCATTTTGAGCTGGTGCCCAAAGGATTGTGTATGATGTTTGACCATTTGCAAAGTTTTGGATGTCTGCACCACCGTCAAATTGTGAACCGTTGTTCAACAAACCGTCTTTGATCCAGCTAGATGCTTTTTCAAGACCTTTAACGAATTTAGGATCGTCTGTTGTGTATTTAGTTACTTCTTTATCAGTTACAGATCCGCCATAAAGGTTAGCGATGAAGGCACGTGTTCCTTGGTCTCCCCCTTGACCTGAACTGAACAATGAACCTGGTGTGTAGCCTTTATCTTTAAGCGCTTTCAAAACTTTTTCGAAGTCATCTGTTGTCCAACCTTCTTTTACAAGGTTTGCAACTCCTGCGTCTTCCAACATTTTCTTGTTCATAGCCATGTAGAATGGTGCAGAACTGATTGGGTACATGTAAGCTTTGTCGCCTGCTTTACTTGCTTGGATGATGTTTTCGTTGTTAACATCTTTCACAAATTCGTCTGTAAAGAGGTCGTTCAAGTCAGCCAATTTACCATTTTTACCGTATTGGATGATACGCCCTGGTGCGTCAAAGAGTACGTCTGGAGCAGTTCCTGCTTCGATTGCTGTAGTGATCTTTTCAGGACCAGATTTGAAGTCGATTGTTTCAAGTTTAACTTTGATATCTGGATTTGCTTTTTCGAAAGCTTCGATGATAGATTTTTCATAAGTTCCTACACCGTCACCAGTTTTTTCTTGAGTAAAGACTGGGAATGCCCACCAAGTGATTTCTGTTTTTCCTGAATCACTTGCAGCATCTTTTTTAGCGTCTGATTTGCCGCAAGCAGCAAGAGATAGAACAGCAGCACCCGCAAGTACTGTAAAAGCTAGTTTTCTAAATTTCATTAGTATTCTCCTAAATGATGATATGCGTATCCGAAACGGATAATGAGTATTGACAACTTTGTATACGTTTACATTTTGTTTTACTAATCAACCACTCTCCTCGTATTTTAATTATCTTATTTGAGACCTGCAACAAATCGTTCCGTGATCTCTTTTGGTCTAGTAATAGCGCCACCAACTACGATGCCTCGCACTCCGTAACCTAGGATTTGCTTAGCCTGTTCTGGTGTATGAATCTTACCTTCTGCGATAACGTCTACTCCTGCATCGCAAAGTTTCTTAATCAATTCAAAGTCTGGGCCATCCACTTTTGGACTGTAAGATGTGTAACCTGACAAGGTTGTTCCGACAAAGTCAATTCCAGCTTCAACTGCTGTAAGACCTTCTTCAAAAGTACTTGTATCAGCCATCAACAATTGATTTGGATATTTTTCTTTGATTTGGCGGATAAATTCTTGAATGTCTAAACCATCATGGCGTTCTCTCTTGGTACAATCAAGAGCGATAACCTCAATGTCTAGAGCCGCTAATTCATCAACCTCTTTCATAGTGGCTGTGATGAATGGTTCCTGTGGCGGATAATCACGTTTGATGATTCCGATAATCGGAAGTTTTGTGACCTCTTTTATTTCCTTAATATCACGAACACTATTTGCTCGGATACCGACTGCTCCACCTTGCTCAGCTGCTTTGGCTAGCAAGGGCATTACACCTCCCGCTTCTGTATAAAGCGGTTCGTGAGGAAGTGCCTGACAAGAAACGATGATTCCATCTTTAATCTGCTCAATCAAAGCTTCTTTACTGATTTGTGGCATCCACTTTCCTCCTTTTCTTTTTTCTTATGAGCCTATTATATATCATTTTTAAAGCGCTTTCAAGAACTTGTACTAGAATAGATTGAAGTTTCAAAACAATTTTATGAAACAGATTCTGCTGAAAGTAGTTTCAGAGGGGAGGTTCCCACTTGAATTATCTTCGTTCTAGTTATTCCAGCACTTTCTATGCTTTCTATAAACGAAAGAGCCTGTAACAAATCACTGTCACAGACTCTTTCAATCTACTATCTTTTATTAGATACCTTTAAGATTTAATTGTGCATTAACCTTCTTTTTTCTTAGCCATACCAAATAATCCTAAGAACATTCCAACAAGTCCGAGAGATACTAGAGAAGTTGAAACTTCACTTCCTGTCTCTGGTAGAGCAGGTTGTTGTGGTTGAGCTGCAGGAGCTTGGTAAGTCTTATCTTGTTGCGCTGCTAGAGTTACAAGTGGTTGTTCCTCGCTCTTATATTCTGGAACTTCATTGACTGCTGCTTCGACTGTATTAACTCCTCCTACGTATTCTGGAAGTTCATGTTTGAGAGCCTCAACTGCATTCACACCACCCACGAATTCTGGAACTTCATTGACTGCCGCTTCGACTGCATTGACATCACCTGTGAATTCTGGAAGTTCTCGCTCAAGTGTTTGGACTGCATTAGATCCACCTGTAAATTCTGGAAGTTCATTCTTAAGCGCTTCAACTGCATTCACGCCACCCACGAATTCTGGAACTTCATTGACTGCTGCTTCGACCGCATTAATTCCTCCTACGTATTCTGGAAGTTCATGCTTGAGAGCTAGAACAGAGTTGACTCCGCCTACGAACTCAGGCAATTCATTCTTAAGAGCCTCAACTGCATTCACACCACCTACGAATTCTGGGACTTCATTGACTGCAGCTTCGACCGCATTGACGCCACCCGTGAATTCCGGAATTTCTACTGTTGGTGCGGCTTCATCGCCTACTGTTCCAATAGCTTCAGTGTACTCAGGAAGCTCTGTCACAGCCGCTTCGTCGCCATTGACACCACCTGTAAATTCTGGGATTTCTTCTGTTGGTGCGGCTTCATCACCTGCAGTTCCAATAGCTTCAGTGTACTCAGGAAGTTCTGTTACAGCTGCTTCGTCACCATTGACGCCACCTGTAAATTCTGGGACTTCATGGATTGCCGGTTCGTCGCCATTAAAACCATTTGTAAGTTTAGTACCTACCACAGATATTGGCAAGTTATGCATACTTTCAATTGCACCCGCTTCAATAGCTGTAACTTTTTGACCGATATCTTCAGGAGCTATTGTAAATAGGAGAGTCTTCGTATCATACTGAGTCATGAAGGTCGCAGTCTTACCATTAGCTAATTTGAGAGTTGGAGCTTGATTTACCAAGACTTCTGAATCAAATTCCATAGCAATAATGCCTGGCCATTTTTCCATAGCCGTTGTAACTTTCACTTCTTTAGAAGCAAGTCTCTCTTTAGTTAGATAATCCCAGTTGAATTTCTTGAAGGATAGAGTATAAGGATTGCCACCCGCTTCATGATGTTCATACAAGAGACCAAATTCTTTTGGTCCAATTTGTTGAAGTGAGTTATAAGCATACTCACCTTCTTGAATCAAATGATGATGCAACCAAGTCAACTCGCCATCTTCTTCTACGCGAGCCACACGAATGTAGCCATTCTTACGACCTGGTCCATTAGCATTTGCTAGAAGGATATACTCTTTACCATCTTGAACCGTATGAGTCGCCGCCATTTGAACATAAACATCAGGTACATCATAGCGTGCTACATAGTTGTCCCATGTAATACCACCATCATTACTTGTCGCAACTTGCAAATCACCAGTCAAACCACGCATAAAGAGTTTCAACTGACCATTGTTCAATTGAACAACAGAAGATTCTGTATTTTGAGCGTAGTAATTGTTCATGTTGCTTGAATCAACTACTGTTCCATCATGAAGTGTACGGTTGTCATTGACACCGCCACCCATATGCCAAGTCTTACCATGGTCATCTGAATAGATGATACGAGATGATTGAGATCCGTTGAGGTGGTTGGTTCTGTTTGTCGTATAAACAGGGACAACAATACGACCTTTATGAGGTCCATTCTGGAGGGTAATTCCCACTCCAGGTCCCACACCTAAGAATTTCATCCAATCAGCTTTGACCATTGGAGTAATATCTTGTGGTGCAGACCAAGTCTTCCCATCATCATCACTATAAGACATCCATAGGTAGCTGTCTTTAGCAATTCTAAATGGAGAAGTTTTATTGCTTGTAAAGTAGATATTTCCTAGTAGTTGCTCACCTTGATAAAGGTCCCCTTTATCGCTATATGCAGGCTTGACAGGATTTACAACAACACGGTAATCCGTTGCCTGACCATCTGGTGTGTAGACAACACCATTTTCACGAATAGTATAGGCTCCATTTTCTCCTTCACGGTATAGAATTTGATAAGTTTTTCCATCAATTTCCTTATAGGCAACTTCTCTTTCAGAAGACATTCCGAAGATTCCTTTACCTTCTGGGAACATATCGTAAACTGAGAAGATTCGTTTAGTTTCCGTATCTTGGACTAGAACCATATCGATGTTTACTGGTGAACCAATGTTTGGATCCTTGGCTTTTGGATTGTCACGTAGATTCGTAAGAGTGATGCGATCCCCCCATGTTTGGCCCTTGTCTTCACTTCGTTTAACGACCATACCGATATCACCCCAGTCATAGTGGTGTAAGCGGCGTTCGTCAGCACCAGCAATCAAAGTTCCCTTGTCAGTCTTCAGGAGGGCTGGAATACGATAGCTATTAATACCATCTGGATTTGACTGCCCATTTTTGCCAGCTGTAAAGACATCTGTTTTTTTAGAAATTTCAGCCCCTTCTGGAAGTTCTTGCCTCAAGTCTCCTCTTTCAAATAATTGACTTCGTGTTCGAACTTCATCTTGTGTTAAGGCCCGGTCGTAGACTGTTAGATTACGGACTTGTAGGTTAGAGCCCCAAACTGTCTTGCTTCCTCGTTTAGTTGCTCCGATTTGAACGTGGTTAACATCTGGCATATCTTTGATGAATTTCCCAGATTTTAAACTTGTTCTGGACAAGACACCATTGACATATAGACGAACTCTTCCAGTAGGGACTTCAGTTGTTGGTTTTTCAACAGTAAAGGTAACTGAATTCCACTGACCTGGGCGAACCTTTAATGGTGCATCGGTGTATTTATCATAGAATTGCGCACCATTTACATCACGACCTTCGATAAGGGCTGTATTATCAAAGACTGACATGGTGAAGTACTCATTTTCCTTGGTATCACTTGATACAGAGAAAAGATTGTAAAAACGTGGTGCCGATGCATCTGGTTTGAACTCCATATGCACTGTTGAATCTTGAAGTTTCTTCAGTTTCTCTAAGTCACTTGTCAAATCATCTCGTTGATTATTAGCTGCATTAATGACAAGGTCATTTTTTTCTACGACAGTATTAACATTTTCCAATTCTCTTGAGTAATAATCACGAGCGATAGCTTCTTGTTTCTCAGTTTCTTCGGTACTAGTGGTTTCTGCTGCAGTTGTCTCTGTTGGAGTTTCTGTAGTCGTCGCAGCTTCCGTAGTAGCTGTCGTTTCTGTTGGTTTTTTAGAACCTGGGTTTGCTTGTGAATCTTCACGGTTGACTTCAGTCCCTTTATCTGTAGCTGTTGCCAACTTATCTGCAAGTTCCTTATCAAGGTTAGCAAGATTTCCTGTTTTTACTTCTTTTGGCAATTCTGGCAAAGCTTGGCCAGCTGTTTCACCATTAGTTGTTGGAGCTTCCTGAGCTAAAACTGGTGATACTCCAAAAACAACTGCTCCAATGACTACGGATGCAGCTCCCACTGTAAATTTTCGAATTCCATAGCGTTCTTTTCGATCAAATTCTCTCTGTTTCATATTTTTCCTTTCGTTTTCACAAAAATAAAGCGCTTTCTTTTTTGCTTAAAATTTTTAACTCTCCTACATCGAAAGTTAAAAGTATCAATCTCATGCTTGCCCATTCCTTTTGATTTTATATGCATCTATCATTTTTCCTGCATACAAAACGATAACAGTTTATCTCCTTTCAAATTTCGTCTTATCTTTATTATATAATAAAGATGTTACTTTTTTGAGCATTGCTATATAATAGATTTCACTTTCAAATATGTTTCTAGACTTCGTAGCAATTGAAACTACTTTCTGAACTTTGTCACAAAAAGAGCCATGCTTTAACAAGGCTCATCTCACAAACTTTTACTGGCCAACATAGGTAAAGGGAATCTCACTACCACACAACCAGTTGTAAACCTGGTCATTGACATGAACATTCATAGCTTCATGCGCGTATTCAGGCATAAGGCGATAACTCTTCTCACAAGTTAGACGATTGTATATAGCAAATTGAGTGATTGGGTAGCAGACGTCATCATCTAGCCCCGTAATCATGCGAACCTCACCCTTAATACGATGGGCAAAGTTTTTCACATCGATATAACCTAATGTTTCCATAATCCTCTCTTCCGTTTCATGGAAAGGATCATGAAATTTGAAATATCTAAAGAGCTCATCATAAGCTTCACTAGTATTCCCAATCTCTAACACTCGTCTAAAGTCAGACAAGAATGGATAGATGGAAACTGTACGCTTGATTTTAGGGTTCAGAGCTGCTGCAACTATGGCTAAAGCCCCACCTTGAGATGCTCCATAGCTAGATAATTGTTCTTCATCAACTCGAGGAAGACTTGCAATAATTTCCACCAACTGATAAATATCTAGATAAACATCCTTGAAGAACAATTGGTCCTTGCCCGCTACAGTTCCTCGAATAATTTGCCCTTTAACTGTATTTCCTAGAGGCGAACGTAAACCATCTTGTGAGTAACCAGATTGCCCACGAACATCCATCGATACAACCCCATAACCAGCGACGGTAAAGGCTAGCATATCTGTCCAATCCCAGCAACGTCCCATATAACCATGGAAGTGGAAAATGACTGGTACTTTCTCTTCTGATTTTGGTAAGACTACACGTGCATAAACAAGGCCATCACGTGTACCTTTAAAGGTTAACTCATAGTACTTTACATTTGGAATATGAAAATCACGTTCCTCTAGTTGGTAGTCTGGCAAGACCGAAACCTTGCCAATCTCACCATCCCAAAAAGCATCAAAATCTTGAGGAACTTCATCTCGCCCTCTATAAGTTTTCATTTCTTCTACTAATGCTGGATTTCTCATAAAACTCTCCTTGTTTTTGTAAACGTTATCATAACTGTATCATATCTAGAAAAGCAATGCAAGAATGACCCTAAATCAGAAAGTTTTTTTACGTTATTCTTTCATTCCAAGATAGACTAAAAGTAGTTTCAAGTAGGCTCTTTCTTAAAAATCCGTAATTAATTTTCAGTTTATATTACACAACTAAAACTGAGAGCAATTCCTTGCTCTCAGTTCCTTATCTATATGTTTACATGTTGTCTTTAACTGCAACGGCAACCATTTTAGCTTTTGCACGCACTTTACCTGCCACTGACATTTCCATAGAAACAATGGCTTTTCTTTCCCCTAGTTCCTCCAATGTTGAAGTAACGACAATCTCATCGTCAATTGGGGTTGGGCTAAGATAATCAACTTCTAAATGAGCTGTGATGAAGCGTCCGATAACTGTTTCGGCTGTCAATTCCAAACCCTTTTGATGATGAGCGAACCATGCAGCAGACGCTGTTCCATGACAGTCAAAAATGACAGCAATCATGCCACCAAATAGATTTGCAGGAACACCACCTGTATATTGCTGGTCTACCTTGATACGGCTAATGCAGCTTGTGCCCTCTAAACTTGGATAAGTTTTCAAATGCAATCCTAAATCATTCTTAGGTCCACAACCCCAACAGTGTTGAAATCTTTCCCCATATGTATCCTGAATTGCAACATTTCTTGTTTCTAATGTCATGTGAACTCCTTTCAGAAGTATATTGATTAGTTTTCTTCATTATAGCAACCTTTGCCACAATAGTAAATAGACTAGTCCGATAATTATTTTAATTCCTAGTCTAAGCTCACTTTATAGAGAAAAAAGAGCGTTTCCGCTCTTTTACTTAGTATTTAGGAGAAGGTACTTGTTTCACTTGAAATGTTTTTTAATCATTTACCTTAATCATCATATGAGAGTTCTTATTTCTTTTTGATGATTCTAGTATAGGCACCTTATCTAAAACATACCTTATAGTTTTCTTAGAAAATGCTTAATCTAAATGTTCTTTCTTTTGTAGATTTAGAGCTATTATATGCCATTCTGGATCCTCTTGCCAGTTAAAGAGAGAACTGATATAGCTTGCTACCTTTCTAGCTTCCTCAAGGATTGGGAAGTCTTCGATGATATCAGCTACATGAAACTCTGGTAGACCCGACTGTTTGGTCCCAAAGATTTCTCCAGAGCCTCGCATTTTCAAATCTTCCTCCGCAAGGACAAAACCGTTGGTCGTTTCTGTCATGATACGCATGCGGTCTTTCCCAGAATCAGTTTTTGGATTGGCCACTAGAACTGCGTAGGACTGCTTGTCCCCACGACCGACACGACCTCTAAGTTGATGAAGTTGACTAAGTCCAAAGCGATCAGCATCCATGATAATCATGACTGTTGCATTTGGAACATTGACCCCGACCTCGATAACCGTTGTAGAAACCAAGATATCTGTCTTTCTCTCTTTGAATTCCTGCATAATCTGGTCTTTTTCATCACTCTTCATCTTTCCATGTAAGAGGGCAACTTTTGCTTTCCCTGCAAAATGAGTCGTCAACTCTTCTGAGAGTGCAATGGCATTTTTAAGATCCAGGGCTTCAGATTCTTCGATCAAGGGCGAAATAACATAGGCTTGAGAACCTTTTTGAATCTCACCTTCCAACCAAGTCAAAACCTGTGGCAGTTGCTCATGCTTAATCCAACGTGTCACGATTGGCTTACGTCCAGCTGGCATCTGGTCAATAATGGAAACATCCATATCTCCAAAGGCTGTGATGGCTAAGGTTCGTGGAATGGGAGTTGCCGTCATCATGAGGACATCTGGATTTTCTCCTTTTTCACGTAAAATACGCCTTTGTCCGACTCCAAAACGGTGTTGCTCGTCGATGATAATCAAACCGAGTTTAGCATAGTCCACCCCATCCTGTATAAGGGCATGGGTACCGATAATTACATCAACATCACCCTTAGCAATAGTTTCCAAAACCGTACGTTTTTCTGCAGCTTTTAATGAACCTGTTAGGAGAGCTAGTTTCAAATCAGGAAAGAGACTTTCTAGACTTTCAAAATGTTGCTCTGCAAGGATCTCTGTAGGAACCATGAGGGCAGCCTGATACCCTGCCGTTACAGCAGCATACATGGCAAGACCTGCAACCACTGTCTTCCCGCTACCAACATCCCCTTGTAAGAGTCGATTCATGTGATGGTCCGACTTCATATCTGTCAAAATTTCCTGCAAACTCTTTTCCTGAGCTTGAGTCAGGGCAAAGGGCAAATTTTCTTTAACCGCCCTTAGTTTTTCCTGGGACCAATTCAGAATCAATCCACTTCCATCAACCTTATTTTCAGACTTGAGGGTCTGTAATTGCATTTGGAAATAAAAGAGTTCCTCAAACTTGATTCGACGAAGGGCCTGTTTGTATTCTGCCAAATCCTTGGGGAAATGCATGGCACGCACAGCCTGACTACGGGGCATGAGTTTGTATTTGTCCAGCAAGGACTGAGGGAGATTTTCCTCTATCAAGAGATCTAGCCCCTTATCAAAGGCGGTTTTAATGACTTTAACAAGGCCTGCTTGACTAACTCCTTGCGCCAGACGATAAACAGGTTGAAGGTCGTCCTCGACTTGGGCTAAAACCTTCATACCAGTGAGACTTGCCTTGGCACGATCCCACTTGCCAAAGACTGCTAAAGTCGCTCCTAGCTCAATCTTATCTGCTAAGTAAGGTTGGTTAAAGAAGTTCACCGCGAACACAACCTCACCCTGCTTAAGACTAAAACGTAGGCGATTGCGCTTAAAACCATAATATTGAACACTAGCTGGCGTCACCACCTGACCAGACAGAACTGCTTTCTCACCATCTTCTAGTTCTAGCACCTGCTTGGTTTTAAAATCTTCATAACGGAAAGGAAAGTAGAGCAAGAGATCTTGCAGGTTTTCAATTCCTAGTTTGGCATATTTCTCTGCTGATTTTGGTCCCACGCCAGGCAAGACATGCAAGGGTTGATGTAAATTCATGCTCTTCTCCTTTCCTTCTGTTTCTTAATAATATTCTCTCGGAACTCGATCACTGAGGAGACAAACTACCTCATAATTAATAGTTCCTCGGTAGACTGCTACATCTGTTGCAGTAATCTCTTTGTCCCCGTTTGAGCCAATCAAAGTTACCTTGGTACCTAATGGATAAAGCCTAGGCAAACGAACCGTGATTTGATCCATGGATACGCGCCCTACGATAGGGCACAATTGTCCATCCACCAGAACCGAGAAATTCTGCATATCTCGTGTCCAACCATCCGCATAACCGATTGGCAAAGTAGCAATGACTTGCTCACTGTCTGCCTGATAGGTCGCTCCATATCCCATGCAAGCCCCAGCTTCTACTGTTTTGATATGTACAATAGCTGTTTCTAAGGTCAAGGCTGGTTTTAGTTCATAAGGCAATTCTAAAACTTGTCCGCTTGGATTGAGACCATACATAGAATCTCCCATACGAACTGCATTAAAAATCGTTTCTGCATGCCATAGAGTAGTCGCAGAGTTACTCGCATGGACCAGTTCAGGAACTTCTTGCAAACCTGCGATTATTCCCTTGAAACATTCTAACTGTTGCTTAAAGTAGCTGTCTGATTCTTCATCTGCAGTTGCAAAATGGGTAAAGATTCCTTCAACATTAGCCCCATGTTCCTTGAGTAAAGCTTGAGCTTGTGCTGCCTCGCTTGCACTTCTAAAACCAATTCGTCCCATACCTGAATCAATTTTAAGATGAACGGTTAAACCTGATAAGTCTGGCTCTGTAGCTATGAGTTTCTGGATCCATTCCAATCCTGCCACTGTTAAGGTAATGGCATACTCCTTAGCCAGTGAAAGAGATTCAACCTCAGATACTCCCAAAATAAGAATCTTCTTAGAAATTCCTGCCTGACGAAGTTCGAGGGCTTCATCGATATTAGAAACGCAAAAGCCGTTAACATCATCCTGGATAGCCGTCGCAACAGCTACCGCTCCGTGTCCATAGGCATTGGCTTTTACAACTGCCCATTTTAGGGTATCTTTGGGAATGTGCGCTTCCATTTGTTGGATATTGTAGCGGATAGCTCCCAGGTCGATGAGGGCTTTGGTTGGTCTATGTGGACTAGTTTTCATGATTCTCCTCCAAAATAACACTAGCTGTCACAAACTGATCTGTATGGCTAATCGATAGCCAAACTTTTCCTGAAAACGGGGATTTGCTGAAGTAGGGAGCTCCTCTTTCATTGTTCAAAATTTCCAAATCTTGAAAGCTCAGCTTACCAATTCCCGTTCCCATAGCTTTTGAGAAAGCCTCTTTAGCTGACCAACGACCAGCCAAATACTCGAACTGTCTGCGACCTTTGAGACTGGAAAAGCGCTCCATTTCCTTGTCTGTCAAGACACGTCGAGCAAAACCTTCTCTTTTTTCAACTGCATTTTGTATGGAAGCTAATTCTTCGATATCGATTCCGTGTCCAACTATCATTTTCATCAAAAGGAGTTGAGATACCCCCAACTCCATCCTTTTCACTTATTTTGTTAAGGTAGTATAGATTTCTTCTACCAGGGCTACTGTATTTTCCCATCCTAGGCAGGGGTCTGTAATCGAACAACCAAAAAGTTCTGGTTGATTTTGTCGACCATCTGCCAAGTAAGACTCAATCATGAAGCCTCGAACTGTCTTCTTGATTTTTTCATTCCAGTCACGATTGAGCAAAGATTGGCGAACAATTCGAACTTGCTCCATATATTGTTTCCCTGAATTATCATGGTTGGTATCAATCATGATAAAAGGATTTTCAAGACCCATAGACTCGTAACGTCCAATAGCATCTAAAAGAGTTTCATAGTAGAAGTTTGGCTCATTCTTCCCATATTCATTCATAGCTCCACGTAAGATTACGTGAGCCAAGGGATTTCCTGAAGTTTCAACTTCTTGGCCGTGAAAGAGAATGGTTTGTTTGTTTTGTGCAGCATAGATGGCATTAAACATAACAGACAGATTTCCAGAGGTTGGGTTCTTCATTCCCACTGGTGCATCGATTCCTGAAGCTACAAAACGGTGTTCTTGGTCTTCTACTGAACGCGCACCCACTGCATGATAGCTCACCAAGTCATCGACTAATACGAGATTGGCCGGATACAGCATTTCATCCGCTGTGGTCAATCCAGTTTCTGTAATCACTCGATAATGAAGTTGACGAACAGCCTGCAAACCATTAATCAAGCTTGGAGCCTTCGAAGTATCTGGCTGATGAACCAAGCCCTTGTAGCCATCTCCATTGGTACGTGGCTTTGCAGTATATACACGCATAACCATGAAAATCTTATCTGCCACTTTTTTCTGCAAGTCTGCCAAACGACGAGCATACTCAAGCACTGCTTCTTCATTATCAGACGAACAAGGCCCAATGACCAACAAGATGCGGTCATCCTTTCCTGAAAGGATGTCTGCTAGTTCCTGGTCACGACTTTCCTTATGTTGCAATGCTTCCGCAGATAGCTGTGTTTCCGCCTTAATCGCTTCAATATCGATTTCTTGACCCTTCTCGATAAATGCCATATTATTCTCCTAGTCTTTGGTAGATTTCACGAACAAGAGCTTCAGTATTTTCCCATCCAAGACATGGATCAGTGATAGATTTTCCAAAGACCTCTGGTTCATTTTGACGACCGTCTTCTAGATAAGACTCAATCATGAAGCCACGAACATGTTTTTTAATCTTTTCATTCCAGTCGCGGTTAATTAAAGTTTGACGTACGATACGAATCTGATCCATATACTGCTTGCCTGAGTTGTCATGGTTAGTATCAATGATGATAAATGGATTTTCAAGTCCCATCTTTTCATACTGGGCAATAGTATCCATTAAATTATCGTAGTAATAGTTCGGAATGTTTTTCCCGTATTCATTGAGGGCACCACGGAGAATAGCATGAGATAGAGGGTTCCCTGTAGTTTCAACTTCTTTCCCTAGGAAAAGGAAACTTTGTTTATTTTGCGCTGCATAAATACCGTTGAACATCACATTGAGATTTCCAGAGGTTGGATTTTTAAAACCTGTCGCAAAATCTGCTCCACTAGCTACAAAACGGTGTTGTTGATCTTCGACTGAACGAGCCCCAACTGCCATATAAGAAATCAAATCATCTACCAAGGGAAGGTTCTCTGGGTACAACATTTCATCTGCTGTTGTCATTCCTGTTTCAGAAATAACACGGTAGTGCAGATGACGAACTGCCTTGATCCCATTGATGAGGCTAGGTGCTTCTTTAGCATTTGGCTGGTGAATCAAGCCCTTATATCCGTCACCGTTAGTACGTGGTTTAGCAGTATAGACACGCATGACCATAAAGACGCGGTCTTTGACTTCTTCTTGCAGTTTTGACAAACGCTTAGCATACTCGAGAACCGCCTCTTCATTGTCAGATGAACAAGGACCAATCACCAACAAAATACGCTGATCTTCACCACGAATAATCGCTTCAAGCTCTTGGTCACGTTGTTGTTTATTGGCCAGCGCTTGTCCTTCTAATTTTGACAAACTACGGACTTCTTCAATATTGATTTTAGGGCTTTTCGCTGTAAATACCATTATTCATCTCCTTATAAAGCAAACGGACGCCAAGTGAAAATTCACTTTTCACTAGGCATCCGCCTGAAAATTAGTCAATATTAACGTCGTTTACCGTGACAGTTTTTAAATTTCTTACCAGAACCACATGGACACAAGTCATTGCGTTTTACTTGACTTAGGTCCAAATCAGCTGGAAGACTTGTTTGTTGCGCAGCGATATTGCGAGTTGCTGTTGTACTGATATGGTGTTCTGTTTGTGGTCGTTCTTGTTCATGAATTTGTGCTTTCATCATCAAGCGAGTCACATCAAACTCAATCGAACCAATCATATCGTTAAACATACGGAAGCCTTCTGCTTGATACTCTACAACAGGGTTGTTCTGAGCATAGCCACGAAGACCAACAGCGTTTCTCAACTGATCAAGAGCATCGATATGGTCTGTCCATTTGTTGTCAACTACACGTAGAATCAAGACTTTTTGGAATTCTTTCACAGCTTCTTCGTCACGAAGCTTCGCAACTTGGCTATCGTAGACTTTCAATGCACGTTGGTAAAGTTCATCCTTGATAGCTTGATCTGATAACCCCTCTAGGTCTGAAAGTGAAATTGAATCTTCTGGAAGCAAATTGTACTTCGCAAAGTTCAAGATTGCTTCGAGTTTTTCATCTTGTTTAGAACGAGCATGACCATCTACAATTCGTCCAATCGTACGGCGAATCATAGCGTGAATTTCAGGAGCCAAGTCACGATCTGCAGTGATGACATCATAACGTTGTGCGTAGATAATCTCACGTTGTTCACGCATGACATCGTCATATTGAAGGACTTGTTTACGAGTATCGTAGTTATTTCCTTCAACACGTTTTTGCGCTGCTTCAACCTGACGTGTCAACATACGAGATTCAATGGCTTCGTCAGACATATTGAGACGTTCAAAGACACCCTTCAAGCGTTCTGAACCGAAACGTTTCATCAAATCGTCTTCGAGTGACAAATAGAATTGTGATTCACCTGGGTCACCTTGACGACCTGAACGTCCACGAAGCTGGTTATCGATACGACGGCTCTCGTGACGTTCTGTACCAATGACACAAAGTCCTCCAAGTTCACGAACACCTTCGCCAAGTTTAATATCGGTACCACGACCGGCCATGTTGGTTGCGATAGTCACCGCACCACGTTGACCAGCATTCATGATGATTTGCGCTTCTCTATAGTGGTTCTTGGCATTCAATACTTCGTGTGGTACGCCTGCTTCAACCAATTTCTTAGAAAGAAAATCACTGGTTTCAACGGCAACAGTACCTACCAATACTGGTTGACCTTTTTGGTAACGCGCCTTAACATCTTCAACGACAGCCTTAAATTTTGCATCGAGGCTAGCGTAGAGAAGGTCTGAATGGTCGATACGTTGGATTGGACGGTTAGTAGGAATTGGAATAACACGGATGTTGTAGATTTCGCGGAATTCCTCTTCTTCTGTTTTACCAGTACCAGTCATACCTGCCAATTTTTTATACATACGGAAAAGGTTTTGGTAGGTAATCGATGCAGATGTCTTGGTTTCATCTTGAATTGGGACACCTTCTTTAGCTTCAATCGCTTGGTGCAACCCATCAGAGTATCGACGGCCTTCCATTGTACGACCTGTAAATTGATCGACAATCAAGATTTCTTGCTCTTCGCTCACCACATAGTCGATATCAAGAATCATGATGTAGTTGGCACGAAGGGCATTATCGATAAAGTGAGTAAGAGCTACATTTTCGATATCATAGAGGTTTTCTAGCTTGAAGTATTCTTCAGCCTTATCAATACCTGAATCAGACAAACCGATTGTCTTAGACTGAATATCGATAATGTAGTCATCCTTATCCAAAGACTTCACAAAATGGTCCGCCATATGATAGAGTTGACTCGTTTCAACGGCATTTGCTCCTGAAACGATCAATGGTGTACGAGCTTCGTCGATCAAGATAGAGTCAACCTCATCGACCAAGGCATAGTTAAGTGGACGTTGAACCATGTTCTCTGCACGTACAACCATGTTGTCACGAAGGTAGTCAAAACCAATCTCTGAGTTCGTTGAGTAAGTAATATCACAGAGGTAGGCTTCTTTTTTCTCCATTGGAGATTTTGCAGCTAGGTTAATCCCAACTGACAAACCAAGCCATGAGTACAACTCACCCATTTCAGTTGCATCACGTTCTGTAAGGTATTCGTTGACCGTAACTACGTGTACACCTTTACCTGAAAGGGCATTTAGGTAAACAGGCATTGTCGCTGTCAAGGTTTTACCTTCCCCTGTACGCATTTCTGGAACGTCACCGTGGTGAAGAACGATACCACCCATAACCTGAACCTTGTATGGGAAGAGCCCAAGAACACGCTTAGCTCCCTCACGTACAACCGCAAAGGCTTCGTACAAGAGTTGATCAAGCGTTTCACCATTTTGATAACGTTGCTTAAATTCTTCTGTCTTAGCTTGCAACTGCTCATCTGTCAATGCAGCCATTTCATCTTCGTATTTGAGGACTTTATCAGCCATCTTTTCTAAGCGGCGGAGTTCCCCTTTATCATTTTCGATGATTGTTTTTAATAAATTTGCCATTTTTTTCCTTACTTTAAATTCTGAATATTTTAGAATGTTCTTTTTATTGTAGCATATTTGCCCAGCTTTTTCAAGAAAGAATCCGTGTTTATACAAGCTAAAAAAGGCTCATTTAGAGCCTTTTTTTGTAAATGTTCAAACTATTGCTAATCATTGATTTTCTTTTAGAAATTTCAAGCCTATTCTTTAGTTGTAGAAGTGCTAAAATCAACCTTTGGAGCTGTCTTGGCTTCTTCGCTTTCTTTAAAGGTTTCTGCCTCTTTAAAGTTCATCATGTTAGCGAAAAGAACTGTTGGGAAGCTTCTTAATTTTTGATTGTATTCTGTTGCAGCTTGGTTGTAATCCTTGCGAGCTACAAAGATACGATTTTCACTTCCGGCCAACTCCGTCATAAGTTGTTCCACATTTTGATTGCTCTTGAGTTCTGGATAGTTTTCTGTTAGCGAAATCAAACGTGAAATAGCGGAACTCAACTCTCCTTGAGCCTCTTGATTTTCTTTTGAAGTTACGGAGCCATTCCCAATTTTAGCACGAGCTTCTGCAATTTGGGTAAAGACTTCTGTCTCATGGTTCATCTGACCTTTTACAGACTCTACCAAATTTCCAATCAAGTCAGAACGACGTTGAAGAGCTGTCGCTACATCTGCTTGCGCTTGCTCGACCTTGGTTTGTTCGGAGACAAGTCCGTTATAAGTGCCTACTACTGAGCATCCACCTAGCAAGAGAATAGCCAGTAAAATACTTAATACATAAATAATTCCTTTATTTTTCATTTCTTAAACCTACTTATTTCTTTAAATTACATACGAACATTACCAATCATCGGATGAGCCTCCGCCATCGAAACCTCCGCCGTCCCAGCTACTAGAAGAGTCTGATCCTGAGTCGGACCAAGATGACCCTGAGTCGGAAGAGTCACTAAACCACCAGCCGCCGTCAGAGGAGTCTCCCCCTCCGCCACCTCTACCTCTGATAATGGCAATAATGACTCCAACGAAATATATTACCGTCAGGAACATAAAGAAATCTTTTATGGGGTCATTTTTTTGACGGCGGTTTGATGAACTAGTTCTATCTCGATTAGATTTTTTCCCACTGATACTTTCGGAATAACGTTTGATATCAGAGGAGTCATCATCAGACGAGAAGGTCCCAGTTCCTCTATAAAACTGATTGTCCAAACCTTTGGCAATCGCTAGAATTCCTTTACTATAGTCACCAGTTTTAAAATCCGTACGACTAGCTGCCAAGATCTGCTTGTTTTGATAATCTGTTATCCTAATGGCTGTGTTATTGCTGGTTTCAATCCTTGATTTACGATCTTGAACGGCTACCACAATCAGACTTCCAAAATTATCTCCTGAATAGCCTATCTTCCAGGCTCTAGCCGTCTCATTCGCCACCGTTTCAATACTTTCTCCTTCCAGACTATCTACGATATAGACACCTATTTGAAGCTTTTCTGCCTTTTGACTATTGGCTTCATTCAAATCGCGAATTTGAGTAACTACTTCCTCTGTCAAATAATGATTTGGGTCGTAGATACCATAGTCTGGTTTTTCAGGTGCAGTGAATCCTGATAGGAAGAAAAATGCCATCAGCAATCCAAGTAGATGCGCCACGAAACGATTCTTTAACAATCTATCTTTTTTCATAATAACCTCCTTATGCAAGGAAAATTGTTTAGAGAATTATAGCATTTTGACTTTTACAAAGATAGTACCTTTTCATTACAAAATCGTGACAAGGACCAGGAAAAATATGTTATTTCGATGACAAATGTAGCTCTACAATCTTGAACTTATCGATAAAAAAAGAAGACTAAATGCCCTCTTTTTTATCATCTTACTTCCGTTTTCTTGCGATGAGGTGGATCGGCGTTCCTTCAAAGACGAAGGCCTTGCGGATTTGATTTTCCAAGAAACGCAAGTAAGAGAAGTGCATCAGTTCTTCTTCGTTTACAAAGATAACAAAGGTCGGTGGTTTGGTTGCAACTTGAGTCGCATAGAAGATTTTGAGGCGTTTCCCTTTGTCTGTCGGTGTCGGGTTGATGGCAATAGCATCCATAATCACATCATTCAAGACAGCTGATGGGATACGGGTATTTTGGCTCTCGCTGATTTGCTTAATCATCTCTGGTAGTTTGTGAAGACGCTGCTTGGTCAAAGCTGATACAAAGATAATCGGTGCGTAAGGCAGATATTGAAACTGCTCACGGATATCCTTTTCCCAGTTTTTCATGGTGTGATTATCTTTTTCAAGGGTATCCCACTTATTGACCACGATAATCATCCCTTTACCAGCCTCGTGAGCAAATCCAGCGATACGTTTGTCGTACTCACGGATACCTTCTTCGGCGTTTAGCACCATCAAGACCACATCCGAACGGTCAATGGCACGCATGGCACGCATAACAGAGTATTTCTCAGTATTTTCATAGACTTTACCAGACTTACGCATACCAGCCGTATCAATCATGATAAATTCTTGGCCATCTGCATCTGTAAAATGGGTATCAATAGCATCACGAGTTGTCCCAGCTACAGGACTGGCAATGACGCGATCTTCTCCCAAAATGGCATTGATCAAGCTAGATTTTCCGACATTTGGACGACCAATCAAACTGAATTTGATGACATCTGGATTTTCTTCTTCAACTTCATGTGGAAGATTTTCGACGATAGCATCCAACACATCCCCTGTACCAATCCCGTGAACAGATGAAATAGGCAGTGGTTCACCCAAGCCTAGTGCATAAAAATCATAGATATCATTTCGCATCTCAGGATTGTCCACCTTGTTGACTGCAAGGATGACCGGTTTATGGGTTTTATAGAGTTTACGAGCTACGTATTCGTCTGCATCTGTGATTCCTTCTTTTCCAGAAACGACAAAGACGATGACGTCTGCCTCTTCCATGGCAATTTCTGCCTGGTGCTTGATTTGTTCCATAAACGGAGCATCGACATCATCAATCCCTCCAGTATCAATCATACTAAAAGAACGATTGAGCCATTCACCAGTCGCATAGATACGGTCTCGTGTTACCCCTTCAATATCTTCTACGATTGAGATGCGTTCCCCTGCAATACGGTTAAACAGGGTTGATTTCCCAACATTGGGACGTCCTACAATGGCAACAGTTGGTAAGGCCATGTTTTCTCACTTTCTAAAATAAGTTCTTTTGTTCAAGATTTTCTCTAGTCGAGCTTGGTTCAGGCTGACCGAATTGCTCCGCAAGACGCTGACTCCAAGTGGTAGTCGTACGCGCTCCTGCGTATTCAGTCTGCACACGGTCATAGGCTTCAATAGCCTCAGTTGTTTGTTCTTGGTATTCTTCCTCAAAAACAACATTCTCGAGTGGCAATCTTGGTTTTACATCATGCTTTTGATTTGGTACACCTAGTGCAATCCCAAAAACTGGATAGGTGTAGTCAGGTAGCTTGAACAATTCTGCTAATTCAACAGATTTGTAACGCACTAAACCGATAATCACTCCACCATAGCCAAGGCTTTCTGCCGCAAGCAAGGTGTTTTGCCCAGCTAATGCAGCATCTACTGAAGTGATGAGGAGCCCTTCCACACCTTGAGGTTGGAAAGTATCGGTATGGAGACGAGCTCCTTTTTCTGCACGGTTTAAATCACCCACAAAGAGGAGAAAGGCAGCAGACTGACGAATCGCTTCTTGAGGAACAAGCTCATACAAAGCTTCTTTCTTTTCTTGACTTCTGACTACAATCACAGAATACGATTGGAAATTTTTCCAAGAAGAAGCCATTTGTCCTGCAGACAAAATGGTATTTAAATCTTCTTGAGGGATTGCTTCTTCTTTAAATCTGCGAACCGAAGTATGAGATTTCATTAATGTGATTGTTTCACTCATCGGCGATTTTCTCCTTCTAGTCGTGTTTCCTCTGCCAAATAACGGATACGCTCCATCACACGTCTAGCTTCCCAGGTTTCATCATTTCCATTCTTGCCTTTAGCAAAATGTTTTTCCAAATCTTCAAAACTGAAATTTGAAGTAAAGAAGGTCGGTAAATCTTCTTGCATACGATATTGGAGAATCACTTGTAAGACTTCATCACGCACCCAAGGTGTTGATTGCTCTGCACCAATATCATCAAAAATCAAGACTTCAGCTTGCTTGATTTCATCCACCAAACTCTTTACATTACCATCACCGATAGCATTTTTAACGTCAATGACAAAGCTTGGATAGTGAAGAAGGGTAGATGAAACGCCACGTTTTTCTGACAAATCATGGGCTAGGGCAGCCACCATAAAACTCTTCCCAACTCCAAAGTCTCCATAGAGGTAGAGACCTTTTCGGATTTCTGGATATTGTTCAACAAAAGTTAAGAGCTTTTCAAAAACTGGCAAGCGTCCTAAATCATCCAAATCAACTTGAGCTAGGCTAGCTTTTTTAAGACTAGCTGGAAGATTAATCAGTCTGAGACGGTTCTTGATAGCCGCTTCCTTCTCAGCCGCAATCAGTTCCGGAGTTTCCTCATAAGATACATCCGCGTAACCATGGTTCATGACTAGGATAGGCTTGTAACCACGCGCGATATAGTCTGTATCTCCTCGGAGGAACTTATCTCTCTCAGTGATGTATTGGTTAAACTTGGAAATACTACGGTTCAACTCCTCCTGACTGAGAGATTCCTTCTGGATAAAAGCCGCAACATCTGGATCTTTTACAATCTGCTGGACCAAGTCCTGGTATTGAAAACGGCTGGGATGACCTTTAAGCACATCTCCTACACTTTCCATCTAGTCTCCTCCTTTTCCTAATCGGGCTAACATTTCTTTTTTCTTGCGTTCTAATTCCAAGCGAGTTTCTTCGCTGGTTTCATTTTTATATTCTGGATTACTCCATTTTGGGACATTGGTTTTGGCTTGATTATTCTTAGCCAGTTTTTGCTCCTGTCCCTTTTGATTCTTCTCTCTGATTCGAAGTACAGCTTCTTCAGCAGATCTGACTTTGTTATAAGAGTAATCATTAGCCACTTTCATGGCATATTTTTCATTGAGGTTGGCCGAATCAACCTTATTGAAGGTCAAGAGTATAACAATGTTGATAACCTCATCAAGCAAGCCCAAGTCAGCCATCTGTTTTAACAAATCGCGTTCAGCTTGGATAATTCCTGCATTTCGTGTTTGTTTGATTCCCGCTAAAAACTGTAGGGCAGTTTTGCTTTTCGCTTCCCTGATAATAGTCGCTTCTTGGGGACTGAAGTCCGACGAAACAGATTTTTGCGCTGATTTTTCACGCATACGCTTGACAGAGATAACTTGAGAAACAGCTGTCGCCTTGGCCAATTGATAGGTTTCAAACCAGGTCCATTTTTTCTCGTCAGCTATTTTAAACAGTTCTAAGATATCTGTCTGTTCATCTTGGAAACGGAGGCCATCTCTCGCCATAAGTTGACGGAAATGTTCCAAATCAAAATCATTTGTAAAATTAGCTTTTCCGAGTGTTTCCTCAGTGTTAGCTATATCTTCTATCTCTGGAAAGGCCTGACTCAAAGGAACGGTCAAAGCTTCTCCCTCCGCAGACTCTTGGCGCAAATCAGAAACTGCTGGCTCACCGATTTTTTTCTCCAACAAGGTACGATAAACCGTATGACGCAAGAAATCCGAACTAGAAAGCGTTGGATGAATAACAAGTTCATAGGCATCCCCATTTTGGTAAAGAGTGACCAAGTTGAAGGCTGATAAGATTTTAAAGGCTTTTAAGAGCCTATCCATCCCGAAATTGAGATGATTGAGAATAGCAGCAAAAAGATGTTCCTTTTGCCCATTATCCCAAAAGGCTAGGGTGTAAAGGTAAAGACTCAGCGCATCCTGACCGATAATCGGGAGGTAGCACTGCACCAGAGATGTGGGATCTTGCGACACCCGATTATTCTTTAGAAAAGAAAAACGATCATTAGGCTTCATTTATTTTTCCTTTTTCTTCTTTGAAGATTGCGTAATCTGTTTGAGAAGATTCTCGAGCTCACTCACGTCTTTAAAGCTACGATAGACACTAGCAAAACGAACGTATGTGATTTCGTCGAGTTCAGCTAACTCTTCCATGACGAGCGAACCAATATCTTCACTTTGAATTTCATTATCATTGCGACTGAGGAGTTTTTGTTCGATACGATTGACGACCATGCCAATCTCATCACTGGACACCGGACGTTTTTGAGCCGAACGGATAATCCCGTTAAAGATTTTATCTCTTGAGAACTGCTCCCGTGTACCATCTTTTTTGACCACAACCAGCGTTCTTTCTTCTACACGTTCATAGGTCGTAAAACGATGCTGGCATTCTTCACACTCACGTCTTCTTCTAATCGTATTTCCTTCTTCAGCCTGACGGCTATCGATAACACTTGATTTAGTAGCGCCACATTTTGGACAACGCATGCCTTCCCCTCCTTGTCGTTTTCTTTTCATTATACCATTTTTTAAGCAATTCCCAAAATAATTCTCCTTTTGGCTTGACAAGTTTTTTGTTTAGTTGTATTATTTAAGTGATACAAAAAGAAATTGTAGAAAGGAGACTGTGATGTCCTGGACATTTGATAACAATAAACCCATTTATATGCAGATAATGGATAAGATCAAACTGCAAATCGTTTCCCATAAACTAGAACCCAACCAACAACTGCCAACTGTCAGAGAACTGGCTAGCGAGGCTGGCGTTAATCCTAATACCATCCAACGCGCCCTATCAGATTTAGAAAGAGAAGGCTTCGTATACACCAAGCGGACTGCAGGGCGTTTTGTCACCGAGGACTTGGACCTAATCCTCCAATCCCGGAAGCAACTATCAGAAGAACAGTTGCAGCAATTTGTAACAGGCATGGTAGAATTTGGCTATGAAAAAGAAGAACTACCAACTGTTTTGAGAGATTATATTGAAGGAGTTTAGACTATGACCTTGTTAACATTTGAAAATGTTTCAAAATTCTATGGAGCAAGCCCTGCTCTTCAAAATGTTTCCCTTGAAATCCCGGCAGGAAAGATTGTGGGTCTCCTTGGCCCAAACGGTTCCGGAAAAACAACCCTGATTAAACTAATCAACGGTTTACTCCAACCAGAGCAAGGGCGTATCCTCATCAATGGCATGGAACCAAGCCCAGCAACTAAGGCTATCGTTTCTTATCTACCTGATACGACCTATCTCAACGAACAGATGAAGGTCAAAGAAGCTCTTACCTTTTTCAAGACCTTCTATAAAGATTTCAATCTGGATCGTGCTCAAGGTCTTCTTCGTGACCTTGGTATCGATGAGAATAGCCGTTTCAAGAAACTCTCAAAAGGGAACAAAGAAAAAGTTCAGTTGATCCTTGTCATGAGTCGTGATGCTCGTTTGTATGTCCTTGACGAACCTATCGGTGGAGTCGACCCTGCAGCTCGTGACTACATCTTGAACACCATCATCAACAACTACTCTCCAACTTCGACTGTCTTGATTTCAACTCACTTGATTTCAGACATCGAACCAATCTTGGATGAGATTGTCTTCCTCAAGGATGGAAAAGTTGTCCGTCAAGGGAATGTGGATGATATTCGTTATGAGTCAGGTGAATCAATAGACCAGCTCTTCCGTCACGAATTCAAAGCCTAGTTAAAGGAGATTCTTATGTTTTGGAATTTAGTTCGTTATGAATTTAAAAATGTCAACAAATGGTTTCTTGCCCTCTATGCAGCTGTACTATCCCTATCTGTCATCATAGGAATTCACGGCAGTGCCTTATCAAACACCTATTATCAAGACAAGGGTGTTCTCATGTTAGTCTTTCTAGCTCTGGTTTTTGGGGGCCTCGTGATTACTCTGAGTATTTCAACCTTGATTTTGATCATTCAACGATTTAAGGGGAGCGTTTATGACCGTCGTGGCTATCTAACCCTAACCCTTCCAGTATCTGAACACCAGATTCTCTCTGCTAAAATCCTTGGAGCCTTTGTCTGGTCTTTGACAAGTACAGTGGTCTTTCTTTTGAGTCTTTACATCATCGTTGCCATGATTAGCCCAGATGTCTTTATATCTACCTTATTCAAGGACCTTTTCGACTACTATCTAGGCAATTTATGGTTAACCCTGACAACCTATATCTTAAATACCCTTGCCAGCATCCTTTGTATCTACTTGTCTATTTCTATCGGTCAACTATTTGATGAATACCGTACAGCTCTGGCTGTTGTAGCCTATATTGTGATTCATTCTATCATTGGATTTAGCGATCTTTTCTTAAATATTACTATAAACTACAGCTCTTTTCTCACATATGAAATCATTAAAGATATCATTTTGATTGTTGTCTACTATATCGGCACCTACTACATCTTGAAGAATAAAGTGAACCTTCAATAATCAATAATCCCCTAGCAAATGAAGTTTTGCTGGGGATTTTTATTGAAAAACAGATAAAAGGCCAAGAGATACTTGACCTTTAACTTAATATTAAACCAGCCACGATAGGACTGATAAAGACATAAAGCAGACCTGTGACTCCGATTGCTAAACCAGCCATGGCACCAGCGACTGATCCGTAACGGAATGCTGTCCCAGTTCCAACGGCGTGACCTGTTCCTCCTAAGGCTAGACCGGCAGCTACTGGATCATCTATTTTCAGCCATTTCAAGAGTGTTGGACCGATAACGCTGGTCAAAATACCAGTCGCTACTACTACGACCAAGGTGATTGTTGTGATTCCTTGTAGCTTTTCTGTGATTCCAACCGCCATCGCAGTCGTTACCGACTTTGGAAAAAGTGAAATCGCCAAGAAGAAATCCATGCCGAAAAATTTGGCGACTAGTGCTGTAAAAGTAGTATTCACGATGACTGCTAAAAAACTGCCTAACAAAATACTTCTAACATGGTGCTTCATGAGATGAAAACTTTTATAGAGAGGAATCCCGAGTGCTACTGTCGAAGGTACAATCAAGTTATTCAAATAAACCCCACCTTGATAATAGGCGGCGTAAGAAATACCCGTCAATTTCAGAAAAGCTATGATAAACAATGTTGCTAGCAGTAAGGGAGTCGTCAG
Source organism: Streptococcus sp. V869 (assembly GCF_054353515.1). Classification (NCBI taxonomy): domain Bacteria; kingdom Bacillati; phylum Bacillota; class Bacilli; order Lactobacillales; family Streptococcaceae; genus Streptococcus; species Streptococcus sp. V869. The sequence continues at coordinate 91,738 of NZ_JBTHHW010000002.1, forward strand.
AGGATGAGGGTATCGTCTAAAGATAATCATGCCTCCAAGATAAGCTAGGATAGACAAGGCTATCCCAAAAAGTGGATTGGATACAAATTCGCTCATTTGGCACCTCTTTCTTCGTAATCACCTTCATAACGCTTTTTGATGAACTGAACCACTAGCGCAATCAAGATAATATTGATCACTGCCGCAAAAAAGACAATCAAGACAATGGGCAATAAATAGGGAGCAATCACATCAAATTTCTCCATAATCCCAACCGCAGGAGGCAGAAAGAGAATGGTCATGTTGGCCAGAAGAAAATTCCCAACCATGTTGACATGACGTACCCGCAACCACTTGAACTGCAAAGCCAAAAATAAAATAATCAAACCAATAATGCTTCCAGGGATAGGCAAATGGAAAAGAACAGAAATTCCCTCACCAATCAGCGAAATCACAAAAAGAATCATTAACTGAACATATAACTTCATCGTATACTCCACAAATAGACTTTCTGCATACCAGTTTACTCCTTTTTCAGAAAATTTCAAGGAAATACACAATAAACATCCTTCTTGCTATCTCATCTAAAAAGTTGTATACTAATTGCGTGCGCAAGCATCTCAGATAGGCAAATCTGTTTATAACTACTATATAGAAAGGAGATTGATATGACTTACTTAGAAAAATGGTTTGACTTCAACCGACGACAAGTAGAGCTAGAAGCTCTTTTAGAGCAAACGATTGCTGAGCAGAGTGACCAAAGTCTAACGCTCAAAGAATTCTACCTCTTGCACTTTTTAAATCAGACTCAAGAAAAATCTTTGAGACAGATTGACCTGCCTGACAAACTCCATCTGAGTCCAAGTGCTGTATCACGAATGGTGGCACGCCTAGAAGCCAAAAACTGTGCTTTACTTAGTCGGAGATGTTGTGACCAGGATAAGCGAGCTAGTTTTATCTGCCTCACTAAGGAGGGTCAGACAACTCTTGCCTATCTACAAAAAGCTGTAGAAGAAAGCCTTGAAACAAAAGCAAGTTGGTTTTCCTAAAATTTTTACAAAAAAACTTGCGTGCGCAATCAATTTTCTTGACATTCCTTTTTACAAGGAGTAAAATGAAGACATGATTTAGCAAAGGAGAATCCTATGATTGAAATCACTTATTTAGATGCCAGCAAGCAAGAGAGAACAATGACCTTCGAGTCATACGAAGAATTTGAACGTTCTCAACATGCCTGCCTGATTGGTGTCGCCGACTATTACCCTGTCCAAAAACTAACCTACAATGGTCATGTTCTGGACTACCATGGGACTTATGGGGATGTTTTCTTCTATCTCATGAAACAAGATTTAAGCCAATATAACTAAAAAGGAGAAATACTATGGCAAAAGCAATTACAGATGCAACATTTGAACAAGAAACAAAAGACGGATTGGTCTTGGTAGACTTCTGGGCAACTTGGTGTGGTCCATGTCGTATGCAAGGTCCAATCTTGGACAAATTGTCTGAAGAACTTTCAGAAGATGTCTTGAAAATCGTTAAAATGGACGTTGACGAAAATCCAAACACAGCTCGTGCATTTGGAATCATGTCTATCCCTACTCTTCTCTTCAAGAAAGATGGACAAGTCGTTAAACAAGTTGCAGGTGTTCACACAGCTGAACAAATCAAAGCTATCGTTGCTGAATTGAGTTAATCACAAAACACTCCCACATTTGATTATGGGAGTGTTTTTTTCTATAAAAAACTACCCTCCAAGATGGAGAGTAGGATTTTTTTCGATCTAGTTGAATTATTCTTCAGTTCCAAGGAAGTTTTTAGCAACAAGAGCTGCAAGAACTCCACCAACGATTGGTGCAAGGATGAAAATCCAAACTTGTTGAAGAGCTGCGCCACCTACCAATACAGCAGGAGCCAAGCTACGAGCTGGGTTTACTGAAAGTCCAGTGATGTTCAAGCCAGCTAGAATCAAAGCTGTCAATGACAAACCGATCACCAAACCAGCAATAGCACCATTCCCTTTGCTTGCTGATGTTACAGTCATGATAACCAAAACAAACAAGAATGTTGCGATGACTTCAAACAAGAAACCACCAAATACAGTTACACCGTTTGCCAAGGCATTTTCACCAAGACTTGCAGTTGACATACCTGAATTTGCCAAGAGGAAGAATACAGAAACAGATGCTAAGAAAGCACCAACTACTTGACCAAGGATATAGTTTACAAGTTCTGAAGATGACAAACGTTTGTTAACAAACATAGCGATAGAAACAGCTGGGTTCAAGTGAGCACCTGAAACAGTTCCGATTGAGAAAGCTGCGACTACGATTGCCAAACCAAAGGCAAAAGCAATTCCAAGGTGTCCAAGACCTTCTGTACCGTTTCCAAAAACAACAGCTCCTGTTCCGATGAACACAAGCATAAATGTACCGATTAATTCAGCAACAAATTTTTTCATAATTAGTCTCCTTTTTTTCAACTACCTATTAGTCTATCAAAAGAAGGGGAGGGATTCAAGAAAAGTGCTTGGAAAATTGCAGGTCTTTGCACTTTTGGTTACCCGAGGCTAGTCAGGACAAACAGCACCAAGGACGGCTAAGGAGTGTCTTTGGTGCTGTTTATTTGGTTGAGTTTATTCTGTATATTCAACATAACCTTTTTCTTGTAATTTAGCTGCAGCTTCACTAATTTTTACTGGTTTTGGTTTGGTCGCAGGAAATTGATTTGGATCGCGTCGATGTAACTCTTTCCAGTCCATAGTTTGGTAATCATATATTACGGTTTGAATGTATTCTCCATCTTCCTTCTCAACTTTAGAGGTTATTCCAGTTACATCCTTATAAAGCTCTTGACTTTTGTTCAGAAGTTGAACAACCTCTTCTTCAGATTTGCCTAATCCTTTAGGGTTATAAAAGTAAATACCAATCTGTTTATAGACGATGTCATCCTTGAAGTAGTAGATAAGAAATGTTGATCCACCTTTATCTATACGCTTGAATCTTTGTACACCGTCTTTTGGCAGAGCTTCTGTTGTATTTTGTTTATTGGACGCTACTTGTGTTGTTGGAGCAGTCGTGGTTTCTTGAGCTGTTTGTGAAGTTTGCGCTGCGCTTCCTGCTGAATTGTTTTGTCCGCAAGCCGCAAGGGCGAAAACCGTTAATAGTAATACGAGTGATGTTTTTAAAGTTTTATTCATAGTGATTTACGTCTCCCTTGATCACTTTTATTTTACTATTGAACATAACCATTTTCAAGTAATTTTGGAACACCGTCACTATATTTTAAGATTGACGGATTATCATCTGGATGTGTTTCAGGAGATCGCTTATGTAATTCTTTCCAAATTTCTTCCCGACTATAGCTTGGTTTTTCTTCTGTCACTTTACTTTGTAATTTTTGATACATCCCTAGCACCTCTGCTTTTCTAGTCACTGATCAAAAAGCCATTCATAGATGACTTTATATTCTTTAAACCTAGAATTTTTAATTAAATACAATCAAATATAATATGAAGAAGATGAATAGCAATACCGACTCAGCTATAAGCTCGTCTTTGCAATTACGACCTTCAACACTTTTTTTAACAATTACTACAAATAAAGCAAAAATAACAACTTCCAATAATCCTATCAATAACATCATAGAACATCATCACTTGCCATTGTCCTACTCTCCCAACTCTGCACTGTAGGCGATAATCTGATCAACCGTGTCAGACAAGAACTGGATGGTATCACGGAGTGGTTTGTCTGTTGAAATATCCGCACCTATAATCATGGCTGACTCAAGTGGTGTCTTACTACCACCTGATTTGAGGAGGTTGAGCCAGTCTTCAGCTCCAGTTTCCGAATGTTTCAGATGGAGGTAACCCGCAGTCGAGATGACAAGTCCGGCTGAGTAGGTGTAGCTATACAAACCCATATAGTAGTGAGCTTGGCGCATCCAAGTCAAAGCCGCATCATCATCAATCTCAATAGCATCACCCCAGAACTCTGTCAAGACTTCCTTCATAATGCTGTTGAGTTTGCTTGCTCCAAAGGTTTCCCCTTCTTCAATCAGTGTATACACCTTACGCTGAAAGGCTGCTTCCAAGAGGTGGGTGATGAAATTATGGAAGTAGGTATCTGTCAAGCGGTGGGCAAGAGCAAAGCGTTTTTGACGCGGATCGTCAGATTGATGTTCTAAATAATCACTGAGAAGCAATTCATTGAAGGTTGATGGTGCTTCGACATAGTAGGTCGACATGTGGGCGTTGAAGTAACTCTGGTGATTATCTGAAAAGATAAATTGACCAGAATGCCCGATTTCATGAATCAAGGTATAAACATCACTCAGACGACCTGTCCAGCTCATGAGAACATAAGGATGCACACGGTATGGATCAGCTGCATAGCCACCAGAATCCTTGCCACTATTGGCAGCAAAGTCCACCCAGCGTTCTTCTTGATAGCGAGCAACTTCCTGACAATATTCTTGTCCCAAAGGTTCTACCGACTTCATGACCAAATCATAGGCATCATCAATGGTCACTTCAGGATTAAGGGCGCTGTCCAAGTCCAATTTCCAGTCTGCAAAGGTCATCTTTTGAAGACCATTCACTTTGGCAACATGCTTGAGATATCGCTGAGCAACTGGCGCAAAATCCTTCATGATGAGGTCAATCTGGCGGTCAAACATGGCACGGTCCACTTCTTGTTCAGCCAGAAGATAATCAAAGACTGAGTCATAGCCCTTCATATCTGCCAACAGTTTTTCAGATTTAACCTGAGCAAGATAGGCTGCCGCAGCTGTATTTTGGTGCTTATGAAGTCCTTCTGAGAAAGAACGGAAGGATTTCTCACGAACCTCAGCATCCTCGTGGTTTTGATAGAAGTTTTCATAGGTCACAAAACTGTTTTTGTAGGTTTTTCCATGGGCTTCAAAATCAGCCATTTCAAAGTCCCCAGCTCGCATTTTAGTATAGATATCCTGTGGACTGTAGAAAACTTCACCCAGATTGGTCAAGGCCCTCTCCACATCAGCCCCAAGATAGTGGGCTTTTTTGATTTTGGCCTGACGAATAGCTGCAGTCAAATGTGGCAAGTCACCCAAACGGTCCAAGACTTCTTCGTCTGCTTCTACCAAGGCATCATCAAAGAAGGTCAAGGCTACGCTGGCATCTGTTTCAAAGTCCATTCCAGCTTGGGCGATATTGGCAAAATCTTCATTGCTATAGTCTGTCGTCTGAGGCATAAAAGCGTAATTCCCGATATGGCTCATCTGAATATAGATTTGCTCCAATTCTTCAAAGGCCTTCTCGAAATCTTCAAAAGTGTGAAGATTGCCCTTGTAGTCACGACTAAACTGGTTAATATCTTCACGCGCCTTCTCTATCGCACGCAAGAAATCCTCACGGTCTTGATATAGGGCTGTTAAGTCCCAAAGTTCATTTTCAGGAAATACTGAACGGTGTTTTTGTTCCATCTTTTTCCTCTTATTTCTCTAATTCTAATAAAACACTAAAGGCTGATAAAGCGTAAAGTGGTGCTGTTTCTGCTCGCAAAATACGAGGACCAAGTCCTGCCAGGACTGCTCCCTTTTCTTCAAAACTTTCAATTTCTGCAGGAGATAGACCACCTTCTGGTCCAAAGATAAAGAGCAGTTTAGATCCTTTTTCTAACTCCGCAACAGCTTGGATAAGCGCTGCTGATTCACCTTCTTTGGCTGACTCTTCATAGGCTACCACGATAGAGTCAAACTGGTCCAGCTGAGATAGAAAATCTGCTTTTTTTTCAAAAAGGGTGATGTTTGGGACCAAATTCCGCTTGCTTTGCTCGGCTGCTCCAAGCGCAATTTTTTCTAATTTCTCGGCCTTTTTACCCAATTTTTTGCCATCCCATTTGGCAACAGACCAGTCAGCAGGAAATGCCCAGATTTGACTAGCACCCAGTTCGGTTACTTTCTGTGTGATAAACTCCAGCTTGTCTCCCTTGGGGAAACCTGATGCGATGGTCACTTGAACTGGTAGTTCTACATTGTCTGCTAATTCCTCAATCAGCTCTAACTGACGACTTTCTACATTGACCACGCGCGCCAATCGCTTGATCCCATCATCAAAAACTAAAGTCACCTCATCATCTTCTTTTAAGCGCATAACCTGAAACATGTGCTTGCTGGTTTCCTTATCCTCGATGGTGACAGGAGAGATTGCACTGCCTTTAACAAAATACTGTTGCATGCTAGCCTCCAATCACACCGGAAACATCCTTGGTCTTCTTGAAGACGCAGGCATTCCATTCCCCTTGGATCATGTGGGTTTCAAGGAAAAATCCAGCTGACTCAACCGACTCACGCACCATATCCCACTTGTCCTTGATAATGCCACTCATGATGAGATAGCTTTCGTCCTTAACCAAACGATAAGCATCATCTGTCAGATGGATAAGGATATCTGCTAGGATGTTGGCCACGATGACATCTGCCTCAATCTCCACGCCTTTAAGCAAATCACCTGGGGCTACATGGATGTTTTCCATACCAGGATTGAGCTCAATATTTTCCTGAGCCACCCGAACCGCCACATCATCCAAGTCATAGGCAAAGATTTCCTTGGCACCTAGGAGTGAGCTGGCAATAGAAAGGACACCTGAGCCTGTCCCCACATCTAGCACTGTCTCACCACCACGAAGAACCTGCTCCAAGGCAAAAAGACTCATCTTGGTCGTAGGGTGGGTTCCAGTTCCAAATGCCATACCAGGATCCAACTTGATAATCTTTTCTCCAGCAGTAGCCTCGTAGTCCGTCCATGATGGCACGATGGTCAAGTCATGAGTGATGCGAGCTGGTTCATAGTATTTCTTCCAGTTGTCAGCCCAGTCTTCCTCAGCCAAGGCACTCGTCCCCATCTTGACCTCTCCCAAATCCATAAAGTCTGTCAATTCCGATAAACGATCCTGCAAATCCGCTTCAACTGCCGCTACATCAATCGTATCAGGGTAGTAGGCGGTCACCACGATTTCTTCTTGCTGCTCGACATCAGGGAAAATCTCACCAAAGCGATCCACATTTCCAACATAGTCCATGCTATCTTCAATTGCTACCCCTTGAGCACCTAGTTCAATCAAGAGATTGGAAACCAGCTCCTCTCCCTCACGCTTTACTGTAACCTTTAACTCTTGCCATGTTTCCATAATTACGATACCAAGCCCGTAAAACACAAAGCCAAAATAGGAAACTCTCTGAAGACATTTGTGTCTAAGAGAAGTTTATCTTTTTGGCACAGTGTTTAGGGCGGGTTCAATTTAGAAATTAAACTGAACCATCCTTTCTATTCACTTTCTTTTAAATAATCCCTCAATCTCCCCTGGAGCTGAGGCACTGCCTGTTTAGAATTGAGAAATTCCTCAATGTTCATCAGTTTATAGGCCTGTCCTTCATCCCCAAAGGTAATATTGTCAAATTGTTCTTGTCTTAGCTGACCAACCATAAATACTGACTGTCTGCCTTCATAGAGCATGCTGGGATAGACCTTGCTCCAGAGCAGGCAATCTTCGGTCAAGTGAATGCCTAGTTCCTCATAAACTTCACGCGCCGCACATTCAAATGGGCTTTCGTCCCCTTCACGACCTCCACCTGGTAGCTCCCACATATTGGGCCAAGGAATGCTAGGCTTGTCATCACGCAAGATGGTCAGTAGCTTTCCCCCACACAAAAGAGCAATTTTAGAACCTGTAAAATCAGTCAGTTCTATTTCCATGCTAGACTCCTAGTATCTTGGATAAGGATAAAATTCTCCTTCTTCCAAGCTTACTTTTCCTTCTTCAAAGACTTCTTGGTTCCATTCCATGACAAATTCTTCTGCTTCTGGGTCTTCCAAAAAGTCCATGAGGGCATCTAGTCCAACCTCTGCAGTATCTTTAAGGAATAGCGCAAAATAAGCTAAAAATTCACGAGAAAAACCTTTTTTAGGTAGGTAAGGGATGACTGTGAGATAGTCTTCTGCATTAACTGTTGACTTGGCAGGGTTGTAAAAAAGTACCGCTTCTTCAAAAAGGATATCATCTGACGAAACCTCTCCGTCTTCATCTAACATCTCCACCCCTGCAGGATTTTGCGCCTCTAGCAGAAAACTCACTTCCACCGCATGATTGCGCTTATCCCAGCTAATCTCATAATCAAAAGGAAAGTTCTTGTCCAACTCTTCTTGTAAAACATCTAAAAATCCGTATGTTGCCATTTTGTCCTCTTTCTATACGACTCTTTAATCGCCCCGAATACTCGGAAATATGCTAAAATAGATACTACCATCTTACCACATTCGTATCAGAAAATCCATGTTAGAAAGGACTGCTATGCCAGACAATCTCGCGCTTCGCATGCGCCCCAAAACCATCGACCAGGTCATCGGTCAGGAGCACCTGGTTGGACCAGGCAAGATTATCCGCCGTATGGTGGAAGCCAATCGCCTATCCTCTATGATACTCTACGGACCTCCAGGCATCGGAAAAACCAGTATCGCTTCAGCCATCGCTGGAACGACCAAGTATGCTTTTCGGACCTTCAATGCCACAGTTGATAGTAAAAAACGCCTCCAAGAAATCGCTGAGGAAGCTAAATTCTCAGGTGGCCTTGTACTGCTACTAGACGAGATTCATCGTCTTGACAAGACGAAACAAGACTTCCTCCTTCCTCTCTTAGAAAGTGGTCTAGTCATCATGATCGGGGCGACAACTGAAAATCCTTTCTTTTCTGTCACTCCAGCCATCCGCAGTCGTGTTCAGATTTTTGAGTTGGAACCCTTGTCTAACCAAGATGTTAAAGAGGCCGTTCAAATAGCCCTGACTGACCCTGAAAGAGGTTTTGATTTCCCTGTTGAGTTAGATGATGACGCCCTTGATTTTATCGCAACATCTACCAATGGAGACCTCCGGTCTGCCTTTAATTCGCTTGATTTGGCAGTTCTCTCCACCCCAGAAAATGATGCCGGTGTCCGTCACATCACGCTCGACATCATGGAAAATAGTCTTCAGAGAAGCTACATCACTATGGACAAGGATGGAGACGGACACTATGATGTTCTATCTGCCCTGCAAAAATCCATCCGTGGATCCGATGTCGATGCTAGTCTCCACTATGCTGCTCGCTTGATAGACGCAGGTGACCTTCCTAGCCTAGCTCGTCGTTTGACTGTGATTGCTTATGAAGATATTGGCTTAGCCAATCCCGAAGCTCAGATTCATACCGTAACTGCTTTGGATGCTGCGCAAAGAATCGGCTTTCCCGAAGCTCGTATTCTCATTGCCAATGTCGTCATTGATCTGGCACTTTCACCTAAGTCTAACTCAGCCTACGTGGCTATAGATAAGGCCTTATCTGACCTTAAAACATCGGGTCATCTGCCAATTCCACGTCACTTGCGAGATGGACATTATAGCGGCAGCAAGGAACTAGGTAACGCCCAAAATTATCTCTATCCACATAATTATCCTGGTCACTGGGTCAAGCAAGAATACCTACCAGAAAAAATTCGTGACCATCACTACTTTTCTCCAGAAGATAGTGGAAAATACGAACGGGCCCTGGCTCAACGCAAGGAAACCATTGATAAATTACGAAATTTATGAAATCCTTTTCAAAAATTTTAATTTTCCCTTGATTTTTTTTGAAAAAGTGGTATCATATAATCATAGAAACGCTGTGGTGTACGACTTCACATTTAAGTGTTGACCGACTATTTTTTGTATTATTAGGGAAACAAAAGTCTTCTAACAGCATGTAGGCCGTCTCACACGGAAACAGCTTCAGTTAGAGCGAGTTGCCCACCTGCTTAATTGCGCGGGTTCAATACAAACCGTGAAGTTTCGGCACCAATACAGCTTTTTATTTGCCTCCTTAGCTCAGTTGGTAGAGCAGTAGACTCTTAATCTATGGGTCACAGGTTCGAGCCCTGTAGGGGGCATCTAAATCAACAGGAAAAAGCCTTGATTTATAAGGCTTTTTTGCTTGTCTATAACTGATTTGCCCCATCATTTGCCCCACATTTTTTTATGAGCAATCTTTCCAAACATCTCTGATTACGAAAAACAAAAAAGCTATCCTACCTTTGCAAATTTGGATAAGATAGCAGAATATTTTAATGCAACTCCAACCCAACTCTTTGGAACTAGTAAAGAGATTGAGTTAGAAAAGAGTGTTCTTGAATCTAATGAATACTCTGATAAAGTAAGTGAGATTTTAAAAGCTGTCAAATACATCGAAGATTTTCTAGAAACTGATGGACAGTACTTAGAGGATTTACTTTACCTAACAAGAGGCAACCAACTATACACAGAAGATGGAGATGAGTTGTATATTGATCCAACTTCTCAGAAAAGAACACTTCATAACCAATATGAACCTGGTTTTATTGTAGCAAGGGATAAATCTCCACTAGAACTCTTAATTGAAAATAAGGAGCTATTGGATTAAATAAAAAAGCGAGGATAACCTCGCTTCAGATTGAAGTTAAAATCTTTAGAAGACACTTTTATAAGGACTTTGTCTTCAATCTGTGAAAAGGAGTGAAAACTCCTTTTCTTTTTGTAAGTCAGACTGAAACTTCCAAATTGTTTATTTATTTTATTGACATTTTCTATAAAAATAAGTACAATAGTTTTATTAGCAAATTATACTATATAGGGGGTATTGAAATGAAATTTTCTAATCGTTTACTGCTATTCCTTGCAGGAGTTGTTTTTGTCCTTTTAGGACTTTTCCTATTTACAAACCCAGTAGCTAATCTTGTTGCTTACAGCTGGTGGATTTCATTTGGTTTACTGGTTTCTTCTATAGCAGCTATTTTAGGCTATTTCTCTGCACCAAAAGAGCTTCGCTCACCTGTTTATCTTTTCCAAGGATTTGTTAGTCTTCTCTTAGCTCTTTACCTCGTTGCTTATGGCTTTGTGACCCTGCCGGTCGTCATTCCGACCATTGTAGGAATTTGGTTAATTGTAGAAGCCATTATTGCTTTCTTTAAAGGCAATCGTCTAGGATTGATTTTCCCTATTATTGGTAGCAATATCATGTGGGTAGCCTTGCTTGAATTTTTACTAGGTCTAGTGATTCTGTTCAATCCAGTGGCTACAGGTGTCTTTGTCGTTTATGTCATTGCCTTTTCATTTTTAGTTACTGGCTTCACCTACATTATTGAGGTCTTTCGTAAATAGTCTAGTTGCTATTTCTATCGCATTCAAAAAAGCTGGGAAATCATATTCTCAGCTTTTTCGTCTCTTTAATTATCACTTTTTCGCATTCCATTCTGCGTAGAATTGCTCCAAGTATTCTTCCAAAGTATCGGCTAGAAATGCTGCTTTCCAATATTCTGGAATCGGTGCATTTAAAATCGTTGATTTATCAGTTATAAATTCTACTTTATTTTTAGATGACAACGTGTATCGATTTAAAAATGCAATTTTATCATTCATCTGTTGAACCATTTTATCCTCCGAGGTGGGTTGTTCTTTAGATATAGCTATTTCCCATTATGCTCTCTTTGGAAAGCTTCCATGGCCTTGAACTGCTCAAGCTCTTTTTCATTCGCTGGTTGCTTGCCGAGATATTTATATTCAAAAAAGTCCATTTGTTGACCTGAACTATAATCACTTTCATTCCAAGGTGCATAGTCAAATTCAGCAGATAATTTCGTGCTAATTACTTTTATAGTACAAGAAGTCCACAAAGGTTGGCCTTCTTTCTCAAAAATTTCTCTCAACTCCCAAGCTAATCTAAAGGTGCGTCTTTCTTGATTCCGAAACTCTAAATTAGGAATACCATACCGCTTTGGAATATATAGATTGTAGATATACTCATTTTTCCCCTCTTCATTAAAGAAATAATATACCTCTCCTCCATCAAAAGCTAAACTTATGTTAATAAAAAGATTATCCCATGCTACTGGTATTGTCTCATTAACACTTTGTGCAACTTCACGAATTTTCTCATTAATTTGTTTTTCCATTTTATCCTCCGATTTGGTCTCGCACTGATATTTATTGATAACAACACTATATATCTAGTATAGCATAATCATTAGGTATTATAGGTTTTCTAACCAAATGTGAGTCATTCGTTTTTGCCCCACTTTTGCCCCATTTTTAAATCATGACATTGAAAATACCTAAAAGTACCTTCCGAAAATCATCTATATTTCAATATTTTTGATTACTTTCAATATGAAAATTTCATACAAATTCATGCAGGGGGCATCTAAACAACAGGAAAAAGCCTTGATTTACAAGGCTTTTTTGCTTGTCATTTTATTTTTTGTACCAAATTTTGTACCAAAAAGTTTATATTCACAAAATAAGCGAGTCTCATCAAAGACTCGCTATTTATCCAACACTCGTTTTCATCAAAAAAACCACCGCGAAGGTGGTTCTTTTTTATCAATCGTCAAACACTCCTCCTGTAAGTTGGTACATGAGATAGATGTGCTCCAAGACTTTTACCTTATCCATATGGTCCACATCTTTAAAGCCTCCTAATGCCAAGAGTGGCACAAAACCGAAACACTGGTTATAAGACAGAGCACCATGTTTTGACACAGCTTGTCTATATAAATCAAGTTCAAATTTTTTTGTAATATATTCGTTATCTAAATATTGAACGAATAAATCCATCCCCTTACAAATAATATCCAAATCCTGAATATTGTATTGGACAATTCCCACATAGGCATTCTCTTCCCAGGTAACAATATCTCCAAAAGCTGTTACAAACATGGGAAAAGCGACATCTCCTCTGAAATAGCTATCTTGGAGAAGTTCAAGATAGTCATCTGGATTAATCACCTTCAAATAACCATCTAAAAAGGTTCCCAGACCATCTTCCTGCCAAATTTGAACTAACTCAGCTGGAACTTGATCCTTATATTTTCCAATAACTTCTTGGGGCATATCTGCCACTTTTACAAAGTTTTCTAGCATGTTTTCCTCCGATTTAGTCTCGCACTGATATTTATTGATAACAATACTATATCTCTAGTATAGCATAATCATTAGGTATTATAGGTTTTCAAACCAAATGTGAGTCAATCGTTTTTGCCCCACTTTTGCCCCATTTTTAAATCATGACATTGGAAATACCTAAAAGTACTTCCCTAAAATCAGCTATATTTCAATATTTTTGTTTATTTTCAATATGAAAAGTTCTTACAAATTCATTCTCTTCCCAAGTAATAATATCTCCAAAGGCTGTTACGAACATCGGAAAAAGAAGTAAGGAACTATTCATAATAATAGCCGTAGCAAATCTTTGCATTTTTGTCTTATCTTTTTTAAGATAGTACTATTAAAAAAAGAAAAGGTGAAAATCATGGAAACATATACACTTGCAAATGGGGTTGCTATTCCTAAAATTGGTTTTGGAACTTGGCAAATTGCTGAAGGCGAAGAAGCCTATAACAGCGTTAGCTTCGCACTTAAGGCGGGTTACACACATATTGATACCGCACAAATTTACGGTAACGAGGTTTCTGTAGGTAAGGCGATTGCTGATAGTAATTTGGCACGTGAGGATATTTTCCTAACTACCAAACTTTGGAATGATAAGCACGATTACGAGTTGGCTAAGACTTCTATCGATGAGTCTCTCGAAAGACTTGGTGTGGATTATTTGGATCTTTTGCTTATCCATTGGCCTAATCCAAAGGCGCTTCGTGAGAATGATGCTTGGAAGGCTGGCAATGCGGGTGCATGGAAGGCTATGGAAGAAGCTTACAAAGAAGGTAAGGTGCGCGCTATCGGTGTGTCTAACTTTATGCAACATCACCTAGAAGCTCTTTTTGAAACAGCTGAAATTGTTCCACATGTCAATCAAATCCTCTTGGCTCCAGGTTGTGACCAAGAAGACTTAGTTGACTATTGCCAAGAGCGCGATATCCTTCTTGAAGCCTATAGTCCACTAGGTACAGGTAGCATTTTTGGAAATGAAGATGTTGAAGTAGTGGCTGAACGTAACGGTAAATCTGTGGCACAAGTTGCTCTGCGTTGGAGCCTCCAAAAAGGTTTCTTGCCACTACCTAAGTCTGTGACACCTAAAAATATAAAAGCTAACTTGGATATCTTCGACTTCGACTTATCAGAGGAAGATATGGCAGTCTTGGATAAGATTCAAGGCACCAAAACTCAGAATGATCCTGACACAGTTAATTTTTAATAGGATTTTAAGCAACTCGTCAGGGTTGCTTTTTAGCGTGTTTCTTTAGATTTGCTATGATGAAACTATCATTTTTTATTTATAGATGGGAGTTACGTAATGGAGTCTCGAAATCTTTTGCCTCAGAATACACGTACTTCATTATCAATCATCAAACACTCTGCCTGTGAGTTGGTACATGAGGTAAATGTGTCCAAGGTTTTTACAATTCGCGTCACATGAAGTTATTTAAGCATATCCTTTTCTCTCATTGCCATTTTCTGTTATAATAAACTATACTTCTAAAATAGAAAGGTATTAAGATGACAAATATTATTAAACATAAGCGTGTAGAATTTTCAGAACTTTTTTATGACCTAGTTTTTGTTTTTGCAGTTTCAAAAGTAACTACTTTAATTGAGCATCTTCATAACGGTATTTTGACTTGGAATTCTTTCCTTGATTTTTTCATGGCTGTCTTGGTTCTCACTGATTCATGGATGATTCAAACCATTTATACCAATCGCTATGGAAAGAACTCTTTATTTAACATGGTAATCATGTTTATCAAAATGGGACTTTTACTCTTTATAGCCAATATGATTGGACCTGATTGGCAACAATATTTTCATTATCTCTGTTGGGCTATTGGTACATTAACCCTTACCTTATTTTTTCAATATTTGGTTGAGTTTTTTAGAAAATCAACCGATGATGTTAATCGGGAAAGTATCAAAGATTTTCTATGGATAACAGGGCTAGGAAGTTTAGGAGTCTATCTAGCAGCTCTTCTTCCTCTTCCTATTTACGTTAGAGTCTATATCTTCTTTGCTAGTATTCTGCTAACATTTATTATGCCAATTATCTTGCTTAGTAAAGATAAGCATTACCAGGTAAATCTCCCCCATTTAATCGAGCGCATCTCCCTTCTTGTCATTATTACGTTTGGAGAGATGATTATGGAGCTAGCTAACTTCTTTACAATCGAGAATTTCTCGATTTATTCGGTTCTTTATTTCATTATTATGCTTTCTCTGTTCCTATTTTATTTTGGTGAATTTGACCATGCTATTGATGAAAAATCTAATCAAAAGGGACTATTTCTAATTTACAGTCACTATCCTATTTTCATTGGGCTTATGATGATGACTGTTTCGATGAGTTTTCTTCTGAATCCTGAAGCTAATCATCTCTTTGCAACCATCTTCTCTTATATCGGATTTGGCCTCTTCCAAGTTGCTGTCCTAGTAAATGGGCCCTGTAACAAACACTATCTTAGCTATTCGAAAAGTTACTACTGTGTCCAAGCGACACTCTATCTTGCTGCCTTGATTCTCTCTTTAATCTTTGCTTCTAATCCTATAATAGTAGTGAGTATAACAACCATTTTAGCTCTAGCTATAGCCACTCATTTTATTTATTTTTATATGACACAGAATAAAAAATATTCCAAATCTAACTGGGAGTTCTTTTAATGAGTTTATAACATAAAAAAAGCTTTGGGAACCAAGGCTTTTTTTTCATTAATTTGTTTTTCCATTTTATCCTCCGATTTGAACTCGCACTGACATTTATTTATAACAACACTATATATCTAGTATGGTATAATCATTAGGTATTATAGGTTTTCAAACAAAATACGAGTCATTCGTTTTTGCCCCACTTTTGCCCCATTTTGAAATATTTACATTGAAAATACCTAAAAGTATTTCCCTAAAATCAGCTATATTTCAACATTTTTGTTTATTTTCAATATGAAAAGTTCTTACAAATCCATGCAGGGGGCATCTAAATCAACAGGAAAAAGCCTTGAAATCAAGGCTTTTTTGATGTCAAATAACTTTTTGTAGCAAATCATTATAAAGGTTTTCCAACCTTATCAAACTTATCATTTATTCTCAATCAATTGCTAGCAATATTTGATAAGACCAACTGTTTTTTACAGTACAGAGCTAGTCTATAATTAACTAAACTATACTAATTTGTGCCCATATTACATGGCCAATCCGCATAGAGATTAAAATGGGCTATTATGAATTCATAAATTTTCGCAACAGAACAAGAGCAAGTCATTTAGAAATAAAAGAGAAGAGAATCTTTCACTCTCTTCTTAGTATATCTTATTAAATTCAGTCTTTCTCAATCTACCTGATTTTCCTTTGCAACGACAAATTCCTTAACCAATCGATAGATAACAGCAGATATCGGTGTAAAGAATATCATCCCAAGTAAGCCAAAGAGATTGCCTCCAATACTAGCAGCCGCAAGCGTGAAAATAGCTGGCAAACCAATAGACTGACCTACAACTCTAGGATAAATAAGGTTTCCTTCAATCAGCTGTATAACTTGATATAGAAGAAGAGAAAGTAAGGCTTGAGTAGGACTGACTGTGAAGATAAAAATCGCTCCCACAACACAAGCAATCATAGGCCCTACATAAGGAATGAACGATAGCACTCCTGCAAAGATACCTGTCATTACTCCATAGGGTATCCCAAACACGCTGTAACCAACCGCTATCATAACTCCTATGATAACTGCTTCAATCAGCTGACTCATCAAAAATTGGTCATAAGTCTCTAGTGCTACTTGTCCAATGTAAGTCAACTTTATCACCACCTTCTCTGGAAGAAAAACTTTTAGAAGTCGACTCGTCATCGCTGCCAAATGTTCCTTACTGGATAAAAATGAAAAGGTGAAGACTATAATCAAAAAGGCATTCATCAAACTTGAAAAAATATTGCCGATATTACTAGTCAGACCTGATAAAAAACCTATCAAAGCTTGGCTAATAGAACTAGACTGTCCCTGTATGCCTGATACGATAGTTGACAACATGTCTTTGGTTACAAATTCCGAGCCGTCTAGCAATTTCCCAAGTTGAGTCAGGACTGTTGAAAGGACTGTTCCCAGCTGACTAATAGTCTGAGCTAGGGTTGGTAGCACCAAAACCAAAAGACCTATCACGATTAAGATAAGAGCTAGGAAAACAAGTACCATGGCAATCGGACGACGCAACTCTGCCTTTACCTTCATTTTGACTAGCAATTGTTCAATTTTTTTCATGGGGACATTGAGCACAAAAGCAATAACAGCGCCATAAATCAAGGTTGAAGTCACGTCAAAGAAAGAGATTGCTCCTGATATAAAGCTCGACGCATTCAGAATCACAAGAGCAACCAGCCCTATAAAAAGGATTAACGGGGTGTATTTTCTAACTAACTTCATAAATTCTCCTTAATAAACATGTTTAGATACGACTATACTATTTGGTTTTTCAAACTCTCGGTCAAGGTAGGCTTGATAAGTTCCTGGTGCGATAAATCCTTTTGGTGAGAGGATATCTGTTCCAGCTTGACCGACTATGGTATCAGCCAAGAGCACACAGTTTGTGGACAAGACAAAGTAGGATTTAAACTTAGATTTGATAAATTTATAAAGTTCCCCATCCGTCTCATGTCTGATTTTATAAGCGTAGGTGTAGTCTTCCTTACCATCTTCCGTTTTAATTTTATCTGCGCTTGGCTCCCATGGAATCGTCAGTTGTTTCAATTCAGCTAATTTTTCCTGAACCGCTTCTTCCATTTCCGGTGTCAAATCTATTCCGTAACCAAATAGCGTTTTTTGACTCTCCCGTTTACATAGGTCAATGTACTTGTCACGATCACAGAAATATAAGACACCATCTCCTACCATGCCAAATAAGGTCTCAGAAGACGGATCATAGTTGCCATAAGAAATAACACGGCCTTGATAGCAGATATCCACATGACCAATTGCCGAAAACAGAGAGGTCTCAGCTGTATGAATAAAAATTTCAAGCTCCGCTGTCTTACCAGACTTCACCATTCCAAGATGGATATCCTCTCTCTCATCAGCATTTTCCTGCATGAATTTGTTGATTTTTGCTAAAGTACTTGCAGGGATGAGAGCGGCTAGGGCAATAGGTAAGCTCATTCTGACACGACGTTTGAGATGGTTTTTCCCAATTTCCTTTTCAAATAAGAAACCGTCACGGATATTGGACACACCATAAAGGCAAAAATAAGCCCCTAAAACAAAGAGTTGAAAGACAGAATTTCCCGTAGAGGACAAAAGACTAGTCCCACCAAGAAAAACTAGTACGAGACCATCTAGTAAGAAACGAAAACGAGGTCGAATTTTGTTTTTGCGGTAGAGAACATAGGTGACAAGGTTGATACTAGCATGAAAAATCTGATAAATTCCAATCACAAGAGCCAAAATATAAATTGGCACATCAGTAGCAAGATTCGAGCCTAGCAAATATCCCATCACTAACAATTTAACCAGTGCAACTCCCAAGGTGTCCGT
The DNA here is from genome assembly GCF_054353515.1 of Streptococcus sp. V869. NCBI lineage: Bacteria > Bacillati > Bacillota > Bacilli > Lactobacillales > Streptococcaceae > Streptococcus > Streptococcus sp. V869. The sequence continues at coordinate 110,203 of NZ_JBTHHW010000002.1, forward strand.
TGACTGACTTTTTTTGAAAATACGTAATACTAAATCTAAGACCGTTGCTATCCAAGCTAAAAACAGAACCAGTCGAATAACCGTCACTGGCAACCAAGTTCCCGTGACCATCAAGATAAGACCTAGCAGAACAAACAAGAAACCCTGAACAAGTAATTTCTTACCTGTCAGACCTAAAGAAAGAATTTTTTCCATAAAAGACCTTTCAAAAATAATAATTAAGCCCTTTGATCAAATTGACTGGTAAATAGCTGACGGCACAAACAGCCTGTGCCAGCAAGACATGGCGACTGACTGTAGCAATGTCACCATCTTGTCTTTTGCACTTCTGAAATTTGTTTTATTGAGTCGAAATCAGAGCTTTTAAAAACTAGCTAAACTTGAAAGCTAACCATAATTGCTAGATAAAAAAGGTGCAACCAATCCTTCTTGTAAAGGTAGGAAAGAATTATATCCATTCCATTAATTATTTATATATTACCTATTGTGACACAATACTCACTATAATTCAACTTTTTACCTATTTAAAACCATAAAGCCTACATAACTCTTTGAAGAGAACAAAAATCTGAATGTAATAAGATAGTACCCATTACCCATATTATAATTAGATTATGAATTGAAGCTTTTTGGAACTAAAATTAGGAATAATTGAGAAAGTAGGGAGGGAAATTTTGCTTTTACCCCATTTTGAAATAATTTCATTTTAGATTTTTCTAAGTTTCTTTCAAAGAGCCTGCAGGGGGCATCTAAACAACAGGAAAAAGCCTTGATTTACAAGGCTTTTTTGTTTTTCTAAAAGATTTTCTCTAGATATTTAGCAGAATCCCAAGATAGTTTCTCAATGTTCCACTTCTTCCTTAAATCGTACTTTTCCCTGACTGTATAATCTCATAATCTTCACAAAGCGAACTGGATTGTTTTGGTTATACAAAAGAAATACTGAAAAGAATAACAAGCCAGCTAACCACAAACCATATCCTTCATCAATCGGTTGGCCAAATTTTAGAGGAAGAGTCAAGAAATACAAGAAGTAATAGATAGACACTATATTTACTATAATGCGAGCAAATCGAAAAACTAGAGTGCCTAGTTGTCTGGGATCAAACTGGTTTTTCACAAACAAATTATGAGATGCTGCAAAGAAAAAGACTTTCTCTGTCGTTGGCTGGGCCTTGCGAACATTTTTATAGAGAGCTCGTTCAAGTAAAGCAACCAACGAGAAAAACTGCATCAACCAAAAGAGAAGAATACAAGCTAGACTGAACCAGTTGTAGACACCAACAAACTTGAGTGAAAAGAAGCCCGAAACTGCGGGTCCACCTGCTAGTAAGAGAATTACCAAGTCAGGAATAAAGGCATTCGTGTCACCAGCTTTTTCAGTATTGAGCAACCTACTCTTTGGAGCAGCTAAAGCCTCTCCTGTCTTTTGGTCATAATAGACCGCCTGTCCATCACATTCGCCGATAAAAACACGACGTCTAAGAAAAAACATATTAGCCTCTTTCTATTTATGAAAAATATACCTACTTATCTGGTCTGAATGATATTTTAATACTAGTATACCACAAACCAACTTGCTAGGTCATAGGATAGCTAAGGTTGCAAATTGCTAAAAGGTTGACAGAACTTCGCTCCATAGGATATGATGGGAATACCTAGAATTTTTACTCTCCACTACCTATATGACTTCTACTGAAAAAGCGTTGGCGAGTTCAATTCTATATCTGGAGGTTTCTATGAAAATCTATTATTCAAAATTTGTCGGTGTCGGCTATCTAGTCTTTGCGGTGGGTGTATTCTTTCAATTTTCTTTTTTTCTCGCACATGGATTGATCGACTTTTCCCAGCTTAGTCTTCTTACTGTAGTCCCAACCATCCTCTTTTTCGCTGCTATCTATTCAACGATTGCAGGCATCAAAAGACTGACTAGTCGCAGGCTCTCCTTTGAATTCACCTTTGAAGGCATTTATGTCTATCCCGGGCTCTTCTTTTCCAAGGAAATCTTCATCCCTAAAGAAGAATTGTTGCGAGCATCGTATGTTGAAGTGGATGTCAGTGACCCTGACCATATCAACAGCAAGGCTTACTATTTAGACTTCGATTTGAGAGAAGTGACCCAGCTAGAAGATATTTCTAAGTCAAACGTCATCATCGATACAAGTGTTCTGAAATTACGTCTCGCCCTTAGCCTCTGTCGATTCAGAGAAGAAGAAAAAGCCGAGTTGGCGACCTATCTAAAAGAAAACTACGGAATTGATTTCTTATATTAGCAAGTAATAAAAAAGCCCTGATGTAGGGCTTTTTTGTGTTATTAGCGATTTAGCATATGCTACGCTACGCTTTCATCCTGTTCTTTCTTAAATCGCACTTTTCCTTGGCTATATAATCTCATAATCTTCACAAAGCGAACTGGATTGTTTTGGTTGTACACTAACACGAGTGCAAAGATTACTAATCCAGCTACCCAGAATTCATAACCAAGTTCAATCTCCTGACCAAACTTTTGAGTGTAATTATAAAAAATATATAGCAAATAGATATTAGTGGCAACTATTAGAAAACGAACGATTCGGTAGATTTTAGTCGACAGCTTAGCCGGATCAAAGTTTTCTTCCCCCACCATCAGGTTATGAGAAGCCGCATAGTAAAAAACCTTTTCTGTCGTTAGCTGGGCCTTGCGTACATTTTTATATAGAGCTCGTTCGAGTAAAGCAACCATAAACAAAAACTCAGCCAACCAAAACAATAGGATAAAAGTCAAACTGGTCCAGTTATAGACCCCGATACTCATAGCCGCAAGGAAGCCAAAGCCACCCGTTCCACCGGCCATGAAGAAAATCACCAATTCAGGAATATAGGCGTTGGTCTTACGAGCTCCTTCAGTATTGAGTAGGACACTCTTGGGAGCAGCTAAAGCTTCCCTCGTCTTTTGGTCATAATAGACCGCTTGACCATCACATTCGCCGATAAAGACATGACGGCGTCTAAGAAAAAACATATTGACCTCTTTCTATTTCTTTTGTTATATTTACTTCTTAACTCGACTATTTCTGTACCGTTCAACTGCCTTCAGCCATCGAATCATATTATTTTGCCACAGCAATAGAGCTGCGACAGCCGGCAAAATCCCCATCAGGCTTAAAGGGAATAGCTCACTGCCGATTGGTGTTCCCATCATCTTCAAAACAAGCATGGAAAGGACAGAAATCGGGCCAACCAAGCCTATTACTACCATAAAGACTGTGAAAAACCAAGCGAATAACTTCTTGCCAGGTGTGACCTTCTTATCTGAAAAATTATTCCAAAAGAGATTACTATTAACTGCTTTTCTGAAATTGTCCTTGCTAGTAGGTTGAGCTAAGGCAACATTCTTATAAAGAGCTCGCTCCACGATGACCAATAGTAAAATTATTTCCAGCAACCAAATTAGCAGAAAATACATCAGAGTTTCATAGCTATAGACACCCGTAAAAAAGCGCGTTGCTGGAAAAAGCTGCATGATGCTACTAAACGCCAAAAGAGCACAAATCGACAAGATGATGTGTTTTCGATTTCCACGCGCTGCGTCTGTATTTAAGAGTTTACTCTTAGGAGCTGACAGGGGATTTCGTGGCTCGTCGATATGAACATAAATAGCCTGGCCTTCGCTCTCTCCTATATAAATCACTTTCCTAAAAAACATGCTTGTCTTTCTCCTCTAATCCCAAGAGCTCTGGATGCTTCTTCAAGTAGGCCTTTCCATACCATTCTGCAAGAGACTGGCCCTCCCACTCACGGTATTCTTCGGGGTATTTCCATTTATAATAGGCATGGAGGAAATAAGGAAAACCGATAAAAATAACGATGGCGAACAATACAAGGTTACAAAAAAGCCATAACAGTAGAAATCCAAACCCTTTTATTGAGTTCGAAATATCTATTGCAAAAAATCCCAGAAGATGCTTTACGATCATAGCTACTCCTAAAATCCCCATACCATAGAGAGCAATCATTTTTGCAATCTTATTACGAGATGTTTCTTTCAATACCTCACCATACATGAGTTCCTTTAACCCCACTAGCTCAATATTTAACATCCAGTAAATCATCATCACAATGATAGCAACTATCCCAATAATTTCCCAAGAGGCCAAATTTGCTAATAGAAAGTCTAAAAAGATTAGATCCATTTCCAATAAGAACCAAATCATAAATGTAAAAGCATGAAACTGATAACGATACGGTAATAAATAGGTTCGCTTAATAAATTTCCCAATCACAACCAAGGATAGCCAGATAATAAGTAAAATCAGAAAAACATCTACTGTTAAAGACTCGTGCTGAGCTATTGGGAGGGTCAAGGTAGCACTTTCATGCAGTTGCATAGAGATAGCCAGCAAGATAAAGTTAAAGCCGACAGGAAAAATAAGGCTTAAAATTAAACTTCGAATGCGAAACCAAAGGGAAGCATGGCCATTCTTAAAAAATTTCGCAGTCTTATCATGTTGCTCTTGTTGTAACTTTCTAAAACCATCATCTTCAAGGTTTAAACTCTCTTCAAAACTTGCCTGAAAAATAGATTTTTTCTTCATTGACTCCTCCACTTTTATGACACAATTGACAGATTTATCTCCCAATAGAGGTATAGAATGAGAATTATAAACATTGAGCAATGTTTCCTAGTTGATTCACTCGATCATGAATGGTTTCCACGTTTAGGTTTCCATGTTGGTATTCGCAAAGAAATCCATTTTCGTAAAAAACTTGCTCTGAAAGCTGACCTTTTGGTGTATCTGGGCATTCAATCATGACAACATTAAAGACACCACCTGTTCCTGTCCCCTCAATTGTATTGCCTCTAAAATGATAAGTGAAAGCCCGGAATTGTTTACCCTTGTAGTTACCAGAGATGACATAGGCAACTTTTCTCTCATGACCACACCCAAAAGGAAAATAGCTAAAATTAGCATATTTTTCTACATAGGGACTTTGGGTAGGAGTTATAGTAAGCGTACTAGATATCGTTCTGCTTGAGTAATCCCTATAGTTGTCTCTACCTTGAGCTTGGTCAAATTGATAGCCGTGCGCAGTTGCAAAGGCTTGGTATTCTTTGTTGTTTTTATTGGCGTGGCTAATAGCCCAATAAACAATCCCTGCTACAAAAACAAAGATTAGTAACATAAAGATGATAAAGAAAACAACAAAAGTCATACTCATTTTATACTCCTTTTTAAATTGGTTAGAAAGCAAGGACATTTCACCACCCTTACTTCTGATTGATGTTCTTAGTTACGGTAAAACTGGTTATCTTTGTCGCTTACAGATTGACCGATAGACAAGACATCTTGGCTACCGTCTGTACCTGTCACTTCGTTTTGGACTCCGGCTGGGGTAAAGATCAGTCGTGCCCCTTGTCCACCACCGACAAGATGAATACCTGTTGAGTAGTAGCCATCTTTTTCCTCTACTTGACCCATCTCGTATTTAAAGGTTCCATTTGCACTTTGGATTGTTACAATTCCATCTGCTGTGACTGTTGCAGTTGTTCCCGCGTAGTTTTCCCAAGTTCCTACAAATTTAGCGTAAGCCTCTAGTGATTTTTGCTTATCTTCCTTTTGTTCTGCTTGAGTACTTGTAGCTTCTGTCGCACTATTTGTTTCTGACTTCTGCTCCTCTTTTTGGCTTGCTTCAGTTTTACTTGCGGACTCTGTAGTCACCTTGCTTGTTGTTTCCTTTTGGTTTGAAGCTGAAGTGTTCTTGTTAGTCTTTCCACCACAGGCAGACAAAGTCAAGGCAGCCAATAAGGTTAGGACTGATAGGCTCGTATAGCGCAATGTTTTGTTTTTCATAAAAATCTCCTTTGAAATAGACACAGATAAAAGTAGCTCGTCAGATTTTGCATATATTTGACGGCTATCTCGTAGTCTTCAGTGTATCATTTATTCGGCTTTAATTCAATAGCTATCTGATATCAAAAAAAAAGGCTAATCCAATCAGGAATTAGCCCTTTTATTTCTAGTTTTGATTTGCTCGTTTTTTAGTAGATAAACATGGCATCGCCAAAGCTAAAGAAACGGTATTTTTGATCGATAGCATGCTGGTAGGCTTGGAGGACCAATTCACGGCCTGCAAAAGCTGAGACAAGCATGACCAAGGTAGACTTCGGTAGGTGGAAATTAGTAGAAAAAGCATCCACCACTTTCCAGTCATAGCCTGGCTTGATAAAGATATTGGTCCAGCCAGAATCGGCTTGAATTTGCCCGTCAAACTTGCTTCCGATGGTTTCGAGCGTACGGATAGAGGTAGTTCCCACAGCAATCACGCGACCACCATTTTCCTTGACCTGACGCAAGGTCGCTGCGGCTTCCTCAGACAATTGGTAAAACTCAGAGTGCATCTCATGTTCATCTAGATTATCGACTGAAACAGGTCTAAAGGTTCCAAGACCAACGTGCAAGGTCAAGTAGACTAGGTGAACTCCTTTTTGCTGGATCTCTTCTAGTAGTTCTTTTGTAAAATGCAGACCAGCAGTTGGTGCTGCAGCTGAGCCACTCTCCTTGGCATAGACGGTCTGGTAACGTTCACGGTCATCCAACTTTTCGTGGATATAAGGAGGCAAAGGCATTTCTCCCAGGCTTTCAAGCACTTCTAGGAAAATCCCCTCATACTCAAAGCGAACAATACGGCCACCATGGGTTAATTCCTCGGTAACGACTGCGCTTAGGCGACCATCCCCAAAGACAACACGGGTACCAACCTTGAGACGCTTAGCTGGCTTTGCCAAGACTTCCCATTCGTCTCCTGCTATATTTTTCAAAAGTAAGAGTTCAACGTGACCCCCTGTTTCTTCCTTTTGGCCATGAAGTCGAGCTGGCAAAACGCGGGTATCATTCATAACCAGGGCATCCCCTGGCTCTAGCATTTCAATAATAGAGTGAAAATGGCGATCTTGAAATTCCCCTGTTTTGCGATTGACCATCAAGAGTTTAGAGGCATCGCGCTTTTCCAGAGGTGTTTGTGCAATCAATTCCTCTGGCAAGTGGAAATCAAAATCATTGGTATTCATTGGTGTCATTTTTCCTTTTCTTTTCTAATAGAATTCATTAGCTGTCAAAGCGAACTTCTTCAAGTAGGTACTCGATGAAACGCTCACCCATCTTAGACAAGCTAGTCTTTTCATGCTGGATATAAACCAACTCAATCGGATCATCAATATCAAGTGGAATCGAAACGATATTGTCCCCATTAAGATTACTATTGAGGATACCAGTCGCGATGGTATAGCCATCCAAACCAATCAAGAGATTGAACAAGGTTGCACGGTCACTAACAACGATGGATTTCTTGTGGTGTTCCTGTGACAAGATTTCTTCTGAGAAGTAGAAGGAATTATGGGTCCCTTGGTCATAGCTCAAATATGGGAAGTCTTCTAGATCTGCCAACTGCACCTTGTCTCTTTTGGCAAGAGGGTTGGACTTGCTGACAAAGATATGGGGTTGGGCTGTAAAGAGATGGTGGGCAACGAGATGGTTGTCATCCAACATCTTCGAAAGTACGTCCCGGTTATAGCTATTTAAAAAGAGGACTCCGACTTCACTGCGGAAGTTCTTGACGTCGTCAATGATTTCCCAGGTTCTGGTTTCACGCAAAAAAAGCTCGTACTTTTCCATATCGCTCTTCTTGAGCAAGGAAACAAAGGCATTAACTACGAAGGCATAGTGTTGCGAAGACACACTAAAAAGCTCGCGATGTGCAATGGGATTTTTATAGCGTTCTTCTAGGAGTTGGGTTTGTTCGACAACCTGACGGGCATAGGACAAAAACTCCATCCCATCACGTGTGAGGGTAATTCCCTTAGGATTTCGGATAAAAATCTCAATTCCCATCTCATTTTCTAGGTCACGAACTGCATTTGATAGACTCGGTTGCGTAATGAAGAGTTGTTTGGCAGCCTCATTCATGGAACCAGTCTCTACAATTTTGATAATATAGTGTAATTGTTGAATTCTCATGCTTTTATTGTACCATACTTGACGCAATATAAAAAGAACCAGTCACTGCAAGTCCCATTATCCTCTGTAAATGTTAAAAGAGGTTGGAACTCTTCCAACCTCTTTTTATCTTTATTGTTAAACAAGCTTTTAAATCGAAACTTAGCTTCCTCTTTTCCAGAAGATGGCTAACAAAATCATGGCACCGAGAACTGATGGGATAATGGCTGTACCGTTTAGGCTTGGTCCCCAAGCACCAAAGAGTAATTGTCCTAAAAAGGCACCAATCCAGCCAAGAAACATTTTCCCGAAGCATCCCATATGTTCTCCACGATTGGTGATAGCTCCTGCCAGTAGTCCGATTAAAAGTCCGACAAACATACTTCCAATCATAGCTTCTCCTTAAATTGCCCAATCTCCATTGCGGAAGAGTGGAACGCGTGTTCCATCCTCACGGATACCATCGATATCCATTTGGTTAGAACCAATCATAAAGTCAACGTGAACATCGGAACGGTTAAGCCCTGCAGCTTCAAGTTCTTCTTCGCTCATCTCTGCTCCACCAACAACGCTAGTTGCATAGGCTGCACCAATAGCCAAGTGGTTTGAAGCATTTTCATCAAAAAGAGTATTAAAGAAGGTAATACCTGACTGAGAAATTGGGCTTGGATCTGGTACCAAGGCACATTCACCCAAGGCACGCGCACCAGCATTCTTAAAGACAAGGTCCTTCATAACTTGATCACCCTTTTCAGCTGTGATATCAACGATTTGACCATTTTCAAAGGTTACCTTGATACCTTCGATGATGTTTCCATTATAGCTAAGTGGTTTTGTAGATGTTACATAACCATCTGCACGACGGAAGTCAGGTGCTGTAAAGACTTCTTCTGTTGGCATATTTGGCAAGAATCCTTCACCTTGGGCATTAACTGCACCAGCTGATTCCCAAACGTGGTTCTTAGGCAAGCCAAGTGTCAAATCAGTTCCAGGCGCTGTGTAGTGAAGGGCTGAGAATTGTTCTTTGTTCAGCATTTCCGCCTTGCTCTTCAAGATAGCTGCATGTTCTTCCCAAGCCTTAACTGGATCTTCTTCGTAGATACGGCAAGTCTTGAAGATTTGGTCCCAAAGGAGGTCCACTGCTTCTTCATCGCTCGCCGCATTTGGAAAGACCTTCTTAGCCCACTCGAGTCCAGCTGCAGCAGCAACTGTCCAGCTAACCTTGTTAGATTGAGTTGCGATACGCATCGGCTTCATGGCGATTCCCATCGCTTTTGCAGAAGCAGAAAGTTTTTCAGCGTCCACTCCGTTCAAGGCACCTGGGTCAGAAGAACGGACACCGAGACGACTTGCTTTGTTTTCAAGGAGGTAGTTCATCTCAGCAATCTTGTATTCAGGCACATTGCCCAAACGCTCCATCGGCGCGTGAAGGAATTTCTCACGGTTTACAAAGTCGTCAGCCCATTGAACGATAACTTCGTGGGCTCCAAGTGCATAGGCTTCTTTGACGATTAAGTGAGCCAACTCGTGTTGCTCCACATCGATAGAGAGAGCCAAAGTGTGACCAGGTTGCACGTTAACTCCGTTTGCAACCAAAAGCTTAGCGTATTTTTCTAGATTTTCTTTAAAATTTGGTAAAACCATTTGTGTTTCCCTTTTCTATTTTTATTTTTCTTTCAAAGCAGAAAATAATCCTGCTAAAGCAATAGCACCAGACAAGAGTGCTGTCGATAGAAGAATTGTCTGATCAGCAAGCTCTAATTGATACTCAAACACCTTCTCAGCCGGCTTGTCTTCCGCAAAAATTCTGAGTTTCATCAAATGTCCCCCGTTACTAGTCCCTAAAATAAATCATCAAACAAACTCAACTGATTATCCTCTGGCATATTGCCGAGAATACCCATTTCATCCATCTTTTCAACCAAGGTTGATGAGAGTCCACCACGCTTGCGGAGTTCTGTTTTAGAGAGAAACTCACCTTCTTGACGAGCTCGCACCAATTGCTTGGCAACGTTCTCTCCTAGACCATCCATAGCGACAAATGGTGGGATGAGGGTGTCTCCGTCAATGATAAATTCAGTCGCATCACTGCGATAGAGGTCCAACTTGCCAAATTTGAAGCCACGTTCCCACATCTCATTAACGATTTCAAGCGTTGTATAGAGGTCAATTTCTACGTTGGAAGCTTCATTATTCTTGCGCTTCTCAGCAATTTCTTGCATCTTGCGTTTGATAGCATCCAAGCCTGCACCCATGGTCTTGATATCAAAGGCCTTGGCACGGATGGAGAAGTAAGCACAGTAATAATAAATCGGATGGTGAACCTTGAAGTAGGCCACACGAAGGGCCATCATAACGTAGGCAGCCGCGTGGGCTTTAGGGAACATGTACTTGATTTTCCCACAAGATTCGATATACCATTCAGGGACATTATTAGCCTTCATGGCTTCGATATAACCGTTACGCTCTTCTTCAGAGATTTTGAGCCACATTCCCTTACGTACACGTTCCATGATGGTAAAGGCCATCTTTGGATCTAGGCCAGCGTGCATGAGGTAAACCATGATATCATCCCGACATCCGATAACGGTTGACAGGTCCGCAATTCCAGCCTTAATCAAGTCCTGGGCATTCCCCAACCATACGTCGGTACCGTGAGACAATCCAGAAAGCTGTAGCAACTCGGCAAAGGTCGTCGGATGGGTTTCATCCACCATTCCGCGAACAAAGTTGGTCCCAAACTCTGGAATTCCAAGCATACCAGTTGAAGTCCCGATTTGTTCAGGTGTCACTCCCAGGATATCTGTACCCGAGAAGAGGGCCATGACACCAGGATCATCCATAGGGATATCATTTGGATCAATGCCTGATAAGTCCTGGAGCTTGCGAATCATGGTCGGATCATCATGACCAAGAACATCGAGCTTGAGGACGTTCTCATCGATATCGTGGAAGTTAAAGTGAGTGGTTTGCCATTCAGCAGTCACATCATCTGCAGGATACTGCACTGGAGTAAAGTCATAGACATCCATATAGTTTGGGATAACAACGATTCCCCCTGGGTGCTGACCAGTCGTCCGTTTAACACCGGCAGCTCCTTGGGCTAGGCGCTCTACTTCGGCTTCACGGTAGAACTTGCCATAGTCACGCTCGTAACCCTTGACAAATCCATAGGCTGTTTTAGCAGCCACCGTACCAACCGTTCCTGCACGGAAGGCATATTCTTCCCCAAAGATATCACGAACATCCAAGTGGGCACTCGGCTGATCCTCCCCTGAGAAGTTCAAATCGATATCAGGTACCTTATCCCCATCAAAACCAAGGAAGGTCTCGAAAGGAATATCCTGTCCATTCTTGCTGAGCTTGTGGCCACAGTTTGGACAGTCTTTATCTGGCATATCAAAACCTGAACCGTAGGAACCATCCGTGATAAATTCACTGTACTGACACTGACCACAGACATAGTGAGGAGAGAGAGGATTGACCTCGGTAATTCCAATCATGGTCGCAACGAAACTGGATCCAACAGACCCACGGGAACCGACCAAATAGCCTCGTTCATTGGAGCGCTGCACTAGCATTTGCGAAGCCAGATAAATCACGGCGAACCCATTCCCCAAGATAGAGGTTAGTTCCTTTTCAATCCGTAAATCAACGATATCAGGGAGTGGATTTCCATAGATTTCAAAAGCTTTTTTATAGGTCAACTCGGCGACCGTTTCCTCGGCCTTGTTAATGAAAGGTGTATACAAGTCGCCTTTAACGACCTCAACAGGCTCAAAGATTTCTGCCAAGGCATTGGTATTTTCAATGACAATCTTGCGAGCCAAGCCTTCTCCTAGAAAAGCAAATTCATCCAACATTTCATTAGTTGTTCTAAAGTGTGCCTTTGGTAGCGGAGCAGGCTGGGCAGCTTCTCCATGGCCGATAGTTCGGTTAATCATGGCACCCTGACCGAGACTTCGCACGATGATCTCCCGATAAATCTCATCCTCAGGTTCGATATAGTGGACGTTTCCTGTCGCAAGAACTGGCTTACCGAGACGGTCTCCGACCTCAATCAAGCTCTTGATAATGGTCTGAAGCTCCTCCATGTCCTTAACCTGCTCTTTGGCAATCAGAGGTGCATAGATAGCCGGAGGCATGACCTCGATAAAGTCATAGTATTTAGCTACTTCGACTGCCGCATCTACACCTTGTGATACGACTGCATCAAAGACTTCCCCTTCTGTACAAGCCGAGCCCAAGATCAAACCTTCTCGATGGGCATCTAGTACCGTACGTGGAATCCGTGGAACTCCTTCAAAATACTGGGTATTAGAGAGAGATACCAGCTTAAAGATATTTTTTAAGCCCACTTGATTTTTCACATAGATGGTCGCATGCTTGACACGAGCTTTTTTATATGAATCTGGACTGATTAAATCAAGGTTTAATCGTGCTAAGTCCGTCACACCATGTTTTTCTGCTACTTCTTTGATAAAGATAAAGAGCAGACGGCCAGTTGCTTCCGCATCATAGTTGGCCATATGGTGGTGTTCTAGAGCTACACCAAAACGTTTGGTCAAGGGTCCCAAACCATGTCGCTTGTACTCTGGATAGAGATTTCTAGCGAACTCTAGCGTATCGATGACAGGTTGAGTAATTTTTGGAAGACCGTGACGCTCATAGTTGGCATTCATAAAACCAACGTCAAAGCTTGCATTATGGGCTACAAGAACTGTATCTTTGCAGAATTCTTGGAATTCTTTCAGAACTTGAATCAAGGGTTTAGCGTTTTTTACATGATCATCAGTAATCCCTGTCAATTCAGTTGTAAAGGCTGATAAGGGGTGCCCAGGATTGATAAATTCATCAAACTCAGCAATGATATTGCCCTTATACATCTTGGAAGCCGCCACCTGAATCAAGTCATTATAGATAGCTGATAGACCTGTCGTTTCCACGTCAAAGACTACATAGGTTGCTTCAGAAAGATCCTTCTCCACTTCGTTATAGACGATAGGAACACGGTCTTCTACGATATTGGCTTCCATTCCATAAATGAGCTGAATACCAGCTTTCTTGGCTGCCTTATATCCATGAGGGAAAGACTGAACATTTCCATGGTCTGTGATTGCCACTGCTTTGTGGCCCCATTTTGCTGCTGTTCCAACGATTTCCTCAACCTCAGGAAGAGCATCCATAGTCGACATGTTGGTATGGGCATGAAACTCAACGCGACGCTCACCTTCTGGCATCAGATCCTTACGCTCATAGTGGACAACTTCCTGCACATCTTGCACATTCATGGTCAAGTCTCTCGTGAAATTATTCATTTCAACATTCCCACGAACACGAAGCCAAGAGTTTTTCTTGATCATGTCAAACTTCTGAGCTTCCTCTTCATTTTTGACCCATTTTTGCATGGAGAAACTAGACGTATAGTCCGTCATCTTAAAATTAATCAAGACACGACCCGTTCTAGTCACTTTATGCTCCACATCAAAGACAACCCCTTCAAATACCAAACGGTTCTCCTCAGTATTGACCTCAATCATTGGAGTAATTTCTGCCTTGTCTAGTTTTGGCTTGGCAGCTGCCTTCTTAGCTTGAAAATCAAAGACAGGCTTGTCCTCTACTGGAGGTGGTGGCGCCATCTGTTCCAACTGTTCCATAGTCCGAAGAGTTTCTTCATTGGCAGCCTGAACAATCATTTGATTTTCCAAATGGAAAGCTTCTTGCTCTTCCTTGGTCAAATCTTCATTTTTCTCTAAAACACAAGTGAATTTAGGAAAGCCAAAAAGTTCCAGCTGTTTACTGAGATTTGGTAGGTGGTTTTTTCTAAAATGTTCTGTATCTGCTGCTTCAGAAGCTTCAATAATCAACTGATCATTCTCAACTCGAACCTGACAGTTTTGATACATGGAACGAAATCCCTGACTAGCACAAGGTCCACCTGAAAAAACTTCTTGATAGTAGGCTTGTAGAAGCTCTTTTGTAAAGTCTTGATGGCGAGTTTTTATCTCAAAGGTTGCTTGATTTCCTGTTTTTGAAAACTCTTCTTTCAGACCTTTCTTCAACGCTAAAAAGAGTTCAAAAGGCAGGATATTCTCAAAGACAAAGCGAAACTCCCAAATTTTACTTTGTTTGTGTACAATAACTTGTTCAATTTCTGCCTGGGAGAAGGCTTCATGATTTCTTATCTCAGCGGGGATTCCCAACTGATTCATTAAAATTTCAAAAGTGGTTGACATCCATTTTCCTCACAATATACTCCTTCTATTTTACCATATTTGAAGCAATTTTAGCTATTTCTACCAAACAGAAAAAGAAGCCACAAAGTGACTTCTTTTTAGTGTGACGGTGAATTAATCTTCACCTTTGTTTTTCTTAATGATTTCTTCTTGTACTGACTTAGGTACATCTTCGTAGTGGTCGAATACCATCATGAATGTACCACGTCCTTGTGATGCAGAACGAAGAACTGTTGCGTAACCGAACATTTCAGCAAGTGGAACGTAAGCACGAACGATTTGGCTGTTACCGTGTGCTTCCATACCATCTACACGTCCACGACGAGCAGTTACGTGACCCATAACATCACCAAGGTTTTCTTCTGGAACAGTGATTGTTACAAGCATCATTGGTTCAAGGATAGCTGGTTGTGCAGTCTTAGCAGCTTCTTTAAGTGCAAGAGATGCAGCGATCTTGAAGGCAGTTTCAGATGAGTCGACATCGTGGTATGAACCATCGTAAAGCTTAGCTTTAACGTCAACCATTGGGTAACCAGCAAGAACACCGTTAGCCATAGATTCTACTAAACCTTTTTCAACCGCTGGGATAAATTCACGAGGAACCACACCACCGACGATTGCGTTTTCGAATTCGAATCCTTTACCTTCTTCGTTTGGAGTAAATTCAATCCATACATCACCGAATTGACCTTTACCACCAGACTGACGTTTGAAGAATCCACGTGCTTGAGTAGGAGCGCGGAATGTTTCACGGTAAGATACTTGAGGAGCACCTACATTCGCTTCAACTTTGAATTCACGACGCATACGGTCAACAAGGACGTCAAGGTGAAGCTCACCCATACCAGAGATAACTGTTTCACCAGTTTCAACGTTTGTTTCAACGCGGAATGTTGGATCTTCTTCAGCCAATTTTTGAAGGGCGATACCCATCTTGTCTTGGTCTGCTTTAGATTTTGGCTCAACCATCAATTGGATAACTGGTTCTGGAACGTTGATTGACTCAAGGATGATTTTCGCTTTTTCATCTGTCAATGAGTCACCAGTTGTAGTATCTTTCAAACCAACGGCAGCAGCGATGTCACCTGAGTAAACAGTGTCGATTTCTTGACGGCTGTTAGCATGCATTTGAAGGATACGTCCGATACGTTCACGTTTACCTTTAGAAGTGTTCAATACGTAAGAACCTGATTGAAGAACACCTGAGTAAACACGGAAGAATGTCAAACGACCTACGAATGGGTCAGTCATGATCTTGAAGGCAAGAGCTGCAAATGGCTCTTCGTCAGATGCTGGACGAGTTTCTTCTTCATCTGTATCTGGGTTGATACCTTTAATTGCTGGGATATCAAGTGGGCTTGGAAGGTAGTCGATAACCGCATCAAGCATCAATTGAACACCTTTGTTCTTGAAGGCAGAACCACACAATACTGGGAAGAATTCAACGTTGATAGTTGCTTTACGGATAGCAGCTTTCAATTCTTCGTTAGTGATTTCTTCACCTTCAAGGTATTTCATCATCAAGTCTTCGTCAGTTTCAGCAACTGCTTCAACCAATTTTTCACGGTATTCTTGAGCTTGGTCAAGGTATTCAGCTGGAATATCTTCTTCAAGGATATCTGTACCAAGGTCGTTAGTATAGATTTCAGCTTTCATCTTGATCAAGTCGATGATACCACGGAAGTCATCTTCAGATCCGATTGGCAATTGAATTGGGTGTGCGTTCGCTTGAAGACGATCGTGAAGTGTGCTTACTGAGTAAAGGAAGTCAGCACCGATTTTGTCCATTTTGTTGGCAAATACGATACGTGGAACTCCGTACTCAGTTGCTTGACGCCAAACTGTTTCAGTTTGAGGCTCAACACCTGATTGTGAGTCAAGAACTGTAACCGCACCGTCCAATACACGAAGAGAACGTTGTACTTCGATTGTGAAGTCCACGTGTCCTGGTGTGTCGATGATGTTTACGCGGTGGTTGTTCCATTGAGCTGTTGTCGCAGCAGATGTGATAGTGATACCACGTTCTTGCTCTTGCTCCATCCAGTCCATTTGTGACGCACCTTCGTGAGTTTCACCGATTTTGTGGATTTTACCAGTGTAGTAAAGGATACGCTCAGTTGTAGTTGTTTTACCAGCATCGACGTGAGCCATGATACCGATATTACGAGTTTTTTCAAGTGAAAATTCGCGTGCCATGAGGTTTGTTTCTCCTATTATTTTTTATTTCTATTCTATTATAACACGATTTAATAAAAACGGATAGGCAGGACCTACCCGTTCTCAGTGTTTATCTTGTTTTTTGTTGGTTCCAACTTGTAGATAAGTTGAGTTGAACTTGAGCTAAAAGCTCGAGTTAACTGATTTGAACCCGAGCGAGGCCCGGTGCAAAAAAGATAAACTGCTTTGTGTTCACGGAACACTGCATCAGTTTCCTATTTTTGCCTTGGGCCTTTACCGCTCTTGGTATCATTTTATTACCAACGGAAGTGTGCGAAGGCACGGTTAGCTTCAGCCATACGGTGAGTGTCTTCACGTTTCTTAACTGCTGCACCAGTGTTGTTAGCAGCATCCAAGATTTCTTTTGCAAGACGGTCTTGCATTGTGTGTTCACCACGAAGACGAGCGATTGTTACCAACCAACGAAGTCCAAGTGTTGTACGACGTTCTGGACGAACTTCAACTGGGACTTGGTAGTTTGATCCACCAACACGACGTGCACGTACTTCAAGTACAGGCATGATGTTTTCCATAGCTGTTTCAAATACTTCAAGTGCATCGTTACCAGTAGCTTCTTTGATTTGCTCAAAAGCACCGTAAACGATTGAAGCAGCTGTACCACGTTTACCATCAAGCATAACGCGGTTGATAAGACGAGTAACTAATTGTGAATTGTAAAGCGGATCTGGCAATACGTCACGTTTTGGAGCTCTATTTTTACGACTCATTTCTCTTTATCCCCTTTCCTTATGCTTTTGGACGTTTAGTACCGTATTTAGAACGGCCTTGTTTACGATCGTTAACACCTGCAGTATCAAGTGCACCACGGACGATATGGTAACGTACCCCTGGAAGGTCTTTTACACGTCCACCGCGAAGAAGTACCACGCTGTGCTCTTGCAAGTTGTGTCCGATACCTGGGATGTAGGCAGTAACTTCGATAAGGTTGCTCAAACGTACACGAGCAAATTTACGAAGGGCAGAGTTAGGTTTTTTAGGTGTCATTGTTCCAACACGAGTTGCAACACCACGTTTTTGTGGTGAAGAAACGTTTGTTTGAACTTTTTTATGACTGTTGTAACCAACGTTCAAAGCTGGTGATTTAGATTTTTCTACTTTTGATTTACGCGGTTTGCGAACCAATTGGTTAATTGTAGGCATCTACATTCTCCTGTGTTTTTTTATTTTTGGTGATGATACACTTGGTGACAGCTATCATCTGTGTGTACTTTTGCAACATTTGTCAGCACGTCCCTGTACACTTTTGAGAGACCAAAAGTAAAAAGTACCGTCTATTATTGTACCACGATTTTTCTATCTTTGTCAATACATTTCTTCTTATTTTTCGACTTCCTTCATCTTTGTTTTATTACAAACCACATAGACTCTGTATCCGACCATATAGTCAAATCACCTTGTAATTGTCTAGAAAATGGTGTTTAATAGATTTGTAAGTAAGAGATCTCTATTACAACTTGATAAAGGAGAAATTATGAAAGTCAGACTTGATATTGATCAGCAATACACCGAAGAACAAATCATCATAGAGGCACCAACCTTGTCTCCAAGAGTTCAAAAAGTTCAAGACTTTGTTCAATCGCTGGATCAAAAAGAAACTCTTAAAGGAAAATTTCAAGATCAGGTTTTTCTTATCGAAATTCAAAAGATTCAACGGATTTACATTGAAAACCGTAAAGTGATAGCTGAAACGGGTAATCGAACCTATGCACTCGACATTCGCCTCTACCAAGCAGTTGAAATTTTACCTGCTTCCTTTATCCAAATTTCCCAATCGGAAATTGTCAACATTGATGCTATCAGTCATCTTAAACTAACCTCTAACGGCTTGATTGAAATTTATCTCAAAAACGACAGTTTTACCTACTCATCTCGCCGTTACCTCAAAGCTATTAAGGAGAAATTAGAATTATGAAAAAACAAGTATTTCACGATGCCACAACTGGTATCCTCATCGGCCTCATCCTATCTATTATCTTCTCGTTTATCCACTCACCAAATAACTACGCACCTCTCAGCCCCAACTCTTTGACCGGTCAATTCATGACCCAACATCAGGTTCATGGGTCACTCGTCCTACTTTACTGTCTGCTTATTTGGGCAGCAATTGGAGTCCTCTTTAGTTTTGGCGGTCGTCTCTTTGCCCAAGACTGGAGTCTCCTTCGAGCTACTGTCACTCACTTCTTCCTTATGTTGCTAGGTTTCGTCCCTCTAGCAATCTTAGCTGGTTGGTTCCCGCTTCACTGGACTTTCATCCTTCAGCTCATCCCAGAGTTTGCAATCGTCTACCTCATCATCTGGATTGTTCTCTACAAGAGAGAATCTAAAAAAGTTGCAGACATCAATCAACTATTGGCTCATAAAAAATAATAGCTAAAAACCCACTCACAGGACTGAGTGGGTTTTTGCTTATAATTTTTGTTTCAGCTCTAACAAGAGATTCATGGCTTGCATAGGTGTTATATTGTAAACATCTATATTCGCCAATTCTGTCAGGATTGGATTTTCTTCTTTTTCATCAAAGAGTGACATTTGTTCATTGACAGTATTTTGTTTGGTAGGAATTGGACTTTCCTGACCTTGGCTTTCTAGTTGAGTTAAAATAGCATCCGCTCTTTTTAGCAAGTCTGCTGGCAAACCTGCAATCTTGGCAACATGAATACCGTATGATTTGTCTGCTGGACCTAGTTCAATCTTATGAAGGAAAGTAACTTGGCCATTTTGCTCAAGCGTAGCCACGTGAACGTTTACCAGTTGTTTCAAACTAGCTTCCAGACTGGTTAATTCATGGTAGTGCGTCGCAAAGAGAGTCTTGGCACCGATATGTTCATGGATGTACTCGATGATAGACTGGGCTAAAGCCATCCCATCATAAGTTGCGGTTCCCCGACCAAGTTCATCAAAGAGAATCAAGGAATCCTTTGTCGCATGAGAAATGGCATTATTGGCTTCCATCATCTCTACCATAAAGGTAGATTGGCCTGAAACCAAGTCATCTGCCGCCCCAATACGGGTAAAAATTGCATCAAAGATTGGCAAGCGGGCACTTTCTGCCGGGACATAAGAACCCATCTGTGCCATGACCGCTGTTATCGCCAACTGGCGCATATAGGTTGACTTCCCGCTCATATTAGGTCCTGTGATCAGTTGGATGCTGGTGTCTTCATCCATCTGGATACTATTAGGAATATAGGTTTGGGCTCCCATGACCTTTTCAACGACGGCATGACGACCTTTTTGGATATCTATGCTAGAGTCTTGCCCAAACTCTGGGCGAATCAGGTGTTGATTTTCAGCTACCACTGCTAGTCCTTGTAAGGCATCAACAGTCGCAATCCCTTGGGCTAGGGCTTGCAGACGTTGAATATACTTACCAACCTCTTCACGGATACGCATAAAAATTTCATATTCAAGATTAGCCGATTTCTCACGCGCCTCTAGCATTTCACCCTCGATACGCGCCAACTCCTCTGTTCCAAAACGCTCAGAGTTTTTCAGCGTAGCCTTGCGGAAAAAGTGGACCGGAACATTACCTAGCTGCGAATTGGTCACATGGAAATAGTAGCCGTCCTTTTTATTGTAATCAATCTTGAGCGTATGGATACCAGAATTTTCTCTTTCCTTGGCCTCAATCTCAGCAATCCAACTAGTCCCTTCTCTGAGAACACGACGGTATTTGTCCAAGGTCTCGTCAAAGCCAGTTCGAATAATGCCACCCTCGGTAATGACATGAGGAGCTTCCGGAGCAATGGCTGCGCTTATAAGACTCTCCAACTCAGGAATAGCGTCCAGCTGTTCAATTAGATAGGCTAGAGCTGGTTGCTCCATTCCCTCCAAAATCGCTCGAATCCGAGGAACACTGGCTAGAGTAGTCGCTAATTGCAAGAGATCTTTGGGGTTGCTTTTCCCAAAAGAAACACGACTAGCCAAACGCTCGATATCGTAGACTCCCTTGAGGCTTTCTGTCAAATCACTGCGCTCAAAGAAATAATCCAGAAACACTTGCACAACTTCCTGACGTTCAAGGATACGTTCCTTATCAATCAAAGGACGTTGAATCCAAGAACGTAGAAGACGCATCCCCATGGCAGTCTTGGTTTCATCTAACAACCAGAAAAGACTGCCTTGTTTCTTACCTGAGCGAGCATTTTCAACCAGATCCAGACTAGCCTTGGTCGCATAATCCATCTGCAAGAAATCCTTGATTTCATAGCGGATAACAGATTTTAAGTGATTCAACTCTCGCATCTGAGTCCGATGAACATATTGGAGGAGTTTACTGCTAGCTGCTTGCTCAACAGGAGCCAATCCTGAATCTAATAGATGTTCATCTTCATAAGTTTCCTGTTCGTAGGAAAGAACTAGATTCATTTGACGACTGAGAATCTGCTCTTCTACTTCAGGCAAGTCATAACCAATCACCACTTCTCTCGCTTTTAGATTGCGGATTTCACCACAGACTAGAGAAAAATCTGATAGCCCCGTTACATAAAAATCACCTGTCACTAGGTCCATATAGGCTAGTCCATACTGGGAACCTTCACGATCAATAGCCACTAAAAAGTTATTGTGACTATCTGGCTTACTACTATCAACCACCGTCCCTGGTGTAATGACCTGAACAACCTCACGCTTAACAACACCAACAGCTTGCTTAGGATCTTCCATCTGCTCGGCGATGGCAACCTTGTAGCCACGCTCAACGAGGACATCGATATACTGTTGGGCAGAATGATAAGGAACTCCAGCCATGGGAATCGGATTTTCAGCATTTTTATTGCGACTGGTTAGTGAGATTTCTAGTATCTGTGCAGCATTGACTGCATCTTCATAAAACAACTCATAAAAATCACCCATACGAAAAAGCAAAAAAGCATCTGGATATTGTTTTTTGATATCCACATACTGTTGCATACCAGGTGATAATTTTTCAGTAGTCATTTACTCTCTCCTTGTAAAAACAGTCCTGAGAGAAGCTCTCAAGACCTTATCTATCTTCCATTAACTCTAGCAAGCGTTCTTCCATGACTTTAGCTGCATGTTGATCCTTACAGATAACCAACAAGGTATTCGCTCCGGCAACCGTTCCTAAAATCCATTCATCTTTATTTGAATCTACTACATTGGCTAAAACGGATGCTTCTCCAAGTTTAGTGTGGAGAACTAAGGTGAATTCGGCTCTTGCAACACCCTCCAAGTGATGTGACAAAAATTCGACCAAATCAATCTTTTCTGTCTCATTTGCTAATACATAATAGACAACATCGTTTTTCTTAACTTTAGTTAAGCCAAGCTCTCGCAAATCACGAGATAAGGTCGTCTGCGTCACAAAGACATTACAAGCTTCCAATCGATCCTGAATTTCTTTTTGAGTGCCTAATTTTTCTTCTGTAATCATTCGCTTAATAAGCTGATGACGTTCTCTTTTTCTCATATGTTCCTCTCGAGTGCATATTTATAACATTTTACATTTTTTTAGTAAGAACATTATATCAAAAAAACTGGATATTTCAAAAAATATCTCTTCTTTCAAAAAAAATGTAGTAAATTGTGATAAAATAGTAGAAAAGCCCTAAAGGAGCCCTAAATGAATACAAAAGAATTGATTGCTAGCGAGTTGGCTAGCGTCATTGATAGCCTGGACCAAGAGGCTATTTTAAATTTACTAGAAACACCTAAAAACTCAGATATGGGAGATATCGCCTTCCCTGCTTTCTCCCTCGCTAAAGTCGAGCGTAAAGCTCCCCAAATGATTGCTGCTGACATCGCCGAAAAAATTAATAGCCAAGCCTTTGAAAAGGTAGTAGCGACAGGACCTTATGTCAACTTTTTCCTGGACAAAGCTGCTATTTCTGCACAAGTACTACAAGACGTTATCACTGAAAAAGAGCACTACGCTGACCAAGAGATCGGTAAGCAAGAAAATGTCGTGATCGACATGTCTAGCCCTAACATCGCTAAACCATTTTCAATCGGTCACCTTCGTTCAACAGTTATCGGAGATAGCTTGTCACATATCTTCCAAAAAATCGGCTATAAAACTGTCAAGGTCAACCATTTGGGAGACTGGGGTAAACAGTTTGGGATGTTGATTGTTGCCTACAAGAAATGGGGTAACGAAGAAGCTGTCAAAGCTCATCCAATCGATGAACTCCTCAAGCTCTATGTCCGCATCAATGCTGAAGCTGATAAAGATCCAAGTTTGGATGAAGAAGCACGCGAATGGTTCCGCAAACTTGAAAACGGTGATGAGGAAGCTCTCGCTCTTTGGCAATGGTTCCGCGATGAAAGCTTGGTAGAATTTAACCGTCTTTACAATGAGCTACAAGTCGAATTCGACAGCTATAACGGGGAAGCCTTCTACAATGACAAAATGGATGCAGTTGTAGATATCCTCGCTGAAAAAGGACTGCTTGTTGAGTCAGAAGGTGCTCAAGTTGTTAACCTTGAAAAATATGGAATCGAACATCCAGCTCTGATCAAAAAATCTGACGGTGCAACTCTCTACATCACACGTGACTTGGCTGCGGCCCTCTACCGTAAAAACGAGTACCAATTTGCCAAATCTATCTATGTCGTTGGTCAAGAACAATCTGCTCACTTCAAACAACTCAAGGCTGTCTTGCAAGAGATGGGTTACGATTGGAGCCAAGATATTGTCCATGTTCCGTTTGGCTTGGTTACAAAAGAAGGGAAAAAACTTTCTACTCGTAAAGGGAATGTTATCTTACTAGAGCCAACTGTAGCAGAAGCCATCAGTCGTGCTAAAGCGCAGATTGAAGCCAAAAATCCAGAACTTGAAAACAAAGACCAGGTCGCTCATGCTGTTGGAGTTGGGGCCATTAAATTCTATGACCTTAAAACTGACCGTACAAATGGATATGACTTCGACCTTGAAGCTATGGTATCCTTCGAAGGGGAGACTGGTCCTTATGTTCAATACGCTTACGCTCGTATCCAATCAATCTTGCGTAAAGCCGATTTCAAACCTGAAGCAGATGCCAACTATAGCTTGAACGATGCTGAAAGCTGGGAAATCATTAAGCTAATCCAAGACTTCCCACGTATTATTAAACGTGCAGCTGATAATTACGAACCTTCGATCATCGCTAAATTTGCGATTAGCTTGGCCCAAGCCTTTAACAAATACTATGCCCACACTCGTATCTTGGATGAAAGTCCAGAACGTGACAGTCGTCTAGCCCTCAGCTACGCAACTGCAGTCGTCCTCAAAGAAGCCCTTCGTTTGCTGGGTGTAGAGGCGCCAGAGAAGATGTAAATCGTTACAAGAGACTGGAACTAAAGTTCCTAGTCTCTTGACGGCAATCGCTATCGGGCGATTTGCCTAAACACTTCACTAGTCGTGGCTCCTAAATATAATCAATTCAGGGACCACGACGTCGTAAATGAGGCGATTTGCCTAAACGCCTTACAGTATTACCAGTCGAAAGGCGAAGGAGTTTCGCTTTTCTCTTACCACCTACTTCTTTATCACTTAGGGAGAATTTTTATGAGCCAGTATGCTTATATTCTAGTTGTTATCAGTCTTCTTTTTCTCTTTCTTGTCAATAAATACGAAAAAGAAAAACTTCAAAGACTGCTTCAGGACCAACTATTAAAGGACCAAGCTTTTCGTGCAACTATCGAAGAGAAAATCCAAATGATAGAAAATATCAATGATGTCATTGACTACATCAATAAAAACTACCGTTTAGGAATTCCTATTTCAAAAGAAATCGTTGACGAAATCCGCAACTAACAAAAAGACTCGAGAATTTTCGTCTCGAGTCTTTTTTTATTTTCTCCTGATTGCTAAGATCCCCACCAAGATAACAATTCCTAGTGATGCCATGGTTCCATAAGTTGACAAACTTTCATCAAGAAATTTCTCAGAGAACAGTATCAGACTAATTGCCAAGAGCAACAAGGTACTGCATATCATAATATTTTTAAAGCTTGGTTTACCTTTCTTATGATAGAAAAATCTAAGGAATTTACTCATTTGAATTGTTCTCTTTTAAAATAATTCTATGATTCATGAGCTAATACTCTAGCTCAGAAAATCTGTCCTCTTACAAGGATTCAAGTTCATAGAGTTCTGCAATAATAGCTGCAACCTTTTTGATGTCTCCCAGCATGCCACGCATCTCAAAATCAGCTAAAACAGGGAAACCAAAACGTTGGCTGTATTGCTTGGCTGTCAAACAGTATTGATTGTTAAAATTGCGGTTGCCTGATCCTACAACACCAAAACACTTGCTAGCATTATCACCATATGCAATAAAGTCACCTACTGGAGTGGTCAAGATTTCCACATCTCCATTATCAACGCCATTGCCACCTTCTAGGTAAGTCGGTAGAAAAGCCACATATTGGTTGGTCATCTCAAAGAAGTCTTCTCCATCTTTGACCAAGTCTTTAATATGAATTTTTTCCACATCAATATTCGCATACTGCTCCAACAAATAAGCTTTCAAACGTGTCACAAAACTCTCCGTGTTCCCGCTAAGGCTGATATAAACTAAGGAAATTTTTTTCATCTTTTCCTCCCTCTTTCTCGAATCCAAAAAAATAACTACCAAGATTGTATCTTGATAGTTATCCTTTGTCAACTCTTAGGCGAGTTCTTCCTCTTGAGATTCTGTTAGTTCTTTTTGCTGACGCCATATTTTATAAAAGACGATTCCCAAAAAGATAACATTGATGACGATGAATATGATAGTGGTTACTTTTGACATGACTTCCATTCCTAAACGAAGGGTGTCATCTTTAATCAATTGCATAGCATCTTGGATATTCATATTGTCATAGACTAGCCCAATAATGGATAGTAAAACATATCCAACATAAGTATAGTTTGCCAACTGTAATTTCTTACGAACTAGGAAAATAAAGGCTACTACAACTAGGATAGCAGACAAAAGAATTAGTATCACGTTAACAATAGAGTGAGATGACTCTGACACTTGGTAGGCATAGTTAACAGCGTCATCTATTTGTTGAGCATTAAGCGTCCCAACATTTTCTTGGCTAGCACGAAGGGCTTCCTTATTAGGGACTGGAGTGAAAATTCCAACTACTGCCAAGAATGAGCTAATCGCTGATAAGACTAATAAAATCCATAGATAGATTGGTTTCTTTTTCATAAAAGTAACCTCCTCATATTTTTGAATTTATTATAGCATATTTTAAGATGGATAACAAAAGTTAGAGGGTTACATCAATCTGCTTGCGATAAGCCTTAGGAGACTTTCCACATAGTTTTCGAAAAACCTTGTAGAAGTACCCTACATTACTATACCCAACTGTATAGCAGATATCCTCAATACTATCGTTTGTAGATAGCAAGAGTTGCTGGGCAGCCTTGATGCGTTGCTTATTGAGAAGTTCCGCAAAGGTTGAATTGGTTTCCTTCTTGATTAACTGACCTAAGTAAACAGGATTGATAAAGAGATCCTTGCTGATATCCTTGAGAGACAGCTCTTTTTTATAGTCTCTACCAATGACTTCGAGTACACTGACGACATTTTCATTCATGCGGTATTGGCCAAAGAAGGAAGTCAGGGTTTCTTTTGTATAAGACACTAAGTCTTCAAAGTTTGTGATGGCATGAATATTCTTGACGATATCTGTCATATCATCTGCTTTCAGATGCTCGAAGAGATGGAAGACATCCATAACAAACTGAGTAAAGAGTTGCTTGGTGATGGATACCCTCGGTGTGTTTTCTAAGACAATCTTCTCAAGCAAATTCAACTCCTCGATAATCTGTTGAAGATTGCCCTGGATAATAACTCGATAGATGGGTTCATAATATGAGAAGAGACTTTCAGACTGATCTAGATTAACAGTTCCATAAAAAAGTGCTTTTTCAACGTCAAACTTCCATTTTTCAAAGTTTATCTGATAAGGTGACTCAAAAGGCAGAACGAGTAAACCATCGAATTTCTGATCTGCAAGAACAATCTGCCAGTCCTGACCTAAAACGTAGTAAGGAATAACAAAATCTCCTTGTTTTTCTTTTGAAAGACCAATCCACCAGCTTTCTTTTTGGGAAAGATGCGCCTTAAATGCTTCTTCATCTAATTTTTGGCTTAACATCTCTGGTCCATGCACCTTCTCACGAAGCTGACCAAGGATTTTCTCAAGTAAATGCTCCAGTTCAACCTTATCAACTGGTTTGACAAGATAATCTACAACATTGAGGTTCATGGCTTTCTTGACATAGTCAAATTCTTGATAGCCCGAGAGAAGGATATAGTAAGCCTCTGGCAAGAGTTCCTTCATCTCTCCAATCATTTCAAGACCTGTCTTGTCGGGCATGTTGACATCAGAAATGACGACATCTACAGGGTGCTCACGAACATAGTCCAGAGCGTCATCAGCATGATTAGCCGTCGCGACGACTTCCATATCCCATTTTTCAAAAGGGATCAAACGCTTAAGTCCTTCTGTAATCATGTACTCATCATCAACTAATAGTACTTTATACATGTTTATCCTTTCTCTTCATCCTGAATGGTAATTCGATATTGAACACCTTTTTGTTCAGCAGATTCTATACTAATGTTATAGCGGTCTCCAAAGTAGAGCACAAAGCGTTCGTGGATATTCACAATCCCAATAGACTGTTGTTCCCCCTTATAATCTGCTGTGTGTTCAAAGGTTCTTTGAGTTAATTTAGCTTGGATTTCTGCTAGTTTTTCAGCAGACATCCCCCGACCATTATCTGTTACCAAGATTTCGACATAGCCATCTTTTTTCAAAGCCTTGATACTGATTACATTATCTGTTCTTCTGTGATCAACTCCATGGGCAAAATAATTTTCTACCAAGGGTTGGAGGGTGAACTTTGGAATACGCATTTCTTCCAATTCAGGGTCAATCTTAAATCCGTATGCAATGGATTTTGGATAGCGAACCATACAGAGATAACTGTACTTCCGACAAAACTCCACTTCTTGCTTGAGTGTCGTTTCTCGCTCGTCGGAAATATTATTGCGTAGGAGACTACTGAACTCATAGATGATATCTGCTAATTCATTTTGATTCTCCATCACAGCATACATCCGCAAAAACTCCAGAGTATTATACATGAAATGCGGATTAATTTGAGCTTGTAGCGCACGCATGTTGGCATCTTTTTGATTGAGTTCCAGTTGATAAATATCGTGAATATTACTTTCCAACCGGTCCAACATATCGTTTGTCGTTTCAGCAATCAAAAGCAATTCTTGATCCTTTTTGTCGGTATTAATCCTCTTGGTTTTCTCTCCCTTAGTAATGGCTTGGATAGAATCCACCAAGTCCACAACCTGATGTTGATAATCAGAGAAGGTTCTTCTTAAGGTGATATATAAGATGATGATAAAGAGAGCACTCAAACCAATGATGAGAGTTGAACTCGCTAAACTACCATTTAAAACATAGTTCTGAGGCACGGCCACTTGAACCTGATAGCCGTGTGCTGTTGAACCTACCATCCAAGAACCTCTAGTCCCTTTTTCACCCAGATGAAACATGTCCGTTTCATAGGGCGTAATAACAGAAACAGCGACTGGGACGACTCCTCTGGTATTATCAATTGCCTTGTGGAGAACCTCTGGTGGCACCGAGATATAGATAACTCCCAAAGCCTGGTCCGATACTGGATCGGATACTGGAACAGCGAAACTATTAGCATCTGGTTTAAAGTTTTCAGCTGGAATCTTCTGCCCACTACGATTATCTCTCTTGGAAACAAAGACGTCCGTTGAATCCTGTAGAACAATCGCAACACCACTCACAAAATCATTTCGGACGTAGATATCATCAATATTTTCATAAATTGAGACCGAAATATAAGGAGACGCCTTTCGTTCTAGTTGCCAATAGAAATAGTCTGGTGTACTGAGACTGAAATACTTATAAATCCCTTCAATCCGAGCTTGATTATCCACTAAACTCTGGGCTAGGCGGGTTGACTCTCGATAATAATACTCAACTTCATCGATAGTACGGGCTAGGACACGCTGGCCAACACGATTGGCTTCCCTTTCACGCATATCCCAGTCTGCATAAGAAATCAAAAGAGCAAAGCAGGAAATGATGATAATCATTACCAGGCTATAGAGTCTAAGAAGTGAGTGGAGACGAAACTGTTTGGTATTATCTTGTTGCCAATTTTTCATGAATACTCTCATAAACAGGCTCCAACAAATCGCTAATAAAGAAGTGCCACATTCCAACACCTACAAAAATAAGGAGGGCTGGCATGTAGAAACCAATAATAATCAACAAGACACTACCAAGAAGAACCTTGGCCATAGCTGATAGGCTCATAAATATTCCGATAAAAGCAAGCTTTAGAGTGTTTTTATAGGATAATTCAAAGTAAACCTGCAGTTTTAAAGACACTGCATAGCCTAGAAATACCAAGGCTACTAAAAAGATATTTAGAAAGGTTGCTGCCAAGTGAATAATAGTCTGGTTTGGCAATTGAATCATCAGATACAAACCATAAATCAAGATGAAGTCAATCCCTATAAAGGTGTAGAAACTAAGATTGCTTTTGATAAAATTGCTCTTAAACAAAGCCCAAGCTTCCTTGAAACGATATTCACGATAAGAATAACCGTGTTCTGCATATAAACTCATGAGAGTTGTACTAGCGGGTGCTATACCAAAAACCACTCCTCCTGCTAGTGTCAATAACCAAAAATAAGCCGTCGCAATCATCCCCAAAAAGAAACGATGAAAGACTAGCTCAATGAAATTTCCCACGGTTTGCCTCCTATAAATTAATCTAGTTTTATTATAACATATTTCAAGCGCTCTCAAAAATAGGAGCAGTAAAAAGGGCAAGAGAATTTAACTCATTACTTTTTTAGTAGTAAGCTTGGAGTAGGGGCTATCCTTGTTAAAAGTGTACAAACACCAAACTATAAAAAATTACATTTATTGGTTTAACAATGATGTTTGTGCTATAATAAAGATAGAAAGAGATACCGA
The DNA here is from genome assembly GCF_054353515.1 of Streptococcus sp. V869. Lineage (NCBI taxonomy): Bacteria > Bacillati > Bacillota > Bacilli > Lactobacillales > Streptococcaceae > Streptococcus > Streptococcus sp. V869. The sequence continues at coordinate 139,637 of NZ_JBTHHW010000002.1, forward strand.
TTAATAATCAGAGAACAAAGGCTTTACCAGGGCAGATGGATATGTTTGAAAATTAGATAATTACTATTCAACTTAATTATTGGTTTGACAAAATAACGAAAGGGGTACAAGACATGACTATTTTTATTTTAAGAACTACCGTGTTTTGGATTGCTCTTATTTTGAGTCTTTTCTCTGATAAATTGTTCAAACAACAATATGTAAAAATCCGAAAAATAATTTGCGCTATAATCATGTTAGTCGTATCATTATCATATCTGTTCTAAGTTATTTTAGAAGCTTGATTAACAAAATAACGAAAGGAGTATGTACCATGACTACTCAAACTTTAAGCACTGCGTTGATGGGTGTTGCGCTTATATTGACTCTTTTCTCTGAAAAATTGTTCAAGCAACATGAAAAAATCGGAAAAATAATTTGCACTATAATCATATTAGTCGCTGTTTTGTTAAAGCTGCTCTAAGTTATTTTAAGAATACAGGAATTTGTTTGTCCTGTATTCTTTTTTCTCTATAAAATGTGCATTGATAACATTTATATTTATTTTAAAAACAACAAAAAAACTCTCTAGACAATTTGACTAGAGCGTTTTTCTTATGTATTGATTCATATTGAATGCTTAATTCACTTCTCAATAACAGAAGCTCCGAAAACGAATTTTTGGTAATCTACTGATAATCCATTGTTTGTAAGATTAGGTTATAAGTGTTTATTTCCAACGAAAATGAAGTTTGAATGCTTAATTTAATAGGCTTTTACAGATATTTGATTTTTGTTACCCAAAACCAGGCTTGAAAAAAGCTCGTAAAGCATCACAATTAATAAACGTTAATTCGAAAGAATTACTATATTTTAAAAGAGTACATTTTCAAAAGATTTTTCTTTTGGCTTCAATTCCTAATTAATCAATGAACTTAATGCTAGGTCTCGAAAAGAATTATGCTTCCTCTTTCCGTCTGAGTTCAAAGAGGTCTTCTACTTTCAAATCAAAAACTTGAGCAATTTTAAGAGCCATTTCCAGCGAAGGATTGTAACGGTTATTTTCCAGGTGCAGAATTGTCTCGCGTCGCATGCCGATGAGGTCGGCTAACTCCTGCTGGGTCATGCCTGTGGACTCACGAATAGATTTGAGATTAGTAATAATCTTGCTTTCTTTGGCCATGCTTATCCTCTCCGTTCCAAGATAAAATAGACAACCGCAAAAATGAAAATCAAGGCAGCTATGCTAATAAAGATCTGGCCCATGTAAAGAGTGAGGGACCCCATATACCCAATGATAACTGCTAGGATTATCAGTGCACCTAGAATAAAAACAAACATCAAGCTAGCTGCCTTGGCTAAATTAGCATAAAAGCGTTCGTCTGGAGTTTCCTTGACATTTTTCAAACAGAAAAAACCAAATACAATCACTTCAATAACGAGGCCAATTCCCAAAATCCATTCTTTAATACCAGAACTTTCGCTTGGGGTCGCAACCCAAATCCCTACTGTATAAAAAATGCTTGCTGCAAACAAAAGTATCGTGTAAAGCTTAGCAGACAAGTCAAAAATAGTCTTCCCCTTACCTTTCTGAATCTTATGAGGCCGTGGTTTCATATGTAGCCAACTCCAAATAGCTATAATTTGACCGAACACTGAAATACCAGCAATAACTAACTTGGGTCCCCAACTAAGATTAGAACCAAATAAAACAGTAAAATCAATAAAGAGAGCTACGGCAATCATTGCAATGAGGCCACGCATTTTTTGACTTTTTTTCATGATAGACTCCTTTTTTGTGTTATAAATATATCACACTTAAATTTATGTTATAAATATATCACACTTAAATTTAGAAAGCAAGAATTCATGTGTCAATGTGGCAATTATTTGAAAAATTTTTTTAATTAAAGACCTCGCTAGTCAAACAACTAAAGAATTCTTTGAAGCAATGCATCGGATTTGGTTTGGATAGTTTCGTTAATAGCATTTGATGATAAAGAACTTTTGGAAAATCTAGATACTGTATGAAGCTTTACTTTTTTCTTAGACAGTTATAAAGTCGATCAGAATGAACCTTGTAAATGTATAAGTTAATTCTTACAGACCTAAACTATTCTCCTGTTTAGAATCTATACTTTCCAAACCAGGTCTTGAGAAAAAAAGTAGAGATTGAACTGAAATATAGTGCAATGTATTGAAATTGAAAAAAAGAAAAAACGCTTAAAATCAGCGTTTTTCTTATGTATTGATTCGTATTGAATGCTTACTTCACTTCTGTAAAGGTTGTTAATGTTATTTTAGCACCCTTTAAACGCTGTCATATCAACGTTTCTAGATTGTTCTATAGAAAATGTAGTCATAAATGTAGTCATTTTGCTATGTTGTCAATTTTGCAATTTCTTTGAGGTAGATTTCAACTGCTTCTGCCTTCTTTTTCGGTGCCAATTCAGCATAAGTGTCCATTGTCGTTTTGATTGACTTATGGCCCATTCTTATCTGGAGTTCTTTCCAGTTAGCACCAGCATTCAGCATCAAAGAAGCATGTGTATGACGGAAAAGGTGAAAACCATAGTTTGGTAGTCCCAACTCAGTCAAACGCTTTTTAAGTGTTGCACGTTCATTTCTATCACACATATAGTTCCCGTAAATTGTCGGGAAAATTAGATCCACAGTTGGTAAATCATGACTCACAAAGTAATCACTCATCTCAGCATAAAAAGCTTTCAAGTCATCTAAGACTTGTCTCGGGACTGCAACTCTTCTGTTGCCAGAATCAGTTTTGGCACTGTTCTTACAAACAATCTCACCCTTAATCCCAAGTTTCTTATTTCCAACTTTCCACATCAGCGTCTTGTTAACGACGATTTCATTGGAATCAAAATCGAGATCATGAATCGATAAAGCAAGAAGCTCATTGATTCGAAGCGCAGAAGCTAACAGCGTATCGCAGATAACTTTGAATCTTCGATTTGCTCGAGTATCAGGAAGAGTATCAAGATAGTTCAGCCAAGTGCCCAAATCCTCTCCGTGCAATACCATAATTCTCTCCTTTACCACCTTTGGTTTTGGAGGGATTTTTACTGTCTGAGCTGGGTTATGAGAAAGTTCAAAATTTGTAATCCCATAATCGAAAATATCACTGAGCTTATAGATAACTGCACCGAAATCTTTTGCGTGTCCCTTTTTGGATTTTTTAACACCTGATTCAACAGACTTTTTAGATTGCTGAGCTAGTTTGTTAACCCAAATCTGAATATCTGCAGATTTTATCTCTTCAGGCCTATATTCTCCAAACTTAGGAATGATATAGGTGTCAAGATAGCTTCGAACTCGGTTAATCGTATTCTGAGAAGTCACCCAAGTTACAAAACTGACAAACCAGGCTTCTGCTAACTCCTCGAAGTTATTAATCAACAAAGTCTCTTTTAGAGTTGAACCCTTCGCTTCAAATTCAAGTCGAGCTTGAATGATTTTCCTATCAAGACTTTTTAGAGTTTTAGCAGTTATAGATGATGTAACTTTTTTTCCAGTCTTAACATCTACACCAATATACACACCACGTTGCGTATAGCTAATAGTTCCATTATTCTTGATAGTTTTAATGACTTTTCGATTGTTGTGAATGATAGTTTCTTTCTGCATAGTAGCCTTTCACGTTCGGATATATAAAAGGCTAAAATAACAACCTCACATTATTCTATGTGATATTACTATTTTAGCACATTTCTTAGAATTAAGGAGTTAAATAGGTCAGCACATCCTCCATTCTATAGTAGACAGTTCTAGCTCCCTCAATCGGTGGTTCTAGGCGCCTTAGTCCAGTTTTCTCCCAAGACTTCAACGTGTTAGGAGATATCTTAAGTATCGAAAGCAGTTCCTTCTGTGTAAGTATACTTACATGCTTTTGAGTAGCTTCTTGCTTCTGCATCAAAGCTAGTAAACAATTCAAAATCTGTTCAATTTGATTCAACTTTATGAGTTCATTATTCGTCATTTTTCACTCTCCTTTCTTTTTTCTGAGTATCGACGCGAATCCAGATACTTTGCGAAAAAGTACGTCTTATTAATGATGAGATTCAACAGTGACGGATTCTCAACTCGTGCATATCTAACAAGATTGTTAAACTCAGTAAAATTGTGTTCGTCGATAATATCAATTACCGTTGAAAGAAATTGTTCATTATTGCTACTTATCAGAAATTTATTCAAGTCAAAACCACAACCAGACTCAATTTCATCAATATTGTAGAGTGTTTTATCAGGATTCTCAGCGTGTATAAAATAATCGTACATGCCTTTTGGAGACATGACTATCTCTACATGCGAAGGTGTATTAAGCCTTTCAGTTAGTAACTCTGATACCTGAGTATAGCTTTTTAGTGATTCGAAAAATAGAACTCCATGTTTGTGTGATTTCTTAAATTCTCCAGTTTCTTTGTTAACGTCTTTATCATGCCAAGGGCTCAAGACAAATGGGATATGCATCTCCTCAAGAATATCTAAATAATTTTCTGGTGCACTTTCTTGATAAATCAGGAATGCCCATTTGTTGGAACGTTTATCTTTAGCCATAAATACCTCTCCTCAATTCATAAATTCATATTTTAAGGTTCTCGCAATTTGTGTGATTATGTATTATTGGACATATTGGGAGTCGTAGTATTCCCAATATGTCATCTAAACAATTTTTTGAGAAAGGCAGCAACTCTGGCCCTCACTACGTGAGCCGAGTACTGCCAACTTATTATCTCTTAGTTCCTGTAAACCAAATTTTATTACCTTTTCGATATGGTGAAGAAAAATAATAGTTTGGATTCCTATTTGAAATTTCTTCCTTGATATCATCTTCCATTTCTTTTAGAAGTTTTTGAGCTTGTTGAGTACGAGGAACACGAAGTAAGACAGTGACGGTTTCTTTTCTTACATCTACTGTACACCCTAAGACAGAGTTATTGAAAGTTTTTAAAATGGGATTGACTCGAGTAATGGTCTGACTCTCAATTGTACTCATTGGTTCTGAATGCACATCTTGCTTCAGAAATTGTCTCATTTGAAAAGTTTGGTAGATAGACTTGAAATAATTCCACAATGAGTCGTTTGATAATCTTTGAACTAACTCAATGATAACCAAAAGAGCAGGAACGAGAATGAGAAAGAACGATAGTAATTGAATGTAATATTCACAAATAGTCAATATATCTAGTATTTTTGTAAAAACTCCTTGCATTCCATGTATCTTAATATTTTCTAATGCTTGGATAAATAAATTGATTCCAATCTTAAAGAGGAAGCTAAAAATTGCAAGGCCAATAAGATTTATATTGAGGTTATAAGTTCTTTGAAAAAAAGTTTTTTTCATGAGTTACAGGATACCTTTCTTTGTATAATACGTGGGACATAGTAGAGGCAAAACTTGATAAGGATGTTCATTATCTATAATTTGAATTAAGCCCGTCCCTTTTCCAATTGGGATAACAATTCCCTCAGGATCTAAGTCAGGGAACAGAAACTGTGTTGTCTTCTTGTTGATATTACCAATTTGAATTAACACATTTAATTGCTCCCTAACAGATATAGGTATAGTATTATAGTCATACCGCTGGCTAACCAGCAACAAGTGGATAGATGTCGCACGCCCCAAAAGAGAAACTTGTGCTAAGAGAGAGAAGAATGAATCTTTAATAGTTTTATTGACTCCTTCGGATAACGCCAACACTTCATCAATGACAATCGTCAAATGTTCAAATTTATGTTCTGGATTATCATAGAGAGTCTCCTGTCTCTGTTGTATTAGATTCAAACAGGTACTCAAATTCTCGTTGATTTCTGAAACAAAGTCTGACTTGGATCGATTCTTTTGAGGATGTAGAACCGGAATGCCATGTGCACGAGCCCATCGACTGGGTGTATCAAATTTGGGATCTACAATTATTAAGTCTGAAATGTTTTTTAGTAGACTAAGAAAATAGGTAAGAGCGTAAGACTTACCAGAACCGCTATTCCCTGCGATAGCCATTGAAGTTACTTTGTTGTAGTCAAGAGTAAGGTTTTTCATTATGGGAATCAGATGTCCTTTTTGATTTTCTGAGAATTCTTCCAAATCAGAAATTACTAATCGTTCAGAGATACCTACTCTCCAAGGGAAGAAGAGGCCACGCTGAATGTGAATATCCTCTGTTTCAAGAGCAAGAAAGTAAGCGGAATTCTGTTTAAGTACTGTGTATCGTGGATAAAGCGCAGCATTAGCGATCAGAAAAATCTTATGATAAAGTTCATCGTCAATGATATATCCTGCCGGTAATCGTGGGATAAATAGAAAACCATCTTGCATAATTCGGATATCAAAGCTGTTGCAATAGCTAGTCTCTCCGTGCATAATGCTACCAAGCCCCATATTCAGGGCTTGGAGCAAGTATTTAGCAAGCTCTTCATAAGTCATTATTTAACCTCTTTAAGATTATTAGCACGGAAATAGACATTGTAGCCAACCTCGCAAGCTTCGAGATTATCAAAAACAACCATTGCTAAATATGCTGGAAGATTAACTTCAGATTCAAATTTCACTTGAAACGGTGGCAGACCTTTCTGAGAGAACCAGGCTTTATAAGCAATGATTTCACCCGTTAGTTGACCGTCTTCAAATTTAATTTGTGTCTCTAATTCTGTACTTAAGCAATAAATACCTTGCTTGTTATCAATATATTCATTGGCAGTATTGGCTGAGTAGCCACCTTTACGATTCCTTGTTTTCATTAGTTTTACCTCGTGTTTGATTATTTGTCTTAGCTAAGAACAATCTTAGTTTAACGTAATTTCATGAAGTAGACTGTCAGTTTTCCTGACAGTCTATCTTTAAAATTGTGATATGAGACAGGCAAATTCGGATAACCAATCAGTTAATTTTTCAGCTATTTGATGCGAAGTTTCTTCCTCTGGAAAATCTGAAATAAAGTTTGATAAAGAACATAGAAAAATTTCTTTGTTTTTTTCTATGAATTGAGATACTTCTTTTTGTGAGATATTAGAAATTTTTTTTGCTAATATCTGCTTTAGAAGCGTGTCTTCAAATATAGGATCAATTAAAATTGTAGATATTATATTCTTAATCAGCAGTAATTCAAATTTCTTACTCGGAAAAAATAATTCTCTTGGATTTTTATAATGCAAACTAGATTGAAAAGCTAACGAAGCGCTGAAGCTAATATTCCTTTTTCCTTTTAGTATTTGTCCGACAGTTGTTTCGGATAATAATTCAACTTCCCCTTCTTCTGTTTCATATCCAATTTGATTTTGTAACATTTCTAGCTCGTTTATCTTTTTCTTGAGTTCTTCGCCTATCAACTTGCAATACAATTCTGCTAACACTTTTCTATATGATGTCATTTTACTTCCTTTGCGCCCGAAGACGGAAAGAAACTAAATAATTCCCGACCGATAGATGTAAAAAAGCACACTAAATCAACGGCGAAACCTTACAAGATATAGACAACTAATATAGATGTCTATTTTTTAGTTTCAATCCGTCCTTCAGTGCACTTTTGGACTTTATATTCTCCATTTAAATGGGGTAATTACATTATAAAATATAAAAAGTGGTATAATTAGGGTGATTTTTTTAAAAAAATTAGAAAAAAACACCACATTTCCGAGAGAGGATTTATGATTTTCAAAAGAACAAAGAAATATTTAATGGATTGTGCTTCGATAAGGCTTGATTCCAAAATTAACATTATAAATGAGGAGCGAAAATCAAGAGCTTCCATAGAGCATTTCTGGCATACTGGACAAAATAAGAATAAAAACAACAAGTATAATAAGCTCACGAATCAAGAGATTTCTCCAAGTAATCCCCCGTTAATTAGCTTAATTAGGAGAGGGATGGTAACCTCAAAAAACCCATTCTTATATACTCCTAATTCAATAGAAGATGTTTTTAATAATTGTAAATTGGAACAATATGGTACAAAACTAGGATTAAATATTGATGAAGAAAAGCAATATTTAAGACGCAATATAATGTTTGAATCTTACGATGAGATTTGTTTTGGTAATTCTTCTGAGCATTGGGAGCTGAAATCTTTTCTATCGTCTAGTATCATTTTAGATATTCTTTTTGAGTCTTATGACGAAAATCTATGGAGAATAGTTTTAGGATACATGCCACTTAATATTGAATTTGAGAAAATAAGATTAGATGTAGTTGACGTTCAAAAGGTATACAATATCTTGTTTGAAGAGCATTACCAATTATTTATGACTGGGATTTTTCGAGCTTCAGAAGTAGTGGTAAATACTAGTTCTTTATTTTGGGAATATTATGAAGAACGAAAAAAGAACGACTCGACAATCAATAATAAGTTAGCCCTCATTGATACTTATTTGAATGATTTCTATCATGAAATTTTAAAAAAAAGATTTGATAAATTTATTAACGATACAAGTTACTATGGATATGAAGGGAAAGCTATCCAAGAGAATAGTACTTATCAAAGTTTAGAGTCAATTATTTCAATCCAAAAAGAGATGCGAATGTATCAAAGTGGAGAAGATTCGGAAGGCATCAAGAAAAAATATAATAAAAGAATTTGGGATCATGATTTTATATGTGCACTCAATAAATATAATTATAGTGATAAGCTGTTTGAATGCACGGGTCTTTATTTAGATGATGAGGACATGGAAACGATATATGCTACATATATTTTAGATTTATCAGAAAAGCTACTTAATTCTTTAAGTAGTTTCCAAAGTTTTCGAGAGGATAATTCACATTGGCAAGGCAATTATTTGGGTTATGTCAAAAAATATCAATTCGGTAATGAGATTTTAAAATATTTAATATCGGGAGATAAAGAAATCTTAAGACCGTTGATCAGCAATCGCTTACGAATAGACAACAATCGACGTGCAAGAGAACGGTATTTTATGAAAAAACATCCTGATAGCGATTTAGCAAAAGAAACAAAAAAATTATATGAAGATCTAAAACGTCGCTGATTAAAGAAAATAATAAACTGAGAAGAAAACTCCGTTCATGGCAAATTTTTTTGATATAATAATTTCGTAATATTTTGAGTATGAAGAAATGGAGAAGTATGTTATTTTGGATTAATTTAGTAGTCACATTAATTGTGGCATATAGCCTTGGCACAAAACAATCAGGAAATAAAGTATTAAATTATTTTCTCTTGTTATTAATGATTTTAAATATTTATTTTGTTGGAAAATACATAATTGAGAAAACGCCTATTTTTGTTGACAGTATAATTAAGTATTTACAAAATATGACAACCAGTTTAGATGCCGTAATTTTAGTTGCGTTAATTACTGGTTCAATTTCACTTTTAAATTCTTTCTATTCGAGATACTCAGATAATAAAACTAAACGAAGAGAATACCTATCTGCAAAAAGAGAGAAACCATATGCTGAATTTATAGAACTTGTCTATAAAATAACTCAAAATGGGAGAAATGGATTTACATACTCCCAGAAGGATATGATTAATGACATAAGTAGTTTTAATAGTAAACTATCACTTTGGGGCTCTCCAAAAGTAGTGAAAAAGTGGAATGCTTTTAGAAAAAGTTCATTAGAGATTAAATCTAAGAGTGATACTGAACTTCTTATTTTGATGGAAGAAGTAATGAACGAGATGAGAAAAGATTTAGGAGTTAAGTCGGTTGGTCAAGGTAATTTACTATCTTTTTTTATAAATGATATTGAAAATGTGATAAAAAAGTAAATACTTCGATCTTTTATTCGATAGTATTAGACTAGTCTATAATTTTAATCATAGAAATTAAGTTCGAATTCAATCATAATTTCAACTATTGAAATTATGGAATTATGCAAAATATATCAATAGGAAAAAATATACATGAACATTAGGGAACAGAAAAAGAAAGCTCGATCTTTCGTTGAGAGATGGACTGATCGAGGAAACGAAAGACAAGATAGTCAATCCTTTTGGTTAGATTTACTAGGGACAGTCTATGGAATTGAAAATCCCACTACCTATATTACTTTTGAAGATAAAGTCATGCTCGACCACACCAGTTTTATCGATGGTTATATTGATAAAACTAAGGTTATGATTGAGCAAAAAGGATCAAATAAAGATTTGAATAAAGCTATTAAACAATCTGATGGCTCGTATTTGACACCTTTTCAACAAGCTAAACGCTATTCTGCTAACTTACCTTATTCACAGCGACCTAGATGGATAGTGACTTCCAATTTCAAAGAATTTTTCGTGTATGACATGGAGCAACCAAATGCTGAAGCTACTGTTATTAAACTAGAAGATTTAGAAGAAGAATTTTATCGTCTTGAATTTCTAGTTGACAAAACAAATGAGCATCTTGAGCGGGAAATGAAAATTTCAATGCAGGCTGGTGAGATTGTTGCTGAGCTTTATGATGGATTACTTAAACAATATATCAACCCTAATAACCCTGATACTTTGCATGCTATCAACCAATTGATAGTGAGATTAGTTTTCTGTTTTTACGCTGAAGATTCAGGTTTGTTTGGTCATAAGCTAGCTTTCCATGATTATATGGCTAGATTTTCTAATCGTGATTTTCGTCGAGGATTAATGGATCTATTCGATGTATTAGATACAAACTATTCTGAACGTGATCCATACCTGGACGATGAATTATCCAATTTCCCATATGTAAACGGGGGAATGTTTTCAGAAAGACGTGTTGAAATCCCTAACTTTACAGAAGAATTGCGGGAATTAATTCTTGAGCATGCCTCATCCAGCTTTGATTGGTCTGCTATTAGCCCTACTATTTTTGGTGCAGTTTTCGAATCTACGTTGAATCCTGAGACTCGTCGTTCAGGTGGAATGCACTATACTTCTATTGATAACATTCATAAAGTGATTGATCCTCTTTTTCTTGATGAATTGAAGGATGAGCTCAATGAAATTCGTCAACTTAAGCAACCTAAAGTTATAGAACAAAAGGCAAAGCAATTTCAATCTAAATTAGCTGATTTAACCTTCTTCGACCCTGCTTGTGGTTCAGGGAATTTTCTTACCGAAACTTACATCTCCATTCGCAAATTGGAAAATGAAGCTATAAAGCTTTATATGGGAGATACTGTCAAGTTAGACGTTGAAGATCTAGATCTTGTTAAGGTAAAACTCAATCAATTTTATGGGATTGAAATCAATGATTTTGCTGTATCCGTTGCCAAAACAGCTCTTTGGATTGCAGAAAGTCAGATGTTAGAACAAACTAAAGAAATTGTGTTTGCAAACATTGATTTCCTACCTTTAAAATCCTACACACATATCATCCATGGGAATGCTCTAACTATCAATTGGGAAAGCGTTGTTCCTAAGAAAACTTTGAACTATATTATTGGAAATCCACCATTCGTAGGACATCAATGGCAGACAAAAGAACAAAAAGAGGGAATGGCTGTTGCTTTTTCTGACTTGAAGAAACACGGTAAGTTGGATTTTGTGTCTTCATGGTTTGCCAAGGCAACGCAACTCATGCAAGATTCCAGTATTTCCACTGCACTAGTTGCAACAAATTCAATTGTACAGGGCGAGGCTGTACGTACTTTATGGGAATATCTTTTTGGAAAAGGTGTCGAGATTCAATTTGCATACCAATCTTTTAAATGGACGAGCGAAGCTAAAGATAGAGCCGGAGTTTCAGTTGTCATTGTAGGGTTCACAGCGTTTAAGACTCAAAAACCTAAACTCCTGTTCAATGGAGATAGTAAAGAGATTTGTAACAATATTAACGCTTATCTTGTTAAGGGAGATAATTACTTTATTCAATCTCGAGGGAAACCACTTAATTCTAATATGCCGATTATGACAAAAGGAAGTCAACCAACCGACGGGGGAAATCTTATTCTCTCACCTGAGGAAAAAGCTGAACTCTTAGTCAAATATCCTTCTCTATCATCAGTTATTAAGCCTTATATCGGTAGTAACGAACTCATCAATAATAAGGAACGTTACTGTCTTTGGTTAGTAAATCTTGATCCTATCCTTATAAGGGAGATTCCTGAACTGCGAGAGCGTTTGGAGGCTGTTCGTGAGATTCGTTTGACTAGTCCGACTAAGTCAGTACAACAACAAGCCTGGACTCCTCAGCTTTTTACTCAAATTCGTCAACCCAATGTTGATTATATCGTTGTGCCTGAGGTTTCATCTGAGCGACGTCGTTATATACCTATTGGTTTTTTGGATAAGGAAACAATTGTTAGTAATCTCCTTTATATGATTCCTGAAAAATCACTTTATATTTTCGGTGTTTTAAATTCTAATGTTCATATGGCGTGGACTCGTGTAGTAGCTGGTCGTTTAGAAGATAGATATCGTTACACTCCAGCAGTTTACAATAATTTCCCATGGCTGGACTTGACAGAAGAGGCCAGAAAAACCATAGAAAAGACAGCTCAAGGTATTTTAGATGCCCGATCTCAGTTTCCAAATAATAGCCTTGCTGAACTCTATGATGATATTTCAATGCCACCAGCCTTAGTAAAAGCGCATCAAGAAAATGATAAAGCGGTCATGAAAGCCTATAATATGGTAAAACTTGTAGACAATAAAAAAACTTGGCTGACTGAAAGTGAGACAGTTGCTAGATTATTTGAGATGTACGAAAAAATGACCGTAGAAAACTAAATTTAATTTTTTAATAGTAATATATGCGCTCATACGTTATAAATATCTTAATCAACTATATAATATCTCTTCTTTAAAATTCCGTAGAAAATAAAAAGACAGCAGAATCCAAAGCTGCTGTCTTTTATATATCCGAACATCTATTTTATTTCACAAAAAATGTAGTCAAAAATGTAGTCATTCGGTTGATTTTTATTGCAATACATTGAAATTCGAAAATTCAAGAATCGCGTTAAATCAAGGTTTTTTCGTTTCTACTGAAACGTAATGACCTATTATTTAACTTCTGTAAACACAACGTGTTTGCGAAGTTTTGGTGAGTATTTCTTCAATTGAAGACGGTCTGGAGTGTTACGTTTGTTTTTAGAAGTAAGGTACAAGCGTTCACCAGATTCTTTGTGTTCAAGTGTAATATTTACGCGCATGGTATCTCCCTTCTATTATTCAGCTGATGCAGCTTTAGCGATCTTACGTCCTTTGTAGTATCCTTTAAGTGATACGCGGTGAGAACGTGAGTAATCTCCAGTAGTTTCGTCAAAGTTTACAGATGGAGCTGTTACTTTGTAGTGAGTACGACGTTTATTTTTCTTCGCTTTTGATGTGCGACGTGCAGGTACTGCCATTTCGTTTTTCTCCTTTTAAGATATAAATTCAATTAGGTTTGATTTTCATCAACTTTAATAGTATATCAAAACTTTTTTGTAAAGTAAAGTTACTTGACAAAAAAAGTTGTATTTTTTTATCGTACACTGTTGAATTGTCTGAAAATTTAAAAATTTTCTTCTGTTATTCATATGAAAATTGTGCTATAATGGAACAAACTGAAATGGGAGGGAACAAATGACAGAATTAGACAAACGTCACCGCAGTAGCATTTATGACAGTATGGTAAAATCACCAAACCGTGCTATGATGCGTGCGACTGGTATGACAGATAAAGACTTTGAAACACCGATTGTAGGGGTCATTTCAACCTGGGCAGAAAACACTCCATGTAACATTCACTTGCATGACTTTGGTAAGCTTGCAAAAGAAGGTGTCAAATCAGCTGGTGCTTGGCCGGTTCAATTTGGAACCATTACGGTAGCCGACGGTATTGCCATGGGAACACCGGGTATGCGCTTCTCCCTAACGTCTCGTGATATCATCGCGGACTCTATTGAAGCAGCTATGGGTGGTCATAACGTCGATGCATTTGTAGCTATCGGTGGTTGTGACAAGAACATGCCTGGTTCCATGATTGCCATTGCCAATATGGATATCCCAGCTATTTTCGCTTACGGTGGTACTATCGCCCCTGGAAAACTGGATGGCAAAGACATCGACTTGGTTTCTGTATTTGAAGGAATTGGTAAGTGGAATCACGGCGATATGACAGCGGAGGACGTGAAACGTCTGGAATGTAATGCCTGCCCTGGCCCTGGTGGTTGTGGTGGTATGTATACTGCCAATACTATGGCTACTGCTATCGAAGTTTTGGGGATGAGTTTGCCAGGTTCTTCTTCACACCCAGCCGAATCTGCTGATAAGAAAGAAGACATCGAAGCAGCTGGACGCGCTGTCGTCAAAATGCTTGAATTGGGAATCAAACCTTCAGATATCTTGACTCGTGAAGCCTTTGAAGATGCCATTACTGTTACAATGGCTCTAGGTGGTTCTACTAACGCCACTCTTCACTTGCTCGCCATTGCCCACGCGGCTAATGTTGACTTGTCACTTGAGGACTTCAATACCATCCAAGAGCGTGTGCCTCACTTAGCCGACCTGAAACCTTCTGGTCAGTATGTCTTCCAAGACCTCTACGAAGTTGGTGGTGTACCAGCGGTTATGAAGTACTTGTTGGCAAACGGATTCCTTCACGGAGACCGTATCACATGTACTGGTAAGACAGTTGCTGAAAACTTGGCTGATTTTGCAGACCTGACACCAGGTCAAAAAGTCATTATGCCACTTGAAAATCCTAAACGTGCGGACGGTCCATTGATCATCTTGAACGGTAATCTTGCTCCTGATGGTGCCGTTGCCAAGGTATCTGGTGTGAAAGTTCGTCGTCACGTTGGTCCAGCCAAGGTATTTGATTCTGAAGAAGATGCTATCCAAGCTGTCTTGTCTGATGAAATCGTTGATGGCGACGTTGTCGTTGTTCGTTTCGTTGGACCTAAGGGTGGTCCTGGTATGCCTGAGATGCTGTCCCTTTCTTCTATGATTGTTGGTAAAGGTCAAGGAGACAAGGTGGCCCTCTTGACGGATGGCCGTTTCTCTGGTGGTACTTATGGTCTGGTTGTTGGACATATCGCACCTGAAGCTCAGGATGGTGGACCAATTGCCTACCTCCGCACTGGCGATATCGTCACCGTTGACCAAGATACAAAAGAAATTTCCATGGCCGTATCCGAAGAAGAACTTGAAAAACGTAAGGCAGAAACAACCTTGCCACCACTCTATAGCCGTGGTGTCCTCGGTAAGTACGCCCATACTGTATCTTCTGCATCACGTGGTGCTGTTACAGACTTCTGGAATATGGAACAGTCTGGTAAAAAATAAGCAAATCAAAAGCAAGCCTAAATGGCTTGCTTTTTTTGTAATTTCAAAATAGATAACTATCGTGGAGGCAATCCCAGAGCTATACGCCCATAACGACTAATACGTGTAATCTTCCAGGCTGGAGACCAAGTAACTTCAACCTTGACATCTTCAATGCCATCAATTTGTTTTAAACCTGCTACGATCTCAATCGGCAAACTTTCTGCACAATCACAGGCAGTATCAGTGAAGGTCATGACAACTGTACAAAGACCAGCCTCATCTAAATGAATCTCATAAATCAGCCCAAGATTGTATACATCTAGCTCTACATCTGTATCATAAACTTTCTCGAGTACTTCAATGATTTGGTCTTCTAATGCTAGAGCACGGTCATTAATCTTGATGTCTTCTCTCATTGTATTCCCTCCATTTTTTGACTGTTCCTATTTTCTCATAATTCTGACAATTTGGCAAGTTTTTCCCAATCCTGTTTAAAGCAAAAAAGTAGAGATAGAATCTCTACTTTTCATTGATTATTTTGATTTGACAGGTTTATCTGCAAGAGATTTAACAGCTGCGTTAATCGTTTCTGCATATAGTTTAGCACCTTCATCCTGCTTAGTAGTATCACTACCAAAGTGAACTTGGTCTGTCCCTTTCCAAATATCTGGATGGTCTTTGGCTACTTGATTCCAATCTGCAAGTGCAATATATGGATATTTTTGTGCCAATTCACGCGCATAGCTTGCATACTGTTCTACGTAAGGTTGTGTTTCCTGTGTTGTGTCACCCTCATATGGAGTTACAAGAACAAGCTGATGTCCCTTAGGTAGATTTGTTATCAGTAGATCAAGATCTTCCTTATAATTTTCAGGGTTATTGACACCAGTCGCGATGACTACAATTTTAGGCAAGGCTTTATTCTGACTGTAATTCAGCATCAATGCATTTGCTTGTTTAGTATTTCGACTGATCTGGCCATCAATCTGAGCGTCTGGTAAGAGCTCTTTCAGTCCAGCTGAAGCACGTAAGGTTACAGAATCTCCAATGATAGATACACCATCAGCTATGTTGTAGCGACTTGCTTCTGCTTGTTCTGCCATAGTTTTTGTTCGAGTGATATTAGTTTGAGCTTGATTAAGGCCAGTAAGCATCAAATCCGTTTCAAAAGCACCTACTTGTGGAGCTATCAGTATCACGACAAGGGTAATCAGACCAAGTACTCCTGCACTACCTGCAAAGATTGGGTTGATGTGCGGAATTTCTTTTGCCATTCGCAACAATTTGCTGGACTTTCCTGCAATCAAAGGTTCGAACACATAGAAAGAAAGGGTTGCGAAAAGATAAGAAAAGATAGTCGTTAAAATCACTGCTAGCAGGTTGCCCATCAATTGAGAAAAGATAATATAAAACGGCCAGTGGAATAGATAAACAGCATAGCTAGTATCTGCTAAAAAACCGATAACCTTTGGTTCTTCGATTGTCGGAGTTTTCTCGTGCAACAGTCGTGCTGCAACAATCATCAGAAGCGCAGCTAAGCTTGCCAACAAGAAACCAAATAAATAAGCAAAAAGATAATTAAATTTTACAAAGAAGGTCAATAAGAGCAAGACTCCTAGACCCGCCCCAAAGACTAGTAAGGTTTGTCTCAAATCCAAGATTCTATTCAAACGTTTGAGAAGAGGCGTTACATGACGAACACCTACCAAGGTCGCAAGCACACTTCCTAAGAAGAATGGATAAACATGAGTCAAAGTTGAGAAGTAGAGTGTTGAGTAGGAGCTAACGATAAAGCTACCAATAAACATAGAAAGGAAGCTAACCATAAAGGTCGCTGAAGAAAGTAGGAAAATCATTCCTCGTAGTTGTCCACTTGTTTTTGCTCGCTTGGCCAAGAACCAAACTGCCAAGCCCCACAAAACATAATAATGAACTTCAACAGCTAAGCTCCAGTTGTGAACAAAGAGATGGGGGATAAACTGGGACTCATAACTTCCTCCTGTCAACATTTCATAGAAGTTTGTCATAAATCCAAGAACACCAGCAATCTGGCCACCGATACCTGCCACATAATCTTGACGAACCAAGAAAGTGAAGGGCATAACGACGAGGACCATCAAAACAACCGGCGGAAAAATCCGATAGAAGCGTCGTCTAAAAAATCCTAGGATATCAATTTTACTTTTTTGTTCAAATTCTTCTAATAAGAGAGATGTAATTAGAAAACCTGAGAAGGTGAAGAAGACGTCAACCCCGAAGAAACCTCCTGGGAAAACCGTCTGAAAGAAATGGTACAAGAGTACCAAAAGCAAACCTGTAATCCTAATCAAGGAAAACCATTTAATACGCATACGAGTTTATTCTCCATTCATTAGATTAGCAAAAAAAGCCATCTAATTTTCAATCCATAGTACCTTTATTTTATCAAAAAAAACAGAAAAATCCTAAGATAAAACTTAGGATTTTTAGCTGATATTAAGCAAAATTTAGAAATTTCTCCCAGACTTGTTATATCCATATTTTTCAACAAAATGCTCACGGAATTCCAAGAGATTGTCATCCATAATCGCCTGACGAACCTGCTTCATGAGATTGAGCAAGAAGTAGAGATTATGGTAACTTGTCAAGCGGATACCAAAGGTTTCATCGGCCTTGAGCAAGTGGCGAAGATAGGCACGAGTGTAGTTCTTACAAGTGTAGCAATCACACTCAGGATCAAGCGGTGTAAAGTCCTCTGCAAACTGAGCATTCTTCACAACCAAACGACCTTGACTGGTCATACAAGTACCGTTACGAGCAATACGTGTCGGCAAGACACAGTCAAACATATCTACCCCACGAATCACCCCATCAATCAAGCTATCTGGCGCTCCCACTCCCATCAAGTAGCGAGGTTTATTCTCAGGAAGCAGCTGAGTGGTGAAATCCAAAACAGCGTTCATCTCCTCATGAGTTTCTCCAACTGCTAAGCCCCCGATAGAGTAGCCTGGGAAGTCCATGCTGACAAGATCCTGAGCTGATTGACGACGAAGGTCTTCAAAGCCTGCACCCTGTACAATCCCAAATAAACCTTGGTCATGTGGACGACGATGAGCTTTTAAGCCACGTTCAGCCCAACGGCTGGTACGTTCGATTGATTTTTTCACATAATCATAGGGTTGATAAAATTGAGGGCATTCATCAAAGGACATCATGATGTCTGAACCTAGATTATTTTGTATTGAGATGGCCTTTTCAGGTGAAAGGAACATCTTAGAACCATTAAGGTGATTCTTGAAGGTTACTCCTTCCTCTGTGATATTACGGCTATCCGCTAGAGAATACACTTGAAAACCACCGCTATCTGTCAAGATTGGTTGGTCCCAGTTCATAAACTTATGAAGCCCACCAGCGCGGGCAATGAGTTCATCACCTGGACGAAGCCACAAGTGATAGGTGTTGGATAGGATTATTCCTGACCCCATCTCTTTTAATTCTTCTGGTGACTGAGTCTTGACCGTTGCTTGAGTCCCTACTGGCATAAACATAGGGGTTGGGAAGGTCCCATGTGGTGTGATAATTTCACCCAGACGAGCTCCCGTGTGTTTTTCTTTTTTGATCAAGCGGTATTTGATTGGCGAATCTGACATTTTTTACCTCCGAAGCTGGGAAAGACAGTCCCAGTTCATACTTTGTGCCCAAGGGCATACTGTATGATTCTATCAAAAAAAACAGGAACTGTCACGAACTATGGTATAATGAAAGAATGAAGTACCCAAAAATTAAATTAAAAGAAGTTCGCCAGCAGGCTAGACAATTTCAAGCTGAGCATCCTCGTCTGCTGCTTGTCTTTTTATTGCCAAGTATTCTCTTGATTCTATCGAGCTTCATCAGGCCTTTATCCCTGCTCGACGAGGGCATTCTTGAGCAGTCCTTCTTGAGTTTTCTAGGCATCACAATCCAGTCTGCTCTCTTTCCGATTGCCGTTGGATTTACAAGCTCCATTATCCTAGCTGGTGCTCTCTTTACTACCATTAATCTTTACAGAATTTCTGAGATAGAGCTTTCCTTTAAAGATAGCCTGTCCTTGCTTGACAACCGCTTCTTTACCCAGACTTTTCTAACTCTCTTACTCAAGCGTTTCTATCTCTTTTTATGGAGCATCCCTAGTCTTTTTGGAGTTTACTTGCTCTTTTATAGCAGTGCCATGGCTCGTAAATTTGTGGAACTTCATCCCGAATTTCCATCTGTCGACGTGACAAATCCAGATATCGAACACTTCCTGCTTACTTTCGCACTCTACTTCTTTGGTAGTGTCCTTGTAATGATTTTGGGAACCATTCTCTATCTTCCGCAATACTACGCTTATTCCCAAGTTGAGCTACTCCTATGTGACACCCTTGCTATCGGAATTGCTAAACCAAGTCGTGTGCTACATACCAGCCGCTTTCTCATGAAAGGCTATAAGTTTCAACGCTTCGTCCTTGATTTACAGCTACTTCCATGGTATCTCCTTATCTGGATAAGCTTTGGAATTGCAAGTATCTCTATCTTCCCTTATATCTATAGTAGCCAGATTTTCTTCTATCAAAGGTTACTTGAAATCAAACGCAGAAAAGTTTAATACTAGTTATTAAAAACCAGCACCTTCTATGGAGAGTGCTGGTTGTTTTTATTTAAAGAAAAGGATACTTAAGATCGTTAAGATTGCCGCTCCACCTTGCTTGAGAATGATTTTTTTATCTGCAGTTAAGGCACCATAGGTCGCTGCTCCTATGACAAATAAAACAAAGATTGTTACGATTTCTAAGCTATGTGAGAAATAAATTCCGTAAATAAGAAACACCCCAATCAAGGCATTGTAAATTCCTTGGTTTTTAAACAGTGAGGTGACAGATGGTCGTGCTAATTCTTCCTTGTTCATATTAAAGACACGGCTGGTTGCGTCTGATTGGGTTGCGATACTTTCCAAATAAAAAATATAAAAATGCTCGAGGGCAACGATAGTTGCTAAGATAGTAGTAATGATTGACATCGTTTTCTCCTTAAAATTCTATTTTTTCTAAACCTGAGACTAGTTTCGTCAGTAAAGCCGTCAGTTTTTTCTGTTCGGCTGTCGATAAGATGCTCTCCATCTGCTCCTTCACTTTCAAGTGATGTCTAGGTGGACTAAGCAAGAGTTGATTCTTGGCTTCTTGGGTTAATTCAACTAAAACTTCCCGCTGATTGACCGGATTACGCTTACGACTGACATAGCCTTCTGACTCCAGTATCTTAAAATGGCGGGTCAAGGCTGCTTGGTCAATCCGTAACTTCTCCTGAACAGCAATTTGGGTACAAGGTGATTTTTGTAGTAAAAACTGCAGGATTTGATAGCGGGTCAAACTAATTCCCAATTGTTTTTCAAAAAGTTGAGTGATGGTCTGATCTGTTAAATGGAGCTGGTACAGTAATTCATGTATTTCTGACATTGTTTCCTCCTTGTCAATGATTGATTTATCAATAGTTGACTTATCAAGCGTAATACAAATAAATTGACTTTGCAAGTATTTTGCTTACTCCGTTAAATTAGTCTCCTAGTCATAATCTCTCAAGGCTATGTTTTTCTATTTTATACCTGGAGTTGATTTACGCTATCTAAGAGTTTGAAAACAAAAAAAGAAGCAGAGACTGAATTAGTTTCCGCTTCTTTTTAATCATTAGTTCATAGATACGTGAACGTGGTCATAGTGGTTTTCTGTAACACTACCACGGTCTGGCATTGGATTCCATGTGTAGGCTGGTCCATATTTGCTATCGAATGGTGCATAGAAACGTTGTTTCCAGATGATGTAGCTGATGCCACGGCTAGCCATATTTTGGATAGCATAATCCGCAATTTGGTCTCCGAGAGCTGAGCTTACTGGAACCATAAAGTCAATGGCAAGACCTTTTCCGTGGTCTCCACTATCACCAGGACGGTAGCCGCTAAATGATGTAATACCAAACAAGTTCGCAACTTCTTCTTTAAAGGCAGCCGTTTGTGGTTGAAGACCTGCATTTTCTGATTTCGTAGCTGCGATACTTGCATAATCAGGTGCTGCTGGTGCTGCATAAGTTGTTGATGCACCTTGGCTTGCTTCAGCTTGGTAAGTTGATGGTGCTGATTGTACTTCTGTTACAGCTTCTGTTGTTGCTTCCGTAGTTGCTTCAGCAACTGTTGTGGTTGTTTCTTCCACTACAGGTGTTTCTGTTACTGGTGCTGCAGCCTCAGTAGTAGCTTCTGTTGTTGCTTCTGCTACAGGCTCTGCTACTGGTGTTGCTACTTCGGTAGTAGCTTCTACAGCTGGTGCTGCAGTTTCTGTTACAGCTTCTTCATTAGCTTGTGAATCTGTTGTTTCTGCTACAACTTCTGTTTCTTCAACTGGTTGAGTTAAATCTTCAACTTTTACAGTTTGGTCATCTACGATTACTTGGTTCTTTTTCAAATCTGCTGTTGCACTTGCTACATCAGAACCTACTTCTTCAGGTGTGTATACCTCAACACCTGTTACTTCTTCTTGTTCATTAACGATTGTAGTCAATACAGTATCTGGGAAAATCAAGTCAATATTCGTAATCTTGTTCAAGTTAGCAAGGACATTTAAGTCAACTCCCAAAGCTTCCGCAATCGTGCTTAAGGTATCTCCATACTTAATTGTATAACTTGTTTTATTCTCACTTTTAGCAACATCGTTTTGAATTTGCTCAACTGTACGTGGTGACCATGCAACTTCCTCTGCTTGAGCTGCCAAGGCAGGGGCAATTGATAAAGCTACCGTTGATGCTAAAATAATTCTTTTCTTCATACTATTCAAACTCCTTCTTCAAATGTAGTACCTGTCTATCATAACATAAAGAAAAAAGAAAAAAAGCCCTTTTGGGGCTATTTAACAGAACTGTACATTCGTTGTAACAAATCACATTACTTGAAATAGTTTGTTAGTTTCTTGTCATCAAGCTGACACATTCTTCCTAAAATACTCTAGAAAGAAAGCGAGCTAATATCTTCTAATTGCTCTATCTGTTGATTACAAGCTGCGGGAGAGGCAAGGAAATTGATACTCTGGATGCCACTGTTTTGAGCAAATTCGATATCCAAGGTTCTGTCGCCTATATAATAGGTACGATCTGGGTTTAAATGGTATTTATTGATAAGGTAGGTGGCTGCTTCTGGACTTGGTTTGCGGGCAAATCCGCTCTGGCTAGTCAAGATTTCTGTAAAATAAGAATCCAATCCTAGAGCACGTAAAATGGTAAAGGCATTTTCTCCTTTATGAGTATAGACAAATTGCTGAATTCCTCGCTGATCTGCCCAAGCTAGAACCTCACGTGCACCTGACATCAAGACGACTTGGGCATTCTTTTCGGACAAACTCCGAGCTCGAACTTGATTGAGAAGCCCTACATCTAGTCCTCGTTCTTTTGCCACTTGCTCCAATAAATCCTGGACAGAATATTTCAAGATAAAAGCTCGAACTTCTTTCTTGTTATAAGGAAGAGAAAACCGACGATAGGTTTCTTCAATCCCTGCTAAGATGGCTTCATAAGAATCCAACAAGGTTCCATCCAAATCCCAAATAAAAGCTGTTTTTTGCATTTCTTATCCTTTCGATATCATATAAACTTGGTAACGATAACGTAGGAAAATCCAACGGAAACTATTATCCAAAAGCGTTCCTGCCCAAATACCAGGCAAGCCCCAACCAAGAACAATTCCCATCAAGTAACCTGTTCCGATACGGATACACCACATCCCGATACTTGTTGCATAAAAGGGAAGGCGGGCATTTCCCAAACCCTGCCAGACAGCTGTATAAATGACTGTCCCCGTCGTCATAGGAGTCCCTAGTAGAGAGAACAGCGTCACTAAAACACTGGCTTTAATAACCGCAGAATCACTGGTGTAGAGGTAACTTAGTGGTGTTCCGAGAGCATAGATACTAAGCGTCAAGGGCAACATGAGAAAGAGGGATAGCCAAAAAGTTTGCCTACTGAGCTTGTCCACCCTTGCCCAATCATTCTCCCCTACTGCTCGTGCCACCTGCATGACTGTTGCCGTGGCAACACCGAAAACAGGCATGTAGTTAAATTGAGTCAAAACTTCACCGATAGCATTTCCCGCGACTGCCTCCGTCCCAAAGGAAACAACCAAGGCAATAATGACTACATCACCAGCCCTCATCATGAGACGTTCTCCCGCTGCAGGTAAAGCCAGAGTCAGCAAGTCTTTGTCCAGTCCAAACCTTGGTCTCGTATATGGAAGTTTTAATTGCGACCATAAAATCACAACCCCAACCAAACGAGATAGGATGGTTCCCCAGGCTACACCAGCTATCCCCATATCAAGGATAAAAATAGCCATACTTGAAAAGACAATATTCAAGGCATTGGATAATAGACTCACATAGAGAGGAAGTCGAGGATTATGAGTAGCACGAATCAAGGCACCCAAACTAGTCATCAAACCCAGAAGAACAATTGTCCCACCAACTAATGCTAGGTAAAGTCCGCCACTTTCAGCGACCGCTTCTTCTGTCCCCAAAAGACCTATCATCTCTTGTCCTGCAAAGATGGACAAGGCTCCTAAAAATAAACTCAGTAGCAGAGTAATCTTGAGAGCTTCTGTCACATGGTAGGCCAGTCTAGACTGGTCCTTCTGCCCCAGACTTTTTGAAATGACGCTTGAAATCGCAGCTCCTAGAGCAATAAAAATTGCCTGGTAAATGGTGATAATATTGCCCGCTACAGATACACCCGAAATGGCTATCAAACCTAGATGGGCCACCAGATAACTATCCACCATTCCCATGAGCATCTGCAAGAAATTCTCACCCATGGCAGGTAAAGCTATGTTGAGAATATCCTTATTTTTCTTAAACAATCCTTCCTCCTGATGAAAAGAAACTCAGTTAGTTGCCCAACCGAGTTTACTTCCTCTGTTTTAAATCCCTAGATAAGATTCTACTGCAGCCTGCATATCTGCTGCTGCAACAGTTGTCTTGTGACGAACCGGAGCTGTTTCGAGACCATCAACTGCTGGTGGCACTGCTACTCCTGAGATTTCATGTAATTGAGCCAAGGCCTCAAAGTCACTAAGACCTGATTGTCCAGTCACAGCTTCTACTGCAACGACTGGGAATTTGTATGGACTAGCTGTTGAAGCAATCACAGTCTTAGTCGCATCACCTGTCGCTGCTTGGTATTTTTTATAAACAGCTGAGGCAACCGCTGTATGAGGATCCTCAATATAAGAATCTGATTCGTAAACACGCTTGATTTCTGCAGCTGTTTCTGCTTCTGTCGCATATTCTGCTGCAAAGAGGTCAAGGATCTCTGCATCAAAGTCTGTCAATTCATACTGACCTTGAGTGTTCAAGGCATTCATAAGTTCAGCGGTCTTTTTAGCACCATTTCCCAAAAGGTGGAAAATCAAACGCTCCAAGTTTGAAGAGACCAAGATATCCATAGACGGGCTAGTGGTTACCTTAAACTCACGCTTCTTGTCATATACACGAGTTTTGAAGAAGTCTGTCAAGACATTGTTGTCATTTGAAGCGCAGATCAACTTACCAACTGGCAAACCGATTTGCTTAGCGTAAAAGGCAGCTAGGATATTTCCAAAGTTTCCTGTCGGTACAGTGAAGTTAACCTTGTCACCAGCTTTAATCTCACCAGTTTTTACCAACTGAGCGTAGGCATAAACATAATAAACAATCTGTGGTACCAAACGGCCGATATTCATAGAGTTGGCTGATGAGAACTGGAGCTTATTAGCTGCCAATTTTTCACGAAGAGCCACATCGTTGAACATATGCTTGACGTTGGTTTGGGCATCATCAAAGTTTCCATCAATGGCGATGACATGAGTATTATCACCAGTCTGAGTGGTCATTTGCAATTCTTGCACCTTGCTGACACCGTCTTTTGGATAAAAGACGATAATTTCAGTTCCAGGTACATCCGCAAATCCAGCCATGGCAGCTTTTCCAGTGTCTCCAGATGTTGCTGTCAAGATGACAATCTTGTTTTCCAAGCCATGTTTCTTAGCAGCTGTTGTCATAAAGTATGGCAAGATAGACAAGGCCATGTCTTTAAAGGCAATGGTTGATCCATGGAAGAGTTCCAAGTTGTATTGACCATCAAGTTTGACAAGAGGAGCAATAGCTGGAGTATCAAACTTGCTATCGTAGGCATTGTTGATACAGTAGTCCAACTCTTCTGCTGTAAAGTCATCCAAGAAGGCTGACAAGACAAGTTTGGCCACTTCTTGGTAAGAAGCGTCTTTTAATGTATCAAAATCCAAATCTACCTTTGGATAGCTAACTGGAGTAAATAAACCTCCATCTGTTGCCAAACCTTGCAAAATCGCTTGGCTGGCTGTTACGGTATTTTTCGCATCACGCGTTGATTGATAAACTAATGTCATAAATCTCTATCCTTTATCTATAGTCTCATCCATTATAACATGATTTTTCAGAAAATTCTCCCTTTATAAGAAAATTATAGAGTCATTTCTTCTTTTAAAGGCTCTAAATAAGTCATTTCTCTCAGACCTCTACTCTCAAGTCCTTGCTCTGCTATAGCCAGCAAGTCTTTGGAGAACTGGACAACACCAGCTTTTTCCTCATCTGTGAGTTGTTTCTTAGAAAACTGTCGTCTCAAAGACTTGTAGTCACGGCCAAAGTTCTCAAAGAAAGGAGCGGTTTCGAGATAAGTTTCAAGCTTGTCTAGATTTACCAACAAACCTAGATGAAAGGCTGCTGAAGCAAAGGTGCGGTCTAGCGGTTGCGTACAAACACTACGGAATTCAATCGTCCCTCGAGTTGTTAAGTCTTGATATTGGTAACTACGGTGCGTCTGGAAATCCTTCTCTTGAGGAACCAGAAGAGTTTCTTTTCCATTTAGAGTATAGGCAGGAATTTCATCAGTAGCTAGGTAATCTCTAGCCCGAATTGGAGAAAAATAGTAGGTTTCCCCATCTCGTTCTGCTGTAAAAATCGCAGAGCGGTCTAGATAATCAAAGAAATCATCCTCATCTTTGAAGAGTTTTGCATTGACACCGACATTCTCTGGATAAATTCCATGCATGGATTCTTCCCAAAAGATATCTCGTGAAATCCGAGTATCCCAGTCTGCTCCCGAAAACTCAGAATTGGCAAATAAGTAAGCTTTTGCTGCTTCAATCTGAGTGAAAGCATTAATGACACGTAAGTAGTTAGCAGTCGATACATCCAACTGAACTTGACTCCCACAGATAAAGGCTCCATATTGTGGGAAGTCATGCAAATTAACTCTCTCTTGGCGACTTCCCATATGTAGGTAATCCATCAGCATCTGGTAGCGTGGATAAGCCACCGGTCGATTGTCATTCTGATCCCAGTTTGGATGAATCCCCCAACCCTGAATAGCATGATCCTTTTCGCTTAGCTTTTCCTGAATGACCTTCATATAAGCTTGAAATCGTCCTTCGACCTCTTGGATTTTCTGGGCTCTACCAAAGGCAAACTCCAAGGTCGTATAAGAAACCTCAAACAAAATCCGATCCTGACTCGCAGGTTCTACAAGTTGAATCGGATTTCCGTCCTCGTCCTCTTTCTCAACTTCCAAGCTGAGAGCATCCACCAAAAAGCGCAGTAAGTCCTTACTGACTTCAATATCTGTGGGTTTCCCTTTCGTGTGTACGATAGGAAACTCCAACTCAATCCCGATGTAGAGTTCTGGATTTTCTTTGATATTTTTTGAATAACGGCTTTTCAATATCTGAATAGAAGGGGACATACTTACCTCTCACTCTAAATTCTCTTACTAGAAACATCAATTGCTTTCTATATTATACCAAAAAACTCTATGAGAACTTGACCGAAAAACGACTTTCTACAAATTAGTGATTACTTTGAAGGTTTATACTAATTTTCCATGCAAGATTTTATGAAGTCTCGAAAAGTATTGATATATCAATATCTTCAAAAACAAACTTTCCCCTTACATTCTTAGGATTTATTATAAGTAGTTGATTTTTTGCTGAAAACGGTTTATACTTAAAGAGTCTTAAAGTTTTCTTAAACTACAAGTCAAACATTTTATAAGGAGGAATGACAATAATGAGTATCGGAATCATTATTGCGAGCCACGGTGAATTTGCCGCGGGTATTCATCAGTCAGGATCTATGATCTTTGGTGAACAAGAAAAGGTTCAAGTTGTAACCTTTATGCCAAACGAAGGTCCAGATGATTTATACGCCAAATTCAACAATGCTGTGGCTGCATTTGACGCAGAAGATGAGGTTCTAGTCTTGGCTGACCTTTGGAGTGGTTCTCCATTTAACCAAGCTAGTCGCGTAATGGGAGAAAATCCTGAGCGTAAATTTGCCATCATCACTGGACTTAACTTGCCGATGTTGATTCAAGCCTACACAGAGCGCCTCATGGATGCTAATGCTGGAGTGGATAAAGTCGCTGCGAACATCATTAAAGAAGCCAAAGATGGCATCAAGGCTCTTCCAGAAGAGCTAAACCCAGCTGAGGAAGTTGCAACTGCTGCAGCTGCTCCTGTAGCCCAAGCTGCTATCCCAGAAGGAACTGTTATCGGAGACGGTAAATTGAAAATCAATCTTGCTCGTCTTGACACACGTCTTCTTCACGGACAAGTCGCAACTGCTTGGACACCAGATTCAAAAGCAGACCGTATCATCGTTGCTTCAGATAACGTTGCAAACGACGATCTTCGTAAAGAGTTGATCAAACAAGCTGCTCCTAACGGAGTAAAAGCTAACGTTGTACCAATCAAAAAATTGATTGAGGTTGCAAAAGATCCTCGTTTTGGTGAAACACACGCCCTTATCTTGTTTGAAACACCTCAAGATGCCCTTCGTGCTATCGAAGGCGGTGTGCCAATCAAGACTCTTAACGTTGGTTCAATGGCTCACTCAACTGGTAAAACAATGGTCAATAACGTATTGTCAATGGACAAAGACGACGTTGCTACATTTGAAAAAATGCGTGATCTCGGTGTTGAATTTGACGTACGTAAAGTTCCAAACGACACTAAAAAAGATTTGTTTGACTTGATTAGCAAAGCTAACATTCAATAATTAACATTAAATAGAAAAGGAATAAAACCATGTCAGATATTTCAATCATTTCTGCTATCTTGGTTGTAGTTGTTGCCTTCTTCGCAGGTCTTGAAGGTATCCTCGACCAATTCCAATTCCATCAACCAATCGTAGCATGTACCCTTATCGGTCTTGTAACTGGTAACCTCGAAGCAGGGGTTATGCTTGGTGGATCACTTCAAATGATCGCCCTTGGTTGGGCTAACATCGGAGCTGCCGTAGCTCCTGACGCGGCTCTTGCTTCTGTTGCAGCAGCAATCATCATGATTAAGGGTGGTAACTTTACTACTGAAGGTATCGCAGTCGCAACTGCAACTGCAATCCCTCTTGCCGTAGCTGGACTTTTCTTGACTATGATCGTTCGTACAATCTCAGTTGGTTTGGTTCACACTGCAGATGCTGCTGCTAAAGAAGGAAACATTGCAGCTGTTGAACGCGCTCACTACTTTGCCCTTATTCTTCAAGGTCTTCGTATCGCTGTTCCTGCAGCCTTCCTTATCGCTATCCCTGCTTCTGCTGTTCAAGATGCTCTTAAATTGATGCCAGACTGGTTGAACGGTGGTATGGCTGTCGGTGGTGCCATGGTCGTTGCCGTTGGTTACGCTTTGGTTATCAACATGATGGCTACTCGTGAAGTATGGCCATTCTTTGCTATCGGTTTTGCTCTTGCAGCAATTTCTCAATTGACTTTGATTGCCCTTGGTGTCATCGGTGTTGCCCTTGCCTTCATCTACCTCAACCTTTCTAAACAAGGCGGAAACGGTGGCGGAGGAACTGCAACTTCTAACGATCCAATCGGTGATATCCTAGAAGACTACTAGAAAGGGGAACAATCATGGCTGAAAAAATTCAATTATCAAAATCAGATCGCCAAAAAGTTTGGTGGCGTTCACAATTCCTTCAAGGTTCTTGGAACTACGAACGTATGCAAAACTTGGGTTGGGCTTACTCTTTGATCCCAGCTATCAAGAAACTTTACACTAAAAAAGAAGACCAAGCAGCTGCTCTTGAGCGTCACCTTGAATTCTTCAACACTCACCCATACGTAGCTGCTCCAATCATGGGGGTTACTCTTGCACTTGAAGAAGAACGCGCTAACGGTACTGAAATCGATGACGCTGCTATCCAAGGTGTTAAGATCGGTATGATGGGACCTCTTGCTGGTATCGGTGACCCAGTCTTCTGGTTTACAGTTCGTCCGATCCTTGGTGCCCTTGGTGCATCACTTGCTGCAACTGGTAATATCGTTGGACCACTTCTCTTCTTCTTTGGATGGAATGCAATCCGTATGTCTTTCCTATGGTACACACAAGAGTTTGGTTACAAGGCTGGATCTGAAATCACCAAAGACATGTCAGGTGGTATCTTGAAAGACATCACTAAAGGAGCTTCTATCCTTGGTATGTTCATCCTTGCCGTTCTTGTACAACGTTGGGTATCCATCAACTTCACTATCAACCTTCCAGGTAAACAATTATCAGAAGGTGCCTACATCAAC
Source organism: Streptococcus sp. V869 (assembly GCF_054353515.1). Classification (NCBI taxonomy): domain Bacteria; kingdom Bacillati; phylum Bacillota; class Bacilli; order Lactobacillales; family Streptococcaceae; genus Streptococcus; species Streptococcus sp. V869. The sequence continues at coordinate 169,420 of NZ_JBTHHW010000002.1, forward strand.
TTCCCAGAAGGTGCTGTTACAGGTGGAGAATTGAAGGGTATTCTTGGTCAAGCACTTAGTGGTATGAGCTTGGATAGCGTTCAACCACAAACCCTTCAAGGTCAGTTGAACTCATTGATTCCAGGATTGATGGGACTTCTCCTTACTTTCCTTTGCATGTGGTTGCTTAAGAAAAAAGTATCTCCAATCACAATCATCCTTGCCCTCTTTGCAGTTGGTATCGCAGCTCGTTTCTTCGGTATCATGTAATCTCGACGAGAATGTATAAACAAAAAAAGAATCAGGTTTATCATCTGATTCTTTTTTATTTTCAATTATTCTGCCAAGGCACCCATTGGATCCCAAGGTGCAAGAACGATTGGTTCTGCTTCATAAGCAGCTCGTTCTTCTGCTGTTAGCAATTCTTTACGGACAACAATTTGGTAAGTGTATTCGTCCATCCAAGCATCTGAGGCAACAAAGTAACCATCTGTACCTACTTTATCTCCCCATGAGTTTTCAACTTTCCACTTAGTTGATTTACCATTTTCATCCAAATCAACACCTGTCAAGACCATAGCGTGAGTCATCAAGCTTTCGCTGTAGTCCAAACGTCCAGCCTTGTCTTGAGTGAGTTGAATATCCATGCTTGATTCAAAGTCATAAACGTCTGTCGCAAGAATCCCTGCTTTACGGTTGCTGAGCTGGCCGACATCTGAACCAAACCAAACAGTTTCTCCTGTTTGCATTTGGGCAATCGCCAATTCTTTCAAGCGTTCCATGGGTACGTTAATGTAGCGAACTGCACGGCTACCAACAACATTTCCCAACATCTCAACTGTGTATGATTTACCGTAAGGTTTATCAGCAGTTGGAGCATTGATTACAGAAACATAGTCTTCTAGTGGAAGGTCGACATATTTCTTGTAAAACTCTTGTGGAGTGATACCTTTTTCGCTTTGGTAGTTGTTATCCTTATCGCGATAAGCAAAGTCAAATTGACGTGGTGGGAGACCTAGTGACATGGCAAGGAAATTAAAGATTTCTTGCAAGAGGTCTTCTTTCTTGGCCTGAACAGTCGCTTGGTCAGCGCCAGAAGCCAAGAGGTCACGCAAGATTTGAGCATCTTGACGAAGCAATTTGTTAAGGATTGCATTGAGCTCACGGCTGCTACTAGATGAAACAGACTCTGGATAAACAGACTTAGGAACGACACCGTATTTCTCAAAGAGAGAAACGACCATATCCCACTGACCACCATCTTGTTGTGGAGTTTGGAGTAGGAAGCTAACCTTGCGGCTTGTCAATTCTTGGTCTGCAGTCGCAATCACTTGCTCCAAGAACCAGTTAGATTTTTCATACTTGTCCCAGAAGAAGGTGTGGGCTTGTGACAATTCAAAGTTTTCCAGTTTGTATTGAGAGATGAGTTTGTGGCGGAAAGTATTAAGTGCCGCAAACATCCAGCAACGACCAGATGCTTTCTGGTTAGTGACCTTGTCCTTAGTCAAGTCAAGTGAGAAAACAGGTGTGTTGTCTACATGGCTTTGGCGACGCTCAAGGGCTGCAAAAATTCCATTGTGACTGGCAGCATTTTCGATAGCTTGGTATTTTACATTTGCTTCATAGTTGGCAAATAATTTATCTGTAAATGATTCTTGAATCGCGTTCATAAAATCCTCCTTTTTTCTTACTGTCTATTATAACTCTTTTCACAAAGGAAGCAACCAAAAACTGAAAAAGGTAGGGATATTTCCCCTACCTTTTCCGATTATCCAGTTTATTGAACACTCTCAAGCAAGCCTTCTAGTTCTTCCTTGCTTAAGCGACGCCATTCTCCACGTTTCAAATCCTCATCCAAGGTCAGAGTTCCCATGGTCAGACGTTGCAAGTCCACCACTTCCTTGCCACAGTATGCTACCATCCGTTTGACCTGGTGAAATTTCCCTTCTGCAATGGTCACTCGGACCAGGCTTTGATCCTTTTCCGTATCAATAGACACAAGCTCTAGCTTGGCAGGCTGACAGGTAAAGTCCTTGAGCGGAATGCCCTTGGCAAATGTCTCAATGTCTTCATCCGTCATGATTCCATTGACTTGTGCAAAATAGGTTTTATCTACATGGCGTTTAGGTGAAAGGAGAGCATGAGCCAGCTTGCCATCATTGGTCAAGAGCAAGAGTCCATGCGTATCGATGTCCAAACGTCCCACTGGGAAAACTTCCTTGGCACGTGCATAGTCATCCAACAAGTCCAAGACTGTCTTATGTTTAGGATCTTCAGTTGCTGAGATAACTCCTTGAGGCTTGTTCATCATGTAGTAAACAAACTCCTCATAGTCTAGCTTTTGTCCGTCAAAACAAATCTCGTCTGTCTCTTCATCAATTTGTAGCTTGGCAGATTTTTCCTTTTTGCCATTGACCGTCACGCGCCCTGACTTGAGAAAGTTTTTGACCTCAGTCCGACTCCCTACTGCACAGGCAACTAAAAATTTATCTAATCTCATAGGGCTATTATATCACAAAAAGAGAGCGGTTTTCGCTCTCTTTTTCTCGAATTATCTTTCTCCAATTTATTTTTTAATCATACTTTCTATTCCTTTGAAAAGAATTTCTGATATAGCTTCTGGATAACCTTCATAGCCATTCTGTTCTGAAAGGGCATCGATGATATTTCTAATTTGACCATCTAAGATAATGGTTACTGCAGGAACGAGTTCATCTGAACCTTCTTTTTTGAACATTTCTTGCATAATTGATACTTTGCTACTCATATTTACTCCAATCTGATTTCAAATTTTTCTCTTATTTCTTTCCCGATGTGTCATGATATCAGCGAATCGTGTTGTGATTGGTAATCTGCTATCTTTTGTCACAAATTCTAAAACAAATTCCCGGGTTGTTTCCAGATCAATCCAATTTCCACAAGAAATATATATAGGCTTGACATTTTGGTGCGTCCGTAAAACTTGTCCGTAAATTTCACCGTTTTTTACAATATTTGTGTAAGCTCCCTCACGATTTTCAGGGACAGTATATTGCGCCTCATCAATATGGTAATAGTTTTTAGCGACGCCAATCGTCGGCTTATTCAAGTAGAAAGAAGCGTGTGTCGCAATCCCCATATTGCGCGGATGCAAATATCCATTTCCATCAAACATATACAAATCTGGCTTACTATTTAAAAGCTTTACGGCTTCTAAAATCAAAGGCAACTCTCGAAAAGCTAGATAACTTGGAAGATATGGAACTCAGATTTCATCAGAGTAACTCACCTCTTCGAATACTTTCATAGTTTTACGATTGATGACGGCGATACAGGCTACACCGTATTCCTTATCTCCTTCTTTCCAATAGGCAAGGTCCACTCCTGCCACATACTGGATATCAGAAGGCATGAAATGATTCGTTAAATCAATCTGAGATCTCAAGCGATTTTGTTCTACTTCAAAGTCATGTCTCGTTTTGATAAATCAACACCCCAATTCTTTGCTCTTTCAAAATCTACCTCAGTCGGTTCTAATTTTTCATCGATAATATGACCAGCCTCATCGTACTCAATATAAGTTACTCTTGCCCCTAAAACACAATAAGTCTGTGATTTTAATGCGCCGCTTTCATAGTATTTCTTTTGAAGCCCATCAGCTGCACCGCAATCTTGAGGATTGATACTTTCAATATTTCCATTAGGATAAAACAATACATTCATTCCATGACGGAACCCATCTTTAATATAACCATAATATTCTAATTTACCATCTGGATATAAATCATAAGCTAAACCTGTAAATGGAATTTCTTCGCCAGATTCGTTCTCACAAACAATCTGTTCATAATACCATCCACCCCAATCAAGCTCTTCTTCAAAACAAACACCATTTTGAAGCACTTCTTCTTTTGTTAAAATCTTTTCTTCCATCATTCTTCAACCTTAGAATTTATTTTATAGCGTTCCTTCCACAACCAAATCATATGGAGCATACGAAAGCTCTTCGCTAGTTAATCGTTAACCAAATTAGTTTTTTTATCACTTTATTCCTCCTATGGACATTATTTACCACACAGATGTAGAGAATGAACAAGACAACAGAATAAATCAGCAATCCTAAAAACTTTGCATAGACCAGGTAAGCTATCAAGGAACCTATCAAACTGATACTACTAATACAAATAAATAAGAAAGCAAGAGTTCCATTTTTCTTTGCTATTTCAAAAAACTCGGAGTACTCAAGGTCCGTAAACAATGCAGGAAAAAGATCCAAGTCTTTGTTATAATAGTCAACTACAAATTTCCCTATGAGTAAGGAAAGACATGTACAGAGAATGAAGCTAGAGTATTTGATAGTAGGTATACTAAAAATCGTTAATCCATTCAGCAATCTAATAATGGGGAGAGAGAGTAATGTGAGTCCAAGAGTGTAGTAGTGCTGATTTTTTGATGTTTTTTCGAGAATTGAAAAGTAAAGTCTCTTTTCTTTTAAGTCAAAATAGACTATTTTGTTTTTATACAATCCTAGATTAACTAGCTTCCTATTGTTATTGATTCTTTTAGTCATCGTTCAACATCTCTTTCTCAGCCCACTGGACTTCCATTTACTCTATTCTCAGAAAATCTCTGGCCTTACTTCTTATACTAGAGAAATCTTTGACCTTTGTCAACATTTCGCAGGTGTTGGCCTTTGATAAAAACCATCATCACCTCGAGTTCGCAACAAAAAAAGCCGCCTGATTGGGCGACTTAATTTTTTTATAGGGAGATTATTATGAAAAAGTTTTAGGAGTATAAGTTAAGCTCTTCTTAACTTATGAGATAAGTATACAGCTCCTATCTTAAAGTTTCCTTAAGTATTTTTAAATGTGAGATTTTTCCATTTTACTTGCCAGTTTTTCTTAGATAAACGCTGTTGATAAAGCTTCATCCGGTCAGGATTTTCTAAGAAATGAGGAGTTGGACGAACCTGAAAGTTCAAAATATCCTCTAAACCATAAGGCGCAAAAAGCTCTAAAGTTGCGTTAGCTTGCAAGCGAAGTCCTACTGCCGTACAACGTTCGGGATATTTACTCATGGCATCGCAGGAATTTCTATACGGAGGCGTATGGGGACTGTGTTGATGCATATAGACTTGATTTTTCAATTCCCATTGGTACTGGGGAAAATCCTCTCTCAGCTTGTTTTCTATAGCCAGCGTTTCTTCATAGCTTACATCTGGATCAAAGAAAATCACATCCACATCTGTTTCACGGTCAAAGGCTGGCTTATCTGACAAGAGATTCCAGATAAAATTTCGGACCGAGCCAGCCGCCAACCAGGAATCTTTCAACTCCAAGTCACGGATGATGGTCAGAATAGCCATCATATCAGGATTTTCTCTGAAAGAGTCTAAGATTTCATCTTTATTTTTCAATGTATTCATACCCCAAATGTTCATAAGCCTTGGCTGTCGCGACCCGTCCTGAACGAGTTCGCATGATAAAGCCTTTCTGGATCAGGTAAGGTTCATACATATCTTCTACCGTCTCACGTTCTTCCGCGATATTAACAGAAAGGGTACCTAGACCGACAGGACCGCCACCGTACATTTCAATCATGGTACGGAGAATTTTCTGGTCAACATAATCCAAGCCTTCATGGTCTACATCCAGCATAGTCAAAGCCTTATCCGTAATCACATCATCAATCAAGCCATCGCCCATAATCTGCGCAAAGTCGCGCACGCGCTTGAGAAGACGATTGGCGATACGAGGAGTTCCACGACTACGGAGAGCCAACTCAGCAGCAGCTTCATGGGTAATTTCCATCTCAAAGATATCTGCCGTCCGCTCGACAATCTCTGTCAAGTCATCATGGGTATAGTATTCCATATGACCAGTAATCCCAAAACGGGCACGAAGAGGATTTGAAAGCATCCCTGCTCGTGTTGTCGCACCAATCAAGGTAAAAGGTGGCAAGTCTAGATGGACACTACGGCTAGCTTCCCCCGCACCAATCATGATGTCGATATAGAAATCTTCCATAGCACTGTAAAGTACCTCTTCTACTGACATGGGCAAGCGATGAATCTCGTCGATAAAGAGCACATCTCCTGGCTCCAAGTCATTCAAAATCGCTACCAGATCACCAGCTTTTTCGATAACAGGACCTGACGTTTGTTTGAGATTGACTCCCAATTCATTGGCAATGACAAAAGCCATGGTTGTTTTCCCGAGACCTGGAGGACCAAACAAAAGAACATGGTCCAGCGCTTCATCACGCATTTTTGCTGCTTCGATAAAGATTTGAAGCTGATCTTTAACCTTGTCCTGACCGATATATTCACGTAAATATTGGGGACGGAGGGTACGTTCTACCAACTCCTCATCACCCATGATTTCATTATCTAAAATTCTACTCATGCTCCTATTATAGCAAAAATCCGGCCCGCAAACAAAAAAGCCACCTGATTTGGTGGCTTCTTTAGGGAGATTATTATGAAAAAGAAAAGTTTAGGATTTCTATTAAATAAAGTTAGGAGGTCTTTACTTAATGATTACATGATACATGAGTAAACTTAAAGTTAACTTAAGATAAAAAAATTATTTTAATTTTTTTCGATCTACCCAAATCATTCCTGTACAATCGTAAGTAGATAAGGTTTCAAACCCCAGAGAACGGTAAAACCCCAATGTTTTTTCTGTCTGTTCAGTCGCTAATTGGACTTGGTAGGCATCCTTATAGTCAGCTAAGGCTTGCTTCATCATAGAACTTCCAATCCCTTGGCGCTGATAGCTAGGCAAAACAATCAAATCCTGGACAAAAACGGATGAAAAACCGTCTCCAACCAAACGCGCTAAACCAACGATTTTCTCACCATCACGGGCAAGATAAGTCGCTAGCGAATGAGACAAGGCCTGGGCCAACATCTGTGGCTGATTGGTATAGTTTGTCCAACCAACTGCCTGGTAGAGATGCAAAACATCATCTAGCTTGACAATTTCTTGCTTTTTAATAGTAATCATCTCAACACCTCTTAAAGCTCTCTCAAGCTCTTGTACTGCCGTCCATTTTTATCAAAGTTTTCAGGATCCAGCCATGCTTCAAAACAAGCTTTAACCCTTGGCCAGTCCTTATCAATCATAGACATCCAGTCCGTATCTCTGGTACGCCCTTTATAAATAACAGCTTGACGGAAAGTGCCTTCGTAGATAAAACCCAAACGTTCTGCTGCTTTTCTAGAAGGTAGATTTAGTGCATCACATTTCCACTCATAACGGCGATAGTTAAGTTCTTCAAAGACATAACGAGCAAGCAAATAGTGGGCTTCTGTTCCCATTCTTGTCTGTTTGAGAGCCGGAGAAAAGGTCACCGCACCAACTTCAACCACGCGATTGGCTTGATCAATGCGCATGAGGGAAAAAGTCCCCAGTGCCTTACCAGTTGCTTTATCGATAATCGCATAATAGAAGCGATCCTTGCGCTCAATCATCTGCTTTAAAGCGACGATTAATTCTTCGAGATTTTCTACTGGTGGTTGAAAGAGATAGGTCCACATCTCTCGAGGTGATTCTGGACCATAAACAGCCAGCAAATCCTCCGCATGCTTTTCCACTGACAGAGCTTCGATAATCGTATACTGTCCTTCTATCTGTACAAGCGACGGTAAAACTCCAGGTGTATCGTCTACAGGTTCACCAATCATCTGACCATATTCATTTACAGGCATAGCTTTCTCCTTATCTCACTCTTATAAGTTTAAAGATGTGAATAGTATATCATATCTCTCAGGTAATCTACAAAAAATCCTTCAGATTCTACTCTGAAGGATTCATTTCTTATTTAACAACGATATTTACGAGTTTAGTTGGCTCAAACAACTTGGGAAACTGTTTAAGGTTGGAAATCAGCAAATAAATTGGTTATTTCACAACAATATTAACCAATTTAGTTGGCTTCAATAGTCCAGTGGACTATTGAAGGTGGCAGATAGGGCTAATAAACTCGTTATTTAACGACGATATTTACGAGTTTAGTTGGCGCAAACAGTTTAGGAAACTGTTTGAGGTTGCAAATGAGCAAATAAATTGGTTATTTTACAACAATGTTAACCAATTTATTTGGTACACTAATCACCTTCACGATTTCCTTACCATCGACCTCTGCTTTGACTTTTTCGTCAGCCAGAGCCACTTCTTGCAATTCTTCACGTGAAAGATCCTTCGCAACCATGAGTTTGGCACGGACTTTACCTTTGATTTGAACGACGATTTCGATTTCGTCTTCAACCAATTTGCTTTCGTCCCATGTTGGCCAAGCTACATAAGAGATTGACTCACCTGTTGCTGCCACTATTTGCCAGAGTTCTTCTGCCAAGTGAGGCGCAACTGGGGCAAGCAATTGGATAAAGCCTTTGGCATAATCCACATAGAGTTTGTCTTCCTTGTTAGCAGCATTGACAAAGACCATGAGTTGGGCAATGTCTGTGTTGAATTTCATTGACTCGATTTGCTCTGTGACAGATTTAACAGTTTCGTTATAAACCTTGTCAAGAGCACCATTGTTTTCCGCAACGATTTCTTTGCTTGTAATCAAACGGTAAACACGGTCGAGGAATTTACGGCTTCCTTCCAATCCTTCTTCAGACCAAGCGATGGAAGCATCGAGTGGTCCCATGAACATTTCATAGACACGAAGGGTATCGGCACCGTATTGTTCCACCACATCGTCTGGGTTCACCACGTTCTTGAGGGATTTAGACATCTTGGCTGGCGCTTGTTCCAACTCTTCGCCTGTTTCCACATGGAAGAAGGAACCGTCACGTTTTTCAACCTTATCAGTCGCCACAAGAGCACCACGATGGTCACGGTAGCTAGTTCCCAAGATCATTCCTTGGTTAAAGAGTTTTTGGAATGGTTCTTTAGTCGGAACGACACCGAGGTCATAGAGGAATTTGTGCCAGAAACGAGCATAAAGCAAGTGAAGAACGGCGTGTTCTGCACCACCCACGTAGATATCGACTGGCAACCATTGTTTGAGAAGGTCCTCATCAGCCAATTTCTCTGTGTTGTGTGGGTCGATATAGCGGAGATAGTACCAACTTGAACCAGCCCATTGTGGCATGGTGTTGGTCTCACGACGACCTTTCACTCCATCCTCACGAGTCACTTCCAGCCAGTCTGTCAAGTTAGCCAATGGGCTTTCACCAGTACCTGAAGGGCGGATGTCCTTGGTTACTGGCAAGACAAGTGGGAGTTCACTTTCTGGAACGGCTGTTGAAGTCCCATCTTCCCAATGAATGATTGGAATTGGTTCACCCCAGTAACGTTGACGGCTAAAGAGCCAGTCACGAAGACGGTAGGTAACCTTTTCTTGACCAAAGCCTTTTTCTTCTAGCCAAGACACGATTTTAGCAATCGCTTCTTCTTTGTTGAGACCGTTCAAGAAGTCAGAGTTGACGTGAAGGCCGTCGTCTGTATAGGCAGCTTCTTCAACATTTCCACCTTCAAGTACTTCTACGATTGGAAGGCCGAATTGGTTAGCAAATTCCCAGTCACGTTGGTCGTGGGCAGGTACAGCCATAACAGCACCTGTACCATAGCTAGCAAGAACATAGTCGGCAATCCAGATTGGAATTTCTTTACCATTGACAGGGTTGATAGCATAAGCACCAGTCCAAACCCCTGTTTTTTCCTTGGCAAGGTCAGTACGAGCCAAGTCTGATTTGAGGCTGGCTTGGTGTTTGTAGTCCGCTACAGCCTCAGCTTGTTCAGGACTTGTGATGGCATCTACCAAGTCATGCTCAGGAGCCAAGACAGTGAAGGTCGCACCAAAAAGGGTGTCAGGGCGAGTGGTAAAAACTGTGAATTCCTTGTCTGTCCCTTTTACCTTGAAAGTTACGTTAGCACCTGTTGATTTCCCAATCCAGTTACGTTGCATGTCCTTGATAGATTCTGGCCAATCCAACTCATCCAAGTCATTGAGCAAGCGTTCTGCATAGGCCGTGATTTTAAGCATCCATTGGCGCATTGGTTTACGAACAACTGGATAGCCACCACGCTCAGATGTTCCATCTGGAAGAACTTCTTCATTGGCGATAGCTGTTCCCAATTCTTCCACCCAGTTTACTGGCACTTCAGCTTCATAAGCCAAACCTTTTTCGTAAAGCTTAGTGAAGATCCATTGCGTCCACTTGTAGTAGTTCGGATCTGTAGTATTGACTTCACGGTCCCAGTCGTAAGAGAATCCAAGCGCATTGATTTGGCGTTTGAAGTTGGCAATGTTTTCTGCTGTGAATTCCGCTGGGTCATTACCAGTATCCATAGCGTATTGCTCTGCAGGTAAACCAAAGGCATCCCATCCCATTGGGTGAAGGACGTTGTAGCCTTGCGCACGTTTGAAACGGCTAAGGATATCTGTTGCTGTGTACCCTTCTGGGTGTCCTACGTGAAGACCCGCTCCAGATGGGTAAGGGAACATGTCGAGTGCATAAAACTTAGGTTTTGAAGCATCTGTTCCTGTCTTAAAAGTATGATGGTCAGCCCAGTATTTTTGCCACTTAGGCTCGATTTCTTTATGATTGTAAAAACTCATGCTGTCTCTCCAATTTTCGTGATGCTCCTATTATACCATTTTTAGAGGGAATTAGCCTCTTTATTCTTAACTCTTTTCTTTTTTGACCTTGCCTTCCATTTTTAATACTGCTATACTTACTTTAACAGACTCTTCCCAAAGAGGTAAATTATGCCCCATTCTTTCAAAAATTCTCTCCAAAAAGAGATTCTTCACCGTAGTTCTTTAGCTGCCCTAGCGACTTCTCTCTTACTCCTTATCCTTCTATTTGGATTTTCCTATTTCCTTCAAAAGCAGCAACTAGCTAAGGATACTCAACAAATTTCTCAACATGTTCAAGACATGAAACAAGCAAATTATGAATTATTGGAAACCATGAATAAAAAAATGGTTCCAGAATTTATAGAAGGTAAACACACTGATAGAGAATTATTTAGTCTATTTTATGAAACAAAAGCTCAACTAAAACTCAGTTCTGATTTTGTCATTCTCGATGAGACTGGCGAACTTTTATTTAGCACCAATCGCAATCATAAAGAAACTCTTTTAGCTCCCTATTATTTAAAATTATTAATTCAAAACACTACCCAAGGATCCATTTCAGAGAAAGTTGCTCTATCGATGGACAAGCAACATTATGCTGTCTTTATTATGCCCATAGTTCACAACCAGCGAGTACAAGTTTACAGTATTTCCTTTGTGAATGAGAACGACTTTGTGTCAAGCATCCCCTTGATTAATTCAAAATACGTCATCACAGACACTTTCGGTAATATATACTCGAGCAATACCAATCAATTCACACAATCAACTCTGGAAAAATTTGATGAGAAATCGCTCCGTTCAAAAACACATTGGTTCGTTGAAAATCCAATTTTGATTGAAAAACGTAAAGTTGATTCAATTTTTTCAATTTACACTTTCCAATCATTCTTTCCTATTCCTAGCTTACTTAGCCTTGCTTCCATACTAACACTTTGTATCTTTCTATTATATTTTTGGCAGGCTAGAAGAATTGCCCATAAAATCGCAACCCATAATGCTGGCCCTATTGAAAGTTTAGTCTTTCAATTACATGAAATTCCTAAGAAAAAAGAAAAGAAACTTACTCTCCATACTGAGGATGAATTTGAACTGATAGCTGAGAAAATTAATGATATGCTGCAGGAGTTGGACGAGCTTCATCAAAAGATGTTAACTATCGAGAAGGAAAAATGGGTTTTTGAAAGAAAGATGCTAGAAGCTCAGTTCAATCCTCACTTCCTCTACAATACCTTGGAAACCATTAAAATCACGAGTATGATTGATGCGAGTATTACACAAGACCTTATTCAAAATCTCACACGCATCCTGCGATACAGCGTGACTGAATTAGAGAAAGAAACGACTCTTGGACAGGACTTAGAGATTATTGAAGCTTACCTAAAGATTCATCAAATCCGCTTTGAACAATTTTCTTATCATATTGACTGTTCTCAAAAACTATATTCCCAAGTCATCCCAAAACTTTTCCTATTACCCCTTGTAGAAAATGCTCTAAAATACGGAAGACAGTATCGTATCGACCTTGCTATCTCTATAAAAATCACTCAAGATCAGGAAAAACTAACCTTTATCGTTATGGATAATGCCGGTGGTTTGACTAAACAAGAACGACTACATATCTTAGAATCTCTGAATAGTCCACATACGCAACATGGTATTGTCAACAGTTATAAACGATTAAATAACTTTTTTGATACTGTCGAATTGGATTTAGGAGTGAACCCTAAAGGCGAAACCTGGGTAAAATTTGTAACGAAAGGAAGAACACATGTTTAAACTTATCATTGTCGAAGACGAACATCTAATTCGAAAATGGCTTGAGATTGCTGTAGACTACTCTTCCTTAGGTATTCAAGTTGTAGGAACCGCTAGTCATGGACAAGAAGGGATGGAACTGATTCAAAAACTAAAACCACATATTGTGCTGACGGACATCACCATGCCAATCATGGATGCTTTCATGATGTTTGAAGCTACAAAGTCTCTCTCTTATGAAAAAGTAATCCTATCTGGTCATGACGATTTTCAAAATGCTAAAAAAGCTATGCAATATGGAGCAGTTGATTTCTTATCCAAACCAATTGATACCAAGGAGTTGACAGAATGTCTTCAAAAAATTGTTTTGCGATTACGAGTTAGCACTCGTCAAGAAACTCCTTTTTTAGAAGAATATCAAACTTTACTCACCTCTATCCAACAAATTGATACACAAAATCAAATCATTCAGCAAATTCTTGAATTTGTGCACCAACACTACTGCATGCACTTTACCATTTCTACCATTGCAGAGAATCTAGGATATAGTGAAAGTTATCTATATAAGGTTATCAAAGAAGACTTCCCAATGACGCTAAATGAATATATCTTACGCTACCGCCTCAAGCAAGCTATAGATAAAATGGCTGAGTCCCCTAATTCTCCCTTAAGCGATATCTCTGAACAAGTTGGATTTTCAGACTATAAATATTTTGCCAAAGTTTTTAAAAAATATCTCCATATTTCTCCAAAAGAATTAAAACTCATGGATAAAAACCATTGATGTAAAAGGATTGCTCAAATCAGGCAATCTTTTTATTTTGTACTTATACTAGAACAAACTAGGAAACTCGCTACAAGCTGCTCAAATCATAGCTTTGAGATCACAGATAAAATGACGTGCTTTGAAGAGGATTACCATCGAAATCCCAGTTACAGTTTCCCCATCCTTGCGCGAGATACCCATTTCCTATTCCCCGTTTTAGATTTCTTTAAGGTTTTTATTATATCCTGTAGAACTCTGCAAATTATAAACATTAAGCAAGTCGTAGAGTAAAAACGTTCGTAAAAAAGGAAATACTTATGAAAAAAATACTATTCTTTCTCTCTTGTGGATGGATATTTCTTACTTTATCAGGATGTTCTTCAACAACAGAAGCGGAAACTAGCGCTGAAAAAGATTCAGATAACACTTTGGTTGTCTACTCGCCTAACCCTGAAGACCTTATCGAAGAAATAATCCCAGCCTTCGAAGAAAAATATGGTATTAAGGTTGACTTAGTACAAGCCAGCACTGGTGAATTGTTTAAAAAAGCTGAGTCAGAAAAAGAAGCTCCTGTAGCGGATGTCATTTTCGGAGGCTCCTACGCCCTCTTCTCTTCTAACGAAAATCTTTTTGAACCTTATATTTCTCAAGAGAACGACCAGATAATCCCTGAATATCACAATGAAACTGGATTCTACACTCCTTATACACTTGATGTCAGTGTCATCATTGCCAATTCATCTCTTACAAAAGGTATTAAAATTGAAGGCTACAATGATCTACTCAATCCTAAATTAAAAGGAAAAATCGCTACTGCTGATCCAAGTAATGCTTCTAGCGCCTTTGCACAACTAACAAACATGCTTGTAGACCAAGGTGGATACGAAAATGAACAAGCTTGGACCTATGTGAAAAATCTATTTACCCTAGTAGATGGAAAAATTGCATCTAGCTCTTCGAATGTTTACAAAGCTGTCGTCGATGGAGAAATGGCTGTAGGACTCACCTATGAAGATCCTGCCTTAAAACTCTTAAATGATGGGGCTGATGTAAAAGTCATTTATCCAAAAGAAGGAACCGTCTTTTTACCTGGTAACGCGGCTATCGTCAAAAACGCCAAACATATGGAAAACGCTAAGAAATTTATCGATTTCCTCCTTTCTCAAGAAATCCAAGATAAGCTAGGAACTGAAACAACCATCAGACCCATTCGTAAAAATGCTAGAACCAATAAAAATATGAAGGCTATGACAGAAATCAATATTGCCACTGAAGATTCCGATTATGTCATTAAAAACAAATCCGCTATTCTTAAAAAGTACAATGACATTTTTACAGATATCCAATCTAAAAAATAAAATTTGACTTACCAGTTATTAACTGCCAAACCCTGCTATAAAATCAAAAAGATTACTTCCGTTTTTGTAGAGAATTTTACCCTATTAGGATAGAATTCTGAGTTTTAAAAACGCTTACATTTTTTTACAATAGTATTATCAAAACTTTGGAGGTATCCATCATGAAAAAGAAATGGATGTATTTTGCTGCTTGTGGACTTGCTATTTTGGGGCTGACTGCCTGTTCTTCTGATGACGCTTCAGGAGATAAAGCTACTGAAAACGGAGGTAGCGATACTCTTGTAGTCTATTCGCCAAACTCAGAAGGACTAATTGGTGCAACAATCCCTGCCTTTGAAGAAAAATATGGCATTAAAGTTGAACTCATTCAAGCAGGAACTGGTGAACTCTTTAAAAAATTGGAATCTGAAAAAGAAGCACCTGTTGCAGATGTCATCTTTGGTGGTTCTTATACTCAATATGCTACTCATGGGGAGCTTTTTGAAAACTATGTTTCTCCTGAAAATGAAAATGTCATCAAAGAATATCAAAATACAACTGGTTACTCAACTCCTTATACATTGGATGGTAGTGTATTGATTGTAAATCCTGACTTAACTAAGGGTATGAATATCGAAGGATATAGCGATCTTATCAAACCAGAGCTCAAAGGAAAAATTGCAACAGCTGACCCTGCTAACTCTTCTAGTGCCTTTGCTCAACTAACAAACATGCTACAAGCTGAGGGTGGCTATACAGATGAAAAGGCTTGGACTTATGTCAAAGATCTCTTTACTTTAATTGATGGTAAAATCGGTTCAAGTTCATCTGGTGTTTATAAGGCAGTGGCAGATGGAGAAATGGCTGTTGGTCTTTCATATGAAGATCCTGCAGTTAAACTTCTAAATGACGGTGCTAACATTAAAGTTGTTTATCCAAAAGAAGGAACTGTTTTCTTACCAGCAAGTGCTGCTATTATCAAAAACGCAAAAAATAAAGAAAACGCTAAGAAATTTATCGATTTCATCATTTCACAAGAAGTCCAAGACACCCTTGGTACAACAACTACTAATCGTCCAGTTCGTAAAAATGCTAAAACTAGCGAAAATATGAAACCAATCGAACAAATTAAAACACTAACTGAAGACTATGACTATGTCATCAAAAACAAATCAGACATTGTTAAGAAATACAACGAAATCTTTACAGATATCCAATCTAAACAATAATAGGGGTTGACCATGAGCGAGATTAAAATTATTAATGCTAAGAAAATTTACAATGATGTACCCGTTATCGAAAATTTAAATGTTACAATTCCTAAGGGGAGCCTTTTCACTCTCCTTGGGCCTTCAGGATGCGGGAAAACAACTTTGCTTCGTATGATTGCTGGATTCAACAGTATCGAAGGAGGAGAATTTTACTTCGATGATACCAAAATTAATAACATGGAACCTAGCAAACGAAATATTGGGATGGTTTTCCAAAACTATGCGATTTTCCCACATTTGACAGTGCGTGATAACGTAGCATTCGGACTCAAGCAAAAGAAAGTTCCGAAAGAGGAACTCATCAAACAAACAAATAAATACCTTGAGTTGATGCAGATTGCCCAGTACGCTGATCGTAAACCAGATAAACTTAGTGGTGGTCAGCAACAACGTGTTGCTCTAGCACGCGCCTTAGCTGTTAATCCAAGCGTTCTCCTCATGGATGAGCCCCTCAGTAACCTAGATGCCAAACTTCGTCTAGATATGCGTCAAGCCATTCGCGAAATCCAACACGAAGTTGGCATTACAACTGTCTATGTAACTCACGACCAAGAAGAAGCTATGGCCATTTCTGACCAAATCGCGGTTATGAAAGATGGTGTTATTCAACAAATTGGTCGTCCAAAAGAGCTATACCACAAGCCCGAGAACGAATTTGTCGCAACCTTTATCGGTAGAACAAACATAATCCCTGCTCGTTTAGAAAAGCAAGCTGATGGAGCTTACATCGTATTCGAAGACGGCTACTCTCTTCGTATGCCAGATCTTGACCAAGTTGAAGAACAAAATATTCGTGTCAGCATTCGTCCTGAAGAATTTATCCGTGATGAAAATGGCACAATCGATGGAACAATTACCGACAGCGTTTACCTTGGCTTGAATACTGAATACTTCATTGAAACAGGATTTGCTCCAAAACTTCAAGTGAGTGAAGAATCTACATTCGAAGAAGATTTAGAAAAAGGAAATCATGTTCGTTTACGTATCAATACTCAGAAACTCAATGTCTTCTCTGAAGATGGTTCTCGGAATCTCATAAAAGGAGTCAGCCATGGAGCGTAAAAAACTTAATATCTGGACTGCATCTTCCTTCTTCATTTTTCTTACATACTTAGTTTTCTTAGTCTACCCAATCGTGACTGTATTAAAACAAGCGTTGATACATGAAGGTAGTTTCTCTTTAGAAAATTTTGTAACATTCTTTAGCAAATCTTATTATTCTGAGACACTCATTAATAGTTTTAAGGTTTCTGTAACTGCCACAATCACTTCTGTCGTTGTTGGTACCTTGCTAGCTTATCTTTTTTCAATGTATGACTTCAAGGGAAAGAAATTTTTACAAATTTTGATTATCATCGCATCCATGTCAGCTCCCTTTGTAGGTGCCTATTCTTGGATTCTACTTCTTGGTAGAAACGGAGTTATCACAAAATTTCTAACCAACACACTACATTTGCCAGGCTTTGATATCTACGGCTTTAAAGGTATTGTACTTGTCTTTACACTCCAACTTTTCCCTCTCGTCTTCCTTTATGTAGCTGGAACTATGAAGAGTATTGACAATTCCCTCTTGGAAGCTGCGGAAAGCATGGGATCTTTTGGCTTTAAACGTATTGTAAAAGTCATTTTACCTCTTTTGGTCCCAACTTTATTAGCAGCAGCCCTACTGGTATTTATGAGAGCTTTCTCTGACTTTGGTACTCCAATGTTGATTGGAGAGGGATACCGTACCTTCCCAGTGTTAATCTACACACAGTTCATTAGTGAAGTTGGAGGCAACTCAGCATTCGCATCTGCCTTAGCAATCATGGCTATTACAATTGCACTGGCTATCTTCCTCATCCAAAAGTACATTTCAAATCGTTATAGCTTCAGTATGAACTCGCTTCATCCAATCGAACCTAAGAAAACGACAAAAGGAAAGATGGCTGCTATTTATGTGACTGTTTATGGCATTATCTTATTCTCTGTATTACCTCAAGTTTACTTGATTTATACATCATTCCTTAAGACATCCGGTATGGTATTTGTTAAAGGATACTCATTAAATAGTTATAAGACAGCCTTTAACCGTATGGGGTCTGCTATTTTCAATACCATTCGAATTCCTCTACTTGCCTTGGTTCTTGTTGTTGTCTTTGCGACCTTCATCTCATACCTTGCAGTTCGTAAGCGCAACCTATTTACGAATCTAATCGATAGTCTTAGTATGGTACCTTATATCGTGCCAGGAACCGTTCTCGGTATTGCCTTTATCTCTTCATTTAATACAGGTATTTTCGGAAGTGGCTTCCTTATGATTACCGGAACAGCCTTTATCCTAATTATGTCCTTATCTGTAAGAAGACTTCCTTATACTATTCGCTCTTCAGTTGCTAGTTTGCAACAAATTGCTCCTAGTATCGAAGAAGCTGCCGAAAGCTTGGGAAGTAGCCGTCTCAATACCTTTACTAAAATCACAACCCCAATGATGCTTTCAGGTATCATTTCAGGAGCAATCCTATCATGGGTAACAATGATTTCAGAACTTTCTACTTCGATTCTCTTATACAATGTTAAAACTAGAACAATGACCGTAGCAATCTACACTGAAGTACTTCGTGGAAATTATGGCGTGGCAGCTGCTTTGTCAACTATCCTCACTGTCTTGACAGTTACTTCATTGTTACTATTTATGAAAATTTCTAAAAACAATAGTATTACACTCTAGTTTTTCTCCTAAAAACAGTCAGATTTCTTATTGGCTGTTTTTTATTTATACTCTCTATAAGTTAATTCTTAATAAATAATATTAATGCAAGTTAGTGCTTTTTATGGTAGAATATAGGAAAGTGCTTTCTCAGAAGGAGGGAAAAATGAACAAACAAACCATCGCTGTTTTAGGGCCTGGTTCTTGGGGTACTGCCTTGTCACAAGTCCTCAATGACAACGGACACCAAGTACGTATCTGGGGAAATATTCCTGATCAAATTGATGAAATCAATACACAACATACTAACAAACGTTATTTTAAAGAAGCTGTATTAGACGAAAAAATTGTTGCCTATCATGATTTGGCAGAAACCTTGAAGGGTGTTGATGCTATCTTGTTTGTGGTACCAACCAAGGTAACCAGATTGGTAGCTCAGCAAGTCGCTGCAGTTCTTGATCATAAAGTGGTTGTTATGCATGCCTCCAAAGGGCTTGAACCAGATAGCCACAAACGTCTCTCTACTGTTTTGGAAGAAGAAATTCCTGCTGAATTAAGAAGTGATATTGTCGTCGTCTCTGGACCTAGCCATGCTGAGGAAACCATTGTCCGTGACATTACCTTGATTACAGCAGCTTCAAAAAATCTGCAAACAGCACAGTATGTTCAATCACTCTTTAGCAACAACTACTTCCGTCTATATACAAATACGGATGTTATTGGAGTTGAAACAGCTGGAGCTCTAAAAAATATCATCGCTGTTGGGGCAGGGGCTCTCCATGGACTTGGATTTGGAGACAATGCTAAAGCTGCTATTATCACGCGCGGTCTTGCAGAAATTACACGTCTAGGAGTAAAACTTGGAGCAAATCCACTGACTTATAGCGGACTTTCAGGTGTCGGTGATTTGATTGTTACAGGAACTTCTGTCCACTCACGTAACTGGCGAGCAGGTGATGCTCTTGGGCGTGGCGAAGCCTTGGCAGATATCGAAGCCAATATGGGAATGGTCATCGAAGGAATTTCAACAACCAAAGCTGCTTACGAGTTGGCACAAGAACTTGACGTTTACATGCCTATCACCCAAGCTATTTATCAAGTTATTTATGAAAATGTTAATATTAAGGATGCCGTTGCTGAACTTATGAGCAATGAGTTCAAATCGGAAAACGAGTGGTCATAATCACCGTTAGAAAGGAAGCTCATGAAGCAAAAAGTGAGAAAAGCCGTTATCCCTGCTGCAGGACTTGGAACTCGTTTCCTACCCGCAACCAAAGCCTTGGCCAAAGAAATGTTGCCAATCGTGGATAAACCAACCATCCAGTTTATCGTTGAAGAAGCTCTCAAGTCTGGAATTGAGGATATTCTTGTTGTAACAGGGAAGTCAAAACGCTCCATCGAAGATCATTTTGACTCAAACTTTGAGTTGGAATTCAACCTTAAGGAAAAAGGAAAAACTGATCTTTTGAAATTAGTTGATGAAACAACTGGTATGCGTCTTCACTTCATTCGTCAAACCCACCCACGTGGTCTCGGAGATGCCGTTTTACAAGCCAAAGCTTTCGTCGGGAACGAACCTTTTGTGGTCATGCTTGGGGATGACCTCATGGATATCACTGATGACAAAGCTGTTCCATTGACCAAGCAACTCATGAATGATTATGAGAAGACTCATGCTTCTACTATCGCTGTGATGCCTGTACCACACGATGAAGTTTCTTCATACGGTGTCATCGCTCCTCAAGGTGAAGGAAAAGATGGACTTTACAGCGTTGAAACCTTCGTTGAAAAACCAGCTCCTGAAGATGCACCAAGTGATTTAGCGATCATCGGTCGTTACCTACTCACACCTGAAATTTTCGGTATTCTTGAAAAGCAAAAACCAGGTGCCGGAAATGAAATCCAACTAACAGACGCTATCGATACACTTAACAAAACTCAACGTGTATTTGCTCGTGAGTTTAAAGGCTCTCGTTACGATGTCGGAGACAAATTTGGATTTATGAAGACATCTATCGAATACGCCCTGAAACATCCTCAAGTCAAAGATCACTTGAAAGACTACTTGATCGATCTTGGAAAAGAACTTTCAGGAGAAAAATAATTGATAAAACCAGGTTCAAAATGTTCCTGGTTTTTTTGCTGCCTAAACACCTCCAAATCTTGTCTAAGCCTAATTTCTTGCAATAGATGCTTTTATGGTATAATAATAAGAAGTGAGGAAAGAAATGAAGAATAAATTGTTAGAACTTAAAGAAAAAGGACTGGCTTTCCTTCAGTCTCTAAAAACAAAACTAAAAAATATAGATTTAGGCAAAATTAGTCGTAAAGACTCTAAGAAGAAAAAACAAACTAAGACCAATATCTGGACAATCTTTGCTAATATCTTATTGGGAATCAAGGCAACCTTTAATACCCTTTTTATCATCGCCTTTCTTGGTGGACTTTTGGGCACTGGGGTTGTTTTCGGTTATGCGGTTTCTCTATTTGACAAAGTAACCGTTCCTCAGACGGAGGATCTGATCAAACAGGTGAATGATATTTCATCCATCTCTGAGATTTACTATGCTGACGGATCCATGATCGGTGCTATTGAGAGCGATCTTCTGCGAACATCTGTTGCGTCGGACGCTATTTCAGATAATCTCAAGCAGGCTATCGTTGCAACAGAGGATGAACATTTTGCAGAACACAATGGTGTCGTTCCTAAAGCTGTTATTCGTGCTAGTCTAGGAAACTTTATCGGTCTTGGTTCTTCGAGCGGTGGATCTACTCTGACACAACAGCTCATCAAACAACAAGTTGTTGGTGATGCCCCTACACTCGCTCGTAAAGCTAGTGAAATTGTGGATGCCTTGGCTTTAGAGCGAGCAATGAGCAAGGATGAAATCTTGACAACTTATCTCAACGTCGCTCCATTTGGCCGTAACAATAAAGGTCAAAATATTGCGGGGGCTCAACAAGCAGCCAAAGGTATTTTTGGGGTTGATGCAAATCAGCTAACAATCCCTCAGGCAGCCTTTATAGCAGGATTACCACAAAGTCCTATCTCTTACTCCCCTTATGAAGCGACTGGTGAGATGAAGAGTGAAGAGGATATGGAACTCGGAATCAAGCGTTCCAAAGATGTTCTCTACAATATGTATAGAACTGGAGTGCTCAGTCAGGAAGACTACGAAACCTATATAGCATATGACATTAAGCAAGACTTCTTGCCAGCAGAAAGTGTAAACCTAACAGCTAAGGGTTATCTTTACTTCACTGCACTTGATGAAGCGACTAAAGTCATGTATGATTATCTGGTCAAAAAAGATAACGTTTCCGAACAAGAGCTTAAGAATGAATCTATTCAGAAATCTTATCGTGAATTGGCTGAAAAAGAAATTCAAAATGGTGGTTACCGTATCACTACTACAATCGATAAAACGATCCATAATGCAATGCAAAATGCAGTGGCAAACTATAGCTACCTTCTAAATGATAGTAGTGGTCAACCTGAAGTCGGAAATGTCTTAATGGATAATAAAACAGGAGCCATCAAAGGATTTGTAGGAGGACGAGATTACCAAAGCAATCAAAATAATCACGCCTTTGACACAAAACGATCTCCGGCTTCGACTACCAAACCCATCTTAGCCTATGGTATTGCTATTGACCAAGGCTTGATGGGAAGTGCTAGCATCCTATCAAACTATCCAACGAACTTTGCCAACGGAACTCCGATCATGCACGTCAACAGTCCGGGAACAGCTATGATAAACCTAAAGGAAGCTCTCAATTATTCCTGGAATATCCCGGCCTACTGGACTTATCGTATGCTTCGTGAAAAAGGAGTTGATGTCCGCTCCTATATGGAAAAAATGGGGTATGAAATCCCAGAATACGGTATTGAAAGTCTTCCTATGGGAGGAGGAATTGAAGTTACTGTAGCTCAACATACAAACGGATACCAAACCTTGGCCAACAATGGTGTTTACCATAAAAAATACATGATTTCGAAAATCGAAAAAAGTAGTGGAGAAGTTATCTATGAACATAAAGACGAACCTGTTCAAGTTTACTCAAAAGCTACTGCAACCATTATGCAAAGTCTACTAAGAGATGTACTTTCATCCCGGATAACTACAAGTTTCCAAAGCGATCTTTATGGTATCAATTCCAGTCTAGCAGGTGCTGATTGGATTGGAAAAACTGGTACAACTAACGAGGAAGGTGATATGTGGCTCATGCTTTCAACGCCTCGATTGACTCTTGGTGGTTGGATTGGTCATGATGATAACAGTCCGTTAGCCAAAGGCGCATATTATCGTAATGCTAAGTATATGGCCCACCTCGTAAACGCTATTCAACAAGCTTCTCCTTCTGCTTGGGGAACTGAGCGTTTCAGCCTTGATTCAAGTGTAACATCTTCTCAAGTCCTTAAGTCTACTGGACAGAAGCCTGGTAAGGTCACTATCAACGGCAAAGAGATTGACCTTACTGGAGAAATGGTAACAAGTTACTGGGCTAACCAAGCTGGTGCTCCGACTACTACCTACCGATTTGCTATTGGTGGAAGTGACTCTGATTACCAAAAAGCTTGGAATACGATTGTTGGAAATTTAATAAAACAAGACAACAAAGATAAAGATAAAGATAAAGACAAGGATAAAGACAAGGATAAAGATAAGGATAAGGATAAAGATAAGGATAAGGATAAGGATAAGGATAAAGATAAAGATAAAAATAATAACAGCTCTTCTTCGAATAGGTCCCAACGCTAACATACTTATTATCAAGAGTATGTCACCTAACTCGACTTTTATATGAATCACTATCAAAAAAATATTTTCAAGGGAACCATATATTCCCTCCTTTCCGGATTAATATGGGGTATTTGTGGTATTTTAGGAGAATTCTTCTTTACACATTATCCAGTCTCCTCTGGTTGGATTACTTCTATGCGACTAAGCCTTGCAGGTGGTTTCGTACTCATCTTGTCCGGCTTTAAGTTTCGTTCACACTTATTCGACCTTTGGAGAAATCGTCACAACTACCTACCTTTTCTGGCTTATGCTATCTTAGGAATTTTCTCCGTTCAGTATTTCTTCTATCTCTGTGTAGAATACTCTAATGCAACAACGGCAACTATCCTACAATTTATCAGCCCTGTTTTCATTCTCATCTACAACCGTCTTATCTACAAGAAAAAAGCTTCTAAAAAAGCAATCTTTTATGTTCTGACAGCTATGCTTGGAGTCTTTTTGATGGCTACCAAAGGCGATTTGTCTAAGCTATCCATTACTCCCCTCGCATTGCTGACAGGCCTTCTCAGTGCTCTGGGGGTTATGTTTAATGTCATCTTGCCCCAACCGTTTGCTCGAAAATACGGTTTTGTGCCAACTGTTGGTTGGGGAATGATGCTGGCTGGACTCTTTAGTAATTTTCTCTATCCTGTTTATAAAATTAGTTTTCAGCTTGATTGGGTGAGCATCTTGATTTGTTTGACCATTGCCTTTTTGGGAACTGCTTTTGCCTTTTTCCTATCGATGAAGGCTGTCTCGCTCGTTTCCCCATTGGTGGTATCAGTCGTCAGTGCTAGCGAACCTTTATCATCTGCTATTCTAAGCGTTCTGTTTCTAGGTCTGGTCTTAGATGGGTACCTGCTACTAGCTATGATCTTGATTATTATTCCGATGATTTTCTTATCCATTGAAGAATCAAAAGATAAACTGAAAGAATCCTCTTTTAACACTTAAGGCTTCAAAATTGAAGCCTTTTTTGGTAGAATAGTAAGCATTACAAAAAGTGAGGAGACACCTATGACTGCTACAAAAATGAATGCACAAGAAATTATCCAATTTATCGCAAATGCTGAGAAAAAGACAAGTGTAAAAGTGACCTTTGAAGGGCAACTTGATGGAGCCATCCCTGCTTCTGTTATCAAGCTTGGGAATGTTCTTTTTGGAGACTGGAAAGATATCGCTCCACTTCTTGAAGGACTTACAGAAAACAAGGACTATGTTGTTGAACAAGACGCCCGCAATTCAGCTGTACCTCTCCTTGATAAACGTGATATCAATGCTCGTATCGAGCCAGGCGCTATCATCCGTGACCAAGTTGAGATTGGTGACAATGCTGTTATCATGATGGGAGCTGTTATCAATATCGGTGCAGAAATCGGTGCTGGCACTATGATTGATATGGGAGCTATTTTAGGTGGACGTGCTATTGTCGGTAAAAATAGTCACGTAGGTGCAGGTGCTGTTCTTGCAGGTGTCATCGAGCCAGCTAGTGCTGAGCCTGTCCGTGTCGGTGACAATGTTCTCATCGGTGCTAACGCTGTAGTTATCGAAGGTGTTCAGATTGGTAGTGGTTCTGTGGTTGCAGCAGGTGCCATCGTTACTCAAGATGTTCCAGAAAATGTTGTGGTAGCAGGCGTTCCAGCTCGTGTTATCAAAGAAATCGATAGCAAAACCCAACAAAAAACAGCGCTAGAAGATGCGCTTCGCACCTTGTAAATAGTAACAGAGGCGGAAACTTTTCCAGCCTCTTTATCGTATTAGTAAAAGGAAAATAGATATGTTAGATTTGATTCAAACTCGACGCGATCTTCACCAAATTCCTGAGATTGGTTTAGAAGAATTCAAGACTCACGCTTATTTACTCAATGTCATTAAGAAATTAACAGCTGACAAGGATTTTGTTCAGATTCGTACTTGGCGAACCGGTATTTTAGTATACTTACAAGGAAGTCAGCCAGAACGTACCATTGGTTGGCGGACAGATATTGATGGACTCCCAATCGTTGAACAAACAGGCCTTCCTTTTGCCTCTCAACACCCAGACCGCATGCATGCTTGTGGGCACGACTTTCACATGACCATTGCACTTGGAAGTCTCGAACGTGCTCTAGAAAAGCAACCTAAAAACAATCTCCTCTTTCTCTTTCAACCTGCGGAAGAAAATGAGGCCGGCGGTATGCTCATGTATGAAGATGGAGCTTTTGGCGACTGGTTACCTGATCAATTCTACGGACTCCATGTTCGCCCCGACTTAAAAGTTGGACAAATTGCGACCAATACCCATACACTCTTTGCAGGAACTTGCGAAGTCAAGATTCGCTTTAATGGTAAAGGGGGACACGCTGCCTTTCCACATGAGGCAAACGATGCTCTGGTTGCAACTAGCTATTTTGTGACCCAAGTTCAGTCAGTCGTCAGCCGTAATGTCGATCCTATCGAGGGTGCTGTCGTCACTTTCGGTGTTTTTCAAGCTGGGACAACCAATAATGTCATTGCTGATACAGCCTTCCTGCATGGAACCATTCGAGCTCTTACACACAATATGAGTCTATTGGTACAAAAACGTGTCAAAGCCATCGCTGAAGGTGTCGCAGCTGCTTTTGATATGGATGTGGAAGTTGAACTCAAGCAGGGAGGTTACCTACCTGTCGAAAACAACCCTAAATTAGCCCAGGAATTGATGACTTTCTTTGATGAAAAAGAGGGAATTGAATTAATCGATATCGAACCTGCCATGACAGGAGAAGACTTTGGTTATCTTCTCTCTAAGGTTCCTGGTGTCATGTTCTGGCTGGGCATTGACAGTCCCTATGCTCTTCACCATCCAAAGATGAGTCCTAAGGAAGAAGCTCTGGCAATTGGAGTTGAGGCTGTATCAAGCTTTTTAGCCAAGAAAGCTGCGGAGTAGACTATGAAAAAAGCCATACGCAAGCAGGTCTTGCAAGAACTCAAATCTATATCCAAAGAAGAAAAGGAAGTCATGGACGCTTGGTTGACTGAGCAACTCCTTCAACATCCTTTTTACAAGGAAGCACAAACAATCGCTACTTATCTATCTTTTCCCCATGAATTTCAGACTCTTACATTCATCGAACAGGCTCAAAAAGATGGAAAGACTATTCTCATTCCAAAAACTTATCCTCATGGGAAAATGGACTTTGTTCTATATGAACCAGAGAAACTCGAAAGAAATTCTTTTGGACTCCTTGAACCCCAAGGAGAGTTCACTATACTTGAACATTCCCAGATTGATTTGATCCATGTTCCCGGCCTAGCCTTTAATACAACTGGCTACCGAATTGGCTATGGTGGTGGCTATTACGACCGCTACTTGGAGCATTTCTCGGGCCATACCATTAGTACGCTTTATCCATGCCAGATTCAGGATTTCCAACCGGATCACTACGATATTCCAGTTGAGGAGGTACTCATCTATGAAAGAGATTTTTGATCGTCGTTATCCCACCACGAGCCTCTTTCTCCTCGTGACAACCCTAGTTTTTATCATCATGTTTCTAACTAGCGGGTTCAATTACACAAGTGCAGCTACCTTGTACCAGTTCGGAGCTATTTATCCTCCTGCTATCAAGGCTATGCCTGAACAAATCTGGCGCTTATTCTCGGCCACCTTTGTCCACATTGGCTTGCAACACTTTTTTGTTAATATGCTGTCCCTCTACTTTTTGGGACGTCAGATGGAGCAGATCTTTGGCTCCAAACAGTTTTTCTTTATCTACCTTCTATCAGGTATGATGGGGAATCTCTTTGTCCTCGTTTTTAGCCCGAATGCTATTACCGCGGGTGCTTCAACTGCCCTCTACGGGATGTTCGCTTCTATTGTCGTTCTTCGTTATGCTTCACGCAATCCCTACCTTCAACAGCTCGGTCAATCCTACCTTTCCCTCTTAGTCATCAACCTAGTAGGTAGCGTTTTAATGCCTGGCATCAGCCTTGCTGGACATGTGGGTGGTGCCGTGGGTGGTGCCCTTCTTGCGATTGTCTTCCCAGTTCGAGGCGAACGAAAGATATACAGCCCAGGCCAACGTGGTCTAGCAACCCTAGCCTTTATTGCTTTATCAACTCTACTACTTTTTATCGGACTATTATAAAACAAGAAAACCATTGAGAAGTTCCAATGGTTTTTTTGAATCTATTTGAAAAGTAGCTTAAAATCCATTATTGTCACTGAGCTCTTTGAACCAGTGGCCGGATTTTTTCAGGCGGCGTTCTTGTGTTTCTAAGTCTAGCTCGACCAAACCATAGCGATTTTTGTAGCTGTTGAGCCATGACCAGCAATCGATAAAGGTCCAAATCAAATATCCTTTACAGTTAGCACCGTCTTCGATAGCACGATGAAGCTCACGAAGGTGACCTTTGACAAAGTCAATACGGTAATCATCCTGAATCATGCCATTTTCACGGAATTTATCTTCACCTTCAACACCCATACCGTTTTCAGTTAACATCCACTCAATATTCCCATAGTTTCCCTTGATGTTTTGGGCAATGTCATAAATTCCTTGCTCATAGATTTCCCAACCGCGGTGCGGATTAATCTTACGACCTGGCATCACGTAAGGTTCATAGAAATGTTCTGGTAAGAGTGGACTATCAGGGTGCTTAGCAAAACGTGGCGCCATAACACGCAAAGGCTGATAATAGTTGACTCCTAGGAAGTCAACGGTGTTCTCACGAATGAGTTCCAACTCTTCGGCTGTGTATTCTGGCAACAAGTCATGCTCAGACAAAATTTCCACTAACTCTTCTGGATATGTTCCTAAAACAGACGGATCTAGGAAAGATTGTGCCTGGAAGAGATCTGCAATACGAGCAGCTTTCACGTCAGCAGGATGTTGGCTACGTGGATAGGCTGGTGTCAAGTTGAGGACAATCCCAATCTTAGAGCCTGGTAAGACTTTATGACAAGCCTTAACTGCAAGAGTGCTCGCCAATTGTGTATGATAGGCAACCTTAACCGCTGCTTTGGCATCTACCTTGTGAGGATAATGGGCATCATAAAAATAACCAAACTCTACAGGAACGATAGGCTCATTGAAGGTAATCCATTGGTCCACAAGGTCACCGTAGGTCTCAAAACAGAAACGAGCATAGTCTTCATAAGCCTTAATAGTTGCTTTATTTTCCCAACCATCCCCATCTTCTTGAAGGGCGAAAGGCAAGTCAAAGTGATAGAGATTGACTAAAAGACGAATTCCCTTAGCCTTGATGGCTTCAAATACCTGACGGTAGAAAGCCACCCCTTGAGGATTGACTTCTCCACGCCCTTGTGGGAAAATACGAGACCACTGGATAGAGGTTCGAAAAGCTGTATGTCCTGTTTCTAACAAAAGTTCGATATCTTTTTCCCAGTTTTCATAGAAGGTCGATGTCTTATCAGGTCCAATGCTATTGTAGTAACGATTTGGCTCTACTTGGTACCAATAATCCCAGAGATTATCTCCCTTGCCGTCACCAGGCACTCGTCCTTCTGTCTGTGGTCCAGAAGTTGAGGAACCCCAGACAAAATCCTTTGGAAATTTTAGCATAGCTCTACCTCTTTATTTACTCTTTTTATGTTTATTTTATCCCATTATAAAGAAAAAACAAGGCAAAAACTAGTTACATTTTTGTCTTGTTTTTCTTCTGATTATAGATTTTATTTGTTGGTTAAGATTTCAAGAGTTTCAAGCAAGTTATCTGCATGAACTTCGATTGTATCTCCTGTCGCCTTAATCTTGACTTCTACGATACCGTCCGCTGCTTTCTTACCAACAGTGATACGGATTGGAAGACCAATCAAGTCGCTATCGCTGAATTTAACACCGACACGTTCGTTACGGTCATCTGTCAAGACTTCATAGCCTTTGTTGACCAAGGCTTCTTCGATACGATTAGTCAATTCAAGACTTGCTTCGTCCTTGACATTAACTGGAATCAAGTGCACATCAAATGGCGCCAATTCTTTAGGGAAGTTGATTCCCCAAGCGTAACGGTATTCACCCTTTGGAGTTTTGTTAACAAAGAGGCGAGCATGTTGCTCCATAACTGCTGAAAGGAGACGGCTGACACCGATACCGTAGCATCCCATGATGATTGGCACAGCGCGGCCATTTTCGTCCAAGACATCTGCTCCCATACTTGCTGAGTAACGAGTACCCAGTTTAAAGATGTGACCAATTTCAATACCACGCGCAAAGTTGAGAACACCTTGTCCGTCAGGAGAAATTTCACCTTCACGAACTTCACGGATATCCACATACTCGGCAGTAAAGTCACGACCTGGGTTTACACCAGTCAAGTGGTAGCCATCTTCGTTGGCACCAGCAACCGCATTACGGCTATCTTGTACCTTGCGGTCAGCGATAATCTTAACATTTTCTGGAAGATTTACTGGGCCAAGAGAACCAAAGTCCGCTCCCAACAATTCTTTCACTTCTGCCTCAGTTGCAGGTTCTAAGAAGTCTGCTCCAAGATAGTTTTTCAATTTAACTTCGTTGAGTTGGTCATTGCCAACGAGTAGAGCCACAACTGGCTCCTCATCTGCAATATAAACCAAGGTCTTGATTGTTTGTTCTTCAGAGACATTCAAGAAAGCAGCCACTTCATCAATCGATTTGACACCTGGTGTTTCTACGCGAGCCACTTGATCTTCAGTCACAACACGATTGCTTGGTTTGTACTCGTTCGTTGCCATTTCCAAGTTAGCTGCATAGCTTGATTCACTTGAATAGGCAATGGTATCTTCACCAGAAACCATCCATTTGAGCAATTCTGCCTTGATTTCTTCTTGCACTTCTGCTGGGATTTCATCAAATGATGAGACAGACTTGTCTAAAACAACCCAACGGTCAAGGTCTGTACGAGCAGGTGTGATGGCCATAAATTCTTGGCTATCCTTACCACCCATAGCTCCACCGTCACCGATGATGGCTTTGAAGTCCAAGCCACTACGAGTGAAGATACGCTCATAGGCTGCCTTGTACTCATCATAAGTTACATCCAAGCTATCATAGTTAGCGTGGAAGCTATAACCGTCTTTCATGATGAATTCACGCGTACGAAGAAGTCCATTACGTGGACGTTTTTCATCACGGTATTTAGGTTGGATTTGGTATAAGTTCAGTGGCAATTGCTTGTAAGACTTGACAGAATCACGAACAATCGCTGTGAAGGTTTCTTCGTGAGTTGGACCTAGGATGAAGTCAGATCCTTCACGGTTTTTCAATTTGTACAAGTCTTCACCGTAGGTATCATAACGGCCAGACTCACGCCAAAGATCTGCACTGAGAAGGGCTGGAGCCAACATCTCAACCGCACCAATCTTGTCAAATTCCTGACGCATGATCTTCTTAGCTTTTTCGATAACACGGTTAGCAAGTGGCAGGTAAGAATAGACTCCTGCTGATACTTGACGAACATAACCAGCACGCAACATAAGTGCGTGGCTGATAACTTGAGCATCGCTTGGCATTTCGCGAAGCGTTGGGATTAGCATTTTACTTTGTTTCATATTTTTCCTCTAATTCTTAAAAGAAGGTTCGCATGATGTCGTTCCATGTAACGGCAATCATCAAGACAACCATAATCACAACTCCGACTAGAGTAACATAGGTTTCAATTTCTTGTTTCAGTGGTTTGCGGCGAATAGCTTCGATGATGTTGAGCACGATTTTCCCACCATCAAGTGCCGGGATAGGAATCAAGTTGAAAATCCCGATATTGATAGAAATCATAGCCAAGAAGAATAGGACGTTTTCAAGTCCATTCTTAGCAGCATCGCTACTTGCCTTAAAGATGGCAACAGGACCACCCAGTTTATTCAGGTCAGGTTGGAAAATCAAGTTTTTCAAGGCATTGAGAATGCGCAAGGCTGAGTCAGCTGCAGATGTGAATCCACCTACAAACATAGACCAGATATCTGATTTTAGTCTCGGTTGAACACCCAAAATATAACGCCCTTGGCTTTCCTCAGGTGTCACACTGACTTGTTTTTCAGTTCCATTTTCAGAGACTGTCACATCTAAAACAGGTGCTGTTTTATCCTTGGTCTCTGCTTCCACTGCCTGAATCAAATCTTGCCAGTTACTGATTTCGTGTGAACCGACTTTAGTGATTTGGGCCGTATTTTCAATACCGACCTTTGCAATCGCGCTATCAGGGATGATACTAAAGTTATTACTTTGTGTATCACGAACACCACCTTGCATGAAAATCAAAATCCAGAAGACGACAACTCCTAGGATAAAGTTATTCATGGGGCCTGCAAAGTTGGTAATCAATTTGCCCCAGACAGTTGCATTTTGATATTGAACGTCTAGCGGAGCGATACGAACTTCCGTTCCATCAGATTCCACAATAGTTGCATCATGGTCTACGGAGAACGTTTTTTCCTCTTCTAAGACCAAACCTGTGATAAAGAGTTTATCCTCAAAGTCATATTGGGTTACCTGCATCGGAAGGGCTGTTTGGTCGACCTTCTTACCAGAAAGATTGATACGCTTAACCTTGCCATCCTCGGCCAAAGTCAAACTAACAGGAGTTCCTGTCTTAATCTCTGTGGTATCCTCGCCCCAACCTGCCATGCGGACATAACCACCCAACGGTAGGAGACGAATCGTGTAAGCTGTCCCGTCTTTCCCGATATGGGAAAAGATTTTTGGTCCCATTCCAATGGCAAATTCACGAACCAGAATGCCAGACTTCTTGGCAAAGTAAAAATGTCCGAACTCGTGAACCACCACTATAATTCCAAAAACAAGGATAAAGGTTAATAATCCTATCATTTAATTTCTGTTCACCTTTCCTTAAAATAAGCCAAAGAGGTGCATAATGGGGAAAACTGCTAGCATAGAATCAAAACGATCCAGTACTCCGCCATGCCCTGGGATAAAGAATCCTGAATCCTTGACTCCAAAATGGCGTTTCATGGCACTTTCAATCAAATCACCTAATTGACCTGCAATACTAAAGAAAATTGCAAAGAGCATCATTTTATAAATGCCGTAAGGAAGGGCAACTGTGCTATCCACTAACATAAAGATGAGTGTGACAAGCATAGCAGCTACAATCCCACCAAAAGCTCCTTCTACTGATTTGTTAGGAGAAACTCTTGGAGCCAATCTTCTCTTTCCAAAATTCATACCCACTAGGTAGGCACCACTATCTGTTGCCCACACGATACAGAGAGCCAAGAGTGCTTTATCCAAGCCAGCGATTCGAGCATCGACTAAAGCGTTGAATCCAAAACCAACATAGAAGCTCATAGCAATTGGGAAGGCGGCATCTTCAATCGTGTAGTTTTTGCTGAAGACAGTCGCTCCAAGCATAACAAAAATTACAACACTGTATGCGACGACATTTCCATCTACGGGCAAAAAGGTCAGATAGTTTTCCAAGGGGATGGTTAGTACGAAAGTTGCTAGCAAGGTTAACAAGCCCTCAGGGGTCATGGTATTTAAACCTTTCATCTGGAGCAATTCACGAACCCCAAGCATGGCTAAAATTCCCATCACAATCTGTAGCCACAGTCCTCCAACCATCAAGAGTGGGATAAAGATAGCTAGGGCCAAAGCGGCAAATATGGTCCTCTTTATTAAGTCCTTTTTCATAATTTTCCTATACTCCTCCAAATCGACGATTGCGACGGTTAAACTCTGCAATAGCTTCCTTCAAGGCTTCCTCATCAAAGTCAGGCCACAAGACATCTGTGAAATAAAGTTCACTATAAGCTGCTTGCCAAGGCAAGAAATTACTCAAACGAAGCTCGCCACTAGTTCGGATGATCAAATCTGGATCGCGTAAAGTTTTCGGCAAATGCCCCGTAAAGAGATATTCCCCAATCAACTCTTCTGTAATATCGCCCGGATTTACCTTGGCATCCAAAACATCCTGCGCAATCAACTTGACTGCCTGTGTAATTTCAGCTCGTCCACCGTAATTAAGGGCAAAATTGAGAATCAAACCTGTGTTTAACTTGGTCAACTCTTCTGCCTTTTTTAAAGCTTCAAAAGTCTGTTTAGGCAAACGATCAGTCTCCCCAATCATTTGAATCTTCATGTTCTTTTGGTGCAACTCAGGAACATACTTATCATAAAATTCAACCGGAAGGTTCATGATAAACTTAACTTCCTGGTCTGGACGAGTCCAGTTTTCAGTTGAAAAAGCATAAACTGTCATAGCCTTGACACCCATATCACTAGCAGCAATGGCTACTGTTCTCAGAGCATCCATCCCAGCCTTATGACCAAAGACACGTGGCTGCATGCGTTTTTTAGCCCAACGACCATTCCCATCCATGATAACTCCGATGTGAGCTGGCACTAGCGCCGGTGTTTCTGTAACTTTATCTTTTTTTAAAAATCCAAACATGATTGTATTCCTATTCAAAAATCTATCGTTTCATTATACCATATTTTTCGCATTTCTTCTAACATCTTTTCTTATTCTAAGGCGGAATTTCCTATATAACTCCTATCTTTCTAAACTAACAAGCCTTGCATTTCCCAAAGAAAGTTGATACAATAAAACATAAAGATTTATCCTTGTTCAGTCACAGGGGTTTTTTATTGAAAGGATCTTATCATGTCAAAAAAACTACAACGTAAAAAACAATTAAGAAACAGTCTTCGTCGCTCAGGCGCACTTTCAAACGCAGTAAACAAGGTTGTCGAAGAAACAAAAAAAGTTGTGAAACACGCTGAAAAAGCTGCAAACAACGCAGGTAAAGCTGTTTCTAAGCAAGTTGAAAAAACTGTAGAAGCAACTAAAGAACAAGCTCAAAAGGTTACAAGCTCAGTAGAGGAATTCGCAGCCAACCTAGGTGGACTTTCAGTCGACCGTGCCAAGACTTTCTACGATGAAGGAATCAAATCTGCTGCTGACTTCAAAAACTGGACAGAAAAAGAACTCCTTGCTTTGAAAGGAATTGGTCCAGCTACAATCAAGAAATTAAAAGAAAACGGCATCAAGTTCAAGTAATCTTTCTTGTTCCTTGCTTTTCCGTCAAAAACTTGTTAAAATATAGCCATTAGAGGTGTTTTGAGTCCCACATTTTACAGAAAGTGGCGGTGCTGAGAAGTCCACAAATGTGTCAAAACTGGTTGCTAATGGATGAAAATGAAATAAACAAAGTTGCGGGCTCTGCCCGAAATTGGGTGGTACCGCGGATAAACACATTCGTCCCTGTCAGATTGATGGCAGGGGCGATTTTTTTGTTGCGACCTAGTAAAAGGAGGTTGTCATGAAACAATCTTTTAAAACCAGCAAACTCTACTTTGGTTTTCCAATCTTCATTTTGGGGTATCAGGACCAGAACTTTGGACACAATATTACGACCTGCAGTTCCTCCTATAGTCTAGGCGATTGGCTGGTCATCGGGGTTGGTGCTGAGGAAAATGCGGCTAACCAGATTAAGCATTACCAGAAGTTCACTGTAAACATCCCTGACGAAAACCTCATGCTTGAGATGGAGCGGGCTGGCTTTATCAGCCATCGGGAGAAATTGAAACACCTGGGACTTGACTATGAGATTTCTGAACGAACTCAGGCTCCGATTTTGGAGGCTTGCCCAGTCGTTTTGGATTGCCAGGTGGATCGGATTATCGAGGAAGATGGCATCTGCCATATCTTTGCTAAGATTCTCGAGCGACTGGCTGATCCAGAGCTCTTAGATGACAAGGGACATTTTATAAATGACCGTTTTGCACCGACTTACTTTATGGGGGACGGCCATCAGCGCGTTTACCGTTATCTAGATGACCGAGTCGATCCCATGGGAAGCTTTATGAAGAAAGCGAGGCAGAAGAATGACAAGAGCAACATTACCTGAACGAATCGAAACGGAGCGACTGATCTTACGAGTCCGTACAGTAGCGGATGCTGAGGATATTTACACCTACGCTAGTCTCCCAGAAGTTTCTTACCCAGCAGGCTTCCCACCCGTCAAGACCTTGGAAGATGAGATTTATTATCTAGAGCATATCCTTCCCGAGCGCAATCAAAAGGACAATCTCCCAGCAGGCTATGGAATCGTGGCCAAAGGGACTGATAAAGTTATTGGCTCAGTTGATTTCAACCATCGCCACGAAGACGATGTGCTGGAGATTGGCTATACCTTGCACCCAGACTATTGGGGGCGAGGCTATGTACCCGAAGCGGCACGTACCTTGATTGACCTGGCTTTTAAAGAACTGGAGCTTCACAAGGTAGAATTGTCTTGCTTTGGTTACAACCTTCGAAGTCAACGAGTCGCTGAGAAACTTGGCTTCACCCTCGAAGCTCGCATAAGAGACCGCAAAGATGTTCAAGGCAACCGCTGTGATGATTTGAGATACGGCTTGCTGAAGAGTGAGTGGGAGACTCAAGGTCAACATTAAAAATAGAATTAATTAGAAAGGACAAACACATGTCTAAAGAACTTTCACCTAAATACAATCCAGCCGAGGTTGAGGCTGGTCGTTACCAAAAATGGCTTGACGAAGATGTTTTCAAGCCTTCAGGCGATAAAAAGGCTAAGCCCTACTCTATCGTGATTCCACCACCAAACGTAACTGGTAAACTTCACCTTGGTCACGCTTGGGATACGACTTTACAGGATATCATCATCCGTCAAAAACGCATGCAAGGTTTTGATACACTTTGGCTTCCTGGTATGGACCACGCGGGGATTGCGACTCAGGCTAAGGTTGAGGAGCGCTTGCGTGGTGAGGGCATCAGCCGTTATGACCTCGGTCGTGAGAAATTCCTTGACAAGGTCTGGGAATGGAAAGACGAATATGCCACTACTATCAAAGAACAATGGGGCAAGATGGGGCTCTCTGTAGACTACTCTCGTGAGCGTTTCACACTTGATGAAGGTTTGTCAAAAGCGGTTCGTAAGGTCTTTGTGGACCTATACAAAAAAGGCTGGATCTACCGTGGTGAATTTATCATCAACTGGGACCCAGCGGCTCGCACAGCCCTCTCTGATATTGAGGTAATCCACAAGGATGTCGAAGGTGCCTTCTACCACATGAACTACATGCTAGAAGACGGTTCACGCGCCCTTGAGGTTGCCACTACTCGTCCTGAAACTATGTTTGGGGACGTAGCCGTTGCGGTCAACCCAGAAGACCCACGCTACAAGGACTTGATTGGTAAAAATGTAGTCCTTCCTATCGCTAATAAACTCATCCCAATCGTTGGAGACGAACACGCAGATCCTGAGTTTGGTACTGGTGTCGTGAAAATCACACCTGCCCACGATCCAAATGACTTCTTGGTTGGTCAACGCCACAACTTGCCACAAGTCAACGTCATGAACGACGACGGAACTATGAATGACTTGGCCTTCGAATTTGCAGGCATGGACCGTTTCGAAGCTCGTAAGGCAGTCGTTGCCAAGTTGGAAGAAATCGGTGCCCTTGTTAAAATCGAAAAACGTATCCACAGCGTTGGTCACTCAGAGCGTACAGGTGTTGTGGTTGAACCACGCTTGTCTACGCAATGGTTCGTCAAGATGGACCAATTGGCCAAAAATGCCATTGCCAACCAAGATACAGACGACAAGGTAGAATTCTACCCACCTCGTTTCAACGACACCTTCCTTCAATGGATGGAAAATGTCCATGACTGGGTAATCTCTCGTCAGCTCTGGTGGGGTCACCAAATCCCTGCTTGGTACAATGCTGAGGGTGAAATATATGTCGGCGAAGAAGCTCCAGAAGGTGACGGATGGACTCAGGACGAAGACGTCTTGGATACTTGGTTCAGTTCTGCCCTTTGGCCATTCTCAACTATGGGCTGGCCTGATGTGGACTCAGCAGACTTCAAACGTTACTTCCCAACTTCAACCTTGGTTACAGGTTATGACATTATCTTCTTCTGGGTGTCTCGTATGATCTTCCAATCTTTGGAATTCACTGGCCGTCAGCCATTCCAAAACGTTCTGATCCACGGTCTCATCCGTGACGAGCAAGGACGCAAGATGTCTAAATCTCTTGGTAACGGGATTGACCCAATGGATGTCATCGAGAAATACGGTGCTGATGCCCTTCGTTGGTTCCTTTCAAACGGTTCTGCACCAGGGCAAGACGTGCGCTTCTCTTACGAGAAAATGGATGCCTCATGGAACTTCATTAACAAGATTTGGAACATCTCTCGCTACATCCTCATGAACAATGAAGGCTTGACACTCGAGCAAGCAACTGCCAATGTGGAAAAAGTTGTCAACAAGGAAGCTGGAAATGTCACAGACCGCTGGATCCTCCACAACCTCAACGAAACAATCGGCAAGGTTACTGAAAACTTTGACAAATTTGAGTTTGGTGTAGCTGGTCACATCCTCTACAACTTCATCTGGGATGAGTTTGCGGACTGGTATGTTGAGTTGACTAAGGAAGTCCTTTATAGCGACAACGAAGAAGAGAAAGTCATCACACGTTCTGTTCTCCTTTACACTTTGGACAAGATCCTTCGTCTCCTTCACCCAATCATGCCATTCGTGACAGAGGAAATCTTTGGACAAATCTCAGAAGGTTCTATCGTTACAGCAGAATACCCAACTGTCAACCCAGCCTTTGAAGACCTTGCGGCTCACACAGGTGTCGAAAGCCTCAAAGACTTGATTCGTGCCGTTCGTAATGCGCGTGCGGAAGTAAACGTAGCACCAAGCAAGCCTATCACGATTCTTGTTAAGACTAGCGATAGCGAGTTGGAAGCCTTCTTTAACAGCAATGTCAACTACATCAAACGCTTCACAAATCCAGAACACTTGGAGATCGCATCAAACATCCCTGCACCTGAACTCGCAATGTCAAGCGTCATCACAGGAGCAGAAATCTACTTGCCACTCGCTGACCTCCTCAATGTCGAAGAAGAACTCGCTCGTCTCGACAAGGAACTGGCTAAATGGCAAAAAGAACTGGACATGGTCGGTAAGAAGCTCTCTAACGAACGCTTCGTAGCCAATGCCAAACCAGAAGTCGTCCAAAAAGAACGCGACAAACAAGCCGACTACCAAGCTAAGTACGACGCGACCGTCGCACGTATTGATGAGATGAAGAAGTTGGTAAAATAAACACAGAAACACGGTGTAATGCCGTGTTTTTTTGGTATAATGAATGTGTTAAAAAGAATAGAAAAGAGAAGCTCTATGCCAGAAGGCGTTACATTATTTCAAGATACCTTGATCAAATCTTTAAAGTTTGGTTTTATTGATAATGTTAAATTTCAAGAAGGAGGATACTCTCCTCAAATATTAATCAATGACCCAGAGTCTAAGCGTTATGTATTGAAGGATATTCAAGAAGAATTATCAAAATGCCAAGCCTTTTATATTTCTGTAGCATTTATTACCCAATCAGGGATTGCTCTGATTAAATCCCAATTATCCGATTTAATGGATAAAGGAATAAAAGGTAAAATTCTTATATCTCCTTATCTTGATTTTAATGATCCAGTTGCTATGCAAGAATTACTAAAGTTGAGAAATGTTGAAGTTCGACTCACTCCTGAGAGTCTTCAAATGCATGCTAAGTTTTATCTTTTTGAGCACGATGGGAAACAAGTTCTTATTTCAGGAAGCTCAAATTTAACTCATAATGCACTAAAGATCAATTACGAGTGGAATATAAAATTAACTTCAACTCACAACGGGGAGTTAATTCAAGCTACTAAAAAAGAATTCGAAAAAATTTGGAAAAAATCCGATATTTTAACGGTAGAGAAGATTGATTCTTATGCTAGAAAGCGTAAGAAAACAATTCTAGTAGAGCAGATTCGAGAAGAGGAGATAGCAGAATATCAGGTATCAAGCATTGAACCTAACAAGATGCAAAAAGAAGCATTGAAAGGTCTGCAGGCTATTCGCGATTCAGGGAAAAAGAAAGCTTTAGTTATCAGTGCTACAGGGACAGGGAAAACATATTTATCAGCTTTTGATGTTCAACAATTTGAACCGAAAAGAATGCTCTTTATTGTTCATAGGGAACAAATTCTCCAAAAATCTTTAAAGGATTTCCAAAAGGTTCTACAGTTCCCGGAATCAGAAGGTTTGATTTATCATTCTGGAGCAGATTTGACAAATAAGAAGTATATTTTTGCGACAATTCAAACATTATCCCGTGATTCACATTTGAATCTATTTACAGAAGATTATTTTGACTATATTTTAATCGATGAGGTTCATAAAGCTGGAGCTGATTCATACAAAAAAGTGATGGCGCATTTCAATCCAGAATTCTTTTTAGGAATGACTGCAACACCTGAGAGAACAGACGGGCAAAATATTTATGAACTATTTGATTATAATATCGCCTATGAAATTCGTCTACAGGATGCTCTTGATAATGATATGCTTTGCCCATTTATTTATTTTGGGGTAAAGGATATTGAGATAAATGGACATCTAATCGATGAAAAGACAAATATATCAAACTTAACATCTAATGAACGAGTTAAACATATTCTTCAAAAAATTGATTTTTATGGCGTAAGCGGAGAAAAAGTAAAAGGGTTGATATTCTGTTCCTCTAAACAGGAAGCACATGAGCTATCTTTAAAATTGAATCAACATGGAAAAGCTTGTCGAGCATTGACAGGCGATGATAATATTGAAACACGAAATGAGGTAGTTTCTCAACTCGAAAAGGGTCAACTAGACTATATTTTAACAGTGGATATTTTTAATGAAGGGATTGATATTCCTTCTGTCAACCAAGTGGTCATGTTAAGAAATACTCAGTCTAGTATTGTTTTCTTTCAACAACTGGGACGTGGTCTTCGTAAACATGATAGTAAAGAATATGTCACGATCATTGATTTTATTGGTAATTATAAGAATAACTATCTAATTCCAATCGCTTTATTTGGTGATAAATCAATGAATAAAGATAATTACCGAAGAGAGCTAAGAGAGCCCAATATCTTAAATGGTCTAACAACTATCAATTTTGAAGAGGTTGCTAAAGAACAAATCTTTAAGTCTATTACTAATACATCCTTATCAAATATGAAAATATTACAGGAAGCATATAAAGACTTAGAAAACAAGTTAGGTCGTTCTCCTTTGCTGGTTGATTACTTAAACTATAACAGTATTGATCCCTTAGTTTTCTTTGAGAATACTCAGTTTAAAAATTACATTGATGTTTTAAATAAATTCTCTAAAAATAATATCATTTTATCTAAAAATGAAATTACTTGGTTAAATTTTTTGACTTTTGAGGTACTGACTGGCAAACGAAAACATGAATTAATTCTCTTATGTCATTTATTGAAAGATGGTAACATATCAAAAGAACATTTTATTTCTATTCTGAGAGATGAGAATTTACCGAATGATGCAAAAACTATTTCCTCGGTAGAGTCTGTTCTAAAATTAACTTTTTTAAAAGCACAAGAGATCAAGAAATTTGGAACCGACCCACTATTAATCTGTACTGATTTTGAATATATTTTGCAAGAGGAATTTGCCCAGTTATTAAAACGAGATGAGTCTAGGCATGCTGTGGAAGACATTATTCAAGCAGGATTGCTCAAATCTATAGAGTATCCATATATATTTACGATCGGTCAGAAATATTCTCGACGTGATGTTGCAAAACTACTCAATTGGTCAAAAGACGAACCGCCATTAAATATTGGTGGTTACAAGATTGATAAATCAACGAATACTTGTCCAATTTTTATCACATATCATAAGAATGATGAAATCAATGATACCATTAAGTACGAAGATGAACTTTTGAATGAGTCAACATTAAAATGGTTTTCTAAGAACAAGCGAACACTAGAATCTCCAGATGTAAAGGCTATTCTAAATTCACCTACTAATGGTTTAGATTTGAAATTATTTATAATTAAGGACGATGCAGAAGGAGGAGATTTTTACTATCTAGGAAATTTAAAACTAATTCCTTCTTCAGTCGAAGAAATGGTACGTCCATTAGAAAAAGGTGATGAAAGTATTGTAACTATGCAATTTAAACTTGATAGTCCGGTTTCCGACACTCTCTATCGTTATATTACAAACAAATAAGAACATGGTTTTATTCCATATTCTTATTTGTTTGTTAATAATTCTACAGCTGGACGGTCAACTGGAGCCCAGTTGAGAGTATCTAGTTCATCGGGAGTTAACCAAGTTGAATTTTGGTGTTCAAGCAACTCTAGATTCCCTGATATCAGCTTTGCATGATAGGTCTTCATGACAACTGTCCCAAAATCATAATCATATGAAGCTTCATTGATATAAGAAATAATTTCAATATCAGAATTTAGCTCTTCTTTAATTTCACGGACTAAAGCTTGTTCAGGAGATTCTCCTATTTCTAATTTCCCACCCGGAAATTCCCAAAAACCTCCTAAACTTTTACCTTCAGGTCTTTGTGCACAAAATATTTTACCATCTCGTTCTATGGCTGCTGCAACAACATTTATTATTTTTTTTGACATAAGTTATCTCCGATAATTTTTTCTTTCTCCCCTCACAACCAGCCTTCTTCTTCGGCAGTTTTGGCTGCTTCGGTTCGGTTGCTGGCGTTTAGTTTGGAGAGGATATTGGTCATGTAATTACGGACAGTGCCGTTTGAGAGGTAGAGCTTATCTGCAATTTCTTGGTTGGAGAGGCCTTGCGCAACTCCATGCAAAACAGCGACTTCTTGCTCGGTCAAGGGATTGGGATGAGTCATCATGACTTCCATCAGCTCTGGAGAATATTCCTTGCGTCCCTCTAACACCGTATGCAGGGTTTGCATGAGCTCAGAGATGCTTCGCTCTTTCAAGACATAGGCGTCGACTCCTGCTTTGACCGCTCGTTCAAAATAGCCTGGACGTTTAAAGGTTGTAACGATAACCACCTTGGTTTCAGGTACTTCTTGTTTGATCCACTCGAGTGCTTCTAGTCCCGTCTTGACTGGCATTTCGACGTCAAGGATAGCAATATCTACTGCTTCTTTCTCCAAAACCTCGATAGCCTCGGCTCCATTTTTCGCCTGCAAGACAGTCTCCACATCTGGTTGAAAGCTCAAGAGCTGGCACATGGCGTCTCTAAGCATACTTTGATCTTCTGCGACTAATACTTTCATCTACTTTCTCTCCTTATAAGGCAGATGCACGCGCACCTCTGTAGGACCTTTCAAACTGACCAGCTCTACTTCCCCTGAGAAGGCTGCAGCACGATCTCGGACTGTATGGAGTTCATTCCCTTTTACAGTTGCAAAGCCTTTCCCGTCATCTCTAACTGTCAATAGCAATTCATGGTCTGTGCGTTCCAGTTTTAGATAGGCTTTTTCAGCGCTGGCATGCTTGATGATATTGGTCGCCAGTTCTAACAAAATCATAGCGGCTGTCGACTCTACATCCTGGGTCAAACTAGCCTTGTCCAATTGATTGTCAACCTCAACCTCAATCCCAGCAATTTCCAGCATCTTCTTAACAGTCTCAAGCTCTGAAGCTAGGGTCCGTGATTTCAGATTTTCCACAATGGTTCGCACTTCATTCATGGAATCCTTACTGATCTGGTGAATTTCTTTTAATTCCTTTTCCACCTGTGGATAAGCCTCCATCTGAAATAACTGCAAGGCTAGATCTGTCTTGACACTGAGCATGGCAAAGGTATGTCCTAAACTATCATGCAAATCCTGACCGATACGACTGCGTTCATTTTCAGCAAGCAATAGATTTATCTGGGCATTTTGCTTGGCCTGAGCTTCTTTCAAATCCTCGACAATGCGAATCCGAACCAAACCCAATGTCATCAGATCGACAAAAGTAAGAATCCCGAGCTCAAAGGCTACAGCCTCAGTTTC
Organism: Streptococcus sp. V869; assembly: GCF_054353515.1. NCBI lineage: Bacteria > Bacillati > Bacillota > Bacilli > Lactobacillales > Streptococcaceae > Streptococcus > Streptococcus sp. V869. Next base: position 212,369 of record NZ_JBTHHW010000002.1, read on the forward strand.
GACTGACTGAAACATCATGAGTTGTCCAACAACAAGAACTTGAGCAAGGAGAAAAGTCCAGACATGAAGAGAACGTAGGCTACGCACTCTAAAATGATAAATCAAGAGATTGGCAAGGAAAAAGAAGAACCAGACATAGTTGCCATAAATAAAGACGGTATTCCCAGCTACATAGGCTAGCATGATAATCCAAAAGAGCCAGGATAATCGCTGGCTCTTGGTTGTCAAAACGCCTAAGTAAGCCACCACAAATAGAATATCAACTAGTAAATGCCAGCTAGGAATCTCCCCAACTACTGCAGAGAGGATAGGAAAAACCATAAAAATCAAACTGGCCCAAAACATATAGTGTATGCTTTTCAGTCTTTCAAGCATTAAGCATTCTCCTTATAACCTTGAAGGTAAATAGTCAAACCAAATAAAACTGCTGAAAAAACAAGTAGATAAACTGTGGCTGATAAATTGATGCCACCCTCGTTTAAGAAGGTTTTGAGCAACTCCATCAACTGATAAGTTGGCAGGCACTTACCGATTGCTTGCATCCAGTCTGGAAATAAAGAGATGGGCATCCAGAGTCCGCCTAAAACAGCCAATCCTAGATAGAGGAGATTGCCCACGACAGACATCAGCTGACTAGACGGTAAGAGTGTCAGGATCAAGCCAAGCGCTACAAAGGCTATACTTCCCACAATCAGCAAGAGCGCAGCCCCAATCCAGCTTCCTAGAGGCATATCCACACCCCTGACCAAGTGCCCAACTGAGAAAACAACCAGGATTGAAACCAAATAATCAACCATCATACTTGTTATCTTTGATAGATAATATTCTACCATATTTACTGGAGTATGGCGTAATGTTTTCTGCCAGTTGTTGATTTTATCAGTATGTAAAACAGCTGGGAATGAAAACATAGCTGTCGACATCATGGAAAAGGCCGTCATAGAGATAAGGTAGTCGCGCATAAAATTAGCTGGCCCATCTGGTGTATCCTGGTACATGCCTGAAAAGAATAAATAGAAGGCCGTCGGCATCCCTACGGATAATAGATAATAGACTAATTGTCGTTTGGTCAATAGAAATTCTATCTTGTTTAGTGCGATCCATCGTTTCATCTTAGTCATCTCCCTTTTGTGTTTCTTCAAAGATTGTATCTAGCAAGCTACGGTTATTGACTTCAATTTCTTGTATCCTACAGCCTGCCTGGACTAACAGTTCCCAGAAAGCATTTGCTTCACGTGTGACTACTTGCAGGGCATCTTGTTTTTGCGACCAGTTTTCAACCAAGTTAGACTGTTCGACGACTTCCTTGTAAGCTAGAGGTAGGATGAAGTGCTTTTCAATCTCCTCACTACGCATGGCTAGAGGTGTCGTATCACGAATCAACTCTCCCTTATTTAAGACCAAAATCCGGTCCGCTGTATGCTCTACCTCTTCGATATAATGGGACGAATAGAGAATGGTAACTCCCTGCGCTTTTAGATCCTGGACAATTTCCCAAAAACGTTGGCGTGTTGAGGTATCCATGGCCGCAGTTGGCTCATCTAAGAAGACAAGTTTTGGTCGCCCAATCAAGGTCAAGACAAAAGAGAAAAGACGCTTTTGCCCACCTGACAATTTTTCTGCCAACTGCTCTTTTTGTTGTTTGTCAAACTGCAATAGTTGATCGATTTCCTGATTGTTCAAGGGATTTGGATAAATACTTTGAAAGAAAGCAATCAACTCTTTAACCTTTAATTTCTGAACAATGACATTTTCTTGAGGGAGGTAGCCTCTAATATAGTCTAACTGAGAACTCGTCACTGGCAAGCCTTGGATGGATACTCGACCGCTTGTGACTAGTTTATCTCCAAGCAAACAGTCCAAGAGTGTTGTCTTACCGGCACCATTTGGACCAATCAAGGCGACGCATTCACCTTCAGCTACCTCAAAGGAAATATCCTTCAAAATAGCCTTGCCCTTGATGGTTTTATTTAAGCTTTCTACCTTAATCATGTTCATGATATTCTCCTTTCAGCCACTCCTTTCCCATCGGAAAGGCGATAAAAATCATAAATCCTAGTCCCCAGGCACCGCGAATGACTTGGTGAAGGAAGGCTTGGTCAAACCAACCTGTAAACATTTCGACCAACCATACCACTAGTGATAGTGCAATAAAAAGATAGAGAATCGCTTTTTTCATTTTTCAAACTCCTTTTTCACATCTGAGACCAATTTCAAACCTTCTCGGATTAACCAAGACATCATGCCAAAGCCTGCAAATAACTCCCAAGGAAAATGATAGAAGCCTTCGTCCAATCCTGAAAACATGAGATAAGTCATGACTCCTGCTGCTACTAAACTCATTGCGATAATTACTTTATGTTTCATTTTTTCTTCCTCCATTTGATACATCTAGTATAATTCTTTGAAGGTAGAATCACTAGAAGCTTCTGTCATTAGGAAATATGACAAATGTCACAAAAAAAGAAAGTTGATTTCTCAACTTTCTTTTTCTTATTATTTAATCTTTATTCCACACTGAAAAGATATGGGTAAACCGGTTGTTGACCTTGGTGAATTTCTACTTCAACATCTTCGAATTCTTCTGCGATTTCTTGAGCAATTTCATTTGCCAATTCTTCACTTCCGTCTTCTCCAATATAGAAGGTTACGATTTCACTGTCTTCATCCAGCATATGTTTCAATGTTTCAGTCAAGGTTTGGTGCATATCAGGGTTTGATACGAGGATCTTCCCATCAACCATACCAAGATTGTCATTTTCATGGATTTCCAAACCATCGATAGTTGTATCACGAACGGCTGTTGTTACACTACCACTGATGACATCGCCAAGGGCTGCAGTCATGCGTTCTTGGTTTTCTTCAATTGATTTGCTTGGGTCAAAGGCAAGAAGACTAGTCAATCCTTGAGGAATTGTACGAGCTTCTACCACAACAGCTGGTTGTTCCAATACTTCAGCTGCTGATTGAGCTGCCATGAAGATATTTTTGTTGTTTGGCAAGAAGATGATGTTGCGAGCATTGACTTGCTCAACAGCCTTGACGAAGTCTTCTGTCGAAGGGTTCATAGTTTGTCCACCTTCGATGACATAATCCACACCTTGGGCACGGAAGATGTCTGCCAAGCCTTGTCCAGCTACTACTGCGATAAGAGCATATTCTTTTTCTTCAGCTGGTTTGCTAACTTGAGCTGCTTCTTTTTCTACTTGCGCTTCGTGCTGGTTACGCATGTTATCGACTTTAACCTTGACCAAGCTACCGTATTTAAGTCCTTCTTGCAAGACAAGTCCTGGATCTTCTGTATGGACGTGAACTTTAACGATTTCATCGTCATTGACAACAAGTAGAGAATCTCCAAGGTCGTTCAAGTAGTTACGGAATTCTTCGTAGTCAAAGTCTTTAGCATAAGTTGGGCCTTGTTTGAGGGCAACCATGATTTCAGTACAGTAACCAAAAGTAATGTCTTCTGTTGCTACATGTCCAGCTACAGATTTGTGGTGTTCTGCATTGATCATCTCACTCATGTTTGCTGGAGTCGCTACAAAGTCTTCAGACGCGCTGTATTCACCAGTTAGAGCTGAAAGGAAACCTTCATAGATGAAGACCAAACCTTGACCACCTGAGTCCACAACGCCAACTTCCTTCAAAACTGGAAGCATGTCCGGAGTTTTAGCAAGGGCTGCTTTAGCTCCTTCCAAGGCTGCACGCATAACTTCAACTGCGTCATCTGTCTGCTCAGCTTTTTTCTTAGCACCGATAGCAGCTCCACGTGATACCGTCAAGATTGTTCCTTCAACTGGCTTCATAACAGCTTTGTAGGCAACCTCAACACCTGATTGGAAGGCAAGAGCTAGGTCTTTTCCTGTTAACTCTTCTTTTGTCTTGATGGCTTGTGAAAATCCACGGAAAAGCTGAGAAGTGATAACTCCAGAGTTTCCACGCGCACCCATCAAAAGACCTTTAGCCAAGATGCTTGCAGCCTCACCAACAGTTGAAGCTGGTTTGTCTGCTACTTCTTTAGCACCATTTTCGATCGTCATTCCCATGTTTGTTCCTGTATCTCCGTCTGGAACTGGGAAGACGTTCAATGAATTGACATATTCGGCTTGCTTGTTCAAACGAGTTGAAGCAGCCTGTACCATTTCTTGAAATAAGCTTGTAGTAATATTTGACACGATTATTCTCCTACAACTTTGATATTTTGAATGTAGACATTCACAGTTTGAGCAGTGATCCCAAGTTGGTTCTCTAAGCTAAAGCGAACACGTTCTTGGATGTTTTTTGAAACTTCACTGATTTTTGTACCGTAGCTCAATACAGTATATACATCAACTGCAATACTACCGTCTTCAGCTGCTTTAACGACTACACCTTTTGAATAATTTTCCTTACCAAGAAGGGCTTGGAAATTATCTTTGAGGGCATTTTTACTAGCCATACCGACTACACCAAAAATTTCAGTTGCTGCACCACCTACAACAGTAGCGATCACATCATCTGTCAGTTCGACTTGACCATCTTTTGTATTAATTTTTACAGTCATTTTTTTTACCTCAAATAGTTGATACTCTATTTTATCATATTTCAGCCCAACTGTAAAAGCAGAATGATGTATCGGCGGATATTTGCTTGATTTTTCAAATGATTTCAGCTTTCGAGTAAAAGAAAAAAGACCCCTTAGGTCTTTTCTTGTTTATTAAACGCGTTCTACTTTTCCTGATTTCAAAGCACGAGCTGAAGCCCAAACTTTTTTAGGTTTACCATCGATAAGAACAGTAACTTTTTGAAGGTTTGGTTTTACGGCACGTTTAGTTTGGTTCATCGCGTGTGAACGGTTGTTTCCTGATACAGTCTTACGACCTGTAAAGTAACATACTTTAGCCATTGTGTTTTCCTCCTATTAGATCTAATATAGCGGATGTGCTAGCACCACATACCGTACTATGTTATCACACTTTCTTATTTTTGGCAAGGGAATTGAAAGACTTTTTTTATTTAACGTGGACAACTTCTAGTTTCCCAAAAGCTACGTCTCCACGGATAATCAAGGTTTTGCTGGTTGGTTCTAGAGGGGCATCTGCTTTGGCTGCACCACAGAAAGTCTCCACCTTCAGATCCACTCTCCAGTGTTGAGGCACATAGATAACTGCATTTCCAAAACCGACTTCTATCTTCAAGGTTGCACTATCTCCCAACATCTCTGCATTGTCATAATAAATCTTGGCGTTCCCAAAACCGACTTCAAACTCGTCTTCTACCAATTCTTGATCTTGCTTGTAAAATGTACCTGTCCCAAAAGCGACTTCCTTATCTGTCAGAATAGTCTTTTCACCATTCTTCCACCATTTGTTGCCATTCCATGTTCTGTTGGCATGAGTCAGCATACTAACTCCGAGAACGATTAGAACCCCCGCCCAAAACAAAGATTGGTTTGGAATAGGAAAAATGTTATAAAAATGATTGGCAATCAATAGGGCCACTAGGGCTGTAAAAGAGGCTGAAGTGAAGTGGCGACGAAGCAAAGCTCCAACTGATTGATAGGCAAAAAATCCAATACCAATCAAGGGCCAAATTTCCCCTTCAAGTGAAGGAATTCCAAAATTCCCCTGTAATAATACTAAAGCTGCCAATACTAGCAAGACAATACCAAATGCTTTCTTTTTCATCTTCTTACCTCATGTTTCTTAGATTTTCTTTTAGGAGGGATTGGTAGTGCCGTGACACGTGAACCTCCTTGTGGGTCTGATAAAAGGAAATAGTTCCTGTACCTGAGAAGGACTTATCCACCGAGTAGACCTGCCGAAGATTGGCAATGGTCGACTTGGATACTCGACTGAAATAGCGGGGCAGGATGGACTCCAGTTCATAAAGCTTGAGTCGAACCTCGTAGGCTTCTTTCTGGGTATGGGCGTAAATCTTGTTGCCTTCTGTCTCAAAAAAGAGAATTTCTGACAAGTCTAAGTAATACTCCCCCGTCCCCTTATAAAAAATCAACCTAGGAGCCTTGGTTTCTTGCAAGAGTCGTTGCAAATCAGCTATTTCATCTGTCAGGGCTGCAGCCTTGATGACAATCTCTGTCTCAGTTAATTCACTATCAATCTCGATTCGTAACTTCATCCTATCTCCTTTCTGCATCTACTATACCAAAGCCTAAAAGACTTTACAAGGGCAAAAAAGCAAGTGGTCACTTTTGACCCGTAAGTGGTTACGAGGCCAAGCCCACTTGCTTTGCTTCTTACAAAATAAAGAAAAGAATTCCCAAGAGGAGGCCACAGGCGTAGCCAACTAGAACATCCTTAGGATAATGAACACCACCCAAGACCCGCACAAGACCGAGAAGAGCTGACAAGACCAACAAAATCAAGCCCACAGGCAGATTTGCATGCAAACAAGCCATAGAAATGATGGTTGCCGAAAAAACATGGCGGCTAGGCATTGAATTGCCAGAACTGTCCTTGTCTAGTAGCGGGACAATTTCCCAAGCCTCATAAGGTCGAGGTTGATTGATCCACTTACGAACGAGCGTCAATAGAACAAAGCCAGAAGCTGGCACTAAGATATAAGCATAAAGGTCGTTTCCAATCCCTTTACTTACAAAGTTTGTTCCCAACAAGGTCAAGTAAGCTAAGGGCATCAGAACTGTCATCATACGATTAAAGACTCGCATCAGTTGCAAAAGCTGTGGATGTCTAAGGAGATTTGATTTCCTTTTATCATACCACTCTTGATAGTTTTTCATTATTTCTCGATATTCCTATTCTTTACACAAGAAGCCTGTTAGCTTCTCCTACTCTAGTATAGTGTAGAAAAAGAAGGCCGTCAAGCCTTCTTTTAGTTTATTCTTCTACTTCATCTTCTGTAAATTGACTATTGTAGAGGTCAGCATAGAAACCACCCTGAGCCATGAGTTCTTCATGGTTTCCTTGTTCGATGATGTTTCCATCTTTCATGACTAGGATCAAGTCAGCATTACGGATCGTTGACAAGCGGTGGGCAATGACAAAGGATGTGCGTCCTTCCATCAAACGGTCCATAGCCTTTTGAATTAACTCCTCTGTACGTGTGTCCACTGAGGATGTCGCTTCGTCCAAAATCAAGAGTGGAGCATCCTTGAGTAGAGCACGAGCGATGGTCAAGAGTTGTTTTTGTCCTACTGAAAGAGTTACTGTATCATCCAAGACGGTATCGTATCCGTCAGGTAAGGTTGTGATAAAGTGATGGATTCCTACTGCTTTGGCAGCTTCAATCACGCGCTCATCACTAATTCCTGTTTGATTGTAGATGAGATTGTCTCGAATGGTTCCTTCAAAGAGCCAGGTATCCTGCAAGACCATTGAAAAGGCATCGTGTACTTCTGAGCGCTTCATAGCCTTGGTATCCACACCATCAATGCGAATACTTCCCTTATCAATCTCATAGAATTTCATCAAGAGGTTAACAATAGTCGTCTTCCCAGCTCCAGTCGGCCCAACAATGGCAACCTTCTGCCCTGCACGAGCTGTCGCCGAAAAGTCGTGGATGATGGTCCGCTCAGGTGTATAGCCAAATGAAACTCGATCAAAGACCACTTGGCCCTTCATACCAGACAATTGTGTTTCCTTATGAGATTCGTCTTCCATCTCAGCTTCACCTAGAAACTCAAAGACACGAGTCATGGCTGCACTAGCCTGTTGTAAGCTCGTAATCCCTTGAGCAATCTGTGATAAGGGTTGTGAGAAGGTCCGAACATAGACCATGAAGGCTACAATAATCCCGATACTGATATGGCCTTCAAGAGCTAAAGCAGCACCTACAATAATGACTAGAACATAGCTAAAGTTTCCAACAAAGATCATGGCTGGCATCATGATCCCAGAAATAAATTGAGATTTCCAGATACTATCATGTAGATTCTGATTCAAGCCTGCAAATGTTTCTTTTGTTGGTTCCACAGCATTATAACTAGTCACCACATTGTGGCCAGAGTACATTTCTTCCACATAGCCATTCACAGCCGCTAGGTTGTTTTGTTGAGCTTTAAAGTAACCTTGAGATTTAGCCATAATCACTGAAACTGCCGCAAATCCAACAAAGGTTGAAACAACAGTTACCAGGGCCAAAATCCAGTTCATCCCAAACATGGTAATCAAAACAGCAATCAGTAAAAAACTAGCTGAAAGAACTGTCCCAAGACTTTGGTTGAGAGATTGAGCTGCGGTATCAACGTCATTGGTTACACGAGAAAGAGTGTCCCCTTGAGAATGACGGTCAAAATAAGCAAGAGGCAAACGATTGATTTTCTCAGCAATAGCTGTCCGCAAACGTTTTGAGAAATGTTGGATACTAGTTGAAAAAATGTAGGCTTGTGTATAGTTAAGGATAACACCAATCACATAGAGGATAACCAAAAAGCTAGCAATACTTGACACAGCCTCTAGGTCAATTCCAGTCATCAACCCATCTGAGATCAAGTTGGTGATTTCTTTGATTTTAGTTGGCCCATACACCGTAATAATGCTTGAACATACAGCCGCCACAACTGCGACTAGTAGAGGAAGTTGGAGACCTGCTAGAAAAGGTCTACACTGTTTCCATAAGGACATTTTCTTATTTTCCATGTTCCAATTCCTCCTTCGATAGTTGTGAGTAGGCAATTTCTTGGTAAACTTCATTGCTTGCTAGAAGTTCTTTGTGGGTGCCTTGTCCCACGACTTTACCCTGATCCAAGACTAAGATCAGGTCTGCATCCATGATGGTTGAGATGCGTTGAGCAACGATCAACTTGGTCATGGATTGTGTTTTTTCAGCTAATTCTTGGCGCAAAATACGGTCTGTCTTGTAATCCAAAGCTGAGAATGAATCATCAAAAATGAGAATCTCTGGTTTACGAGCCAAGGCGCGTGCAATGGCCAAACGTTGTCTTTGACCTCCTGAGAAGTTAGTCCCACCTTGAGCCACTTCTGAGTCAAGACCCGCTTCCTTGTCCTCGATAAAGTTTTTAGATTGAGCCAACTCTAGAGCTTGCCACATATCAGCCTCACTTAGTGGTGTTTCTTGACTCTTACCAAAGTCGAGATTGCCCTTGACATCTCCAGAGAAGAGGACCGCTTTTTGAGGAATATAACCGACTTTATTACGCAAGTCTTCCAAGTCATAATCTTGCACATTGACGCCGTCGACTAGGATTTCTCCATCTGAAACATCATAAAAACGAGGCAAGAGGTTCACAAGCGTTGATTTACCAGAACCAGTTGAGCCGATAAAGGCAATGGTTTGCCCTGCTTCTGCCTTGAAGCTGACATGTTCCACAACTGCTTCTGAATTTTTAGAGTAGCGGAAGGTTACGTCGCGGTATTCCACTTGACCGTTCACAGAAGAGTTCGCCGTCTGTGGGTGACTAGGATTCTCAATAGAGGAATGAAGATCCAGTACTTGATTGATACGTCCTGCAGAAACTATCGTACGAGGAAGGACGATAAAGAGAGCTCCCATGAGCAAGAAGCCCATCACAACCTGCATGGCATAAGACATGAAGACCACCATATCACTAAAGAGAGGTAGACGTTCAGTCAGACTAGCATCGTTGATAATATAAGCACCAATCCAGTAAATCGCTAAACTCAAGCCACTGGAAATCGCCATCATAATGGGATTCATAATGGCCATCAAGCGGTTGACAAAGAGATTAAGACGAGTTACTTCGTCGTTAGCTGCTTCAAATTTCTTATCTTGGTAATCCTCAGCATTGTAGGCACGAACCACTCGAATCCCTGTCAAACTTTCACGAGTGATACTATTGAGTTTATCTGTCAATTTTTGGATGACAGATTGTTTAGGAAAGGCTAGAGTCATGAGAACAGTTGTCATTAAAACATTGACAATGACGGCCACTACAACAGCCCAGAGCCAGTATTCTGACTTGCCAAGGATTTTCCCAATAGCCCAGATAGCCATGATAGGCCCACGAGTGACCACCTGAAGTCCCATGGTAAAGAGCATCTGAATCTGCGTGATATCATTAGTCGTCCTAGTCAACAGACTGGGAATAGAGAAACGTTTAATCTCTGTCTGAGAGTAATCCAAAACACGATTAAAAATATCGCTTCGCAGGTTAGTAGTGTAAGATGCTGCGACTCGAGAAGCGAAGAATCCAACTATTACGGATGATAGAAAAGCCAAAAGCGACAAACCCATCATCTTAATAGCTGGTGACCAAAGTGCATCCAACTGCGTTCCTGGTGTTCCTATTAATGCAGTAATTTCTGAAATATAAGTCGGCACTTCTAACTCGAGATAGACCGAGAAACAGGTAAAAAGAATAGTCAAGAGAATCATGCCCCACTCTTTTCCTGTGATACGCTTAGCGAGTTTCTTCATCTGCTCCTCCTATTTTTTCTATATTGGCTTGTAGTTGACCCATGACTTCCTCAAAAATAGCTAGTTTTTCCTCGGATACGCCATCGAGTAAACTCCTATCAATTCGATCAAAGAAAGATTTGATTTGCTGCATTTGAGAACGTGATTTTTCGGTCAAACGAACAAATTTCGCCCGTTTATCACTTGGGCTTGCCTCCAATTCCACCAAACCATTTTGCACCATGCGCTTGACTAAATTACTAGCAACTGACTTGGTAATATTGAGCTCTTGTTCAATATCCTTGATGAGCGTCAGTTCTTGTTCATGTTCACGGTGATCTAAAAAACGAAGGACCTGCCCTTGCGGTCCACCCATAAATTCAATACCACAACGTTTGGCTTCCTTTTGCACCATGAGGTGTATCTGGTGCCCAAAACGTTTAAAGACCAACATCGGTTTATCCATACTTTCTCCCTTCTAATTATAAATAGTTCTCTTAAGAACAATTAAGTTTTCATGAGAACTATTTTATCACTTTCAAATAGGATGTCAAGAAAAAAGTTCCTATGAGAACTATTTTATTTAAAATTGACATTAGGGCTCATTTTATCTATAATAAACACTATCTTACACGAATAAGATTCCACCCTGACTAGAAATGAGAAAGCCACAAATGAAACAAAAAGAAGAGAAAATCTTAGGAATCATTGCTATCATCTTGGGAACCCTTGCACTTCTCGGATCCTGGTTGCCAATTATCAGCGTACTATCTTTTTTCTTTGCTATTATTGCAATAGGTCTAGGTGTTTTTGGTATCATCCTCAATCTCCAAAACCGTAAAATATTGGCGATTATTGGAACCGCCCTAGGCATTGGATCCATTTTCCTTGTTTTGATAACGCAAGTACTCCCTTCTGGTGTTTTTACCGACTTGGCTAGAAATTTTCGTCACCCATACAGAAGTTTAACCTCTTTAACAGATGATGACGATTTCGGAACGCTACCAGATAATAGCACCGATGAGGATAATGATGAGGAAAATACGGAAGATAGCGATTCCTTCACTTGGACCAAGGAACAATTCGATGCTTTGATAGAAGGTGATACTGCAAACAGAGGAAAAGGTGGCTCCAACTACAAAGATATTATCAGCAAGCATGGACAGCCAGATTCTGAAATTGAGTCAACTTCAGGCGACTATGAGATTAAAAAAATCTCCTATGTCTCACTCGGTTCTAATACTAAGACAGTTGTACTGACTTTCGTAAAACAGGAAAATGGTCAGTTCCTTCTCATCCGTAAATTTGCCCTAGGATTAGACAGAACAGAGCGAACTGATGATGGAGTAAGAGTCTAAGATAACTAAAAAGCGAACAGACTTAATAGCTGCTCGCTTTTTTATTAGAATCCATCTACGTTTGTGTAGATTTTTTGTACGTCTTCGTCGTCTTCAAGAACACTGTAAAGTTTTTCAAAAGTTTCCAAATCTTCGCCTGACAACTCAACTTCTGATTGAGGAATCATTTCTAATTCAGTTACTTGGAATTCTTCAATACCAGATTCACGCAAAGCAACGATAGCCTTGTGAAGGTCAGTTGGAGCTGTGTAGACAGTGATTGTTCCTTCTTCTGCTTCTACATCGTCTACATCGACATCTGCTTCAAGCAAAAGCTCAAAGATGGCATCAGCATCATCACCTGCAAAGACGATAACACCTTTGTTGTCAAATAGGTAAGATACAGAACCTGAAGCTCCCATGTTTCCACCGTTTTTACCAAAAGCAGCACGGACATTGGCAGCTGTACGGTTAACGTTTGAAGTCAAGGTATCAACGATCAACATTGAACCATTTGGCCCAAATCCTTCGTAACGTCCTTCTGTAAAGGTTTCGTCTGTATTTCCTTTCGCTTTATCGATAGCCTTATCAATAACGTGTTTTGGCACTTGCGCTTGTTTAGCACGATCGATAACGAATTTCAAAGCAGTGTTTAATTCTGGATCTGGTTCACCTTTTTTAGCTGCTACATAGATTTCTACACCAAATTTTGCATATACTTTAGAGTTAGCTCCATCTTTAGCCGTTTTCTTGGCTACGATATTGGCCCATTTACGTCCCATTAGGAATCTCCTTTTTTCACATTTTAATCTTTCTTATTATAACACAAGTCTAGCTGATTTTCACTAGAGGAAATGGATTTTCTTTTGTAAACCAGGCTAAGATTTTCCACCGACTGCCACGATTTTCTTACCTTCTTTTATCCAAGGATGTTGGGAGAGGGAGAAGTAAAGTTGAACAGTCATCACAAGCCAGAGTAGCGGTTCACATAGGATAACACCTGTGTAGCCTGTCCAAGGGATGATCCAAGCCACGAAAATAATTTTCCCAAACAACTCGATAAAGCTAGATACGAGGGGCAAGAGTTTTTGCCCTAACCCCTGCAAGCTATTTCTATAGATCAATAACAGGCTTAAAAATGGATAGAACACCGAACTAATACGCAGGTATAAAGTCCCGTTTTCAATCAGGTAGCCGTCTGTCGAACTTGCCAGGAAAGAAACTAGGCTAGGACTTGCAAAAAATAGGAAAACACAGGCAAAGGTTGCCCAAGACATACTCAAATAACTCCCTATACGAAGTCCTTGGACGATACGTTCGGGACGTTTTGCCCCAAAATTTTGAGATATAAAAGTTGTCATGGAAGCTGAAATAGCTGTCATCGGCAATAAGGCAAAGGCCATGATTCTGCGTGCTGCCGTTTGGGCGCTGATAATAACTGCTCCAAAACTATTGACAGAGGATTGCAAAATGACGCTTCCGATAGAGACGATTGAACCCATCAAGCCCATAGCTAACCCTTGCTCCAAAAGGTCAACATAGAGAGCCTTATTCCATTTGAAATGTTTGAGACCTGGAAGAAGCTCTGGAACACTCTTGCGAATATAGAAATAACAGAGGATTGCTGACAAACCTTGCGAGATAATGGTTGCAAGACCCGCAGACTGAACTCCCAACTGAAGTTGTGTAATAAAATACAAATCCAGAATCACATTAACAATAGCTGAGAAAATTAAAAAAGCAAGAGCCGCAAGGCTATCTCCAATCGAGCGTAATAATCCTGCAAAGAGATTGTAAGCAAAGCTAACTCCCACACAGCTAACAATCATGGAAATATATTCATAAGATTGGGGGAGAATTTCTGCAGGTGTTTCTAGGTACTGCAAAAGTGGATAAAGACCAAAGAATCCCATCAGCATGACAAGACCACTCAGGATGGCACCCAAAATCCAAGTCGCCGCGACAGCTTCCTTAATCTTAGCGAAATTACGAGCACCGTAAAGACGAGCGATAACAACTCCCATCCCATTTCCAACTCCGAGGGCAAAACCGATAATTAAATCAAAAATGGCTGTCGTAGCTCCGACTGCCGCCAAGGAATCTTGTCCCAAAAAACGCCCCACAATCAAAATATCAGCTGTATTGTATAGTTGCTGAAAGATATTGGATAGTAAAATTGGCAAAGCAAAACTAATCAGTGAAGGAAGGATAGGACCATGAATCAAGTCCACCGTTGATTTTTTATTCATAAGGGTATTATATCAGCTTTCTAGTAGAGGAACAAGGGAGCTTCATTAAGAAAGCGTTGCCTAGATACAAACAATCTGGTATAATCGTGACAGAAAAGGAGGGTAGGTATGACCTTAACCAGCCAGTTAATTACAGATGTATTCCCAGACCTTGAAAAAGTTGAACAATTAAACAAGGAAGCCTTCCCTGAAGAAGAACGCGTCTCTTTGGAAGAATTTTTAAGTTACCAAGATAGAGATGACGCTCACTTTTTCGCCTTTTATAACGAAGAAGAATTTGTTGGATTTGCTTTTGCTATCGCTAACCAAAAAGCATTCTACATCAGCTTTTTTGCCATTATGCCCCATCTCCGCAGTCATGGGTACGGGAGAGAAATCATTGAAAAACTCATTGATTTTTACCAGCGTACCATGATTCTTGAAGTGGAGCGATTGGACGAAGACTGCGATAATCTCGAACAACGAAAGGCCCGCATGGACTTCTACTTACAAAATGGTTTTAAAACTGCCAATGCTTTTTTAGAATATGAGGGAATGAGCTTTGAAATTCTCTATCGTGGCGACCATTTTGACGAAGAAGCCTATCGGAATATCTTTCAAAAATTGCAAGAAGAGAATTACTTTGACTTTCGCATCAAATACCGACGTTTTAGCGAACATTAGTTCTCATGAAATAAAAAAAGTAGCAGTTCTCTGCTACTTTTATTTTTTATTCTTCAATTTCGATTTCAAGAGCATCGCCCAAATCAAGAGTCACTTCTTGGTTAGAACTTGTTTCTGCTGCTGAACTTGCTTTAGAGCCTTCTTCCTCTTCAATCAAACCATATTGAACACGAACTTGGTGGTCAATCTCATCAAAGATTTCTGGATGATCTGCCAAGTATTTCTTCGCATTTTCAGAACCTTGTCCGATTTTTTCACCCTTGTATGAGTACCAAGCACCTGCTTTTTGGATAATATCCAAATCACTAGCAATCTTCAAGAGTTCACCAGTTCTAGAAATACCTTCTCCGTACATGATTTCAACAAGAGCTTCTTTGAACGGTGGAGCAACCTTGTTTTTCACAACTTTAATCTTCGTTTCTTTACCGACGTTAGTATCTTTTTGGTCGCCAGTTCCCTTAATTTGTGTGCTTCCACGAACGTCTAAACGAACTGAAGCATAGAATTTAAGGGCACGTCCACCAGGAGTTGTTTCTGGATTACCAAACATAACTCCAACTTTTTCACGCAACTGGTTGATGAAGATAGCAATTGTTTTTGTCTTGTTGATAGAAGCTCCGAGTTTACGCATAGCTTGGCTCATCATACGAGCTTGAAGACCAACGTGGCTATCTCCGATATCTCCATCGATTTCCGCACGAGGTACAAGAGCTGCAACTGAGTCAATAACGACAAGGTCAACTGCACCTGAGTCAATCAATTTTCCTGCAATTTCAAGACCTTGCTCACCTGAGTCTGGTTGTGACAAGAGCAATTCATCAATGTTAACACCAAGAGCTGCTGCATAGGCTGGATCAAGCGCGTGTTCCGCATCGATAAAGGCTGCAATTCCGCCTTCTTTTTGCGCCTGTGCTACAGCGTGAAGGGCTACTGTTGTCTTACCTGATGATTCTGGACCGTAGATTTCAATGATACGTCCCTTAGGATAACCACCTGAACCAAGTGCAATATCAAGGGCCAAAGAGCCTGAACTCATCACTTGTACTTTTTGCTCTGCGCGTTCACCCAAACGCATGATTGAACCCTTACCGAAGTCTTTTTCAATCAATTTAAGCGCATCATTCAAAGCTTTTTCACGATCAGCTCCAAATTTTTTCCCAATTTCATCTAATTTTTTTGTTGGTTTTTTCGCCATTTTGTTCTCCTATATTTTAATGATTCTAAGAACCTTCTTCTATTATATCAAAAGTCAGTCACTTAATAAAGCTTTGCGAACTAAGTTAAACGCATGCATAACCGCAATCTTACGAACATCCGCTCGGCTTCTTCCAGCTATATTGACTTGAATGACTTCGGTACCTGATGCTTGAGATAGGCCGATGAAAACTGTCCCTGCTGGATGCCCTTCTAGGCTATCCGGACCAGCTACTCCTGTCAAGCTAATCCCAAAATCTGACTGGGTTTTGAGGCGTGCCTGCTCAGCCATTTTTTCCGCAGCAAATGCTGAAACGACTCCATATTCTTCCAACTCTACTTGTGGAATGTCTAACATCTTAGCCTTTTCTTCCAGGCTATAAGTGACAAAACCACCTTTAAAGATTGTTGATGCTCCCGAAAAGTTTGCCAAAGTCGCTTGGAAAAGCCCTGCTGTCAAACTTTCTGCAGCTGTGATGGTTTGCTTTTTCTTTTTCAACTCCTCAACAACTACGCTGGCTAGACTCGCTTCTTCGCCATAACCATAACAGATATCCTTTAAAGCAACCCCTTCAAAGGTCTGACGTGCAAGGATCTTTTCCTCCAGATTATCTAAGGCCTTTTGAGCCTCGTCTTGACTAGTGGCCTTGGTGGACAAGCGCAGAGTCACCTCTCCCGTTTTTGCATACGGTGCTATGGTTGGATCCGTCTGCTCTTCAATCAAATCTGATAAAATCGTCACTAGCTGGCTCTCACCAATGCCAAAGAAACGTAGCACACGTGAGTACAACTTAGCTCCTGTTGTCAATCTTGGTAGTAGCTCATTTAAAACCATTGGTTTCAGTTCACTTGGCGGACCTGGTAGGACAACATAAGTCACGCCATCTACCTCAATCATACCACCAACTGCTAGTCCTGTTTCATTTGGGAGTGGGATTGACCCCTCAACAATTTGAGCTTGGCGTTCATTATTTGGAGTTCGAGCATAGTCTGGGCGATGAGCAAAGAAATCATCCAGTTTAGCCTGTGCTTGAGGATCAAAAGTCAAATGACGCCCTAGAAATTGAGCCAATGTTTGTTTGGTCAAGTCATCCTCTGTCGGCCCCAATCCTCCCGTTAAGATAACCAGATTACTACGTTTCTGAGCAATCTCCAACAGGGATATGAGTCGAGTTTCATTGTCTCCCACGGCCGTCTGGAAGTAAACATCGACTCCGATTTCAGCTAGCTTTTCAGACAAAAACTGAGCATTGGTATTGACAATTTGACCAGTTAGAATTTCTGTCCCAACAGCTATTATTTCCGCTTTCATTTTTTCCTCCTACTTATCTATTCGAATTTCTTTGAAAAAATCGCAGGAAAATTCCTACGATTTCAGTATTTATTTCTTATTGTTCTGGTTGCTCTTGCTGCACTTGAGGCACTTGTTGTCCTTGCTGTTCCTGATCTGCAATAGATCCGGTTGTTTGTGGCAAGCGACCATAAATATTTTCATACAAGACAACATTTGTCTCTAATTCCGTAACTTCTGGTTTGTCCAATGAACGACGCAAAAGATTTTGCATCTCTAACATATGGGCAGATGACACGATTTGGTAGGATGTTCCGTCAATCATTGCATCCTCTCCACGCAATTGCTGAGACTCAATATTCTTAAATGAATCTTGGTAGCCCATCAACTGAGGAATGGTTGTTGTCGTAATCTCGATATTTGTCTGCATATTATCGCTAAGAGCCTTCAGAATTTCTTGGTAGTGACTCACACTATTCAAGCTAAGAATCTTCTCAACAATCTTTTGAATGACTTCGCGCTGACGTTTCTGACGACCGTAATCTCCTTCTGGATCTTGATAGCGCATGCGTGAATACACCAGCGCCTCTTCACCATTTAGAGTTTGCTCTCCAACGCCAATAGAAATCGTATTAAACGGTTCTTGATCTTGGATAGAGATAGGGAAACCTAGAGTGTTGTTTACTGTGATTCCACCGACAGCATCAACCATTCTTTGAAGGCCATGCATGTTGACCATCACATAACGATCGATGTGGATATTCATCATTTTTTGAATGGTTGAAATAGCAAGTTCTGCTCCACCATCAGCATAGGCGGAATTGAGTTTCGCTTCTCTAACACTACCGTCTGGTTGTTGGATTTGTGTCAGAATATCACGTTCCAAACTCATCATAACAACTTTCTTGGTTTTAGGATTTACTGTTACCAAGATCATCGAATCACTGTTACCCGCCCATGGGTCTGTACGTTCAACGTTACCCGTATCCACACCCATCAGTAGGATTGTCAGGGGTTCAGTTGCCTCGATAACCTTCGTTTCTTCCCCGATTTGTTTATAGGTTTTAGCTAGAGTCTGTGTACTTTGTTGGTAGATCGTATAGGCATAAGCTCCCACACCAAGCACTGTCACAAGGACAAAGCCTAAAAACATTCCGATTATTTTTTTTGCCATATGTTTATTTGTCTATCAGTCGACCCATTTGGTAAACGTCAAGAAACTCTCCTCCCTCTATACAAGCACCACGTTCCTGTAAGCCTTCTATGATGAAGCCCATCTTTTTATATAGATGAACAGCCGCAAGATTGCGTTTTTGAACTGTCAGTTGTAAGCGTCGAATACTTCCACTCGATTTGGCCCATTCAATAGCTTCTTCCATGAGGATACTACCGAGGCCATATCCCCAGTATGCTTTTTTAATTCCAAGAAAGACATCACCAATATGTCGAACTCTCGGACGTTGATCCGCCGTTATATTGATTACCCCTGCTAGCTCATCATTCAAAAAAGCTAGTAAAGTAATTTGATTGTCCGATTGGGACTGCTTGTCAATAAAATGCTGCATTTCTGATGCAGTCATTGCAATTCCATTCTCACCTAAACTGGTAAAGCTAGATTCGTGACCAATCTGATCCAAAAGTGCAATAAGAGCTGAAGCATCTTGGATTTCTGCTTCACGGATTAAAAGATCATACTCCATCCGTCAACCTCTGCAAGAGCTCTGTTGCTCGTTGCCCGTGGGCATGAAAGACAACTTCGCGTCCCTCTCCATCTTTCAAGATTTCTAATTCTAGATAATCTGATGGAAGGTCCTCACCCAATAGGTGCCCCCACTCAATAACTGTCACACCTGATCCAAAAAGAAATTCATCCAAGTCGATAGAATCTGCGTCCCCTTCAATACGATAAACATCCAAGTGATACAAGGGTAGACGACCTTCATATTCTCGAACAATGGTATAGGTAGGACTCTTAATCATTTGATGAATCTCTAGACCTTTAGCTAGACCTTTTGTAAGTGTTGTTTTCCCCGCACCTAATTCTCCAGTCAAAATCAATACATCATTTTTCTCTAGTAAAGAACCTAACTCTTGTCCAAGAGCAATGAGTTCATCTTCATTTTTTATGTGCATGTAATCATTATACCAAAAAGTTTTCTTTTGCGACATTTCTACTAATAAAAAAGGAGGAGAATCCTCCTTCTTTTTTTAAAGTTTTTATCATTAGTTAAGAGCCATGCTGATGTAGTTCAAGATGAACAAGGCATCCAAAATCCAGATCATGACATGGACTTCTTTGATTTGACCTTTAACAATCTTTGTCAAAGTGTAAGTCAAGAAACCAACGGCAATTCCTTGAGTGATTGAGTAGCTGAATCCCATAAAGATAGAAGTGAAGAAAGCTGGAACAGCTTCTGACATATCATCCCAAGGGATATTTTTCAAGTTAGAGAGCATCATAATTCCGACAATAATCAAAATTGGTGCAGTCGCAGCTGTTGGAACAATCGCTAATAGTGGGCTAAAGAAGCTAGATAAAGCAAAACAGATAGCAACAACTAAGGCTGTCAAACCAGTACGTCCACCAGCACCGATACCGGCTGCTGACTCAACATAAGTCGTAACGTTTGAAGTTCCTGCAATGGCACCAATTGAAGTTGCTACCAAATCAGAGTAAAGAGCTTTATCCAATTTAGCTGACTCATGGTTTTCACCACTTGTCGCTACGATACCTACTTTTTCACCAGTACCGATAAGTGTACCAATAGTATCAAAAATATCTGTCAATGAGAAGGCAAGAATGGCCATCAAAGTTTCTGGTAAGCGAGAAGTGTTTGAAATCAAAGATCCTAAACCTTCTGAACCAAGAGCAGCACCAAACAAAGTTCCTAGGTCGTTAACTGCTGATGAAAGATTGTTGCTAGCGAAGTCAATCCCTGACACATTAACAAGACCAACTGCAATGGCAAGAACAGTCGTTGTTAAAATAGAAAGGATGATCCCACCTTTGATACCTTTAACAACAAAGAAGATAGTAATAGCAAGACCTGCAAGAGCTACCAAAACTGCTGTAGTATTGAAATCTACTAATCCTGGAACGGCTGAAGCATTTGCAGTAATCGCCGCTTGAGCCTTATCTGCTCCTTCACCTGCTACAGTATAAGTACCTGGGTCAATTGAGAATTTCAAAAGACCAGCATTCTTAATACCAACGTAAGCAAGGAAAACACCAATACCAGCTGAAATTGCTGAGCGAAGTGTTGTAGGAATAGATTCAATGATCATTTTACGAACATTGGTCAATGTAATAATCAGTGAAATAACTCCACAGATGAAGACCATCCCAAGAGCTTCTTTCCAAGTATAACCCATCCCAAATACGACGGTAAAGGTAAAGAAGGCATTTAGTCCCATACCTGGAGCTTGTGCATATGGCAAGTTAGCATAGAAAGCCATCATCAAAGTTCCCACAACAGAACCGATGATTGTTGCCAAGAATACACCTTGAACAGGCATTCCTGTTTGTGAAAGCATTTGAGGGTTTACAAAGAGAATATAACTCATTGCAAAGAAAGTTGTTAAACCAGCAAGAACCTCTGTACGGACGTCTGTCCCGTGCTCTTTTAGTTTAAATAGTTTGTCCATTTTTAATCTCCTTTGTCTTTTTACGAACAATATGACTATTATAACACCAATCATTCATCTTTTCAAGGTATTTTTACTGAATTATAAAAATCTTATCTGATGCTATTCTTCGTTTTACTTATTGTCAGCTTTTCTAGCCACTTTTTGATATAATAGAAAACATCTTATCTGAAACTAGATTCGGGAGGATTTTATGACTAAAAAAATGATTGCCGTCGATTTAGACGGAACTCTACTCAACTCTGAAAGCAAACTTTCTGACTTTACTATTGAAACAATTAAGAAAATCTCTAAAAAAGGCCACCAAGTCGTTATTGCAACTGGTCGCCCTTACCGAATGGCCAAAGATTTTTATAACCAACTTGAACTCGAAACGCCTATGATTAACTTCAACGGTTCACTTACTCATCTGCCAGGTAAGACTTGGAAACATGAAAAGTGTCTGACTGTGGACAAAAAATACCTCTTGGATATCGTAAAACGAAAAAAGGAGATTGAGGCAGACTTTATCGCTGGTGAATATCGTAAAAAGTTTTACATTACGGCCCCAGACCAAGAAATCGCCGATCCCAAATTATTTGGTGTTGAAAACTTTCGCCCTGAAAATCAATTCAAGTCTGACTTAGTGACCAAGGGGCCTAACTGTATTTTATTACAAACTAGGGCCGACGATAAATATGCACTAGCAGAAGAGATGAACAGCTTTTACAAACACCAACTCAATATTAACACTTGGGGGGGTCCTTTGAACATTCTAGAATGTACTCCAAAAGGTGTCCACAAGGCTTTTGCCCTCGAATACCTTCTCAATGTCATGAATATCGACAAACAGAATTTGATTGCCTTTGGTGACGAACACAATGACCAAGAAATGCTTTCTTTTGCAGGTAAAGGCTATGCTATGAAAAATGCAAATCCTGCTCTCTTACCTTTCGCAGACGAGCAATTACCATTAACCAATGAAGAAGACGGAGTCGCTCACTTTTTACAAGAACGATTCCTATAAATCATAACCTATAAATCAGTAGTTCTATACTTTTGGCTAAAATACGGGCCATTGAGTAAAGAACTTTTTTTCATATAATTATCCATAAAAAAAAAGATTTGCACCTGTTTTATCCAGATCCAAATCCTTTAAAATATCTATTTTTTTAAAACAATACGATCTGAAACCTCACGGTCCATGTCGTCGATAATAATCTGGTTCTCTTCTGCCACATAAATCTTGACATCGTCTCCGATGATGACTTTCTGATTTTCTGGTTCAAAGGTTACCTTCTTAACTTCCTGTACTCCATCCGCTTCCACTTCTGTCCACGTTCCGGTATTACCAGTAACGACAAGCGTAATGCTATCACCCTCGTCCTGCCCCTTATAGGTACCATCCATATTGACGGTTGTAGCATTCGTAGCGCTAGCTGTTGTTGACTCAGATACCTGACTTGTTATCACTTCTGAACTAGTGCTTGCTTGTGGTGTCGAAGTTGTTTGTTCTTTTGTTGAACAAGCAACTAAAAGACTAAGACTTGCCAAAGTGGCAAGAGAAAGTGTGATTTTTTTAAATGACATAATAGCTCCTTTCTTTTGGTGGCTAAAAGTAGCAAAAGCTGCTGAAACATTCCACCTCAACTATATCAAATAAGGGAAGGGAGGTCAATCAATAGATTCATAACCCATGAGGTATGCACGGACCTCTGATATAAAGTAGAGAGAACCTGTCACAAACAGTAACTCTTTCTCCCCTACAGAACTTTCAAAGCCATCTAAAAACTCTCGATAGGAAGCAACCTTCTGATAATCTCCCAAGTCCTGCTCCTCCAAAGAACCTTGATAATCAAAGCTAGTAACATAGAGAGGAAGGTCTGGTAAATGTTTCGTCAGATATCCAAGCATACCACTGTAATCTTTACGCTTTAAAGCTCCAAAAAGAATTTGAGCTTGATAACCTTGTTGATTTTTTTCCTGGATAAATTCAACCAAACGCTCCAAGGCTGGTAAGTTGTGAGCCCCATCCAGATAAATGTGCTCAGTGATAGCTTCTAGTCTTCCTGCCCATCTGGTAGCTCGCAAGGCAGCTCGTACTGCTTCTTGATCAACCGTCTCACCTCTCTGATTCATAAACAATAGAAAGGCTTGTATGGCAAGAGCTGCGTTTTCCTCTTGATAAGCCCCTTCCAAACCTAGTTTTAATTGGTTCAGATTCGCAAGAGAAGAAGAAAAATGACCATCCTTGAAAGAAAAATCTTGGTCAGCTTGGTAGAGAGTTACTCCCAAATTATGAGCAGCCATTTGACAAACGAGCTGAGCTTCCGGCGCTAGATTGGCAACAACGGCTGATTTACCTGACTTAAAAATCCCTGCTTTCTGCTCAGCAATTAACTCTAGACTATTGCCCAAGGTCTCCTGGTGATCTAGGCCGATTGATGTAATAACTGCGATTTCTCCAGTTACCACATTAGTGGTATCAAGTATTCCACCAATCCCAACTTCCAGTAACACCAAATCTACTTCTTGCTCTTTAAAATAAAGCAAAGCAATCAAGGTCAGCAACTCAAAAAAAGATAACTGATCGTGGGTTTCTAGAAGTTTCAGCTCCATTTCCTTAACTTGATCAGCTATACGAATAAAATCGGCATCTGATATAGGTTGACTATTGATACAGATACGGTCATGGATGCTGACAATGTGGGGCGAAGTAAAGGTTCCAACCTTTTTACCATGGGAAACAAAAAGTTCCCTCATAAAAGCAATAGTCGACCCCTTCCCATTTGTCCCCGTCACATGGATAATTGGATAGGTTTGCTCAGGATTTCCCAGCAAATCCACCGCTCTTTGCATTCGTCCTAAACCTGATCTAAAATTCAATCCAATCCGGCTATGGAGCCATTTTTCTACTTCAAACACGCTTATCTCCTTAATCCTTAATAAAAAAGCGAAGATTCTCTTCGCTTTTTACTTCATTTGCTAGAACCTAGCTTGTTTTAATTTCAATATGGGGTAAAAATACCCCCCGGATGTTCCAACTCTTTCTAGTTTCTAGGAGTTGGGCTAAAAACATCCACTAGACTTACTGACGGTTCTTATTTTTAGCGTCAGGCTAAAAACGTTCCCCGAACTTACTTACGGTCTTTATTTTTAGCGTAAGGGTAAAAATGTTCACTGAACATTTTTACTCCTCCATAAAGCTGTTGAAGACTTCTTCAATCATGTTCCATTCGTCGTCTGAATCTTCAGGGATTGGTTGCAATTCGCCTTCTGTTCCGTCTTCATTTTCGATGAATGAGTATGCTTGGATTTCAACTTCTCCGTTTTCATCTTCTTCTGCATTAACTGGTACAAGAAGGACATAGTTTTTACCAAATTCTTCTTTTCCATCAATAGTCAAAAGGATTTCAAACAAAGTTTCGTTTCCTTGCTCATCTACAAGTGTAATAAGTTCACGTTCTTCGTGATCGTGGTTGTGATCGTGTGACATAATTTCTCCTCTGTCTTAAAATTTTCTATCTAAATAATTTTGCAAAATCAATTGAGCCGCTAATTTATCAATAACTTTTTTACGCTTATTACGACTAATGTCTGCTTGCTCAATCAACATGCGCTCTGCAGCAACCGTAGTTAAGCGCTCATCCTGATACTCCACTGGCAAACCAAAGAGCTCTTCCAGTTTTGCTCCGTACGCTTGACTCGCTTCCACCCGCGGTCCACTGGTATTGTTCATATTTTTAGGTAAACCAACAACAAAGCGCTCCACCTTATAGGTATCAACCAATTCTTTGAGTCGTTCAAAACCGAACTCCCCTTGTTCTTCATTGATTTGGATGATTTCGAGTCCTTGCGCTGTAAAACCTAACGGATCGCTAATCGCTACTCCTACTGTTTTGGAACCAACGTCCAACCCCATAATTCTCATTGGTTATAGATCGACTCCTTGTCCCTTA
Organism: Streptococcus sp. V869; assembly: GCF_054353515.1. Lineage (NCBI taxonomy): Bacteria > Bacillati > Bacillota > Bacilli > Lactobacillales > Streptococcaceae > Streptococcus > Streptococcus sp. V869. Next base: position 237,021 of record NZ_JBTHHW010000002.1, read on the forward strand.
AGGTAGTAGCGAACCAATTCTTCAACAATCTCATCGCGTTCGTATTTACGGATTTGATTTCTAGCGTTATTGTAGCGAGGAACGTAAGCTGGGTCTCCACTGAGAACATAGCCCACAATTTGATTAATAGGGTTATACCCCTTCTCATTCAAGGAAGCATAGACTTCTGTCAATGTTTCGCTAATCTCTTTTTTATTGGAATCGTCCAATTTAAAACGTACGGTTTCTTCAGTAAATCCCATTCTAACACCCTCTTTCCTTAGAATAGTACTATTATAGCACATTCACAGCCGTTCTACAAATCACACAGTCTGATTTTGCCTGATTTTCTGCGACTTCTTTACTGGACAGTCGCACCACTTGCAACTCGACTTACGATATACTCTTCTGGTTCGTTTTTTAATAGATTTTCCAAGCCAACATTTTTTAAATATTCGCTTTCGCTTGCCTTTTTAACATCTAGAACCTGAAAATCATAACTGCTTTTAGTTTCAATCTCCGTTTCACTTAAGAGAGTGGTTTCGAGACTAAAACCAGGGATTTTACGAGCAGCTTGGACTGATTCATCCTTGTCTTCCTCTTCTTTCAAGGCCGTCTTTGCTTCCTCTAATCCATGCTCGGCAATGTAGTTCTTGAGTTCTTCTGAAACTTGCCGTTTTTGCTGAATCGTTAAGGTCAAGAATTGTTTACCCTTATAGGTAATGGTCTGAGTTTGCTGAACTCCATTTTCATCAGTGGGTAGGACAAGTGTCTTGGTTACTACTGTATTGTTATTCGCATTTTCTAGGACTGGTAGAGTTGATCGGAGAGCTTCTGTTGTCGTATCTTTAGTAGGCTCCGCAGATTCTTTTTTCTGACCACAGCCAGCTAGTAAAAATAGAAACGCAACTGTTCCGATAACTATCTTCTTCATGTTCATTTTTCCTTATTTACCTATCAAATAAGGCCAGGAGTCACTCCCAGCCTTTATGTTTTATAGTGCTGCACGTAAACGTGCTTCTGCATTTTCTACATTGCGGACAGAGCGTGGCAAGAAGGCACGAATGTCATCTTCTTTATAGCCAACTTGCAAACGTTTCTCGTCAACAAGAATTGGGCTTTTTAGGATACGTGGTGTCTCCATTATCAAAGTGAGCACTTCATTGACACTCAAATCTTCGATATCAACTCCAAGAGCTTTAGCGTAGCGATTCTTTGATGATACAATGCTCGCAATTCCATTGTCTGTTTTTGTTAGAATATCTAATAATTCTTCTCTAGAAATCCCCTCTTTACCGAGGTTTTGTTCTTTATAACTTAACTGGTGGGCATTAAGCCAGGTTTTCGCTTTTTTACAGCTAGTACAACTTGAGACTGTATAAATTTTGATCATGTACCTACCCCTTTCGCTACATGTTACTATCAGTTTATTCTATTATACCATAAAAAACATCCGACTTGCGACCTATTTTTAAAAAAATTTAACTTTTTTGCTCATTTTTCTCCTTTTTTCTTAACAAAACACGAACTATAACCACTCTTTGTACTTCTTAATGTATAACTTCTTAATAACGGTGACGCTAAACATGTACAAGAAAATAATACCGACTAAAAACAAGAAGTATGGAAGTCCCAATGGAGCTAAACGAAGGATATTCACTAGTGGGCCATAAGGTAGACTAGTTACGAAGAAAGCCGCAACCAAAGTTGTAAAAATCACAAGCCAAGCTGGTCTGCTTTGTACAAAAGGAACTTTTGCTGTACGAAGCATATGGATGACCATGGTTTGAGACCACATAGATTCAATGAACCATCCTGTTTGGAACAAGATAATAAACTGAAGGGCAGATTCAGAACCATGAACATAATGATAGCCTGTCACCAAAGGAACAATGATAAAATAGAGGAAAATAAAGGTCAAAATATCAAAGATCGATGAAATCGGACCCATCCAAACCATAAATCGAGTAATAGATTTTGCTTCCCATGTATGAGGTTGTTTGAGGAAGTCTTGATCCACATTATCAAATGGCAATGCCACACAAGACAAATCATAGACTAGGTTTAAAACAATGAGATGAACAGGAGCCATTGGTAAAAATGGCAAGAAGATACTCGCAACAAGGAGTGAGAAGATATTCCCAAAGTTTGAACTGACGGTCATCTTGATGTACTTGGTCATGTTGGCGTAGACCTTACGACCTTCAACGATACCAGTTCCAAGAACCATGAGATCCTTGTCTAACAAAATAACATCCGCTGTTTCCTTAGCGATATCGACTGCTGTATCTACAGAAATACCGACATCTGCTACCTTCATAGATGGGGCATCATTAATACCGTCACCCATATAACCAACTCCATGACCGTTTCTCTTCAACTGTAGAATGATACGCGCTTTTTGGTCAGGTGACAATTTAGCAAAGACTGTTACTTTTTCAACAACATCTGCCAATTCTTGGTCTGTCATTTGGTCGATATCAGCTCCCAAAAGGATGTGTTCAACATCCAAACCAACCTTTTCACAAATAGCTTGGGTTACTTTTTCGTTATCCCCAGTTAAAATTTTTGTTTTGACACCATGCTCAAGCAGAGCCTGAATAGCTGGTGCTGCAGATGGTTTTGGTGGATCCAAGAAAGCAAGATAACCAGTAAGGATCATGTCTCTTTCATCAGTCACGGTATAAGCATAGTCTTCACGTAGACCTGACTTGTAACCAACACCTAAGACACGCAAACCTTGACGGTTTAATTGACCAACTTCTGCCAACACTTCTTGACGAATGTCTTCAGTAAGAGGGATGACTTCTCCACGGTACTCCACATGTGTCGAAATGTTCAACATTTCTTCTAAAGCACCCTTGGTAACCATACTAACAACATTGCTATCGTCTTTGACAATGACACTCATGCGTCTGCGCTCAAAGTCAAATGGAAGCTCGTCGATTTTTTGGAAACTAGTATCTAAATTTTGTAGGATAGCGTGTTCTTTGGCCTCTTTTTCAGTTCTACTGATGATAGCACGGTCCATCAAGTTTTTCAAACCTGTTTGGAAATGTGAATTTAGATAAGCTCTTCTTAAGACTGCCATATCCAAATCGCCATGGATATCTAATGGGTATTCTAAAACAATCTCATCTTGCGTTAGAGTTCCAGTTTTGTCCGTACAAAGGATATCGATTGCCCCTAAGTCTTGTATGGCATTAAGTTTTTTGATGACCACCTTTTCCTTGGCCATGATAATGGAACCTTTTGCCAAGCTAGCTGTAATAATCATTGGCAGCATTTCTGGTGTAAGTCCAACACCAACGCTCAAGGCAAAAACTCCAGCCTCTAGCCAGTCTCCGTCGGTCAAACCATTTGCGAAAAACACGATTGGAACCATGACAAGCATCAAACGGATCAAGAGCCATGAAATGCTGTTCATTTCACGTTCAAAAGAAGTTGGTTCATCGTAGGTGTTGAGAGTCTGTTCAATAGCTCCCATCATGGTGTCATCCCCAACTGCTAGAACCATAGCTGTAGCACTTCCTGAGATAACGTTTGTCCCCATGAATGCCAAAGATTCTGCTTCTAAAAGGCTATCTACATTTTGGCCAGTCGCTTTATTTAAAGCAAGTTTTTCGACTGCATCACTTTCTCCAGTCAAACCTGACTGTTGAACGAAAAAGTCGCGGGATTCGAACAAGATAACATCTGCTGGAATCATATCTCCCGCACTCAATTTCACGAGATCTCCTACAACCAACTCATCGATGGGTAACTCTTGTTCAAGACCATCACGAATAACAGTTGCAGTGTTGACAATCATTTTTGAAAGGTTGGTTGTTGCCTTGTCGCTCCGCAATTCTTGGACAAAACGGATGCCTCCTGAAATCAAAACCAAGACAACGATAATGATAGAGGTTGTCGGGTCCTCTTGACCAGGTTTGGCAAGCCAGACGTTTGTAACGAGAGAGATAAAGGCAATCACAAGCAAAATGATTGTGAAAGGATTGATAATGGACTCATAAATCTTTTTAAAGATGGAATCCTCTTGACCCTTTGTGATGGTGTTTTCACCATATAGGTCACGGTTTTCTTCGACTTGTTCTGAATCTAAGCCTTTTAGACTTGTATGGTAAAAAGCTAGACTCTCTTTAAATGGAGTTTGAATAGCTGCTGCTAATCTTTCTTTTGTAGTTTTCATTGGTTTCTCCTATCTGTATGAATGGTAATTTCATACACAGGGACCAATCACTTTATAAGGACAGAACGACACAAATCAGCGATTGGCTGTGTATGTGCGGTTCTGGATGATCGTCAATTTGCATCGTTTTTCTCCTTTCTTTGTTTTAAAACAGCAGAAAGTCCTGCCATAAAATGGCAGGACTAAAAAACTGATTATCTGTTTTCGTTCAAGCTTTAACTCCATAGGGCGATGTAATGAGCTTAGTCTTGACCTTCGCGACCAGGACTGTTGACCAACGAGTAGTGTCTCCACTGCTTTGCGGTAGTCATCCGTATCCCTATGGTAGCCTCACCTACCGTTTTCGCCTTTCAGTATAAACCTTTAACTAGTAAAAGTCAACGATTTATCTCATTTTTCTTAGATTACGATTAATTCTTTTGGAGCAAGGGTTAATAGCTCACAACCTGTATCTGTAATCAGGATATCATCTTCGATACGAACCCCGTATTTACCTTCAATATAAATACCAGGTTCATCAGTCAAGACCATACTAGATTTAATAACTTCTTTGGAAGTTTGGCTAAAGTAAGGTTCTTCGTGGATATCAAGTCCGATACCGTGCCCGATACCGTGAGTAAAGTATTCTCCATAGCCTGCTTCCACAATAATATCACGAGGGATTTTATCAAAATCACGGAAACCTAATCCATCCTTAGCTTGGTCAATCAGAGCTTGGTTAGCCTTCAAAACAGTGTTGTAGATTTCTGCTTGGTCATCACTGACATGACCTAGGTAGATAGTACGTGTCATATCACTAACATAGTGGTCGTAAAGGCAACCGAAGTCCATGGTAATAGCTTCACCTAGTTCTACTGGTTTGTGCATTGGGTGGGCGTGAGGTTTAGAAGAGTTGATTCCACTAGCTAGAATCGTGTCAAAAGACAAACCAGCAGCGCCTAATTCACGCATACGGAAGTCCAGGAAGTTGGCAATTTCAATTTCTGTCTTCCCTGGCTTGATAAAGTCAAGAGCATCGTGGAAAGCTTGGTCTGAGATGGAACAAGCCTTACGAATAGTCGCAATCTCTGTCTCATCCTTAATCATACGAAGGGCTTCAACAAACTGTGTCTGTGGAACTAGTTCTAAACCTTCAAAGGCGGTTTGCATGCGATGGTAATAAGAAACTGAAATCTCATCTTCAAAACCGATACGAGAAAGGCCCATATCTTTTGCAATCTTTGCGATAGTTGACAACTCATCACGTTCTGCAAAAATCTCAAAGCCAGTAACTTCTTGCTTAGCAGCGATGATATAGCGAGCATCTGTCACCAAGACCTGACGGTCACGACTGATAAAGACTGTCCCATTTGAGCCCCAAAATCCTGTCAAATAGTAGACATTTTTAAGGTTATTGATAATGATTCCATCTAGTTCTTTTTCTTGCATTTTATCTAAAAATGCTTGCACACGTTTATTCATGATGTAACTTTCCTTTCAAATACTGTCCTGTATAGCTAGCTTCATTGGCAGCTACTTCTTCTGGAGTTCCTGTTGCGATAATAGTACCACCGCCAACACCACCTTCTGGTCCTAGGTCGATAATATGGTCTGCTGTTTTGATGACATCCAGATTGTGCTCAATAACGAGAACTGTATTACCATCATCGACAAAGCGGGACAAAACGGTGAGTAGACGAGCGATGTCCTCAGTATGCAACCCAGTCGTTGGCTCATCTAGAATGTAGAAGGACTTACCGGTCGAACGCTTGTGGAGTTCACTAGCCAGCTTCATACGCTGGGCCTCCCCTCCAGAAAGTGTCGTAGCTGGTTGTCCCAAGGTCACATAACCTAGACCAACATCTTTGATAGTCTGGAGTTTGCGTTGAATTTTCGGAATGTGTTTGAAAAATTCAACCGCATCGTTGACGGTCATATCCAAGACTTGCGAGATATTCTTTTCCTTGTAGTGAACTTCTAGAGTTTCACTGTTGTAGCGAGTCCCATGACAGACTTCACAGGCTACGTAAACATCTGGCAAGAAGTGCATCTCAATCTTGATAATCCCGTCACCCGAGCAAGCTTCACAGCGACCGCCCTTGACGTTGAAACTGAAACGCCCCTTCTTGTAGCCACGAATCTTGGCTTCATTTGTCTGAGCAAAGAGGTCCCGAATGTCATCAAAGACACCTGTATAAGTAGCGGGATTAGATCTCGGTGTTCGTCCTATTGGACTTTGGTCAATGTCTATCAGACGATCGATATGCTCGATTCCTGTAATGGATTTAAACTTACCAGGCTTGTCTGAATTGCGATTGAGCTTTTGTGCAATAGCCTTTTTGAGGATGCTGTTAATGAGGGTAGACTTCCCTGAGCCAGAAACGCCTGTTACCGCAATGAATTTCCCGAGTGGGAAGCGAGCGGTGATATTTTGCAAGTTGTTCTCACGCGCACCTGTCACTTCGATAAAGCGACCATTGCCTACACGGCGTTCTGTCGGTACTGGGATCGCACGTTTACCTGACAGATACTGTCCAGTGATAGACTTGCTGTTGCGAGCTACCTGCTTAGGCGTTCCTGCCGCAACAATTTCTCCACCAAAGACACCTGCACCAGGGCCAACGTCTATCAGATAATCAGCCTCTCGCATGGTGTCTTCATCATGTTCTACCACGATCAAGGTGTTCCCCAAGTCACGCATCTTTTTCAGACTGGCAATCAAACGGTCATTGTCCCTTTGGTGAAGACCGATAGACGGCTCATCAAGAATATAGAGAACTCCTGAAAGGTTGGAACCAATCTGAGTCGCCAAGCGAATACGTTGACTCTCCCCTCCTGATAATGTTCCTGCTGAACGAGAAAGCGTCAGATAGTTAAGGCCCACGTTATTGAGGAAGGTCAAGCGATCCTTGATTTCCTTAAGAATCGGACGAGCAATGATAGCTTCATTTTCAGATAGGGTTAGTTGATCAATGACCTCCAAATGGTCTGCGATGGAGAGGTCTGAAATTTCTCCGATATGGAGTCCTTTTTCTCCCCCTACTCGAACAGATAAGGCTTGGTCATTGAGACGATAACCATGACAGGTACCACAAGTTAGCTCATTCATATAAAGGCGCATCTGAGTGCGAGTGTAGTCGCTATTGGTTTCATGATAGCGACGCTTGATATTTCTGATAACACCTTCAAAAGGAATATCGATATCACGAACTCCGCCGAATTCATTCTCATAGTGGAAATGGAATTCTTTCCCATCTGAACCATAAAAAATGAGATGTTTATCCTCCTCAGACAAGTCCTCAAAAGGCGTATCCATATCCACTCCAAAGGCCGTCATGGCTTGTTCCAGCATATTTGGATAATAGTTAGAAGAGATAGGGTTCCAAGGCGCTAAGGCTCCCTCGCGAAGGGTCTTGCTAGCATCTGGCACTACTAAGTCCGTATCAACCTCTAGCTTGATTCCTAAACCGTCACACTCGCTACAAGAGCCAAACGGTGCATTGAAGGAGAAGAGACGAGGTTCTAACTCCGGAACCGTAAATCCACATACTGGACAAGCATAGTGTTCTGAAAAGAGCAACTCTGAATCATCCATAGTATCAATAACGACATAACCTTCAGCGATACGTAGAGCTGCTTCAATCGAATCGAAGAGACGACTACGGATACCTTCTTTGATAATGATACGGTCTACCACCACATCAATGTTGTGTTGCTTATTCTTTTCAAGTTCAGGAACTTCAGTCACGTCGTAGACAACTCCATCGACACGGACACGGACGTAACCATCCTTTTGAATCTTTTCAATCAGAGTCTTATGTTGCCCTTTTTTCTTACGAATAACAGGAGCCAAAATCTGCAGACGCTGGCGTTCTGGCAATTCCAAAACCTTGTCTACAATCTGCTCTACAGACGAAGCCTTGATGGCCCCATGTCCATTGATACAGTAGGGTGTCCCTACACGTGCATAGAGAAGACGTAGATAATCGTTGATTTCCGTCGTTGTTCCAACCGTCGAACGAGGATTTTTACTGGTCGTTTTCTGGTCAATGGAAATGGCAGGGCTGAGACCATCGATAGAGTCCACGTCTGGCTTTTCCATATTGCCCAAGAACTGACGAGCATAGGCTGACAGACTTTCAACGTAGCGACGTTGCCCTTCTGCATAAAGGGTATCAAAGGCCAAACTAGACTTTCCTGATCCAGATAGTCCCGTCACCACAACTAGCTTGTCACGCGGAATTTCCACATCTATATTTTTTAAATTATGGGCGCGTGCCCCATGGATGACAATCTTATCTTGCATGTTACTTCTTTCTAGTCCATTATTGCTTTCCATTATACCAAAAAAAGTGAAATTCTATTACCAAAAAAGCCGATTTTGTAGTATAATAGTACGGTGTCAAAAATCACTGAAACACGGATTAGATTAGGAAAGGATAGGAGATATGAAACAAGTCTTTCTCTCAACAACAACTGAATTTAAAGAGATCGATACGCTCCAGCCGGGCACTTGGATCAATCTCGTCAATCCTACTCAAAGCGAATCGATGGAAATCGCCTCGGCCTTTGATATTGATATCGCCGATCTCCGTGCACCGCTCGATGCGGAAGAGATGTCACGTATCACCATCGAAGATGAATACACCTTGATCATCGTAGACGTCCCAATCACAGAGGAAAGAAATAACCAGACCTACTACGTGACTATTCCCTTGGGGATTATCATCACAGAAGAGGCTATCATCACCACCTGCTTGGAGCCTCTCCCACTTCTTGATGTCTTTATCAATCGTAGACTTCGGAATTTCTATACCTTTATGCGTTCACGCTTCATCTTCCAGATTCTCTACCGCAACGCGGAGATTTACCTAACCGCCCTCCGTTCAATCGAACGTAAGAGTGAGCAGATTGAGAGCCAACTTCACAAATCTACTCGAAATGAAGAATTGATTGAACTCATGGAGTTGGAAAAGACCATCGTCTACTTCAAGGCCTCTCTTAAGACAAACGAGCGCGTGATTAAAAAATTGACCAGCGCAACTAGCAATATTAAGAAATACCTTGAAGACGAAGATCTACTTGAAGACACCTTGATTGAAACGCAACAGGCCATCGAGATGGCGGACATCTATGGAAACGTCCTTCATTCTATGACAGAGACCTTTGCCTCTATCATTTCAAACAACCAGAACAATATCATGAAAACCTTGGCCCTTGTGACCATCGTTATGTCCATCCCGACCATGATCTTCTCGGCCTACGGTATGAACTTTAAGGATAATGAAATTCCTTTAAACGGAGAACCGCATGCTTTCTGGCTCATCGTCTTTATCGCCTTTGCTCTGAGTGTTTCTCTCACTCTTTACCTCATCCATAAAAAATGGTTCTAAACAGGAGTTATTATGTCACAGATTGATTTAAAAGATTTAACAAAGAAAAACCAAGAATTTATCCATATTGCCACCCAGCAATTTCTAAAAGATGGGAAAACTGACGCTGAAATCAAGGCCATCCTTGAAGAAGTCATTCCTCATATCCTTGAAGAACAACCAAAAGGTATAACCGCTCGTTCTATCTACGGAGCACCAACTCACTGGGCTCATAGTTTCAGCGAAAAAGAGCAATACGAAAAAGAACATCCAAAAGAAAACGACGATCCAAAATTGATGATGTTGGATTCAGCCCTTTTCATCACAGGATTATTTGCAATAGTTAGCGCCTTGATGAGCTTCTTCTCAAACCAACCTGTGGCCTACGGATTGGTAACACTTATCAGTGTAGGGGCCTTTGGGGGAGTTGCCTTTTACCTGCTCTACCACTTCATCTACCGCTACTACGGACCTGATACTGACCGTAGCCAACGCCCACCATTCTGGAAATCACTTTTGGTTATGTTAGCAACCATGTTTGCATGGGTCTTCATTCTCTTCTTGAGTAACTTCCTTCCACAAGCCATCAACATCAGTCTCCCACCACTTGTATTGTTGGTCATTGGAGGAGCTCTCCTTGCCCTACGTTTCTACCTCAAAAAACGTTTCAACATCAAGAGTGCAAGTGCAGGACCTGCTAGATATTAAGATAAACAAAAAAGTAGTGTGTTTTGTAGACAGACTACTTTTATTATGGCTCCAAAGCATTTTTTGATTCTCCAAAGAAAAGTAGCTACATTTTCTAAAAACGTTCTAATGTAAAGGCTTCCCTTAGAATCCCGAGGTTTTATCCTTGAATCCAAGTTGTTTTTCTGTTATGCTAATAAAGTAATAAGGAGAAATATATATGACTAAACAGAGAATTAATCAAATTGTCGGTTCAATTGGTGCCTTTATCGGGATTATTGTATTTATAGCCTACATCCCCCAAATTTTTGCCAATTTACAAGGAAATAAAGCTCAACCTTTCCAACCTTTATCAGCAGCAGTCTCTTGCTTAATCTGGGTCATTTACGGATGGACAAAAGAGCCTAAGAAAGATTGGATTCTAATCATTCCAAACTCGGCTGGGGTTGTCCTTGGCGGACTGACCTTCCTTACTGCTCTATAAGAATGCAACTACTATAAAAAGCAACCACATCGAGCGGTTGCTTTTTTATGTATAAGATTAAGACAGGGCTAAGATAATAAAGGAGAGGCTATTGCCTAACATGTGAACAAGTAAGGGATAGTAGATATTCTCCTTTTCTTTCACATAAATAATAGAAAAGGCAAGGCCACCACCTAGGTATCCGACTGCACCGACCCACTCTGATAAACTTAAATTATGCATATGAGTCAGTGCAAAGATAAATCCTACCAGAAGAATGCTTAACCAACTTGGCAGTTTTTTCTGCAAGTGATGCAATAAGAGCTGACGGAAAAAGAGTTCTTCCACCAAAGGGCCAATGATGCAAGCGAAAACTGCTATCAGTAGCGGTTGTTCTTGAAAGGTACTTTGAATATTCGACTGGTTTAGACCTTGTCCGACCAGCCCAAAAAACTGCCTCAACATCTCTGATACAAATCCAAAGATAACAGTCATCATAATGAGAAAGAGCCAGCCTTTTAAAACTCCAAAGAAGTATTTTCTTTTAGTCTTTCTAATCTCATTCCATTGTTGAATCAATCTATCCTTGAACAAGAAAGAGCTATATAAAGCTAATACTACATAGACTAGATAATTTGCAATGGTAGATGGCATCAAAGGATCCAGCAATTTAACGCCATCAAGCACAAAGAGAACTGTATAGAGAATCCCAAAAACCAGAACTCCCTTATATTTGTTAGCCATCATTTAAGTCCCTTCCATTCACATTCATTCTCGTGGTCATCAACTAGCCCTGCTGCTTGTAGAAAAGACAAGACAGCAACTGGACCTGTGAACTTGAAACCACGTTTTTTGAGATCTTTGGATAATTTCTCAGATAGAGGCGTCTTAGCCGGAGCCTGGCTGTAGTCAGGTACATCATTCACAATCGTCTTCCCACAGACAAAAGACCAAAGATAAGCATCAAAAGAGCCATACTCTTTCTGAACTTGTAGAAAGGCCTGGGCATTAGCTCGCGTCGCAAATATCTTGGCACGATTTCGGATGATAGCTGGATTATTCATCAGAGCTTCCAATTCTTCATCCGTCATGTCTGCAACAGCTTGAATTTGGTAACCATGAAAAGCTTGACGGAAGGCTTGGCGTTTATTGAGCACCGTTTCCCAAGAAAGACCAGCCTGATAGGTCTCCATGCAAAGCAACTCAAAAAGGGCTTGGTCGTCATGGAGGGGGTGTCCCCATTCTTCATCGTGGTAGGCTACATAAAGCGGGTTGTTCATTTTAACCCAGCCACAGCGTTTTGGCATCTTCTTCTCCTATTTCACCAACATCTTAAGGGCAGACTTGATGTAGTTTTCAGCTGTATCAGAAGTTCCTTCAAAGAATTTCTTGATCTTCTTAAGCTCGGTCGACTTGTAGCCCAAGGCCAACATGGCTTCCATGGCTTCTTCCAATTCTTGATTGTCACTGCTAGATGGAGCAGCAGCCTTAGCAGGGAGGTCGTCCCCCGCCACAACCACTTTCCCTTCTAAGTCCAGCACCATCTGCTGGGCTGTTTTCTTGCCAATTTTAGGGAATTTGGTCAAGTAGGTGATATTCTTGGTCTCGATGGCTTGAACGAGACCAGCATTGTCATCCGCAGCTATAATAGCAAGTGCAGAGACTGGCCCAATGCCTGACACTGAGATCAAGCTGAGAAAGAGCTTTTTCTCAGCTTCCGAGCGAAAACCGTAAAGTAGATGGGCATCCTCCCGAACAACTTGATGGACATAGATTTGCGCTTCTTGGTTGACTTGTCCTGAGTAAGCATAAGGATTAGCCACATGCAGGATATAACCGATACCGTTAGCTTCAAGAACGATGTATTTAGCAGTAATTTTGGTAATGATACCTTTTAGATATTCGTACATAATTTTCCCTTCAATTTATACTCAATAAAAATCAAAGAGTAAACTAGGAAGCTAACCGTAGGCATAACTTGAGTTAGGCAAGGTATGGCTGACGCAGTTTATAGAGATTTTTGAAGAGTATTAGTATTTTCCTAGCTCTCGTAGGCTAGTATGATTTTCCTGAATGCGACGGAACATCTTTTCCATGTCTGACTTGGTAAAGTGAACCAGAACAGGACGTCCATGGGGACAGTTGTATGGGTTGTCACATTGAGAGAGTTGGTATAGAAGTTGTCTAGCCGAGTGGTCATCAATACGGTGGTTAGCCTTGATAGACCTCTTGCAGGACATCATAATCGCTAGCTCTGCTCGGTATTTCTTGATAGAAACTTCCTTGGTCAAGAGGAGCATGTCACACATCTCATAGATTCCAGACTCGATTTCCTCCTCTGCCATCCAAATCGGATGTTCGCGCAGGATAAATTGATTTTCTCCATACTCTGCTAGAAAGACGCCTACTTCCTCTAAAAGAGACATTCTTTCCTTGAGACGAAGGGCATCATCTGCAGGGAATTCAAAGATGTAGGGCACTAGGAGTTGCTGTTGGCTCTGGTCAACATTGCCAATGCTTTCACGGTATTCCTCGTATTTGACCCGTTCCTGTGCCGCATGCTGATCTATGATGTAAAGGCCATCTCGACCTTGGGCAAAGAGATAGGTCCCATGCATCTGCCCGAAAAATTCCAACTCTGGGAAGCTGGATGATTCTTCTCGCTCTAACTTGTCATAAGCCTTATCCAGACTAGCCATATCCAACTCTGGATGGTCCAGTTGATCATAGCTGGCTGGCTTTCTCTCTGCAAAATGCAGTTTTGCTGGCTTGGTCAATTGGTCCAAGGTTTCCTTGGCAAACAAGGTCAAATCCTGACTTTCTTCAGGCAGATTCACCTGATGGTCTGCTACCTCAGCTTGTTTTGGTCTTGTCGGTTCATTTTTTTCATAGTAGAGCGTATTTTCTCTCAATGGTAAAGTGGTTTGCTCTACTTTTTCACGATTGCGAATGGTAGATTTGGCCAGATTTTCCAAGGCATCTGGAATCAAGGTCTGTTCCTTGAGACTCTTTGCGATAGCCTCTGAAACCAGCGCCATCAGCTCTCTTTCCTTGGAAATCCTTACCTCTTGCTTGGTTGGGTGCACATTGACATCTGCCAGATATGGGTCAATCTGGATATGAATCACAGCTAGCGGAAAACGTCCCACCATAAGCTTGCTGCCATAACCATCTAAAATAGCACGATTGAGCAAGAAGTTTTTGATATAACGACCATTGATAAAAAGACTGATATAGTTGCGATTTGCACGTGTTAATTCCGGCAATGAAACAAAACCTGAAATTTCAAAATCTAGGTCCGAATTCTCAATCTCAACCATCTTTTTGGCACTGGCTAAACCATAAATTCCAGCAATGGCTTGACGCAGTTGACCCGTACCAGCTGTCCGTGTCATTTCCTTGCCATCGCTAATCAGGCTAAAAGAAATCTCAGGATGGGCTAGCCCCAGACGGTTAACGATATCGATGATATGAGATAACTCTGCCTGCTGGCTCTTCATATACTTGAGACGGGCTGGTGTGTTGAAAAAGAGATCCTCCACACAAACCTTAGTCCCTACAGGGCTTGTCGCTGGGATGATTTCTTCAACTTCTCCCCCACGAGCAACTAACTTGGTCCCGTGACTTGCTCCATCCACTGCTGTCAAAAGAGTCAGTACACTAACAGATGCGATAGAAGGCAAAGCTTCACCACGAAAACCGAGGGTCCGAATCCGAAAAAGATCTGCCTGATTCTTAATCTTACTGGTTGCATGACGGCGAAGAGCCAACTCGACTTCATCGTGGGGAATCCCGTGACCATTATCGGTGATTTGGATTTTCTTAAGACCAGCTTCTTCGATCTCAACGATAATCTGGCTTGAACCAGCATCGATAGCATTTTCGACCAACTCTTTAACTACGCTGGCAGGACGCTCGATCACTTCTCCTGCTGCAATCTGGTTGGCCAAGACTTCTGGCAATTCAATAATATGAGACATCTTTCAGCCCCTTTCTTAACGATTTTTATCTATTTCTCTGAAAATAAGCTAGTGCTATTATACCATATTTCACTCGTTTCCAAAAAAGTCCAAGCAGCAACTTTCTTCCCGATTTTACTAGGTTATTTACCAAGTTTGTGGTACAATAGGTAGAAACAATATTTTAAAAAGGAGAAAAGACACATGCACATTTTTGATGAGCTAAAAGAGCGTGGTTTGATTTTTCAAACGACTGATGAAGAAGCTTTGCGTAAAGCCCTAGAAGAAGGTCAAGTTTCTTATTATACTGGCTACGATCCAACTGCTGACAGCCTTCACCTAGGTCACCTTGTCGCAATCTTGACAAGTCGTCGTTTGCAGCTAGCAGGTCACAAACCTTATGCGCTCGTTGGCGGTGCTACAGGTCTCATCGGAGATCCGTCCTTCAAAGATGCTGAACGTAGTCTCCAAACAAAAGACACAGTAGATGGCTGGGTCAAGTCTATCCAAGGACAACTTTCTCGCTTTCTTGACTTTGAAAATGGTGAAAATAAAGCTGTCATGGTCAACAACTACGACTGGTTTGGCAGCATCAGCTTCATTGACTTCCTCCGAGATATCGGAAAATACTTCACTGTCAACTACATGATGAGCAAGGAGTCTGTGAAGAAACGTATTGAAACAGGGATTTCTTACACTGAGTTTGCCTACCAAATCATGCAAGGTTATGACTTCTTCGTTCTTAACCAAGAGCACAATGTAACCCTTCAAATCGGTGGTTCTGACCAGTGGGGAAATATGACAGCTGGTACCGAATTGCTTCGTCGTAAGGCTGACAAGACTGGTCATGTCATCACTGTCCCACTGATCACAGACGCAACCGGTAAGAAATTTGGTAAATCTGAAGGAAATGCTGTTTGGCTCAACCCTGAAAAGACTTCTCCATACGAAATGTACCAATTCTGGATGAACGTCATGGATGCTGACGCTGTTCGCTTCTTGAAGATCTTTACCTTCTTGTCACTGGATGAGATTGAAGACATCCGTAAACAATTCGAAGCAGCACCACACGAACGCTTGGCTCAAAAAGTCTTGGCTCGTGAAGTTGTGACTCTTGTCCACGGAGAAGAAGCTTACAAAGAAGCCCTTAACATCACTGAGCAACTCTTTGCAGGAAATATCAAAAACCTTTCTGTCAAAGAACTCAAACAAGGACTTCGTGGCGTGCCAAACTACCAAGTACATGCAGACGAAAACCACAACATCGTAGAACTTCTCGTATCATCTGGCGTGGTTAACTCAAAACGCCAAGCCCGGGAAGACGTTCAAAACGGTGCCATCTACATCAACGGCGACCGTATCCAAGACCTTGACTATGTCTTGAGTGACGCAGATAAGTTAGAGAACGAACTCACTGTTATCCGCCGCGGTAAGAAAAAATACTTCGTTCTAACATACTAAAAACAGACTGGATGCATTTGCTATCCAGTTCTTTTTTTGCTAGACTAAAACTATGAATACAAACCTCAAACCTAAACTCCAGCGCTTTGCTTCTGCTAGTGCCTTTACCTGCCCTATCTGCCAAGAAAATCTGACCTTGGTAGAGTCCAGTCTCAAGTGTGAACATCGCCATTCTTTTGACCTAGCAAAATTCGGCTATGTCAATCTAGCACCCCAAATCAAGCAATCTGCTAACTACGACAAGGAAAACTTTCAAAACCGCCAACAAATCCTAGAAGCTGGCTTTTATCAGGCTATTTTAGAAGGTATCTCCGACTTACTTGCCACTAATCCATCCGCAAAAACCATCTTGGACATCGGTTGTGGCGAAGGCTTCTACTCTCGTAAACTCCAAGAAAGTCACTCTGATAAAACCTTTTACGCCTTTGACATTTCAAAAGACTCAGTCCAAATCGCGGCTAAAAGTGAAACCAACTGGGCGGTCAATTGGTTCGTTGGCGACCTGGCTCGTCTTCCTATAAAGGACGCCAGCATGGATGTCCTGCTTGATATCTTTTCTCCTGCCAACTACGGAGAATTTCGACGAGTCTTATCAGAGGACGGCATCTTAATCAAGGTTATTCCTACTGAAAACCACCTCAAGGAAATCCGCCAAATGGTACAGGAACAACTGACAAAGAAAGATTATTCTAACCAAGATATCAAAGAACATTTCCAAGAACATTTCAGCATCCAATCTAGTCAAATCGCTTCCCTGACCAAGCCCATTACAGCAGAACAACGCCATGCCTTACTCAGCATGACGCCCCTGCTCTTTCATGTCGACCAAAGCAAGATTGACTGGAGTCAGTTGACAGAAATTACTATCGAAGCAGAGATTCTGGTTGGGAAAGCACTGTGAACTAGTTCAAATACGAAAAAACGCATCTATATAAGATGCGTTTTTTGTTTAATCTTAGTTCAAGTGCCAGATATCTTCGTTATACTGAGCGATTGTACGGTCAGATGAGAAGAATCCTGCTTTAGCAATGTTGACGATGACTTTATCCAACCATGCATCACGGTCTTCGTAGTCAGCAAGCATTTGCTCTTTAACTTTGATGTAGTCTTCCAAGTCAAGAAGAGTCATGAACCAGTCTTTGTTGATCAATTCGTTGTAAAGACGTTCCAAGCGCTCTTTCTTACCGACTGCAAGAACAGCATCGCTTACGATGAAGTCAACCAATGGTTTGATCGCTTTACGAGCGTAGAATTCGCTTGATTTGTATGCTGATTTCGCATAAAGGTCGATAACAGTTTCTGAATCTTCACCGAAGATGTAGATGTTTTCATCTCCAACCAACTCAGCGATTTCCACGTTAGCACCATCCATAGTACCAAGAGTCAAAGCTCCGTTCAACATGAATTTCATGTTACCAGTACCTGAAGCTTCTTTAGAAGCCAATGAGATTTGTTCTGAGATATCACATGCTGGGATCAAGAAGCTTGCTGCAGTAACGTTGTAGTTTTCAACCATAACCACTTGTAAGTGTGGTGCTACTGCTGGATCGTTGGCAATCACTTCTGACAAGCAAAGGATCAAGTGGATGATATCTTGAGCGATTGTGTAGGCAGGAGCTGCTTTACCACCAAAGAATACTGTGATTGGACGAGCAGGGATGTTACCAGCCTTGATGTCCAAGTATTTGTGGATCACATACAAAGCGTTCATTTGTTGGCGTTTGTACTCGTGAAGACGTTTGATTTGGATATCAAAGATAGAGTTTGTATTGATTTCCACACCTTGGTGCTCTTTCAAGTGACGAGCCAATTTACGTTTGTTGTGAGCTTTGATGCTTTCCAATTTTTCTTTGACAGCAGCCTTGTCTTCGTATGAAAGAAGGTCTTCTAATTTAGAAGCTTCATGGTGCCATTCGCGTCCAAGGATCTCATCCAAGTAGTGAGACAATCTTGGGTTAGCATGCATGAGCCAACGACGGAATGTGATACCGTTTGTTTTGTTGTTGAATTTTTCTGGGTAGATGTCGTAGAAAGCTTTCAACTCTGAGTTCTTCAAGATTTCAGTGTGAAGAGCCGCAACCCCGTTTACGCTGTATCCGTAGTGGATATCCATGTGAGCCATGTGAACACGTCCGCTCTCATCGATGATTTGAACAGCTGGGTCTTTGTATTCTGCTTTAACACGACGGTCCAATTCTTTGATGATTGGTACCAAGTGAGGAACCACTTCTTCCAAGAATTCAAGAGGCCATTTTTCAAGGGCTTCAGCAAGGATTGTGTGGTTAGTGTAGGCAGTCATGCTACGAACGATAGAGATTGCTTCATCAAGTTCGATACCACGTTCAGTTAAAAGACGGATCAATTCAGGGATAACCATTGATGGGTGAGTATCGTTGATTTGTACAACTGCGTAGTCAGCAAGGTCATGCAAGTTGCTTCCTTTTTCGATTGCTTCATCGATGATCAATTGTGCACCGTTTGAAACCATGAAGTATTGTTGGAAGATACGGAGCAATTCACCTTGTTTATCGCTATCGTCTGGGTAAAGGAAAAGAGTCAAGTTACGAGCGATGTCTGTCTTGTCAAAGTTGATACCATCTTTGATGATTGAAGAATCAACTGAATCCAAGTCAAACAAGCGCAAACGGTTTTTAGTAGCTGTTTTGTATCCAGGTACATCGATATCGTAAAGAGTAGATGTCAATGTGAAGTGTGCAAATGGCACTTGGTAGCTACGACTTGAGCGAACCAACCAGTTTTGGTCAGTCAACCAAGCGTTAGGAATAGTTTCTTGTTGGTTGTTTTTGAGAACTTGTTGGAAAAGACCGAAGTGGTAGTTCAAACCAACACCGTCACCATTCAAACCAAGTGTAGCGATTGAGTCGATAAAGCAGGCTGCTAAACGTCCCAAACCACCATTACCAAGTGATGGTTCCAATTCTACTTCTTCGATTTCGATCAACTCTTTACCTGCATCAGCAAGTTCTTTTTTAACTT
The DNA here is from genome assembly GCF_054353515.1 of Streptococcus sp. V869. Classification (NCBI taxonomy): domain Bacteria; kingdom Bacillati; phylum Bacillota; class Bacilli; order Lactobacillales; family Streptococcaceae; genus Streptococcus; species Streptococcus sp. V869. The sequence goes on from NZ_JBTHHW010000002.1 coordinate 256,107, forward strand.
CGTCATAAAGACCAAGGTTAATCAAGTTGTTTGACAAGAGTTTACCGATCAAGAACTCAGCTGAGATATAGTAAACTTTTTTCTTACCAGTGTTGACTGGTTTTTGGCTGCTAGCAAGTTTGCTGTAGTTAAGAAGAGCAAGGTAAAGCTCTTCGTTGCTACATTCTGCGATAGATTTATTGTAACGATTATGTACAAATTCTTTTAATGGTAACATTTTTATGTCTCCTGATATTGTCTTATTTCTTTAATTCTACCAAATTTTCATTGATTCGGCGATAAATTGTAGTCAAGTCAAGCAAAGTTTCTTCGACAGCAGGAGTCAATTGATCCTCTGTCATACGCCATGACCAGTTTCCACCAAGAGTAGATGGGAAGTTCATACGAGCTGAACCATCCAACTCTAGCAAATCTTGCATAGTAGCGATAGTCATAAAGCTTACTGATGAGAAGGCTGTACGAAGCATAGCATGTACTACTGTTTCATATTCCTTGCGGTTTGTATAACGTGCCATGTACTCACGAGTTGGATCATCAATCTCATCACGGTACCAACCAAGAACAGTGTTGTTATCGTGTGTTCCTGTGTACATAACAGAGTTAGCTGGTGCCAAGTGTGGGCTGTCAATACTTTCGTGCTCCGGGTTGAAGGCAAATTGGAGAACCTTCATTCCTGGGAATCCAGTGCGCTCACGAAGCTCGATAACTTCATCAGTCATGAATCCAAGGTCTTCTGCGATGATGTTCAAGTCACCTAGTTCTTCTTTAACAGCTGCAAAGAGTTTGTAATCAGGTCCTTTCACCCATTTACCAGGTGCCGCTGTTTTAGAACCAGCAGGGATTTCCCAGTATGATTCAAATCCACGGAAGTGGTCAATACGAACGATGTCATAAATTTTAAAGCTTTCGCGCAAGCGTTCAATCCACCATTTATATCCATCACGGTCCATAGCTTCCCAGTCATAGATTGGGTTCCCCCAAAGCTGACCAGTCTCAGAAAACTCATCTGGTGGACAACCTGCGATACAAGTCGCTTTCCCGTTTTCATCTGTCTTGAAAAGATGAGGATTCGCCCACATGTCGCTTGAATCTTCCGCCACATAGATAGGCATGTCTCCTACGATTTCGATGTGGTTATCGTTGGCGTATGCTTTCAATTTCAACCATTGTTGGAAGAAGAGGTATTGAGTTACGCGGTGGTAAACAAGCTTGTCAGCTAATTTCTCACGATAACTTTCAAGAGTTGAAGCTTTGCGAGCACGAGCATCAGCATCTGGCCATTCTGTCCAAGCAAGGTTGTCAAAATGCTCTTTGATCGCCATATACTCTGCAAAGAGTTCAAGCCATGATTGATTTTCTTGCGCAAATTTTTCGAAGTCTTTGACATCTCCAACTTCAAGGAAACGTTTGACAGCTTTCTCTAAGAGCGGACGACGTGCATAGTAGATTTTAGCGTAGTCAACTTCAGTTGGATTGCTACCAAAGTCAATCCCTTCAAGATCACTAGCTTCTAGTAAACCTTGCTCAACCAAGATATCAAGATCGATAAAGTGAGTATTCCCTGCAAAAGCTGAGAATGATTGGTATGGAGAATCTCCATAGCTAGTTGTTCCCAAAGGAAGGATTTGCCAGTAGCGTTGCTTAGTACGAACTAAAAAGTCAACGAAATCATAGGCACTTTGACCAAATGATCCGATTCCGTAAGCCCCTGGAAGTGATGAGATGTGCATCAACACACCACTTTGACGTTTTTTCATATTAGCACCTCGCGTGTTTGTAGTTAAGAGTTTCATATTTATATGCGCAAACGTTTGCGCTACTTTAAGTATAACCCATTTCCAAAAGAAATGCAAGCGTTTGTAAAAAAAGTTTTTTGATTTTATTTAGATTGTTAAAAATGAAATTTACTATATCTTCCTTTGTCGCTTTAATTATTTTTTAAAAAAAATGTGCAATCGTTTCCATTGGCCTGTTTTTTGAAAATTTCTTCTCAAATATTTACTTTTTTCTACTATTATATTGACATTTTTCGTTTCTTCTAAATTTTAAACTTTTTAAAAATTTTTCAAAAAAGTGCTTGCAACCGTTTTCCGTTTGTGCTATACTATGGTCATAAGGGAAAACGTTTGCGTTTCCTCGAAATTAAAATTTGTTATTCTTTAGGAGGAATACACTATGTCAACTAAATTCATGAAGAGCGCTGCCGTACTTGGTACTGCTACTCTTGCTAGCTTGCTTTTGGTAGCTTGCGGAAGTAAAACTGCAGATAAAGCTGCTGATTCATCTGCATCAGGAAGTCAAGAAATCACTTTCTACGTTGAAGATCAATATAAAGCCTTCGCTGAATCAGCTGCAAAAGCTTACGAAAAAGAATCTGGTGTAAAAGTTACTATTAAAACTGGTGACCAATTAGGTGGACTTGACAATCTTTCACTTGATAACCAATCAGGTAAAGCTGCTGATGTCATGATGGCACCATACGACCGTGTAGGTAGCCTTGGTACTGACGGACAACTTTCAGAAGTTACTTTGAGCGACGGTGCTAAAACAGACGACACTACTAAATCTCTTGTAACTGTTGGTGGTAAAGTTTATGGTGCTCCAGCCGTTATCGAATCACTTGTTATGTACTATAACAAAGATTTGATTAAAGAAGCTCCAAAAACATTTGCTGACTTAGAAAACCTTGCTAAAGATAGCAAATACGCTTTTGCTGGTGAAGACGGAAAAACAACTGCTTTCCTAGCTGACTGGACTAACTTCTACTACGCATACGGACTTCTTGCAGGTAACGGTGCTTACGTATTTGGTGACAACGGTAAAAATCCTAAAGATATCGGTCTTGCTAACGATGGTGCTATCGCAGGTATCGAATACGCTAAGACTTGGTACGACAAATGGCCTAAAGGTATGCAAGATACTGAAGGTGCTGGAAACTTGATCCAAACTCAATTCCAAGAAGGTAAAACAGCTGCAATCATCGACGGTCCTTGGAAAGCTCAAGCATTCAAAGACGCTAAAGTAAACTACGGTGTTGCAACTATCCCAACTCTTCCAAACGGCAAAAACTACGCAGCCTTTGGTGGTGGTAAAGCTTGGATTATCCCATCAAGCACTAAGAACCTTGAAGGCGCTCAAAAATTTGTAGACTTCCTTGTTTCAACTGACCAACAAAAAGCATTCTACGATGCTACTAACGAAATCCCAGCTAACACTGAAGCTCGTGCTTACGCTGAAGGTAAAAACGATGAGTTGACTACAGCTGTTATCAAACAGTTCCAAAACGCTCAACCAATGCCAAACATCTCTCAAATGTCAACAGTTTGGGACCCAGCTAAAACAATGCTCTTTGACGCTGTAAGCGGTAAGAAAGATGCTAAAACAGCTGCTAATGATGCTGTAACATTGATCAAAGAAACAATCCAACAAAAATTTGGTAACTAATTGATTGATTCAAGGGAGATAATTTAAACATCTCCCTTGATTTTTAGATACACTGACAATGTTTTCAACAAACTTGCTGATTAGCATCGAGCCCAGAGCTCGTATCTTATGAAAGGAGCACTCATGGAACAACAACCAAAAAAAGCAGCCTTGCTTTCATTGATTCCTGGGTTGGGACAAATCTACAACAAACAAAAAGCTAAAGGTTTTATCTTCCTTGCTGTAACAGTGGCTTTTGTCCTCTATTTTATAGTACTTGCAGCACCAGAATTGAGCAACTTGATCACGCTCGGTGAAAAACCTGGCCGTGACAACTCTCTTTTCATGTTGATTCGTGGTGCATTCCACTCTATTTTTGTAATTGTTTACCTAGCCTTTTATATTCTCAATATTAAAGACGCTCACACTATTGCAAAACGTATTAATAATGGCATTCCTGTCCCATTGACATTGAAGGATATGATTAAAGGAATCTATGAAAATGGGTTCCCATACTTACTCATCATCCCATCTTATGTTGCCATGACATTTGCTATCATCTTCCCAGTTATTGTAACCTTGATGATTGCCTTTACCAACTATGATTTCCAACATTTACCACCAAATAAATTGTTGGATTGGGTTGGATTGACTAATTTCACAAACATCTGGAGCTTGAGTACCTTCCGTTCAGCCTTCGGTTCTGTTCTTTCTTGGACTATTATCTGGGCTTTATCTGCATCTACTTTGCAAATCGTACTCGGTATCTTTACAGCTATTATTGCTAACCAACCATTCATCAAAGGGAAACGTATCTTTGGTGTTATCTTCCTTCTTCCTTGGGCTGTTCCAGCCTTCATCACTATCTTGACATTCTCAAACATGTTTAACGATAGTGTCGGAGCTATCAATACTCAAGTTATCCCTCTCTTTGCTAAGGTTCTTCCTTTCCTAGATGGAGCACTTATCCCTTGGAAGACAAACCCAACTTGGACTAAGGTTGCCTTGATTATGATGCAAGGTTGGCTTGGATTCCCTTATATCTATGTCTTGACTCTCGGTATCCTACAGTCTATTCCAAACGACTTGTACGAAGCAGCTTATATCGATGGTGCAAACGCTTGGCAAAAATTCCGCAACATTACATTCCCAATGATTTTAGCTGTTGCGGCACCTACTTTGATCAGCCAATACACCTTCAACTTCAACAACTTCTCTATCATGTACCTCTTCAATGGTGGGGGTCCTGGTAGTGTCGGTGGTGGAGCTGGTTCAACCGACATCTTGATTTCATGGATTTACCGCTTGACAACTGGTACAGCTCCTCAATACTCTATGGCAGCTGCCGTTACCTTGATTATTTCAATCATTGTCATCTCTATTTCTATGATTGCATTCAAGAAACTACACGCATTTGATATGGAGGACGTCTAAGATGAATAACTCAATCAAACTCAAACGTAGACTGACTCAAACCCTCACTTACCTCTACTTGATTGGACTTTCAATCGTCATTATCTATCCGCTTTTAATCACGATTATGTCAGCCTTCAAGGCTGGTAACGTAGTGGCCTTTAAACTCGACAGCAATGTCAACTTTAGTCTTGATAACTTCAAAGGACTCTTTACAGAAACCTTGTACGGTACATGGTACCTTAATACTTTGATCATTGCTTTAATCACAATGGTCGTTCAGACAAGTATTATCGTACTTGCTGGTTATGCCTACAGCCGTTACAACTTCTTGGCTCGTAAGCAAAGTTTGGTCTTCTTCTTGATTATCCAAATGGTACCTACAATGGCCGCTTTGACTGCCTTCTTCGTTATGGCACTCATGTTGAACGCCCTTAACCATAGCTGGTTCCTCATCTTCCTCTATGTCGGTGGTGGTATCCCTATGAACGCTTGGTTGATGAAAGGTTACTTTGACACCGTACCAATGTCTCTTGATGAGTCTGCAAAACTTGATGGTGCAGGACACTTCCGCCGCTTCTGGCAAATCGTTCTCCCTCTTGTTCGCCCAATGGTTGCTGTACAAGCACTCTGGGCCTTCATGGGACCTTTCGGAGACTATATCCTCTCTAGTTTCTTGCTTCGTGAAAAAGAATACTTTACAGTTGCCGTTGGTCTACAAACCTTCGTCAGCAATGCGAAGAACTTGAAGATCGCCTACTTCTCAGCAGGTGCTATCCTCATTGCTCTTCCAATCTGTACACTCTTCTTCTTCTTGCAAAAGAACTTCGTTTCAGGACTTACAAGCGGTGGCGACAAGGGGTAATATACCCTCGCCACCCTTTTTCTTTTTGAACTTGTAACTAGATTGTCTGATGAGAAATCGAGCTTATCGAGAAAGCCTTCTTGTTTGTTTGTGAACAGATGTTAACAAACATTCACTTTTACCAAGGATTCTACTATCCCCGCTTGAAATAAAACCCATTTCTCTATATAATACTCGTATAGAAAAATGCCTATAGAAAGAGATTTATGTTACCATATCCGTTTTCTTATTTTAATAGTATTTGGGGATTCCGTAAGCCCCTCTCTCATCGTTTTGGTCTAAACTGGTTTCAACTGATTTTTACCAGTATATTCTTGATTAGCTTGTCTATGGTTCCTATTGCCATCCAGAATAGCTCTCAAGAGACTTATCCCTTAGAAACTTTTATCGATGATGTCTACGCTCCTTTGACGGACGAAGTCGTTCAGGATCTAGCTAAGAATGCTCAGATTGTAGATGGTAAACTAAGCTATACGGGTTCAACTCCTCATCAAGCTTCTGTTCAAATTGGAGATACTTCTAGTTCAAGTTTCCCTGAGGAATTGCTCCTTAGCTTTGAACCCGAGAATCTCGTCATCAGTAAGCAAGGAAAAGAGTTAACCAGCATCCGCTATCATGCCATCACAACCGATAGTTTCCAAAGCAAGGAAAGTTTAACCCAAGCTATTTCCAAAGATTGGTATCAACAAAACCGTGTCTACATCAGCCTCTTCCTGGTCTTAGGTGCTAGTTTCCTCTTTGGACTTAATTTTTTTATTGTAGCCTTAGGTGCTAGCCTTTTGCTCTACTTTACAAAGAAATCACGTCTCTTCTCATTTAAGACCTACAAAGAGTGCTATCATTTTATTTTGAACTGTTTAGGATTACCAACTTTACTGACCATGATTCTAGGTCTCTTGGGTCAAAATATGACGACTTTGATTACTGTTCAAAATATTTTATTTGTTCTATACCTGGTCACTATCTTTTATAAGACTCATTATCGTGATCCAGACTACCAAAAGTAGGAGATTATTATGCCTGTTACGATTAAAGACGTGGCCAAAGCTGCAGGAGTTTCTCCTTCAACCGTAACCCGTGTTATTCAAAACAAATCAACGATTAGTGACGAAACCAAAAAACGAGTTCGAAAGGTAATGAAAGAACTCAATTATCATCCTAACCTTAATGCTCGAAGTCTTGTTAACAGTTACTCACAAGTTATTGGTTTGGTTCTTCCAGATGATTCAGACGTTTTCTACCAAAACCCTTTCTTCCCTTCTGTTCTTAGAGGGATTGCACAGGTTGCCTCAGAGAATCACTATGCCATTCAGATTGCGACCGGCAAGGATGAAAAAGAGCGTTTAAATGCCATTTCACAAATGGTCTACGGAAAACGTGTAGATGGGCTTATCTTCTTGTATGCTCAAGAAAATGATCCCTTGGTGCAATTAGTTGTCGATGAGCAATTCCCCTTCCTCATTCTTGGAAAATCGCATTCCCCTTTTATATCGCTTGTTGATAATGATAATATTCAAGCAGGTTTTGATGCGACCGAATACTTCATCAAAAAAGGATGTAGTCGAATTGCTTTCATTGGTGGTACCAAGAAGCTCTTCGTTACTCAGGACCGTCTGACAGGTTACGAGCAAGCACTTCAAGAACATCATCTAGCTCTTGATAGCCACCGTACCTTCTTTGCAAACGAGTTTCTAGAAGAAAAGGGCTATAACTTTAGTAAACAACTCTTTAAACACGACCCTCAGACCGATGCTATTATCACAACAGACAGTCTCTTAGCTGAAGGTGTATGTAACTATCTCAACGAACACCAGCTTGATGTTCCAGTCCTCAGCTTTGACTCAGTAAATCCAAGATTGAATCTGGCTGCCTATGTTGATATCAATAGTCTTGCTCTTGGTAGAACTTCATTTGAAACCATTCTTCAAATCATTAATGATGTCAAAGAAAATCGTCAAATCTGCTATCGTCAGGTGATCGCACACGAAATCGTCGAAAAATAAAACCCAACTCTCTTTTTGAACTGCACCCCCAAAGTTAGACAGAAAAAATCTAACTTTGGGGGTGCAGTACATTTTCGAGTTGGGTTTTTGTATTCTATTTATCTGAACAACTAGTTTTCAACTTCGACAAATCGGCCTAAAATATGTACATTCTCAGATACAGAAACAAAGGCTGTTGGATCAACTTGTTTCATGATGTGTTTAAAATCGTTGAACTCTGCACGAGTGATAACCGTAATCAAAACTGCCTTACGTTCGTGATTATAGGTTCCTTCAGCATCATGGATCATGGTCGCACCACGGTGTAATTTATTGTGAATTTTCTCAATGACTGCATCTGGATTACTAGTAACAATCATAGCCTGCATGCGTTTTTGTTTGGTGAAAACTGCGTCTGTTACACGACTTGAGACAAAGATGGTAATCATAGAATAAAGAGCGTATTTCCAACCAAAGGTCAAGCCAGCAATCAGCATGATTGTCCCGTTCACCAAGAAGGAGATACTACCGACGTTTCGACCTGTTTTCTTACGAATGGTTAGGCTGACAATATCTGTTCCACCGCTGGAGATATTATGGCGTAGAGCAAAGCCGATACCAAGTCCCATGACTACCCCACCAAAGAGAGCATTGATGATGGGATCCTCTATCAAGACCACCACTGGCACAAATTGGATAAAGAGCGAGCTCATGGATACCGTGATAAAGGTAAATATCGTGAACTTATGCCCAATCTGGCGCCAAGCTAAAATCATGAGTGGTATATTGATACAATAGAAAGCTACAGAAATTGGAATATGGAAATTAAACCAGTAGTTACTAAGGCTTGAGATAATCTGAGCTAAACCTGTTGCTCCACTTGAATAAACGTGTCCTGGTTGGAAGAAGAAATTGACGGCTACTGCTGATAGAAAACCATATACCAGAGAAGCTGAAATTTTTTCATCGTATTTTTCTCGGGAGATACTTTGCAAAACACGTAAAATCTTCACCCGATAAGCAAAGCGGCGCAGATAATGGTACCACTTTTTAGTTAGTTTCGTTTGTTTCATCTTGTTCTACTTGTAGATTGAGTTCCTCTAATTGTTTAAGAGCTACTGTTGATGGTGCTTGCGTCATTGGGTCAGTTGCCTTGTTGTTCTTAGGAAAGGCAATCACTTCACGGATATTATCTTCTCCAGCTAAGAGCATGACAAAGCGGTCAAGTCCGATAGCCAAGCCACCGTGTGGTGGGAATCCATAGTCCATAGCTTCCAAAAGAAAACCAAACTGATCATTGGCCTCTTCTGCTGAGAAGCCAAGAGCTTTGAACATACGTTCTTGGAGTTCTTTTTGGTTGATACGAAGGCTACCACCACCAAGTTCATAACCATTCAAGACGATATCGTAGGCAATGGCACGAACCTTGGCCAAATCTCCTTCAAGTTCATGAGCTGTTTCTGCTTGAGGAAGGGTAAATGGATGGTGGGCACTCATGTAACGACCTTCTTCTTCTGACCATTCAAACATTGGCCAGTCAACAACCCAGAGGAAGTTGAATTTGTCATTATCAATCAGGCCTAGTTCCTTCGCAATACGTCCACGAAGGGCACCAAGTGTTGCATTAGCTACTTCAAGCGTATCTGCTACAAAGAGAACCAAGTCCTTATCTTCAAGACTAAGTGCTCTTGTCAAATCTTCCTGATTACCAGTCAAGAACTTAGCAACTGGACCGTTTAATTCACCGTCAACAACCTTGACCCAAGCAAGACCTTTAGCCCCATACTGCTTGGCTACTTCTGTCATCTTGTCGATGTCTTTACGTGAGTAGTTATCTGCTGCACCTTTGACGACAATGGCTTTGACGGCAGGTGCTTCTGAAAAGACTTTGAAATCAACACCCTTGACAACTTCTGTCAAGTCTTGAAGCAACATCTCAAAACGAGTGTCAGGTTTGTCAGAACCATAAAGAGCCATGGCATCATCATACTTCATACGAGGGAATGGTAATGTCACTTCGATGCCTTTTGCTTCCTTCATCACGCGCGCAATCAAGCCTTCTGTGATGTCTTGAATTTCTTGCTCAGTCAAGAATGAAGTTTCCAAGTCGACCTGAGTAAACTCTGGTTGGCGGTCTCCACGCAAGTCTTCATCACGGAAACATTTAACAATTTGGTAGTAACGGTCAAATCCAGCATTCATCAACAACTGTTTTGTAATCTGCGGACTTTGAGGAAGAGCATAGAAATGCCCTTTATTGACACGAGATGGTACCAAATAGTCACGCGCCCCTTCTGGCGTTGATTTAGAAAGGAATGGTGTTTCCACATCGATAAATTCCAACTCATCCAAGTAGTTACGGATAGAATGCGTTACCTTGGCACGAAGTTTAAGATTTTCCAACATCTCTGGACGACGAAGATCAAGGTAACGGTAACGTAGACGCGTATCATCGTTTGCTTCAATGCCATCCTTGATTTCGAATGGTGTTGTTTTAGCTGTATTAAGCACAGTAAGAGCTGTTACATTCAATTCAACCGCTCCAGTCGCCAACTTGTCATTTGCTTGCTCACGTGCAGCAACTTGTCCAGTCACCTCGATAACATATTCGCTACGAAGGCTTTCAGCTGTTACCATCACCTCTGCAGATACTTTTTCTGGATTTATGACCAACTGCATGATCCCTTCGCGGTCACGAAGGTCGATAAAGATCAATCCACCCAAGTCACGACGACGAGCAACCCAGCCTTTCAAGGTAATTTCTTGTCCGATGTGCTCCTCACGAACACGACCAGCATACATACTACGTTTCATGTTTTCTCTCCTCTTTTATTCTGTTACTATTTTACCATAAAAGCGCAGGCTCTTCATGAAAATCATCAGAAAAGTTGAGAGAATCCTCTCATAAATGAAAAAATCCAGCAAAGTCATTCGCTGGATTTGGGTTTTCTTTATTTTTTACGCTTTTCCGCAATCTCTGCCGCCTTTTTAGGGAGAACAATCTCCGTTGCATAAGCTGTCGCAAATCGCATAATCCCTGCAATTGGTGCGAAGATAACTGCTAGATAGTTATAAAAGAAATCCCCTTTTAAAGCATAGGCAAGCGCTCCAATGATAAAGAAGAGAACAACTGCCTGAATCACTGCTAATAATATCACTCGTTTCATGACTTCCTCCTGAGTCTATTATAGCATGAGAATCATTAAAAATCCGATTAAATTATTTAAAGCATGTAAAGCAATGCTGTAAGCCAGTCCACCCTTGCTGATATAAGCCAATCCCATGCTAAACCCAAGTGAAGCATAAACTAAGAACTGTAGTAGAGTTCCAGGGAAATGAACAAGAGCAAAAATGAGACTACTTACAAGAAGAAAGAGAGCTGTCTGCTTGATGTTATCCTGTTGAGGGAAGACATAACGAGCTAGCATACCTCTAAAAGTTAACTCTTCTGTCAGGGGCGCAAAGACAACTATCATGAAGAAAGCGAAGAGAGGTTGATTATGAGTCAATTGTTCTGCCGTCTGTTGATTGACTGATGGATCATTTGGCAAAAAGAATTGGGCAACAATGACAAGGGCCCATACCAAGGCAGGTAACCAGATGTATTTGTTGAGGGCCGTTTTTTCAATCGTAACGGTTCCTGTCTTATACCACTTGTAGGTAACGAAGGTGAAGATTCCTGCTAATAAGACATAAACAGGGACAAAAACGTAGTCAGGTGCTCCCAACTTCATCGCTGCCACACCTACACCCTGAATAAAACTATAAATCATAATAAATGATAAGAAAGTAAGACTATACCAGCCAATCTTTTTAAGTGTTTTCATAAGATTCTCCTATTTGAAATAACGTTTTGTTTTGCGTAGCTGTGCAACATTCGTGTACAAATGGATGACAACTGCCACAAGCAGAGCAACTAACTGTACTTGTCCCAATACTAGAGATAGCACGACTAAGACAACATAGATACCAGGAATAAGGAGCTGATTGACCTTGAACAAGATCAAGTAAGCTTCTTCCATCTCAGCCTGCTTTTCTCCCTCATCATAAGTATCCAGGTATTCCAAAACTTCCTTAGGAGTCGCCATAACAGAAAGTTTATAGTTACGGATCTTGCTAGTGATTTTGAGACAGTAAGCACCCGACCAGATACCTAAAACTATCAAAAGTAAGGATGTTGCTGACGGGCCTAAACCTCCCAAATCTATAAGTAAGCAGGCCGTCATACTAATTTGGCAAACATTCCAAGCTACCGTACCATAATCCAAGAAACGATACATAACAAGATAGTCTTGTTCGTTTTCTTCGTCCTCTTCTTCTCTTTGGTAGCTCTGATAGGCCTTATGGCTTTTTCTAATAAAATAAAATGTTAGGATCGTCGTAATCAGCCCTAGAACAAGAAAGAGTGATTCCAAGGCAATGACTACTTGAGCTTGACTGATACCTAAAGGATTAACACCAAGGAAACCAGCAAGTATTCCTAATAAAACTCCGGCAAGAAAAAGCTTCAGTGCAAAAATAATATGTTTCTTTTCCATATTTCAACCTCTTTCTAAAACAAGCCAGACAACCATTGACCAAAAGCTTTACCTGATTCGAAGATAGCGGTCAAGCCTTCTGCTCCAAGTGATACCAAAAGCAAACAAACAACTAATAAGAGAATAGCTTGGTTTCTTGCTTTCTTCGCTCCATCTCCCAAGGGCTCATTCCCAAGCCAACCTGCTAGATAAGCATAGAGAGTCACGGTTATAATCCCAATCTCTGTCGAAGAGAGGAATAAGAAGACTGTCACCAAACGAATGATATTGGCTTGAATGTTAAAATAATTTCCTAAACCTGCACAAACACCTGCAAGTGCTTTGTTCTCAGTATCTACTTGAAAACCTGCTAAAAACTCTTTCATAACTTTTCTCCTTTTAGGATCTCTTTAAACTTCATCTTTCTCTCTACCCATCTAAAGACTAATAGTAAAACTATGTTAATCCAGAAGAGGTATTTACTTTCAACAATTGTAAACCAACCAAATAGGCTTCCAATCATAGCCAAAAGATTCACGATAAACACAACGATACATAGATAATAAATCAATTTATACTTGTTCATCACTCATCCTCCTCTAAACGAAAGACCGACTCGACCGGCTCATGGAATATCTGAGCAATCTTCAGGGCAATGACGATGGATGGAGTGTACTCATCTCGTTCTAGCAAACTGATGGTTTGCCTGGACACGCCTGCTAGCTTGGCCAGCTCAGTTTGATTCAGGCCATCGCGAGCCCGAAGCTCTTTTAGACGATTTTTTAGCATGTCTTTTTTCTCCTTTGTTCTTTATCTTGATTTTATTGTAACACATCTTTTTATTTTTGACAAGCATATTTGTCAAAAAGTTTAATATTTTTGTCATTTTGTAAAAGAAAAAGGTCAGGAATGGTTCCTGACCGTATTTTTCTTATAGTTGATAGAAGATTGCTTACTTAGGCGATGGAGCTCCGGAATCTTCTTTTACTTGCTTTTTATCTTCTTTTTTGTAATCTCTTCTGATGATATACAAAGTTGATAGACTGATGAGAGTCAGTAGAGCTCCTGTAATCCTTCCTTTTTGAGAGAAAACAAATTCTACCTTATGTTGTCCGGAAGTAATCGGGAAGGAAATAAAACTGTTCCAAGCTTTTGTCACAGGAACATACTTACCGTCAACTTTCACTTTCCAACCTTCACTATAAGGGATGGAAGTCATCATATATTTACTGTCGTCCGTGATATTCACTGAACCGACGATATAAGTATTTGAGAATTTCTCAACTTGTAGGCCTTGTGCCTTCCGTTTTTCTAAAGCACTTTGAATTTGACTGATCTCTGCACGATAAACACCTGCGTTTGAAAGGTCAACTTTATCAGTTTTAAAACGGAACTCAAGTACAGATTCTTGATCAACTGCATTATCTGCGATTTGCCAGAGTTGACGTTGCGTGTTTCTCTTAGAATGAGTAAACCACTTGCCATTTAAGAGGACTGAGTAATCTTTTTCTGAATTTAGACTTGCAGGCACAAAGAAGTAATAAGTCAAGTCTGTTCGAGGAGTAATTCGGTAACGAACCACTGCATCTTTAGAAGAATCCACACGCTTGTAGACTGCAGTTCCCTTTTCTTTGTCAACATTTTCCTCTGTAAGATTTTCTGTCTCAACATCTCCGTAGGCTAGAGGTTTGAAGTAGTCGAGGTAGTTTTCCTCGCCTTTTTTCACACCTTCCATAGAGTTGAGGATGATGTTTTGATTTTGAATAGCGTTATTCTTACCAAAGTTGATATTTCTTACCAAATCATTTGTTCCATAAGCTAATGGGAAAGAATTTGGATTTTCATACACAATATAGCGCTCATCTTCATAGACCTTACTCGTGAAATAACGGCGCATGTCAAAACGGCTGGCAAAACGAGTGAAATACATTCGCTCAGGATGAGCTTCTTTCTCAGCTGGTTCCAGATCCTTGACATCCATATAATAGCGAACACCGTATAAGGCATCTGTTAACAAGGTCCCATTTTCATACTCAGTTGCTGCGTTAATCCCTTGGTCCCCCATGTAAGCAAATTGATCCATGGTTGTACGCTCTAAGCTAGAACTAAAGGTACTTAGACCTGGGTAAGACACAAGTGACGGCACTGTTTTTGAATAGGCAAAAGTAGTAGCGATTCGATAGAATGGTTGATCTGCCTGTTTTTGAACATCATCTGTGACCTGTTTTACAGATACTGTTGCATCTACAAATTTATCTACGTCTGCATAACCAAAAGTCACTTGAGATAGATAAGCATTATAGCCTAATTCAAAGATGGTTAGGGCAGACAAGGTAAGAATTGCCAATCTGGTCATTCTTGTGCGCAGTAAGAAGATAACTGCCAAATAGACCAGCAAGGTTAAGACAACCTGAGATAAGAGATAACCCGTTTGGAGAAGAATTCCTAGAAGAAGAACGACAGCCCCAGCTATCAATAGCACCATTTTTTTCACTTTAGGAGCTTTACAAGAACGACTCCAATAGAGATAAGAATAGGCACCTGTAGTAGCTATTAGTAAAAGCCAAAATACGATAAAGTTCTTTGATAGAAATTGAGTCAAAGCTTCAGGTTGAGTTTTTGGAAGATAGGTGAATTTCTTTGTATAGAGATAAATTGCTGATAAAACCAGTAACACCACTGAAAGCAACTTCCCTCTACGAGAAATTTCTACTTGTCCCTTAACTACCTGATAGGCTAAGACGAGCATAAAGAACGAGAATAACCATGAAAAACGGAAGAAGAATCCAGCTGGATTTTGTCCCATATGCCAGATTTTACTTACAAATTCATTAACAAAGGAAATCAAGAAGATGAGGGTGACAGCACCTGCAGCCCAACGTTTTTCCTTGGCTACCTGTTTCGATGTAAAGTAAAGGATGAAACCTATGAATCCTAAAGCACCGATATAGATATTTGGGAGGTTAGGTCCAGTCGACCAACCAGAAGTCGTATCAAAGCCACCGATAGCAAGCTTCGATAGGATATCCACAGGATTAATTTGAAAGGCAAAAGAAAACCTCATGGCATCTCCAACCTGCCCCTTACTCTCAAGAAGATTGTAAAAGACTGGCACAATTAGTACCGAAGCTGTTGCAACTCCAATGACAGAGAAGGCAAATGCTTTTACCAAAGGATTCAAGAAGTGTTTCAGCTTCTGTTTCAGAGTTCCCTGGATTGAGAGACGCGGTGAAACATAATAACAAGAGTATAGGACGATAAAAATTGAAATCATATAGCCCA
Organism: Streptococcus sp. V869; assembly: GCF_054353515.1. NCBI lineage: Bacteria > Bacillati > Bacillota > Bacilli > Lactobacillales > Streptococcaceae > Streptococcus > Streptococcus sp. V869. The sequence continues at coordinate 271,589 of NZ_JBTHHW010000002.1, forward strand.
TATAAAACTGTAGAAAGACCGTCAGCCCTAAAATAAAGGCATAGCGATAGGGTCTTCCACCATCCAAGAGTTCTTCCAGATAAACGATAACGAGCGGTAGCATGATCATGGCATCATAGAAAATGACGTTCATCTGATAGGAAACGAGCATTCCTGAAAGAGCATAGGCTGTTGCAAACAAAGGTACCAACCACATACGTGATTCTGCACCCTTATAGCGCTTGATCAGAAAATGAGAGAAAGAAAGTCCGATTGCGCCGTATCTGAGCCAAATAGTTAGAAAGACTGCTAAACCATAGTGTTTGAAGGGGATAATAATATAAAAAATATTAAAAGGACTCATTAAGTAATAGCCTAAAACCCCTATCATATCTCCACCGAGAGATTTCGTAAAGGAGTAGGTTAGACTGCTTAAATCACCAGTAAGTACCGCATTCTTAAGTAAGCCAAAAAAGCTGATATACTGCTGACCAAAGTCAACTGCCATCAGACTTTTATTCCCAAAGGGATAGCTACCCATGAAGAACCAAACAACCAACATGATGGTCATTGGTAATAAGGCACTCATCGTATAAAGCAAGGCTTTGGGATGTTTTCCCTTCAACTCTTGCCAACACTTTAACCACTTATTCATGATTGATTTCTCCTAATGTCATTTTAACCGATCTTATCTTTTTCAGCTTGGTCAATATTGCTTTTCGCGATGACAAAGTGAGGACGTTGTTTCACCTCGTAATAAATCTTTCCAATATACTCTCCAAGTACACCGATGAAGATCAATTGCACACTACTAAACAAGATAATCGCTGCTATTGTCGTGAAATAGCCACTCGTATAGTCTGAAGAAAAGATAAATTTGCAAAACTCATACACAATGTAGAGCAGAGACAGAACCATACTGACAAATCCAAATTGGATACAGATTCTGAGCGGACGATCGTTAAATGAGATAATTCCCTGGAAAGCATAATTCATAGACTTTTTAAAGCCGAATTTACTTTTTCCTGCTATACGCACTTCATTTTTATAAGGGATAACCTTCTCTTTAAAACCAATCCACTCATAAAGTCCTTTGTTGAAACGATTATACTCTGGAAGGGAAACAAATACATCCACAGCTCTCTTGCTTAGGAGACGTAATTCTGATTTCCCGTCTGTTAACTTGACATCCATGGAGTGGTTAGAAAATTTATAAAAGCTACGAGCAAAGAAACTTCCTACGAAAGACTCTCCTTCTCGACTTCTCTGACCACTGACAATATCATAACCTTCTTTATAAGCATCTACAAAGAGGGGAATCAGATAAGGCGGATGTTGCAAGTCGCCATCCATCACCATAACAGCATCGCCAGTAGCATATTTAAAACCAGCAAGAATTCCACTCTCGCGTCCAAAATTTCTACTAAAGCTGATATACTTGACCCGCGGGTTTTCGTTTGCAATAGCATTGATTAGTTCTAAAGTACTATCGCTACTACCATCGTCTATATAGAGAATTTCATAATCAGATAGTTGTTTCGACAATATCATGCTCTCTAGCTGTTCAGAAATAGCTTTATGAGTTTGAGATAGAACTAATTCTTCGTTTAAAAGGGTAATTAGAATTGATAGTTTCATCTAAATGCTCCATAGTCTTTATACTTTTAAAAAGGAGAGAGCACTGCTCTCTCCTCTCTAAAGAAACTCATCTAATATTATTTAGAAAATTTACGTTTCATGACAACAGTACCTGACAAGATTACTAGACCTGCCAATACAAGTACAGTACCAGTCGCTTCACCAGTAAATGGAAGTTCAGATCCTTCTTCTGTTGTTGATACAGAAGGTGCTGGTTTTTCAGAAGTTGTTTCTGTTGTTTCTGTTACAACTTGCTCTTCTGGAGTTGTTGTTTCAGACACAACTGGCTCTTCTGGAGTTGTTGTTGTTGAAGTAGTCGTTGGCTCTTCTGGAGTTGTTGTTGGTTCTGTACCTGGGTAATATGGCATTGTTGTTTGTGGCGTTGTTGTGGTTGTTGAAGTAGTCGTTGGCTCTTCTGGAGTTGTTGTTGTTTCTGTTACAACTTGCTCTTCTGGAGTTGTTGTTGTTGAAGTAGTCGTTGTTGGCTCTTCTGTTGTTGTGGTGGTTGTTGAAGTAGTCGTTGTTGGCTCTTCTGTTGTTGTGGTGGTTGTTGAAGTAGTCGTTGTTGGCTCTTCTGTTGTTGTGGTGGTTGTTGAAGTAGTCGTTGTTGGCTCTTCTGTTGTTGTGGTGGTTGTTGAAGTAGTCGTTGTTGGCTCTTCTGTTGTTGTGGTGGTTGTTGAAGTAGTCGTTGGCTCTTCTGTTGTTGTTGAAGTAGTCGTTGTTGGCTCTTCTGTTGTTGTTGTAGTTGTTGTTGTTGTAGTTGTTGTTGTTGTAGTTGTTGTTGTTGTTTTTTGGTCTACAATATTCTTAGCTACAGGAGCTTTTGGTGTTTTGAATTCACCAGCTTCAACTACAGTATCAGCTGCCAACTCATAACCTTCTGGAGCTTTAACTTCTTTAATGATGTATTTGTCACGCAAGATGTTCTTAACAGTGAATTCACCATTAGCATCTGACTCAAACTCACCAATGATATCTTGGTTAGTTGCACGGATAACCTGGAATTTCGCACCTTTAAGTGGAGCACCGTTTTCGTCTACTTTTTTCACTTGAATGCTAAATTCGTAACCGACACCTTCACCACCAGCGATTTGGATGTTTACTTTACTATTTGAAGGGTACTCCTCTTTGTTATCACCTTTGATTGTCGCTGTATTCTTAATTTGTTCGCCGTCAACAGTTTCATAGTTAGCAACTGCTTCATATTCTACTGCAAAGTGATCGTTAGCAGAAATATTACCAAAGTCAATAGAGAATGACTTATCTGTTGCGTTTACAGTATAGTTAGCCGTAACGTCTTGTTTATTCTTAAGAGTCCATTTTCCATTAGCGTATTCCCAAGTACCTTTGAAGATTTTGAAACTATCCTTTTTGTAGGTAACCCCTGCTGATGTTATTGAATCTGAAAGGACTGCATTGTTGATTGCTTCGTTAGTTCTGTTTACAGAGATACGGAATCCAAGGTTCTTGTGGTCTCCATTATCCCAACCAGATTTGATGATTGTGTAACGTTTACCTTCACCAACTGTTGTACTTGTTACTTTACCGTTGAATTTTACATTACCGTTAACAGACACATTAACAGGAACTTCACCATCATTTGGGAATTTATCTTTGTTAACACCAGCGTAGAAGAAGAATGAACCTGAAACATCATTTTTTTCTTCAACGAATTTAGTAAATGTCAAGACAATCTTACCAGTTTTTGCGTCAACTTTTGCATCGGCAATCTTTTTACCAGTGATTGTGTCGTTGATTTCAAAATCCTGAGACTTGATATCGATTGGTCCATCGATAGTGACTGCAGTTGTATCCCCTGCTTTAACATTTTTTCCTTCTAAAGCAAATTTTGCATTCAGACGGAAACTGTCATAACGACCTAGGCCGGTTGCTAATTCTTCACCTTGGGCATTTTGGATCTTGAACTCCGTGATCACATCCACTTCCTTGGCTGCAGCAGCTTGTACAGTACCTACTGAGACCATGAACAATACCGTCAATACCGATACAAATAATGACAGTAAAAATTTAGTTTTTGCAAACTTTTTCATTATGGTTTCCCCTTTTTTTATTGAATGGTAAAATGAGAGCGTCATTTTCAGAATTGATTATATCATATTTATTTACTATTGCAAGTGATTGAAAGTATTAAATTATTTTTTTTCGATTTTTTATATATATTTAGCTTTTTTGTGTTTCTATAGTACAAATATGTTATTATTCAAGACAACTATAGGTTGATAACGTTCGTTTTTTTATACACAAAATTATTATAATATTTAAAAAAAGAGAGGGGTTGACTCTCTCTTTTTTATCTGTTATATCTACGATTCAACACAACTATAGCTGATAAGATAAAGACACCTGCTGTTACTAAGCCAGCTTCCACTGTTTCCCCAGTTTTAGGAAGCTGAGGTTTATCATCTGTCGTTGTTGTTGATGAGACTTCTGTTGATTGCGTTGAACCTTCAGGAGTTGTCGTTGTTGAGCTAGTCGTTGGCTCTTCTGTTGTAGTTGTAGTAGTTGTCGCTGGTTCTTCTGTTGTGGTTGTTGTAGAAGTTATCGCTGGTTCTTCTGTTGTGGTTGTAGAAGTTATCGCTGGTTCTTCTGTTGTGGTTGTAGTAGTTGTCGCTGGACCTTCTGTTGTGGTAGTTGTAGTAGTTGTCGTTGGACCTTCTGTTGTGGTAGTTGTAGTAGTTGTCGTTGGCTCTTCTGTTGTGGTAGTCGTTGAAGTTGTTGGCGGTGCTTCTGTCGTTGTCGTCGTTGAAGTTGTTGGCGGTGCTTCTGTCGTTGTCGTCGTTGAAGTGGTTGACGGCTCTTCTGTTGTTGTCGTTGTTGAGCTAGTCGTTGGCTCTTCTGTTGTGGTAGTCGTTGAAGTGGTTGACGGCTCTTCTGTTGTTGTCGTTGTTGAAGTCGTTGTTGAAGTTGTAGTTGTGGTTGTTCTATCACCACTTCCTTCACCTGAACCAGTTTCTAAACGCGTCAAAGCTTCAATCGAACGTGACTTGTTAAAGTTACTTGCTGACCATTCCAAAACATTGGCAACTTTAGTACCTTTTGGAAGTTCTGACGTTAATTCTGTTGTGTACTCAATGTACATTGCCCAGTTCCAGTTGTCACCAAAGTTAATGGTGAACCCTGTGATCTTACCATCCGCATTTCGAGTAAATTCGGCTTTTTTGCTAAAGTTATCGATTGGTTCCAATTTAAGAAGAGCTGCTTCATTTGGAATCTTCTCTGGTTGAGTTGCATAACGGACTGCACGGAAGGAACTTTCTACCAAGACTTGTCCACTATCACTAAAGTCATCCTTGATAACCATGTTGTTTAATTTATCTTGAACTGCGTTCAAAACAACACGCCACTTGATGCGGTTAGGATTTTCTGAATCTTGGTAACCATATTTCATTTCATAGTCACCAGCTTCACCATCTGTTTTATCATAATTAAGGGTATAATTTTCTGTCCCGAATTGGAAAGTATATTTCCCAGACTTTGGCAAATTCGTTACGTTAGGACGAACAGCGTATTTCAAAGTCATAATCTTATCTTTGTAGTTCTTAGAGAAATAATCTGTAAAGGTGATGGTCACTTTTTGAGTACTTGGATCTGTTACTGCATTCCCAATAACTTCACCACTGCTATGGGTAATTGGAAATTCTAGTTTAGTAATCAAGCCCAATTCTTTAGGAAGATCAAGTACCAGTACATCGCCTTCCTTAATTTGTTGAGTATCAGGGAAAGAAATGGTATTGGTTGCTTCCAACACTTTACCTGTGCTGATTTGAGTTTCCGATGTCAATGGTTGACCATCAACAGTGATTGTTGTTTTATTGGTATAGTCTGTAACATCAGTCGCAAACACCGTCGTAAGCACCGTCAAAGATAAGACAAGTATACCCACAAATCCAAACATACGTATCGCATTCTTTTTAAAGTTCTGCATAATCGACTCCTTTTCTTACTTAGATATATCATAGCACTTTTTGTATCCGTTTACAATATTTTGAATAATGTCATCCCTTTTTATCCAAAATTATCAGCATTTTCCTGACTATTTTTAAAAATATCAGTTTTAATAATCGGCTTCCTTATAAAGTGATTCATGATAATTATAAAAAAAGCCGGGACCTGCTTCCCGACTTTACTTTTACTGTTAAAATCCTAGTTTTCCAAAGACTTCTTTGAAATTCTGACCGATGGTATCAAGAGAAACTTCTACTTCTTCTCGAGTTTGGTTGTTCTTGACTGTCGCTTGTCCGCTTTCGACTTCGCTCTCTCCTAGCGTTATGAGGGTCTTAGCCGCAAAGACATCAGCTGACTTGAACTGAGCTTTGAGTTTACGGTTGAGATAATCTCGCTCTGCTTTGAAACCTTGCTGGCGAAGAGCTTGTACCAACTCCAAGGCCTTGACATTTGCTCCTTCACCAAGAACAGCAATATAAACATCTAGAGCGTTTTCGATAGGGAGGGCTACACCTTGCTTCTCAAGGACCAGAAGAAGACGCTCCACACCAAGTCCAAATCCAAAGCCAGCAGTTTCAGGGCCACCAAAGTAGGCAACCAAGCCATCATAACGACCACCTGCACAGACTGTCAATTCATTGCCTTCGATCTCTGTGATAAACTCAAAAATCGTGTGGTTGTAGTAGTCCAAACCACGCACCATGTTGGTATCGATGATATAGTCTACTCCAAGATTTTTCAACATTTGACGAACAGCATCAAAGTGGGCTTGGCTTTCTTCATCGAGGTAATCCAAGATAGATGGTGCATTCTCCACTGCTGCCTTGTCTTCTTTTTCCTTAGAGTCCAAGACACGAAGAGGGTTTTCCTCCAAACGACGTTGGCTATCCTTAGACAAGCTATCTTTGAGCGGTGTCAAGTAGTCAATCAAGGCTTGGCGGTAAGCCGCACGACTTTCAGGATTTCCAAGAGTGTTAAGATGTAGTTTCACACCTTGAACACCGATTGCTTTCAAGAAGTGGGCTGCCATAGCGATCGTTTCCACATCTGTGGCCGGATTACTTGATCCAAAGCACTCCACACCAATCTGGTGGAATTGGCGTAAACGACCTGCTTGTGGACGCTCATAGCGGAACATTGGTCCCATGTAGTAGAACTTGCTTGGCTTTTGCACTTCTGGTGCGAAGAGTTTGTTTTCCACATAAGAACGGACGACTGGAGCAGTTCCTTCTGGACGGAGGGTAATATGGCGGTCACCCTTGTCATAGAAATCATACATTTCCTTGGTTACGATATCGGTTGTGTCCCCAACAGAACGGCTGATGACTTCGTAATGTTCAAAAATAGGGGTACGCACTTCTGCGTAGTTGTAGCGTTTGAAGATTTCACGCGCAAAGCCTTCAACGTACTGCCACTTGGCAGACTCAGCAGGTAAAATATCCTGCGTTCCTTTTGGTTTTTGTAATTTCATAGGGAATCCTCTTTATAACTTAATAGTCCTATTTTACCATAAATGAAAGGATTGGAACAGTCGGAGGAGTAAAGAAATAGCTTTAGTCTGTTCCTTTTTCATCTAGTTTACGGACAAATAGCAAATGTCGGCCAGCATTTACAATCTGAGCCAAGCATGGTACAATGAAAAACATCAGATATACGAAGGAGAATTTATGAAAAAGAATATCTTGACGACCCTTGTAGCTGCCCTTGTCTACTTTCTCTGTATCGGAGTGGGGGTTCTACTAGGAAACCTTGTCGACCACACTGGAAATATGTTTTATGCCCCTGCTTTTTCTGCTCTTGTGGGAGGTAGCGTCTATATGCTACTTTTAACAAAAGTACCTCGTTTTGGGGCGATTACAACGATTGGGCTCGTTATCTCTCTCTTTTTCCTCGGGAGCAAGCATGGTGCCGGAGCCTTTCTTCCAGGAATCATCTGCGGGCTTGCAGCGGATGGCATCGCTCATCTAGGTCACTACAAAGATAAGATCAAAAACCTTCTTTCCTTCCTAATCTTTGCATTTGGTACTACTGGCCCTATCCTACTGATGTGGCTAACTCCTCAGGCTTATATAGCAACTCTTGTAGCTCGTGGCAAATCTCAGGACTATATTGACCGCGTCATGGTCGCACCTAACTCTGGCACTATCCTTCTCTTTGTAGCAAGCGTCCTTATCGGTGCCCTACTTGGTGCCCTTATTGGACAAGTTCTTATTAAAAAAAATTCAGAAAAAAAACCATCATAAAAAGAGCCGGTTGGCTCTTTTTTATTTATGACTTAATTTCTTGGTCAAGAAGTCTCCCAAGAATTGGATAGAAAAGATGATCAAAATGATAATGATAGTCGCCAAGATAGTCACATCGTGATTGTAACGGTTAAATCCATAAGCGATAGCTACGTTACCGATACCGCCAGCACCTACTGCTCCCGCCATAGCTGTCTCACCGACAAGGGAAATCAAAGTTACAGTCGTCACACGGATCAAGTCTGGCAGACCTTCTGATAAGTACACTCCTACAATGTCCCAAAATGTAGCTCCACTTGCCTGAGCTGCCTCAATGACACCACCATCAAGTTCTGATAAAACCACTTGAACCTGACGAGCAAAGAAAGCAAACACCGCAAAAGATAGTGGTACAATAGCGGCATTCGGCCCAATACTTGTTCCTACGATTAGATGTGAGAAGGGCGACAAGACTGCCAAGAGAATGATAAAGGGAACAGCACGGAAGATTGAAGTAATCTTATCCAAAACCCAAAAGACAAATTTATCTTCTAAGACGCCACCAGGAGCTGTCAAGACAAGGAAAAGTCCTGCAACTAGTCCTAGGAATCCTCCAATGATAAAGGAAAAAACTGTCATATAAAGCGTCAAATAAATAGCCGTTCCCCAGCCTGCTTGACCTAACCAGCCCATCTTGTAGACGTTTGGTAAATATGTTTGAATCAAATCTGCCATCTTACTGTCCTCCCTTCAATACTTTTAGTTGCACACCAGCCTGACGGATGGCATCTTGAGCGCTTGCCAATGCTTCTTTTTCTCCAGACAAAACAACAACAAGCTCACCCACAGGGGTACCATCCAAAATTTCAATATTTCCATAAAGAATATTGGCTGTTACTTGGTAGTGTTTGTACAGCTCATTTAAAAGTGGCTCATCTGTAGAAGCACCTGCATACTTGAGTTGCACCAAAATGCTGTTTTCAGATAAGTGCTCTACAATTTCTTGTTTCTCAATCTTGACCATGGCTTCATCAATACCTGTCGCAGTTGAGATAAAGTCCTGAGTCAATGGTTGCTTAGGATCTGAGAAGATTTCAAGAACACTGCCCTCTTCAATCAAGCGACCATCCTGCATCACAGCTACACGGTTAGCAATGTCTTTGACAATCTGCATCTCATGTGTAATCAAGACAATGGTCAAACCTAGCTTACGATTCAAATCTTGCAAGAGCGACAAGATTTGTTTAGTTGTCTTAGGGTCGAGAGCTGAAGTTGACTCGTCTGAAATCAAGATTTTTGGATCATTGGCCAAGGCACGTGCAATAGCCACACGTTGTTTTTGCCCTCCAGAAAGTTGTGAAGGATAGTTTTCGGCACGGTCAGCCAAGCCGACCAAGTCTAATAATTCAGCCACTTTAGCCTTCTTATCTTTCTCGCTAAGTCCAGAGTGTTTGAGGGCGAAGGCTACGTTTTCCTCTGCTGTTTTTTGACTCATAAGGTTAAAGTGTTGGAAAATCATCCCAATATCTTGACGTTTGCGGCGCAATTGTCCCGCAGTCAAAGTCACCTTGTTATCAAAGATTACATCATCATCAATGGTAATTCTACCTGCAGATGGTTTTTGCAAAAGATTAATAACACGAACCAGGGTTGATTTTCCTGCTCCAGAATATCCTACAATTCCATAAATATCCCCTTCTTTGATGTGAATGGTCACATCCTTGACCGCTGTGATGGTTCTTTTCTTTTGGTGGAAAGTCACATCAATCTGGTCTAATTTGATAATGTCTCTACTCATAACTTCTAATCAGCTCCTCTACTAATTCAATATGGGTGTAATAATCGGCGATTCGCACATTTTCATCTCCACCATGGTCTCGGCTATTAGCATTTCCTAGACCAAAGGCAACCATGGGTACTTCTAAGGCATCAAAGACTGTATGCATAGGACCTGTCCCAGCCGTTGTTGGCAAGACCGATACGCCCTGTGGATAGAATTTCTTGGCCAGCTCAATGACATTGAGAATAGATGGTGCACTCATATCACTTCGATAACTCATCTCACCCAAGGTATAGTACAATTCTACCTTATCAAAACCATTTTTGTCTAGTTGTTTCCGGATTTTCTCTAAAACATCATGTGGTTCTAGCCCAGGGACCAAGCGAACTTCTAGCTTGGCGCTAGCTTCTGCTGGCAAAATCGTTTTAACTCCTTGACCTTGATAACCTGACTGAATTCCTTCGATATTGAGTGCTGGTTCAAAGAAGAATCGTTTTAGAAAGGCTTTACGTTCCTCTTGTAAAAGCGGCAATTCCAAGCCATAAATCTGGCTGATCTCCTCTGGATTGCGTTGAGCATAGGTTTCAACCAAGGCCAACTCACGTTCATTAGGCTCCTGCACATGATCGTACAAGCCCTCGACTAAAATACGTCCATCCGCAGATCGCAAACTGGTCAAAGCTTGAATGAGATACCAGGGAGCTGACTCTACAATTCCACCATAACTAGAGTGGATATCCACATCGGCACTCTTAACCTTGGCATCAAAGGTCACAATCCCCTTGTTCCCACCAGAGATTTCTAGCTGTTCCAAAGCATTTTTGGTTCCTTGTTCCCAGACCAACAAATCTGCACCACGAAGCTTGTCCGCGTGTTTTTCTAGATATTTGTCCAAATCCATAGAGGCAGACTCTTCAGCTCCTTCCATGATGAAGCTGATATTGACTGGTAGATCATCATGGTCCTGCATGTATTTTCTAAGAGCACTCAAGCGAGCAGTGATATGCCCCTTGTCATCATCAACCCCACGCCCGTACATGATGCCATCACGGACAGAAAGCGTAAATGGATCCTCTGTCCAGATCTGGTCACTATCCGCAGGTACTGTATCATAGTGGTTGTAGAAAATGATTGTCTTGGCATTTGGTCGTGAACTTTTGAAATATGCCATGACAAAAGGCGCCGTATAGCTCTCGTCAATCTCAACTTCTGCGCCAACACGTTTAAAAATCTCGCCTAGATAACGAGCCACCTCTTTCAGACCGACCTGTTGGGCAAAGACTGATTTTTTAGAAATCAGGGTACGCAAAACTTCAAAGTAATGTTGCGCTACATGATCCTTTTCAAACTTTTCAATTTGTTCTTCTTGGCTAGGGAAAACCATTTTCTCTCTACCTTTCTACTAGGGCTTGTACCTTTGAAATCAATACAAGTGGATTTCATTTGTTTTAGGCTCTATATAAATAAAAGCAAGAGGTGGAAAAAATCTCTCCCACCTCCCTGTATTTATTACCAAACTGGTTGATCCAAGCCGTCTGAAGTTTCTTCGATAACTTTTTTAACTTCATCAGTGTGGTAAGCAGCGATAATTTTCTTGATTGCACTAGCTTTAGGCGATGTTTCCCAATCACTCTTAGCAACGATGATGTTGTACCATTGTTTTGAGTTTTCGTCAGCTTGCTCTTTAAAGAGTGCTTTCTTGTAGTCCAATTTTGCTTCTGTAACAAAAGTGTTGTTTACAACAGCCGCATCAACTGATGATAATGAACGAGCTGTTTGGCTAGCATCCAATTCAGTGATTTTCAAATTTTTTGGATTTTCTTTGATGTTTGCGATGGTAGCAAGTTCTGTTCCTGAAACATCCAATTTAATCAAACCAGCTGATTGAAGAAGGTAAAGGGCACGGCTTTCGTTAGTAGCATCGTTTGGAATTGCGATTTCACCCTTGTCTGGGATTTCATCTACTTTAGTGTACTTGTTTTGACCATCTTTTGTTCCAGAGTATAGACGAATTGGTGAGATGTAAGTATCTGCAATCGCAACAAGCTCTTGTCCATTTTCTTTATTCCAGTTATGCAAGAAGTTATAGTGTTGGAAAGCATTTAAATCTACTTCATCGTCAGCAACTGCTTTGTTTGGTTGTGAGTAGTCTGTAAACTCAGTAAATTCCAATTTAATGCCGTCTTTCTCAACCAATTCTTGGATTTTATCCCAACGTGCTTCTTCTGAACCGCTACGGTTTACAGTTGCGATTTTAACTGTTGTTTCCTTAGTTGCTTTTTCAGCCGCTTTTTCTGCTGAAGATGCACAAGCTGCAAGTGTAAGCCCTGCTACTGTAGCGACTGCTGCTACGCCTAACCATTTTTTGATTTTCATGATTCATTCTCCTTTAAAAATAATACCGTAATAGTATCTCATACTTTATTTGATTTCGCAAATTGTTATTAGATAGGCAGACGTATAGTTTGAAACTATATGTCTAAAAGTTGCAAAATCATCCATCTCTCAGTGATGGATGATTTACAAACTTATTTAATATCAGCTTCTGCTGGGAGGTAAGAACCACCAAAGAACTGTTGAGACAGTTTTTCAAGAGTTCCGTCTTTGTATAGTTCTTGGATGCGTTTGTCCACAAATGCCTTCAACTCATCTTGACCTTTTGCAAGAAGTGGATATACGTAAGGTTGTTGGTCGCTTGGAAGTTCGATAACTTTCAAGTTATCCAAACCTTGGTCCTTGATGACTGTCTCTACACCGATTTTATCAAAAATCTTGTAGTCAAATCGGCCATCACTCAAACGTACCATGATTTGTTGGAAGTCCCCTTTAACGTAGTTAAGGATAGTTGGGTTATCTGGGTGTTGTTTGTTGTAGTCTTCTAGCTGTTTAGCAGATGTTGTTCCTTGAACAACTTCTGTTGATTTTCCACCGATATCATCAAACGATTTGATGCTAGAGTCATCTTTTTTCACTACAAGAACGTTAGGGTTTTTAGCAGTTGGAGCTGCATAAAGATATTTTTCAGCACGTTCTTTAGTGTAGCTGATGTTGCTAACAGCCATTTGGTAACGATCAGCATCAAGTCCTGCAAAAACACCTGACCACTCTGTCTTCTCAAACTTGACAGTATACTTGTCAGAATCTTTAAAGATAGCGCGAACCACTTCAATCTCGTAACCAGTCAATTCGCCATTTTCTTCATAGTTGAATGGTTTTGGTGTAGCATTGGTTACAACGATAATTTCTTTCTTACCAGATGTTGCTTCACTAGTTGCAGCATCTTTCTTCTCACCACCTGAGCAAGCTGCTAATACACCTGTGGCAACAAGCCCTAGGGCAGCAAGTGATGAATATTTAACGATTTTTTTCATGATATTTCCTCCAAAATAAAATACAGTCTTATCTTAACAGAAAAAAAGTAATTGCGCCATTATATGATTTCTATCTTTGCCATAAGTTTTCTTTATGGCTGACTAAAAGACCAAACGTAGGACTGCTATCAAGGCCACTCCAAAGAGAACTGTACCCACCAGATTGCGGTAGCGAAAGGCGACAAAGGCCGTCGGAAAGACTGCTAAAAAGTCTAACCATTTTATCTGTGGGAAGCTTCCAATTTTTCCTGTCACTACACTTGAAAGAATCAAGGCGAAGATAATAGATACAGGTAAAAATTTCAAAAAACGCTCTACGATTTCTGGTAATCCTTTGTACTTAGCAAGGATGAAAGGAATCATTCTCGGAATCCAGGTCACCAAGCCAGATAAGATAATTGCCATTAAAATATACTTACTGACCATCCAAAATCACCCCCATAGTACAACCTAGCAAGGTCGCAAACAGTACAGCTAGTGAATGGGACACCACTGTCAAAAGCAAAAAGAAAGAAAGGGCAACAACTCCTAAAATGATGAAGAGGTTGCGCAAGGGAATCCGTCTTTGCATCATCTGAAACTGAGAAGCAAAAATCCCGATAAACATACCAACCAAGGCAAAATCAAGCCCAAAAATCTCAGGATTTGGCAAAAGCCCACCTAAGGCAGTCCCGACAACTGTCCCCACAAACCAAGCTAGATAGCTATTGAGATTATTTCCATGCATCCACATAGGATTAATCTTGTCCGTATGGACCAACTCTCCCATCAAGACGCCATAGGTCTCATCGGTCAAGAGGCTGGACATGCCAATATTGTGCCCTAGGCTAGTATGACGGAAATAGGTAGACGCATGTAAACTCAGCAAAAAGAGACGTAGATTGATCAAAAAGACCGTCATGGCGATGGCTGCCACAGGCGCTTGAACTGCAATTAAGGCTAGCATTGCAAACTGGGCGCTCCCGGCATAAACAAAGAGGCTCATCAAGCCCATTTCCACAGGTGTTACATAGGGTGCACCGATAATCCCACAAGCCAGACCAATACTAACATAGCCTAGAGCCGTCGGCATCGCAGCCTGTACTCCCTCCCAAAATCCTTTTTCTTTCATAAACCTCCTCATTCTTACAAATATATCATTCGACTGCCAAGCGTTCAAAACAAGGACCCTAGGGCGACTACCACTGAGATTGATCGATGCGAATATTATATTGGTTAATCTCAGGATTGTCATCATCCTCATATTTTGTAGGATAAATATCAATCCAGGGCTCTCTCAGTTGCCCTTTCAGTTTGATCTTAAACCGATAACCACCATCATCCTCGACCAAGGCATCAACTTTCAAAGACTGAAAGTTAGGTAGAGCTTCGATTTCTGCTTTCATGTCTTGGGTCATCTGATAAAAGATCTCTTTCTGTTGAGCTTTAGAAGCTACAGGGAAATAAACCGACGCCCCTTGTAAACGATGTGATTTTGAAAAAGTAAAGGTCACGCGACCACTATAACCTTTCCATTTAAAATTTTCATAGTCGTAGAAAAGACGCCCAGTTTTATAGAGATAGGGATCTTTTGCACGCCAAGGATTGTGATAGCCTGTTTCTGTCTCTTCTACTATTTCATTAGGTTTTCCAAACACTTTTTCAACGGATTCGACAGGCATGTTAAGTGAAATAGAGTCAAACATGACCAATTGCGTCTTTTGAAACATCTGGAAAACCATTAGAGACAGCAACAATACCCCTAGGGCAAGTACAATACTAATTGTTTTTTTAAATTTCATATGTCTACTATACTAAAAAGTTCCAGCATTTGTCCAAACAAAAAAGCCAGCCTCAAGCTGACTCTTTATTCTATGGTATCAAAAGCAAGACTAGGTTTGGCATTGAGGTCTAAGTCTGCAAAGTTTTCTTTGTTCCACTCACTAACGCTAGCATAGGCAATCATACCCGCATTGTCTCCGCAAAGTCGAAAAGGTGGAATGATAACCTTGACGTCGGTGATTTCAGCTGCTAGGCGTTCTCTGAGACCTTTATTAGCTGCTACACCACCAGCCACAACTAGAGTTTTAACAGGGTATTTTTCTAAAGCCTTCTTGGTTTTTGCCATGAGAATATCTAGGACTGCTGCTTGGAAGGAAGCAGATAGGTCTTCCTTGGATAAGCTTTCTCCCTTTTGCTCGGCATTGTGGTGCAGATTGATAAAAGCAGACTTCAAACCTGAGAATGAAAACTCCAGATTATCCTCCTTAATCATGGCACGAGGGAAGTTATAAATATCCTGACCTTGGTGGGCTAACTCGTCAATCTCCCGACCTGCTGGATAGGTCAAGCCCATGACACGACCGACCTTGTCATAGGCCTCGCCAACCGCATCATCTCGAGTTTCACCAACAATCTTATAATCACCAGCCTCAGAAACATAGACCAACTCTGTGTGCCCACCACTAACCAACAGAGCTAGCAAGGGAAACTCCAAGGGCTCAACACTTTGAGCCGCCATGAGGTGACCAGCCATGTGGTTAACAGGGATAAGTGGAAGTCCATGTGCCCAAGCAAAGGCCTTAGCAGCTGACAAGCCAACTAGCAAGGCTCCGACCAAGCCTGGTCCATAGGTAACGGCAACAGCTGTCACGTCCTCTTCGGCAATCCCTGCTTCTGCTAGAGCTTCCTCGATACAAGCTGTGATAACTTCGACATGGTGACGACTGGCGACTTCTGGCACTACACCACCAAAGCGCTTGTGACTTTCAATTTGACTAGCAATGACGTTGGACAAGAGCTCATCGTCGTTTTTTAAGACGGCGACACTGGTCTCATCACAGGATGTCTCAAATGCTAAAATATATCTATCCTTCATCTATTTCTCTCTTCATGATAATGGCGTCCTCAACTGGATCATGGTAGTAGGCCTTTCTCTCAGCGATGACCGCCATTTTTTCTTTCTTGTAAAATGCTTGTGCTCGTTGATTTGACTTTCTGACTTCGAGGAAAATCTCCTTGTCCGTCGGTAAAGTTGCAAACAAGTCTGATGCTATCCCCTGTCCTTGATAGGCTTTTTTGACAGCGATTTGCAGGACTTCTGCTTCAAAAAAATTCTCCTGAACCGCTAGAAAACCAATCACTTCTACCCCATCAAAAGCAAGAGCATACCAGGTCTGATCTTGAGATAGGTCTGCTTGGATTTGTTCCAAGTTCCAAGGGCTAACTGTGTAAACATCCGTCATGACAGCGTAAATTGCCTGTACCAAGTCAGGTTGCTGTTGGATTCGTTTGATTTCAATCATAGGCGTTTGATGTAAGATTCGCCAGACTCAGTGTGATTTTTGAGCCAATTTTCCTCAGCTTCGACACGTTTGAGATAGTTTGGTACAAAATCGTGCAAAGAGTCGACTTCCTTGTCCCAAGCCCAGAGGGCTAGATTCGCTGCATTTGGTAAGGTTTCCTGATAGTTAGCCTGTGGTAAACGCTCTTGGATTTGCTCAGCAAAGGCTCCCACTTCTCCGACAAAAGTGACTTGTTCAGCATCCTTGACTTGCTCTAAAACTTCCGCAAAAGACAAGTGGGCTTCGGGAAGGACAGGATTTTCATTTTCATAAAACCCTGCATAAACATTATTACGACGTGCATCCATCAAAGGAACAACCAAACCTTCCTGCTGGCTCGGTACCAGAGCTAAAAGACTAGACATCCCCACCAACTCAATGTTCAGGGTATGTGCCAAGGTCTTGGCAGTTGCTACTGCGATTCGCAAGCCAGTATAACTACCAGGCCCCTCTGCCACAACGATTCTATCCAAGTCCTTTGGTGTCAAATCTAGACAGGT
This sequence comes from Streptococcus sp. V869, assembly GCF_054353515.1. NCBI lineage: Bacteria > Bacillati > Bacillota > Bacilli > Lactobacillales > Streptococcaceae > Streptococcus > Streptococcus sp. V869. The sequence goes on from NZ_JBTHHW010000002.1 coordinate 288,368, forward strand.
CATCAAAAAATCGATGGCTGCCATAAGGGTAATACTGTGATTTTTCTTGATATTAATTGTGGTCTCGGCAAGAAGCTGCTTGTCCTCTAAAATGGCTAGAGACAGAGCCTTGCTAGACGTATCAAATGCTAATACTTTCATAACACATTCCTATCTTTTTGTCTGTTTACTATTATACTACAAAAGCCCCCGCATGGGAATTTTCTTAGTTTTGAAACAAAATTGCCCTGCCAAATAGACAGGACAAGCACTCAAGAATTCAATCCGAAGTAAAACACAAGCCAGACCACATAGGTCACCAGAAGGAGGAAAATGGAATACAGTGTTACAAAGAGAATTTTCCAATATACAGCTAGTTTTCTATGTTCTAGACGAAGAAATAGTAAATTGCCACCGTAAACACAGGCAACAAATACCGCAAAGGCCAGAAGACGAATGACAATAGCTAGTTGAAACATAGAGAGCCTCCTTTCTCCAATTCTAAAGGCAAATATTTCAAAATCATCATCTAATGAAAAGGAGCAAATAGCCTCAAAAGGAGCCAGAGCAGTTGCAGCAATATGTAGAATCTCCATCCAAATAGGTGAAACACAAAATCAAGCATAGCTAGTCCTCCTTAATCAAGGAAAACCTCTTTTCTAACTTTATTATAGCACTTGCATCTGATGCCTTCAAATACTTATACAAGGTAAAATGAAACGCATTTTAAGCTCCTTGCTTTCATGTTTCCTGCTTTTACTAATTCCCCTTTTTATGTTATAATTGAGATAATTGTAACGAATCAAGGTCAATCCAGACAGAAAATGAAATGGAAACAAACAGCTTCAAGCTGGTAATTTTTTGAATACAGCTGACCTGAAAACAGAAAGGAAACACATGATTTACAAAGTTTTTTATCAAGAAACTAAAGACCGTAGCCCACGTCGTGAAACAACACGCTCACTTTACTTAGACATCGATGCTAGTTCAGAACTTGAAGGACGCATTATTGCCCGTGAACTTGTTGAAAAAAACCGCCCAGAATATAACGTAGAATACATCGAACTCTTATCTGACAAACTACTTGACTACGAAAAAGAAACTGGCGCATTCGAAATTACGGAGTTCTAATATGGCCTATACTCTTAAACCAGAAGAAGTAGGCGTTTTTGCCATTGGTGGTCTAGGAGAAATCGGTAAAAACACATACGGAATCGAATACCAAGACGAAATTATCATCGTTGATGCAGGGATTAAATTCCCTGAGGATGACCTACTTGGTATCGACTACGTTATCCCTGATTACTCTTACATTGTCGAAAATATCGACCGCGTCAAGGCTCTCTTGATTACCCACGGACACGAGGACCATATCGGAGGGATTCCGTTCTTGCTCAAGCAAGCAAATATCCCTATCTATGCAGGACCTCTAGCTCTTGCCTTGATCCGTGGCAAACTCGAAGAGCACGGACTTTTGCGCAACGCTACACTTCACGAAATCAACCACAATACTGAGTTGACCTTTAAAAATCTTAAGGCAACCTTCTTTAGAACAACCCACTCTATCCCAGAACCTTTGGGAATTGTCATCCACACCCCTCAAGGGAAAATCGTTTGTACGGGTGACTTCAAGTTTGACTTTACACCTGTTGGTGAACCTGCAGACTTGCACCGTATGGCAGCTTTAGGTGAGGACGGAGTACTTTGTCTTCTCTCTGACTCGACAAATGCTGAAGTGCCAACCTTTACAAACTCTGAAAAGGTCGTTGGCCAGTCTATCATGAAGATTATCCAAGGTATCGAAGGACGGATCATCTTTGCATCCTTTGCCTCAAATATCTTCCGTCTCCAACAAGCAACAGAAGCTGCTGTTAAGACTGGGCGTAAAATCGCTGTCTTTGGGCGTTCTATGGAGAAAGCCATTGTCAATGGGATTGAACTTGGCTACATCAAGGCTCCTAAGGGGACCTTCATCGAGCCAAATGAAATTAAAGACTACCCTGCGAGTGAGATTCTTATCCTCTGTACAGGGAGCCAGGGTGAACCTATGGCGGCTCTCTCTCGTATCGCTAACGGAACTCACCGTCAGGTGCAACTCCAACCTGGTGATACCGTTATCTTCTCATCTAGCCCAATTCCAGGAAATACCACTAGCGTTAACAAATTGATTAACATCATTTCTGAAGCTGGTGTTGAAGTAATCCATGGTAAGGTTAATAACATCCATACCTCTGGACACGGTGGTCAGCAAGAACAAAAACTCATGCTCCGCCTCATTAAACCAAAATACTTCATGCCTGTTCACGGTGAGTATCGTATGCAGAAAGTTCATGCTGGACTAGCTGTAGATACTGGAGTAGAGAAGGACAATATCTTTATCATGAGCAATGGTGATGTGCTTGCCCTCACCGCAAACTCTGCTCGTATCGCAGGTCATTTCAATGCTCAGGATATCTACGTCGATGGTAATCGTATCGGTGAAATCGGTGCAGCAGTCCTAAAAGATCGTCGCGATCTATCCGAAGATGGTGTCGTCCTTGCTGTCGCAACCGTTGACTTCAAGTCTCAAATGATTATTTCAGGTCCAGATATCCTCAGCCGTGGATTTGTCTACATGCGCGAGTCTGGTGACTTGATTCGTCAAAGTCAACGTATCCTTTTCAACGCTATTCGTATCGCATTGAAAAACAAAGATGCCAGCATTCAGTCTGTCAATGGTGCCATTGTCAACGCTATTCGACCATTCCTATACGAAAACACTGAACGTGAACCAATCATCATCCCGATGATTCTCACACCAGATGAAGATGAAGAATAATAAAAAATTCTCTGAAATCTTATGATTCCAGAGAATTTTTTTATTTAACGACAATTTCGTAACGTGTTTTGCTTGTGAAAGTTTCACCTGCTTTGAGGATAACTTGATCTTTAAAATCACTATGAATAGCATCTGGTAAAGCTTGCGCCTCAAGAGCAATCCCATTGTGCTGAATCATTGGTTGACCAGCGATGATGACACTCTCATCCACAAAGTTAGCTGTATAGACTACAAAGCAAGGAGCTTCTGTTTTAAAAAGCAGGAAGCGACCTGATCCTTGGTCATAGAGGAAACCAGCATTATCATGTCCTGCAGGAAGAGCAAATGGATGGTCCAATCCAGATACGAGTTGAATCTGCTCATCTTCGTCTGCAAAGATATCTTTCAACAAGGCACCATTGTAGATATGCTTAATCACGTCACGATTAGCATCTGGAGTTTTAGCTGGCACACCGTCAGGAGCGATTGGGTAGATGCCTTCTGTATTCAGTTGGAAAACATGGCGGTCAACCGTCTGAGTGAAATCCCCAGACAAGTTAAAGTAACTATGGTTGGTCGGATTGACCAAGGTATCCTGGTCCGTCGTCACCTTGTAACTAACTTCGTAAGCACCATTTTCTTCCAAGTGGTAGCTGATCCAGATTTTAAGATTTCCAGGGAAACCTCCTGTACCGTCTGTTCTTTCTGTGTAAAGAGTCAAACCATGGTCGCTGACTTCAACCAATTCAAACAAACTAGAATCCCAACCTGTCGAACCGCTGTGGTTACAGTTGCTAGCGTTGTTGACTTCGAGTTCATAGGTTTTCCCATTCAATTCGAATGTCGCACCTGCGATACGACCTGCAACTGGACCTACACTCGCTCCATGTTTAGGACTGTTACCTACATAGCTGTCAAAATCATCAAAGCCTAGGATAACATTGGCAAAATTACCAGCCTTATCAGGAGTTACATAGCGTAGAATCGTTGCACCATAGGTCATGACTTCTAGTTGGTAGCCTGCTTCTGTTTCAAAGCGATAAGCGACAACATCCTTACCATCCACTTTTCCAAATACACGTTCTGTGTATGCTTTCATCCTTATCTCCTTATTATTTGAATTCGTGAATAATAACACCTTGAACGACACGGTTGACTGTACCTGTAGGTGATGGTGTATCCGGTCTGTTGCCAACTTTAAGCGAAGTCAAAAGGGCAAATAATTGACCATAAACAATATAAGGGAATACGCGGTAAACGTCATTCAGAACTCCACCACAGCCAAGCGCTACTTCCTTGACATTTTCAAGGCCAAAGGTTTGGTCACTCAAGAGAACAACGCGACGAGCAATTTTGTCACCAGCAACTTCACGAACCAAGTCTAAATCATACTGACGAGTATAATCTGTTGTAGAACCAAAGACTAAAACAACAGTATCTTCATTGATAAGAGATTTTGGCCCGTGACGGAAGCCAACTGGGCTTTCATACATAGTCGCAACTTGACCAGCAGTCAATTCCAAAATCTTGAGTTGGGCTTCATGAGCAAGTCCGAAGAATGGGCCTGCACCTAAGTAAATCACTCGATTAAAGTCTAAGTCAACCAATTCTTTGACATCCGCTACATTATCAAGAACCTTACGAGCAAGACTAGTTAGTACTTCAAAACGTTCAGCCTTAACAGCAAATTCAGTTGGGTCAAAGACCAAGAGAGCTGTCAACATCATAGAGGTAAAACTAGAAGTCATGGCAAATCCAGCATCGTTAGAAGCCGCTGGTTGCAAAAGCAAGAGGTTGCGGACATCACCGTGTGCTTGGAGCGCTAATTTCCCTTCAGCCGCACATGTGATTGTTACTTGATAAAGTTCATCAACCAAAGCCTTGGCCAAGTCAACTGTTGCCACACTCTCAGGTGAGTTCCCGCTACGAGCGAATGATACCAAAACAGTCGCTACATCTTTTTTCAAATAGGTTTGTGGATTGGCAACAATATCTGTTGTCGCAATGGAGTTGAAATTCCATTTACGTTCGTCATAGACTTCCTTAAAGTATGGAACCAAGGTATCACCTACATAAGCTGAAGTCCCAGCACCAGTCAGGATAACCTTGATGTAGTCATGTTTATCTGCAATTCCTTGCAAGAATGCTGCAATTTCATCACGGCGGGCTTGATAAGATTCAAAAGCTTCCTTCCAAACATCTGGTTGTTGATAAATTTCTCGTGTAGTGATCTCTGCTCCCAACTCAAGCAAATCTTCTTTTGTATAATCTAGCATTGAAAACCTCTAATCTAATATTGTTTCTTGATTGAAAACATGGGAATGGGAGCTGCTCCCATTCCCATGTATATTCTCTATAAGACGTTCTATTCCATCTTATTCATCTTCATCGTCATCGAAGCTAGCTAATAAATCATTAACTTTCACAATGCTTTCTGACGCACGACTCTTATAGTCTGCATCGATACCTGTTAGGCTTGCATTGATAAACTCAATGACCATTGGAAGGTTCATCCCTGCATAAAGTTCAATGTCGCGACCTTCCATAATTAGACGGCTCACCACGTTACATGGTGTTCCACCAAGAAGATCTGCAAAGACTAGTAAATCATCAAAACCTTCAACAGCAGCTTCAAATTTCGTAGCAAATTCTTCTGGTCCATCTTCTGGAAGAAGAGCTACCGCATGAATGTTTTCTTGTGGTCCCATAATCATTTCTGTGCTACCTTTAAGTTCTTCACAGAAACGACCGTGACTCACTAAAATCAATGATTTAGTCATAAATTATGCGCCCATTCCAAGTGCAAATTTACCAAAGGCAGAAAGAGCCAAGGCAAGCACGATAATGATACCGATAGCTTTTGTAGAGTTCATACCTTTCTTACCAAGCAACCAGAAGATGAAGGCAGTGAAGATTGCTGGAAGCAAACGTGGGAAGATTGAGTTCAAGATGTCTTGGAAATCAATCATTTTTTCACCGATTGGCAATTTGTAAGAAATATCAAAGTTGATCATTGTTGCTACAAGAGCACCCATCATGAATACACCAAGTACAGATGCAGCTTCAATCAAAGCTGTCAAAGTACTTTGCATGTTGTTGATAAGGTTAACCCCTTCTTTGTAGGCAAATTCCAACTGTTTCCAACGGAAGATGTCATACGCTACTGCAACTGCGATCCAAAGGAAGATACCCCAAGGTTGACCAGCGATAGCCATTGTTGCAGCGATAGATCCCATGATAGCAGGAACAAGTGAACCAAAGATAGTATCTCCAAGAGGAGCGAATGGTCCCATCAAACCTGTCTTGATACCGTTAACCGCATCTTTTGAGACAACGCCATCTTTTTCTTCCATGGCAAGGTCAAAACCAGCGATGATTGTGTGGAAGAATGGTGAAGTGTTGAAGAATTGAGTATGGACTTTCATCATTTCTTTCAACTCAGGAGTTCCATCTCCATACATTTTACGCAATTGTGGCAAGATCATGTAAAGGTAACCTGATGCTTGCATACGTTCGTAGTTCCATCCCAATTGGAAAGTGAACAAGCTACGTTTGTTAATTTGATTAAAATCTTCTTTTGTTAATTTGTAATTAGAATTCGTCATCTTCAATTTCCCCACTTTCTGATGGTGTAGAAGGTGCTGCTACAGCAACTTTTTGGCTGTTCTTGAAGTGAACAACTGCAAGGAAAATACCCACAATAGAGATACCGATCATAGACAATCCTTTGAAGTTGTTTGCAAAGCCAATTTTTTCAGCAACGTCAGCAGGAAGAGTGCCAATGATACCAGCAACTGCTCCACCAAGACCTGTTACGTATGAGTAAAGTACAGTCAACATAGCTGTCAAACCGAATCCCATAGCAAGGTAGTGAAGGTTACGTTTAACTGGAAGGTAACGAAGCAAGATAGCGAATCCAAGACCTGGAAGCATACGACCTGCAAGAGTCAAACCGTCTGCAACCCATTGGTATTTTATAACAAGGTTTACAACACCTTGTACGAATTCTCCACCGAATTGAAGGGCGAAGAATACTGGAAGGGCACGAGATAGAGCCCAAGGAACTGCACCAAGAAGATAGTTACGTTCGATTCCTTTGTAGTCAAAGCGTTCGATTGCAGCATCAATACGGTGTGCAAAGAATGTTGTAGTCATACGACCAAGTACGTCGAAGTAAGTCAAAAGTGCTGCTACTGGTACAGCGATTGTAGTGATCGCAAGGTCTGTTTCGATACCTTGTGAAACTGAGAAAGCAGTCGCAAGAACCGCACCAGAAGTTGCGTCGATACGAGAAGCACCACCGAAGGTACCTACCCCAAGTACGAACAACTGCAAGCTACCACCGATAAACAAACCAGTTGTCAAATCTCCCATGACTAAACCAGTAATAAAACCAGCGAATACAGGCGAACCTGCAGAAGAAACGATCGTCAACTCATCACAGATTTGATAAGCTGAGTACAAAGTGAGAAGTAAAATTTGCCACCATTGTATCATAACAATGACCTCCTAAAAATTTTTCCTATTTTAATAAGCTCAAAAAGTCTGAAACTGGATCATTTGGAACCATTTGAGCAGTAAGTTTAACACCTTTTTCCGCCAATTTGTGGAAATCTTCCACGTCTTTATCTACAACGTTGATAGAACGTGTGATAGCACGAGTTTCTGGTGTTTGAGACATGTTGCCGACATTGACTGTTTCAAGTGGCACGCCTGCTTCAACCAAACCAAGAAAACGATCAGGTTTGCGTGCTACAATCAAGAGACGTTGGCTATCATATTTACCAGCAAGGATATTCGCTGCTGCTTTATCAACTGGCAAAATACTAAGTTTTACACCTGGTGGTGTTGCAAGTTTCAAGCCACTTTTTTCAACGTCGTTGTTCACAACTTCATTGTCAACGACCATGATACGTGAAACATTAAGTTTAGCAGACCAAAGGTTTGCGACTTGTCCGTGAATTAAGCGCCCATCGATACGGCATCCTACAATTGTCATAAGTTTTCCCCCTTTATGTGTTTGAGTGTAGGTTTACGAGTTAAATGTATGTGTCCCTTATACTCCCCTTCTGTTTCAAAGATAATGATGCGGTTCGCACCTTCCTTGAGATAGCTATGCGGAATATAAAGCGATAAGGTTGGACCGACATTCCAGAAACGACCTAGATGATGTCCATTGATATAAGCAATCCCTTTCCCAAACTCAGATAAGTCTAGGTAGGTATCCTTTGGTGCCTCAACTTCAAAGTCATAGGCGTAAAAGGCAGGTTGCCCTTCTGTCCATTCTTTTGAAAAATCAATCTTCTCAGGATTATCAAGCGGAAGCGGATATTGTTTCCAGTTGAGCAAGAAATGCAAATCTTTACAAACACCTGTGCGAATTCCTTTTCGCTGGGTATCAGCTAAGAATTTGTGCCCATAGTTGACACGTCCCATATTTTCAATGAGTATATCAATGTTGGAGAGCGCTTTCTTTTTTCCTTGACAAAAGATATCTTCGCCGATTTCTGTCTGGTATTGAGTAGCAATCCACTTGCCATCTACAAAGAGCTGTGCTCTATCTCGTCCATCAATAATTCGAATGCGTTCTTCATCTGCATCCCAACTAGCTTCTGTACGATAGAGTAGGTAGCCATAACTTTGCCCAAGTTCTTCCATTTTCTTTGGATAGAGACTTTCAATCGGACTTGATAGGTCATCCAAGGTTTCAAATAGAGAAACCTTCTCGACTAGCGGAATTGCTTCAACTTCCATACTTTCCTTGTAAAGTGGCTCAGATTGCAGATACTCAGGATAGTGAGTCGCCATCATCTCTTTCACTGCGAAATATTTAGCAGTTGGATTTCCAGCTTCGTCTAAAAGACCGTCATAATCATAAGAAGTTACTTGTGGTAAATCAATCGTTCCTCGAGCTGAGCAACCATTCATAAAACCAAAGTTTGTTCCACCGTGGAACATGTAAAGGTTGATAGAGCCTAGCTCCAAAACCTCGCGAACTGCTTCTGCTAATTCTTCTGGGTCACGCTTGATGATAGGTTCTTTCCAACGATTAAACCAGCCATCCCAGAATTCCATACACATGAGTGGCCATTTCTTGCCATACTCATCTAAGAATTCTTGCATCTGTGAAAAATTATAAGTAGCTTTGGAACCAAAGTTCCCAGTCACAAAGAGATCATCCTCAATTAAGGTACCTGCCTTAAGAGTTGCTCGCCATGGACCATCTGATGTGAAAAGCGGACAAGTAACTGCTCGTTCTTCCATCAAACGTCGAATTTCCCTCAAGTAGGTCTTGTCTTCACCATATGAGCCATACTCATTTTCGACTTGCATCATGAGAATGTTCCCACCGTTTTCCAATAATCTCGGAACTAGACGTGGAAGTAACTGATCATAGTAGTGGCCAACCATTTCAATGAAAGCTGGATCAGACGATCGAATTCTCATATCCTTGGTCAAGAGCCATGCAGGTAAACCACCGAATTCCCACTCTGCACAGATAAATGGAGAAGGACGTACAATTGCGTATAAGCCCAGATCTTGTGCAGTTTGAAGAAATTTCTCTAAATCAAGATTTCCTTCAAAGTTAAACTCTCCTTCAGCAGGTTCATGCATGTTCCAAGGAACATACGTCTCAACTGTGTTAAAACCTAAAGCCTTGAGGTTATACAATGAATGATGCCAATCTTCCGCAGGAACTCTAAAATAGTGAATGGCACCGGACAAAATCTTGAATGGTTTTCCTTCCAGATAGAAATCATCTTTAATTTCAAATCTCGCCATTCTTCCTCCCCTAAAAACGAAAAAGTTTGCGCTTTCATGTATTGTTATATCAACTATAAACTAATCGGGGGTTAATGTCAATACCTTTTGAAATTTTCTTTAAAATTTTTCTATTTTTTTACTGAATCTTTTCTAAAAACCTTCTCAAAGCCCGTTAAATCAACATTTTGAAAAAACAAGCAAAAATAAGGAATAAAACACAAATTATTTATATGTATTCTAATTTCTTATTCCGATATTTTAAATTTTTCCAGTGCTTTTCTACTCTTTTTTTCGATTTTATGTTAAAATCATAAATGGAGAAGGAAAAAATGAGGTGAAAATATGGCAATTCCAAAGTATCAATACATTAAAGATGAATTGAAAAATAAGATCATTTCTGGTCAATTTGCTAGTGGAGATAAATTCTACACTGAAGCAGAATTGATTTCCATGTATGATGTTAGTTCAATCACAGTAGTTCGTGCCTTGAATGACCTTGCTAAAGACGGATACATTGTTCGTCAACAAGGTAAAGGAACATTTGTAGCTCGTGCTCGCAAGCATAAACTCGTTGAATTTTCTGATGTAGAAATCTTCGAGACCAAAGACGATAAGGTAACTGTTCTTTCTATCGAACGCGGGAACGATCTTAAATATCTAGAAAAGCTCGGCCTACGTGGTGATCAATTCTACTACAAGATTGAACGTGTTCGTGAAACAAACGGCATCACCTATATCTATCATAGTTCATACATCCCTGAACAATACATCAATGCCAACTATCCAAACCTTGAATACTATAGTTCTATCTATAATCGTTTCAAATTGGACTACCACATTCACATGAATGACGAGCATTTTGAAGAAATTAATGAAATTGTATTTCCAACTCCAGAACATGCCGCTTCTATCCTAGGAATCGACACTCAATTCCCAACTGTTTTCCAAACTAGGACAACTAAGCTTGAAGCAACTGGTCAAGTTTTGGAATACATCGAAACTTATAAACGTTCTGATTTCTACAAAATTAAATTCATCTCTTGTGACCGTGGTCACTAATGTTTAAAAACCTGAGACAACTGTCTCAGGTTTTTTATATACCCATTATAGCATCAGCTCCCTTTCCTGAGAATAGCATTTTAAACAATTCTATAATTAGTAACCTTTTTACTAAAAAATAGTCAAAACTTGGAAAATATATCTTAATTTATAATTTATTCTATTTTTTATAGTAATTTCCTCAAAAACTTGACTTTATTTTTGTTTGAACATACAATAAAGCCAGTGTGTGAAAACGCTATCAAAAATGCGAAAAGGAGGTTTTTAATGAAACCAGAAAACAAACAGCGCTTCTCTATTCGTAAGTATGCAATCGGAGCAGCTTCTGTATTAATTGGATTTGCTTTTCAAGCCCAGGGTGTTGCGGCTGACGGAGTTGTACCTATCACAACAGAGGATCAGCCTACTATCCAAACTACTGGAGAATCCGCTCCACAAACGAGTGAAGAAAAGCTCGAGACTGCTCCGTCAACAGAAAATGTGACTCCAACTGCTCCAGTAGCAACTACAACTACTGAAGCTCCAAAAGTTGAAGTTGCTCCTGCGCCTACTGTAGAAGAACCTGTTGCAACCGAGGTAGCTCCAGCTAAACCAGTAGTAACTGAAGAAGCTAAGAAGATAGAATCTGAAAAAGAAGAAAACAAAGAAGCTGCTCAAGTCGAAGCCCCTTCAGCCAAAGAATATAAACTTCCTGAAACAGGAAACCAAGAGTCAGAATGGTTGATTGCTACAGGTTTGATGGCTGCACTCACAGCTTATGAACTTAGCAAGAAAAAAGATTAAGCACAAATAAAAAAGCGAGATACAATCTCGCTTTTTTATTATTATGATTAATCACCCAAACCGATGCGTTCGAAGATTTCATCAACACGTTTAGTGTAGTAAACAGGGTTGAAGATTTCGTCGATTTCTTCTTGAGTGAGGCGTGATATTACTTCTGGATCTGATTCAAGAAGTGGTTTAAAGTCTACTTGGTTATCCCATGATTGGGCAGTCTTTGGTTGAACAAGGTCGTAAGCTTGCTCACGTGTCATGCCTTTTTCAATCAAATTAAGCATGGCACGTTGGCTGAAGATCAAACCAAATGTAGAGTTCATGTTGCGGATCATGTTTTCTGGGAAGACTGTCAAGTTCTTAACGATGTTTCCGAAACGGTTGAGCATGTAGTCAATCAAGATGGTTGTGTCTGGTGCGATGATACGCTCAGCTGATGAGTGAGAGATATCACGTTCGTGCCAAAGCGACACATTTTCATAAGCTGTTACCATGTGACCACGGATCACACGCGCAAGACCTGTCATATTTTCAGAACCGATTGGGTTGCGTTTGTGAGGCATTGCTGAAGACCCTTTTTGACCTTTGGCAAAGAACTCTTCCACTTCCCGTTGTTCTGATTTTTGAAGACCACGAATCTCTGTTGCCATACGCTCGATAGAAGTTGCGATGCTCGCAAGAACTGCAAAGTACTCAGCGTGAAGGTCACGAGGAAGGACCTGTGTAGAGATTTCTTGAGCACGAATACCAAGCTTGTCGCAAACGTATTTTTCAACGAATGGTGGGATGTTGGCAAAGTTACCAACCGCACCAGAGATCTTACCAGCTTCGACGCCAGCAGCCGCATGCTCGAAACGCTCGATGTTCCGTTTCATTTCGCTGTACCAAGTAGCCAATTTAAGACCAAAGGTTGTCGGCTCAGCATGCACACCGTGGGTACGACCCATCATGATAGTGAACTTGTGTTCTTTCGCTTTGTCAGCGATGATGTTAAGGAAGTTTTCAAGGTCTTTGCGGATGATGTCGTTGGCTTGTTTGTAGAGGTAACCATAGGCAGTATCGACCACGTCAGTAGATGTCAAACCATAGTGAACCCACTTACGCTCTTCACCAAGAGTTTCAGAAACCGCACGTGTGAAGGCAACCACATCGTGACGAGTTTGCTGCTCGATTTCCAAAATACGGTCGATGTCAAAGTCCGCTTTTTCACGAATCAAAGCTACATCTTCCTTAGGGATTTCCCCTAACTCAGCCCATGCTTCGTCAGCTAAGATTTCCACCTCAAGCCAAGCACGGTATTTATTTTCTTCAGTCCAAATGTTCGCCATTTCTGGGCGTGAATAACGTTCGATCATGTTTAATTTTCCTTTCTTTTGATGTATCACATCAGTTAGCAACCGAGGGATATTTATTATAACTGTTTATCTTCAATAGCTTTTGTTTGCCTGTATTCAAATGCTTCAGCATCTTCATTCAGCTCCACTGTTAATTCTTTATGGGTTGCTAAAATACTTCTAATTTCATCAAAGGGAACTTTGAAATACTCTTTTCGTCCATTCACCTTATTTACTTTATAATTAGCAAGTTGATTGTGCAATTCTGTTTCCAGTGTAAATGCTTCTTCACTAAATATCAACGCATGAACATCAAATTGGAATGGTACAGATGCACTACTCAATTCCCTAATTCGTTCCAATGGCTCTAAACGACGAGTTACTCCAATTTTATATACATCTTCACCAAAAGAACCTATGTTAGATATCACATACACATAACCTGCCGTTGCATGACCTTCTCGATAATCAATATCTTCTTCAATTTCATCTAATTCAGATAGTTTATCTTGATATTCGTTCAATTGGCGTCTGAGTTCATCTACTTCATTATTTCTTGCTTCTTTCAGTAACTCTGTTACCTTGGCAACCATATTCTTAAAGTGGTCTCTGTCCTTCTCCAGTTGTTTTCGTTTCGCTTTAATCTCAGCTTGAAGTTTTTTATCTTCTCGTTCCTTTTCCCGTTGTTCACGAAGCAACTCTTTTTCTTCTTGTTTTTGAAGTTCGTACTCAGCTGCTAAACGTAGCTCTTCGATTTTCAAGTCTAAATATGGATAAGTGATTTCAATTAAATTCCGTGAATACATTTTATTCAACTGTTCAAATACTTTTCTTAAAGCTTTAATTTTATTATCAACATTTACCACTGAAACCTTGACTAAAAGAGCATCAGCCTCACCATTAAAACCTCTTAAAGCTGCTTTAATTAATTGATTCTGCATAGCCTTTCCCTTACTTTTACTATTATCTAAAAGCATAGGAGTGACTATTCTTCCAGCAGTTCCATTTTTAACCATGGATTTTTGTTGCATTCTTAAAGAATCTAATTTATCTTTATACTTTATACTATCAGAAAAGCTATATTGTCTTTCAAAGAAACCAAATTCCTGTAAATTTAGATTGCCATTTGCCACAGCAATTTCCTCATTTAATCGGGCTAACTCATTCCTCTTTTGAGAAAGTTCAGTATCTAGCGAGATTACTTCTTTCCCTTTTTTTATTTGTTGCTCCAATTTGGCTAGATCTACCTTTTTTATTTCAATATCATCAGTAAGCTTCTGTAGCTTAGCTTCTAATATTTCATCTTTTGGTTTTCCAAAATTAAATAATCCCATAATTTTTACTCAAATTCTTCTTTCCCAAATTCCTCAACCTCATCCGGCACACTACTAAACAAAGTCACATGTCCCATCTTGCGGTTGTGCTTCGCTTCTATTTTACCATACATGTGGAGGTGGGCGCTTGGATTTTCTGCAACATACTTTTCAGCGGCCTCAACGTGTTGGCCGAGAACATTGAGCATGACTGCTGGTGCATGAAGGGCGATTACTGGAAGTGGTGCTCCCAGAACACCCAAAATATGTGTGTCAAACTGGGAGAAGTCGCAAGCTTCGATTGAGTAATGGCCTGAATTGTGTGGACGTGGTGCGATTTCATTGACGATGATGTCATCAGCTGTCGCAAACATTTCCACGCAGAGCGTTCCAGAAAGGTTCAGCTGTTCTGCGATTCGCACTGCCATCACTTTGGCTTTTTCAGCTAGACTTTCTGAAATGCGAGCGGGCACAATGGTTTTTGAAAGAATGTTGTTGCGGTGGATATTTTCCTGAACGGGGAAGACTGTCACGTCCTTACCATTACCAGACACGATGACAGAAATCTCAAGGTCAAAGTTGACGAATTCTTCCAAGACACAGTCTGCTGAATCAGCTAGAGCATAGGCCTCTTCCAAATCTGCTTCTGAACGAATAACCTTTTGACCATGACCATCGTAGCCACCGGTCGCTGTCTTGAGGACATAATTTTTCGACAGATCGATATCTGTCAAATCTTGGCTTGAGGTCACAACCTTGTAAGGAACCACAGTGACTTGGGCCTTGTTGGAAAGAAAGTCCTTCTCAAAAATGCGATTTTGGGAAATGCGGAGTAGGTCTGTTCCTTGTGGAAGCTGGCCTTCTTTGATAACGGCATCCAAACCATCAGCATCGACATTTTCAAATTCATAAGTGAGAATATCACAGCGGTCTGCCAACTGACGAAGGGCTTCCACATCGTCGTAAGGAGCCACGATGATTTCCGCTACGCGAGAGGCCGGACAATCCGCTGCAGGATCCAGCGCGATAACCTTGTGACCCATATAGATAGCTGAGATTGCCATCATCTGACCAAGCTGACCGCCACCAATAATTCCGATTGTTTTAGATGAGCTCATTTGTAGACTCCTCTGCAATTTTTCCTTGTTCTTCTGCAAAATCCGCTAACGCTGTTGCAATAGCCTGGTCCTCTACTGAAAGGAGACGGAGGGCAAAGAGGGCAGCGTTAGTCGCACCCGCTTCACCGATAGCCATGGTTGCGACTGGCACACCACCTGGCATCTGAACGATGGAATAGAGCGAGTCCACACCGCTAAGAGCACGTGATTTGACTGGTACACCGATGACAGGAAGGGTTGTTTTCGCTGCGACCATCCCTGGCAAATGGGCTGCGCCACCCGCACCAGCGATGATAACCTTGATGCCACGGCTACGTGCTTCTTCGGCATGTTTAAACATGAGATCTGGTGTACGGTGAGCGGAAACAACTTTCTTTTCGTAGGCTACACCAAAGCGGTCTAAGACTTCTGCTGTTTTTTGCATGGTTGCCCAGTCGGATTTTGAGCCCATGATAATGGAAATTACTGGTTTCATTTCTTCTCCTTTTTTAATAATCGTCTAATGTAGTGCAGACGTAAGCGACCGCCTGAGGCGTTCCATTACTAAAACTGGAGCCTGAGTCTCCAGTTTTCCGCTCCTAGTAGCAGAGCTACTAGGAGTTCCACTACTGCGACAATTATCCTATACTAGCTCGCTAACGCTCGCAAATTAAGCGACCATTATCTTACTTTGGCTCGCTTTCGCTCGCCATGACAAATTTAGTAGCTGTTAATCTTTTATGGCTTTGCTTCCGATATCCGTACGATAGAAGAGGCCTTCTGTGTTTTGTTTGTTGAGTTCGTTGTAGATAATGTTTTGGCCGTCTTTGACGGTGTCTGCTGTTGTAACGAGCATGTAGACACGTCCGCCGTTTGAGAGGAGATCTTGGCCATTTTCAGCGAATTTAGCTCCAGCATAGTAAGTGATGATGTCACCCTCTGTCTTGGCTGGAAGTTTGACACCCTTCTCATAAGCGAGTGGGTAGCCGTTTGAGGCTACAACCACGCCTAGTGTCACACCCTTGTCCGTCCAAGTGATGGCTGGCTCTTTGCCTTCCAAAATATCGGTGATATTTTGTGCAAAGTCAGATGTCAAGCGAGGCAAGATGATTTGTGTTTCAGGATCGCCAAAGCGTGAGTTGAACTCAATGACTTTAGGGCCGTCAGCTGTCAAGATAAGTCCAGCGTAAAGGACACCAGTGTAAGGACGTCCTTCTTTAATCATGCCTTCAAGGACTGGCTTGACAATAGTGTCAACTGCTGTGTCAACCACGCTCTGTGGCAAGTGAGGAACTGGCGCATAGGCACCCATCCCACCAGTGTTAGGGCCCTTGTCGCCATCATAGGCACGTTTGTGGTCCTGAGCTGTTGGCATGATGTAGAACTTGTCCCCATTGACAAAGGCAAAGAGAGAGAATTCTTCCCCGTCAAGGAATTCCTCGATGACCATACGCGCACCTGAATCACCGAATTTATTGTCCAACAGCATCTCGTGAGCAGCTTCGACGGCTTGCTCAACCGTCTCCGCAACGACGACCCCTTTCCCTAGGGCCAAGCCGTCTGCCTTGACGACGATTGGACCGCCTTTCTCCTCGATGTAGGCCTTGGCTTCCTCAAAATTTGAAAATGTACCATAGGCTGCTGTCGGAACGTCGTATTTGACCATGATTTCCTTAGCAAAATCCTTAGACCACTCCAGCTCAGCCGCAGCCTTGGTCGGACCAAAGGCCTTGAGACCAGCTGCATTAAAATCATCTACGATCCCAGCTGCAAGAGCATCATCTGGACCGATAAAGGTCCAAGCAATATTGTTGACTTTTGCGAAGTCAATCAGCTTAGAATGTTCGGAAATAGAGATATTTACCAAATCAAGTCCATCTAAGGTCATCCCGTCATTCCCAGGAGCCACGAAAACTTGCTCAACATCTTTAGACTCCAACAACTTTTTGGCAATCGCATGCTCACGACCACCTGAGCCGATAACTAACAGTTTCATCCATCAACCTCTTTTGCGAATTATTTACTAACATTATATCATAAACGTTCGTTTTAATCTTGTTTCTTTAAGTTTTTTTAAACAAAAAAGGAAAGAAACTATTTTCTTCCCTTTCGTTTTCTTAATGTCTAAAATGTCTCACGCCTGTGAAGACCATAGTCAAACCGTATTTATCAGCAGCCTCGATAGACTCTTGGTCACGGACTGAGCCACCTGGTTGGATGATAGCCTTGATACCTGCCTTAGCAATTTCTTCCACATTATCTGCAAATGGGAAGAAGGCATCTGAAGCAAGAACAGCACCATCAAGACGGTCTTTAGCTTGGTCAATAGCAATACGTACTGAAGCCACACGGTTGGTTTGACCTGGGCCAACACCAAGTGTCATGTGATCATTGGTCACGATGATACCATTTGATTTGACATACTTGATAGCCTTCCAAGCAAATTCAAGAGCTGTCGCTTCTGTCTCAGTTGGTTGGCGTTTAGTAACCACTTGCCAGTCAGCTGGACTTTCTTTGACCACGTCTTGGTTTTGAACGAGGAGACCTCCAACAACACCTGTGTATTCTGCTTCTGCTTCGCTGGCATCTTGTGCATCAAATGGCAAGGCTAGGATGCGCAAGTTTTTCTTCTTGGTTGTCAAAATTTCAAGCGCCTCGTCTGTGTAGCTTGGTGCAATGATGATTTCGAGGAAAACGCCGTGCATCTTTTTAGCTGTCGCAGCATCTACTTCACGGTTGAGAACGACAATACCACCAAAGATAGACACTGGATCAGACTCATAAGCGTAGTCCCAAGCAGTTTCGATATCGTCAGCTTGACCAATCCCACATGGGTTCATGTGTTTGAGAGCCACAACTGTTGAACGATCTTTGAAGTCACGGATGATACGGATAGCGGCATCAGCGTCACGAATATTGTTGAAGGACAATTCTTTACCGTTGAGTTGTTTAGCTGAAGCAATTGAGTAAGCAGTTGGCAAACCCTTTTGGTAGAAGTCTGCATCTTGTTGAGGATTTTCACCGTAACGCATTGGTTGCTTAAGGTCGTAAGTCAAAGTAAGTTTTTCAGGTTTTGTTTCACCCACTTGAGCTGTGAAGTATTCTGCGATCAACGCATCATAGGCTGCTGTGTGGCGGAATACTTTCGCTGCAAACCGTTGGCGAGTTTCGTAGCTTGTTTCACCGTTGGCTGCCAATTCATCCAAAACCACAGCATAGTCAGCAGGATCTACCACAACTGTGACGCTAGCGTGGTTCTTCGCTGCTGAACGAAGCATGGATGGACCACCAATATCGATATTTTCAACCGCATCCGCGTAAGTCACGTCCGGTTTAAGAATCGTTTCCTTGAATGGGTAAAGGTTGACCACAACAAGATCAATCAATTCAATTTTGTTATCCTTAGCAGCCTCTAGGTGGCTATCGAGATCACGACGAGCGAGAAGGCCACCATGGATATTTGGGTGGAGGGTCTTGACACGACCATCCATCATCTCTGGGAAACCAGTCACATCATCGATGGCGATAGTATCCACCCCAGCATTGTCAAGGGCAACTTTAGTACCACCAGTTGAGATGATATCCCAACCAAGTTTTTTGAGTTCTTGGGCAAATTCAACAATGCCCGCTTTGTCTGAGACTGAAATAAGTGCTCGTTTAGTCATTTTTCTCTTCCTTTTTAAAAAGTTCTTCAGCTACTACAGTCGAAATTATTCTTTCAGTTCTAGCACTTCCTTATTTGCGTGCAACTCCCAAATGTTCCAAGACTTCTGGATAGAGTTTGTACTCTGTTTCGTGGATGCGAGTCTCGAAAGTATCAAGGGTATCCCCTTCAAGGCGTGGCACACGGACTTGTTTGATGACCTTGCCTGTGTCAACGCCCGAATCCACCCAGTGAATGGTCACACCGCTCTCAGCAACACCTGCATTCCAAGCATCCTCAATACCATGAGCGCCTGGAAATTCAGGGAGATAGGCTGGATGAATATTGATGATACGGCCTTCATAAGCTGCTAGCAAAGTTGGTCCGACGATTTTCATGTATCCTGCGAGACAAACGAGGTCAATCTGGTGTTCATCCAAGAGTTCGACAATGGCTCCTTCATAGTCTGCCTTGTTTTCAAATTCCTTGAGTTCAAAAGCGTAGGATAATACCCCAAGATTCTCTGCACGCTCAAGTACATAGGCATCCCGATGATCTGAAAAGACAAATTCTACTGGAAATTGTTCCGCAATCACCTGAAAGTTTGAGCCGTTGCCAGAGGCAAAAACAGCGATTTTTTTAGCCATTACTTAATCACCACACTTGCGCCATCTTTCTTCACAATTCGACCGATTTCATAAACTGGTTCGTCAAGAAGTTCTTTGACCCGTTCCACATTCTCTGGTTTAACCGCAAGCATGAGACCAATCCCCATGTTGAAGATTTCAAACATTTCTTCATGTTTGATTTGGCCATATTTTTCAAGAGCTTTGAAGATCGGAAGAACTGGCACTTTGCTTTCGTCAATTTCAGCAGCCAAGTCATCTGAGAACATACGTGGCACATTTTCGATGAAACCACCACCTGTGATGTGGGCAATTCCGTTGACCAATTCTTCTTTGATGAGCGGCAATGCTGCTTTGACGTAGATACGAGTTGGTTCCAAAAGGACGTCTTTAAGCTTCTTACCTTCTAACTCAGGCAATACTTCTTCCCCTGTGTAATCAGCAAAGACACGACGAACAAGTGAGTATCCATTTGAGTGGATTCCGCTTGAAGCAAGTCCGAGAAGGACGTCACCCTCTGCTACTTTTGAACCGTCGATGATTTGAGATTTTTCTGCAACACCAACAGCAAATCCAGCCAAGTCATAGTCGTCTTCGCCATACATACCAGGCATTTCAGCAGTTTCACCACCGATAAGGGCTGCACCGGCTTGTACACAACCTTCAGCCACACCAGCAACGACTTGTTCTAGTTTAGCTGGTTCATTTTTACCAGTTGCGATATAGTCCAAGAAGTAGAGAGGCTCTGCACCTGCAGCAATGATATCATTGACACACATGGCCACACAGTCCTGACCGATAGTATCGTGTTTGTCATACTTGATAGCCAGCATGAGTTTAGTTCCGACACCGTCCGTCCCTGAGATCAAGACCGGCTCTTTGACACCTGTTTTTGAAAGGTCAAACATACCACCGAAGCCACCAAGAGCTCCCATGACACCCGCACGCTCCGTACGTGCTACGTGTTTTTTAATCCGTTCTACAACCTCATAACCCGCTTCAACATCCACACCCGATTGAGCATAAGCATTCTTATTTGTCATTTTTCTATTCCTTTTCCTTTCCTTCAATGGGAATTTTATTTGTAAAAACTCGTTTTCTCTTCCAAACTTCTACGATATTCTTCTTCATAGTCATAGAGAGGAGTTGGATATTTCCCATCAAAGTAAGCGACACAGAGCCCACCATTTGGAGCATCTGTTTCAATCCCAATAGAGTTAATCAATCCATCAATCGAAAGATAAGTCAGGCTATCCGCACCAATGATTTGGCATGTTTCTTCAACCGTATGATTAGCCGCAATCAGCTCCTGACGTGTCTGGATATCAATCCCGTAGAAACATGGGTAGGCAAGAGCAGGGCTCCCAATAGCAACGTGCACTTCCGATGCTCCCGCCTCTTTCAAAAGTTGGACAATACGACGAGATGTTGTCCCTCGTACAATGGAGTCATCAATCATGACCACGCGCTTGCCTTTCACGACACCAGAAACAGCAGAAAGTTTCATCCGAACCCCTTGCTCACGCAATTCTTGAGTTGGCTGGATAAAGGTACGTTGCGTATATTGGTTCTTGATAAGTCCCATTTCATTTGGCAGACCTGATTCTTCAGCAAAGCCCATAGCTGCGCTGAGCGAGGAATTTGGTACACCGACTACGATATCCGCTTCGTGCTTGAACTCACGTGCCAATTGCGCTCCCATTCTCTTACGGGCTGTATGGACATTGACACCATGGATGTTGGAGTCAGGACGAGCAAAATAGATATATTCCATGGAACAGATAGCCAACTGAGTATCGTTTGTGTAGCTATCATACTGGATACCATTGTCGTCAACAATGACAATCTCGCCTGGTTTCACGTCGCGAATCCACTCAGCGCCGATGACTTCAAAGGCACAGGTTTCAGATGAAACAACAACTGCTCCATTGGCCATTTTCCCGATTGATAGAGGTCGGAACCCGTTTGGGTCAAGAGCTGCAATCAACTTATCTTCAAACATCAAGAGATATGCGAAACCACCTTTGACAAGACTAAGTGCTTCTTTGACTTTCCCCATCAAGTTCGGATTGTGGCTACGGCGAATGAGGTGAGCCAAGATTTCAGAGTCAGAGGTTGAGCTGAAAATCGCTCCTCTTTGTTCCAATTCTTGCTTGAGTGATTCTGCATTGGTCAGATTCCCATTATGAGCCAAACCAAACTGCATATCGTGAAAACGGAAGAGGAAAGGTTGGATATTGTCTACAGAAGCTTCTCCCGCAGTCGCATAACGCACGTGCCCAATCGCTCCAGTTCCTGTCAATTTATCCAAATTCGCAGGATTTTTGAAGACTTCTGATAAAAGCCCCATATCACGATGACGCTTCAATTTCCCTTGGTCATTGGAGAGGATTCCTGCCCCCTCCTGACCACGGTGCTGAAGACTATGGAGTCCAAAATAGGTCAATTTGGCAGCATCTGGGTGACCCCAGATACCAAAAACACCACATTCTTCATTAAGAGATTTTACTTCGTATGTCATTTTTTATACCTTTTATTTTCCAGTAAAGTATTTCACAGCTGATGCAAAGAGATGCTGGTCTTTATTTCCTGGAATATTTTGGAAGAGACCGTCTTCGAAACGTTCTGAGTGACCCATCTTACCAATAATTTGACCGTTCTTACTTGTGATACCTTCGATCGCATTAACAGAACCATTTGGATTGTATTTAGAATCCATGCTTGGTTTACCATCAAAGTCAACATATTGGGTAAAGATTTGACCATTGTCACGAAGCTCTGCAAATTCCTCAGCTGTCACGACAAACTTACCTTCACCGTGTGATACTGGGATAGCATGGATGTCACCAATTTCTACTCCCGCAAGCCATGGTGAGTTCGTGTTGGCAATACGTGTTTCCACCATCTTAGCCACGTGTTGGTTAGCATCATTGTAGAAGAGGGTTGGACTCGTGCTACTTGCATCTTCAAAGTTACCATATGGAAGAAGACCAGATTTAACAAGGGCTTGGAATCCGTTACAGATACCGATAATCAAACCACCACCTTCGATGAAGCTATCGATAGCTGCACGTACTTTTTCATTGAGCAAGATGTTCACGATAAATTTAGCTGATCCATCTGGTTCATCGGCTGCTGAGAAACCACCTGCAAAGAAGATAATATTAGCTTTTTCGATATTATCAACCATAGTGTCAACAGACTTGACAATCGCTTCTTCATTAAGTGTTACAAATGGTACCAAGTTGACTTTGGCACCTTCTTTTTCAAAGGCCTTAGCTGAATCGTACTCAGAGTTAGTACCTGGGAATACTGGGATGTAAACCACAGGTTTCTCAACTGTTTCTTTAGCTTTGATCACAGCATCTGATGCCACAGCAGGTACTTCTTCCAACTCAGTTGCTTGTGCAAATTCCGTTGGGTAAACCTCTTCCAATTTACCTTGAAAGGCACTGTCAAGTTTGTGTCCATCAAGCGTTACACCATTGACAGTAAGTGTAAAGTCAGCTGCTGTGTGTCCAATCTTGGCAACACCTGAAATCTCTTCCGGAGATGTGAAGACGAATCCGCCCAATTGAGCTGTCAAGGCAGTTTCAAGATTTTCAAGGGTTACAGTGGCACCAATATGGTTACCAAATGTTGCAAGGGCAAGAGTTTCAACCACACCACCATATTTGACAGCTGATGCAGCTGTGACTTTATGGTCAGCTTGGATGGCTTCAAACTTAGCAAAGTTAGACTTGATGAGATCGAAGTCAATTTCTTGTGCCAAAACTTGACCAGAAATATAGTAAATATTTTCACCAGCAGCTTTGAATTCTGGAGAAAGAACCTTACGGCTATCGGCAGTTGTTACCCCAAAAGCAACCAAGGTTGGTGGTACTGTCAATTCTTCAAAGGTACCAGACATAGAGTCTTTACCACCAATAGATGGCAACCCAAGTTGAATCTGAGCTTCGATTGATCCAAGGAGAGCTGCTACTGGTTGACCAAAACGCTCTGCTTGTTTATCCATACGCTCGAAGTATTCTTGATAAGAGAAACGAGCCTTAGACCAGTTGGCACCAGCAGCAACCAAACGAGCTGTTGCTTCGATTACTGCATAAGCAGCGCCATGATATGGAGACCATTCTGCTACATAAGGGTTAAATCCTTGCGCCATGACAGAAGCAGTTGTAGTCACGCCATGTTGGACTGGCAATTTCTGTACAGAAGCTTCGGTTGGTGTGATTTGGTAGCGACCACCAAGTGGGTGATTGACTGTTGAACGACCAACTGAACTATCAAAGATAGTTTGTAACCCTTTTTGACTGGCATGATTCAGGTCAGCCAAGACTTCAAGAGTATCAGCTTCAAGGGTTTCAGCAGATGTTTGACGTTCTTCTGGAAGCTTGACATCCTTGTCAACGACCTTAGCATCTACAACCACACGTACACCGTTTGTATCAAGGAAACGACGTTCCAAATCAACGATGGTTTCACCATTCCAGTGCATGACAAGATTTGGTTTTTCAGTTACTGTTGCAACGACAACAGCATCAATATTTTCTTTGTTACATGCTGCAACGAAGGCATCTACATCTTCTGGACGAACCACTACAGCCATCCGTTCTTGAGATTCAGAGATGGCAATTTCTGTACCGTTCAAACCTTGGTATTTCAATGGCACTTTGTCTAGATCAATTTCAAGACCATCTGCCAATTCACCGATAGCCACGCAGACACCACCAGCACCAAAGTCATTTGATTTCTTGATCAGACGTGTCACGTCCCCATTACGGAAAAGACGTTGAATCTTACGTTCTTCGATGGCATTCCCTTTTTGAACCTCAGCACCAGCTGTTTCCACAGACTCAACCGTTTGAACTTTAGAAGAACCTGTCGCACCACCAACACCGTCACGTCCAGTTTTACCACCGAGCAAGATAATCACATCACCTGCTTCAGGTTTTTCACGGACAACATTTTCTTTAGGAGCCGCACCGACAACTGCACCTAGCTCCATACGCTTAGCAACGAAACCTGCGTGGAAGTATTCACGAACATAAGTTGTTGCAAGACCAATTTGGTTACCGTATGAAGAATAACCGTGAGCCGCTGTTTTAGAGATCACTTGTTGTGGCAATTTACCAGCACGAGTCTCTGAAATTGGAGCTGTAATATCACCAGCACCTGAGATACGCATAGCTTGGTAAACGTATGAACGACCTGACAATGGGTCACGAATGGCACCACCGATACAAGTAGCCGCTCCACCGAATGGTTCGATTTCTGTTGGGTGGTTGTGAGTTTCGTTCTTGAACATAAGAAGCCATGGTTCTTTGATACCATTGACATCTACCTCAATTTCAACAGAGCAAGCATTGATTTCATCAGACACTTCCATGTCATCCAAACGACCATTGGCACGCTCATAACGTCCAAAAATAGTCGCCATATCCATCAAGGTTTGAGGTTTTTCTGTACGTCCCAACTCATCACGCATAGCAATATACTTGTCGTAAGTCGCTTGCAATTGTTTTTCAAATTTAGAAGCTGAGAAATCGATGGTTTTCAACTCAGTCTCGAAAGTGGTATGACGGCAGTGATCAGACCAGTAAGTATCCAACACCTTCAACTCAGTCTCAGTTGGAACACGTCCAATAGACTTGAAGTAATCTTGAATGAAGAGAAGGTCATCCACTTCCATTGCCAATCCTTGCTCTGCCTTATACTGTGCAAAATCTTCTGCCGTATAAGTTTCAAAGAAATCCAAGCTTGGAATGGTCTTGTCAGACTCAGAGAAATCCTGTTTCGCAATGCCAAGAGTGATATCTTTGAAACGAGAATCCACTGGGTTCAAAAGGTAGTTTTTGACAGCCGCCAACTCATTTGCATCAATATCCTTGTTAACCAAGTACAATTGTGCTGTGTTCACTGTTACATCATTTGAACTACCCAACAACAGCAAAGCTTCCTGTGAAGATGCCGCACGTTGGTCAAATTGACCAGGCAAACTTTCGATAGCAAAGAAAGCATACTTTTCAAGATCGGCCTTAACTGCAGCTTCGTCCAAAACAGTATCGGTCACTTGCTCAGAGAAGATATGTTTTTCCGCACGCGCAAACAAGTCCTCTGCCAAACCAAAAACATCGTAAACCTGAACAATCCGAAGATCCTTCAACGTTTTCAACTGAAGATTATGCTGCAATTCTTTTACTAAAGACTGAGATTTCACACGAAAATCAGCTTTTTTCTCAACGAAAATACGTTTATCCATTTTATTTCCTTTATTTCTATTCAAATAGGTTATCGAAGACGAAGGTTTTCCGTTTCAAAAAGATCACTTCAAACCTTGCAATTTTTCTAAAACAACTTTATATACATCCGTTAAGCTGCCCAAATCTCTACGGAAAACATCCTTGTCCATATGGTGCCCTTCCGCATCCCAAAGGCGGCAGTTATCTGGTGAGAATTCATCTGCCAAGATAATTTTGCCATCCTTATCAAAACCAAATTCCAATTTGAAGTCAATCAAACGCAGACCAATTTGTGCAAACCAATCTTTCAGCAATTCATTGATCCGACGCGTTTCTTCCTTGATATAGGCAATTTGTTCATCATTGGCAATATCCAAGAACTTGACGTGTTCATCATTGATAAATGGATCGTCCAACTCATCGTTTTTATAGTAAAATTCAACGATTGGAGTTTCCAAATCCAAACCTTCTTCAACGCCAAACCGTTTGGAGAAAGAACCTGCAGTCACATTACGAAGCACAACCTCCAAAGGAATGATGGTCACCTTCTTATTGAGTTGTTCGGTATCAGAAATACGCTTGATAAAGTGCGTCTCCACTCCAGCAGCATTCAATTTTTCAAAAACAAGAGACGAAATCTGATTATTCAGCACACCTTTGCCTTCGATGGTCTCTTTACGAGCCCCATTCAGCATAGTGGCTTGGTCCTTATAAACGGACTTAATCACATGTTCGTCTTCTGTACTATAAATATCTTTAGCTTTTCCCGTATAAATAAGTTTGCTGGACATTTTCTTGTTCGCCTTTCGTATTACTTTACATCATTCTAACATAACAAATACTAAAAATCAAATATTTCACGAACTATATTTGATACCATATTTGAAAAAGTACAGAAAAATCGCAAACGATTTTTCATTTGCGATTTTCTAATATTGATTTGAGTTAAAATGAGAACTTTATTCTTGTTTCAAAAAAACAAAATATGTATTCAAAATCACAACGTGGGTATCAAGAAAATATTTTAACCTATTTTTCAATCCACTGCTTAATTCTTATAATTTCTTTTCGGTAGCGTATGTCAATCTCACCATTACTCACTATTAAAATCTAAATTGAAACAAATTACTACTAATCAATTTATCTTAATCAATTAAGGAAAAAATAAAAATTGCACTCTAAAAGTTAGATATAAAAATCTAATACTTAGAGTGCAATTCATTTACTTTGTTTTTAATTTTTAGTTATTCAAAGCTGCTGCCATTGTAGCTGCAACTTCTGCTTCAAAGTCATTTGCAGCTTTTTCGATACCTTCACCAACTTCAAAGCGAGCAAACTCAACTACTGTAGCGTTAACTGATTCAAGGTATGCTTCAACTGTCTTGCTGTCATCCATGATGTAAACTTGTGCAAGAAGTGTGTAGGCTTGGTCAACTTTAGTGTTGTCAAGCATGAAACGATCCATTTTACCAGGAATAATTTTATCCCAGATTTTTTCTGGTTTACCTTCTGCAGCTAATTCAGCTTTAATATCTTCTTCAGCTTGAGCGATGACTTCATCAGTCAATTGAGCTTTAGAACCATATTTAAGGTGTGGAAGAGCTGGTTTACCAACCATTGCACGGCTTTCGTTATCTTGGTCGATAACGTGGTTCAATTGTGCCAACTCATCTTTAACAAATTGCTCATCCAATTCTTTATATGAAAGAACTGTTGGTTTCATGGCAGCGATGTGCATTGAGATTTGTTTAGCAAGCGCTTCGTCTCCACCTTCGATTACAGAGATAACACCGATACGTCCACCATTGTGTTGGTATGCTCCGAAGTGTTGTGCATCTGTTTTTTCAAGCAAAGCAAAACGACGGAATGAGATTTTTTCACCGATTGTAGCTGTTGCAGATACATATGCAGCTTCAAGAGTTTCACCTGAAGGCATTGTCAAAGCAAGTGCTTCTTCGTTGTTAGCTGGTTTACCTTCAGCGATTACTTTAGCTGTAGCATTTACCAACTCAACGAATTGAGCGTTTTTCGCAACGAAGTCAGTTTCAGCATTTACTTCAACTACTGCTGCAACGTTACCGTTAACAAATACACCAGTCAAACCTTCTGCAGCAACACGGTCTGCTTTTTTAGCTGCCTTAGCCATACCTTTTTCGCGGAGCAATTCGATCGCTTTTTCGATATCACCTTCAACTTCAACCAATGCTTTCTTAGCGTCCATAACACCAGCACCAGATTTTTCACGCAACTCTTTTACAAGTTTAGCTGTAATTTCTGCCATTTTGATTCTCCTATATTTTTTTAAAAATAGGAGAGCTGGGCTAAGCCCCGCCCTCCTAGGTAATAATTACTTATTTGAACTAAGCGTTGTCGCCTTCTACAACTTCAACGATTTCTTCGATTGAGTCTGCTTGAGCTTCTGAAGCTGCAAATTCAGCTTCAACTGCCGCTGCGTCTTCACCTTGACGACCTTCGATAACAGCGTCAGCCATTTTCGCAGTGATCAATTTAACAGCGCGGATAGCGTCATCGTTCGCTGGGATGATAACATCGATATCATCTGGGTCAGTGTTTGTGTCGACCATCGCTACAACTGGGATACCCAATTTCTTAGCTTCTTTAACAGCGATTTGTTCTTTATGTGGATCAACTACGTACATTACGTCTGGGATACGAGGCATGTCTTCGATACCACCCAAGAATTTTTCAAGACGTGCACGTTGTTTGTTAAGAAGTGCAACTTCTTTCTTAGGAAGAACGTCAAAGATTCCTTCTTCTTCCATGCGTTTGATTTCTTTCAAACGAGCGATACGTTTTTGGATAGTTCCCCAGTTAGTAAGAGTTCCACCCAACCAACGGTGGTTGATGTAGTATTGACCTGAACGTTCTGCTTCTTCTTTAACAGCGTCAGCAGCTTGTTTCTTAGTACCAACGAACAATACAACTGCATCGTTAGCTGCAGCATCACGCATAAAGTCGTATGCTTGGTCAGCGTATTTTACAGTTTGTTGCAAGTCGATAACGTGGATTCCGTTACGCTCAGTGAAGATGTACTTAGCCATCTTAGGGTTCCAGCGACGAGTTTGGTGACCAAAGTGTACACCAGCCTCAAGAAGTTGTTTCATTGAAATTACTGCCATGAGTATTTCTCCTTTTTTGTTTTTTCCTCTTCTTGATTTCAACTTGCAAAACAACCAAAAGGCAACAGTTTCACAATTCATCAAGAATGAGTATTATCGTTCACACGACAAGTTTCATTTTATCATAATTGGAGCTTTATTTCAAGTAATTTTGTTATTTTCTCCTTATTAAATTACTATTTAAAAGCTCTAAATTTAAAACATCTCAACATATACTGCTGAGATGTTCTAATAGCTAATTTTTTAAAATTTAATGTAGGGGTGTTTATGCTATCTACTTCGAAGTTTCTTACGAATCTTATAAGCTAGATTAAACAAGAAATATAATGAACTAGTTGGATAGTTAAACTCACCAGCAAACTCCTCAATAGTGGGATTAAACTTAGATTTAAAATTAAATAACCCGCCTTCTAAGTTGTTTTCAATTCCACCCATATTATGAGTCTCTGCCCCACGTTCAAATGAATGTTGAGCTGTCTCAAACCATGTAGGAATAGCAGGTTGATAATGTCTAAATTCCTCATTCATTCCAGCATATAAGTTTTCAGAAGTTTTCCCAAATTCGATGGTTAAAGTTCCAGACAATGGAACGACACTGTACCCTCTATCAATATGGCTCTTAAGAAAAGAAATTTCTTCCTCTAATCGTTTTCTCTCTTGCTGATTCTCTTTTATTTTGCCTTCTTTCGTTTTATCAGTAAATTTCTGCGCTATTTTAAGATTCTTTTCGAGTTGCTGCTCAACTTCTTTCAGTCTATTAGGTAAATCTAAGTAGCTTAGTGTGATAAAAGAGTGATTAGGATAAGTAGTCAGTAACTTTTGATAATAATCTTTGCCTCGTAAACTGATATTCTTACGAGACTCTGTTTTCTTCATTAAAAATGAAAATTCATCTAATAAATCAATTCCACCGAATTTCACTTCCAATCCTTTATTCCTTGCAGTTCGGATTGCCTGTCTAGTGGACTTGGATAGTTGATCCAACGAAAAGTTCTCTTTATGAATATTAGCTTGAAAACGTGGTTGTATATTTTCTGCCATATCCTTTGTTAAGCCTGTCCAATAAACTTTATTTTTTTTCAGTTCTTCAATAATTTCTAAAGTCCTAGAATTTTGGACAGTTTCTTGCCCAATAAGACCTCTACTGATAAATAAACTTGGATCAAATTTAACCATTATTGCATGGCTTTTTTTAGCAAGTTTTTTCAATGTTAAAAGCACAAATTTCAGAAGTTCTTTATCTTTATAATCAATAACTGGACCTCGTGGAATATAGAACATAGAAAGTCCTAATGGTAGTGGCTGAATTAAGATATTCGCCACTCCAACTAGTTGATCCTCTTTATAAAAGCCAACTCTTTCATTCCCCCAAGCATCCTTTATCTTGGACCAATCACTACTCTGCAATAAATTTCCTTGAGGATGATTTTGTAAAAATAAATCCCACTCTTTGACATCAACATTCGTTTTATAAGTAAACATAATTCCAGTACCAATTCCCTTTAGAAACCATTTTTTATTAACAAGCTACACTCGTACTAAATCTCTAAATTTCATCTAACTTTAACTAAATAATTATTAAGAATAGAATACAAAATAAGTTCAAGTAATTATATAATGAAATTTATTTTTCAGCACTATACAAAGGGTGAGATTAATAAAACCTCACCCTAAATTTAGTAATAATCAGTATATTAGTTTGGATAAATGTATCTTACTGTACCACGTGATGCTGTAGGATTAAACCATCCACGATAATTTCCAATTGGTTGATTTCCACTACCATCATAGTTACACTCAGAAACTTGAATGCGCGTTGTTGATTCAACGGCTGTAACAACTGCTACGTGTCCATATCCACCATCATCCCAACAAGCAATCGCACCAACTTGTGGTGTAGAACCTGTACGGAAACCTGCTGCTGCTGCACTGGTAGCCCACTGACCACCATTACCCCAATAATCACCGGCCCATGGAGCCAAGGTCTTAGCACCCCATGTACATTGACCTACAGGGTAACTTGAAGCGCTTGAACTATAAGTTGGTCGTTGACTTACAGTAGTTGCTGCAGGTGTGTAGCTTGAATCATCATCTGATGATGAAGCTGATGAAGAACTTGAAGTTGCTTGTACTTGTGCAGCAAAAGTTGTGTTGGCTGAAGCTGCGAGTGATTGTTGTTGACTTGCTTGTTTAGCTTTATAAGCTGCTTCTGCCTCTGCTGCTGCTTTAGCTTCTGCCTCTGCTGCTGCTTTTTTCTCAAGCAAGCTAGCTTTTTCGTTTTCTGCTGTAGCTTTTTCAGCTGCAAGATTCAACTCAGCTACTTTCAATTCTGCTTGTTTTGTTGTCAAAGCTTGAGCATCGTCAGCAAGCGTTTGTTGGTTAGCAATGACTGTGTTGATTGCTTCGTTGTTTGCAACTTGTTTTTCAGAGATAGCTTTCTTATCTTCTTTTTGTTGCTGCAACATTTTATTGTTTGCTGATACGATTTCACTCATGGCTGCTACACGAGAAATAGCTTCTGTGATCGAGTCAGAGTTAATGATCGTATTGATGTAACTTGTAGCAGTTCCGTTTGTTTGTGCACTACGAGCTTGGTTTTCAAGCGATTCATTACGTGCTACGATATTTTTTGAAAGCTCTGCGATTTCACCTTCAAGTTTTTTAGATTCTTCTTGAAGTTTTTCGTTTTCAGATTGTAATTTTTCTTGCTCTGATTGAATAGCTGAAACTTTAGTTTGAATTTCGTCTACTTGTTTTTGAGCTTCTTTCTGTTGAGTTGTCAACTCACTAATTTTGCTATCTTGAGCAGCAATTTTTTCATCTGTTGTATTGGCTTTAACACTTGAAAGTACAGCTCCATTTGAAAGCAATACTGTACTTAACATAAGTGATGCTAGAATTTTTTTCTTCATAAGTGTAATACTCCTTCTTTAAAAAGACAATACTAGTATATCAAAAAAAGGCCTAATAAATATTACGCCTTTATTACAGTTTTGTTTCTTTCTTATAGATATATTTTTTCAAAAATATATTGAAAAACCAACATCCATAAACAGTTCAATATCATAGTAGGTACAAGACTATAAACCATAAAAACGGATAGATTTTCAGCAGTTAGCCCGACCACCTCTGCCAACATAAAGCTTCCAAACTCAAAAATGAAAGTCATCATTAAGACAGCTAGCAATCTGGTCCATCTATTTAACAAAATGACAGAGTTACTTTTATAGACAATTGCTCCAATAATCACAAAAAGAAGACTTGCAATTCCAATCAGATGGAAGAAGTAAACATCGTATAATAGACCTAGAACCAAACAATAAGCTAAAAACAGATACTCTGATACTTCAATTGTTTCAAATAATAAGAAGATAAAGATAAAGTGGCTAACAATTTGTAAATGTGGGAAAAAGCTATTTACAAGCTGCCCTAAATGGCTATCTATTAAGACAATCAAGGGTAAGAGTAAGAACATTCCTATCTGCTTAACAAGTCTCATGACGCATTCCCCACTAACTCTACAACCTTAAGATTCATTGGATCAGCGTGTAGCTTAACCATAACTTCTCTTGTTAGATAGTCAGTACTATGTGTCACTGATACGACTTCTCCTACAGAAATATCTGTAGCATTAAAGTTTCCCAAACCTCCAGTCACCACTTTGTCGCCTTGGCTAATGTCGCTATTGCTATTGAGCTGGCTGATTTTCAAAAGTTCTTTTTCCTTATCATAACCGATAATAATACCATAAATGCTACTAGAACCGTGCTGGATTTTAACGGAAATCTTCTCTGTATTCTCAGCGTTTGTCAATAAATTGACCACAGTTGAGTTGTCTTCTACTTTTTCAACACTTCCAACCAATCCTCCACCAGCAACAACAAGCATGTTTGTTGTTGCTCCTTGTTGAGAACCAACGTTAACTGTTAATTCTTGTTTCCAGGTTGATGGGGTTCTCATGATGACATCCGCAGCAATTAACTTGGTCGCATTTAATTTGGACTTCATATCTAATAACTTACGTAATTGCTCATTTTCTTCCTTCAGACTGTCTGCTTCATTCGTTTCTTTTTCCATTTGATAGAGTTCTTTTTTAAGAGTTTCATTCTCATTATAAGCTCTCGTCAAATTTCCTAAATCAGACTTTGTGGATTCTAACCATTGGAATGGCTTTTGAACAACTCTATCTATCAGAGAAATGCCATCTCCAACTTTTGTCACAACCGCACTTGATTTCGTCATCACTAAAAAAACTGAAACCACTAATACAACGACAAATAGAACAATGATATATTTTGATTTTTTAAAACGGTTCATACCTCTACCCTATCTCATTCTATACTTCACTCTAGGATTTTAACAAAAATAGAATACCGCCCAAGACACAAATAAGTAATAGAGCTACACTATCTTTATTCATCCAATTTAACTGTCGATACTGGCTGCGTCCGTTCCCACCTTGATATCCTCTAGCTTCCATGGCTGTAGCAAGGGAATCCGCTCGTTTCAAACTTGTAGCGAATAAAGGAATCAAAATAGGGATCATAGCCTTAACTTTTTGGATTACATTTCCTTCTCCAAAATCTACCCCACGCGCCTTTTGAGCGTTCATAATTCGAATCGTATCATCCATTAAGGTTGGTACAAAGCGCAAACTCATAGACAACATGAGCCCGATCTCATGAACAGGAACCTTGAATCTTTTCAAGGGTCCAAGTAAGGACTCAACTGCTGTAGCCAAGCTTAATGGCATGGTCGTCAAGGTAAGCAAGGTTGAGAAAAAGATAATCAACACAAAGCGGCAAAAAATGATTCCTGCCTGTTCAATACCATGACTCGTGATTTTTATGAATCCCATCTCGAACAAGACATCTCCACCAGAGATAAAGAAAAGTTGAAAAAGGGTTGTAAAAGCAATCAGAAAAAACATAGATCGCAAACCTTTTATGAAAAAGGATAAGGGAACTTCAGATAAGGCTACAAATATACCTGTTGCAACGAAAAGGATCACATTAGTTATTGGATTATTAGCCCAAAAAACGATAATAATTAATAAAATCATTGCCACTAACTTACTACGAGGATCCAAACGATGAACAATCGAATTTCCTGGTATGTAACGACCTAAAATCATGTTATCCATTGATGAACTCCTTAAACTCCTCTATCGTTATCGGCAATTGTTTAAAAGAAACTCCTCGTTCAGCTAGTCTTTGAGCAAATCTTGTGATTTTTGGAACACCCAATTGGATTTTTTCCATAAATTCGACATTTTGAAAGACAAGACTTGGTTTCCCACTCTTAACTAATTTCCCTTTTTCCATTACGTAAACTTGGTCAGCAAATTCTGCTACATCATCCATAAGGTGAGTCACCAAAACAATCGTGATACCATCTTGATGAAGCTTTTTAAACAAGGTCATCAACTCTTTTCGGCCAATTGGATCCAAGCCCGCGGTTGGCTCATCTAAAACCAAAATTTTAGGTTCCATTGCTAAAATCCCAGCAATAGCAACCCTTCTCATTTGTCCTCCTGAAAGTTCAAATGGACTACGTTCAAAAAGTGACTCGTCAATTCCCACTAAAGCTAGTTTTTCACGCGCGATAACTTCTGCCTCTTCTACAGAAACTCCAAAATTTTGAGGTCCAAATGCCACATCTTTTAAGACTGTTTCCTCAAAAATTTGATTTTCAGCAAACTGAAAAACCAAGCCTACTTGTTTGCGAATTTGACGAATTTGCTTATTGACTGATGTTGATGTAATCAATGTATCAAAGACACGAACACTTCCCTCTGTAGGAACTAGCAAACCATTCAAAAGTTGAAGGATTGTAGACTTTCCGCTTCCTGTATGCCCAATAATCGCAGTATAAGAGCCATCCTCTATTGTCAAACTGACATCAGACAAGGCAACTGAGGCAAACGGCGTTCCTTCTTGATACGTATAACTAACATTGTCTAGAATAATTCCCATAAAGCCTCCTCAAGTTCCTCTTCTGTAAGATAGAACTCTGGCAAATTCAAACCACTAGTACGTAATGATTCTTTCAATTGGTTGACAAAGGGTTGATCTAAGCCAATTTGATCTAAATCTGACCTAGAAAATAATTCTCTAGGAGTGCTTGTTGACTCGACTTTCCCTTTTTTCATTACTAAAACACGGTCACTCATAGCAACCTCATCTAAATCATGCGTAATAGAGATAACTGTCATCTGGTGGTCTTGGCGAATCTTCTGGACTATCTTAATCAACTCTAGTCGCCCTTCTGGATCCAACATACTTGTAGCCTCATCCAAGATTAAAATATCTGGTCGCAGAGCTACAACTCCTGCAATTGCCACTCTCTGTTTCTGACCTCCAGACAAGCGAGCTGGTTCTTTTTTTGTAAATTTCGCCATCCCAACTAATGACAGAGCTTCAGAGACTCGTTTCTTCATCTCTTCAAGTGGAATCCCTTGGTTTTCTAGGCCAAAAGCTACGTCATCTTCAACAGTTGCTCCTACGAACTGATTATCGGGATTTTGAAACACCATACCAATCTTACGTCTTTTCTCCCAGACATTTTCTGGTGTTAGGCAATCACCATCTATCCAAATTTCTCCAGATTCAGCCTCGAGTAAGCCATCAATCAAGCGAACTGTAGTTGATTTCCCACTCCCGTTGTGACCAACGATTGACAACCATTCTCCACGTTTCACGTGAAACGAAATGTTATGAACATCATAATGTTCTTGATCTGCCTGGTATCGAAATGACAGATCCTTAATTTCAATAATCGATTCCATATCTAGCGAAAGGTTCCTTTAAATAAATATGCGCTTCCCTTGAAGTAATCATAACCAGAATAAACTGTGAAGAACAAGGCAATATAAAGAGTTATTTGACCGAGCAAATTCCAATGGAATAACAAGAAGATAATCGCGAACATCTGACTAAATGTCTTGATTTTTCCTGGCATTGCTGCAGCTAAAACAGTACCTCCGGTTTCAACTAAAAGCAAGCGCAAACCAGTAACTGCAAGTTCACGACAAATGATAACAGCCACTACCCAAGCAGGAGCCATATCTAGGCCAACTAGCATAATAAAGGCCGACATTACCAATAGCTTATCAGCCATTGGATCCGCAAATTTCCCGAAATTGCTAACGACTTGCCATTTTCTAGCTAAATAACCGTCTAAATAGTCAGTGATACTTGCAATGGCAAAAATAATTGCTGCTATTTTATGTAACACAGGAGATGAGCCAAATGATAGAAGGAGAACAAAAATCGGAATAAATAAAATTCTACCAAGCGTAAGTATGTTAGGAATATTTTCTTTTTTCATATTATCCTTCCTTAGTTTGAACTCACTGTTAGTCTAATCCAACCAGTTTGACCAGTTAATTTTGCAGTGTCAATTTCTTGATTATCAATTTTAATTTTAACGCCTTTTACAACGCCTAATGT
Source organism: Streptococcus sp. V869 (assembly GCF_054353515.1). Lineage (NCBI taxonomy): Bacteria > Bacillati > Bacillota > Bacilli > Lactobacillales > Streptococcaceae > Streptococcus > Streptococcus sp. V869. The sequence continues at coordinate 324,585 of NZ_JBTHHW010000002.1, forward strand.
GATTGTTACCGGAGAGCCTTTAGAAATTGTTGTTTTAGCTGTTTTGTTATTTGGCTCGAGAGTAGTTCCTCCAGCTAGATCCGTATCTGATACACTTATCCAACTTGTTGCATCCGTCACAGATAATTGAAGTTCAGCAGTATCTTTAGAAGTTTTATACTCTACTGATATCACATCTCCCTGACCTGAAACAGTCACAGTTGATGCTTCACTCGAACTTGATGGACTAGTGGTTTGGTTGCTAGTTGTTGTTTCACTAGTTGTTGCATTTGTAGTAGTAGTTACAACATTATAGTTAGCTGAAGTTGTTTCTGTTGGTTGTGTTTGAATATAATTCCAAACATAATAGGTTACGAATACTAAAATTGATAAGGAGAATAAGACGAAGTAAAAAAGTGGAAGCAGGGAACGTTTCTTTCGATTAGAACGTCTACGACCTGATAGTTCTATCTCATCAACATCAACTTCTTCATAGGTAATCATACTACCTGAATCATAAGCATCTAGAACTATACTTTCATCCAATTCAACTGCCCAAGCATACTTTCTCAAAAAAGAGCGAACATAAAAGGGACTAGGTAATTTATCAAAATCATCTGACTCTAAAGCTTCTAGCATATCCAGTTGAATATCTGTCTTGCGCTGCAACTCCTCTAAACTCAACCCCTGGTTTACTCTTGCTAAACGTAATACTTCACCGATTGTTTTTTTCCTCATACTTATCATTCCTTCTTTCTAGTCTCATTTTTTTCAATTATTATAGCGGAAAAATCGTAAACTCAACCATTTCACTATTATCAATAAAATGATGACCTACCTCAAGAACATCTTCTAAGGTCATTTCCTGTATAATCTTTGGCAAATCAAACAAGGTTGATTCATCAACGTGCGACTGATATTGAGTCGCAATAAATTCTAAAGAATTCAGATTATGGATAAACTCTCCATAAATTTCACTTTTTATTAAATCAAGATGCTCCTCTGACACATCCGGATCAGTTACAAAATTTTTTATTGCCTTTCGAAATTGGTGTGAAATGGCAACAGGTTCTTTTGTATCCATTGTCAGCATCAAAAAATTAAAACGATGATTGATTTCAACCTCCATAGATAATGAAGAATCTAGTTTCCCAGTTTCATACAAACTTTGAAATCTTTTTGAGGTCCATCCAAACATCATCGAAAACAAGGCCTTCAACAAAACACCGTATCGATAGCAGTCTTTACTCTCCATCTCAGCATTTGTTCGAACTCCAATAGCTAATTTAGGAGAAGCCACATCCATACGAATACTCTCAACCTTCTTTACAGGGTGTAAAGCGATTGTTTCTCGTGGATTTTGAACTATACAAACTCCAACATCCTTTTGCAAGAAATAATTCTGTATCAACTCTAAATCAAAATTTCCAACGAGAAAAATATGGCTATTGACAGGTGTGTAAAATTCATCAAAATTATCTTGTAAATCCTCTAAACGAATATCTTCTATCGAATTTTCAGTACCAACAATATCCGAAGCTAAAGGACTTTCTGGATAAAGATTTGCAAGAGTTTTAAAGAATAAGCAAGAATCAGGATCATCCTGATACATTTCGCGCTCTTGTTGAATGATATCCTTTTCTCGTTCAACAGATTCTTCAGTAACGTTAAAGCAAGTAACAAGCTCGTCAAGCAAGTCTAAACACTCAGCGACATTGTCAGAGGTTGAAAAAAGATAACTTGTATTTGTAAAGCTTGTAAAGGCGTTACTATCTGCACCTAATTTGGTAAATGCAGCCATGATATCTTCAGAATTTTCTCTTTCAAAAAGTTTATGTTCTAAAAAATGAGCAATCCCACTAGGATAATCTTCCTTTTTACCATTTCTAGCTGTAAACTTTGTATCAACCGAACCAACTTGGACAGTGGCTACCCCGTAAACTTCGTTAAAGTCATTTTTCGGAAGTAAAGTAACTGTCAAGCCGTTTTTTAATGTTGCTTGATAAAGAGTTTCCTTTACAGCAGGATAAAATTTCTCTTGAAAAGTAACTCTAGTCATTCTGCTCCTTCCATAAAATAAATAGCCTGCAATTTCAAACTAGATGCCGCCCTACAGATTTCATCCCTGTCAACTTGCTCTAGTTGCTCTATCAAAGTTTCTTGGTCTAAAACTGATTTACCAAAAAAGATGCTCAAGTATTCTCTATCTATAATCGAATCTTGATTATCCTGACTCAACAACATCGTCCTACGAATCATTTCCTTAGTTTGAGTAACTTCAGCATCTGTAAATCTACCATTTTTGATTGCTAACAATTGATCATTCATCAATTTTCTTGCCTTGTTGCGATTTTGACGATTTATTCCAGCAAATAATCTTAAAAATCCACTAAAGAGATCTAAGTGACTAGAAACAGTGTAGGCCAGTCCTTCTTTTTCCCTAACTTGAGTAAACAATTTAGAGTGTGGGAAAGCTCCAAGCAAACCATTCACGAGAAGCAAGGCCATCTTTTGAACATCTCCATAACCAATTGTACTATGATAACCCATTTCTAGAATAGACTGACCTAGGTTTTTCCTGGCAATTCCTTCTCTAAGAATATTTGAATAACCTTGCTGATATTGAATATTTACAGTTTCTTTACGACCTGTCAAGTTAAATTTCTTCAAGTTTTCTAAGACTTCAATTTCATTAAAATCACCTAAAAAGAATAAATCAATCCTATCTTCTTTCAGCATTTTTTGAAAACTTGAATAGCAAGATTTAGATGTCTCTTCGGAAATTCTGGCAATTAAATCTTTAGGAACTAACTGCATTGATTCTTCTTGAAAAAACAACTGATCCAATTCTTTATGAGCAAAGAAGAAAGGATCCTCTAATTCTGATTCTAGTCTCGCCAACAATTGTTTTTTTTCAATTTCAAAGGCATTGGTCTCAAATTCATCTTCATTTGACAATGGATTAAATATGACTTGATACAATAATTCTAAAACCTGAGCAGTTAATACGTTTTTCTTACTTAAAAATTCATCTCGAACATAAGTCAAACTCACGTCTACTAAGTGACTTTGTCCCCTTCTATAAGCATGAGTTGACAAATCTGCTCCATACAATGCTGCCAGATGTTTTCTAAGAACCTGGGCAGTTGGATAGCCTTTATTAGCAGTTTCAAGCATACTGGCACTTAGCATGCGACCAGAGATTAAATCCAGAGATAATGGAGCTGTGAAACGCATGGTTATTTTATTTGTCTTAAACTTTTTAGATTGGATAAAATGCACTGCAATTCCTGGGAATAGCTCCATCTTTTACCTCCTTTTACATAGAGTTCTATTATACCATGAAAATGAAAATTTTTCTTGTTCTCTTTGACTTTTTTGAAATTAAAATCGTTTTCACTCAACGGGTTTCTTCTCCACTATTTTAAGCAAAATATGGTATAATACCAAAGATTGAGGTGAACTATGGAATACAAATTATTTGAAGAATTTATTACTCTCCAAGCTCTTTTGAAAGATCTTGGAATCATCCAAAGTGGAGGTGCTATTAAATCTTTTTTAGCGGACCATCTTGTATATTTTAATGGAGAATTAGAAAATCGTCGAGGCAAAAAAATTAGAGTCGGAGATTCTATTGAAATCCCTGATTTAAAAACTCAAATTATTCTAGTTCAACCAAATCCTGAAGAACTTGAGGAATTTAAACAAGATAAAATCGAGAAAGAGCGTGTAGCTAAACTTGTTAAAGAAATGAATAAAAAGGTTCAAAAAAAGCCAGACAAAAAGAACCAGCCACCAAAAGTAAAAAGTGCACCACGTTTCCCAGGTAGGTAAATATGTGGCTGAAAAACTTATGCATTAAACAATTTCGTAACTATCGTAATACAGAAATTGATTTTAACCCAAAATTAAACGTATTTGTTGGCCGGAATGCTCAAGGAAAAACAAATCTTCTTGAAAGTATTTATTTTTTAGCTCTAACAAGAAGTCACAGAACAAAGACCGACAAAAATTTAATTCAATTTGAAGAAGAGCAACTACAAGTCTCTGGAATCTTGCAGAAAAAAACGGCAACTATACCACTTGAAATAGACCTTACACAAAAAGGTCGAATTACAAAAGTAAACCATTTAAAGCAAGCTCGTCTTTCTGATTATATCGGACATATGAACGTTGTCTTATTTGCTCCAGAAGATTTACAACTTGTCAAAGGTGCTCCGGCCATTCGTCGTAAATTCATTGACATGGAGTTAGGCCAAATCAAACCAATTTACTTGTCAGACCTGTCAAGTTATAACCACATCCTTAAACAGAGAAATAGCTATCTAAAATCTACACAAAATATTGATGACACTTTTTTATCTGTCCTTGATGACCAACTTGTAGAGTACGGATGTCGTGTAATGATTCATAGGGATGACTTCATACAAAAAATGGAACTCTTTGGAAAGAGGAAACACTTTGATATCTCAGACCAGTTAGAAGAGTTGTCAATTTGTTATCAACCTTCTGTAAACTTCGTTGACAAAGAACTTTTAGCTGATTCTTTCCGTATAGCACTTCAAAAAAGTAGATCCAGAGATTTATTTAAGAAGAATACGGGAGTTGGACCTCATCGGGATGATATGACTTTCTTAATCAATGGAATAGACGCAAGTTTTGGTAGTCAAGGACAGCATCGTAGTCTAGTTCTTTCTATAAAACTTGCTGAAATCGAATTGATGGAGAGCATTACTAAAGAATCTCCAATTCTTTTACTTGATGATGTTATGAGTGAGCTTGACAATACCCGTCAACTTAAATTGTTAGAAACGATTTCTCATAACATCCAAACCTTTATTACAACTACTAGTTTAGACCATCTTCAAAACTTACCTGATACTCTCAGTGTATTTACAGTAAACAACGGTCAAATAGTTGTAAATTAAAGTTTATAGTTTTGTCAAAACAAAAAAATCTCCTGTTTGACAGGAGATTTTTTGTTTACATTGAGTAATTTGGTGCTTCATTAGTGATTTGCACATCATGTGGATGGCTTTCTTTTAGACCAGCACCAGACATTTCGATAAATTGAGCATTGTCATGCAATTCTTTAAGGTTAGCTGCACCACAATAACCCATACCAGAACGAATACCACCAATCATTTGGAAGACGATATCAGCTGCTGCTCCTTTATAAGCAACACGTCCTTCAATTCCTTCTGGAACGAGTTTGTTTGCTTCATTAACAGAACCTTGGAAGTAACGGTCGCTTGAACCTTTCTTCATTGCGGCGATTGAACCCATACCACGATAAGTCTTGAACTTACGTCCTTGGAAGATTTCAGTTTCCCCTGGAGCTTCATCTGTTCCTGCAAACATTGATCCAAGCATTACTGCATTTCCACCAGCAGCAAGAGCCTTAACAATATCTCCAGAATACTTGATTCCACCATCAGCAATGATTGTTTTGCCATATTCACGCGCCACTGCTGCAGCATCGTAAATAGCTGTAACTTGAGGAACTCCAACACCTGCGATTACTCGAGTTGTACAGATTGAACCTGGTCCAATACCAACTTTAACAACGTCAACACCCGCATCATAAAGGGCACGTGCACCTTCAGCCGTCGCAATATTCCCAGCAATCAGTGTACGATCTGGGAAGTGAGCACGAATCTCAGCGATTTTGCGAAGAACACCTGCTGAGTGACCGTGAGCAGTATCGATAACAATGGCATCCGCACCTGCTTCAAAAAGTGCTTCTGCACGTTCAAATGTATCTGAGGTAACCCCTACAGCACCCGCAACAAGGAGACGACCAAATTCATCTTTAGCTGCGTTTGGAAACTCAATTACTTTTTCAATATCTTTAATAGTAATCAAACCAGAAAGACGACCATCTTCGTCAACCAAAGGAAGTTTTTCAATACGGTGTTCTTGAAGAATACTTTCAGCTGTTTCAAGATCTGTCCCAACAGGAGCAGTAACGAGGTTTTCGCTGGTCATATGGTTTGAGATTGGTTGATTGTAATCTGAAATAAAACGAAGGTCTCGGTTTGTTAAAATACCAACCAATTTACGATTTTCAAGTGTTTCAACTACTGGAACACCACTGATACGGTAACGACCCATGAGTTCATCTGCTTCAGCAATGGTATGTTCTGGAGTCAAGAAGAATGGATCAATGATAACACCATTTTCAGAACGTTTTACCTTACGAACTTCATCTGCCTGTTGCTCAATAGACATATTTTTATGGATAACTCCAAGTCCACCTGCACGCGCAATAGCAATGGCCATTTGGCTTTCTGTTACAGTATCCATCGCAGCGGTAATAATTGGGATATTTAAAGTCAAATTATCTGCCAATTTTGTAGTTAAATCCGCATCATTAGGCAACACATGACTCTCTGCCGGAATAAGCAATACATCATCAAAGGTAAAACCTTTTTTCAAAAATTTAGTGTCCCAATTAGACATTGAAGTTCCCTCTTTTCTTTCTTTTTGAGCTTAACGCTTTTTGTATTGTATCTATCATACCATTCTATGAAAATTTGTCAATTAAATTTATAAGAGAACATATAAAAAAACTATCCCTCTTATTTTAAAGAAGAAATAGTTTTATAGTTCATATTTTATCTATTAATGAAAGTAATTAAGACCCATTGCAGCTTTTACTTCTGATAAGGTCTGACCAGCAACTTCACGAGCTTTTTCACTACCTTTTTGTAGCATATTATAGACTTCACCCATGTCTTTAGCATATTCTAGGCGACGTTCACGGATTGGACCAAGCTCTCTTTCCAAAATTTCAAGGAGGTAACGCTTAGTCTTAACGTCCCCAAGACCCCCACGTTGGTAGTGTTCTTTCATTCCAGCAATTTCTTGAGCATCCTCTGGACGTCCAAATACATCTAAATAATGGAAAACCATATTGCCTTCAATCTTACCTGGATCCTCGACACGAATGTGATTTGGATCTGTATACATACTCATCACTTTTTTTCGTAAAATATCAGCATCGTCTGCTAGGTAAATACCATTATTGAGTGATTTCGACATTTTCGCATTTCCATCAAGTCCTGGTAAACGTCCTGCACCTTCATGCTCAGGGTAAATTCCTTCTGGTTCTACTAAAACATCACAGTTATAGGCATGATTGAAAGAACGTACAATTTCACGTGTTTGTTCAATCATCGGTTTTTGATCATTCCCTACTGGAACTAAGTTTGCTTTAAAGGCTGTAATATCCGCTGCTTGTGAAATAGGATACACCAAGAATCCAGTTGGAATGCTTTCTCCAAAACCTTTCTGTGAAATTTCTGTTTTTACAGTTGGATTTCGTTCCAAACGAGCTAATGAAACTAGGTTCATGTAATACATAGATAGCTCTGCCAATTCTGGAATCTGACTTTGAATAAAAATTGTTGATTTATTAGGATCTAATCCCACTGCAAGATAGTCCAAGGCAACATTCCCAATTGATTCTACAATTGTTTGAGGATCTTTTGCATGGTCAGTTAAGGCTTGCTGATCAGCTAAAAAAACAAACATGTCATATTTATTTTCTTCTTGTAGTAAGACACGATTTTTCAAGCTACCAACGTAGTGCCCAATATGTAATTTCCCCGTTGGACGATCTCCTGTTAAAATAATGGGTTTACTCATAATATTCTCCTTTGATATGGTCCTTTCAATTATAGCATTTTTTTGATAAAAAGACAGATAATTTTTTCAATCAAACAATAGTTTTCTAGCCATATATCCGTAAAGAAACTGTCAACTTACTTTACAAAAAATTGACAAATAAAAATTTGAATATTTACTAATTTTCTAGTAGAATTAGAGTATTACATATAATAGGAGAAAAACATTGCTAACAGTATCTGATGTTTCACTACGTTTTAGTGATCGCAAACTTTTTGATGATGTCAACATTAAATTTACAGAAGGAAACACCTATGGTTTGATTGGTGCTAATGGTGCCGGAAAATCAACCTTTTTGAAAATTTTAGCTGGTGATATTGAACCAACAACTGGTCATGTCTCTCTAGGACCAGACGAACGTCTTTCAGTTCTTCGTCAAAATCACTTTGACTATGAGGACGAACGTGTTATTGATGTTGTCATCATGGGAAATGAAAAACTTTACAACATCATGAAAGAAAAAGACGCCATTTATATGAAGGAAGATTTTTCAGATGAAGATGGCGTTCGTGCTGCTGAACTTGAAGGAGAATTTGCTGAACTAGGTGGTTGGGAAGCTGAGAGTGAAGCTTCACAACTTTTACAAAATTTGAATATCCCAGAAGAACTTCATTATCAAAATATGAGTGAACTTTCAAATGGTGACAAAGTGAAAGTACTCCTTGCTAAAGCTCTATTTGGTAAACCGGATGTCCTTCTTTTGGATGAGCCTACCAACGGTCTTGATATTCAATCTATTACCTGGTTAGAAGATTTCTTGATTGATTTTGATAACACAGTTATTGTCGTATCTCATGACCGTCACTTTTTGAACAAAGTATGTACTCACATGGCCGACCTTGACTTTGGAAAAATCAAACTCTACGTTGGTAACTACGACTTCTGGAAGGAATCCTCTGAACTTGCAGCTAAATTACAAGCTGACCGTAATGCAAAAGCAGAAGAAAAGATCAAACAACTTCAAGAATTCGTTGCTCGATTCTCTGCCAATGCTTCTAAATCAAGACAAGCGACTTCACGTAAGAAAATGCTTGATAAGATTGAATTAGAGGAAATTGTACCTTCTAGTCGTAAATACCCATTTATCAACTTTAAAGCAGAACGAGAAATCGGTAATGATCTCTTAACAGTAGAAAACTTATCTGTCAAGATTGACGGTGAAACTATTCTTGACAACATCAGCTTCATCTTGCGTCCAGGTGATAAGACAGCTCTTATTGGGCAAAACGACATCCAAACAACTGCCTTGATTCGTGCGATTATGGGTGATATCGACTATGAAGGAACTGTCAAGTGGGGAGTTACAACTAGTCGCTCTTACTTACCAAAAGACAATTCTGCTGATTTTGCAGGTGGCGAGTCGATTCTTGACTGGCTCCGTCAATTTGCAAGTAAAGAAGAAGATGACAATACCTTCCTTCGTGGATTCCTCGGACGCATGCTCTTTTCTGGAGACGAGGTTAACAAGCCTGTAAACGTCTTGTCAGGGGGGGAAAAGGTGCGCGTGATGCTTTCAAAACTCATGCTTTTGAAATCAAATGTTCTTGTACTTGACGATCCTACAAATCACTTGGATTTGGAATCTATTTCAAGCTTGAACGATGGATTGAAAAACTTCAAAGAATCTATCATCTTTGCCAGTCACGACCATGAGTTTATTCAAACTTTGGCTAACCATATCATTGTCTTATCTAAAAACGGCGTCATCGACCGTATCGATGAAACCTACGATGAATTCCTTGAAAATGAAGAAGTTCAAGCAAAAGTCAAAGAACTTTGGAAAGATTAAGTATAACTTTAAAAAAACTCAGTTGGTTAAACCAACTGAGTTTTTTTATTAATTACTTGTAAATCATTCATTGTTTCACGTGAAACTTTATTAATCTTCGTCCATTTTTTTAGGTTGATAAGCTAGCATACCTAATCCTATGAATAGAACTAAAGTTACGAGAAGGAAAATTATCTGACTATGAATATTCCCTGTCATAGAAATCGTTTGTCTCAATCCTGAAACTGAATAACTCATTGGCAACCAAGGATTAACAGCTCTAAAGAAATCATTTGTCAAAGCAAGTGGATAAGTTCCTGCACTTGATGCTAATTGCAATAATAGCAAAATAAGTGAGAAGAAAGCACCTAATCGACTATTCCATGTTGTTAATGCCGTCACCATAGACATAAATGTTAAACTTGCGATAATAATTAAGAATAAAGTTCTCATTTCATGATTTGCAGTTAAACCAATAAGATGAACGCCACCATAGACTAAGACAGCGGCTAAAACAGCTATAACTCCATTTATCTCAAAGCGAGATTTGAACCAAGCCCAGCGAGTTTCAGGATGACGACCTGAAGGTAATTTAGCAAAAATCATATTTGTTGATAATGCAGCAACAAAAAGTGCAACTGATATCATGTAAGGAGCCATTGCAATCCCATTTACAGGAACCTGATCATTATCTGTCTTTGAAAGACTTAAGGGTTCCGCTAATGTTTCTGCATTTTTTGACTCTGTTGATGCTGATTTTAATTGATTGCTTGCGTTACTTAATCCTTGTCCTAGGTCAGTAGTTCCTATTTGTAAACTTTCAATACCAGCAGTTAACTTTGTTCCACCTTCTGCAAGTTTCCCAGATCCATCTGCCAATTTATTAGCTCCATTCTCTAATTGAGAAGCACCTGAAAGTAACTGACTGGATTTGTCTGCTAATTGACCAGATCCTGATTGTAATTTATCAACTCCTGCCATTAATTCTTGACTCTTTTGATTCAATTGGTTAGAGCCAGTTGATAATTTTTCAATACCAGATACTAATTCTGGAGTTTTTTCAACTAATTGACCAACTCCCGCTGTCAAGCTAGAAGATTTTTGTGTCAAGGTAGTTGAGCCTGAAACTAGTTGATCCAAACTACCTATCAAGGTGGAATTTTTTTCACTTAGTTGACTTGCACCCTGAGAAATTTTATCAACACCTGCAGTATATGAATTTACACCTGATGCAATCGACTGACTAGCAGGAACTAATTTACTCGTCACTGCTCCCTGCATTTCTGTTAATCCACTTGACAATCCTGTCAAAGAAGTAGAAGCAAGCGGTAATACTTGATTGGCTTGATTTTGTAATGTCGAAAGATTTGAAGATTGATTTTGTAAGTTTTCTAAACTTCCCTGTAAACCTTGTACTAAAGCTATAATTGACTGAGCCGATTGAATACTATCAGTCGAATTTTGAGATACAGAAGCGCTTATCTCAGCTTGTTGCTCACTTGTCAATGATTGATAAGCTGCTGTCGATTGAATATTGGCTAATGTAGTTGCTTTTTCAGACTGAGCACTTGCTAGCATTTGATTAGAAAGAGAAACTATACTTGATAAAACAGAAGATAATTGTTTTGTATCTCCAACATCAATATTTTGAATGGCTTGATTTAACTGATTTAGACCAGAAGATAATTGATTAATTTGATCTTTTTGCTCAGACGAAGTATCTAACTTGCTAGAAAGTTGTTGAATCCCTTCACTTAATTGCTCCACACCCATTCGAAGTGTAGCTGATTGACTAGATAACTGATTTGCACCTGTTGCAAGATTTCCCACTCCATTTGTATAGGCACTAACACCAGATGAAAATTGATTAAGACCAGTATTGAGCTGAGAAACACCGCCAGTATAGGCCTCTACCCCAGTATATAATTGATTGATTCCTCCTACTAATTCAGGACTTTTAGAAGCTAATTGACCTAATCCGCTATCTAATTTACTTACTGCACCAGTATATGTAACTAAACCACTATTAAAAGTCCCTAAGCCAAGATGAAGTTGTTCAACACCAGAAACATAAGAGGATAATCCTTTAGTAAACTGCTCCGTTCCATTTGAAAATGTTAAACTTGAATCTGCTAAAGAGTGTAGGTTAGTAGTCAATGTCTGACTTCCTACAGCTAACTGACTGGCCCCGTTAGCCAATTGTTCACTTCCATCGGCTGCCTTCGTTAAACCGGATTTTAAATCACCCATCTTTTGAAATAAAGCTTTCGTGTAAGTCTCAGTTACACTGGCAGAAACATTTTGTTTTAACTGTGTCATAGCAGAATCACTCATCTTACTTGCAATGAAGCTATGTCCACTAGAAGTTTGATAGTCAATGTTCATTTGTTCTGGGTGATCTGTTAAAATAGAAGCAGCCTTTTCAGACAAATCACTTGGCAAAGTTACTACCATATAGTAATCGCCATTCTCTAGTCCTTTTTTTCCTTCTTCCTCATTTACAAAATGAAAATCCAAGGATTTATTTTCCTTTAAATTAGACACCATGTCTTTTCCGATAGCCATTGTATTCCCATTGTAAGTCGCTTCCTTATCATTATTTACAACCGCTACAGGCAACTCTGATAATTGACCATATGGGTCCCACATGGATGATAAAAATATGATATTGTATAAAGCTGGAATAAGAGAAATCCCTATCATTACAATGATAAAGGTTGGTTTTTTAAAAATTGCTTTCCATTCTTTAAACATATTGTCTCCTTTTTTTACACATATTGTCTAAAATTTTGATATAATAGATTATACATTAAAAAATCAAAATTACAAGGTAAAAACTTATTTTTTAGACATTACGTCTATTTTTGTTCACAAGGAGGAACTATGACAGAGAGTAACAAACGCTTAAAAACAAAACGTATTATCGAGAATGCTATGGTTCAATTATTAATGGAACAACCATTTGATCAAATTTCTACTGTTAAGCTAGCTGAGAAAGCCGGAATTAGTCGCTCAAGCTTTTATACACATTACAAAGATAAGTATGATATGATTGAGCACTACCAAAGCAAACTTTTTCATACCTTTGAGTACATTTTCCAAAAACACGCCCATCATAAAAAAGATGCTATTTTAGAAGTATTTGAGTATCTGGAGTCTGAACCATTGCTAGCTGCTCTTTTATCTGAAAATGGTACAAAAGAAATACAAAACTTCCTGAGAAATAAACTTCATATCATGCTTAGCACTGACCTCCAGAAACGCTTTATGCAATTAAATTTAAACGACATTGAGTTAGAATATAGTAGCATCTATCTAACCAATGCACTATTTGGTGTTTGCCAGACTTGGATTGCACATGGAAAAAAAGAAAGTCCGCAAGAAATGACAGACTTTCTAATGAAAATGTTAGGAGATTCAAATTAGAAACAAAAAAGAACACCATTGGTGTTCTTTTTTGTTTGACTCCGCCAGTAGGACTCGAACCTACGACATCATGATTAACAGTCATGCGCTACTACCAACTGAGCTATGGCGGATAATATAGTCCGTACGGGATTCGAACCCGTGTTACCGCCGTGAAAAGGCGGTGTCTTAACCCCTTGACCAACGGACCATCTATCTGTAGCAGATATAACCATTATATCAATTTCTTACTAATTGTCAATCACTTTTTAGATTTTTTCTCCAGAATATCTTTTAGTTTACGGACTTTCAGACGAGTAATTGGACAACGATGATTTTCATAGAAAACTACTTCTAAATTTTTTCGATCAATTTCTCTAATATTTCCTACATTGACAAGAAATGATTTATGAGCGGAATAAAATCTTTGGGTTTCTTTATCTTTTTCTTGGATATCCGTCATGGTTCCATAAAATTCTTTAGCGAAATTCTTACCAATAATCCGTAACTTATGAGAAACACCTGTTGTTTCAATATACAAAATATCATGGTAGGGAATCTTCAAATCATTCCCCTTATAGTTATAGTCAAAATAATCCACAACATCTTTATTTTCAAGCAGCATATTTTTGGTATACAAGATACTCTGCTCGATGCGTTTTTTAAACAATTCATCATTGATATCTTTATCCACAAAATCCAAGGCGGATACTTGATATTTGTAAGTTAAGGTAGCAAATTCTGATCTACTAGTGATAAATACGATAATTGCATAGGGATTGTGGTGACGAATAAACTGTGCGACTTCAAATCCTTTTTTCTCAACTCCATGAATATCAATATCTAGAAAATAAAGCTGGTTTACTTCGTCATTTTCGATATATTCCTTAAATTCTCGTTCTTTACCTGTTGTTTTATAAGAAATAGGAATATTTAATTCCTTTGAAATTTCATCCAAGGTTCTTTCTAGTCTGACTTGATGTTGAATAACATCTTCTAAAATTAATACTTTCATTCAAACTCTCTCTTAAATCTAATAATCTGTCTAAATGTACTATCTTCCATCTCTGTTTCTAAAATGATATTTTCATACTTATCCAAAATTTCTTTAACATTATTAAGACCTATTCCTCTACTTCTACCCTTTGTAGAAAAACCTAGCTCAAATAAATCTTCCGAAGGATTCATAGCGATATTACATGAATTTTGAATCACGATAACTGTCTCCAAATCCATCTTAATCACTGCAACTTCCATTTGTTTCAAATAACTTTCTGCAGCACCTTCAACAGCGTTGTTTAGCAAAACACTCATAATCCGAACAAGATCTAGTAAATCGATTGACAATCTTGTAACAACATCCTTTACCTCAAGTGTAAACTCCACATCATTATTTTGTGCATATACAATGGATTGAGCAATCAAACTTCGTAAAGCTGAATCTTCTATGTTATTTAAATCAAAGTAGGTATATTTATCTGAACGTAATTTCTGATTAGCTTTCACTAAAACTTTATTGTAAATTCTGTCAATTTCCTGTAAATCACCGCTGTCAATCGCCATTTGCATACTGACAAGCATTCCTGCATAGTCATGACGAAAACCGCGGATTTCATTATACAAACTAACAATTTCATCAGTGTAAGTCTGTAAATGTTCTTGTTCAAATTTCTTCTGTTTTAGAGCGATCTCTCTTTCAGCTTGAACCTTATGAGCGTTCATTGCAAAGAAGATTAGTAATAAACAAATAAAGACAATTGTTGCTAAAATACTACTGAAATTATTAAAATGAGCATGAATACCCACCATATCTGAAATGAATAATAGAACTTGTAAAGTAAAGAAAATTAAAATGACCTTTTTGAAAAATGGATAAAGGTAATCTTTATCAAAATAAGTAAGTTCAAGATGAAAATAAGTAATAATTTTTTTAGTGATAAAATACGTCAGCATCAAAACCACTACAAAAAATAAATCTTCATATTTTATTAAGAAAGAATCACCTGTTATAGAGGATATGATTACTGCTATAAATGTATGAGTACTTTGATATAATAAAGACAATAATAAACTAATAAAAATAGCTTTGAACTTATTATATTTTTTAAATCCTATTAAATAAGCAAAGATAATACAGGTAAATGAAATTTTTTCCATTCCTAATCCATGTAAAGAAGTTAAATAGAATAAAATTTCAACAATAGACTGTAATATAAATACCCAAGAAATAAACAGATATCTTTCTTTTTTTGTTGCCTTACAAATGAGTTCATAGCTATTTGTTAGAATAAGAATATGAAGAATAACTATGAGTATTTTCAATAAATCCATTATATCTCCCTATAATGTTTTCTCTTTTTTCTTATAAATGAACTTACAAATCTATTATACAAAATGTGATTTATATTATAAACAATCATTCTCAACTGTACATTTTTGTACCTGAACTGTCATTTTTTTACAAAAAACGCTGGGTTACCCCAGCGTTAAATCTAGTATATGATCCCAGCAGGATTCGAACCTGCGACCGTTCGCTTAGAAGGCGAATGCTCTATCCAGCTGAGCTATGAGACCTAACTAGTTTATCTTATCAAAATAATTAAGAATAGTCAATCCTATTTATGATAAGGAGAGCCTTGTTGAATGGTAAAAGCTCGGTATATCTGCTCTGTTAATACGAGACGCATTAATTGATGTGGGAGAGTTAAACGGCCAAAACTTACTGATAGGTTAGCTCGTTTTTTCACTTCATTAGATAATCCTAAACTTCCACCGATAACAAAGGTTAAGGTTGAAAAACCATTAATAGATGCTTGTTCTAGCTGTTTACTGAATTCTTCAGAAGACAAAGTTTTCCCTTCAATAGCTAAAACAACAACAAATTCTCTATCCCCAATTTTGGAAAGAATTCGATTCCCTTCTAAATCCAAGATTTTTTCGTTTTCAGAATCACTAGCACGATCTGGTGTCTTCTCATCAGCTAATTCAACCATTTCGACAGTAGCAAAACGAGAAATTCTCTTAGAATACTCAGCAATTCCATCTTTTAGATACTTTTCTTTTAGTTTTCCAACTGTTACAATTTTAATTTTCATGCTTCTATTTTATCACAATCGTATTTTATTCACATCTTATTCACAAATAAAAACAGGGAAAATAGTGATAAATTCACAAGTTTTTAATAATTTTCCACAGATTGTGAAAAATTTAAACTTTTTTAAGTTAGGATTAAGTTAATAATTTTATAA
The DNA here is from genome assembly GCF_054353515.1 of Streptococcus sp. V869. Lineage (NCBI taxonomy): Bacteria > Bacillati > Bacillota > Bacilli > Lactobacillales > Streptococcaceae > Streptococcus > Streptococcus sp. V869. The sequence goes on from NZ_JBTHHW010000002.1 coordinate 340,674, forward strand.
TTTTATAAAATAAATTTGGAGGATTCTTCTATGAAGAAAAATTTAAAAAAATGGGGACAACTTTTATTAGTCATTCTCATTAGCTTTTTTAGTGGTATTTTAGGTACTTTTACAACATTACAGCTCAGTCAAAAACAAAATAGTGGTACGACAACTACCACTACTGTCAGTAAAGCAGCTGTAAAAAATGAAAACTCAACTACACAAGCAGTCGATAAAGTTAAAGATGCTGTTGTATCTGTCATTACTTACTCATCAAACTCTCAAAACAGTTTAATCACATCTGATGAAACTGATACGGATACCAATGCTGAACAAGTATTCAGTGAAGGTTCTGGTGTCATTTATAAAAAGGAAGGGGATACTGCTTATATTGTAACAAATACTCACGTTATTAATGGCGCTAAAAAAGTTGATATTCGTTTAGCAGATGGTACAAAAGTTCCTGGTGATATTGTGGGTTCTGATACTTATTCAGATATTGCTGTTGTAAAAATTGCTGCAGATAAGGTCACAACAGTGGCCGAATTTGGTGATTCTAATCAACTAACAGTTGGAGAAACAGCTATTGCAATCGGAAGTCCCCTAGGTTCTGAATATGCCAATACTGTGACACAAGGGATTGTATCAAGTTTAAATAGAAATGTCTCTCTAAAATCCGAAGATGGACAAGCTATCTCAACCAATGCTATCCAAACAGATACAGCTATTAACCCTGGTAACTCAGGTGGTCCTTTGATTAATATCCAAGGCCAAGTTATCGGTATTACATCAAGTAAGATTGCCTCTAATGGTGGAACATCTGTCGAAGGTCTTGGTTTTGCAATTCCTGCAAACGACGTAATCAACATTATTAAACAATTAGAAAAAGATGGAAAAGTAACTAGACCTGCTCTTGGAATCCACATGGTTAACTTATCAAATCTTAATACAACTGATCTTCAAAAACTAAAACTTCCTGGAAATGTTACTTCTGGTGTAGCTGTTCGTTCTGTTCAAAAAAATATGCCTGCCAATGGACATCTGCAACAATATGATGTCATTACAAAAATAGATGATAAAGCTATTTCTTCCACTACTGAATTACAAAGTGCTCTATATAGCCACTCTATTGGAGATGAAATGACTGTAACTTATTACCGTAATGGTAAAGAAGAAACAACTAAAATCAAGTTGGACAAGAGTACTAGTGATTTAAATCAATAGTTTACAGATTTGTAAACTTACTTTACAGAATATCAAAGTTGTGATACTGTAGAAACATGGAAGAATTTAAACTCATTCGTATAAGTGATATTCAAAAAAATCCCTATCAACCACGTAAAGAATTTTCAGAAGAAAAAATAAAAGAACTTGCTCAATCTATCAAAGAAAATGGATTAATTCAACCCATTATCGTCCGTCAATCTCCAGTTATTGGATACGAAATTCTAGCTGGAGAAAGACGGTATCGTGCATCCATAGCAGCTGGACTTTCAGAGGTACCTGTAATCATCAAAAAACTTTCTGATCAAGATATGATGATTCACTCAGTCATTGAAAATTTGCAGCGGGAAGACTTAAATCCGATTGAGGAAGCAAAAGCTTATCAATCTTTAATTGATAAAGGGTATACTCATGCAGAAATTGCTGACAAAATGGGAAAATCACGTCCCTATATTACTAATCTTGTTCGCTTACTTACGCTCCCTGATTTTATTCTAACGGAAGTAGAAACTGGAAAATTATCTCAAGCACATGCTCGACTCCTAATCCAGCTACCTGTTGAAGAACAAAAAAAATTACTTCATCGTATTCAGACAGAGGATTTATCAGTTCGGCAAGTAGAACATTTACTTCAAGAGGAAAAAAAGAAGAAGAAAATCAGAGAAAAAGATTACTTTATCAAAGAAGAAGAAGAAAATTTAAAAAAATTGTTGGGATTAGATGTCCAAATTGTCCTTCAAAAAAAAGAGGCAGGAAAAATAACTATCTCTTTTCATAATCAAGAAGAGTACCAACGTTTTATTAACAGCCTGAAATAAGGCTGTTATTTTATTTTTCTCAACTCACAGACTTATCCACCAAATCAATATAAATAAAACCAATAAAATCATAAATAATAGCTGTTATCCACAGCTTGTGGATAAATCTTTTAAACATTGTGGATTGTTTTTCACAAGTTGTGGAAAAAATGCTTGCAATATGATAAAATAGGTGTGAGATTATACCTTTTAGAAAAGGAGGAGTTTGTTGTTGAAAGAAAAACAATTTTGGAATCAGATTTTAGAATTAGCTAAAGAGCGATTAACACGATCAATGTTTGATTTCTACGCAACACCTGCTGAATTAATAAAGGTCGAGGGAAATGTAGCTACCATATTTTTGCCAAGATCTGAAATGGAAATGGTTTGGAGTACAAAACTCAACGATATAATTGTAGCTGTCGGTTTCCAAATCTACGACACTGAAATAAAAGCTCAATATGTATTAACTAAGGAAGATTCTAGTACCTCCGATATAGTAAGCAATGTTGAAAGTGATCATCATCAGGAACAAACTGAAAAATCTATTCCTTATTCAGAAACAGGATTGAGAGATATTTATACTTTTGATAATTTTATCCAAGGTGACGGAAATATTTGGGCTAAGTCTGCTGCTTTAGCCGTCTCAGAAGATCCTGGACTAACTTATAATCCTCTGTTTATATATGGAGGACCCGGTTTAGGAAAAACTCACTTACTCAATGCTCTGGGGAATGAAATTCTCAAAAAAAATCCTAATGCGCGTGTTAAATACATTCCTGCTGAAAGTTTTATTAATGAATTTTTAGATCATCTAAGGCTTAATGATATGGATAATTTTAAAAAAACCTATCGAAGTCTAGATCTCCTTCTTATTGATGATATTCAATCTCTTAGTGGAAATAAAGTGCAAACTCAGGATGAATTTTTTAATACATTTAACAAACTTCACAGTAATAATAAACAGATTGTTTTAACGAGTGACCGCAGACCAGAACAACTAGAAAATTTACCTGAGCGTCTTGTCACGCGCTTCTCATGGGGATTAACAACGGATATTACTCCTCCAGATTTTGAAACTCGTATTGCTATCTTAAACAGTAAAACGGAAGATCTTGATTATCATTTTCAACCTGACACAATCGAATATTTGGCTGGCCAGTTTGATTCAAATGTGCGTGAATTAGAAGGTGCCCTCAAAGATATTAGCCTCATGGCTAAAGTCAAACAAATCAACACTATAACTGTAGATATTGCATCTGAGGCTATCCGTGCTCGAAAACAAAGCGTCAGCACCATGGTTGTTATTCCAATTGAAAAAATCCAAGAGGAAGTCGGAAACTTTTATGGTGTTAGTGTTAAGGAGATGAAGGGAACTAGACGTGTTCAGAATATTGTTCTAGCTCGTCAAGTTGCTATGTATCTAGCTAGAGAGCTAACAGATAACAGCCTTCCAAAAATCGGAAAAGAATTTGGTGGTAAAGATCATACGACAGTCATTCATGCTCATGCAAAAATCAAATCTATGATTGAAACGGATGATAAATTACGTATAGAAATCGAAACTATCAAAAAGAAAATCAAATAGTTTGTGGATAAGTGTTTACATTTTTACTAATTTATACACATCTTTTAAACAAGTGTAACTTCTTGAATTTTCTAAACTAAACTTGGTTTTCCACAGATTTCACACAGCCTACTATTACTATTAACCTTCTAATAATAAAAATAAATAAAGGAGATTCCATGATTCATTTTTCAATTAACAAAAATCTATTCCTGCAATCATTAAATATTACTAAACGTGCTATTAGTTCCAAAAATGCTATTCCTGTTTTATCAACTATCAAAATCGATGTTACAAATGAAGGAATTACATTGATTGGATCAAATGGTCAAATTTCAATCGAGAACTTTATTTCTCAAAAAGATGAAAATGCAGGTCTTTTGATTAACTCTTTAGGTTCTATCCTTTTAGAAGCTTCATTCTTTATCAATGTTGTATCTAGTCTTCCAGATGTGACTCTTGACTTCAAAGAAATTGAACAAAATCAAATTGTATTAACAAGTGGAAAATCAGAGATTACGCTTAAAGGAAAAGACAGCGAGCAGTATCCACGTATCCAGGAAATTGCAGCAAGTAATCCTTTAGTTCTTGAAACAAAGCTTCTTAAAAAGATTATCAACGAAACTGCCTTTGCAGCTAGTGTTCAAGAAAGTCGTCCAATCTTGACTGGTGTACACTTTGTCCTAAGTAATCATCAAGAATTAAAAACAGTAGCAACAGACTCACATCGTCTCAGCCAGAAGAAATTGACGCTTGAGAAAAATAGTGATAATTTTGATGTTGTTATCCCAAGTCGCTCTCTACGCGAATTTTCAGCTGTTTTTACGGACGATATCGAAACAGTAGAGATTTTCTTCGCAAACAACCAAATTCTCTTTAGAAGCGAAAATATTAGCTTCTATACACGCCTCTTAGAAGGTAATTATCCTGATACAGATCGTCTGATTCCAACAGATTTTAATACGACAGTGACTTTTGATGTTGTGAATCTACGTCAATCTATGGAACGTGCACGTCTTTTATCAAGTGCTACTCAAAATGGAACTGTAAAATTAGAAATCAAACAAGGAGTAGTTACAGCTCATGTAAATTCTCCAGAAGTTGGTAAAGTAAACGAAGAAATCGATACAATTGCTGTATCTGGTGAAGATTTGACGATTAGCTTTAACCCAACCTACTTGATTGAAGCACTAAAAGCCTTGAACAGCGAAAAGGTTACAATCAGCTTTATCTCATCAGTTCGTCCATTTACTCTGGTACCAGCTGATACAGATGAAGATTTTATGCAGCTGATTACACCAGTTCGTACAAATTAAGTTAAAGAGGTTGAGCCTAGCTCACCTCTTTTATGATATAATCGAAAATAGAAAAGGAGACTAGCTATGTATCAAGTTGGAAATTTTGTTGAAATGAAAAAACCACACGCTTGTACAATCAAATCTACAGGCAAAAAAGCGAATCGTTGGGAAATTACACGTCTAGGTGCAGATATCAAAATAAAATGCAGTAATTGTGATCATGTTGTCATGATGAGTCGCTATGATTTTGAAAGAAAAATGAGTAAAATTATCGACTAAATGCAAGGAGTTAGAGGGTTAGCAAGTTTTCCCTTTTTGTGTTATAATATTGAAGATTGAAATGTGAACGGAGAATGAGAAATTATGGCTTTAACAGCAGGTATCGTGGGTTTGCCAAACGTTGGTAAATCAACCCTATTTAATGCAATTACAAAAGCAGGAGCAGAGGCTGCAAACTATCCATTTGCAACTATTGATCCAAACGTTGGGATGGTAGAAGTTCCAGATGAACGCCTACAAAAATTGACTGAAATGATTACTCCTAAGAAGACAGTCCCAACAACCTTTGAATTTACAGATATTGCAGGGATTGTAAAAGGTGCGTCAAAAGGAGAAGGTCTCGGTAATAAATTCTTGGCCAATATCCGTGAAGTTGATGCCATTGTCCATGTAGTTCGTGCCTTTGATGATGAAAATGTCATGCGTGAGCAAGGTCGTGAAGATGCTTTTGTAGATCCATTGGCAGATATTGATACCATTAACCTAGAATTGATTCTTGCTGACTTAGAATCTGTTAATAAACGCTATGCGCGTGTGGAAAAGATGGCACGTACGCAAAAAGATAAGGAATCAGTTGCAGAATTTAACGTTCTCCAAAAGATTAAACCTGTCCTTGAAGACGGTAAATCAGCTCGTACTATTGAATTTACAGATGAAGAGCAAAAGGTTGTCAAAGGTCTTTTCCTTTTGACCACGAAACCAGTTCTTTATGTAGCTAACGTTGATGAGGATGTGGTTGGAGACCCAGAATCTATTGATTATGTGAAGCAAATTCGTGAATTCGCAGCAACAGAAAATGCAGAGGTAGTGGTCATTTCTGCGCGTGCGGAGGAAGAAATTTCTGAATTAGACGATGAAGATAAAAAAGAGTTTCTTGAAGCTATTGGTTTGACAGAATCGGGTGTGGATAAGTTGACTCGTGCTGCTTACCATCTACTTGGACTTGGAACCTACTTTACGGCTGGTGAAAAAGAGGTTCGTGCTTGGACCTTTAAACGTGGCATGAAAGCTCCTCAAGCAGCTGGAATTATCCACTCTGACTTCGAAAAAGGCTTTATTCGTGCAGTGACTATGTCTTATGATGATTTGATTAAATACGGATCTGAAAAGGCTGTAAAAGAAGCTGGACGCTTGCGTGAAGAAGGAAAAGAATATGTCGTTCAAGATGGCGATATTATGGAATTCCGCTTTAACGTATAATCAACATTTTTAATAGTGTCAATTAGGTTGGAAAAAAATTCCAACCCTTTTGGCTTTTGAAAGGAAAAATAAATGACAAAATTACTTGTAGGATTGGGAAATCCAGGGGATAAATATTTTGAGACAAAGCATAATGTTGGTTTTATGTTGATTGACCAACTAGCAAAAAAACAGAATGTATCTTTTACACACGATAAAATATTCCAAGCTGAATTAGCTTCATTTTTCCTTAATGGTGAAAAAATTTATCTAGTGAAACCAACAACTTTTATGAATGAAAGTGGGAAAGCAGTTCATGCTTTATTAACTTATTATGGTTTAGACATCGAAGATTTACTGATTATTTACGATGATCTTGACATGGAAGTAGGAAAAATTCGACTTCGCGCTAAAGGATCAGCTGGCGGCCATAATGGTATCAAGTCAATTATCCAACATATTGGTACACAGGTTTTCAATCGTGTAAAGATTGGTATCGGTAGACCTAAAAAAGGAATGTCTGTTGTTCACCACGTTTTGAGTAAATTTGACAAGGATGACTATATAGGTATTTTACAGTCTATTGACAAGGTTGACGATGCTGTAAATTATTATTTACAAGAGAAAAACTTTGAAAAAACAATGCAGAAATACAATGGGTAAAGAAATGTCATTAATCGAATTCTTTTTAGAGAATAAACAAATCCTGTCTTGGCATGAAAATTTAACACAGAAGCAAAGACAATTACTATTAGGATTTTCTGGATCAGCAAAGTCTTTAGCTATTGCAAGTAGTGTTAAAAGTCAGAACAAGATTTTAGTAATGACATCTACTTATGGAGAAGCTGAGCGTCTAGTAAATGATTTAATTTCTATCCTGGATACTGATATGGTTTATCCATTTTTAGTAGATGATTCACCAATGGTAGAATTTTTAGTATCGTCTCAAGAAAAGATTTTTTCGCGAATTGAAGCCTTGCGTTTTCTAAGAGATAAATCTCAAAAAGGAATATTAGTTTGTAACATGGCAGCTAGCCGTTTATTCTTACCAGATCCTCAAGTTTTTGATAACAGTGTGTTAAAACTTGAAGTTGGCGAAGAATGTGAACAAAGAGAATTAAAAAATCAATTGATTTCACTTGGTTATAAAAAAGTTACTCAAGTTCAAAGTCAAGGCGAATTTAGTCTTCGAGGGGATATTTTAGATATTTTTGAAACTTCGCAACTATCTCCTTACCGAATAGAATTTTTTGGTGATGAAATAGATGGGATTAGAGAATTCGACGCAGATACACAATTATCAAAAGAAAGTCTTTCTGAAATTTTTATATATCCCGCTAGCGATATTTTACTAAGTATTGAAGATTACAATCGTGGACAACAATTTTTAGAGCATGAGATTGATAAGGCACTTTCTCCAACTTTGAAGTCATATCTAGAGGAAGTCTATAGTAGTGCTAAGCAACAGAGTATCCCTTCTGATATTCGCAAGTTTTTGTCTGTTTTTTATAAAAAACAATGGACACTGTTAGATTATTTACAAGAAGTACCTCTCATTTTTGATGATTATCAAAAAATCATGAACCAGTATGATACTTTCGATAAGGAAACAGCTAGCTACTTTACAGAAAATTTACATAATAGTAAAGCAGTATCAAATTTACAATACTTTGCTGACGTAGAAAGTCGATTCAAAAAATATTTACCAGTGAGTTTCTTTTCGAATTTTCAAAAAGGTCTTGGAAATCTAAAATTTGATCATCTTTATCAATTTAATCAGTATCCAATGCAAGAGTTCTTCAATCAATTTTCTTTTTTGAAAGAAGAAATTGAACGTTATAAAAAATTAAAATATACCATTGTTCTTCAGTCAAGTAGCAAAACTGAACTCAAAAAACTGTCAACAATTTTAGACGAATACGAAATTAAGGTTGACAATAGTAATGGAAGTGAAATCTGTAAAGGAACTGTAAATCTTGTTGAAGGAAATCTTCGTCATGGCTTTCATTTTGTAGATGAAAATCTTGTATTTATCACTGAATATGAAATTTTCAAAAAGAAGATTAAACGTAAATATAGAAGACAAAATATCAGTAATGCTGAGCGATTAAAGGATTATAATGAGCTCCAAAAAGGAGACTACGTCGTTCATCAAATTCATGGTATTGGGCAGTATTTAGGAATCGAAACGATTGAAATCAAAGGAATTCATCGAGATTATGTGAGTATCCAATATCAAAATGGAGATCGAATTTCTATTCCTGTAGAACAAATCCAAACCTTATCTAAGTATGTTTCAAGTGATGGAAAAGCTCCAAAGCTAAATAAGTTAAATGATGGACATTTTAAAAAAGCTAAGCAAAAAGTTAAAAATCAAGTTGAAGATATTGCGGATGACTTAATTAAACTGTATGCTGAGAGGAGCCAACTGAAAGGATATGCATTTTCAAAAGATGACGAAGACCAGGCTGCTTTTGATGAGGCTTTTCCCTATGTTGAAACAGAAGATCAACTTAGAAGTATAGAAGAAATCAAAAAAGATATGCAAGCACCTCAACCAATGGATCGACTCTTAGTTGGAGATGTTGGTTTTGGTAAGACAGAAGTTGCCATGCGAGCTGCATTTAAGGCTGTTAATGATCATAAACAGGTGGTCGTTTTAGTACCGACTACCGTTCTTGCGCAGCAACATTACAGTAATTTCAAGGAAAGATTTGAGCAATTTGCTGTAAACGTAGATGTTTTGAGTCGCTTTAGAAGTAAAAAAGAACAGACTGAAACACTTGAAAAATTGAAAAAAGGACAAGTGGACATCTTGATAGGAACTCATAGAGTTTTGTCTAAAGATGTTGAATTTGCAGATTTAGGATTGATCATCATTGATGAGGAACAACGTTTTGGTGTCAAGCATAAGGAAACACTTAAGGAATTAAAAAAGAAGGTTGATGTCTTAACCTTGACAGCTACACCAATTCCTCGAACTCTTCATATGTCTATGCTAGGTATCCGAGATTTATCTGTCATTGAAACCCCTCCAACAAATCGATATCCTGTTCAAACCTATGTTCTTGAACAGAATGATCGTGTGATTCGTGATGCTGTGTTGAGAGAAATAGATCGTGGCGGCCAGGTTTACTATCTTTACAACAAAGTTGACACGATTGAAAAGAAAGTTTCAGAACTACAAGAACTGATTCCTGAAGCTTCTATTGGTTTTGTTCATGGTCAAATGAGTGAAATTCGTTTAGAGAATACATTACTTGATTTTATTGAAGGCGAATATGACATTTTAGTAACTACGACAATTATCGAAACAGGGGTAGACATTCCAAATGCTAATACCTTGTTTATTGAAAACGCAGATCATATGGGCTTATCAACCTTATATCAATTAAGAGGTCGGGTGGGTCGTAGTAACCGAATTGCTTATGCCTATCTCATGTATCGGCCAGATAAATCATTAACTGAAGTTTCAGAGAAGAGATTGGAAGCTATCAAAGGCTTTACTGAATTAGGTTCTGGTTTTAAAATTGCTATGCGTGATTTATCCATTCGTGGAGCTGGAAATCTTTTAGGTAGTTCGCAATCTGGTTTTATCGATTCAGTTGGTTTTGAATTGTATTCTCAGTTACTTGAGGAAGCAATTGCTAAGAAAAATGGAACTGACAAGAAACGTGAAAAAGGAAATGCTGAGTTAATTCTACAAATTGATGCCTATCTTCCAAATGAGTACATATCAGATGAGCGCCATAAAATTGAAATTTACAAGAGAATTCGTCAGATTGACAACCGTGTCAACTATGAAGAATTACAAGATGAGTTGATAGACCGATTTGGAGAATATCCAGATGTGGTTGCTTATCTTTTAGAAATTGGATTAGCCAAAGCATATCTTGACAAAGTATTTGTCAATCGTGTAGAAAGAAAGAATAATAAGCTTGTCATTCAGTTTGAAAAAATATCGCAACAACTATTTTTAACACAAGATTATTTCCAGGCTCTTTCTCAGACAAGTTTGAAGGCCAATATTTCAGAAAATCAAGGTTTAATAGAAGTTGTTTTTGATATTCGAAATAAAAAAGATTATGAGATTTTAGAAGGTATTTTAACTTTCGGAGAATCGTTAGCAAAGATAAAAGAATCAAAAGAGTCACATTAGGAATTACCTTTTTTCTTCTATAAAAGGGATAAAAATGGTAAAATAATAATTTGAGGTATTAAGATGAGATTAGATAAATATTTAAAAGTATCACGAATTATTAAACGCCGTACGGTAGCTAAGGAAGTTGCAGATAAAGGGCGAATCAAGGTAAATGGCATCCTTGCTAAAAGTTCAACAGATTTAAAACTCAATGATCAGGTTGAAATTCGCTTTGGAAATAAATTGTTACTTGTAAAGGTGCTGGAAATGAAAGATAGCACTAAAAAAGAAGATGCAGCTGGAATGTATGAAATTATTAGTGAAACAAGGGTAGAAGGCGATGTATAAAAAAATAGTCCAAATGAATAACTCTTTTATTCAAAATGAACACCAACGACGTAAATACATGATGGAAGAACGTCAAAAACGTAATCGTTTTATGGGTTGGGTTTTGATTTTGATTATGTTATTATTCATCTTGCCAACTTATAATTTAGCGCAAAGTTATCAACAATTATTAACACGTCGCCAGCAACTAGCTGATTTGAAAAAACAATATCAGGATTTGAGCGATGAAAAGGATAAGGAAGCTAGTTTAGCAACTAAGCTAAAAGACGAATTCTATGCAGCTAAATATTCCCGTGCAAAATATTATTATTCGAAATCATGGGAGGAAGTTTATACAATTCCGGACTTGCTTCCTAGGTAATGTGAAATGGAAAATTTATTAAAGATTGTTGAACAATTTTTAAGTCAATCAGATGAAAAATTAGAGGAATTATCTCAAAAAAATCATCTGTTACGACTGCAAGAAGAAGAGGGGAAAAAGAATGCGTAAATTTTTAGTGATATTACTACTTCCAATTTTTCTAAAAAGTGTTCAAGTAGTAAGCACTGAGAATCCAGTTATCATTCCAAACCAAGAAGTTTATTCCTTAACCCACGCTTCGTATCATTTTTATTATCAAGATGTTATAGAATCTCCAAAATTTTATGGTGAAACGCCTGTTTATTCTACAGAAGACTTAATTAAAGAATCAGGAAAAGTCAATGCAGATACAAAATTATCTATTTTAGAATGGCGATTAAATAAACAAGGACATCCTGTCTTTAAATTGTCTAATAATCAATTTGTGATGGCTGATAAACGACTTTTATACGATAGTTCAATCGTCAACAATTTCTCTAAACGAGTGTGGTTAGAACCTGGATTTGTTGTCTATAATAGTCCTTATGATAAACAAGAATTAAAATCTACTTTGGCACCTTATCAAGAGGTTGAAGCAGACATGTCTGTTTTTGCTGAAGGTCGTGAATTCTTACATATCAAACAAGCTGGTTGGATTTTGACGGATTATATTTCTAATGATGATAATAGAATCCAGAAAGTACAGGAGTTACTATCTGCAAATTATCAAAATGAACAGTTTTCTATTTATGTTAAACAATTGAGTACAGGCAAGGAAGCTGGGATTAACGAAGAGCAAAAAATGTACGCTGCTAGTGTTATGAAATTACCTTATCTTTATTATGTTCAGGAAAGAATCAATCAAGGTGATTATCAACTTGACACGAAATTAAAGTATGTTTCTGAAGTTAATGATTTCCCTGGTTCTTATAAACCGGAAGGAAGTGGAAGTCTCTCTAAAACAGCTGATAATAAAGAATACACTATTAAAGATTTAATTACAAAAACAGCGAAAGAATCTGACAATGTGGCTCATAATATTCTTGGTTATTATATTACGAATAAATCAGATGACGTCTTCAAAAAAGAGATGACTAGGGTTGCTGGTAATGAATGGGATGTAAATGATAAGTTAGCTTCAGCTAAAATGGCTGGGCAAGTTATGGAATCTATTTATAATCAAAATGGTTTTGTTTTAGAATCGCTATCGCAGACTTCTTTTGATAATCAACGTATTGCTAAAAATATTTCTGCTAAGGTAGCCCATAAAATTGGGGATGCAGATGAATTTAAACATGATGTGGCAGTAGTCTATACAGATTCTCCTTTCATTATTTCGATTTTTACTAAAAATTCTGATTATGATACCATTTCTAAAATTGCTAAGGATGTCTACGAGGTCCTAAAATGAGAGACCGAGAATTTTTAAATCATTTTTTAGAAAAAGGTTATTTTAGACATCATTCAAGAGTCCTACTAGCCTTGTCTGGTGGGTTGGATTCGATGTTTCTCCTTCATCTCCTTTCAACCTATCAAGAAGAACTTGGGATTGAATTATTTTTAGCTCATGTGAATCATAAACAACGACCAGAATCAGATATTGAAGAAAATGAATTAAGAAAACTGGCAGAACAAGTTGGAGTTCCAATTTATGTAGCTTGTTTCACTGGAAATTTTTCAGAAGCAAATGCTCGTCAATTTCGCTATGAATTTTTTAGAGAGGTAATGGCGAAAACGTCATCTACAGCTCTTGTGACAGCTCATCATGCAGATGATCAGGCTGAGACGATTTTTATGAGAATAATTAGGGGTGTTAGATTACAACACTTATCTGCCATCAAAGAAATACAAGAGTTTGATAAGGGAGAATTGATTCGTCCTTTGCTATCTTTTTATAAGAAGGATTTTCCTGAAATCAAGCATTTTGAAGATGCGACGAATAAAGAAAATCACTATTTTCGCAATCGTATTCGAAATCTCTATCTACCACAATTAGAAACAGAAAATACTCAGATAAAAAAGGCATTTTTAGAGTTTGGAAAAGAAGTATCTGATTATCAAATTGCTCTTGCTGAATTCTCTAAAACGGTTGATGTGGAAGATTTAACACAGTTTTTATCTTTTAGTGAAGCAACACAGCGAGTTTTATTGCAGCAATATCTTAGTCATTTTCCAGATTTAAGTATTACAAGAGAACAATTCCGACAGGTCCATCATATTTTAAGAACCAAGAGTCAATATCGTCATCGATTAAAAAATGGATATGAACTTATAAAAGGATATCAACACTTTCAAATTTGTAAAATCAGACCAAAGTCTGATGAAAAAAGTAATGAGTGTGTGTTAAACTATCAAAATCAAGTTCATTATGAAGGTTATTTATTTTCATTTGGAATCCCTCTAAAAGGGGAAAATGTTCAAAAGATAAATGTTTCTCGTGAAACATCGTTGATTTTAAGGCATCGAAAGTCCGGTGATTATTTGATAAAAAATGGTCATCGAAAAAAATTAAGACGACTTTTTATTGATTTAAAAATTCCTACAGAAAAACGGGGAAATGCTATTATTGTTGAGCAATTTGGACAAATTTATTCAATTTTAGGAATTGAACTCAGTGATTTGAGTATAAAAATGAAAAATGATATAATGAACACTGTACTTTATATAGAAAAAATAGATAGGTAAAATCATGTTAGAACAAGATATCAAGAAGATTTTGATTTCACAAGATGAAATTACAGAAGCTGCTAAGAAATTAGGTGCTCAATTAACAAAAGATTATGAAGGGAAAAATCCAATTTTAGTTGGAATTTTAAAAGGATCTATTCCTTTCATGGCAGAATTAGTTAAATATATTGATACACATCTTGAAATGGACTTTATGATGGTTTCTAGCTATCATGGTGGTACTGTAAGTAGCGGTGTTATCAATATCAAACAAGATGTAACTCAAGATATTAAAGGTAGACATGTTGTTTTTGTGGAAGATATTATCGACACTGGTCAAACCTTGAAAAGTTTGAGAGATATGTTTACTGCTAGAGAAGCGGCATCTGTTAAGATTGTAACTATGTTAGATAAACCAGAAGGCCGTACTGTAGAAATTGAAGCAGATTATACATGTTTTACAATTCCGAATGAATTTGTTGTAGGCTATGGTTTAGACTATAATGAAAATTATCGTAACCTTCCTTATGTAGGTGTATTGAAAGAGGAAGTTTACTCAAAATAGAAGGGTAAGTTATTGAATGCAAAAACAAAATAATGGTTTTATAAAAAATCCATTTCTTTATTTGTTGATGATATTCTTGATAGTCACTGGCTTCCAGTACTTCTTTGCTGGAAGAGCTGCAGGTCATAGTCAACAAATTAAATACTCAGAATTGGTGCAGGAAATCACCAACGACAATGTAAAAGAAATGACCTATCAACCAAGTGGTAGTGTTATTGAAGTGTCTGGTGTCTACAAAAATGCTAAGACAGAACAGCCGGAAACAGGTATTCAGTTTTTCACACCTTCTGCAACCAAAGTAGAGAAATTTACTAGTATTATCCTTCCATCAGATACTACTGTAGCGGATTTACAAAAACTGGCTGGCGAACATCAAACACAAATTGAAGTGAAACATGAAAGTTCAAGTGGTATGTGGATTAACATCCTGGTTTCAGTAGTACCATTTGCCATTTTATTCTTCTTCCTATTTTCTATGATGGGCAATATGGGTGGAAATAGTGGACGCAATCCGATGAGCTTTGGACGCAATAAAGCTAAGGCTGCTAATAAGGAAGATATCAAAGTACGCTTTTCAGATGTAGCAGGAGCTGAAGAAGAAAAACAAGAACTTGTTGAAGTTGTTGAATTTTTAAAAGATCCAAAACGATTTACAAAATTGGGTGCTCGTATTCCAGCTGGTGTTCTCTTAGAAGGACCTCCGGGAACTGGTAAGACATTACTTGCCAAAGCGGTTGCGGGAGAAGCTGGTGTACCATTCTTTAGTATTTCAGGATCTGACTTTGTAGAGATGTTCGTCGGTGTCGGTGCAAGTCGTGTACGTTCTCTCTTTGAGGACGCTAAAAAAGCAGCACCAGCTATTATCTTCATTGACGAAATCGATGCCGTTGGTCGCCAACGTGGTGTCGGTCTTGGTGGTGGTAACGATGAACGTGAACAAACTTTGAACCAACTTTTGATTGAGATGGATGGTTTTGAAGGAAATGAAGGAATTATCGTTATTGCGGCAACAAACCGTTCAGATGTTCTTGATCCAGCCCTTCTCCGTCCAGGACGATTTGACAGAAAAGTGTTAGTAGGTCGTCCAGATGTTAAGGGACGCGAAGCAATTCTGAAAGTACATGCTAGAAATAAACCTTTAGCAGAAGACGTAGATTTGAAATTAGTGGCACAACAAACTCCAGGTTTTGTTGGTGCTGATTTGGAAAATGTGTTAAACGAAGCAGCCTTAGTTGCAGCTCGTCGCAATAAATCAGTGATTGATGCTTCTGATATTGATGAAGCTGAGGATCGCGTTATTGCTGGACCATCTAAAAAAGATAAAACAGTTTCTCAAAAAGAACGTGAAATGGTTGCTTACCACGAAGCAGGACACACTATTGTTGGTTTGGTCTTATCAAACGCACGTGTAGTGCATAAAGTGACAATTGTTCCTCGTGGTCGTGCGGGTGGTTACATGATTGCTCTTCCAAAAGAAGATCAAATGTTACTATCTAAAGAAGATATGAAAGAACAATTAGCAGGTTTGATGGGTGGACGTGTCGCTGAAGAAATCATCTTTAACGTTCAAACAACTGGAGCCTCAAACGACTTTGAACAAGCTACACAGATGGCGCGTGCTATGGTTACTGAGTATGGTATGAGTGAAAAGCTTGGACCTGTTCAATATGAGGGCAATCATGCAATGTTTGGTGCTCAAACTCCACAAAAATCTATTTCAGAGCGTACAGCTTATGAAATTGATGAAGAAGTCCGAGCGTTACTGAATGAAGCACGTAATAAAGCGGCTGAAATTATTCAATCAAATCGCGAAACGCATAAATTGATTGCGGAAGCCTTGTTGAAATATGAAACATTGGATAGTACACAAATCAAATCTCTTTATGAAACAGGAAAAATGCCTGAAGAAGTAGAAGAAGAATCACGTGCGCTATCATATGATGAAGTCAAATCAAAAATGGCTGAAGAAAACTAAAATATTAGTGCGCTAGATACAAGAGAGGATAACATCATATCCTCTCTTTCTTGTTATAAAAAATAACATATGAAAAAATAGTAAAAAATTTCAGAAAAAATAAACCCAATATCTTGACAAGCGTCAAAAAGTAGGTATAATAGAAAGAGTTGACAAGCTCAGGGTCCGTTGGTCAAGGGGTTAAGACACCGCCTTTTCACGGCGGTAACACGGGTTCGAATCCCGTACGGACTATGGGTGGGATTTATTGGGCGTAAAGCGAGCGCAGGCGGTTAGATAAGTCTGAAGTTAAAGGCTGTGGCTTAACCATAGTACGCTTTGGAAACTGTTTAACTTGAGTGCAAGAGGGGAGAGTGGAATTCCATGTGTAGCGGTGAAATGCGTAGATATATGGAGGAACACCGGTGGCGAAAGCGGCTCTCTGGCTTGTAACTGACGCTGAGGCTCGAAAGCGTGGGGAGCAAACAGGATTAGATACCCTGGTAGTCCACGCCGTAAACGATGAGTGCTAGGTGTTAGACCCTTTCCGGGGTTTAGTGCCGTAGCTAACGCATTAAGCACTCCGCCTGGGGAGTACGACCGCAAGGTTGAAACTCAAAGGAATTGACGGGGGCCCGCACAAGCGGTGGAGCATGTGGTTTAATTCGAAGCAACGCGAAGAACCTTACCAGGTCTTGACATCCCTCTGACCGCTCTAGAGATAGAGATTTCCTTCGGGACAGAGGTGACAGGTGGTGCATGGTTGTCGTCAGCTCGTGTCGTGAGATGTTGGGTTAAGTCCCGCAACGAGCGCAACCCCTATTGTTAGTTGCCATCATTCAGTTGGGCACTCTAGCGAGACTGCCGGTAATAAACCGGAGGAAGGTGGGGATGACGTCAAATCATCATGCCCCTTATGACCTGGGCTACACACGTGCTACAATGGCTGGTACAACGAGTCGCAAGTCGGTGACGGCAAGCTAATCTCTTAAAGCCAGTCTCAGTTCGGATTGTAGGCTGCAACTCGCCTACATGAAGTCGGAATCGCTAGTAATCGCGGATCAGCACGCCGCGGTGAATACGTTCCCGGGCCTTGTACACACCGCCCGTCACACCACGAGAGTTTGTAACACCCGAAGTCGGTGAGGTAACCATTTGGAGCCAGCCGCCTAAGGTGGGATAGATGATTGGGGTGAAGTCGTAACAAGGTAGCCGTATCGGAAGGTGCGGCTGGATCACCTCCTTTCTAAGGATAAGGAAAGCACATTGGTCTTGTTTAGTCTTGAGAGGTCTTGTGGGGCCTTAGCTCAGCTGGGAGAGCGCCTGCTTTGCACGCAGGAGGTCAGCGGTTCGATCCCGCTAGGCTCCATTGGTGAGAGATCACCAAGTAATGCACATTGAAAATTGAATATCTATATCAAATAGTAACAAGAAAATAAACCGAAAACGCTGTAGTATTAATAAGAGTTTATGACTGAAAGGTCAAAAAGTAAGGTTAAGTTAATAAGGGCGCACGGTGGATGCCTTGGCACTAGGAGCCGAAGAAGGACGTGACAAACGACGATATGCCTTGGGTAGCTGTAAGTAAGCGATGATCCAGGGATTTCCGAATGGGGGAACCCAACAGGTACTACCTGTTACCCATATCTGTTAAGGATATGAGGAGGAAGACGCAGTGAACTGAAACATCTAAGTAGCTGCAGGAAGAGAAAGCAAAAGCGATTGCCTTAGTAGCGGCGAGCGAAACGGCAGAAGGGCAAACCGAAGAGTTTACTCTTCGGGGTTGTAGGACTGCAATGTGGACTCAAAGATTATAGAAGAATGATATGGGAAGATCAGCCAAAGAGAGTGAGAGCCTCGTATTTTAAATAGTCTTTGTACCTAGCAGTATCCTGAGTACGGCGGGACACGTGAAATCCCGTCGGAATCTGGGAGGACCATCTCCCAACCCTAAATACTCCCTAGTGACCGATAGTGAACCAGTACCGTGAGGGAAAGGTGAAAAGCACCCCGGGAGGGGAGTGAAATAGAACCTGAAACCGTGTGCCTACAACAAGTTCGAGCCCGTTAATGGGTGAGAGCGTGCCTTTTGTAGAATGAACCGGCGAGTTACGATATGATGCGAGGTTAAGTTGAAGAGACGGAGCCGTAGGGAAACCGAGTCTGAATAGGGCGCCTTAGTATCATGTCGTAGACCCGAAACCATGTGACCTACCCATGAGCAGGTTGAAGGTGCGGTAAGACGCACTGGAGGACCGAACCAGGGCACGTTGAAAAGTGCTTGGATGACTTGTGGGTAGCGGAGAAATTCCAAACGAACTTGGAGATAGCTGGTTCTCTCCGAAATAGCTTTAGGGCTAGCGTCGACATTAAGATTCTTGGAGGTAGAGCACTGTTTGGGTGAGGGGTCCATCCCGGATTACCAATCTCAGATAAACTCCGAATGCCAATGAATTATGGTCGGCAGTCAGACTGCGAGTGCTAAGATCCGTAGTCGAAAGGGAAACAGCCCAGACCACCAGCTAAGGTCCCAAAATAATTGTTAAGTGGAAAAGGATGTGGGGTTGCACAGACAACTAGGATGTTAGCTTAGAAGCAGCTATTCATTCAAAGAGTGCGTAATAGCTCACTAGTCGAGTGACCCTGCGCCGAAAATGTACCGGGGCTAAAACAATTTACCGAAGCTGTGGATACCTTTATAGGTATGGTAGGAGAGCGTTCTATGTGTGGCGAAGGTGTACCGTGAGGAGCGCTGGAACGCATAGAAGTGAGAATGCCGGTATGAGTAGCGAAAGACAGGTGAGAATCCTGTCCACCGTAAGACTAAGGTTTCCAGGGGAAGGCTCGTCCGCCCTGGGTTAGTCGGGACCTAAGGAGAGACCGAAAGGTGTATCCGATGGACAACAGGTTGATATTCCTGTACTAGAGTATGTAGTGATGGAGGGACGCAGTAGGCTAACTAAAGCAGACGATTGGAAGTGTCTGTCTAAGCAGTGAGGTGTGAACTGAGTCAAATGCTTAGTTCTATAACATTGAGCTGTGATGGGGAGCGAAGTTTAGTAGCGAAGTTAGTGACGTCACACTGCCAAGAAAAGCTTCTAGCGTTAAACATACTCTACCCGTACCGCAAACCGACACAGGTAGTCGAGGCGAGTAGCCTCAGGTGAGCGAGAGAACTCTCGTTAAGGAACTCGGCAAAATGACCCCGTAACTTCGGGAGAAGGGGTGCTGACTTTAAGTCAGCCGCAGTGAATAGGCCCAAGCAACTGTTTATCAAAAACACAGCTCTCTGCTAAATCGTAAGATGATGTATAGGGGGTGACGCCTGCCCGGTGCTGGAAGGTTAAGAGGAGTGCTTAGGAGTAATCCGAAGGTATGAATTGAAGCCCCAGTAAACGGCGGCCGTAACTATAACGGTCCTAAGGTAGCGAAATTCCTTGTCGGGTAAGTTCCGACCCGCACGAAAGGCGTAATGATTTGGGCACTGTCTCAACGAGAGACTCGGTGAAATTTTAGTACCTGTGAAGATGCAGGTTACCCGCGACAGGACGGAAAGACCCCATGGAGCTTTACTGCAGTTTGATATTGAGTGTCTGTACCACATGTACAGGATAGGTAGGAGTCTATGAGATCGGGACGCCAGTTTCGAAGGAGACGTTGTTGGGATACTACCCTTGTGTTATGGCCACTCTAACCCGGATAGGTGATCCCTATCGGAGACAGTGTCTGACGGGCAGTTTGACTGGGGCGGTCGCCTCCTAAAAGGTAACGGAGGCGCCCAAAGGTTCCCTCAGAATGGTTGGAAATCATTCGCAGAGTGTAAAGGTATAAGGGAGCTTGACTGCGAGAGCTACAACTCGAGCAGGGACGAAAGTCGGGCTTAGTGATCCGGTGGTTCCGTATGGAAGGGCCATCGCTCAACGGATAAAAGCTACCCTGGGGATAACAGGCTTATCTCCCCCAAGAGTTCACATCGACGGGGAGGTTTGGCACCTCGATGTCGGCTCGTCGCATCCTGGGGCTGTAGTCGGTCCCAAGGGTTGGGCTGTTCGCCCATTAAAGCGGCACGCGAGCTGGGTTCAGAACGTCGTGAGACAGTTCGGTCCCTATCCGTCGCGGGCGTAGGAAATTTGAGAGGATCTGCTCCTAGTACGAGAGGACCAGAGTGGACTTACCGCTGGTGTACCAGTTGTCTTGCCAAAGGCATCGCTGGGTAGCTATGTAGGGAAGGGATAAACGCTGAAAGCATCTAAGTGTGAAACCCACCTCAAGATGAGATTTCCCATGATTTTATATCAGTAAGAGCCCTGAGAGATGATCAGGTAGATAGGTTAGAAGTGGAAGTGTGGCGACACATGTAGCGGACTAATACTAATAGCTCGAGGACTTATCCAAAGTAACTGAGAATATGAAAGCGAAGGTTTTCTTGGAATTTGATAGATATTCAATTTTGAGTAGGTATTACTCAGAGTTAAGTGACGATAGCCTAGGAGATACACCTGTACCCATGCCGAACACAGAAGTTAAGCCCTAGAACGCCGGAAGTAGTTGGGGGTTGCCCCCTGTGAGATATGGAAGTCGCTTAGCTCTAGGGAGTTTAGCTCAGCTGGGAGAGCATCTGCCTTACAAGCAGAGGGTCAGCGGTTCGATCCCGTTAACTCCCATAGGTCCCGTAGTGTAGCGGTTATCACGTCGCCCTGTCACGGCGAAGATCGCGGGTTCGATTCCCGTCGGGACCGTAATAACGAAAGTTATTTGACTCGTTAGCTCAGTTGGTAGAGCAATTGACTTTTAATCAATGGGTCACTGGTTCGAGCCCAGTACGGGTCATATTTGCGGGTTTGGCGGAATTGGCAGACGCACCAGATTTAGGATCTGGCGCTTAACGGCGTGGGGGTTCAAGTCCCTTAACCCGCATAATAGAAATCAGCCGGCTTAGCTCAGTTGGTAGAGCATCTGATTTGTAATCAGAGGGTCGCGTGTTCAAGTCATGTAGCCGGCATTTTTTTTAGGTTAAAGCAGAGTCGATGCGAACGTAGTTCAGTGGTAGAACACCACCTTGCCAAGGTGGGGGTCGCGGGTTCGAATCCCGTCGTTCGCTTAGAGAGGCCGGGGTGGCGGAACTGGCAGACGCACAGGACTTAAAATCCTGCGATTGGTAACGATCGTACCGGTTCGATTCCGGTCCTCGGCATATAATGATGAGCACCCTTAGCTCAACTGGATAGAGTACCTGACTACGAATCAGGCGGTTAGAGGTTCGACTCCTCTAGGGTGCATTAACAATTTAATTCGGGAAGTAGCTCAGCTTGGTAGAGTACTTGGTTTGGGACCAAGGTGTCGCAGGTTCGAATCCTGTCTTCCCGATTG
>NZ_JBTHHW010000003.1:0-132310 GCF_054353515.1 Streptococcus sp. V869
TCAAGGGGTTAAGACACCGCCTTTTCACGGCGGTAACACGGGTTCGAATCCCGTACGGACTATGGGTGTATCGCGGTTAAGGTTGATAGGATTTTAAAAAAGTTAAAAAAACCTGTTGACAGAGAAAAATGACTGTGATATACTAATATAGTTGTCGCAAGCGCGACAAAGACCTTTGAAAACTGAACAAGACGAACCAATGTGCAGGGCACTATAACGGAAGTTATAGTACTGAACAATGAAAAAACAATAAATCTGTCAGTGACAGAAATGAGTGAGAACTCAAACTTTTAATGAGAGTTTGATCCTGGCTCAGGATGAACGCTGGCGGCGTGCCTAATACATGCAAGTAGAACGCTGAAGGAGGAGCTTGCTCTTCTGGATGAGTTGCGAACGGGTGAGTAACGCGTAGGTAACCTGCCTGGTAGCGGGGGATAACTATTGGAAACGATAGCTAATACCGCATGACAACAGTTATTGCATGATAACTGTTTAAAAGGGGCAACTGCTCCACTACCAGATGGACCTGCGTTGTATTAGCTAGTTGGTGAGGTAACGGCTCACCAAGGCGACGATACATAGCCGACCTGAGAGGGTGATCGGCCACACTGGGACTGAGACACGGCCCAGACTCCTACGGGAGGCAGCAGTAGGGAATCTTCGGCAATGGACGGAAGTCTGACCGAGCAACGCCGCGTGAGTGAAGAAGGTTTTCGGATCGTAAAGCTCTGTTGTAAGAGAAGAACGAGTGTGAGAGTGGAAAGTTCACACTGTGACGGTATCTTACCAGAAAGGGACGGCTAACTACGTGCCAGCAGCCGCGGTAATACGTAGGTCCCGAGCGTTATCCGGATTTATTGGGCGTAAAGCGAGCGCAGGCGGTTAGATAAGTCTGAAGTTAAAGGCTGTGGCTTAACCATAGTACGCTTTGGAAACTGTTTAACTTGAGTGCAAGAGGGGAGAGTGGAATTCCATGTGTAGCGGTGAAATGCGTAGATATATGGAGGAACACCGGTGGCGAAAGCGGCTCTCTGGCTTGTAACTGACGCTGAGGCTCGAAAGCGTGGGGAGCAAACAGGATTAGATACCCTGGTAGTCCACGCCGTAAACGATGAGTGCTAGGTGTTAGACCCTTTCCGGGGTTTAGTGCCGTAGCTAACGCATTAAGCACTCCGCCTGGGGAGTACGACCGCAAGGTTGAAACTCAAAGGAATTGACGGGGGCCCGCACAAGCGGTGGAGCATGTGGTTTAATTCGAAGCAACGCGAAGAACCTTACCAGGTCTTGACATCCCTCTGACCGCTCTAGAGATAGAGATTTCCTTCGGGACAGAGGTGACAGGTGGTGCATGGTTGTCGTCAGCTCGTGTCGTGAGATGTTGGGTTAAGTCCCGCAACGAGCGCAACCCCTATTGTTAGTTGCCATCATTCAGTTGGGCACTCTAGCGAGACTGCCGGTAATAAACCGGAGGAAGGTGGGGATGACGTCAAATCATCATGCCCCTTATGACCTGGGCTACACACGTGCTACAATGGCTGGTACAACGAGTCGCAAGTCGGTGACGGCAAGCTAATCTCTTAAAGCCAGTCTCAGTTCGGATTGTAGGCTGCAACTCGCCTACATGAAGTCGGAATCGCTAGTAATCGCGGATCAGCACGCCGCGGTGAATACGTTCCCGGGCCTTGTACACACCGCCCGTCACACCACGAGAGTTTGTAACACCCGAAGTCGGTGAGGTAACCATTTGGAGCCAGCCGCCTAAGGTGGGATAGATGATTGGGGTGAAGTCGTAACAAGGTAGCCGTATCGGAAGGTGCGGCTGGATCACCTCCTTTCTAAGGATAAGGAAAGCACATTGGTCTTGTTTAGTCTTGAGAGGTCTTGTGGGGCCTTAGCTCAGCTGGGAGAGCGCCTGCTTTGCACGCAGGAGGTCAGCGGTTCGATCCCGCTAGGCTCCATTGGTGAGAGATCACCAAGTAATGCACATTGAAAATTGAATATCTATATCAAATAGTAACAAGAAAATAAACCGAAAACGCTGTAGTATTAATAAGAGTTTATGACTGAAAGGTCAAAAAGTAAGGTTAAGTTAATAAGGGCGCACGGTGGATGCCTTGGCACTAGGAGCCGAAGAAGGACGTGACAAACGACGATATGCCTTGGGTAGCTGTAAGTAAGCGATGATCCAGGGATTTCCGAATGGGGGAACCCAACAGGTACTACCTGTTACCCATATCTGTTAAGGATATGAGGAGGAAGACGCAGTGAACTGAAACATCTAAGTAGCTGCAGGAAGAGAAAGCAAAAGCGATTGCCTTAGTAGCGGCGAGCGAAACGGCAGAAGGGCAAACCGAAGAGTTTACTCTTCGGGGTTGTAGGACTGCAATGTGGACTCAAAGATTATAGAAGAATGATATGGGAAGATCAGCCAAAGAGAGTGAGAGCCTCGTATTTTAAATAGTCTTTGTACCTAGCAGTATCCTGAGTACGGCGGGACACGTGAAATCCCGTCGGAATCTGGGAGGACCATCTCCCAACCCTAAATACTCCCTAGTGACCGATAGTGAACCAGTACCGTGAGGGAAAGGTGAAAAGCACCCCGGGAGGGGAGTGAAATAGAACCTGAAACCGTGTGCCTACAACAAGTTCGAGCCCGTTAATGGGTGAGAGCGTGCCTTTTGTAGAATGAACCGGCGAGTTACGATATGATGCGAGGTTAAGTTGAAGAGACGGAGCCGTAGGGAAACCGAGTCTGAATAGGGCGCCTTAGTATCATGTCGTAGACCCGAAACCATGTGACCTACCCATGAGCAGGTTGAAGGTGCGGTAAGACGCACTGGAGGACCGAACCAGGGCACGTTGAAAAGTGCTTGGATGACTTGTGGGTAGCGGAGAAATTCCAAACGAACTTGGAGATAGCTGGTTCTCTCCGAAATAGCTTTAGGGCTAGCGTCGACATTAAGATTCTTGGAGGTAGAGCACTGTTTGGGTGAGGGGTCCATCCCGGATTACCAATCTCAGATAAACTCCGAATGCCAATGAATTATGGTCGGCAGTCAGACTGCGAGTGCTAAGATCCGTAGTCGAAAGGGAAACAGCCCAGACCACCAGCTAAGGTCCCAAAATAATTGTTAAGTGGAAAAGGATGTGGGGTTGCACAGACAACTAGGATGTTAGCTTAGAAGCAGCTATTCATTCAAAGAGTGCGTAATAGCTCACTAGTCGAGTGACCCTGCGCCGAAAATGTACCGGGGCTAAAACAATTTACCGAAGCTGTGGATACCTTTATAGGTATGGTAGGAGAGCGTTCTATGTGTGGCGAAGGTGTACCGTGAGGAGCGCTGGAACGCATAGAAGTGAGAATGCCGGTATGAGTAGCGAAAGACAGGTGAGAATCCTGTCCACCGTAAGACTAAGGTTTCCAGGGGAAGGCTCGTCCGCCCTGGGTTAGTCGGGACCTAAGGAGAGACCGAAAGGTGTATCCGATGGACAACAGGTTGATATTCCTGTACTAGAGTATGTAGTGATGGAGGGACGCAGTAGGCTAACTAAAGCAGACGATTGGAAGTGTCTGTCTAAGCAGTGAGGTGTGAACTGAGTCAAATGCTTAGTTCTATAACATTGAGCTGTGATGGGGAGCGAAGTTTAGTAGCGAAGTTAGTGACGTCACACTGCCAAGAAAAGCTTCTAGCGTTAAACATACTCTACCCGTACCGCAAACCGACACAGGTAGTCGAGGCGAGTAGCCTCAGGTGAGCGAGAGAACTCTCGTTAAGGAACTCGGCAAAATGACCCCGTAACTTCGGGAGAAGGGGTGCTGACTTTAAGTCAGCCGCAGTGAATAGGCCCAAGCAACTGTTTATCAAAAACACAGCTCTCTGCTAAATCGTAAGATGATGTATAGGGGGTGACGCCTGCCCGGTGCTGGAAGGTTAAGAGGAGTGCTTAGGAGTAATCCGAAGGTATGAATTGAAGCCCCAGTAAACGGCGGCCGTAACTATAACGGTCCTAAGGTAGCGAAATTCCTTGTCGGGTAAGTTCCGACCCGCACGAAAGGCGTAATGATTTGGGCACTGTCTCAACGAGAGACTCGGTGAAATTTTAGTACCTGTGAAGATGCAGGTTACCCGCGACAGGACGGAAAGACCCCATGGAGCTTTACTGCAGTTTGATATTGAGTGTCTGTACCACATGTACAGGATAGGTAGGAGTCTATGAGATCGGGACGCCAGTTTCGAAGGAGACGTTGTTGGGATACTACCCTTGTGTTATGGCCACTCTAACCCGGATAGGTGATCCCTATCGGAGACAGTGTCTGACGGGCAGTTTGACTGGGGCGGTCGCCTCCTAAAAGGTAACGGAGGCGCCCAAAGGTTCCCTCAGAATGGTTGGAAATCATTCGCAGAGTGTAAAGGTATAAGGGAGCTTGACTGCGAGAGCTACAACTCGAGCAGGGACGAAAGTCGGGCTTAGTGATCCGGTGGTTCCGTATGGAAGGGCCATCGCTCAACGGATAAAAGCTACCCTGGGGATAACAGGCTTATCTCCCCCAAGAGTTCACATCGACGGGGAGGTTTGGCACCTCGATGTCGGCTCGTCGCATCCTGGGGCTGTAGTCGGTCCCAAGGGTTGGGCTGTTCGCCCATTAAAGCGGCACGCGAGCTGGGTTCAGAACGTCGTGAGACAGTTCGGTCCCTATCCGTCGCGGGCGTAGGAAATTTGAGAGGATCTGCTCCTAGTACGAGAGGACCAGAGTGGACTTACCGCTGGTGTACCAGTTGTCTTGCCAAAGGCATCGCTGGGTAGCTATGTAGGGAAGGGATAAACGCTGAAAGCATCTAAGTGTGAAACCCACCTCAAGATGAGATTTCCCATGATTTTATATCAGTAAGAGCCCTGAGAGATGATCAGGTAGATAGGTTAGAAGTGGAAGTGTGGCGACACATGTAGCGGACTAATACTAATAGCTCGAGGACTTATCCAAAGTAACTGAGAATATGAAAGCGAAGGTTTTCTTGGAATTTGATAGATATTCAATTTTGAGTAGGTATTACTCAGAGTTAAGTGACGATAGCCTAGGAGATACACCTGTACCCATGCCGAACACAGAAGTTAAGCCCTAGAACGCCGGAAGTAGTTGGGGGTTGCCCCCTGTGAGATATGGAAGTCGCTTAGCTGTTATCCGCCATAGCTCAGTTGGTAGTAGCGCATGACTGTTAATCATGATGTCGTAGGTTCGAGTCCTACTGGCGGAGTAGTAAACGTTCTAAGGAACGTTTTTTATTTTGTTTATATAAATTTAATATTTTTGTATCATTTTTCTGATCTGTTTTTACTTATTTTTTTGTTTTAAGTTTGTTTAGCTTAAAATTTTAACTTTACAGAGATATTTTTCTTTTTAGTTAACCTTTCTGATAAACTTATTTTATCAATAAGAAAGGTTTTTAATATGCTCCAAAAGTATTATGATTATTGTTTTCTTTTTCTAAAACAAGTTGAAAAAGAATATTCATTTTTAGTTCAATCTAGTGATGATTGGGAGTCGCTTCATTTAAGATTTTTACTTTATTACTTAGTTCGTTTTAGGATAAAAGATGAGAAGGATTTTCTTCTCTGTCATTTTAGGGCTGCTTATCGTATCTATCTTAATCATTTACTTGGACAAACATTCAATTATTGTTAGTAGATATAGTCATTTTCATTTATTACGAACGTTATTTTGTTGTTAATAAAGAATATATAGAATAATCTTAAATTTTTCTTTTTTTATTTTAAAATCTAGCGAAAATCCTAATCTTTTCTAGTGTTTATCCTTGATAAAATAGTGTTTTTTTCTTATAATAAATTGTAAGATATAATTGTGGGTGAGATTCCCACCATGTATATGAGAAAGGACGAGCCTTTTGGCTCAGACGAAATTTTATTATGACTTCAGTAGTTGTTGTAGGTACCCAATGGGGTGATGAAGGTAAAGGGAAAATTACAGATTTTCTTTCAGCTAATGCGGAAGTGATTGCTCGTTACCAAGGTGGTGACAATGCAGGTCACACAATTGTGATTGATGGAAAAAAATTTAAATTGCACTTGATTCCTTCAGGTATTTTCTTCCCAGAAAAAATCTCTGTAATTGGTAATGGGATGGTTGTAAACCCTAAATCTCTTGTGAAAGAATTGTCTTATCTGCATGAAGAAGGTGTTACAACAGATAATCTTCGAATTTCTGATCGTGCACATGTTATCTTGCCTTATCACATTGAGTTAGACCGTCTTCAAGAAGAAGCTAAAGGTGATAACAAGATTGGGACTACAATTAAAGGAATTGGTCCAGCCTATATGGATAAGGCAGCTCGTGTTGGAATTCGTATCGCAGATCTTTTGGATAAAGAGATTTTCCGTGAACGTTTAGAACGCAATCTTGCTGAGAAAAATCGTCAATTTGTAAAATTGTATGATAGTGAACCTATTTCATTTGATGATATTTTTGAAGAATATTATGAATACGGGCAACAAATCAAGCAATATGTGACTGATACTTCTGTTATCTTGAACGACGCGCTTGATAATGGTAAACGGGTTCTCTTTGAAGGTGCACAAGGTGTCATGCTGGATATTGACCAAGGTACTTATCCGTTTGTTACTTCATCAAACCCTGTGGCTGGTGGTGTGACAATCGGTTCTGGTGTTGGTCCAAGCAAAATTGACAAGGTTGTCGGTGTATGTAAGGCCTATACAAGTCGTGTAGGAGATGGTCCTTTCCCAACAGAATTATTTGATGAAGTTGGAAATCGTATCCGTGAAGTGGGGCATGAGTATGGGACAACTACTGGGCGTCCTCGCCGTGTAGGTTGGTTCGACTCAGTTGTTATGCGTCATAGCCG
Organism: Streptococcus sp. V869; assembly: GCF_054353515.1. Lineage (NCBI taxonomy): Bacteria > Bacillati > Bacillota > Bacilli > Lactobacillales > Streptococcaceae > Streptococcus > Streptococcus sp. V869. The sequence continues at coordinate 6,879 of NZ_JBTHHW010000003.1, forward strand.
TCGTGTTTCTGGTATCACAAATCTCTCTTTGAACTCAATCGATGTTTTGAGTGGATTGGATACAGTAAAAATCTGTGTGGCTTATGATCTTGATGGTCAACGAATTGATTACTACCCTGCTAGTCTCGAACAATTGAAACGTTGTAAACCAATCTATGAAGAATTGCCTGGTTGGTCTGAAGATATCACTGGAGTACGTACTTTGGAAGACCTTCCTGAAAATGCACGTAACTATGTTCGCCGTGTTAGCGAATTGGTGGGTGTTCGTATTTCAACATTCTCAGTAGGTCCTGGTCGTGAACAGACAAATATTTTAGAAAGTGTCTGGTCATAGGAGATTTTTTAAGATTTGTTTAAGACAGGTCGGATATACTATAGATAGTTACAAGAAGACCTCCTAACTTGTTGTAACAAATTTCCTAAACTTTTCTTTTTCATAATAATCTCCCTATAAAGCCACCGCATTCGGTGGCTTTTTTTGTCTTCAAAAACGTGATATAATGATAGAATTGATAGCTAGGAAGAGAGAAGAGATGGATTATACACTTGAAGAAAAAGAAGCTTTTATGAGAGAGGCCTTAAAGGAGGCAGAAATCGCCTTAGAGCATGATGAAATCCCGATTGGTTGTGTAATTGTCAAGGACGGGAAAATCATCGGGAGAGGCCACAATGCGCGAGAGGAGTTGCAACGGGCAGTCATGCATGCGGAAATTATGGCCATAGAGAATGCTAATTTGAGCGAAGAGAGTTGGCGCTTGCTTGATTGTACGCTTTTTGTGACCATTGAGCCTTGTGTCATGTGTAGTGGGGCAATTGGGCTCGCACGGATTCCAAACGTGGTCTACGGGGCTAAAAATCAGAAATTTGGCGCTGCTGGAAGCTTGTACGATATCTTGACGGACGAGCGGCTCAATCATCGTGTGGACGTTGAGACAGGCATTTTAGAGAGTGATTGTGCAGGGATTATGCAAGACTTTTTCCGAAATCGACGTAAAAAATAATTTCTCTTTAAAAACAGAAGGGAATGTGGTATAATAACTAGTGGAGCAACAGTTCTGCGTGAAGCGGGTCAGGGGAGGAATCCAGCAGCCCTAAGCGAGTGTGAATTGTGTGCTCTTTTTTCGTGCTTTTTTCGAATAAATAAGATAAAATAGCCTAGAATAAAAGATTAAAAAGAGGAATAATATGAAAATTCGTGGTTTTGAATTAGTTTCTAGTTTTACAGATGAAACTTTGCTACCCAAGCGTGAGACAGCGCATGCAGCTGGCTACGACTTAAAGGTTGCGGTGCGTACGGTTATCGCTCCAGGAGAGATTGTCCTCGTCCCAACGGGTGTTAAGGCCTATATGCAACCGACAGAAGTGCTCTATCTCTATGACCGTTCATCAAATCCTCGTAAGAAGGGCTTGGTCTTGATCAACTCTGTGGGGGTCATTGATGGAGACTACTATGGCAATCCAGGAAATGAAGGTCATATCTTTGCTCAGATGAAAAACATTACCGACCAAGAAGTGATTCTCGAAGTTGGAGAACGTGTAGTTCAGGCTGTCTTTGCTCCATTTTTAATTGCAGATGGAGATGAGGCAGACGGAGTTCGTACTGGTGGGTTTGGATCAACTGGGCACTAAGATGAAGATTATCTTTGTACGTCACGGGGAGCCAGATTATCGTGTGTTAGAGGAGCATGCTTATTCCGGATTTGGAATGGATCTAGCTCCCTTATCTGAGAAGGGAAGGAAACAGGCTCAGGACCTTTGCCAAAATCCCTTGTTCCAATCAGCTGATATGCTAGTAGCTTCTTCAGTGACACGAGCTTTAGAAACGGCTTCTTATCTTGCTAGTGCTATTGGATTTCCTTTGAGAGTGGAGCCATTATTGCATGAATGGCAAGTCTATGAAAAAAGTGGCGTAGAGAATTTTGAAAAAGCTCGTACTCTGTTTCTAGAAAATAATGGATCCTTACCTCCTAATAGTCCTATTCAATATGAGACAGCTGAGGAAATGAGGTCTCGGTTTCTAAAATCTATGCGCAAGTATCGAAACTATCAGACAGTCGTTGTTGTCACTCATCGAATGCTCATGCGCCAATTTGTATCAGACGAGAAGATTGATTTTTGCCAAGTGATTGAGTGTGAGATAGAGATATAGAAAGAAGTACAATGTAATGAGCTATAAGGATTTTCAAGCTTTTACCGCCGAGAATTGTCGAGGGTATAAGAAGATTTTTGAGATTAGTATTGGAGGATTTCTTTACCTAGCATTTCTCCCTGATGCCTATCATAAAATTCTGTGTATTTCTTCAGACTACATGTCAATCATTGACAGCGAAAATGAGCAAGTAACACCGATAGACGGAGATTACGATGAGATAGAGTTAGTAGCCATGTGCGAGGGCTATGATTCACCTATCCCTATCGCTGGTCAATATGGTGGAAATCTCCCTTTGGATAATGGCAGAGACATCAGAGTGACAATGGATAAAGACCAATCTGAAGAATATCCAATTTTAACTATTTATTGGGGGAAAGATGAGGAAGCTAAAAGCCAAATTTATAAAGGTTATTTACCTTATATTTTTGGATTTAGTCCTGATGGTCGGTATTATGTCCATGCGGATGATGGTGGCCTTACTATTCTGAAACAAGATAGTTGCTGACATGAAAAGAATAAGAGATTTTATAATGAGAGGATTAGAATTATAGCTAAGAAAAAAGCGACATTTGTGTGTCAAAATTGTGAATATAATTCACCCAAGTATTTAGGACGCTGTCCAAACTGTGGAGCCTGGTCTTCTTTTGTGGAGGAAGTTGAGGTTGCAGAAGTCAAAAATGCGCGTGTGTCTTTGACAGGTGAAAAAACCAAACCCATGAAATTGACTGAAGTGACTTCTATCAATGTCAATCGAACTAAGACTGAGATGGAGGAATTTAACCGAGTGCTTGGTGGCGGTGTGGTACCAGGAAGTCTCGTCCTCATCGGTGGGGATCCCGGTATTGGGAAATCAACCCTTCTCTTACAAGTATCAACCCAGTTGTCTCAAGTAGGAACAGTTCTCTATGTTAGTGGGGAGGAGTCTGCTCAACAGATCAAACTCCGTGCAGAGCGCTTGGGTGATATCGACAGTGAGTTTTATCTCTATGCTGAGACCAATATGCAGAGCGTTCGTGCAGAAGTCGAACGTATCCAGCCGGATTTCCTTATCATCGATTCGATTCAGACCATTATGTCTCCTGAGATTTCAGGGGTGCAGGGGTCAGTTTCCCAGGTACGTGAAGTAACCGCTGAACTCATGCAGCTGGCTAAGACCAATAACATTGCTATCTTTATCGTAGGGCATGTTACAAAGGAAGGAACCTTGGCTGGACCTCGTATGTTGGAACATATGGTGGATACAGTGCTTTACTTTGAAGGGGAACGACACCATACCTTCCGTATCTTGAGAGCAGTCAAAAATCGTTTTGGCTCGACAAATGAGATTGGAATCTTTGAGATGCAGTCGGGTGGATTGGTTGAGGTTCTCAATCCAAGTGAGGTATTTCTGGAAGAACGCTTGGATGGGGCGACTGGTTCGTCAATTGTTGTAACTATGGAAGGGACGCGTCCAATTCTTGCTGAAGTTCAGGCCTTGGTGACACCGACTATGTTTGGAAATGCCAAGCGCACGACAACAGGGCTTGATTTCAATCGTGCTAGTCTGATTATGGCTGTTTTGGAAAAACGTGCAGGGCTTCTCTTGCAAAATCAGGATGCCTATCTCAAATCAGCTGGTGGTGTCAAATTGGATGAGCCTGCCATTGACTTGGCTGTTGCGGTTGCCATTGCTTCGAGTTACAAGGATAAACCAACCAACCCTCAGGAATGTTTTGTAGGAGAATTGGGCTTGACTGGAGAGATTCGGCGTGTAAATCGTATCGAACAACGGATCAATGAAGCAGCGAAACTTGGATTTACAAAAATCTATGTACCAAAGAATTCTTTAACTGGAATCAAGCCACCTAAGGAAATTCAGGTGATTGGGGTGACGACTATTCAGGAAGTCTTGAAAAAAGTATTCTCCTAATAGTTGTACTCAGGTTTAGATTACTAATTATTTTATTGCTAACAATTATTAAAACAAGGAGGAATTTCTGATGAAATTTTCTATGGACAGTCATATGCAATTTCCTTTGGTAGAGTTGTCACTCAATCAAGGAGAAACGGTCTTTATTCAGCGCGGTAGCATGGTCTACCATACACCCAATGTAAGCCTCAATACCCAGCTCAATGCTAGCGGTTCTGGCTTGGGACGTTTTGTCAAAGCTGTAGGACGTTCCATGGTTTCTGGTGAAAGTACCTTCATTACTCAAGCTATTGCAGAGTCTGACAACGGACATCTTGCTTTAGCACCAGATACTCCTGGTCAAGTGATTGCTCTTGAACTTGGCGAAAAGCAGTATCGCTTGAATGATGGGGCTTTTCTGGCTCTTGATGGAACGGCTTTCTATACAATGGAGCACCAATCTATTGGTAAAGCACTTTTCGGCGGTCAAGGTGGTCTTTTCGTGATGACTACTCAAGGTCAGGGAACGCTTTTGGCAAATGCTTTTGGTTCGATTAAGAAAATTGAACTCCAAAACCAAGAAGTGACGATTGACAATGCCCATGTGGTGGCTTGGAGTCAGTCTTTAGACTATAATATTCACTTAGAAAATGGTTTTTGGCAATCTATCGGTACAGGTGAAGGAGTTGTTAATACTTTCCGAGGTACTGGTGAGGTTTATGTACAAAGTCTCAATCTTCAAAGCTTTGCAGGCTCCCTCAATAAGTATATCCAAAAAGGTTCATAACAATAAAAAAACTAGGACAGAAACTCAAGCTAGATGCTGGATGTCTCTGTGATAGTTTTTTATAGGAAAGTTGAAAACTGACAAGACAAAGAAAAGATGGTAAGATAGGAGATAAATAATTTGGTGTTCAAATTATCTGGCAGACCAGAAAGTGAGTTGTCATGTCCTATTTTGAAAATTTTTTAAAAGCCAATCAAGCTTATGTAGAACTACATGGAGATTTGCATTTATCCATTAAACCCAAGACCAAGGTTGCAATCGTAACTTGTATGGATTCGCGTCTCCATGTTGCGCCAGCTCTGGGCTTGGCTCTGGGAGATGCTCATATCTTGCGGAATGCGGGTGGTCGAGTGACAGAGGATATGATTCGCTCATTGGTCATTTCCCAGCAGCAGATGGGGACAAGAGAAATCGTGGTTCTTCACCATACAGACTGTGGTGCCCAAACCTTCAATAATGAGGACTTCCAAGAGCATTTAAAACGTGAATTGGGAGTTGATGTATCTGGCAAAGACTTTCTCCCTTTCCAAGATGTCGAGGAGAGTGTGCGTGAGGATATGAAATTGCTTCGAGAATGCCCATTAATTCCAGATGATGTCATTATTTCAGGAGCTGTTTACGATGTAGACACAGGAAGAATGATTGAAGTATATTAATTTTTTGATTTGAAAGCGTATATCATACGGTGATGAGGTGGTAAATTTTTGCTTTACTATCACTAATATAAAATAGCATAAGACAAGGGGATAAATGTCTACTCTTGTCTTATTTTTTATTGAAAAATCGAGAAAAAAGCGCTACAATGGTAGATGGAAAATATTGTAAAAAAACACAAGTGATACATAAATACTGGAGGAAATCATGTCTTTTTCTGATTTAAAGCTGTTTGCCCTTTCTTCAAATAAAGAATTGGCAGAGCGTGTGGCACAAGAGATTGGGATAGAATTGGGAAAATCGACTGTTCGTCAATTTTCAGATGGAGAAATTCAAGTTAACATCGAAGAATCTATCCGTGGGAAACATGTCTTTATCTTACAATCAACTAGCTCACCTGTAAATGACAATCTACTAGAGATTTTGATTATGGTTGATGCTTTGAAACGTGCCAGTGCAGAATCTGTCAACGTTGTAATGCCTTACTATGGTTATGCGCGTCAGGATAGAAAGGCTAGAGCGCGTGAACCAATCACTGCAAAACTCGTGGCAAATATGCTTGAAGTAGCTGGAGTGGATCGTTTGTTGACGATTGATTTGCACGCTGCACAGATTCAAGGATTCTTTGATATTCCTGTTGATCACTTGATGGGTGCTCCTTTGATTGCGGATTATTTTGAGCGTCGTGGTATGGTTGGTTCTGACTATGTTGTTGTCAGTCCAGACCATGGTGGTGTCACTCGTGCTCGTAAATTAGCAGAGTTCTTGAAAACTCCAATTGCCATTATCGATAAACGCCGTAGCGTAGACAAAATGAACACTAGCGAAGTGATGAATATCATTGGTAAGGTTGAAGGTAAAACTTGTATCTTGATTGACGATATGATTGATACAGCTGGAACTATTTGTCACGCAGCAGATGCCCTTGCTGAGGCAGGAGCTGTTGAAGTATACGCAAGCTGTACGCACCCAGTTCTTTCAGGGCCAGCTATGGACAACATCCAGAAATCAGCTATTAAAAAATTGGTTGTTTTGGATACTATCTACCTACCAGAGGAACGTTTGATTGATAAGATTGAGCAAATCTCTATCGCTCATCTTTTAGGCGATGCAATCATCCGTATCCACGAAAAACGTCCTCTTTCTCCATTGTTTAGTATTGAGAAGACTATTTAAATTTACAGTTGAGGAAATAAAAAACGCTTATAAATTCAGAACCCTATCGCTCACAGAAGTCCGTATTGTTCGGAGTTTAAATATTTTTGTATCAATTGTTTCAAGAATATTATTTGATTTTTTAAATTAGAATGAATTTTACTTATTTTTTACCAGAAAAAAATAAATTTATTTTAAAAAAAGCTTGACAACTTAGATTTATATGATATAATTTGATGTAATAAGGGTTGTCCTTATAAATTAAATTTTAAAATTAAAGAGGAGATAAAACAATGAAGAAAGTTTTATTATCATCAGTAGCAGCTCTTGCAGTATTTTCTGTAGCAGCTCCAGCATTTGCAGATATCAACGGTGGAGCTAACACTCCAGGTGCATACGACCAACCAGTAACTGGTGGTGGAGTAAACGATGCTTACAACGCACAAACTGAATTTGTAAATGGTCGTAAAGCTAACGAGTATGTTGGTGGTCACCAAGATAACGTTGATGCTATTGCATCACAAGACCCAGCAGTAGTTGAAGCTAAAAAAGCATTCGACGCTGTTGAAGGTGGATCACACCTTTACGGTGAAAAGAAAGCTGCTTACGAAAACGCTTTGAACGATGCTCGTAATGCAGTTCGTAACGCTAAGATCCAAGAATCTCAAAACACATACAATACTGCTAACAAAAAAGAAGGTAGATACTACATCTTGAACGAAACTCCAGAACAAGCAAATGCTCGTTACTTGAAAGAACATGGTCTATCTGCTCAAGCATCTGCAGATCAAGCAGCAGCTGACCAAGCAGCAACTAAACCAGAAGATGGTAAACCAGGTGCTGTAGACCAAGCTAAAAAAGCAGATGCAGCTGCTAAAAAAGCTGGAGCTTCTGCAAAAGCAGCTAAAAAAGCTCTTCCAAAAACACACGCTGCTAAATAATTTATTTATTTGGTGAAGTATACTATCACTGAAACTTTGTTTCAGTGATTTTTTTAGTAAATAACGAGGTAGAAAAATGAGTGGACACTCTAGAACAAAGAAAACACCAATTACTAAAATAATTGCTTCTATCGCTGCAGTAGTTATCGTTGCTTTGGGAGCCTTGTTTATATATAATAACAGCTTCTCAGCATCAAGTGAGAATAAGCCGACTGAGACTACCGTTACCCAGGAAGCGCCAAAGCAAACTTATACTGCTAGTAAGGAAGAAAAAGAATATCTCTCTAATAAATTTAAAGGTTTACTTGCAACAAACTCTGAAACTGTGGGGTATGTATATATTCCGGGTACACAGTTAGATGAACCAGTCGTTCAAACAACGGATAATGCGACTTATTTAGATAAGCGCTTTGATGGAGTTAACGAGCCTTTAATGGGGACAGTCTTTATGGACGCTGATAACAAGAAGGACTTTAGCGACCGCTTGACTTGGTTATTTGGTCATGCCCGTGGTAGTAAAGTGCCTGATCATCGTATGTTTAAAGATGTGAACTATTTCAGTCGCCAAGAATATTTTGATGCACACCCTTATGTTGTCATTGAAACTCCAGAGAGAAAGTATTATTATGAAGCTGTTGCCATGATTATTGTTCCAGAAGAAACAGCTTTTTACCGTACTTCTTTTGATGATGATGCGGATTTTGAGAAACAGCTAACTACTATTTATGATACTGCAGAAGTTAAGAAACCAAATGTCAAGGTATCAGCTAAGGATAAATATCTTGTGCTTTCTACTTGTCGTGAAGAAGATGATACAATTCGTGCCAATCTCTACCTTCGACAAATTCCTGACTCAGAGATGAGTGACTTTGTCAAACAACACGGAGAAAGCCTTCAGTATAAACCAACAAGAGAATAATCTTTAATAAAATCTTTATAAATCCTCTTAAAATTAAATGAATAGTTTAATTTTGGGAGGATTTTTTATTTTCATAGCAAATTCCTGCAAGCCTTTTCAAAATATGCTATACTGGTTGAAAAAGGAGGTTTTGCATGAGCGAACTATTCAAAAACCCTAGTGATGGCGTAATACGTCAGTATTTAACAACTAGCAAAACGGTAGCTGTAGTAGGTCTGTCGGATCGCGAGGAAACAACTAGTAATCGTGTATCCAAGGAGATGCAGTCTCGAGGATATAGAATCATTCCAGTCAATCCGAAATTAGCAGGCCAGGAAATTCTTGGAGAAAAGGCTTATGCAAGTCTTGCTGAGATTCCTTTTCATGTAGATATTGTGGATGTTTTCCGTCGCAGTGAGTTTTTACCAGATGTTGCACGTGACTTTCTACAAGCAGATGCACAGATTTTCTGGGCCCAACTTGGTCTTGAAAATAAAGAGGCAGAAGAAATTCTCCGAGCTGGCGGATGTGAAGATATTGTGATGAATCGTTGTATTAAGAAAGAACATACACGATTGATTCTTGAACAATAAAAAGGTAGCCTTTAGGCTACCTTTTGTCTTAGATAATACCGATGAGTATTTGCATGCCAAGACTAGTCAGGATAATGGCAATCCAGCAGAGGGCTCCAAGGAGAATAGATTTACCGCTGGACTTGATCATGGTGATGAGATTGGTTTTGAGACCGATAGCGCTCATGGCCATGATAATGAGGAATTTAGAGAGTTGTTTGAGAGGTGCAAAAAAGCTGTTGCTGACACCGAATGAAGTGAGAATGGTAGTTAGCAGAGAAGCTAGGATAAAGTAGAGAATGAAAACAGGGAAGATTTTTTTAAGTTTTACCCCTTGGCTATTTCCTTGTTGACGACTTTGCCAGTAGGAGAGGAAGAGTGTAATAGGGATAATAGCTAGGGTACGGGTCAGTTTGACAATGGTTGCTGACTCAAGAGTGTTGGTGTGATAAAGACTATCCCAGGCGCTAGCTGTAGCTGTTACAGAGGAAGTATCGTTGACTGCTGTCCCTGCAAAGAGAGAAAAACCTTCGTTTGATAGGTGAAGCCAGCCTCCTAGGGTTGGGAAGATAAGCGCAGCTATGACATTGAAGAAAAAGATAACAGATATGGCTTGAGCGACTTCTTTTTCCTTAGCATGGATGACAGGAGCGGTTGCCGCAATGGCAGAGCCTCCACAGATAGAAGAACCTACTCCAATTAAGGTAGCCAGCTTTGTATCGAGGTCAAAAAAGCGTTGGAAGAGATAGGCTACAATTAAAGCTATAGAAATAGTAGAAAGAATGACAGGGAGGGAAGATTTTCCAACTGCGAAAACTTGAGAGATATTGAGTCCAAATCCAAGCAAGATGACAGCGTACTGGAGTAATTTTTTAGAGCTATAAGTCAAACCAGCATCCAGTTGTTTATAGGAAGTGAGAAAGGGGTGGAGAATCATTCCGATAAAGATAGCAAAAACTGGCGCTCCTACAACAGGTAAGAAGCCTCCTAAAACCCAAGAGATGATAGAAATGATAAGACAGACTAGAAGTCCGGTCCCATTTTTTGATAGAAATGACATAAAAACCTCCGAAAATAAGCACTTCTTATTATAAGCTTGTCTATCAAAAAAGTAAAATAGAAAGTGGGAATAGGCTGTGACTAAATGGATTTTTGCGGTCAAGGAGCTTTTGTAGTATAATAGATATATGTTCTTTAATCAAGGAGGATATCTATGGACCTAACCAAACGATTTAATAAACAATTAGATAAGATTCAAGTTTCCTTGATTCGTCAGTTTGACCAGGCTATTTCAGAGATTCCTGGAGTGTTACGTCTGACATTGGGAGAACCGGATTTTACAACACCAGATCATGTCAAGGAGGCTGCAAAGCGAGCTATTGACCAGAACCAATCCTACTATACAGGGATGAGCGGTTTACTGACCTTGCGTCAGGCGGCGAGTGATTTTGTAAAAGAAAAATACCAGCTAGACTATAATCCTGAAAATGAAATCTTGGTCACAATTGGTGCGACAGAGGCTTTGTCAGCTACCCTAACAGCTATCCTAGAAGAGGGAGACAAGGTTCTCTTGCCAGCTCCTGCCTATCCTGGCTATGAGCCGATTGTCAATCTAGTGGGGGCAGAGATTGTCGAGATTGATACAACTGAAAATGGCTTTGTCTTGACTTCTGAAATGCTGGAGAAGGCCATACTAGAGCAAGGTGACAAGCTTAAGGCTGTCATTCTCAACTATCCAGCTAACCCAACTGGTATCACTTATAGTCGCGAGCAATTAGAAGCTTTGGCAGACGTTCTACGTAAGTATGAGATTTTCGTCGTCTGTGATGAGGTCTACTCAGAATTGACCTATACAGGAGAAAATCATGTATCTTTGGGAACGATGCTGAGAGATCAAGCCATTATCATTAACGGTCTATCTAAATCTCATGCTATGACAGGATGGCGTTTAGGTTTTATCTTTGCACCAGCAAACTTCACAGCTCAACTCATCAAGAGTCACCAATACTTGGTTACTGCTGCCAATACCATGGCGCAACATGCTGCAGTGGAAGCTTTGACAGCTGGCAAAGACGATGCAGAACCTATGAAGAAAGAGTATATTCAACGTCGGGACTACATTATCGAGAAGATGACGGACCTTGGCTTTGAGATTATCAAACCAGATGGCGCTTTTTACATTTTTGCTAAGATTCCAGCAGGTTACAATCAAGATTCTTTTGCTTTTCTAAAAGATTTTGCCCATAAGAAAGCTGTTGCCTTTATCCCAGGTGCTGCCTTTGGCCAGTATGGAGAAGGATATGTTCGCTTATCTTATGCAGCTAGCATGGAAACGATTAAAGAAGCCATGAAACGACTTGAGGAGTATATGAAGGAAGCATGATTCAGTCTATTACGAGTCAAGGCCTGGTGCTCTACAATCGTAACTTTCGTGAGGATGATAAGCTGGTCAAAATCTTTACAGAGCAAGCTGGGAAACGGATGTTTTTTGTGAAACATGCTAGCAAATCTAAACTTGCTCCAGTCATTCAACCCTTGGTGCTGTCTCGTTTTCTCTTAAAGGTCAACGATGATGGACTCAGCTATATCGAGGATTACCATGAGGTAAAGACTTTTCCAAAAATCAATAGCGACCTCTTTGTTATGGCATATGCAACCTATGTTGCAGCCTTGGCAGATGCTAGTTTGCAGGATAATCAGCAGGACGCACCCTTATTTGCTTTTTTGCAAAAGACTTTGGAGTTGATGGAAGAGGGCTTAGACTATCAGGTTTTGACCAATATTTTTGAAATTCAAATTTTGACACGTTTTGGGATTAGTCTTAACTTTAATGAGTGTACTTTCTGCCATCGTGTTGGGCAGGCCTTTGATTTTTCTTTCAAGTACGGTGCCTGCCTTTGCCCAGATCATTATCATGAAGATGAAAAACGATGCCATTTGAATCCGAATATTCCTTATCTGCTCAATCAATTTCAGGCCATTGATTTTGAGACTTTGGAGACTATCTCGCTCAAGTCTGAAATCAAGCAAGATTTGCGTAAGTTTATAGACCAAATCTACGAAGAATATGTCGGTATTCACCTAAAATCAAAGAAATTTATTGATTCCCTAGCCGACTGGGGACAATTACTAAAAGAGGAAGACAAATGAAAAAAATCGCAGTAGACGCAATGGGTGGCGATTACGCACCACAAGCCATCGTTGAAGGTGTCAATCAAGCCCTTGCTGACTTTTCAGATATTGAGATTCAACTTTACGGAGACGAAAGTAAAATCAAGCAATATCTCACAGCTCAAGAACGTGTGAGCATTATCCATACAGATGAAAAAATAAATTCTGATGACGAGCCTACAAAAGCTATCCGTAAGAAGAAAAATGCCAGTATGGTATTAGCAGCCAAGGCTGTCAAAGATGGAGAGGCAGACGCTGTTCTCTCGGCAGGAAATACAGGCGCTTTGCTAGCCGCAGGATTCTTCATCGTTGGCCGTATTAAAAATATCGATCGACCAGGTCTTATGTCAACCTTACCAACAGTTGATGGGAAAGGCTTTGATATGCTTGACCTTGGTGCCAATGCAGAAAATACAGCCCATCACCTTTATCAATACGCAATTCTAGGTTCTTTCTACGCCAAGAATGTTCGTGGTATTGCAAATCCTCGCATTGGCCTTCTGAACAACGGTACAGAAAGCAGTAAGGGAGATCCACTACGCAAGGAAGCTTATGACTTGCTAGCAGCTGATGAGAGTTTGAACTTTATCGGTAATGTGGAAGCGCGTGATTTGATGGATGGAGTCGCTGATGTAGTTGTAACAGATGGTTTCACGGGAAACGCTGTGCTCAAAGCTATTGAAGGTACCGCTATGGGTATCATGGGCTTGCTCAAAAATGCTATTGTAGGTGGCGGTCTTAGAGCCAAGCTAGGGGCTTTCCTTCTTAAGGATAACCTCAGAGGTTTGAAAAAACAGCTCAACTATTCAGATGTTGGAGGCGCGGTTCTGTTTGGTGTTAAGGCACCAGTAGTTAAGACTCATGGCTCAAGTGATGCCAAGGCTGTCTATAGCACAATACGCCAAATTCGTACCATGCTTGAGACAGATGTAGTTGCCCAAACTGCGCGTGAATTTTCAGAGGAATAAGGAGAACAATATGACAGACCAACAAATTTTTGACCGTATCGTAACCATCATTCAAGAGCGTCAAGGAGAAGACTTTGTCGTAACCGAAAACTTGAGCTTAAAGGATGATTTGGATGCTGATTCAGTAGATTTGATGGAATTTGTCCTAACCATTGAGGATGAATTTGGAATCGAAATCGATGATGAAGAAATTGACAACCTCCAAAGTGTCGCAGACGTATTAGCAATCATTAAAAATAGAATATAAGAAAAAGCAACATGCCTAGCATGTTGCTTTTTCTTATTGGTGTATTTAGGAGACTACACTTCAAATTCATAGAGTGCTGTAGATAGGTAACGTTCTCCGTTATCTGGTGCAAGTGCAAGGACTTTTTTACCTGCTCCAAGTTTTTTAGCGACTTCAATTGCTGCATAGATAGCTGCAGCAGAAGAAATACCTACTAAGAACCCTTCTTTTCCACCGATTTCACGACCAAGTGCAAGAGCATTGTCTGATGTTACGCGAACGATACCATCGTAAGCTTTTGTGTCAAGTGTTTCTGGGATGAATCCAGCAGAGATACCTTGAATTTTATGAGGTCCAGGTTTTTCACCTGATAAGATAGCTGATTCGTCTGCCTCAACTGCAAAAACTTGAATGTTTGAATTCGCAGCTTTAAGAGCATGAGAAACACCTGAAATAGTTCCTCCAGTACCAACACCGGCAACAAAGGCATTTAAACCGTCAGCTCCGAAATCAGCTAGAATTTCAGCTCCTGTTGTTCTTTCGTGAACTTCTGGGTTAGCTTGGTTGATAAATTGCAAAGGTAGGAAACCATCACGTTCAGCAGCGATTTCTTCAGCTTTAGCAATAGCGCCTTTCATACCTTCACTTCCTGGAGTTAGAACAAGTTCAGCACCATATGCTTGGATGATTTTACGACGTTCCACACTCATTGTCTCAGGCATAACGATGACAACTTTGTAGCCTCTAGCAGCACCAACCCATGAAAGACCGATACCAGTGTTTCCGCTTGTTGCCTCTACAATAGTAGAACCAGGTTTAAGTTTGCCTTCTTGTTCAGCTTTTTCAATCATGCTTAGAGCAATGCGGTCTTTAACGGATGACCCTGGGTTAAAGGCTTCTAGTTTTACGTAAACATCTGCTGCACCCTCAGGTACGATGTTGTTCAATTTAACAATCGGTGTTCTACCGACAAGTTCAGTGATATTGTTATAAATCGCCATATTAGCACCTCTATATATAAGATGCTACTAGTATAACGCTAACTTTACCTTTTGTAAAATATAGAAATCCTATCGAAGCGATAGGATTTTTTTATATCAGATATAAATGAGGAAATTTAGATGATAAGGTAGTATTTCCGTTATTTTATCCTAAGTTTATAGGAACCTCGACTTCTCGTAAACCTTGATCCGTTAAGGTGACTTTCCCATTGAAAAATTCTATGAGAGAAGCTTTGATAGTTTCTTTATCTTCCTTATCAACAAAGATGATTGTTTCGACCTGATCAGTGAAATTTGTTTCAAGTTCCATGAGATTATGTTCTTTAAGAAAATTGCCATATTCTTGATATTGAGCATAACTCATTTGAATCTGAATCCCTGCTTGTTCTTTAATTTCTACAATTCCAATCTCTTTAACAGCTAAAGCGACACTACTAGCATAAGCGCGAATGAGCCCCCCAGCACCTAGCTTAATACCACCAAAATATCTGGTAACAACTACACAGACATTGGTTAAATTATGATTTTCTAACACTCCAAGCATTGGTACTCCAGCAGTTCCGCTTGGTTCTCCATCGTCACTAGTTCGTTTAATTTCACTCCGCTCACCGATAATAAAAGCAGAGCAGTTGTGGGTCGCTTTATAGTGTTCTTTCTTAATAGCAGTGATGAAAGCTCGAGCTTCTTCTTCACTATAGACGCGCTTTGCATGGCAAATAAAGCGTGATTTTTTGATTTCTTCTTGGACTTGTCCGTCCTCTTTAATTGTTCTACATTCCATAATGTTATTGTACTAAAAAATAGGATAAAGTTCTAGATTTTACGAATAAAGAAGTATGAAAATAGATCCAAATTATCTAGGACGTCTTTTTACTGGAGAGGAATTAAGTGTAGCAGAGCGTGAGTTAGCAGTGAAACTCCCAAGTATGCGAAAAGAGAAGGGAAAACTAGTTTGTCAACGATGTGATAGTGTGATTCAAGAAGAATGGTTATTGCCCATTGATGCATACTACTGTCGAGAATGTCTGTTGATGAAGCGAGTTAGGAGTGATCAAGGTTTATATTATTTCCCTCAGGAAGAATTTCCAAAACAAGAGGTTCTTAAATGGCAGGGACAATTGACTCCATTTCAAGAGAAAGTATCAAAAGGATTACTTAAAGCTGTAGAAAGTCAGCAGCCAACTTTAGTTCATGCCGTGACTGGCGCTGGGAAAACAGAGATGATTTATGAAGTTGTGGCAAAAGTCATTAATGATGGTGGGGCAGTTTGTTTAGCGAGCCCCCGGATAGATGTTTGTTTGGAGTTATATAAACGACTACAAAATGATTTTGCCTGTAAAATCGCGTTGTTACATGGGGAATCTGAACCATATTTTCGGACACCTCTAGTTGTTGGAACGACTCACCAGTTATTAAAATTCTATCAAGCTTTTGATTTACTAATAGTTGATGAAGTTGATGCTTTTCCCTATGTTGACAACAAGATGCTTTACAAAGCTGTAAAGAATTGTGTAAAGGAAAACGGATTCAGCATTTTCCTTACAGCCACCTCTACAGATGAATTGGATAAAAAGGTTCGCTTAGGAGAGTTGAAAAGGTTAAGTTTACCAAGGCGGTTTCATGGTAACCCCTTAATAATTCCCAAACCAGTCTGGCTATCTGAATTGGACAATTACTTAGACAAACATCGTCTACCACCCAAATTAAAAAGCTATATAGAAAAACAACGAAAATCAGCCTATCCATTACTCATTTTCGCTTCAGAGATTAAAAAAGGAGAGAAGTTAAAGGAAATCTTGCAGCTGCAGTTTCCAAATGAGAAAATAGGCTTCGTATCGTCTGTTACAGAAGATCGATTAGAACAAGTTCAAGCATTTAGAGATAGAGAATTAACCATCTTGATAAGTACAACAATATTGGAACGTGGAGTTACCTTTCCATGTGTAGACGTAATGGTTGTCGAAGCAAATCATCGCCTCTTTACAAAATCGAGTTTAATTCAAATTGGAGGACGAGTTGGACGCAGCATGGATAGACCAACTGGAGATTTAATTTTCTTTCATGATGGATTAAATCGTTCGATTAAAAATGCCATAAAAGAAATTAAGTTGATGAATAAGGAGGCGGGTTTATGACTTGCTTACTATGTGGACAACACTTGGGAAGTAATTTAACCTTTAGAAATCTTCTTTTTTTAAAAAAGGAGGCAGATTCGCTCTGTTTTACGTGCTCCTCAAGTTTCGAAAAAATAGGAGAAGAACATTGTCCAACCTGCTATAAAGCAGGAGTGTCAACCTCGTGTCAAGATTGTCAACTTTGGTGTAAAGAAGGGATTGATGTCAGTCATGAAGCGATTTTTACTTATAATCAAGCAATGAAGGATTACTTTAGCCGCTACAAGTTTGATGGAGATTATATTCTTAGAAAGATTTTTGCTTCAATTTTAAAAGATAAACTGCGAAAGTATAAAGAGTTTCAAATCCTTCTCATTCCCTTGAGTCCAGAGAGATTCTCTAAAAGGGGATTTAATCAGGTTGAGGGCTTAATAGAAACTACAGGTTTATCCTATCTGGATTTATTAGGAAAAAGTGAAGTGAAAGCAAGCTCTTCAAAAAATCGTTCAGAACGTTTAGCCACAGAACTCCCATTTTTTATTAAAAACGGCGTTACGATCCCAAAGAAAATTTTATTAATTGATGATATTTATACGACAGGTGCGACTGTTAATCGTGTCAAGAGTATGCTAGAGAATGCAGGAGCAGAAGAGGTTAGAACATTTTCCCTCGTAAGATGAGGAAAAAGATTGCAATAATTTTTTGAAAGCGTTATAATAAATATAGAAAAACAAATATGTTTAGAAAGAAGGTACTTATATGATTAAATATAGTATCCGTGGTGAAAACCTAGAAGTAACAGAAGCAATTCGTGATTATGTAGTTTCTAAACTCGAAAAGATCGAAAAATACTTCCAAGCAGATCAAGAACTAGATGCACGTGTAAATTTGAAAGTGTATCGTGAAAAGACTGCTAAGGTAGAAGTAACAATTCCACTTGGATCTATTACTCTTCGTGCAGAAGATGTTTCTCAAGATATGTATGGATCCATTGATTTGGTAACAGATAAGATTGAACGTCAAATTCGTAAAAATAAAACAAAAATTGAACGTAAGAACAGAAACAAAGTTTCTACTAGCCAATTATTTACAGATGCTTTAGTTGAAGATTCAGATGTTGCTCAAGCTAAAGTTGTTCGTTCAAAACATATTGATTTAAAACCAATGGACCTTGAAGAAGCACTTCTTCAAATGGATTTATTGGGTCATGACTTCTTCATTTACATCGATGTTGAGGACGAAACAACTAATGTAATTTACCGTCGTGAAGATGGAGACATTGGCCTTCTTGAAGCAAAAGAATCATAAGATATTGTCGTTTAATATATAAGTGGGCTGTTGAAAACAGCTCACTTATTTGATTTTACAAAGATATAAGTTGGAGTATTAACCCAACTTATAGGGCTATTTACTTTAATTAAGTAGACAAAAGAAAGCGCTTTAAGTTAAAATAGTCATGTCAACAAATATTGAGCGTAAAAATGTAAGCGCTCTAAAATTAATTTATTACAAAGGAGTCCACAGATGGCAACTAAAGAAGAAATCTTGCGCGAATTATATCCAGAGGATCTATTCCACTATGCAGATGGTTTAACATTGGGAGAAGCAGAAGTTTTACAAGAAACTCGTCGTTTGATTGAAAAACACCTTCGTCCTGTAATTAATGAATATTGGGAAGCACCTGATTTCCCATTCGAACAATTTTACGCTGTAGCAAAAGGCGCACAAATCATGAACAACCCTAAATTGTTCGAAGGACGAGAAGGAAACTACAAACCATCAGAACTTTACATCGCATTCTTGTACCTTGAATTAGGTCGTTTCGATGCTTCTATTGCAACATTCTTCACAGTTCACGGTGGACTTTGCTACAACACAATCTTGCTTGGTGGTGATGAGCGTCAACAAAAAGAATTCCTTCCTAAATTGGCTGCATTTGACTGGCAAGGATGTTTCGCTTTGACTGAGCCATTGTCAGGTTCTGACATCGCTGGTGGTCTTGCTACAACAGCTGAGCGCGTTGGAGACAAATGGATCTTGAACGGTGAAAAACGTTGGATCGGTGGATCAGACACAGCTGACGTTGTTCCAGTATTCGCTCGCGACGTTGAAGATGGACGCGTGAAATGTTTCATCGTTCGTAAAGGTGCTCCAGGATACCACGCTGAGCCAATCCCTCACAAAGTTTCTCTTCGTTGCGTACGTAATGGTCACATTACTATGAAGAATGTTGAAGTTCCAGATTCAGACCGTTTGGTAAACATCAACGGATTTGGCGACGTAGCTCGCATCTTGACATTCACTCGTGCTGACGTTGCTCACATTGCAACTGCTATCACTTGCGGATCATTCGTTGCAGCTCTTAAATATGCTAAAGACCGTCAACAATTCAAACGTCCAATCGCTTCATTCCAGATCGTTCAAGAAAAATTGGCTAGAATGCAAGCTAACGCAGTAGCAGCACTTGCTTACTCAGCTCGTATCGCAGAAATGCAAGAAGCTGGTAACGAATTGATGCTTAACTCTGCACTTGCTAAAATGCATAACTCATTGGTAATGCGTGAAACAGTTGCCCTTGCACGTGAAACATGTGGTGGTAACGGAATCACTCTTGAAACTGACGTAGCTCGCTTCTTCGCAGATGCTGAAGCAATCTACACTTATGAAGGTTCTCACGAGGTGAACGCATTGATTGTTGGTCGTGAACTCACTGGTGTCGGTGCATTCGTATAATAATGAATTTGGAACGGTTGCTTAGCATTTGCTGAAAGACCGTTCCGATTCTTTCTTTATAAACTTTATATATTAAAATGAATAGGAGAAAAAAATGAGTATTTCTAAAGTAATGATCATTGGTTCTGGTCAAATGGGTAGCGGAATCGCGCAAGTATTCGCTCAATCTGGTTTTACAGTATACCTTAATGACATTAAAGAAGAATTTGTACAAAGAGGGATTGATAATATCACTAAACAATTGGCTCGTTCAGTAGAAAAAGGACGTATGTCAGAAGAAGAAAAAGGAAAAATCTTGGGTAACTTGATTCCTTCAACTTCTTACGAAGATGCTAAAAACGTTCAATTGGTTATTGAAGCTGCTACAGAAAACAGAGATATCAAACTCAGCATCTTTAAACAATTGGATGAAATTACTGCTCCTGAAACAATTTTGGCTTCTAACACATCATCTCTTTCTATTACGGATATTGCTGCGGCTACAGTTCATCAAGAACGTGTAATTGGTATGCACTTCTTCAACCCAGCACCAGTTATGAAGTTAGTTGAAGTGATTCGTGCTCTTCAAACTTCAGATGAAGTTGTAAAAGCAGTTCGCGAATTGACTGAAAAAATTGGTAAAACTGCAGTTGACGTTAAAGATTCTTATGGATTTGTTGTTAACCGTGTGTTGATCCCAATGATCAATGAAGCTATCTTTATCCTTGGTGAAGGTGTTGCTTCTGCAGAAGAAATTGATGAAGCTATGAAATTGGGTGCAAACCATCCAATTGGCCCATTGGCACTTGCTGACTTGATCGGATTGGATGTATGTTTGGCAATCATGGGAGTATTGAATAACGGCTTCGGTGATCCTAAGTACCGTCCAGCACCACTATTGAAGAAAATGGTTGAAGCTGGTAAACTAGGCCGTAAGACTAAAGAAGGATTCTTTAAATACTAAGATTATAAGGAGAAAATAATGAAAGAAGCAGTTATTGTTGCAGCGGTTCGTACACCTCTAGGTGCCTTCGGTGGAAGTTTGAAAGATGTTCCTGCTGTTGATTTGGGAAGTTTAGTTATCAAGAGTGCTATCGAAAGAGCTAACTTGAAACCAGAACAAGTTGATGAAGTTATCATGGGTAATGTTCTTGGTGCAGGTCTAGGACAAAACGTTGCACGTCAAATGAGCGTTAATGCGGGTATCCCAGTTACTTCTCCAGCATTCACTATTAACAAAGTTTGTGGATCTGGTTTGAAAGCAGTCCAGTTGGCAGCTCAAGCAGTATTGTGCGGAGACGCAGATATTGTTGTAGCTGGTGGTGCAGAAAACATGAGTCAAGCTCCTTACGTTGTTCAAAACCAACGTTGGGGATCTCGTATGGGAGACTCTAAAGTAGTAGATTCTATGCTTCGTGACGGTTTGACAGATGCTTTCGGAGGTTTCCACATGGGTATTACAGCAGAAAACGTTGCTGAACAATATGGAATCACTCGTGAAGACCAAGATAACTTTGCTGTTCAATCACAACAACGTGCAGTTGCAGCTATTGAAGCTGGTCGCTTTAAAGAAGAAATCGTTCCAGTTGAAATTCCACAACGTCGTGGGGAGCCTATTGTATTTGATACAGATGAGTTCCCAAGAAAAGACGCTTCATTTGAAGGACTTTCTAAACTTCGTCCAGTATTCAAGAAAGATGGTACTGTAACAGCTGGTAACTCTTCAGGTATCAATGATGGTGCTGCAGCAGTTGTAGTTATGAGTGCTGACAAAGCTAAAGAATTGGGAGTTCCAGTATTGGCAACTATCAAATCTTACGCAAGCGCTGGTCTTGATCCAAAAATTATGGGTTGCGGTCCAATCTATGCATCTCGAAAAGCACTTGAAAAAGGTGGATTTACAGTTGCGGATCTTGACTTGGTGGAATCAAACGAAGCATTTGCGTCTCAATCATGTGCAGTTGTTAAAGAACTAGGTCTTGATCCAGAAAAAGTAAACGTTAACGGTGGAGCTATCGCTCTTGGACACCCAATCGGTGCTTCAGGATGCCGTATCTTAGTTACTCTTCTTCACGAAATGGAAAAACGTGATGTAAAACGTGGTCTTGCTACACTTTGTATCGGTGGAGGAATGGGTACTTCAGTTATCGTAGAACGTTAATTCCTACTTTATTCGATTGACTAAAATGTATTATATCTTACCTGAAATCTCCTCGGAGAATTTCGGGTAAGATATTTTTTATTCTAAATAATTAGAAGACTAAAGTATCAAAATAAAAGCGCTTTCCTATAAGATGAACTTATAGTTTCAAGCATAAATACTAAGTGGACGGTTGTTAATAAATAAGGTATCATTATAATGTAAGCACTTACATTATTATCAGTACTTGTTGACGCAGTACTCTATACTCAAAATAACTTAAAGTAGGAGGAGAATAATGAGTAATACAGTTTTATTAGAGGTTAAAGATGGTATCGGTTATATCACCATTAACCGCCCAGCAGCTTTGAACGCATTGAGTTCAGAGGTTTTGACGGATTTAAATCTTGTTTTGGATGAAGTAGAAAAACATGAAGACATCCGTGTTGTTATTGTTAGTGGCCAAGGTGATAAAGCATTTGTTGCAGGAGCTGACATTAAGGAAATGGACCAAATGTCTCCAATCCAAGCCTTCGAATATATGACATATGCCAATGATACATTTACCCGTCTGTCTGATCTTACTCAACCGACTATTGCAGTTCTTAATGGATATGCATTGGGAGGCGGTTTGGAGCTTGCACTCTCAACAGATATTAGAATTGGCTTTGAAAAGACAATGGTAGGATTCCCTGAAGTTGGCTTGGGTATCATTCCTGGTTTCGCAGGAACACAAAGAATGTCTCGTTTGATCGGTACTAGCAAGACAAAAGAATTGATTTACACTGCTAGAATCGTCAAAGGAAATGAAGCCTATGACCTAGGTATATTGAACAAACTTGTTCCAGCTGAGGAATTATTGTCATCTGCTGAAGAACTAGCTAAAAGCATCATGAAAAATGCTCCATTGGCTGTTGAAAAAGCTAAGCATGTCATTCAAGTTGGTTCAGAACTTCCTCTTAAGAATGCAATTCGTTTGGAGACAGAAGCAGAAGCTCTTCTCTTCTCTACAGAAGATAAAGTTGAAGGAATGCGCGCATTTGTTGAAAAACGTAAAGCCGTATTCAATCGTAAATAAAAGTTGAGGTGTTAGTATGAAAGCTGTTTTATCATTACAAGAAGCTATTTCTAAAGTACAACCAGGTGATGTTGTAGGGATTTCAGGGTTCCTTGCAGTTGGTGAACCTTTGGAATTGATCGAAGAATTGGTTAGACAAAATCAACAAGATTTGACTTTGGTTTCAGTTGTTACTTCTCATCCAGGTAAAGAAGTGGGTGTTGGTCGTCTTTGTGAAAACCACCAAGTTAAGAAATATGTTGCTGCCCACATTGGTACATCTCCTGCTGCTCAAAAAGCATACTTTAGTGGAGAAATGGAAGTAGAATTCACTCCAATGGGAACAGTTGTTGAACGCCTTCACGCTGCTGGAGCAGGTCTTGGAGGAGTTTTGACACCAACTGGAGTTGGTACTATTTTAGAAAATGACCATGAAAAAGTTGTTCGCAATGGTCGCGAGTACCTCCTTTATGATCCTCTAAAACTTGATGTAGCATTGATTAAAGCTACAAAAGCAGATAAGTACGGGAACTTGTACATTGATGGTACAACTAAGAACATTTCATTGCAACTAGCTCTTGCAGCAGATACAGTTATCGTTGAAACAAATGAAATTGTTGAAGTTGGTGAAATTAAACCGGATGACGTTTATATTCCGGGTATCCTTGTTGACTATGTAGTCCAAGGCTTAACTCCAGAAGAACACCACAAGATGATGGGTGAACTCTGGACAGAGACTAATAAATTAGCGGGGGTAAAATAATATGAAACCAAAAGAAATTATTGCAAGACGTGTTGCTCTTGAATTTAAAGATGGTGATGTTGTAAACCTTGGATTTGGTATTCCAAATGCTTCTGCAGACTTCATCCCAGAAGGTGTTAACGTAATTCTTCAAGCTGAAAATGGTGCCCTTCGCTTTGGTGAAACACCAACTAAAGATACTTACAATCCTAACCTAGCAAACTCAGGTGGTGCCCCAATCACTCTCCTTCCAGGAGCTGCTTTGTTTGATTTGCAAACATCATTTGCGATTATTCGTGGTGGTCACGTTGATGCGACTGTTCTTGGAGCTCTTGAAGTAAGCCAAGACGGAAGTATTGCAAACTGGCTTATCCCAGGAAAATTTGCACCAGGTATGGGTGGAGCAATGGACCTTTTGGTAGGTGCTAAACGCGTAATTGGAGCAATCCAACATACTACAGGTGGCGAATCTAAACTTTTGAAAGAGTGCACATTGCCTCTATCAGCTAAAGGAGTATTAGATCTTGTCATTACAGAACTAGCTGTTTTTGGATTCAAAGATGGTAAATTCTTGTTGAAAGAAGTAGCACCAGGTGTAACTGTAGAAGAAGTTCTTGAAAAAACAGCCGGTGACGTTATTGTTGCAGAAGATGTGAAGACAATGCCTATCTAGGCTAATGCTGGCTATTTTCTTCTGAGCATGATATTATATATGTAAACGATACTATCGTCTTTTTAGGCGGTAGTATCAATTGGTATCTAAATGTAAAAATAAATGGAAGTAAGGTGATAGCTAAGTGGATATTATACAAATGAACTATTTCATTAATATAGTCGAATGTGGTTGCAATCTTTCGATTGCAGCAAAGAAGATCCATATTAGTCAGTCAGCCTTAAGTCAATTTGTAACAAATTTTGAAGCAGCTGAAGGAATCCAATTATTCAATCGAAAAAATGGTAGATTGGAAAGTTTGACTGAGGCAGGACGAAAGATTTATCGCTTTGCCACAGAAATTGTTAATCGTCACGAAGAGATGCTTTCAATGATTCATATTGAGTCACAAAAGCAGAGAGGGACTATTAATCTTGGGATCCCTTCTTTGATATTAAGAACGTTCTTCTCAAACGCTCTTCCGCATTTTTTGCGAAACAATCCTCACATCTATATTCAAGTTATAGAGGGTGGAGGGAAAGAAATTCACCAAAAAATGAGTGACGGTGATTTAAACCTAGCATTTTTAATTGAGCCAACGAACTTAGATGCACAAAAATTTGAACAACATATTATTCATTTAGACGAGTATGTTGCTTATATGGATAAACATCATCCATTAGCACAGAAAGAAGCGCTAGATTGGTCTGATCTTGCTGATTATGATTTAGCAATCTTTAATAAAACATTTACGACTTATGATTTGGTGGTTGAGAAACTTCGTTCACAACGCATAAATACTAAATTTGCTTATTTATCATCTACTTGGGACTTTTTAATTGAGTCTACTTATCAAACAGATTTGATTACAATTTTACCAAAATCTGTTGAAACTCTTGTAGATAGTAGTCGCTTCCAAACTGTTCGATTTAATGACCCGATTCCTTTTAATGTTTGGTTCTGTAGACCGTACAAGGATTCCTACAACGAGGTCGAATCCTATGTGTATGAAGAATTGTTAAAAGGGTATTATCAACCCTTGTCTGAGAATTAGCTTGGGGTGAAGAGTAATGGTCTACAATGATAACCTTGCTAAAAGGTATAATGCAGAGATAAGCAGTCTAATTGCAAGCTTTTTTGAGCATAGAACAGATAAAAATCAATTTCCAAGAGAATTGTTCGATAAGTTTATTGAATCTTTTGATATATTTTCATCCATCGTAAGGGATGAAGATTCGATTTTAAGCGAAGAATTCATGACTTTTATTCGTTTAATCTCAAAAGAATTTGCTGCTTTTTCGACAGTTTTATTAACCCAGGCTTGCTATGGGATTTATCCTATTAATCGATACGGTAGTTCTAAACAAAAAAGTCTATATCTTGAAAAATTAATTAAAGGAGAGATATTGGCTGGTCTAGGTTTTTCTGAGGGGTATCTTGGCGAAAATCTAGAATTAGTGAATACAACTGCGACTAAAACGAGTAATGGGTGGCGTCTTTCAGGTAAGAAATCGATTGTTTCAAATTGCCGTTTTACGGACATACTTTTTATATTTGCCAAAGTAGAAAATGATGAAAAGAAACCGTCGTTTGGATTTTTTATCGTAGACACTAAGGCCCCAGGTGTTTACTTTGGAGAAGATATCCCTAAACAAGGACTAAAAGGTTTACCAATCAGTTCAGTTACTTTTGATAATATTGAATTATCAGAGGATAGTTTATTAGGGATGACTTTAGCTGGTCAAGAACAGTTAAATGACTTTGTTCGAAAGCTTCAATTAGGTTTAAGCGCAGTTTCTATTGGAATTTCCGAAGGAGCTTTTGAAAAAGGTTTATCTTTTCTAAAGGTGAAACGTGGTTTTGGTAAGAGGTTGATTGATGCGACGATTTATCAACATCAATTTGCTGATTTATATACAAAACTATGTGCAGCAGAAGCGTATTTCAATTCATATAAAAATCAAATGTTAGATGATTCTTTGTATGTTTCACAGATTAAATTATTTACTACAAAAGTAGCTATTGAAATTTCTGAAGAGATTATCAGATTAATAGGTCCGCTACAAGCACAGGATAAAAGCCCGATTGATCGTTATTTAAAAGATGCTAAAACTATTGAAAGTTACGGGAAATCTGGAGACTCAATTCGAAAAAGAATAGCACACCAGTGGCTAAAGGAGTAATAAAATGACAGAACTCAAGTTGCAAGAGTATCAATTTCACGATATGAAATTGACATGGCTACGAGGAGCTGATAAATTAACTGATGCAGGGACATTATTTGGTCCTGTTCCAAAAGTTGTGTGGTCTCGATACTATCCAACAAATGAAGACAATATGATGTCTGAGTTGACAGATCCCATCTTGATTCAATACAAAGGGAAGAATTACCTGATGGATGCGAGTTTCGATACGGCAAAATTGTCTGAGAAACAAAGACGCAATCTAGGAATTTTATCTGAAAGTAAAATCGAAGAGAGTTTAGAGCTTTTAGGCTTGTCTCCAGAGAAGATTGATTATGTACTGATGACACATATGCACCATGACCATTCAGGTGGCCTGACACGCGTTAATTCTGAGGGCAATCTTGTTTCTAAGTTTCCAAATGCAAAGATTATTGTTAATGATATAGAATGGTACGAGATGAGAAATCCTAATAATCGTACTCGCGGAACTTACCTCAAAGAGAATTGGGAACCGATTCAAGATCAAGTTACAACCTTCTCAGATTCGATTGATATCATTCCAGAAATTCAAATGATTCATACTAGCGGTCATAGTAATGGGCATTGTATCATATTGCTTAAACAGGGTGAAGACACAATGATCCATATGGGGGACCTCATGCTAACACACGTTCACCGCAATCCACTTTGGGTTCCAGCTGTAGATGATTACCCTATGAAATCTATTTCAGCTAAAGATAAGTGGCTTCGCCAGGCCTTTGAAAACAACTATAAATTCTTCTTCTATCACGATCAGTTCTTTGCAGTTGCAGAGTTTGATAAGGAAGGAAAAGAATTTGTAAACTATGTATTGCGTTCACGTCCACCAGTGATTCCATTTACTGAACAGCAAGATCGTAGACCAGACTTTTTATAATAGTTATGTATAAGGAGACAAATGACTAAATTCTCTTGTTTGTCAGGTACAGGTAAATAATGCCTGCTACATTTCAAACACCAGCTGACATAAAAATAAAGGAGTAAACATATGTCTATTACTAAACTTTTACAAATCAAATACCCTATTTTCCAAGGGGCTATGGCTCAAATTTCTCACTATCAACTAGCTGCTGCTGTATCAGAAGCTGGAGGTCTTGGAATCATCGCTTCTGGTGGCATGACTGGTGAACAACTTCGCGAAGAAATTCGTGAATTGAGAAAATTAACTGACAAACCTTTTGGTGTTAACATCATGTTGATGATGAAAAACATTAAAGATATCGTAACAGTTATTATCGAAGAAAAAGTTCCAGTTGTTACTACTGGTGCAGGAACTCCAAAACACATCATGCCATACTTGAAAGAAGCTGGTGTTAAAGTTATTCCTGTTGTTGCTAGTGTAAAACATGCTCAAAAGATGCAAGAATTAGGGGTTGATGCAGTTGTTGCTGAGGGTTCAGAAGCTGGTGGACACATCGGAGAAACTAACACAATGGCTTTGATTCCACAAATCGTGGATGCAGTTGACATCCCTGTTATCGCTGCGGGTGGTATTGCTGACGGTCGTGGATTGGCTGCTGCCTTTACACTTGGAGCTCAAGGTGTACAAATGGGTACTATCTTCTTGGCTTCAAACGAATGTCCAATTGCTGATGCTTATAAAGAAGCTGTCCTTGCAGCAAATGATACAGCAACTGCTGTTACTGGACGTATCACAGGAGCTCCTGTTCGTTGTATTCGCAATGAAATGACAGACCACTACATCGAATTAGAACAAAAAGGTACAAACCGTGAAGAGCTTGAGGAAATTACTATCGGTTCACTTTCTAAAGCTGTTTACGAAGGTGATACTGTACACGGTTCAATGATGAGTGGACAAATTGCAGGTATGGTAAAAGAAATTAAACCATGTAAAGAAATCATCGAAACAATCGTGGCAGAAGCACAAGAACGTCTTAAACACGTTGAAATTTCAGTAGGCGAATAATCTATCCAACAGAGTAGATTCTTAAGGCAAATATAAAAGTATATCTATAGGAGGGCGATTTAATCGCCCTCTTTTGTTCTTTAAAAACCTTTACAAAACACTTGTCTAATATCCTTGTAAACTTCCTTAAGTTCGCTTTTTGCCTATATTTATGGTATAATAATGCGCAAGAGGTTTGTAATGAAAAAAAATGAAATGAATCCCTTATTTGTTTACTTATTTGTTGGGATTTCCTTTATAATCATGACCGTATTGGTTGTTTTTCTTCAAAATAATCTAGTCACAATAGTATGTTTACTTTTCTTGATGGTAGCATTTCTTTTGCTATTTTATTTTCAGAAGAAATCTTATCAGAAAACTGAAATTGAACAAATCCAGTACGTAAACCATCAGGCAGAAGATAGTTTAAGTTCACTATTAGAACAGATGCCTGTTGGAGTTGTCAAACTAAACATGGAAAGTAGTGAGATTGAGTGGTTCAATCCCTACGCTGAGCTAATGCTGACAACGGAAGATGGAGAAATTGACCATTCTCAAGTTCAAGAAATTATAAAAACAGCCATATCTTCGCCTGGAATTTATGCCAATGTGGGAGAAAAGCGTTATGCAGTGCATCTAGATAGAAACTCTGGTGTACTCTACTTTTTTGACGTTTCTGGAGAATACGAAGCCACAGTGGAATTGGTGACGAGTCGTCCTGTTATTGGTGTTATTTCGGTAGATAATTATGATGATTTAGAGAATGAAACATCTGAATCTGATATCAGCCATATTAATAGTTTTGTTGCGAATTTTGTTGCAGAATTTACTGGAAAACATCAAATGTTCTCTCGTAGAGTGGCCATGGATCGTTTCTACTTGTTTACTGATTATACGGTTTTAGAACAATTGATGCAGGATAAATTTTCTGTAATTGATACTTTTCGTGAAGAAGCCAAACAGAGAGATTTACCATTGACTATGAGTATGGGCTTATCATACGGTGATGGCGATCATGAGGGCATTGGTAAAGTTGCTTTATCAAATCTCAATCTTGCAGAAGTTCGTGGTGGAGACCAAGTTGTTGTCAAAGAAAATGATGAAACGAAGAATCCAATTTATTTTGGTGGTGGAACAGCAGCTTCTATTAAGCGAACAAGAACACGTACAAGAGCGATGATGACGGCAATCTCTGAAAAATTGAAGAGTGTTGATCATGTTTTCGTTGTTGGCCATAAAAACTTAGACATGGATGCTTTGGGTTCTGCGGTTGGGATGCAATTGTTCTCTAGTAATGTCTTGGATGAAAGTTATGTAGTCTATGATGCTGAACAAATGTCTCCTGATATTCATCGAGCCATTCAATTTTTAGAGAATGAGGGAGTAACAAAACTCCTTACTCTAGATCAGGCTATGGAAATGGTCACTAATCGTTCTTTGCTTGTAATGGTAGACCATTCTAAGACGGCCTTGACCTTGTCAAAAGAGTTTTATGATTTGTTCACACAAACGATTGTTATTGACCACCATAGACGAGATCAAGATTTCCCAGATAATGCGGTTATTACCTATATAGAGAGTGGAGCAAGTAGCGCGAGTGAGCTTGTAACAGAGTTAATCCAATTCCAAAACTCTAAGAAATCACGATTGAGTCGTATTCAAGCAAGTGTTCTGATGGGCGGTATGATGCTAGATACCAAGAATTTCACCTCTCGTGTGACTAGCCGAACATTTGACGTAGCGAGCTATCTAAGAACACGTGGAAGTGATAGTGTTGTAATTCAGGAACTTGCGGCGACTGACTTTGAAGAGTATCGATTGGTGAATGAACTCATCTTACAAGGACAGGCTGTACAACCTTCTATTCTTGTCGCTCAGGCCAAGGATACTAAGGAATATGATACTGTAGTGATTAGTAAGGCAGCCGATACGATGCTGGCCATGTCAGGTATTGAAGCTAGTTTTGTCATTGCAAAAAACCGCCAAGGGGATATTTCCATTTCTGCACGAAGTCGTAGTAAGATTAATGTGCAACGGATTATGGAAGAATTGGGTGGTGGAGGCCACTTCAACCTGGCAGCTGCTCGACTTACAGATATGAGTCTGCAAGAAGCAGGTGATAAATTGAAAACCATTATTTCTAATGAACTTAGTGAAAAGGAGACAGAGGAATGAAAGTAATCTTTTTAGCAGATGTAAAAGGAAAAGGAAAAAAAGGCGAAATCAAGGAAGTTCCAACAGGTTATGCACAAAACTTTTTGATTAAGAAAAATCTTGCTAAAGAAGCGACTTCCCAAGCAATTGGCGAGTTGCGTGGTAAGCAAAAATCTGAAGAAAAAGCACATGCTCAACTTCTTGCAGAAGCACAAGAAATTAAGGCAAAACTTGAAGCTGAAGAAACAATTGTTGAGTTTGTTGAAAAAGTTGGTCCAGATGGAAGAACTTTTGGTTCAATTACTAGCAAGAAAATTGCGGAAGAGCTTCAAAAACAATTTGGAATTAAAATTGATAAACGCCATATTCAAGTCCAATCTCCAATTCGTGCGGTTGGCTTGATTGATGTTCCTGTAAAAATTTATCAGGATGTAACTGGTGTCATCAATCTTCGTGTAAAAGAAGGCTAATCTAGATTTGAGTAATTATGTTGTAAAAGGAAGGGAAATCTGATGGCAGAAGTAGAGGAACTACGAGTTCAGCCCCAGGATATCTTGGCAGAACAATCAGTATTGGGAGCTATATTTATCGATGAGAGTAAACTCGTGTTTGTTCGAGAATATATTGACTCTCGAGACTTCTTTAAGTATGCTCACCGTTTGATTTTTCAGGCCATGGTTGATTTGTCAGATCGTGGCGAAGCTATTGATGCAACAACTGTTCGTACGATTTTAGACAATCAAGGTGACTTGCAAAATATTGGTGGGCTATCCTACCTTGTTGAAATTATCAACTCTGTACCGACCTCTGCTAACGCTGAGTATTATGCAAAGATTGTAGCAGAGAAGGCTATGCTTCGTCGCCTGATTGCTAAGTTGACAGAATCTGTCAATCAAGCTTATGAAGCGTCTAGTCCTGTGGATGAAATTATTGCTCAGGCAGAAAAGGGCTTGATTGATGTTAGCGAAAATGCCAATCGTAGTGGGTTTAGAAATATTCGTGATATCCTAAACCTAAACTTTGGAAATTTGGAAACTCGCTCACAACAAACATCTGATATTACAGGAATTGCTACTGGTTATCAAGATTTGGATCATATGACTACAGGTTTACACGAGGAAGAGTTGATTATTATAGCAGCTCGTCCTGCTGTTGGTAAGACGGCCTTTGCTTTAAATATTGCTCAAAACATTGGAACTAAGCTTGACAAGACCGTTGCAATTTTCTCTCTCGAGATGGGGGCCGAGAGTTTGGTCGACCGTATGTTGGCTGCCGAAGGGCTAGTAGAGTCTCACTCAATTCGTACAGGACAACTGACTGAGGAAGAATGGCGTAAGTACACCATTGCTCAAGGGAATCTTGCTAAAGCAAGCATCTATATCGATGACACACCCGGAATCCGGATTACTGAAATTCGGTCACGCGCTAGAAAATTGTCTCAGGGAACAGGCAATCTTGGATTAATCTTGATTGACTACCTGCAGCTAATCACAGGAACAGGCAGAGAAAACCGTCAACAAGAGGTGTCAGAGATTTCACGTCAGTTGAAGATTTTGGCCAAGGAATTGAAGGTTCCCGTTATCGCGCTGAGTCAGTTGTCGCGTAGTGTTGAACAACGTCAAGATAAAAGACCGGTATTATCAGATATTCGTGAGTCTGGATCTATCGAGCAGGATGCGGATATTGTAGCCTTTCTTTATCGTGACGACTATTATGAGCGTGGTGGCGAAGAAGAGGAAGGTCTTCCTAATAACAAAGTAGAAGTTATTATCGAGAAAAACCGTAGCGGTGCACGTGGAACGGTAGAATTGATTTTCCAAAAAGAGTATAACAAGTTTTCAAGCATTTCGAAGAGAGAGGAACAAAGATGACAGATGCATTTACAGATGTAGCCAAGATGAAAAAAATCAAAGAGGAAATCAAGGCGCATGAAGGACAAGTAGTGGAAATGACCTTAGAAAATGGTCGTAAACGCCAAAAGAATCGCTTAGGAAGACTCATTGAAGTTTATCCATCGCTCTTTATCGTTGAATTTGGAAATGTTGAAGGGGACAAACAGGCCAATGTCTATGTTGAATCCTTCACCTATTCAGATATTTTAACGGAAAAGAATTTGATTCACTATTTGGATTAAGGTTGAAAGTGAGAGTATTCTCACTTTTTTCTTTTTCTTTCGAATGATATAAATGAGGTTAACCTCAAAAATTTATCTATTCGAAGGAGAATGAATGACATATAGTAAAAAGGGAACTTTTCTAAAGAGAACGACGGTGGGTACAGCATCATTATTGCTAGCAGGTGCTTTTTTGTTTGGTGGAGGAACTGTTCATGCCAATCAGGTAAACAATGGCTCAAAGGCACGTGGAGATGATTATCCCTATTATTATAAAAATGGAAATCAAAATATTGATAAATGGCGCCTATACTCAAGACAGTGCACATCTTTTGCAGCTTTTCGATTAAGTAGTGTTAATGGATTTGAACTACCAGCTGCTTATGGGCATGCGAAAGAATGGGGCTATCGAGCTCAAAAAGAAGGATATCATGTAGATCAGAGACCAGCGATTGGGGCTATTGCTTGGAGCACGAGGGGAACGCATGGTCATGTAGCTTGGGTTTCTAACGTGATTGGAGACATGATTGAAATCGAGGAGTACAATTACGACTATACAGAAACGTATCATCGTAGGACAGTAAAAGCAAGTTCTATGACTGGATTCATTCATTTTAAAGATGTAGGGAATGCTAGTGTAGGAAATTATCAATCTGTACTAGCCTCTAGTGGAACACATTATTTTACAGAAAAAGCAGCTATTATGAATCAGCCATCATTGACATCTACTATCATCGACTACTACGAACCTGGAATGAGTGTTCATTATGATCAAACTCTTGAAAAGGATGGTTATAGATGGATTAGTTATATGTCACGAAGTGGGAATAGACGTTATATCCCGTTAATTAAAACGGCAACCTCTAAGAATGGATGGGAAAAACAGGGGACAATCTGGTACTACTATGAAAATGACAAAGTGGCTCTTGGTTGGAAAAAAATAGACGGAAGTTGGTACTATTTCCAAACAAGTGGTGCCATGAGAACAGGATGGCTAAAAGACGGATCTAAGTGGTACTACTTGAAATCATCTGGAGAAATGCAGACGGGATGGTTAAAGGATAAGGGCATTTGGTATTACCTCGAAAGCTCAGGTGCTATGAAGTCTAGTCAGTGGTTCCAGGTTTCAGGGAAATATTATTACGTAAACGCATCTGGAGAATTGGCAGTAGATACGACAATAGATGGTTTCCAAGTCGACAGTAACGGTGCGCGAGTAGAAAAATCAACTCAATAAGCCTTCTCCTATAATCTAACTCTTAGCAATGGTATTTTTCCCTGCTTTCCTTTATAATGGGTGTATGGACAAGAAAAAATTATTACTAATTGACGGTTCTTCAGTTGCTTTCAGAGCATTCTTTGCGCTTTATCAGCAACTGGATCGTTTTAAAAATGACAATGGACTTCATACCAATGCAATCTACGGTTTTCACCTGATGCTAAATCATCTGTTGGAGCGTATTCAACCGAGTCATATCTTGGTTGCTTTTGATGCGGGGAAGACGACTTTCCGTACAGAGATGTATGCAGATTATAAGGGTGGTCGTGCCAAGACTCCGGATGAGTTTCGGGAGCAATTTCCTTTTATCCGTGAGTTGCTAGACCATCTGGGGATTCGCCATTATGAGTTGGCCCAGTATGAAGCAGATGATATCATTGGTACCCTGGGTCGCTTGGCTGAAAAGGAATCTTTTGATGTAACTATCGTCAGTGGAGACAAGGATTTAATTCAGTTGACGGATGAACATACGGTGGTTGAGATTTCCAAGAAAGGTGTAGCTGAGTTTGAGGCATTTACACCGGATTATCTCATGGAAAAGATGGGCATCACACCAACTCAATTTATCGATCTTAAGGCTCTCATGGGAGATAAGTCGGATAATATCCCTGGCGTAACTAAGATTGGTGAAAAGACAGGTATTAAGCTTTTGCTTGAACATGGCTCACTTGAAGGGATTTATGAAAATATCGATAGTATGAAGGCTTCTAAGATGAAGGAAAATCTTGTCAATGACAAGGAACAAGCCTTCCTATCTAAAACACTAGCAACTATCGATACGAAAGCACCGATTGAGATTGGACTGGATGATTTGGTTTATAGCGGTCCAGATGTGGAAAACCTTGGTAAATTCTACGATGAGATGGGCTTCAAACAACTGAAACAGGCCTTGAATGCTTCTCAGACCAATCAAACTGAAGCATTGAACTTTACTATGGTTGATAAAGTGAGCGAAGATATGCTTAGCGCCGACTCCATTTTTCACTTTGAGCTCTTTGGGGAAAACTACCATACAGATGAATTGATTGGTTTTGCATGGTCATGTGGGGATCAGCTCTACGCTACAGATAAGTTGGAACTGCTGCAGAATCCGATTTTTAAAGATTTTCTAGAAAAAACACCTCTAAAAGTGTATGATTTTAAGAAAGCAAAAGTTCTCTTAAATCGTTTTAGTTTGACTTTGCAGGCCCCTGCTTTTGACAGTCGTTTAGCCAAATATCTTCTATCGACAGTAGAGAATAATGAAATTTCAACCATTGCTAGTCTTTATGGCCAAACTTACCTAGTCGATGATGAAACCTTCTACGGTAAAGGTGTCAAAAAAGCTATCCCAGAGCGAGAGAAATTCTTGGAACACTTGGCTCGTAAGGTTGCTGTATTGGTTGAGACGGAGCCTGTCTTACTTGAGAAATTAAGTGAAAACGGGCAACTAGACCTCCTCTATGACATGGAGCAACCTCTGGCCTTTGTCCTTGCTAAGATGGAAATCGCTGGGATTAAGGTTAAAAAAGAAACCTTAATGGAGATGCAAGCTGAAAATGAGCGGGTCATTGAAAAACTGACGCAAGAAATTTATGAGCTGGCTGGTGAAGAGTTTAATATCAATTCACCCAAGCAATTAGGAGAACTACTCTTTGAAAAGTTAGGTCTTCCTCTAGAATATACTAAGAAAACCAAGACCGGTTACTCGACAGCAGTAGATGTCTTGGAGCGTCTAGCTCCTATTGCACCAATTGTCAAGAAAATTCTTGATTACCGTCAGATTGCTAAGATTCAATCTACTTATGTGATTGGTTTACAGGACTGGATTTTAGCTGATGGCAAGATTCACACGCGCTATGTACAGGATTTGACTCAGACAGGGCGTTTGTCTAGTGTCGATCCAAACTTGCAAAATATTCCTGTTCGGTTGGAACAAGGTCGCCTCATTCGTAAGGCTTTTGTACCAGAGTGGGAAGATAGTGTCCTTCTCAGCTCGGACTATTCACAGATTGAGTTGCGAGTTTTAGCCCATATCTCTAAAGATGAGCACTTAATCAAGGCCTTTCAAGAGGGGGCTGACATCCATACCTCAACAGCTATGCGGGTTTTTGGAATTGAACGCCCTGAGGATGTGACTCCAAATGATCGTCGTAATGCCAAGGCTGTTAACTTTGGAGTGGTCTACGGAATTTCAGATTTTGGTTTATCGAATAATCTGGGCATCAGCCGTAAAGAGGCTAAGGCTTACATTGATACCTACTTTGAACGCTTCCCAGGTATCAAAAACTACATGGATGAAGTGGTACGTGAGGCACGTGATAAGGGTTATGTAGAGACCCTCTTCAAACGTCGCCGTGAGTTGCCAGATATCAATTCACGTAACTTTAACATTCGTGGTTTTGCAGAACGTACAGCGATCAATTCACCTATCCAAGGATCGGCTGCAGATATTCTCAAAATCGCTATGATTCAGCTGGATAAAGCCTTAGTTGCAGGTGGTTATCAGACCAAGATGCTGTTACAAGTACACGATGAAATTGTTCTTGAAGTGCCTAAGTCAGAATTAGCTGCTATCAAAAAACTCGTCAAACAAACCATGGAAGAAGCAATTCAACTGAGTGTTCCATTGATTGCTGATGAGAATGAAGGCGTGACTTGGTATGAAGCCAAGTAAAAAATGAATTAGCAGACAAAAAGAAATCCCCTTTGAATAGTATTGTTCAAGGGGATTTTTGTTGAGAAAATTTTGCAAGCAAAGATAAAAGTGATGTTATCTAGCTGGTAGTAGCATTATTTAATGTCTTTCTTTTGTTCTCTTTTAGCAAGTATTGGTAGAATAACACCCAAACCAATCAGAATAATTGGTGTTAAGATATTTGTAAGTAGAGAGAATTGCCAAGCAGTTGGATTCTCAGCATAGTTAATTTTTGGAACCATACCAAGGATACAAGCAAAGGCAGTAAAGAGGAAGCACCAAGTACCGATAATAAAGCCAAGCTTAGGATTGTTCACAAACTTGTATTCGGCATTTTTGTATGTTTTCCAAGCGCGATTAAGCATCATGTAGGCAAGGAATACCCAGAGATAACGCATCGGCATCACGATAGAATTAAGGTTGGTCATCCATTTTACAAGTCCGTCAATTTCCTGGATACCAAAAATTGGAAGGATGATGATGAGGCTGACGAGGACGCCCGTAAGGAGATAACCATTAATGAGTACGCCTTTTTTAGTACGTTTGCGAAGCCAACTTGGGATAAAGTTTTCATCTGCGTTATTGAGAAGGATTTGTAATGGTGCGTCAATGGAGAAGGCAAGTGCTGCGATTTGTCCGACCATGTTTGTAAGAGCATAGATTACGACAAAGAGGTTTCCAACGCCCCAATAATTTCCTAACATTTGGAAGGCTTGATAAGCACCATTACGCATGAGGTCTTCAGGGATATTATTGCCATCAAATAGCATTCCCATGGCAACAGAACCGAGGATAGCAGAGAGACCGACCATGATGGCCATCACAATCATACCTTTAGGAAATTCTTTCGCAGGGTTGCGGGTTTGATTCACGTAAGGGGAAATTTTTTCACAACCACCAACTGCAAATACTAGCAGTGAAATCGTTGTAAAATAAGAAAAATCAAAGTTTGGAATGTAGGTGCTCAGCTGATCCATGTGTGGTGTCGCAAACTGAATATCAGGCTTGATGAAAGGCAGACCGACAGCCAAAAGCACAAAGAGTAGAGACATAATCAACATAGCACTTCCCGCCAAGCTACCGATAACTTTTAGAGTTGCCAATCCCTTTGTAGAAAGGTAGAGGAAAAGTCCAAAGATTAGTAAGCTGAGAATAACAATCCAGTGGAAGTCAATTTGTTTAAGAAATTGTCCGTTACCTTGTAAGGCCCATCCAAGTGGAATTAGAATTCCTTGAGGTTTTTGTGCCAGATAAGGGATATGCACCACCCAGTAGGTCCAAGCTGCAAAGTAGGCGAGGCGTTTTGTTGATGTTTTTTCAACCCAGTCACTAACACCACTTCCGCTCTCCTTAAAGGTAGAACCTAGTTGCCCGACGATGAGGGAGTATGGAATAAAGTAGAGTGCGAGGATCAAAATCCAAGATACGACGACTGAAATTCCCTGTTGAGAATAGTTATTGACGACGTTTCCTAGCCCCCAGACCATGTTGAAGGCAATCAGAGAAACCATCAGCCAATTAAGTTGGTGTTGATCTTTTTTCATAATGTCTCCTTTTCTATTAATTTCAGTATATCATGTTTTTTTTGAAAGCGCATAACAAAATTCGAAATTTCCTATAAAAAAGTAGAGGACAGCTAACAAATAGGAGCTAGAACTCCTTCGTTGAGAATAAGTTATCCACAATTTGTGGAAAAGTCAATACCTACAGATTCGAAATATTTTAATAGTTTTGGTTCAGGAGAAATAGAAGAAATTTAGGAGTAACATCAGATAAAAAACCAGTATAATGCTTGATGTAGCACAGTTTGTTGGCTGTTTTTTATTCTAAATCATAGAGAATGGAATTAGAAAGATATTTTGGAAAATCTTGAAAATATTTTCCGAAGAAAGTTTGAAGGTTATTCACAACTTGTGGATAACTTTGTATGAATAGGAAACCCCTTTGCACGTGACAAAGGGGCTTAGTTTATTGATGGTTTGGTAACCAGCTGAGTGTAAAGTCAAGGGTTTGAGCATTAAGCAGTTCCTGATGACTGATGGTTTGTTTTTCTTTCCCGTCCAATCGACAGTCTTGGACAAAGTGGAAGTGTTCATGATTTTGCTGAGTACGAATATCCAACCACTGTTCTTTTTCTGCCAGATAGACACGAAGGTGGTCAAAGAGTGGAATTCCAAGGTCATAGTTTGCTTTTCCTGGGCAGGTCGGGTAAAGTCCAAGAGCAGACCAGACATACCAAGCTGATAGACTACCGTTATCCTCATCTCCTGGATAAGCATCCCAGCCAGATCGAAAGGCTTTTTGACGAAGGGTCTTGATTAGGAGACTGGTATATTGAGGATAATTACTATATCGAAAAAGATAAGGGATGTGGAAACTTGGTTGGTTTGAAATGGCTAGTTGACCAAATGGCGCTGTTGCCATTTCGCTCATCTCGTGAATTTCATATCCATAACCCGTCGTTTCAAAGAGTGGGAGACTTTGACAAGCTTTTAAGAGATAGTTGCTAAAGGCTTCTTTTCCACCCATAAGTTGACTAAGGCCAGAAATATCATGTAAAACACCGAGACTGGCTTGAATAGCTGAGCATTCGGCGTAGTCCCGTCCCCAACTATAAGGAGAAAAGTCAGGACGGAAGTTACCATCTACATCACGCGCCCTCATATATCCTGTTTCAGGATCAAATAGATTCTGATAGTTTTTAGAATAGTGAGCATAGGTTTTTGCTAGATCTTCTTGCTCTAATTTTGCTGCACAAGTAGAGATGCAAAAATCACTGTAGGCATAGTCCAGTGTATGACTGACACTTTCGTGATAGTCTGTTGATAGATAGCCTAACTCTTGGTATTGTGCCAGACCGTGTCGCCCGTTGATAGATTTTGGATCTGCCTTGGTCGCAGTTTCAAGCATAGCTTTGAGAAATTCTTCTTCAAGATCAGGCGCCATATCTTTACAAGCACTATCTGCAATAAGACCATCAATCAGGGTTCCAGGCATCATTCCCCTTTCGTCAGGGGCAAGCCACTTAGGCAGATATCCAGTATCACGATAGCTATTGAGGAAGCCCTCAAGAAATTGGCGATAGTATTCCGGAATAATTAAGGCAAAGAGTGGGAATGAAGTACGGAAGGTATCCCAAAAGCCATTGTTGGTATAGAGTAGACCAGGCTTGATAGTTCCTGCAGCTAGATCCATATGGATGTTTTCGCCTTGCTCATTTACCTCATAAAAGGTTTGCGGGAAAAGGAAAAGTCTGTAGAGGCAGTGGTCAAAAAATGTTCTGTCTACTGGCCCAGTTTCCACAACATCAAAGCGACCTAGGAGGTCTTCCC
Organism: Streptococcus sp. V869; assembly: GCF_054353515.1. NCBI lineage: Bacteria > Bacillati > Bacillota > Bacilli > Lactobacillales > Streptococcaceae > Streptococcus > Streptococcus sp. V869. Next base: position 46,395 of record NZ_JBTHHW010000003.1, read on the forward strand.
AACTCACTTTAGCGTTTGTTTTCGTTTCTTCAAAATCCTGTTTAGGAAGATTAAAGAGGGTCTGTTCTTTAGAAATAAAGGAAGTTGCTAGTTGAACCTGAGCTTCTGCTCCAGCCAAGTCAATTCGCCAGTCCTGTCCCTCTTGATTGATAGATAGAATATCCGTAGAGAATGCGAGAGCAGTAAACATGACGAGAGGACTTTTATTGGTTTCAGTTTCTCCTTCTTGTCTCAGGGCAAGAGTTCGCTTATCGACTTGTTCGACTGTTAGTTCATCAGCTGCATGAACATAGAGTGAGAGGTTCTTGCCTTGTGTTTGTCTTAGTTGAATAGAAGCTCCATAGCAAGTGGGACTTAACTGAGTTTCAATCTGATAACGCTCAGAAAAAATTCTGAGATAATGAGGATTGAAAATAGCACGCTCAGGATTATAGGAAGACTGACGATGGAAGAGCGAGTCGCCGCTGATTTCTCCTGTTACTGGTGTCAGTAAGAGCCAGGAGTAATCCTCAATCCAAGGGCTAGGTTGGTGGGTTAGTCGAATACCCTGAAAGATAGGAAGATGGGGATCAAAAAACCATGCCCCTTCTTGATCACTGGTTTGGGGGACAAAGTAATTCATGCCAAAAGGAACCCCAGTGTATGGTAGGGTGTTTCCTCGTGAAAATGCATGTTTACTGGCTGTTCCAAAACGCGTATCAATGGTTTCAAGTATAGGTTTCATAGTGATTTCCTTCTGTAGAAGTTTTGTATTCAGTATAACACAAAAATAAAAAAAGCATATAGAAGTAAAAGAATGTATAAATATATATATTTAAAATTTACAAATATAATCTTTTTTGCTAGAATGAGGGTAAGAAAGGAGATTATTATGAGTAATATTGATGAACACTCTACTAATGAAGAGTTAGTAGAAAAAGAGGAGTTGCAATCTGTGGAAGCAACAGAAGAGGATGTGAAAGAAAAAACACCTTCTTCAGAGACAGCAGAACCTACAGTTGAGAAAGAAGAAGCACCATCTTCTACGGGAACTCCAAAGCCTGCGACAGAGGAGTCATCTAAAGAGGCAGTGGCTACACCTACAGCTACTAAAGGTTTTGATGTCAATGAACTTGTGGAAAAAGCAAAAGATTTATTCCAAAAGAGAAAAATTGCTGTTATTGGTGTTCTTGCAGCAGTTGCTGTACTAATTGTTGCGCTTGTTGGTTTCAAGGTATATGATTCTCAACCAAAGAGCTTGTTAGATGTTGTTCATGTACAATTTTCAGGATACGATGAATCTGGAACATTGACTTACAATAGTGATGAAGTTACAGCTAAGCTTCAAGAAATAGCTTATAAAAAAGCTGGATTTAGTGCCAAACAAGCAGAAGGACTGGCACAAAAAGATCCAGTTACTTTTTCAGAAGTTACCAGAGATCCAAAACTAGCGTCAAAATATAGCAAGGCAGATGCTTTGATTAGAAGTGTCCAATTTAGCTTTGATAAAACAAGTGACCTAAAAAATGGAGATGAGGTTACTTTCAGCGTTGTGACTACTTCAAAGAGTGCACCGGTTAAGGCTGAAAAGAAAACCTTCAAAGTTGAAAATCTTAAAGAATATGAAAAAGTTTCAGCTTCTGATTTGTTGACTGAAACACCTGTAACATTCGCTGGACTTAACGGCTATGGTACTGTTTCAATCGCTAAAAATTCTAAGAATGAAACTTACTTCGATTTTGAAAATGGTGAACGTCCAAAGAATTTGAAAAACGGCGATAAAGTTACTTTGAAAGTGAATGATGCTTATATTAATTCTTTGAAATCATCTGGTAAAATGGTAGATTCTAAGACTGTCGAAGTGACTGTCGAAGGACTTAAAGACTTGAAAGATGTGAAGAACTTTGCTGATTTGTTGAAGAAGAATGAAGACTACAGCAAGTCAGAACACAAGAATGATTCATATACTACGTATACTTTAGAGTCACAAGGAAGCTACTTGAAAGTGATTCCTGGCGAAGACAAAAATTCAAGTGCGAAAATCTCCTTAATCACTGTCTACAAAGTCACAAAGACAAGCTCTGGATTTTCAAACTCAACAACTGTCCGCTACAAATACTTCGGTTATGATGCCTTCCTATTGAAGGACGGAAACTTGGATCTCAATACGGCTTCGAAAGTGTCTGACAGTTGGGGAACTGAAGACTATGAAGGTTTGAAATCAGAATTGTTGACGAACGGATATAAAGAATTCGATAATAAAAAAGACAATAAGAAAAGTGAATAAAAAGTTGGGCTTTCCCAACTTTTTTTCATAAGTTTGTTTCAAAACGACTTTAGTTTGTGTATATCTTTTGGACCTATTTTTTCTTATACTGAAAATGAAAATTTGTTTGAAAGAGGCAAAACAGTTTATGGTTTATTCAAAAGAAATTGTCAGAGAGTGGCTAGATGAGGTAGCGGAGCGTGCTAAAGATCATCCGGAATGGGTAGATATTTTTGAACGTTGCTATACAGACACTTTAGACAATACAGTTGAAATCTTAGACGACGGCTCGACCTTTGTACTGACTGGAGATATCCCAGCTATGTGGCTTCGTGACTCAACTGCTCAGCTGAGACCTTATCTTCATGTGGCTAAAAGAGACCCTCGTTTGCGTCAGACCATTGCTGGTTTGGTCAAACGACAGATGACTTTGATTCTCAAGGATCCCTATGCTAACTCTTTCAATATTGAGGAGAACTGGAAGGGCCATCACGAGACTGATCACACCGATTTGAATGGCTGGATTTGGGAGCGCAAGTATGAAGTTGATTCGCTTTGCTACCCTTTGCAGTTGGCTTATCTTCTGTGGAAAGAAACTGGTGAGACTAGCCAGTTTGATGAAACTTTTGTCACAGCGACCAAGGAAATTCTTCATCTCTGGACAGTTGAACAAGACCACAAGAATTCACCGTATCGCTTTGTTCGCGATACCGATCGTAAGGAAGATACGCTGGTCAATGATGGTTTTGGACCTGACTTTGCTGTGACAGGGATGACCTGGTCAGCCTTTCGTCCAAGTGATGACTGCTGTCAGTATAGCTACTTAATTCCGTCAAATATGTTTGCAGTGGTTGTCTTGGGTTATGTCCAGGAAATTTTTGCAGAATTGAAACTAGCCGATAGCGAGAGCATTATTGCTGATGCCAAACGACTCCAAGCTGAGATTCAAGAAGGAATCGAAAATTACGCCTACACTACAAATAGTAAGGGCGAGAAGATCTATGCCTTTGAGGTAGACGGTCTAGGAAATGCTAGCATCATGGATGATCCGAACGTACCAAGTTTGTTGGCTGCTCCATATCTGGGTTACTGTGATGTTAACGATGAAGTGTATCAAGCTACTCGTCGCACTATCCTGAGCCCTGAAAATCCATACTTCTACCAAGGAGAGTACGCAAGTGGACTTGGAAGTTCTCATACCTTCTACCGCTATATCTGGCCGATTGCCCTTTCTATCCAAGGATTGACAACAACGGATAAGGCAGAGAAGAAATTCTTGCTAGATCAGTTGGTTGCCTGTGATGGCGGAACAGGTGTGATGCACGAAAGCTTCCACGTAGACGATCCGACACTCTACTCACGCGAATGGTTCTCATGGGCCAACATGATGTTCTGCGAATTAGTCTTGGATTACTTGGATATTCGCTAATACTCTTCGAAAATCAAATTTAAACCACGTCAGCTTCGCCTTGCCGTATATATGTTACTGACTTCGTCAGTTCTATCTACAACCTCAAAGCAGTGCTTTGAGCAATCTGCAGTTAGCTTCCTAGTTTGCTCTTTGATTTTCATTGAGTATAAGGAGCACGCTTTAGCTTCACTGATTCTTGTTAGAATTACAAGTTTATATTTAAAACATTAAAAATTTAAGTTAGAATGAGGTTTTACTCATGGAAAATGTTGTTGTACATATCATCTCTCACAGTCACTGGGATCGTGAGTGGTATCTACCTTTTGAAAGTCACCGTATGCAATTGGTGGAACTTTTTGACAATCTTTTTGATCTTTTTGAAAATGATCCTGAGTTCAAGAGCTTCCACCTAGATGGACAAACCATTGTCCTCGATGACTATTTAGAAATTCGCCCTGAAAACCGTGACAAGGTGCAGCGTTATATCGACGAAGGCAAGCTCAAGATTGGTCCTTTTTATATCTTGCAGGATGATTACTTGATTTCCAGTGAAGCTAACGTCCGCAATACCTTGATTGGACAAGCGGAATGTGCTAAATGGGGCAAATCTACTCAAATTGGTTATTTCCCAGATACCTTTGGAAATATGGGGCAGGCTCCTCAAATCCTTCAAAAATCAGGTATTCACGTCGCAGCCTTTGGTCGCGGTGTCAAGCCAATCGGATTTGACAATCAAGTCCTTGAAGATGAACAGTTTACCTCTCAATTTTCTGAGATGTATTGGCAGGGGGCTGATGGCAGCCGTGTACTCGGTATTCTTTTTGCTAATTGGTACAGTAACGGGAATGAAATTCCAGTGGATAAAGACGAGGCTTTGGCTTTCTGGAAGCAAAAATTAGCAGACGTCCGTGATTATGCATCGACCAACCAATGGTTGATGATGAACGGTTGTGACCACCAGCCTGTTCAGAGAAATCTGAGCGAAGCCATTCGTGTGGCAAACGAGCTCTTCCCTGACGTGACCTTTATTCATAGCTCATTTGACGAATATGTCCAAGCACTGGAAAGTGCCCTTCCTGAACAATTATCAACGGTCACAGGTGAGTTGACTAGCCAGGAAACGGATGGCTGGTACACCCTTGCCAATACCTCTTCTTCACGTGTTTACCTCAAACAAGCCTTCCAAGAAAATAGCAACTTGTTAGAGCAGGTCGTGGAACCATTAACCATTATCACTGGTGGACACAACCACAAGGATCAATTGACCTATGCTTGGAAAGTACTTCTGCAAAATGCACCGCACGATAGTATCTGTGGTTGTAGTATTGACGAAGTTCACCGTGAAATGGAAACTCGTTTTGCCAAGGTTAATCAAGTTGGGAATTTTGTTAAGAGTAATCTTCTTAATGAATGGAAGGGGAAATTAGCTACTCAAAATGCGCAAAGCGACCACCTCTTTACCGTTGTCAACACAGCCTTACATGACAAGGTTGATACAGTCAGTGTTGTAGTGGATGTTGTGACTTGTGATTTTAAAGAATTGCATCCGACTGAAGGTTACAAGAAGATGGCAGCCGTGATCTTGCCAGATTACCATGTTGAAGATTTGGATGGCCATGTCCTTGAAGCCAAGATTGAAGACTTGGGAGCAAGTTTTGGCTATACTTTGCCTAAGGATAAATTCCGCCAACCGTATATTGCACGCCAAGTGCGCGTGACAATCCCAGTCCACCTTGCACCGCTTTCTTGGGCAAGCTTCCAATTGGTCGAAGGTCAAGTAGATCACCGTGATGGTATTTACCAAAATGGAGTCATTGATACACCATTCGTAACAGTGAGTGTAGATGAAGGAATCACAGTCTATGACAAGACTACAAACGAAGCTTACGAAGATTTCATCCAATTCGAGGACCGTGGAGATATTGGTAACGAGTACATTTACTTCCAACCAAAAGGAACTGATCCAATCTATGCTCAATTGAAGGGATACGATGTCCTAGAAAACAATGCTCGCTATGCTAAGGTATTGCTCAAACATGAGTTGACTATTCCAGTCAGTGCAGATGAAAAATTGGATGCAGAACAAAGAGGTATCATCGAGTTCATGAAACGAGATGCAGGTCGTTCAGAAGAGTTGACAACCATTCCTCTTGAAACAGAAATGACTGTCTTTGTGGACAATCCACAGATTCGCTTCAAGACTCGCTTTACCAACACAGCCAAGGATCACCGCATCCGTCTCTTGGTGAAAACTCATAACACTCGTCCAAGCAATGATTCTGAAAGCATCTATGAAGTTGTGACAAGACCAAATAAACCAGCAGCTTCTTGGGAAAATCCTGAAAATCCACAACACCAACAAGCCTTTGTAAGCTTGTATGATGACGTAAAAGGAGTAACCGTATCCAATAAAGGATTGCATGAATACGAAATCCTTGGAGACGACACCATGGCTGTAACCCTTCTTCGTGCTTCAGGCGAACTTGGTGACTGGGGTTACTTCCCAACGCCGGAAGCTCAGTGCTTGCGTGATATCGAAGTTGAATTTGCAGTAGAATGTCACCAAGCAGGGGAACGCTTCTCAGCTTTCCGTCGTGCCAAAGCCTTCCAGGTGCCATTTACAGCTCTTCAAGTTGCAAAACAAGAGGGTAGCGTTGCAGCAACGGGTAGCCTCTTTAACCATCCGGCTCTGAACTTGCCACAAGTATGCCCAACAGCCTTTAAGGTGGCTGAGAATGAAGAAGGTTATGTCCTTCGTTACTACAATATGAGTCAAGAAAATGTTCGCGTGTCTGACAAACAACAAACCATTCTTGACTTATTGGAACGCCCATATCCAGTTCATTCAGGACTATTGGCACCACAGGAAATTCGTACAGAATTGATCAAAAAAGAAGAAATTTAATTTCGAAAAGATAACATAAACAGAAAGGAGGAGCGAAAAAGTAAGAACCAACTGCTGATTCGCTCCTTTTTACAGGTGAAAGCCATGACCCTTGCAACCATTGATATTGGAGGAACTGGCATTAAGTTTGCTAGTCTAACTCCTGATGGAAAGATTTTAGATAAGATCAGCACACCGACGCCAGAGACTCTAGAAGAGTTGCTTGCTTGGTTGGACCAACGTTTGTCAGAACAAGACTATCGTGGGATTGCTATGAGTGTGCCAGGTGCCGTTAATCAAGAAACCGGGGTGATTGAGGGAATTAGCGCCATTCCTTACATCCATGGTTTTTCTTGGTATGAGGCCCTTGCTCATCACAAACTACCTGTTCATTTAGAAAATGATGCCAACTGTGTTGGACTCAGCGAATTACTGGCTCACCCTGAGATTGAAAATGCAGCCTGTGTCGTGATTGGTACAGGAATTGGTGGCGCTATGATTATCAATGGCAAGCTTCACCGTGGTCGTCATGGTTTGGGCGGTGAGTTTGGCTACATGACAACCATCGAGCCCGCAGAAAGACTCAATAACTGGTCGCTACTAGCTTCTACAGGAAACATGGTTCGCTACGTCATTGAAAAATCTGGTCAGTCTGATTGGGACGGACGCAAGGTTTATCAAGAAGCGGCAGCCGGCAATGCTCTTTGCCAGGAAGCCATTGAGCGCATGAATCGTAACCTAGCTCAAGGCCTGCTCAATATCCAGTATCTCATTGACCCAGATGTCATTAGTCTGGGAGGTTCTATCAGTCAAAACCCAGATTTTATCAAAGGCGTTCAAAAAGCAGTAGACGCCTTTGTGGAAAGATATGAAGAATATACTATCGCTCCAGTCATTCAAGCTTGCACCTATCATGCAGATGCCAATCTCTACGGTGCCCTTGTCAACTGGTTACAGGAGGAAAACCAATGGTAAGTTTTACAGGACTTAGTCCCAAACAAGCCCAAGCTATCGAAGTCTTAAAAAATCACATTTCTCTACCGGATGTAGAAGTGGCAGTTGCTCAGTCTGACCAAGCTTCTATCTCTATCAAGGGTGAGAATGGGCAGTATCAACTGACCTACCGTAAACCTCATCAACTCTACCGTGCCTTGTCTGTGCTAGCAACAGCTTTAACAGAAGGAGACAAAGTAGAGATTGAAGAACAGGCTGCTTACGAAGATTTAGCCTATATGGCTGACTGTTCGCGCAATGCCGTGCTCAATGTCGCATCTGCCAAGCAGATGATTGAAGTCTTAGCTCTGATGGGTTATTCAACCTTTGAGCTCTACATGGAAGACACTTATCAAATTGAAGGACAACCTTACTTTGGTTATTTCCGTGGGGCTTATTCAACTGAGGAATTACAGGAAATCGAAGCATACGCCCAGCAGTTTGACATGACCTTTGTCCCATGTATCCAAACCCTGGCCCACTTATCAGCCTTTGTCAAATGGGGTGTCAAAGAAGTCCAGCAACTCCGCGATGTAGAAGACATTCTTCTCATCGGTGAAGAAAAAGTCTACGACCTGATTGACGGTATGTTTGCGACGTTATCTAAACTACAAACTCGCAAGGTCAATATCGGAATGGACGAAGCTCACCTAGTTGGTTTGGGACGTTACCTTATCCTGAACGGTGTGGTTGATCGTAGTCTCCTCATGTGCCAACACTTGGAGCGCGTGCTGGATATTGCAGACAAATATGGTTTCCACTGCCAGATGTGGAGCGATATGTTCTTCAAGCTTATGTCAGCAGATGGCCAGTACGACCGTGATGTGGAGATTCCAGAGGAGACTCGTGTTTACCTTGACCGTCTCAAAGACCGTGTCACCTTGGTTTACTGGGATTATTACCAAGATAGCGAAGAAAAATACAACCGCAACTTCAGTAACCACCATAAGATTAGCCAGGATATCGCCTTTGCAGGTGGTGCTTGGAAGTGGATTGGTTTTACGCCCCACAACCATTTCAGCCGTCTCATTGCAGTAGAAGCCAATAAGGCTTGCCGTGCCAATCAGATTAAGGAAGTTATTGTGACTGGCTGGGGGGACAATGGTGGTGAAACAGCCCAGTTTTCCATCCTACCAAGCTTGCAAATCTGGGCAGAACTTAGCTACCGCAATGATTTAGACCGTTTATCTGCTCATTTCAAGATCAATACCGGTCTATCGGTTGAGGACTTCATGCAAATCGACCTAGCCAACCTCTTGCCAGATCTACCAGGAAATCTAAGTGGTATCAATCCCAACCGTTATGTCTTTTATCAAGATGTCCTTTGCCCAATTCTTGATAAGCACATGACTCCTGAACAGGACAAACCTCACTTTGCCCAGTCAGCTGAGACTCTTGTTGCTATTAAAGAAAAAGCAGGAAACTATGCTTATCTCTTTGAAACTCAGGCCCAGTTGAATGCTATTTTAAGTGTCAAGGTTGATGTGGGACGACGTATCCGTCAAGCCTATCAAGCAGATGATAAAGAGAGCTTGCAACAAATCGCTAGGGAAGAATTACCAAAACTCAGAAGCCAGATTGAAACCTTCCACAAGCTCTTTAGTCAGCAATGGTTGAAAGAAAACAAGGTCTTTGGCTTGGATACCGTAGACATCCGTATGGGAGGACTCTTGCAACGGATCAAGAGAGCGGAAAGCCGCATTGAAGACTATCTAGCTGGTTCAATTTCTCGTATCGACGAACTAGAAGTAGAGATCTTGCCATTTAACGATTTCTACGGGGATAAGGACTTCGCAGCTACAACGGCCAACCAGTGGCATACCATTGCGACAGCTTCGACTATTTATACGACCTAGAAAAACTCTATTCAGGAAGAAAGTTTCCCGTGAAACACACTTCTCATATAAAAAAGTTCTCCACATAAAATAATTTGTGGAGTTTTTTCTATAATTTGTAGTTTAAACTGTCCTAAAAATAAGAGTATACTATTTTTGTAAACGTTATCAAATGCAAAAATGTGAGATTATGAAGCTTTAGAAAAATAAAAAGGGAGGAAATTATGAATAAGTTTTCAAAAACTTTAAGAGATAATTGGATTTTTCTCTTAATGGTTTTACCAGGAACAATTTGGTTGATTTTATTCTTCTACATTCCAGTTTTTGGGAATGTGGTTGCCTTCAAAGACTACCATATGACTGGTGAAGGATTCGTCCACAGTATTATAAATAGTAAATGGGTCGGACTAGATAACTTTAAATTCTTGTTTAGTTCGAAAGATGCCTTTGTCATCACTCGAAACACTGTTCTTTACAACCTTGGATTTATTTTTATCGGTTTGATTGTGTCAGTTGGTATCGCCATTATCCTTAGTGAACTTCGCTCTAAGCAAATGGTTAAAATCTACCAAACATCTATGTTGTTCCCTTACTTCCTATCTTGGGTTATCATCAGTTTCTTTACAGATGCATTCCTAAATATCGATAAAGGGCTTATCAACCATACCTTAGAAGCTCTAGGGATGAAGGGTATTAACTTCTACGCTGATGTCAGTATCTGGCCTTACCTCCTCCTCTTCCTAGGTATCTGGAAAGGCTTTGGATATAGTAGTGTGATGTACTACGCAACGATCATGGGTATTGACCCAACTTACTACGAAGCAGCGACAGTGGATGGTGCCAGCAAATGGCAACGTATCCGTAATGTAACCATCCCTCAGTTGACACCGCTTGTGACAGTATTGACCATCCTTGCAGTCGGAAATATCTTCCGTGCAGACTTCGGTCTTTTCTACCAAATCCCTCACAATGCTGGTCAGCTCTATAGTGTAACAAACGTATTGGACGTCTATGTCTTTAACGGATTGACTCAGACAGCAGATATCGGTATGGCTTCAGCAGCCGGTCTCTATCAGTCAGTCGTCGGTTTGATTCTCGTTATCCTATCAAACTTACTTGCAAGACGTGTTGATCCTAACTCAGCACTGTTCTAGAAAGGAGGAGCATATGGCAAAAAAAATTCAAAAAGAAAAAATTGATAATGTTGGCATACACTCCTTCAGCAAAAAAGCAGATATCTTCTTTAGTATCATATCTGGTTTGCTGGCCTTCTCTTGTATCTTGCCTTTCATCTTTGTAATCATTATCTCAATTACAGACGAAAAAAGTATTGTTCAATATGGTTATAGTTTCTTCCCATCGAAGTTTGGTGTAGATGGGTTCCAATTCTTGGCTCAGTTTAAAGACAAAATTTTACAAGCGCTCTTTATTTCAGCCTTTGTGACAGTTGTCGGTACATTGACAAACGTATTCATCACAACAACATACGCTTATGCCATCTCACGTTCAACATTTAAGTATCGTAAATTCTTTACAGTCTTCGCTCTTCTCAGTATGTTGTTCAATGCTGGTTTGGTACCAGGCTACATTGTGGTAACTCAGTTGCTTCACCTTGGTGATACCATTTGGGCCTTGATTGTTCCAATGCTTCTATCACCATTCAACATCATGTTGATGCGTTCCTTCTTCAAGAAGACCATCCCAGAAGCAATCCTCGAATCAGCTCGTATCGACGGGGCTAGTGAGGCTCGGATCTTCTTCCAAATCTGTTTACCACTTTCTCTTCCAGGGATTGCGACTATCACACTTTTGACAGCACTTGGATTCTGGAACGACTGGTTTAATGCTCTACTTTACATCAAGAGTGACAACTTGTATCCATTGCAATATTTGCTCATGCAAATTCAAAACAACATGGATTACATTGCTAAGTCAGTTGGGATGTCAGGACAACTTGCAGTTGCCCTACCAAAAGAAACAGGTCGTATGGCCATGGTCGTAGTTGCGACTGTTCCAATTGCGATTCTCTATCCATTCTTCCAACGCTATTTTGTAAAAGGTTTAACTATCGGTGGTGTTAAAGAATAAGAGACGCTGAGAAACAAGTTTTCTCTACCCTATCTAACTTTTCTTTGTTGAAAAGTAGATCACTAAAATTGTTTTAAATTTAAAAATAAAAAAAGGAGTTTTTATCATGAAAAACTGGAAAAAATATGCTTTTACTTCAGCTAGCCTTCTAGCTTTGGCTGCTGGACTTGCAGCTTGTGGTAACCTTAAAGGAAACAACCAAAAAGCTGCTGAATCATCATCATCGTCATCAGGTGACAAAACTGTTATCAAGATGTACCAAATCGGTGACAAACCAGATAACTTGGATGAGTTGCTAGAAAATGCAAACAAAATCATCGGAGAAAAAGTTGGTGCTAAATTAGATATCCAATACCTTGGTTGGGGTGACTACAGCAAGAAAATGTCAGTTATCACTTCATCAGGTGAAAACTATGATATCGCATTTGCAGATAACTACGTTGTAAACGCTCAAAAAGGTGCTTATGCTGACTTGACAGAATTGTACAAGAAAGAAGGAGCTGACCTTTACAAAGCACTTGACCCAGCTTACATCAAAGGTAACACTGTAAACGGTAAAATCTATGCAGTTCCAGTTGCAGCCAACGTTGCATCTTCACAAAACTTTGCTTTCAACGGCCCACTTCTTGAAAAATATGGAATCGATATCTCAGGTGTAACTTCATACGAAACACTTGAACCAGTATTGAAACAAATCAAAGAAAAAGCTCCAGATGTAATGCCATTCGCTGTTGGTAAAAACTTTATCCCATCAGAAAACTTTGACTACCCAGTTGCAAATGGTCTTCCATTCGTCATCGACCTTGAAGGCGACACTACTAAGATCGTAAACCGTTACGAAGTTCCTCGTTTCGTAGAACACTTGAAGACTATGCACAAATACTATGAAGCAGGATACATTCCAAAAGACGTAGCAACAAGCGATACTTCATATGACCTTACTCAAGATACTTGGCTTGTTCGCGAAGAAACAGTAGGACCAGCTGACTACGGTAGCAGCTTGCTTTCTCGTGTTGCTAACAGAGATATCAAAATCAAACCATTTACTAACTTCATCAAGAAAAACCAAACAACTCAAGTTGCAAACTTTGTAATCTCAAACAACTCTAAGAACAAAGAAAAAGCAATGGAAGTGTTGAACCTCTTGAACACTAACCCAGAACTCTTGAACGGACTTGTTTATGGACCAGAAGGCAAGAACTGGGAAAAAGTTGAAGGTAAAGAAAACCGTGTTCGTGTCCTTGATGGATACAAAGGAAACACTCACATGTCAGGATGGAACACTGGTAACAACTGGATCCTTTACATCAACGAAAACGTTACAGATGAACAAATTGCACAATCTAAGAAAGATTTGGAAACTGCAAAAGAATCTCCAGCGCTTGGATTCATCTTCAACACTGACAACGTGAAATCTGAAATCTCAGCTATCACTAATACTATGCAACAATTCGATACAGCTATCAACACTGGTACTGTAGACCCAGAAAAAGCTATTCCAGAATTGATGGAAAAACTTAAATCTGAAGGTGCTTACCAAAAAGTATTGGATGAAATGCAAAAACAATACGATGAATTCTTGAAAAGCAAAAAATCTTAAGATAGATTGATTTCGTGTATTCATTCCTAAAAAGAGCAATCACTATCTTGTCTGGGTATTTCCAGATGGGGTAGTGATTCTTTTTTATAGTTGTTGCGAAAAGGCTAAAGAGATGGCTATAATAGCCTTTTAAAAATATTCATAATAATATATGAATAGAGCTTAATTGAGCTAATACCCCTATTAGTTTAATTAAGTAGATTTTCAAATGAATCTAGCTTATAATAAATATACAAGACAATGAAAGCGCTTAACATTGTGAAAATTACTTTATCTATTTATTGATTTCTAGACTAGTCATCTAGGATAAGTAGGTGAAAAACCGACAATATTTGTCAACAATTCCCTTTGGGAATAAGAATTTTACATGAGGTTATTCATATGAAAAAAACACCCAATCGTTGGTTAATTTTGGCAGCAGCCATTTTAACGAATCTCTCTCTAGGCGCTGGTTACGCCTGGTCAGTCTTTCAAAAGGCACTGCTAGAAACCAATGCTAGTCAAGGATGGGTTCAAGCCCAGACTTCTTTGGCCTTTAGTATTTCTTTTGCAATGGTACCTGTTGGTATGATTATTTTTGGTCCTAAAGTCGATTCAGTAGGACCTAAGAAATTTGTATTTTTAGGTGGTATTCTCTTTGGTGCTGGTATGTTTGCTACAGGATTTGCTACCTCTCTTCCAATCCTTTACCTCACTTACGGGGTTGTCCTAGGACTTGGTATCGGTGCTGCTTATGGAGCATCTACTTCAGTTGCCACTAAGTGGTTCCCAGATAAAAAAGGTCTAGCTGGTGGTTTGACAGCAGCAGGTTTTGGGTTGGGTCCCCTTATTATCGGTCCAGTTGCCAAAGCTTTGATTGCTTCTATGGGTGTTTACTCAACATTCAAAGTATTAGGTATCATTCTTCTAATTGTTATTTGTACGTCTTCATTGGTAATGGAAAAAGCTCCTACGGCTGCGCCAGTAGCTGGAGCTGCTCAACCAGAAGGTAAAACTTACAAAGAAATGCTCCGTGACGGAAATTACTGGCTTCTATGGTTGATTTATGTTCTTGGTGCTACTGGTGGAATGATGATCATCGGTTCTGCTGCAGCAATTTCTGACCAATATCAACTTGTTGGAGAAGCTACTCTCTTCGTTATGTTAGTATCTATCGCTAACACATTTGGACGTATCTTCTGGGGTACAGTTTCTGATAAGATTGGTCGTTACCCTACAGTTATTGCTATGTTTGGAGCAGTTGCTGCTGGATTGTTGCTCACAGCCTTATTCAAAGGCCCAGGAAGCATCTTGGCTATCCTTGGTGTAATGATGGTTGCCTTGTCATTCGGTGGTTTCCTAGGTTCTTTCCCAGGTATTACTGCTGAAAACTGGGGAGTAACTTATGTAGGAACAAACTACGGTTGGATGTTTACTGCATACGGTGTTGCTGCGATTGCAGGCCCTCAGCTAGGTGCACGAATTGCCCAAGCCAACCAAGGAGACTATACAATGGCCTTCTTCATCGTAATCGGTATGGCATTTGTTGGTATTCTTCTACAGCTTTTCTACATGGCTAAAATGAAAAAAGCTTAAAATCATAAATCCTTGGAAAAATCCAAGGATTTTTTATTGTTTTAAATCATATGTGGGATTGGAAATCAGAACGAGTCCTAGTTATAGGAGGTTAATTTTCAGTCAAATAAATTGCAATCGCTTTTCTTTATCGGTATACTAGTATAGTTAGATGAAAAATTCTGAAAATTTAAGAATAGAAAAGAGAACAAATCTTATGGCAAAAGATATTCGTGTCTTACTTTACTACCTCTATACTCCAATTGAGAATGCGAAACAATTCGCTGCAGATCATTTGGCCTTCTGTAAATCTATCGGTCTAAAAGGTCGTATCCTTGTGGCTGATGAGGGTATTAACGGAACAGTTTCAGGTGACTACGAAACAACACAAAAATATATGGACTATGTTCACAGTCTCCCAGGAATGGAGAATTTATGGTTCAAGATTGATGAAGAAAACGAGCAAGCCTTCAAGAAGATGTTTGTTCGCTACAAAAAAGAAATTGTTCACCTTGGTCTTGAAGACAATGACTTTGACAATGACATTAATCCATTAGAAACAACTGGTGCTTACCTATCTCCAAAAGAGTTCAAGGAAGCTTTACTTGATGAAGATACCGTTGTCTTAGATACACGTAATGACTATGAATATGATTTAGGTCATTTCCGAGGAGCAATTCGTCCAGAAATCCGTAACTTCCGCGAGTTACCACAGTGGGTTCGTGATAACAAGGAAAAATTCATGGATAAACGTGTCGTGGTTTACTGTACAGGTGGAGTACGTTGTGAAAAATTCTCTGGTTGGATGGTTCGTGAGGGTTATAAAGATGTTGGTCAATTGCACGGAGGTATTGCAACATACGGTAAAGACCCAGAAGTTCAAGGTGAGCTTTGGGATGGTAAAATGTATGTCTTTGATGAGCGTATTGCAGTCGATGTCAATCATGTCAATCCAACCATCGTCGGAAAAGATTGGTTTGATGGCACACCGTGCGAACGCTATGTCAACTGTGGAAATCCATTCTGTAACCGTCGTATCTTGACATCTGAAGAGAATGAAGACAAGTACCTCCGCGGGTGCTCACACGAGTGTCGTGTTCATCCACGCAATCGCTATGTTTTAGAGCATGAATTGACGCAAGACCAAGTCATTGAGCGTTTAGCAGTGATTGGTGAGAACCTAGATCATTCTGAAGTTATATAAAAGTATCAACAGTCCTTGGAAAAGGGCTGTTTTTCTATGCTTTTTACCCAAAAATCTAAAATTTGTTTCTGCATCTTTCAGGAAAATAGTGTATACTATATGTAAACGATTTCAAAGGAGCCCATGTATGGTGAAAGCATTTTTTATTCCAAATAAACAAAGTGTCCTAGGACAACAGGAGATTTTAACAGCAAAATCAATCTTAGCCCTTGTAGATGGCTTGGAATCTCATAGTTATGATGCTGTCTATCTCCGTCAACCTCTTAATCGCCTCGAGTATATCGAGTGTGGAATCGTGGGTAGATCTCAGTTCCTCTTTAAAGTTCGCTACCTAGACTCTCAAAAAGGCTATCAAGTAATCATCCCTGACTTGATTACAAGAGCTGATTGGGAGATTGTAGAAGCTCTCTTGCAAGCCTTATCAAGTAAGGTCGGTGAAGTAGTTGAAGGATTGGCAGACTTTGATTTGGAAAATTATTTCCACGATACTGTCAAAAACTATTTGGCGGATAAGGGTGCTCGTTTGGGCTTCTGCCAAGGAATTCTATCACCTGTTTACTTTGACAAGAAGGATTTAGAAAGCTTCTTAAAAGAAGATGGTTTGGCACGTTTTGAAGCATTAGTCAAAAAGGTTCAAGGGTCGGATGCATATCCTGCCAGCGCCAAATTCTATCCAGATAGCGAGGGTAAGGTTCATGGTATCTACCACCTGGCTCAGGGAGTGAAAACAATCTTGCCGAAAGAACCAGTGATTCCAGCGCCTTATGTTGAACAGTTGGTAGGAAAAGAGCTTGTCTGGGAAATTGATCTAGTAAAAATTTCTGGAGATGGCTCAAAACCAGAAGACTATGAAGCGGTAGCTAGACTGGATTATCAAACCTTCTTGGGGGCTTTGCCAGAAGAACTCTATCAGAACTTAGATGCTAACCAAGTAGAAGTAGGACCAGTTTCAGGCGAGGATTTTGAAACACTGGCAAATGTAGAATAAAGGAATTCTAAGGGAAGATGTATTGAATGTTTTTCTTTTGGTTAAATTGAACTGGGACTTTGAAAAACATAGAAAACACAGAGGAAATTTGACAAAGAAGGAAAAAATGTCTAAAATATAGGAAAACATAAAGAGGAGATTATTATGTCAAACTTTACAGATTCATTCTTGTCAGCAAATACTGCTAACTTTCCGTCAGAGCAACTTCCATCACTTCGTGAACGCTTGAGCCAACTAGACGATTCACAAGCAAACCAAGTGATTGCTGCTACAGACGTTAAAAACCCTACAACAGCTTTGATTCTTTCAATCTTCTTAGGTGCATTAGGGGTTGACCGTTTCTACATTGGTCATACTGGTCTAGGAATTGGTAAGCTCTTGGCTACATTGCTATTGCCTATCATTACACTCGGATTCTCACTTTTCTTTACATGGATTTGGGTTGTTGTTGACTGGTTCCTTATCATGAACGCTACAAAAGCAGCAAACTTTGAAGCTATCAATACAGCTCTTGCTACAATGACAGCTACTCCAGAAACTGTAGAAGTCATTGAAGAAAAAGTAGAAGTCGTTGCAGAACCAGCGGAAGTTGTTGAAGAACAAGTAGAAGCTACTGAAGAATAAGTAAATATATCTTTTGCATATAAGAATCCTGTCAAAGATTGACAGGATTTTTTGTTTACAGAAGCCAAAGAATAAATGTGACACGAGTGAAAGGAAGTATGATAGAGACAGTAAAAACCGGCCTAAACAGGCGGTAAACCAAGAGAAAATTTGACAAAAGGGGAAAAAATCTCTAGAATAGAAGAAAACATAAAGAGGAGATTATTATGTCAAACTTTACAGATTCATTCTTGTCAGCAAACACTGGGAGCTTCCCATCGGAGCAACTTCCATCACTTCGTCAGCGTTTGAGCCAATTAGATGACTCACAAGCCAACCAAGTGATTGCTGCTGCAAACATCAAAAATCCTACAACAGCTTTGATCCTTTCAATCTTCCTTGGTACTCTTGGAGTTGACCGTTTCTACATTGGTCAGATTGGATTAGGAGTTGCAAAACTTCTTTTGGCTTGGTTGACTTTTGGTATCTGGACAATCATCGATTGGTTCCTAATCATCAATGCTACTAAGAAAGCAAACTTGGCAGCTATTAATAATGCCCTTGCTACAATGACAGTACCTTCATCGAATTAACAAGCAGACGAAGGATAAGTAGATTAACGTTTAAAGATAAGTAGTGTTATAAAACACGGGAAAGCATCCCGCTCACTACTTATCTTTTTTTGACAGTAAATAAAGCAAATGATTAAAGAAACTAGATTATTAGTATACTTGACAAGTATTGTATTTAATGCAGAAATAATGCGATACGGAAGTGTAGTTTTTGAAGATAAAGTTGTAAAAAAACTTGCCTCGATTGATGAGAATGCTTCGTGGGTAAATGGCTTACAAGCCGTAGCTTATGAAACGGAAGGTGAGGATACTATCTATATCGTTGTCAGAGGGGCTGATGTAGGGATTGGGAAAAAACTCTTTCGCAAGACGGGAGCTGATGCTCGTTTCATCCCCAAGGTAAATGACGAAGATAGTTTCAAAACGATTTTTCAAGACTGGATTTATAGCTCGACTCTAGGTAGTATGGGCTTGGTCCACCTGTATCAGTATGATAGTCTTCAAGGGTTTTATCATTCCTTGAGAAAGAAGTATCCCCACAAACGCTTTGTAGTTTCAGGTGTATCTTTGGGAGGTTTGCTTGCCCAACGCTTATATATCTTTGAGGATGGGATAGAGAGATGTCTAACATTTTCTGCGACTTCCCCTTGGTGGACCTTTAATCGACGTAGCCAAGAGATTTTGAAAGAGTCTCATTTTTTAAAGAATGATGATAGTCTCATAAACTTCTATTCCAATCATGACCCATTCCGTTTTTTACCTTTGTTTAAAAGACACCTGGGTCAACAAAAGAATGTGCTTTTACAACCTTTCCAATCTCGCTCAAACTTTTTTGCAACCGTGATTGAAAGAATGTACTGGGCACATATCCCCAATTATTATACCTACACAGATACAGGAAAAGTAAGGCAGAAAGAAGATCGTTCAAAAATACAGAAATGGAATAACTGGTTAAACAGCAAAGCAAGTTATTCAAAATTAGTGAACATTGCAGTTTTAGTGATGAGTGTCTTATTAGCGCTTGTACTAGCCCTTGTTGTCCCAATTTTGAATACTTACGAAGTCCTTTCTCCAATATATACTCTAGAAGCATCCTTTGGAATATTCTTTTCACTTGTTAGTGGACTCTTGTTTTTCTTTTTTTTAATTCCAACTTTATTAGTAAAAACCAACTGGAAGTATCTGATGTTTCTGTTGAATTTGGCAATGTTATGGTTTGCTCCATTTTGGGTATTGTTACTTGCGTTAAGTATTATTTTTGAATCCATTTCGAATAAGGAAGAGAACAGTAATAAAAGAATAGGGAGAGTAGAATGAGGAACATCATTGATTATGCTCAGGGGTTGAAAACATACTCATTTGACAAAGTCTTTTTTAAAGATTTAGATGTCCTTGCATTGACAGAAGTAGCCTATTTACCTTTTGAGCAAATTGTTACGGACGACGAGATATCATTAGAGAAAATATCGCAGCATTACACTGCAATCAATGGCGACAAGGGAGAAATTTTATCGGTTATCACAACTCCAAGGATCGAACTCCTAGGAATTCTTGGAAGCAGTGAGCGATACGGGGCTATCGAAGCTTTCGATTTTATTAATAAAATTGATTCGAAGATTGATCGTCAATTTTCAGCTATAACTTATCGTCTCGAAGATGA
Source organism: Streptococcus sp. V869 (assembly GCF_054353515.1). Lineage (NCBI taxonomy): Bacteria > Bacillati > Bacillota > Bacilli > Lactobacillales > Streptococcaceae > Streptococcus > Streptococcus sp. V869. Next base: position 66,032 of record NZ_JBTHHW010000003.1, read on the forward strand.
AAAATATTTGGTTGTTTTTCGAGGGACAGATGAGAATCTAGTTGGTTGGAAAGAAGATTTCCATATGACCTTTATGCATGAGGTTCCAGCCCAACAGTCTGCCCATCAATATTTAGAGAAGCGGATGACGGAGTTTCCTGGAGAGTATATTGTGTCTGGTCATTCTAAGGGTGGTAATCTTGCGATTTATGCCTGCTCAAAACTTGACGAAGAAAAACAAAAGGCTGTTACAGGGATTTATGCATTTGATGCTCCGGGCCTTCATGAGTCCCTTTTGGAATCAGAAGGATTTCTCCGAATAAAAGATAGAATCGCCTCCTACATTCCTCAAGACTCAATGGTGAGCGTCTTATTGGAGCCACCGGTGAATTCACAAGTTGTCAAGAGTAACGCCATTTTGCTTCTTCAACACGATACTTTCTCTTGGGAGGTGGGACAATTAGACTTTGTCCAAGTTGAAAATCAATCTCAGCTTAGTATCCATGCCGACAAGGTCATTTCGAGTTGGTTAGAAAACATGACTAATGATGAAAAGCAAGAGTTTTCAGATGTTATCTTTGATGTCTTTTTGGAATCAGGCATCAACAAATTTGCAGACATAACTGTTGATACTCCGAAGAAGATTATCAACATTGTTAATAATATGACTCGTCTAACATCTGAACAAAAGAAGATGACGATACAAGTTTTCTTCAAACTATTCAATGCTCAATTTGATGTTTTTAAGAGTTATCTTCCAAAGCCCATTCAGAAGGTCGAAGGCAAAGTGGAACATTTTGCCAAAAGTGCATTTTCGAATATTACAGGAGTTTTCAACAAGTCTAAACGAAAAGGCAAATAGCTCTTTTGTGAAACTTCAAGACAGATCATAAGGTATGGTCCAAACAAGAAAAAAATCCCAGCTATTTTTAGGTAGCTGGGATTTTATTTATAGGAAAGCAAGGATTCGAAGATAGTCGAAAACAAGTGTCATTTCTGCTAGGAAAAAGATAAATAGGACACCTCCGTTGACCAAGAAAGCCAAGAGAAGGCGATAGAAGGAATCAGTTTGACTGTCCTTGCTAGGTCTTGAAATGATATAGAGGTTACCAAGTAGAACCATGCCCATACTAATGAGGCAGAGAAGAGCCGCAAAGCGTAGACCGTTAAAGAAGGCAAAGAAGCTAGCAATACCTGTCAAGAGAATTGGGATAGCCAAGAGTTTGCTATGTACTTGAAAGGCTCTTTCCAATGTCCAATCACTGTCCTGATCGACAAAACGTTTGACTACAAATCCACCCATGAGGATAGAGAAGAAGAACAAACTTGTCGCTACCAGGATGGAGAAGATAGAAAAGAGATTTAGTGAAGGGAGATGCTGGAGAGCTTTAGAGTCGATGGCTGCCATGCGGCCGTAGTATCCTTGCTTGGCGTGATAAACTGTAAAGAGGAAACTCGTGGCAGAAAAGATGGTTAGGAGCGCAAAAGCAGTGTAACTGTGTTTTTTATCTGTATCAAACCTTGCTGTCGGTTCTTTAAGGGCACCTTGTAACCAAATCCAAAAGTCAGCTAGTTCTTCTTTGAAGATTACCGTTTTTGTAGGTACAGGATCTGGGACAAATGGACTTTCCAAAGATTTGCTAGGCTGAGGTGCTTCTTTGACAGGCTCTTCTGACTGGTCTGTCTTTGTTGCCAGTTTATCTTCAGCTTCTTCTTGTTCTTCAGTCTCTACTTTTTCTAAATCAGCATCCTGTTCTTCGGGCTTGTCTTGAGGATTTTCTTCAACTACTGCCAACTCTTCTTTTTCTTTTAGTTCTTCCACGGGAATGACTGGGTCAGATGGACTTTCTTTTTTATCATTGTTGGCTGTTTTCTCGAAATCAGCACTTTCAAACCATTCTTGAGTCATGATGAGACCTCCCTTTTGATTAGTAACTTTTTATTCATGATTTCTATAAGAAGGCGAGCGAACATCCTCTTTTGGTAGATTGATGTCTCGACCAGCTTTTGCGACAAGTAAATCTTGTGTATCTTTTTTCTCTGATTTGTAAGGATTAGAGAACTCTTCATCTTCCTTATTTTCCTCGTTTGGATTATATCCTTCCCGACTACGATGATAGATGGAACCATGGTCAGAAGAAAGATCTAGATTGATTCTGTCAAATTCTTTTTGGGTTAGCTTTAGGGTCATATCTTTTTCTGTCTCTAATTCCACTCTGCCATGGATTTGGATGTCGTCAGCAGAGATATGTTCATGTTCTGCTTGGATGTGGCTGTCAGTCAGACTGGTTTCAAATACATTGACAATTCCAGCTGTGGTTAGTTGGCTATTTTTAATCTCGCTATCAGTGATCCGAAGAAGATAGCCATTTGACTGAATCTTAGCATTACTGATTTTTGCATCGGCAATCGAAAGGATACGATGGTCAACCTGAGCTGTAAGATTTTTTAAGTCCTTTCCTCTTGGTAATGAGAGAACAACTTCATCATTGCGACTAGAAACTCCGCTTACGATAAAGAGGATACCCTGGATACTAGAACCAACAGAAGGATGTGTAGTTGACTTGGTGTCGGAAATCTCAAGAGTTTTTTCTTTGCTAGAATGTTGAAGATTCTCTTTTTCAGAGATGGTTGGATGATACTGGATGTGAATCTTATCATCGTTTGACTCCGTAATAACTAGAGAATGTTGTGTTAGTGAGATGTTAAGATTTTCGATATCTTGATCAAATGTGAGCTCTTCCATTCGACTCTCAAAGACTGGATTTTGAGACATTGCAAGGAGGCTTCTGACACCATCGGTTTGGATGCCGATGATCATCATGGTAAAACCGATGATACTAGTAACAACACCAAAGATAAGAAATCCTTTTGTTAATTTACGCATGACTTTCACCTCTCTTTCCTCTATTAAGAATCCACTGAATGAGTCGAAGGATTAGTATTCCAAAGAAACGGGTCACATAGGAAGTTGCTAGCAAAACTAGGGACGAAGCTCCGATTGCCAGTAAACCTCCACCAAAAATCAGCATAAAGGCAGATGTAGATTCAGCCAGAACGTAGAAGCTTTCAAATAGGAGGACAGCTCCGAGCACCATTCCAGCTGCCGATACAGCAAAGAAGGTTAAAAGTATACTAATCGCAGCGATAAAAATCCCGATGATAACCATGAGGAAACCAATTGCTACAGGGATACCGATAGGAGCCGCAAGAAGTGCTAGGATAGCGATTTGTATCACTTGACGGTTATTCTTACTTGAATTTTCTTCGTTGATTTTTTTATCGAGAAGTGTTGTCAAAATATCATGGGCAGCTTCTTTAGGACTACCCAGGCTAGCTATGAGGTCTTCCTCACCTTCTGGACCAGCATCATCAAAGAGTTCTTTGAAGTAGTCCATGGCTTCGGTACGATCAGCTTGAGGAAGCTTCATCAGATAGGCTTCAAGCTGATTCAAATATTCAGTTCTTGTCATGGCGAATGCTCCCTTCTATAATGCCGTTGATAGTGTCAGTGTAGAGTGTCCATTCTTCTCGAATGACAAACAGTTGCTCCTCGCCAATTTTTGTCAAGGAGTAGTACTTGCGCATCCGACCTTGGTATTCGCGAGAGTATGTAGTCAGATAGCGATTAGTATCCAGTTTTTTCAGGATGGGGTAGAGAGTAGATTCCTTAATTTTGGCAATGAGTTTAATGGTTTGGCTAATTTCATAACCATAGGAATCCCCTTGTTCTAGAATGGCCAAGATGAGAAATTCAATCAAGGCCGATGATGTTGGAAAATACATGGGGCACCTCCTTTTTTAGTATGTAAAAATTTTATATATAATTATTCTACACATACATCATACATCTAAATGGAAACGCTGTCAAGTAATATGTATAAAAATTTTACATATAAAAAATCTTCCAGCAAAAATTAGAAGATTAGAGGATTTTCTGAGAAATTTATCTGAATTTTATCGTAGATTTTTTATATTTGATATCATTATCCAATAGCTTCAGTAAAGGTGTTATATATTCTGGATTTGGAAACTTAGGACCAAAAATTACCTCCTCAATTTGAATTGGATTATCCCGTTCTACATAAAGTTTACCGATTCCAGATTCTTTATCAATTTTTATTTTATCGTTACTTGGGTCTAGATTAGCATAGCGTAAGATACGAAGTTCGTTTTCATATTTGTAATCTACAGATTTAAATAAGTAACGAATTTCTTCGATACATTCAGAGATAGCATCTTGAAAATTATTGCTTGTGATTTTTGAACCACTACCTAGTTGTCCCTTTAAATTCTTCAACATTTTTGCTAAATCTTCTATTTCGGACTTATCAAATAGTTCGGTTTGTTCAAGTTCTATATCTTTATCTATATTCTTAACATAGGCAATTCGGTAGAGATAATCACGATTCCCTTTTGGTGCATTCTCGTTTTTTTCAGATTTCGATCTTTTTTCTTCCTCTTTAGTAGCTACAGTTGGTTTAATATTATTTAATTCATTCATTGGCTCTACTAAGGGGATCCCCTCTTTACGCCAAGAAACATCATTGAAGGAAGTAAATCTAGAAAAATCATTTTCACGAAGTATCAGACAAACGCCTTTAGCATCATCACCATATTGTGACCACATGGCTAGATCATCTGTTTTGTTTGTAAAACTCATTAAAAACCATGAGCTTGGTTCCAAAACCTCTCGTCTATCTAAGCCCAATATCTGTTCTATCACGATTCCTTCTTCAGGATCATTCATATAATTAGCATTATACAAGCGAGTTTTCCCAGATACTGAAAAATCCTTCTTATCATCCTCCCCTTGATCTAACATAATTTGGAAAGTACTTCCCTTGGTGTAGTGGCCAAATTTAAGCATCTGATTTTTATCTTCGTCTTTTAGTCCCAGTTGATACTTAATTTTTTGAACAAGTTGATAAATTGATAGCAAAGTTTTGAGTTCATCAGAATTTTCATCATAAGACTTTACCCAATTTTCTAAGATTGCATATTTAGTGTTCTTTAAAAGTCCCTCTTTTAAGATGAAATTGAATAGTTTGAATTCCTCACTGTCACAAACATTATCATTATGGAAAAAAAGATCATCAAAATGTTGTAACATAAATTTGGAAAATTGTTCATAGAGATTTTTAATTATTTCTGTGGTTTGAAGACGTTCACCTAACTCTGCTTGATGAACTGGTAAACCTGCTAAGGACATAGAATATATAAAAGCAATTATTTCAGATTTTTGGAATTGTTGTTGCAAGATTTGTAACTTCTCAACAGTAGTTTCTAGTTCTTTTAACTCAGTCTGTTTGAGTGATACATTGAATAGGAACATAGCAAATGCTTCAGCAATAGGCAGAGAGTCAGAGAATTTTTCATGAAGTTTTTCTAATTTCTCGGCAGTTCTCTCCAATTCTTTTAACTCAGTCTGTTTGAGTGATACATTGAATAAGATCTTAGCAAATGCTTCAGCAATAAGTTGAGAATCGGAGAAATTTTCATGAAGTTTTTCTAATTTCTCGGCAGTTCTCTCCAATTCTTTTAACTCAGTCTGCTTGGTTGATACATTGAATAGGAACATAGCAAATGTTTCAGCAATAAGTTGAGAGTCAGAGAATTTTTCAAGAAGCTTTTGTAACCTCTCAGAAATCCTCTCCAGTTGATTAGCTTCAGTTTGCTCGATTGATAAATTAAATAATATATTAGCAAATGCTTCAGCAATAGGCAGAGAGTTAGAGAATTTTTCAAGAAGCTTTTGTAACTTCTCAACAGTAGTTTCTAGTTCTTTTAACTCAGTCTGTTCGGTTGATAAATTAACTAAAATCTTGGCATATGCCAAAGCCATATCAGGGGAATCATGGAATTGTTGTTGCAAGATTTGTAACTTCTCAACAGTAGTTTCTAGTTCTTTTAACTCAGTCTGTTTGAGTGATACATTGAATAGGAGCATAGCAAATGCTTCAGCAATAAGTTGAGATTCGGAGAAATTTTCATGAAGTTTTTCTAATTTCTCGGCAGTTCTCTCCAATTCTTTTAACTCAGTCTGCTTGGTTGATACATTGAATAGGAACATAGCAAATGTTTCAGCAATAAGTTGAGAGTCAGAGAATTTTTCAAGAAGTTTTTGTAACCTCTCAGAAATCCTCTCCAGTTGATTAGCTTCAGTTTGCTCGATTGATAAATTAAATAATATATTAGCAAATGCTTCAGCAATAAGTTGAGAATCGGAGAAATTTTCATGAAGTCTTTCTAATTTTTCAGCAGTCTTCTTAAGTTCATCGGCTTTAGTTTGTTTGAGTGATACATTGGATAAGATCTTAGCATATAGCAAAGCTATATCCGAGGAATCATGGAAATGTTGTTGCAAGATTTGTAATTTCTCGACAGTCCTCTCCAGCTCTTTTAATTTAGTTTGTTTTAGTGATAGATTGAATAGGAACATAGCAAATGCTTTAGCAATAAGTTGAGAGTCAGAGAAATTTTCATGAAGTTTTTCTAATTTCTCGGCAGTTCTCTCCAATTCTTTTAACTCAGTCTGTTTGAGTGATACATTGAATAAGATCTTAGCAAATGCTTCAGCAATAAGTTGAGATTCAGAGAAATTTTCATGAAGTCTTTCTAATTTTTCAGCAGTCTTCTTAAGTTCATCGACTTTAGTCTGTTTGAGTGATACATTGGATAAGATCTTAGCATAAAAACCCCCAATGTCTTCTGATTTAGGGTATTGCTCATAAATAATTCTTGCCTTTTCAGCTAGAGCTTCACAAGTATCTTTATCTTTTTCCTTAGCTGATAAATCAACGAATTTGTCTAACGTTTCTATAGCCCGTTCAAAATAGTTTTTCTGATCATCCATACTATACCCCTCGCTTTTAACAGTAAATATTGGTAGTTAAACTAATATATATTTTTACAATTAGTTTCTATATATTTTATTATATCAAAAACGAGGTTATTCTACTAGCATATCTATGACGATTCTATATCACTAATCATCAAAAAAACCAGACTCAGTCTGGCTTTCAAAGTGTGTTTATTTGTGGTAACTTCTAAAAACTTTCTAGAGGATTTTATCCGCTCGATCCACCATAAAGAGGGCAGTTGTCATGATGATATCAATAACTAGAAGAGCCAATACCGCTGGAACCCAAGAATGGAACATATCAAAGCTGTAGCCAAATAGAGTTGGCCCAAAGGCGGCTAGAATGTAACCACCGGTCTGGGCAAGTCCAGATAATTGAGCTGTCTTTTCAGGAGAACTGGTTTTGATGGAGAAACAGACCATGAGATAAGGAAAAAGAGCACTGCAGGCTGTACCAATCAAGAGTTGCGCCACCAGCCAGTATAAGAAACTGTTGCTTGGGTATAAAAGCATGGCGATTCCTAACATACCAGCCAGAGAGATGACTGTTAACATGATTTGACGGTGACGATTAGACAGACGCGTCGTTAAACTTGGAATGGTCATCGAGAAGGGAATGCTAATTAGTGAGAAGATTGAAGCCAGTAGACCAGCATCTGTATGAGACAGTCCGGCACTGATTGTCATGGTTGGTAACCAGGTCATGCAGGTATAGAAGAGTAAGGACTGAAGCCCCCCAAATACAATAATAGCCCAAACTTGCTTGTTTTTTAAGATATTTTCTTTCGCTTGTTTTTTCTCATGTCCTTCTAAGAAATGATTGTGACCATGGTTGGGGAACCAGACCAATAAGGTTAGTAGACAGACCAAGGATAAGCAGAGAATCAAGCCTTTCCAGGATGTTGCCTGAGTAATGGGGACTGAGAGATAGGAAGCAAGAGCAGTGGCAATTCCCATAGTCGTCACATAAATCGTTGTCAGGAAGCTAATCTTTTGTGGGTAGTTTGCCTGAATGACACTAGGAAGAAGTACGTTGAAAATAGCGATACTTGCTCCGATAAGTAAGGTTCCCAGATAAAGCAGAGGGAGATTGAAGATACGAATCACTGAACCGACGGTCAAGACGATAAGACTATAGGTGAAAAGATGCTCGAGTTCAATCTTTTGAGCCAAGCGGCTAGCAAAAGAGGAGAAGAGGGCGAACATCAAGAGAGGAAGACTCGTCAAAATACCAAGCGAGCTGACCTCAACTCCTAAACCTTGGGCGATATCTCCTAAAATAGTTGGTAAGGCAGTAAAAGGAGATCTTAAGACTGCCCCAATTAAGATGATTCCTAGAATAAAAAAGAGTGATCGTTTTTTCATGTGAACCTCAACAAACTGATTTTGATAACAGCTTATTTTAAGGCTTTTTCTTATAGATGTCAAGATAGAGTGAGGAAATCCACTACTTAGAGAATTGAAATCATTGAAAAAAGAAAGATAGATAGATTTACTAGTTTTTTTCTGCAATTCAAATAAAAATAGGAAAGTCTGGGAATTTGTGATAAAATAGTGAAAGAAAATATTTAGGAGACTATAAGTGATTCAACAAATCGATAATTTAATCGTCTCTATTGTGATTAGTGCTTATAATGAAGAGAAGTACTTACCAGGCTTAATTGAAGATTTAAAAAGACAGACATACAGTAAAGAAAATATTGAAATTCTATTTATTAATGCAATGTCTACTGATAAGACAACCGATATTATTCAGAGATTCATCTCTGAGGATACTGAATTTAGGTCAATTAGATTGTATGATAACCCTAAAAAGAATCAAGCAAGTGGTTTTAATTTAGGGATTAAGAACTCTAATGGAGACGTTGTTTTGAAGATTGATGCGCATTCCAAAGTCACAGAGGATTTTGTGAAGAATAATGTTGAACTCATCAATCAAGGGGAATATGTCTGTGGGGGGCCTAGACCAACGCTTGTTGAAGATGAGGGTAAATGGTCAGAAGCTTTACATATTGTTGAAGAAAATATGTTTGGAAGCAGCATCGCAGATTATCGAAACAGCTCTCAAGACAGATATGTTTCTTCTATTTTTCATGGTATGTACCGTCGAGGAGTTTTTGAGCAAGCTGGTTTAGTCGATGAACAACTCGGAAGAACGGAAGATAATGAGCTTCATTATCGTATCAGAAAACACGGATATAAGATAAGATTTAGTCCCAATGTTTTATCTTATCAATATATTCGCCCAACATTTAAAAAGATGCTCCACCAAAAGTATTCAAATGGTCTATGGATTGGATTGACAACTCATGTTAAACCAAGATGCCTATCAATCTTTCATTATGTTCCCTTTGCTTTTGTGTTAAGCATTTTTGTAGGTGCTATGTTACTACCTTTTTCACCATTGTTTTTAGTGCTTCTTTTTGCAGTATATAGCCTACTTGTAACATCTTTGACGATACTTGCTTTATTGAAACATAAAAACGAAGTATTATTGTTAATGCCTGCTATGTTATTTTCAATCCATTTTGCCTATGGGATAGGAACATTGGTTGGGTTAATCAAAGGTTTCAAATGGAAAAAAAGTTACAGCTACGACATTCAATATTTAAGTTGAGAATACTCTCATACCAAAAATTTCTCTGTGTAGGAGGATACCATTCACATGAATAAAAAAATGACAGATTATATAATTGATCTGGTTGAAGTATTAAATAAACAACAGAAACAAATTTTTTGGGGATTTTTTGATATTGCCAGTATGGTCTTATCAATTATTGTTTCCTATATTCTATTTTATGGATTAATCAATCCAGCCCCGGTAGACTATGTCATTTACACAGGTCTAACCTTCCTTTTCTACCAACTGATGATTGGATTCTGGGGTCTTAATGCTAGTATTAGTCGATACAGCAAGATTACAGATTTCATGAAGATTTTCTTCGGAGTAACCATCAGTAGTATTTTATCTTATATTATTTGCTATGCTTTCTTACCACTCTTTTCTGTCCGTTTTATCGTACTCTTTATCCTATTAACAACCTTCTTGATTCTACTTCCTCGTATCACTTGGCAGTTGATTTACTCAAGACGTAAAAAGGGTAATGGAGAAGGAGAACACCGCCGTACCTTCTTGATTGGTGCCGGAGATGGTGGTGCGCTCTTTATGAACAGTTACCAGCATCCTACCAGTGACCTTGAATTGGTCGGGATTCTGGATAATGACGAAAAGAAAAAAGGTCAAAAGCTTGGGAAAATCCCAGTCTTGGGTTCTTATGATGACCTGCCAGAATTGGCTAAACGCTACAGAGTTGAAAAAGTTATCGTTGCGATTCCGTCTCTAGATCCATCTGAGTATGAACGCATTCTGCAAATGTGTAACCATATCGGCTTGAAATGCTATAAGATGCCTATGATTGAGTCAGTCGTGCAAGGTATTCAGCCTCCAATTGGTGGTTTCCAGAAGATTGATATCACAGACCTTTTGGGACGTAAAGAGATTCGACTTGATGAATCACGTCTAGGATCTGAAATCACTGGTAAAACGATTCTGGTGACTGGTGCTGGAGGATCAATCGGTTCAGAAATCTGTCGTCAGGTTAGTCGTTTCAATCCTGAACGTGTCATTCTGCTCGGTCATGGAGAAAACTCTATTTATCTTATTTACCATGAATTGATTCGCAAGTTCCAGGAAATTGATTTTGTTCCTGTCATTGCTGATATTCAAGATTACGATCGTTTGCTTCAAGTTTTTGAGCAGTACGAACCAGCTATTGTTTACCATGCTGCAGCCCATAAACATGTTCCGATGATGGAGCGTAATCCAAAAGAAGCCTTCAAGAATAACATCCTTGGAACTTATAATGTTGCTAAGGCAGTTGACGCTGCTCGAGTTCCAAAAATGGTCATGATTTCGACAGATAAGGCCGTTAATCCACCAAACGTAATGGGAGCAACTAAACGTGTTGCTGAGTTGATTGTGACTGGATTTAATCAACGTAGCCAATCAACCTACTGTGCGGTTCGTTTCGGTAATGTACTTGGTAGTCGTGGTAGTGTGATTCCTGTCTTTGAACGTCAGATTGCTGAAGGCGGACCTGTAACGGTGACAGACTTCCGCATGACTCGTTACTTCATGACCATTCCAGAAGCTAGTCGTTTGGTGATTCATGCGGGTGCTTATGCCAAAGATGGGGAAGTCTTTATCCTTGATATGGGCAAACCTGTACGCATTTACGACTTGGCTAAGAAAATGGTTCTACTCAGTGGTCATACTGAAAATGAAATTCCAATCGTAGAAGTAGGGATCCGCCCAGGTGAAAAACTATATGAAGAATTGCTTGTATCAACTGAATTAGTGGACAATCAAGTAATGGACAAGATCTTTGTTGGTAAAGTAAATGTGATGCCTCTTGAAATGATTGATCAGAAGATTGAAGAATTCCGGACTATGCAGGGTGCTGAATTGAAGAGAGCCATTATCAGCTTTGCAAACGAAACAACTCATGCTGACTAAAATAGATAAGATATTATCCGCGACTTCTTTTAGAGAAGGAGCAGATAGTATCTTTTTTAACTTAGAGTGAGCTTCTGTGAATCAGGTGCTTGCTTGTCAAGTGTTTACACTTATGGTAAAATATAACTATAAAAGCAAATAGGAGTATTTTATGATTGACGCAATTAAAAATTTCTTTAAAGGTTATGTAGATTTCTCTGGACGTTCAACACGCCCAGATTACTGGTGGATTTGGTTGGCAAACATTATCCTTTCTATCCCTTTCTACATGGTATACGCTAGTGCAATGGCAAATCCAAATAGCGAAGCTGCTATTATGGCTTTGGGCTTAATCGGATTTGTTTATCTCATTTTTGCTTTGGCACTCTTCTTGCCTGGCCTTGCATTGACAGTTCGTCGTCTACGTGACGCAGGTTTCCACTGGGCACTCATTTTCGTTGCCTTTATTCCATTTGTTGGAGGTATCGCCCTTATGGTGCTACTAGCTATGCCATCAAAGGACTAACGATAAGTTCAACTGTCTGAAGAAAGATACCGGAACGAAGAAGTTTCAATCTTGCATAGGACTTCTTGAATATTATTGAACAATTTGCTAACACTCCCAGGTCTTTTACTAGATTTGGGAGTGTTCTATAACTGTACAGTATCTACTAGTAAAATAAAAAATGGGAGTATCCTATGATTAATGCGTATAAAAATTTTTTTAAGAATTATGCAGAGTTCACTGGGCGTTCGACGCGTCCAGATTTCTGGTGGGTTTGGTTAGGAAACTTCATCCTTTCTATTCCTTTCTGGATCATCTATTTCTACGTTCTATATCTTAGTACTGCGATGGATTCAGTGAGCGATTCAGCCAGCGAAGCTGCTTTCATGTTTTTTGGTTTAGTTGCCATTATTTATGCAGTTTTCTACCTAGCAATCTTAGTGCCAACACTAGCTTTGTCGGTTCGTCGTTTGCGTGATGCTGGATTCCACTGGGCCTTTATCTTCCTTCGCTTCGCCCCAATGGGAGGGATTGCCCTTTTGATCTTGCACGCTATGCCAACAAAAGAAACTAAAGTGGTCAACTATAGTGAACCTCAAGCAGTTAATGTTGAAGAAGTCATCGAGGTGACACCATTTGAAGATTCTGACAAGAACTAAGAGAGTCTAGTTTTCCATCTGAATCTTGTTTGAACTTTTTGTATTTTGTTACCAACAAGTTAAAAAGCACTCCAATTTAATTGGAGTGCTTTTGTTTAGATCTTCTATTGTAGTTGACGTAAAATGTCAGTTGGCTGATGAGCAACCCAGTCAGGTTGATAGGTCATGAGTTCTTCCTCGTCGCCAAACCCCCAAGTAACCGCTAGTTTTCGAATGCTAGTTTCTTGGGCGCCAATCATATCAAACTTGGTGTCTCCGATAATAACCACTTTTTCTGGAGCTAAGTCATGTGTTGTTAAAGCTTGACGAATAACATCTGCCTTGTGCAGGGCTTGAGGACTTGAACCATAGATTCCATCAAAGAATTGATTGATCTCAAAGTTGCTTGTCATATCAATTGCAGTTGGTGTATTCTTCGTCGTAGTGATATAGAGTGGATATTGTTGAGCTAGTTCAGTTAGCAGGTTTTTGATTTGTGGAAAGAGCTGAGCTTCGTAAACTCCCTTTTCTTTATAGTAGGAACGATAAAGCTGGATAGCTGTTTCAACTTGATCTACTGGGAGGCAACTAGCAAAACTTGTTTCCAATGGTGGCCCCATAAAGCCACGGATGGTTTTTGCATCTGGACTAGGGACTCCCAGTTGGTCAAAAGTATAGGTGAACCCATTGTGAATACCGATTGAGCTATCTACAAGGGTTCCATCTAAATCAAAAAAGATGGCTGATAGAGATGACATTGATTCTCCTAGTAATTTGAAATTATTCACCGAAGATTTCTTTTTGAAGGCGACGGCCTGTTGGCGTGGCTGCGAGACCACCCTCGGCGGTTTCACGAAAGGCAGTTGGGAGACTAGAGCCCACTTGGTACATGGCATCAATGACTTCATCAACTGGGATTTTTGATTCGATACCAGCTAAAGCCATATCAGCTGCGATGAAGGCAAAGCTGGCTCCCATAGCATTTCGCTTAACACAAGGAACTTCAACCAAACCTGCAACGGGATCGCAGATAAGACCAAGCATATTTTTGATAACGAAGGCGATGGCCTGGCTCGCTTGATAAGGAGTTCCACCTGCAGCTAGGGTCAGGGCGGCTGCACTCATGGCTGAAGCTGAACCAACTTCGGCTTGACAACCACCTTCGGCACCTGAGATAGAAGCATTGTTCGCAATGACGAGACCAAAAGCACCCGCAGCAAATAAGAAGTCTAGTTGTTGTTCATGAGTTAGACCCAACTTTTGAATAGCAGCTGTGAGGACTGCGGGAAGACAACCGGCACTACCAGCAGTAGGAGTTGCACAGACCAATCCCATCTTGGCATTGTGTTCGTTAACGGCGATAGCGTTACGGGCTGCAGATAGGACAGTGAAGTCAGACAGCGTCTTTCCTTTTTTGATGTAGTGGTCGAGCTTTGCAGCATCACCACCTGTCAAACCGCTACGAGATTTCTTTTCGCTGAGACCGAGTTCAACAGAAGCCTTCATGACTTCAAGATTACGTTCCATGAGTAGAAGAACTTCTTCACGTTTACGCCCAGTTAGCTCAAACTCGGTCGTAATCATGAGTTCAGCAACATTTCCTTGAAAGTCTAAGTCGGCTTGTTCGACTAATTCTTTGATAGAGTAAAACATATTTTCTCCTATTGAAAGAAATTGACATTATGCAAATGAGGAATTTTACGAATTTCTTCGATAGATTCTTCACAGTTGCGGCTATCAACTTCGATAATCATAATGGCTTTCTCACCAGCTTTTTCTCGAGTTACATTCATTTGAGCGATGTTAATATTAAAGCGCGATAAGGCCTCTGTCACATGAGCGATCATACCAGGGACATCCTGATGAACGATGATAATGGTAGGGGTGTTCATGTTGAGAGATACGGCAAAGCCATTTAGTTCTGTCACCTGGATGTTACCACCACCGATTGAGATTCCTGTTACACTGATAGTCTTACGATCGTTCTTCACAGTGATTTTCGTGGTGTTTGGGTGGGGAGCATTACTATCCTTTTGGATAGTCCATACGATTTTGATACCACGTTTGTGGGCAATTTCCAGACTGTTAGGAATTTCAGGGTCATCTGTATCCATTCCTAAGATTCCAGCGACGAGGGCAAGATCGGTCCCATGTCCGCGATAGGTTTTGGCAAAAGAATTGAAAAGTTGGAACTCGACTTCAGTAGGAGTGTCGTCAAAGATTGATGAAACGATTTTTCCGATACGAACAGCTCCTGCTGTATGACTACTAGATGGACCAATCATAACTGGACCAATGATATCAAAGACAGATTGAAAACGAAGTGATTGCATCTGTTTCCCCTTAAAAAGATTCTTAACCTATTATATCAAAGATTAGATTTAAGTGCTTAATTCCGTTCTGAAATCTCAAAAATTGCCAAAAAGCCTTTAATAACGAGGCTTTTGTAACAAAAAAGGCTATTTCTAGGTAAATAAATCACAGTTCTGTAACATTTCTACACAAAATCGTTAACAAATAGTAATAATAGAAGGGTATCATGGTAGTATAAGAAAGAAGGAGAAACTTTTTTAAATGAAATCAAACATTAAAACTAAATTTGCGGGATTAGCAGTAGTACTTGCTTTCCTAGCACCATCATTAACTTTTGCACAAGAATCAAAAACTTACACAGTCAAAGCTGGAGATACTCTCTCAGAAATTGCTGAAACTCACAACACAACAGTTGAAAAATTGGCTAAATTGAACAACATTAAAAACATTCACCTCATCTATGTTGACCAAGTATTGGTTATCGACGGTGAAGCTCCAGCTGCTTCAACTACAACAGAAGCTCCTGTAGCAGAAGTCAAAGAAACTCCAGCAGTTTCTGAGACTGTTGTAGAAGAAACTACATATGAGGCTACTTACAAACCTGCAGCGCCTGTAGTTGAAGAAAGCTATTCAGCTCCAGCTTCAACTGTAAGTGGTTCAGAAGCAGAAGCTAAAGAATGGATCGCCCAAAAAGAATCAGGCGGTAGCTATACAGCTACAAACGGACGTTACATCGGACGTTACCAATTGACAGATTCATACTTGAACGGTGACTATTCAGCAGAAAACCAAGAACGTGTAGCTGACGCTTATGTAGCAGGACGCTATGGTTCATGGACTGAAGCTAAGAACTTCTGGCTTAATAACGGTTGGTACTAAAAAAATAAAAAAAGAGCCTTGAATGGCTCTTTTTGTGTACCTTTTAATGAGAGGCAATTTTTAAGTAATAGTGACGGAAGATTTGTTCAGGTTGATGATTTTACAGAATTTTTCCACCCGAATTAGTAAGTTAAACTGTTTAAATCGCGAATTCTAGTTTAATTATTATGTCTATTAGCCTCTGTCTGAGAACCGGAAGAATTAGAAGATTGATCTCGTGTATCAACGCCATGATTCCCTTCGCTGCCAGTACTATCAGATGAATATTGCTCAGCTGCAGGTGTTTGAGAATTATTTATGCTTTCATATGATTCAGTGTAGGTTGGACTGTAGTTGCTATCTTCTGAATTGTAGGATTCTACTACCTGAGTCTTACTAGCTGTTTCTGTTTCGTTTTGGTTAGATTTTTGTTCTTCTTTTTTAGTCAAGAATTCAACTTGTTTTTGGAATTTAGAAATCAGTTCTTGAATTGGTTTTATTTTCTCTTCAATGGAAGTTTGTTCGTTAGTAGAGTTAATATCTTTAATGATTTCTAGTATTTTTTGTAAAGAAGTGATGCCTGCTTCAAGTGTTTGTTTATCTTGAAACTGGCTATCAGAGTCCTTTATATCTAATTTTAAAGCTTTTTCAGTATAATGCTTTGTGACTTTATCGGCAGTAGAAGTAAGAAAGTCTGTTAGTGTCTTTTTACCCGCATCAGTGGTTGGTTTCAATTCCTGAATCTTTTTCCAATCATCTATTATGCTTTCAGAATCGATGTTGAAGTCTTTAATAGCATTTTTTACTTGTTCAACATCTTGTTGATTTTTTTGTTGTTTGATGAGAGCAATGTTTCCTCTCTCTGCTTGAACATGTTCTTGATGAATGACTAAGGCTGTTAAAAGTCCAAAACCTGCAATAATTATAATAGCAAAAATGGTATTTTTTGATTTTAGTATATCTTTGTAGTTGTTCACAATAGTTCTACGCACGTGGATAAAGGTATATGTATGGAATCATGTGCGCATTCCTCCTCATTACAGTATATCATTTTTAGTTGATTTTAAAAATAAATTTTTAAAGTGAATAGAGGTTTAGGCATGAATTACTTTTTTGAGTTCTTAATTTTATGTATTTACAGAAGAGATTGATAGATTTGTCTCCATCTTCCTTGTCATCTTTTTTAAAGCATGCTATAATGAATCTTGCTCAAGCGACCTTCAATCGTTGAAGCACACACGACCTTCAATCGTGAATAAACGAATAGATGGGAGACTTACCATGAGTGATAACTCTAAAACACGTGTTGTCGTGGGGATGAGTGGTGGTGTCGATTCGTCGGTGACGGCTCTCTTGCTCAAGGAGCAGGGCTACGATGTGATCGGTATCTTCATGAAGAACTGGGATGACACAGATGAAAACGGCGTCTGTACAGCGACCGAAGATTACAAGGATGTGGCTGCGGTGGCAGACCAGATTGGCATTCCTTACTACTCTGTCAATTTTGAAAAAGAGTACTGGGACCGCGTTTTTGAGTATTTCCTAGCGGAATACCGTGCAGGACGCACGCCAAATCCAGACGTTATGTGTAACAAAGAAATCAAGTTTAAGGCCTTTTTGGACTATGCCATGACCTTGGGAGCAGACTATGTAGCAACTGGGCACTATGCTCGAGTGGCGCGTGATGAGGATGGCATCGTTCACATGCTTCGTGGCGTGGATAATGGCAAGGATCAGACCTATTTCCTCAGTCAACTTTCTCAAGAACAACTCCAAAAAACCATGTTCCCACTAGGACATTTGGAAAAACCTGAAGTACGTAAAATAGCTGAAGAAGCTGGACTTGCGACTGCTAAGAAGAAAGACTCGACAGGAATTTGCTTTATCGGAGAAAAGAACTTTAAAGAATTTCTCAGCAACTACCTACCAGCTCAACCTGGTCGAATGATGACTGTGGATGGTCGCGATATGGGCGAGCATGCAGGCCTTATGTACTATACGATTGGTCAGCGTGGCGGACTCGGTATCGGTGGTCAACACGGAGGGGACAATGCCCCTTGGTTCGTTGTTGGCAAAGACCTGAGCCAAAATATCCTCTATGTCGGACAAGGTTTCTATCATGAAGCGCTCATGTCAACAAGCCTAGAAGCCAGTCAAGTCCACTTTACTCGTGACATGCCAGAGGAGTTTACGCTAGAATGTACGGCTAAATTCCGCTACCGTCAGCCTGACTCTAAGGTAACTGTTCATGTTAAAGGAGACAAGGCCGAGGTCATCTTTGCGGAGCCGCAACGCGCCATTACACCAGGACAGGCAGTTGTCTTTTACGATGGTGAAGAGTGTCTCGGTGGTGGTTTGATTGACAATGCCTACCGTGATGGCAAGGTTTGTCAGTACATATAGATTGACAAATTTTCTCAATTTGCTACAATAATAAAAGCAATAGAAATGATGGTCAAAGCTCATGGATGTTGCAGGCTTTTTGTCCTGCACTTCTTTGGAGTTTTGACTGTTTTTGTGTCGTTAAGAAAGGAGGTTACATGCAAGAACAAGATTTTCGGACCAAGTCAAACCAAACAGTTTTTGGTGTAAGAGCGACCGCTTTGATTGTAAAAGACAATCGCTTGTTAGTTGTAGAAGATGAGGATGGTTTTTATACAATTGGAGGTGCCATTCAAGTGGATGAAGCTACTGAAGATGCTGTGGTTCGAGAAGTAAAGGAAGAACTTGGTGTCGCATCTAAAGCTGTTCAGTTAGCTTTCATTGTTGAAAATCGCTTTGAACAAGCTGGAGTCCACTATCATAATATCGAGTTCCATTATTTAGTGGACTTGCTGGAAGATGCACCGTTAACCATGCAAGAAGATGCGAAGCCCTTACCTTGCCGGTGGTTTGCTTTAGATGATCTATATACTGTTAATCTGAAGCCAGCATTTTTAAAAACTACCTTACCAAATTGGGACGGACAATTACGACACATCCATCTTAACGAATAGGAGAGAAGATGACTTATAATTTTACAGAAGAATACGATATTATTGTAATTGGTGCGGGGCATGCAGGGGTGGAAGCATCCCTAGCTGCAAGCCGTATGGGTTGCAAGGTTTTGCTTGCGACTATCAACATTGAAATGCTGGCCTTCATGCCATGTAATCCGTCTATTGGTGGTTCTGCCAAGGGGATTGTAGTGCGTGAAGTTGACGCCCTCGGTGGTGAAATGGCCAAGACCATTGATAAGACTTACATCCAGATGAAGATGCTCAACACTGGGAAAGGACCTGCTGTTCGTGCCCTTCGTGCGCAGGCTGACAAGGAGCTTTACTCTAAGGAAATGCGCAAGACGGTTGAAAATCAAGAGAATCTGACCCTTCGTCAAACCATGATTGATGAGATTTTGGTGGAAGATGGCAAGGTTGTCGGTGTTCGTACAGCCACCCATCAAGAGTATGCTGCCAAGGCTGTTATCGTGACGACAGGAACTGCCCTCCGTGGGGAAATCATCATCGGAGACCTCAAGTACTCATCAGGACCTAACCACAGTCTGGCTTCTATTAACCTCGCTGACAATCTCAAGGAACTTGGGCTTGAAATCGGTCGTTTCAAGACAGGGACACCTCCACGTGTCAAGGCTTCTTCTATCAATTACGATGTGACAGAGATTCAGCCAGGAGATGAAACACCAAATCACTTCTCCTACACTTCACGTGATGAAGATTATGTCAAAGACCAAGTGCCATGTTGGTTGACTTACACCAATGGTACCAGTCATGAGATTATCCAAAACAACCTCCACCGTGCGCCTATGTTCACAGGTGTGGTTAAGGGAGTGGGGCCTCGCTACTGTCCGTCGATTGAGGACAAGATTGTACGTTTTGCAGACAAGGAACGCCACCAACTTTTCCTAGAACCAGAAGGTCGCAATACAGAAGAAGTCTATGTCCAAGGTCTTTCAACCAGTCTACCTGAAGATGTACAGCGTGAGCTAGTTCATTCTATCAAAGGTTTGGAAAATGCAGAAATGATGCGAACTGGCTATGCTATCGAGTATGATATGGTCTTGCCGCATCAATTGCGTGCAACACTTGAAACCAAGAAAATTTCAGGTCTCTTCACTGCTGGACAGACAAATGGAACGTCAGGTTACGAAGAAGCTGCTGGCCAAGGGATTATCGCGGGTATCAATGCGGCTCTGAAAATCCAAGGTAAGCCTGAGTTGATTCTGAAACGAAGCGACGGTTATATCGGAGTGATGATTGACGACTTGGTAACTAAGGGAACCATTGAACCTTACCGTCTCTTGACTAGTCGTGCTGAATACCGCCTCATTCTCCGTCATGACAATGCTGATATGCGTTTGACTGAGATGGGGCGTGAGGTTGGCCTTGTGGATGATGAACGTTGGGCTCATTTTGAGATTAAGAAAAACCAATTTGAAAATGAAATGAAGCGTTTAGACAGCATCAAACTTAAACCAGTCAAGGAAACTAACGCTAAGATTGAAGCAATGGGGTTCAAACCATTGACTGATGCAGTCACTGCCAAGGAGTTCCTCCGTCGCCCAGAAGTCTCTTACCAAGATGTGGTTGCCTTCATCGGACCTGCTGCCGAAGAATTGGATGACAAGATTATCGAATTGATTGAGACAGAAATCAAGTACGAAGGCTACATTTCCAAAGCTATGGATCAGGTTGCCAAGATGAAACGCATGGAAGAAAAACGTATTCCGGTCAACATCGATTGGGATGATATTGACTCTATCGCGACAGAAGCGCGCCAGAAGTTCAAACTCATTAATCCAGAAACCATTGGTCAGGCTAGCCGTATTTCTGGGGTAAACCCAGCAGATATCTCTATTTTGATGGTGTATCTGGAAGGTAAAAATCGTAGCATTTCAAAAAACTTAGAAAAGAAAACTGATTAAAAAGTGCTGAATCCTCTTTTTGAGAATTCAGCTTTTTTAGATTTTTCTCCTTTTTTCGAATGAAGAGAAAAGGAGGGGTAACCATGCTGACAGTAGAGGAAAAAACTTTTTTAGACTACTATAAAAAAGCTTCTTATCATCGTTTTTATGAGATTGAACGCTTTGTTTTCTTATCTGAAAAGTTACGCAAACGTCCGCCGCAGGCTGACAAGAACTAGACTTTTTGATATACTAGAACAAATTAAAATATAGGAGAGAATGAATGAACGTATATGGCAGATTAGAAGATGAATCGAATCCATATTGGGTGGGAAGTCAGGAAGCTCCAGTAACAAATGAGGAGCAACTCGAGGTTGAAACTCGTCAGCCTGCTCGCTTACCATTTTTTAATATCCTAATTTTGAGTACGCTAGTAGTACTTGTGTCTGTGGTCCTACCCTTTTTATTAGGCTTGCTAAGTCCAGAACAGACTCAGGATTTCTATATCGGATGGGCCATGCATCAAAGCGGAGATATCTACTCTGACTACTTTGGAACTAGTGGTCTCCTTTATTACTTTTTACAGTATCTAACCAAAGGCAGTCTATTGTTTGCAGTCTTTAATTGGTTAGCCTTAATAGGTGCAGGATTCTTTCTTTTTCATTCGGCTTATAACTTGACGGGACAAAACAAACAATCTCAACAAGTGCTGACAGTCTTTTATATCCTCGCCAGTGCTCTTAGTTTTGGTGGTGGCTATGCGACTATTCTTGCCCTTCCGTTCTTATTCTATGCTCTCAGTTTAGCGATTGCTTACTTTGCAGAACCAGATCATGATAAAGGTTTCATACGTATTGGGATTAGCCTGGCCCTAGCATTTTTCTTTGCACCTTTGGTGACAATTTTATATGCATTTGTCTTATTTTTTGCAGTAACTGCTTTTAATGTTGGGCGCAACAACTTGACTCATGGCCTCTATCAATTCTTTGCGGCGGGTCTTGGTTTTTCAATCTTCTTTTATCCAATTGGCTACTATACAGCTTATAAAGGTAGCTTCGGAAATGCCATTAGTCAAATCCTCTATCCATTAGATAGTTTGAACTTCACCTCTAACTCGGGGTTACTCGACAACATCCTCTTCTATGGATTATTGGCAATTGCTCTTGGAGCATTGACGTTGGCTTTCACAGGTCTCTTCCAATCTAAACCATTGAAACAATCAGTCTTATCAATCTCTGCTGCAATAGCTGTTATTTTGGTATTAGTTTTAGAAATTTTCTCTACAGATCTTATCAATGGTAGTCGTATGGTTGAATTGTTACCCTTCTTGTCTATTCTATTGTTAACTCGAATTCGCACGTGGGAATTAGAGGGAGCCAGCCGTCGTAGAAGACGCAGAGAAGAAACGTCACCATGGGGCACTTTTGTGAAAGGAAATGCCTATCTGCCAATTTTAGCTCTCGTTTATCTATTTTTAGCTCCTGTAGTTTCACGATATGTGCTTCATGCAGAACAATATAAAGAGCGCACTAGTATTGAGGCTAAGATTAAAAGTGAAACACAGGCTACAGAACGTATCTATGTATGGGATAATCTGACAAGTAGTTATAAGGCTAGTGAGCGTTTAGCAGCAAGTCAGTTGCTATCTCCTAGATTGCATACAGGACTTGATGCAAATCGTACTAAGCTTGTAAATGATCTTCGAGATAATCAACCAAAGATGATTGTAGTGAATACAAAAACATCTCTTTGGACAGAAGTTGAGCAGCTTTTAGCTGAAAATTATCAAGCCGTTCCAAGTGAATTCAAAGATTTTAAACTCTATAAATTAAAATAAAAACTATCAATATCTTGTGTAATTTTAAAAAATTTTTATTTTTTTACACAAGATATTGATTTTTATTTTTTTAGTGATATAATACTTTTTAGAATCAATATTATATTTAAGAAAAGGGTATGGATATGATTGTATTGGAAGAGAAGGCTGTCCCTGATCCGACTTTATTCGTCGAAAAGCGTGACGGCAGACGTGTCATTTTTGATGTAGACAAGATTGACAAAGCGCTTCATAAGGCTGCGGAAAAGGTTATGGATGTAACTCCTTTGGTCGAAAAGCGACTTAGTACCCTCGTTGAACGTATCGTTGACGAGATTCATAGCCGTTTCCCACAAGGTGTAAAAATCTATGAAATTCAAAACATCGTAGAACACGAGTTGTTGGAAGCTAAAGAATATGCCTTGGCCGAGGAGTATATTACCTATCGAACACAAAGGGATTTTGAGCGCTCAAAAGCGACAGACATCAACTTTAGCATTCATAAACTTCTCAACAAAGATCAGGCAGTTGTCAATGAAAATGCCAATAAAGACAGTGATGTCTTTAACACCCAGCGTGATTTGACGGCAGGGATTGTTGGAAAATCCATCGGACTTCAAATGCTTCCTAAGCATGTGGCAAATGCCCACCAAAAAGGGGATATCCACTATCACGATTTGGACTACAGCCCCTACACTCCTATGACCAACTGTTGTTTGATTGATTTTAAGGGTATGTTGGAAATTGGTTTTAAGATTGGGAATGCTGAGGTAGAAAGTCCGAAATCTATCCAAACTGCGACAGCACAGATTTCACAAATCATCGCAAACGTCGCATCTAGTCAGTATGGGGGATGTTCAGCAGACCGTATTGATGAAGTTTTGGCTCCTTATGCAGAGAAAAATTATCAAAAACACCTTAAAGATGCAGAGGAATGGGTCCTACCTGACAAGCGCGAAGAATACGCCTGGAAGAAAACTCAAAAAGACATCTATGATGCCATGCAATCTTTAGAGTACGAGATTAACACCCTCTTTACCTCAAACGGGCAAACACCATTTACTTCCCTTGGTTTTGGTCTAGGAACTAGTCGTTTTGAACGCGAAATTCAAAAGGCAATCCTGAATATTCGAATCAAGGGGCTGGGTTCAGAACATCGTACAGCAATCTTTCCTAAACTCATTTTCACCCTTAAAAGAGGTCTTAACTTAGAGGAAGGCTCTCCTAACTACGACATTAAGCAATTGGCTCTCGAGTGTGCAACCAAGCGGATGTACCCAGATGTTTTATCTTATGATAAGATTATCGAGTTGACAGGTTCTTTCAAGGTACCGATGGGCTGTCGTTCTTTCCTTCAAGGATGGAAGGATGAAAATGGAGTAGAAGTCAATTCAGGTCGTATGAATCTAGGTGTGGTAACGGTCAATCTTCCTCGTATTGCCCTTGAATCTGAAGGCGACTTGAACAAGTTCTGGGAAATCTTCAATGAGCGCATGAATATCGCAGAAGATGCACTGGTCTACCGTGTAGAGCGAACCAAGGAAGCGACACCAGCTAATGCGCCTATCCTCTATCAATACGGTGCTTTCGGCCGTCGTCTTGGTAAGGAAGAAAGTGTTGACCAACTCTTTAAGAATCGTCGTGCGACTGTTTCGCTTGGCTATATCGGGCTCTATGAAGTGGCGACAGTCTTCTTTGGCAACAATTGGGAAAATAATCCAGAAGCCAAAGAATTCACCCTTGATATCATTAGAGACATGAAACATCGAGTAGAAGAATGGTCAGACCAATATGGCTATCACTTCTCAATTTATTCAACACCATCTGAAAGTTTAACGGACCGTTTCTGTCGTTTGGATACAGAGAAATTTGGATCTATTCCAGACATTACTGATAAAGAATACTACACAAATTCCTTCCATTATGATGTCCGAAAAAATCCAACACCGTTTGAAAAGTTGGACTTCGAGAAAGTTTATCCAGAAGCAGGTGCATCAGGAGGCTTTATCCACTACTGTGAGTATCCTGTTCTCCAACAAAATCCAAAGGCTTTGGAAGCTGTCTGGGACTATGCTTACGACCGTGTAGGTTATCTCGGAACTAATACTCCAATTGACCGCTGTTACAAGTGTGATTTTGAAGGAGACTTTAATCCAACCGAGAGAGGTTTTGCCTGTCCTAACTGTGGCAATAGTGATCCTAAAACAGTCGATGTTGTTAAACGGACCTGTGGCTATCTTGGAAATCCGCAAGCGCGTCCGATGGTTAATGGACGTCACAAGGAAATTGCTGCGCGTGTTAAACACATGAATGGCTCTACTATTAAATCAGCAGGGCATGAAGTAAGAAATTAGAAAGAGATAGCATGGGAAAATATCAATTAGATGATAAAGGCAAGGCTTTGGTTCAACGATTCCACGAAAAACATTCAAAGGGTGGAGTCAATAAAAAAGACCGAGTAGCTAGCCTTAGAGAACAATTTTTAAACAAAAACAAGAAAAAGTGAGAGTTGCCTCTCACTTTTCTTATAGCGGGGAGGGGAATATGGAACTACGCAGACCAGGATTGGCAGATAAAGAAACAATTTTAGAGATGATGTCAGAGTTTGAAAAGAACCAATCAGCCCACGATGGTGGATTTTGGGATGCTGAGGGTTTTGTTTACGAAGAGTGGCTGGAGACAAATATGCAAAAAGAAATGGGAATAAATTTGCCTGAAAATCGTGTTCCTTCTATTCAATTTGTATCATTTGATGCTGTAGGTCGAGCTCTAGGATTTTTGAATCTGCGATTGAGACTGAATGATGGCTTGCTGAATTATGCTGGCCACATTGGCTATTCCATTCGTCCATCTGAAAGAGGTAAGGGTTATGCGAAAGAATCCCTCCGACAAGGTCTACAAGTTGCTAAGGGAAAGAATATCAAACGAGCGCTTGTGACTTGTAGCACAGAAAATCCTGCCAGCCGTGCTGTTATTTTAGCTAACGGTGGTGTTTATGAGGATGTTCGAAACGGAACAGAGCGCTACTGGATAGAGTTGGAGTAGAAGGATGACTTGGAATACACCAAAACCAGGTGAATGGAAGAGTGAGGAGCTCAGTCAGGGTCGTATCATTGACTATAAGGCTTTTAACTTTGTGGATGGAGAAGGCGTGCGCAATTCTCTCTATGTAGCAGGTTGTATGTTTCACTGTGAGGGCTGTTACAACGTAGCAACCTGGTCCTTTAATGCAGGGATTCCGTACACGCCAGAGTTAGAAGAACAAATCATGGCAGATCTGGCCCAACCCTATGTTCAGGGTTTGACCCTGCTAGGAGGAGAACCATTCCTCAATACGGGTATTCTCTTGCCTCTCGTCAAACGTATACGGAAAGAATTGCCAGATAAAGATATCTGGGCTTGGACGGGATACACATGGGAAGAGATGATGTTGGAAACACCTGATAAACTGGAGCTCTTGTCACTGATTGATATCTTGGTTGATGGACGGTATGATAAAAGCAAGCGTAATCTCATGCTTCAATTCCGTGGCTCTTCCAATCAACGAATTATCGATGTACAAAAATCCCTCAAAAGTGGGCAAGTGATGATTTGGGACAAGCTTAATGACGGAAAAGAAAGCTATGAACAGGTGAAGAGAGAATGAAGAAAAGAGAGTTAATAGAAAGACTAGCATCAGAAATAGAGTCGGGAAAAGTAAAAACGCTAGGTATCTACGGCCATGGAGCTTCAGGAAAATCAACTTTTGCTCAAGAATTGTACCAAGAACTTGATTCCCAAAAGGTAAATTTACTAGAGACAGATCCCTACATTACTTCGGGACGACATTTAGTGGTACCTAAAGAGACACCAGACCAAAAAGTGACAGCATGTTTACCGGTAGCGCATGAGCTGGCAAGTTTACAGAGAGATATTCTCGCCCTGCAGGCAGGTATGGATATCTTGACAATCGAAGAACCTTGGAAGGCTAGTGAGGTATTATCGGGAGCAAAACCGATTCTGATAGTCGAAGGGATGTCTGTGGGTTTTCTACCCAAGGAACTTTTTGACAAAACCATTTGTTTCTACACGGATGAGGAAACTGAGTTGGAGCGTCGTCTGGGAAGAGATACCACTGTGAGGAAAAGCGAAGCCTCGTTTGTTCGTGAGACTCATCAAATCAGACGTGGACAATATCGCCGTTATTATCAAGAAACAGAAAAAGAGGCGGATGTGTTAATTAACCACTCTCAAAATCAGTTTAAAATAGAAAAGGACTATTAAAGAACAATTTAAATAGGAAAAGATATATATAAATTGAGAATAGATTGTCTTTTTTGTTTCAGAAGTGTACGAAAACAGTTTCATCTAAAAAATTAAAAAAATCCTGTCAAATCCCTTGCAATCGCAGGGGCTTTGTGTTATTCTATTATGGTGCTGTAAATTACAGCCTTAGCTTTGATGCAAGAGGTTGCGACACGCTCGGTTGCATTGCCACGCAACGCGCGTCGGTTTTCTTGTGGAGCTAGCCTATTATCTTAAATAGACGAAAAGGAGAAAAAGATGGCAAACAAAAAAATCCGTATCCGTTTGAAAGCTTACGAACACCGTACGCTTGACACAGCGGCTGCAAAAATCGTAGAATCAGCTACTCGTACAGGTGCACAAGTTGCGGGTCCAATCCCACTTCCAACTGAGCGTAGCCTCTACACAATCATTCGTGCGACTCACAAATATAAAGATTCTCGCGAACAATTCGAAATGCGTACACACAAACGTTTGATCGACATCATCAACCCAACTCAAAAAACAGTTGACGCTTTGATGAAATTGGATCTTCCAAGTGGTGTAAACGTAGAAATCAAACTTTAATTTAAAGCTTGATACCTTGAGCATAAAAAACGCTCGTTAAAAACTTTTTGAATAAAAAATATAGAAAAGGAACTATTTTCTCATGACAAAAGGAATCTTAGGGAAAAAAGTGGGAATGACTCAAATCTTCACTGAAGCTGGCGAATTGATCCCTGTAACAGTTATCGAAGCAACTCCAAACGTTGTTCTTCAAGTTAAAACTGTTGAAACAGATGGTTACAACGCTATCCAAGTAGGTTTCGATGACAAACGCGAAGTATTGAGCAACAAACCTGCTAAAGGACATGTAGCAAAAGCTAACACGGCTCCTAAGCGCTTCATTCGTGAATTCAAAAACGTTGAAGGCTTGGAAGTTGGTGCTGAAATCACAGTTGAAACTTTCGCAGCTGGAGACATTGTTGATGTAACTGGTACATCTAAAGGTAAAGGTTTCCAAGGTGTTATCAAACGCCACGGACAATCACGTGGACCTATGGCTCACGGTTCTCGTTACCACCGTCGTCCAGGTTCTATGGGACCTGTTGCACCTAACCGCGTATTCAAAGGTAAAAACCTTGCAGGACGTATGGGTGGCGACCGCGTAACAATTCAAAACCTTGAAGTTGTACAAGTTGTTCCAGAAAAGAACGTTATCCTTATCAAAGGTAACGTACCAGGTGCTAAGAAATCTCTTATCACTATCAAGTCAGCAGTTAAAGCTGGTAAATAATAAGGAAAGGGGAACACAGTCAAAATGGCAAATGTAACATTATTCGACCAAACTGGTAAACAAGCGGGCGAAGTTGTTCTTAACGATGCAATCTTTGGTATCGAACCAAACCAATCTGTTGTGTTTGATGTGATCATCAGCCAACGCGCTAGCCTTCGTCAAGGAACTCACGCAGTTAAAAACCGCTCAGCTGTTTCAGGTGGCGGACGCAAACCATGGCGTCAAAAAGGAACTGGACGTGCTCGTCAAGGTTCTATCCGCTCACCACAATGGCGTGGTGGTGGAATCGTCTTCGGACCAACTCCACGTAGCTATGCGTACAAACTTCCTCAAAAAGTTCGTCGCCTTGCACTTAAATCTGTTTACTCAGAAAAAGTTGCTGAAAACAAATTTGTAGCCGTTGATTCTCTTGAATTTACAGCTCCAAAAACTGCTGAATTTGCAAAAGTTCTTGCAGCTTTGAGCATCGATTCTAAAGTCCTTGTTATTCTTGAAGAAGGAAACGAATTCGCAGCTCTTTCAGCTCGTAACCTTCCAAATGTGAAAGTTGCGACTGCTACAACTGCAAGTGTTCTTGACATCGCAAATAGTGACAAACTTCTTGTTACTCAAGCAGCTATCTCTAAAATCGAGGAGGTTCTTGCATAATGAATTTGTATGATGTTATCAAAAAACCTGTTATCACTGAAAGCTCAATGGCTCAACTTGAAGCAGGAAAATATGTATTTGAAGTTGACACTCGTGCACACAAACTTTTGATCAAGCAAGCTGTTGAAGCTGCTTTTGAAGGTGTTAAAGTTGCAAATGTTAACACAATCAACGTAAAACCTAAAGCTAAACGTGTTGGACGTTACACTGGTTTTACTAACAAAACTAAAAAAGCTATCATCACTCTTACAGCTGATTCAAAAGCAATCGAGTTGTTTGCTGCTGAAGCTGAATAATCTAAGGAGGAAATATCGTGGGAATTCGTGTTTATAAACCAACAACAAACGGTCGCCGTAATATGACTTCTTTGGATTTCGCTGAAATCACAACAAGCACACCAGAAAAAACTTTGCTTGTTGCTTTGAAGAATAAGGCTGGTCGTAACAACAACGGTCGTATCACTGTTCGTCACCAAGGTGGTGGACACAAACGTTTCTACCGTTTGGTTGACTTCAAACGTAACAAAGACAACGTTGAAGCAGTTGTTAAAACTATCGAGTACGATCCAAACCGTTCTGCAAACATTGCTCTTGTACACTACACTGACGGTGTGAAAGCTTACATCATCGCTCCAAAAGGTCTTGAAGTTGGTCAACGTATCGTTTCAGGTCCTGAAGCAGATATCAAAGTCGGAAACGCTCTTCCGCTTGCTAACATCCCAGTTGGTACTTTGATCCACAACATCGAATTGAAACCAGGTCGTGGTGGAGAATTGGTACGTGCTGCTGGAGCTTCTGCTCAAGTTTTGGGTCAAGAAGGTAAATACGTTCTTGTTCGTCTTCAATCAGGTGAAGTACGTATGATTCTTGGAACTTGTCGTGCAACAGTTGGTGTTGTCGGAAACGAACAACATGGACTTGTAAACCTTGGTAAAGCAGGACGTAGCCGTTGGAAAGGTATCCGCCCAACAGTTCGTGGTTCTGTAATGAACCCTAACGATCACCCACACGGTGGTGGTGAAGGTAAAGCACCAGTTGGTCGTAAAGCGCCATCTACTCCATGGGGCAAACCTGCTCTTGGTCTTAAAACTCGTAACAAAAAAGCGAAATCTGACAAACTTATCGTTCGTCGTCGCAACGAGAAATAATTTTAAACTAGTCGCTTAAGTGCTAGATAATCCGCCAGCTCGGTAGCGCTCCTCGTGAGCGCAAGCCGCTGTGGTACTATATTTAAAGGAGAAAATATTAAAATGGGACGCAGTCTTAAAAAAGGACCTTTCGTCGATGAGCATTTGATGAAAAAAGTTGAAGCTCAAGCTAACGACGAGAAGAAAAAAGTTATCAAAACTTGGTCACGTCGTTCAACGATTTTCCCAAGTTTCATTGGTTACACTATCGCAGTTTATGATGGACGTAAACACGTACCTGTTTACATCCAAGAAGACATGGTGGGTCACAAGCTTGGTGAATTTGCACCAACTCGTACTTACAAAGGTCACGCCGCAGACGACAAGAAGACACGTAGAAAATAAGGAGAACATAAATGGCAGAAATTACTTCAGCTAAAGCAATGGCTCGCACAGTACGTGTTTCACCTCGTAAATCACGTCTTGTTCTTGACAACATCCGTGGTAAAAGCGTAGCCGATGCAATCGCAATTTTGACATTCACTCCAAACAAAGCTGCTGAAATCATCTTGAAAGTGTTGAACTCAGCTGTAGCTAACGCTGAAAACAACTTTGGTTTGGATAAAGCTAACTTGGTAGTATCTGAAGCATTCGCAAACGAAGGACCAACTATGAAACGTTTCCGTCCACGTGCGAAAGGTTCAGCTTCACCAATCAACAAACGTACAGCTCACATCACTGTAGCTGTTGCAGAAAAATAAGGAGGTAAAATCGTGGGTCAAAAAGTACATCCAATTGGTATGCGTGTCGGCATCATCCGTGATTGGGATGCCAAATGGTATGCTGAAAAAGAATACGCGGATTACCTTCATGAAGATCTTGCAATCCGTAAATTCGTTCAAAAAGAACTTGCTGACGCAGCAGTTTCAACTATTGAAATCGAACGCGCAGTAAATAAAGTTAACGTTTCACTTCACACTGCTAAACCAGGTATGGTTATCGGTAAAGGTGGTGCTAACGTTGATGCACTTCGTGCTAAACTTAACAAATTGACTGGAAAACAAGTACACATTAACATCATCGAAATCAAACAACCTGATTTGGATGCTCACCTTGTTGGTGAAGGAATTGCTCGTCAATTGGAGCAACGTGTTGCTTTCCGTCGTGCACAAAAACAAGCAATCCAACGTGCTATGCGTGCTGGAGCTAAAGGAATTAAAACTCAAGTATCAGGTCGTTTGAACGGTGCAGATATCGCCCGTGCAGAAGGATACTCTGAAGGTACAGTTCCACTTCACACACTTCGCGCAGATATCGATTACGCTTGGGAAGAAGCAGATACTACATACGGTAAACTTGGTGTTAAAGTATGGATCTACCGTGGTGAAGTTCTTCCAGCTCGTAAAAACACTAAAGGAGGTAAATAACCAATGTTAGTACCTAAACGTGTTAAACACCGTCGTGAATTCCGTGGTAAAATGCGCGGTGAAGCTAAAGGTGGAAAAGAAGTAGCATTCGGTGAATACGGTCTTCAAGCTACAACTAGCCACTGGATCACTAACCGCCAAATCGAAGCTGCTCGTATCGCCATGACTCGTTACATGAAACGTGGTGGTAAAGTTTGGATTAAAATCTTCCCACACAAATCATACACAGCTAAAGCTATCGGGGTTCGTATGGGATCTGGTAAAGGGGCGCCTGAAGGTTGGGTAGCACCAGTTAAACGTGGTAAAGTTATGTTTGAAGTTGCTGGTGTATCTGAAGAGATCGCTCGCGAAGCGCTTCGTCTTGCAAGCCACAAATTGCCAGTTAAATGTAAATTCGTAAAACGTGAAGCAGAATAAGGAGAAGGCATGAAACTTAATGAAGTAAAAGAATTTGTTAAAGAACTTCGTGGTCTTTCTCAAGAAGAACTCGCGAAGCGCGAAAACGAATTGAAAAAAGAATTGTTTGAACTTCGTTTCCAAGCTGCTACTGGTCAATTAGAACAAACAGCTCGCTTGAAAGAAGTTAAAAAACAAATCGCTCGTATCAAAACAGTTCAATCTGAAGCGAAATAATAGACTAGGGAAGGAGAAATTTCAATGGAACGCAATAATCGTAAAGTTCTTGTTGGACGTGTTGTATCTGACAAAATGGACAAGACAATCACAGTTGTAGTTGAAACAAAACGTAACCACCCAGTCTATGGTAAACGTATTAACTACTCTAAAAAATACAAAGCACATGATGAAAACAATGTTGCCAAAGAAGGCGATATCGTACGTATCATGGAAACTCGCCCGCTTTCAGCTACAAAACGTTTCCGTCTTGTAGAAGTTGTTGAAGAAGCGGTTATCATCTAATCAAGCCTGAAAGGAGAAAACTGAAATGATTCAAACAGAAACTCGTTTGAAAGTCGCAGACAACAGCGGTGCACGCGAAATCTTGACTATCAAAGTTCTTGGTGGTTCTAAACGTAAATTTGCGAACATCGGTGATGTTATTGTGGCATCTGTAAAACAAGCTACTCCTGGGGGTGCGGTTAAAAAAGGTGACGTTGTTAAAGCAGTTATCGTTCGTACTAAATCAGGTGCTCGTCGTGCTGATGGTTCATACATCAAATTTGACGAAAACGCAGCAGTTATCATCCGTGACGATAAAACTCCTCGCGGAACACGTATCTTTGGCCCAGTTGCACGTGAATTGCGTGAAGGTGGCTTCATGAAGATCGTGTCACTTGCTCCAGAAGTACTTTAATCAATAAAAACAAACACAGTCCCCTGGCCTAGCCAGGGTGCCCATTGGGCGTAAGAATAAAAGGAGAAAAAAATGTTTGTAAAAAAAGGCGACAAAGTTCGCGTAATCGCTGGTAAAGATAAGGGAACAGAAGCTGTTGTCCTTACTGCCCTTCCAAAAGTAAACAAAGTTATCGTTGAAGGTGTTAACATCATTAAGAAACACCAACGTCCAACTAACGAACTTCCTCAAGGTGGTATCATCGAGAAGGAAGCAGCTATTCACGTATCAAACGTTCAAGTTTTGGACAAAAATGGTGTGGCTGGTCGTGTTGGCTACAAATTTGTAGACGGTAAAAAAGTTCGCTACAACAAAAAATCAGGCGAAGTGCTTGATTAATCACGAAGGAAAGGAGAAGTATAATGGCAAATCGTTTAAAAGAAAAATATCTTAATGAAGTAGTTCCTGCTTTGACAGAACAATTTAACTACTCATCAGTGATGGCTGTTCCTAAAGTGGATAAGATCGTTTTGAACATGGGTGTTGGTGAAGCAGTATCAAACGCTAAAAGCCTTGAAAAAGCTGCTGAAGAATTGGCGCTTATCTCAGGTCAAAAACCACTTATCACTAAAGCTAAAAAATCTATCGCCGGCTTCCGTCTTCGTGAAGGTGTTGCGATCGGTGCAAAAGTTACCCTTCGTGGTGAACGTATGTACGAATTCTTGGATAAATTGGTTTCAGTATCACTTCCACGTGTACGTGACTTCCACGGTGTACCAACAAAATCATTTGACGGACGCGGAAACTACACACTTGGTGTGAAAGAGCAATTGATTTTCCCAGAAATCAACTTTGATGACGTTGACAAAACTCGCGGTCTTGACATCGTTATCGTAACTACTGCTAACACTGACGAAGAGTCACGTGCATTGCTTACAGGCCTTGGAATGCCTTTTGCAAAATAATATAGGAGGTATAACTAATGGCTAAAAAATCTATGATTGCTAAGAACAAACGCCCAGCGAAGTTCTCTACTCAAGCATACACTCGCTGTGAACGTTGTGGACGTCCACACTCAGTTTACCGCAAGTTTAAACTTTGCCGTGTTTGCTTCCGTGAATTGGCATATAAAGGTCAAATCCCTGGTGTAACAAAAGCATCTTGGTAATATCATGATACAAAGAGCGTAACAACCCCAGTAAAAATAGGAGATTTAGTGCAGGAGCGATGCTCCAAGACAAATCTATCTTTTTGCCCAGGTTGTAGCTCGTGTTCAAATGAGTATACTCTCATTTGCAAGTATCAAAACTTTCTGAGCCTAGCTCAAACATTAACTAGCAAGTGCAACTTGCAAACTACTAGTAAGAGGAGAAAAATAAAATGGTTATGACTGACCCAATCGCAGACTTCCTAACTCGTATTCGTAACGCTAACCAAGCAAAACACGAAGTACTTGAAGTACCTGCATCAAACATCAAAAAAGGGATTGCTGAAATCCTTAAACGCGAAGGTTTTGTTAAGAACGTAGAAATCATCGAAGATGACAAACAAGGCATCATCCGTGTATTCCTTAAATACGGAGCAAACGGTGAACGAGTTATCACTAACTTGAAACGCGTTTCTAAACCAGGACTTCGTGTCTACAAAAAACGTGAAGATCTTCCAAAAGTACTTAACGGTCTTGGAATTGCTATCCTTTCAACTTCAGAAGGTTTGCTTACTGATAAAGAAGCTCGCCAAAAGAATGTTGGTGGAGAAGTTATCGCTTACGTTTGGTAAAATCAAGATACAAAGCTCGTAAAGAACAAAGCAAAATTAGGAAGTTGGAGCAGTTTGTTGACAAACAAGCCAACTTATCTATTTTGCACAGTTCTTAGAGCGTGTTCAGTTCAGCTCTTGAACTAAATAAGTATCTTAAACCCCGTGAAAACTGGCCTTTATGGCCTGACAATTTAACAGGAGAATAAAAACATGTCACGTATTGGTAATAAAGTTATCGTGTTGCCTGCTGGTGTTGAAATCACTAACAATGACAACGTTGTAACTGTAAAAGGACCTAAAGGAGAACTTACTCGTGAGTTCTCAAAAGATATTGAAATCCGTGTGGAAGGTACTGAAGTAACTCTTCACCGTCCAAACGATTCAAAAGAAATGAAAACTATCCACGGAACTACTCGTGCACTTTTGAACAACATGGTTATTGGTGTTTCAGAAGGATTCAAGAAAGAACTTGAAATGCGTGGGGTTGGTTACCGTGCTCAACTTCAAGGAAACAAACTTGTTTTGGCTGTTGGTAAATCACATCCAGATGAAGTTGAAGCTCCAGCAGGAATTACTTTTGAACTTCCAAACCCAACGACTATCGTTATCAGCGGAATTTCAAAAGAAAAAGTTGGTCAAACAGCTGCTTACGTACGTAGCCTTCGTTCACCAGAACCATACAAAGGTAAAGGTATCCGTTACGTTGGCGAATATGTTCGTCTTAAAGAAGGTAAAACTGGTAAATAATGTTGAGTGGTTGATTGTCAACCACCAACCTCATTACCAACTTTGTGCATAGCACATGATTTAAAATTAAAGAGGTGAAAACTGTGATTTCTAAACCAGATAAAAACAAACTCCGCCAAAAACGCCACCGTCGTGTACGCGGAAAACTCTCTGGAACTGCTGATCGCCCACGTTTGAACGTATTCCGTTCTAATACAGGCATCTACGCTCAAGTGATTGATGACGTAGCGGGTGTAACGCTCGCAAGTGCTTCAACTCTTGACAAGGAAGTTTCAAAAGGAACTAAAACTGAACAAGCCGTTGCTGTCGGTAAACTCGTTGCAGAACGTGCAAGTGCTAAAGGTATTTCAGAAGTGGTGTTCGACCGCGGTGGATATCTATATCACGGACGTGTGAAAGCTTTGGCTGATGCAGCTCGTGAAAACGGATTGAAATTCTAATAGGAGGACACTAGAAAATGGCATTTAAAGACAATGCAGTAGAACTTGAAGAACGCGTAGTTGCTGTTAACCGTGTTACAAAAGTTGTTAAAGGTGGACGTCGTCTTCGTTTCGCAGCTCTTGTAGTAGTTGGTGACCGCAATGGTCGTGTAGGATTTGGTACTGGTAAAGCTCAAGAAGTTCCAGAAGCAATCCGCAAAGCAGTAGAAGATGCTAAGAAAAACTTGATCGAAGTTCCTATGGTCGGAACAACAATTCCACATGAAGTTCTTTCAGAATTCGGTGGAGCTAAAGTATTGTTGAAACCTGCTGTAGAAGGTTCTGGAGTTGCCGCAGGTGGTGCAGTTCGTGCCGTTGTGGAATTGGCGGGTGTGGCAGATATTACATCTAAATCACTTGGTTCTAACACTCCAATCAACATTGTTCGTGCAACTGTTGAAGGTTTGAAACAATTGAAACGCGCTGAAGAAGTTGCTGCCCTTCGTGGTATTTCAGTTTCTGATTTGGCATAAGAAAGGGGATAAAATGGCTCAAATTAAAATTACTTTGACTAAGTCTCCAATCGGACGCATTCCATCACAACGTAAAACTGTTGTAGCACTTGGACTTGGCAAATTGAACAGCTCTGTTATTAAAGAAGATAACGCTGCAATCCGTGGTATGATCACTGCAGTATCTCACTTGGTAACAGTTGAAGAAGTAAACTAATGATTATTTAGGGGATGTGCATATGACCATCCCCTAAAACTAGGTATAGTCATCTTAGATGACACAGTATAGGCGAGTTGATAAAGGAGACAACCTTTTCTCCTTTATCGGCGCTAGCATTTTACAAAAGAGGAGAAAAATAAATGAAACTTCATGAATTGAAACCTGCAGAAGGTTCTCGTAAGTCACGTAACCGTGTTGGACGTGGTACTTCATCAGGTAACGGTAAGACATCAGGCCGTGGTCAAAAAGGTCAAAAAGCTCGTAGCGGAGGCGGTGTACGTCTTGGTTTTGAAGGTGGACAAACTCCATTGTTCCGTCGTCTTCCAAAACGTGGATTTACTAACATCAACGCTAAAGAATATGCTATTGTAAACCTTGATCAATTGAACGCCTTTGATGACGGTGCTGAAGTAACTCCAGTGGTACTTGTAGAATCAGGAATTGTTAAATCTGAAAAATCAGGTATCAAAGTTCTTGGTAACGGTGAGTTGACTAAGAAATTGACTGTTAAAGCAGCTAAATTCTCTAAATCAGCTGAAGAAGCTATCACTGCTAAAGGTGGTTCTGTTGAAGTCATCTAAGTGAGGTGACCTATGTTTTTTAAATTATTGAGAGAAGCATTCAAAGTTAAACAAGTTCGATCAAAAATTCTATTTACAATTTTTATCGTATTTGTATTCCGTATCGGTACAAGCATTACTGTACCATGGGTAAATGCAAATAGCTTGAACGCTTTGAGTGGACTATCCTTCTTGAATATGTTGAGCTTGGTGTCAGGGAATGCCATGAAAAACTTCTCAGTTTTTGCACTTGGTGTTAGTCCCTACATCACAGCCTCAATCGTCGTCCAACTCTTGCAAATGGATTTATTGCCAAAATTTGTAGAGTGGGGCAAACAGGGGGAAGTTGGTCGTAGAAAGTTAAATCAAGCGACTCGATACATTGCCCTTGTGCTTGCATTTGTTCAATCAGTGGGGATTACTGCTGGTTTTAACGCTCTGTCTGGAGCTAAACTTTTGACTGTACCACTTACACCACAAGTATTCCTTATAATTGGTGGAATTTTAACCGCAGGAAGCATGATTGTGACCTGGTTGGGAGAACAAATCACAGATAAGGGATACGGGAATGGTGTTTCAATGATTATCTTTGCAGGGATTGTTGCTTCAATTCCTGATATGATTAAAGGCATCTATGTGGATTACTTTGTCAATGTACCAAGCAGTCGTTTGACATCGTCTCTCATTTTCGTTGCCATCTTAATCATTGCTGTTTTGTTAATTGTATACTTTACAACTTACGTTGAACAAGCTAAATACAAGATTCCAATTCAGTATACAAAGGTAGCTCAAGGTGCGCCGTCAAGCTCCTATCTTCCATTGAAGATTAACCCTGCTGGGGTTATCCCAGTTATCTTTGCTAGCTCTATTACAGCAGCACCGGCAGCAATTTTACAATTTGTAAGTGCGTCTGGTCTTAATTGGGAATGGGTAAAAACAGCTCAAGAGTTGGTATCTACTTCAACCCCAACAGGTGTTGCTTTGTATGCTCTGTTGATTATTCTCTTTACATTCTTCTATACATTTGTACAGATCAATCCAGAGAAAGCGGCAGAAAATTTACAAAAGAGTGGAGCTTATATCCATGGTGTCCGTCCTGGTAAAGGGACAGAAGAATATATGTCAAAACTTCTTCGTCGTCTCGCAACAGTCGGATCGATCTTCCTAGGTGTGATTTCTATCCTACCTATTGTAGCTAAAGATTTATTTGGTCTTTCAGAAGTTGTCGCTTTTGGGGGAACAAGTTTGCTAATCATTATCTCTACAGGTATAGAAGGAATTAAACAATTGGAAGGTTATCTATTGAAACGTAAGTATGTTGGTTTCTTAGATACAACAGAATAATTGTAATAGAAAATAAAATTCACTATTGCTCAGAGAGTGGAGTGTAAAAATCAAAGACCTAGTCAGATTTTTATCTCCTCTCTTCTATTTTGTTTTTAAATAGGAGTTGAAATGAATTTTTGCTTCTATTTAAAAATAAAAAAAGGAGTTTGAATCATGAATCTTTTGATTATGGGTTTACCTGGGGCAGGTAAGGGAACACAAGCAGCAAAAATTGTTGAACAATTCCATGTTGCTCACATCTCAACAGGTGACATGTTCCGTGCAGCAATGGCTAACCAAACTGAAATGGGTGTGTTAGCGAAGTCATATATTGACAAAGGCGAATTGGTTCCAGATGAAGTTACAAACGGAATCGTTAAAGAACGTCTTTCTCAAGATGATATTAAAGAAACTGGCTTCTTGTTGGATGGTTACCCACGCACGATTGAACAAGCTCATGCCTTAGATAAAACATTGGCTGAACTTGGTATTGAGCTAGAAGGTGTCATCAACATCGAAGTAAATCCAGATAGTCTTTTAGAGCGTTTGAGTGGACGTATCATTCATCGTCAAACTGGAGAGACTTTCCATAAAGTATTCAATCCACCAGTTGATTACAAAGAGGAAGATTACTACCAACGTGAAGATGATAAACCTGAGACAGTAAAACGTCGTTTGGATGTTAATATTGCTCAAGGTGAACCAATCATTGCTCACTACCGTGCTAAAGGTCTTGTACATGATATCGAAGGTAACCAAGATATCGATGATGTCTTTAAAGATATCGAAAATGTCTTGACAAATTTGAAATAAAAGCGTTTTTCAGACTTGCAAAATGTCTTGACAAATGTTATACTGAGTTAGTCTGACTTATAATTGTTGTCTCTGTGTCTAGAGGCATCAAATCGAAATTTAGGGAGGTACTTTTGCGTGGCAAAAGACGATGTGATTGAAGTTGAAGGCAAAGTAGTCGATACAATGCCGAATGCAATGTTTACGGTTGAACTTGAAAATGGACATCAGATTTTAGCAACAGTTTCTGGTAAAATTCGTAAAAACTATATTCGTATTTTAGCGGGAGATCGTGTTACTGTTGAAATGAGTCCATATGACTTGACACGTGGACGTATCACTTACCGCTTTAAATAATCGAAAAACTTGGAGGGATAAGAAATGAAAGTAAGACCATCGGTCAAACCAATTTGCGAATACTGTAAAGTAATTCGTCGTAATGGTCGTGTTATGGTAATTTGCCCAGCAAATCCAAAACACAAACAACGTCAAGGATAAGATAGAAAGGAGAAAACATGGCTCGTATTGCTGGAGTTGATATTCCAAATGACAAACGCGTAGTTATCTCATTGACTTATGTCTATGGTATCGGACTTGCAACATCTCAAAAGATTTTGGCAGCTGCTGGAGTTTCAGAAGATATTCGTGTTCGTGACCTTACATCAGATCAAGAAGATGCTATCCGTCGTGAAGTGGATGCAATTAAAGTTGAAGGGGACCTTCGTCGTGAAGTGAACTTGAACATCAAACGTTTGATGGAAATCGGTTCATACCGTGGTATCCGTCACCGTCGTGGACTTCCTGTCCGTGGACAAAACACTAAAAACAACGCTCGCACTCGTAAAGGTAAAGCTGTTGCGATTGCTGGTAAGAAAAAATAATATAGGAGGTAAAAGTCTTGGCTAAACCAACACGTAAACGTCGTGTGAAAAAGAATATCGAATCTGGTATTGCTCATATTCACGCTACATTTAATAACACTATTGTTATGATTACTGATGTGCATGGTAATGCAATTGCTTGGTCATCAGCTGGTGCTCTTGGTTTTAAAGGTTCTCGTAAATCTACACCATTTGCTGCTCAAATGGCTTCAGAAGCTGCTGCTAAATCTGCACAAGAACACGGTCTTAAATCAGTTGAAGTTACTGTAAAAGGTCCAGGTTCTGGTCGTGAGTCAGCTATTCGTGCTCTTGCTGCCGCTGGTCTTGAAGTAACAGCAATTCGTGATGTGACTCCAGTGCCACACAATGGTGCTCGTCCTCCAAAACGTCGCCGTGTATAATCATTACCTTTACACTGCTTTTCGTTTAAGAGGGAGTAACTAAATGATCGAGTTTGAAAAACCAAATATAACAAAAATTGATGAAAATAAAGATTATGGCAAGTTTGTCATCGAACCACTAGAACGTGGATACGGTACAACACTTGGTAACTCTCTTCGTCGTGTACTTCTTGCTTCTCTTCCAGGAGCAGCTGTTACATCTATCGATATTGATGGAGTATTACATGAGTTTGATACAATTCCTGGTGTTCGCGAAGATGTGATGCAAATCATTTTGAACATTAAAGGTATCGCAGTTAAATCTTATGTAAAAGACGAAAAGACTATTGAACTTGATGTTGAAGGTCCTGCTGAAGTTACA
The DNA here is from genome assembly GCF_054353515.1 of Streptococcus sp. V869. Classification (NCBI taxonomy): domain Bacteria; kingdom Bacillati; phylum Bacillota; class Bacilli; order Lactobacillales; family Streptococcaceae; genus Streptococcus; species Streptococcus sp. V869. The sequence continues at coordinate 106,430 of NZ_JBTHHW010000003.1, forward strand.
GCTGGAGACATTTTGACTGACAGTGATATCGAAATCGTAAATCCAGATCATTATCTTTTCACAATCGGAGAAGGTGCTTCATTTAAAGCGACAATGACTGTAAACAGTGGTCGTGGATATGTACCTGCAGATGAAAATAAGAAAGATAATGCTCCTGTTGGAACACTTGCTGTAGATTCTATTTATACACCAGTCACAAAAGTTAACTATCAAGTTGAACCTGCTCGTGTAGGAAGCAATGATGGTTTCGACAAATTAACCCTTGAAATCTTGACAAATGGAACTATTATTCCGGAAGATGCTTTAGGGCTTTCAGCACGCATTTTGACAGAACATCTTGATTTGTTTACAAATCTTACAGAGATTGCTAAAACTGCAGAAGTGATGAAAGAAGCTGATACTGAATCGGACGACCGTATTTTGGAACGTACGATTGAGGAACTTGACTTGTCTGTACGCTCATATAACTGCTTGAAACGTGCTGGTATCAATACTGTGCATGACTTGACAGAAAAATCTGAAGCTGAGATGATGAAAGTAAGAAATCTTGGACGCAAGAGTTTGGAAGAAGTGAAACTCAAACTCATTGATTTGGGTCTGGGATTAAAAGATAAATAAAGGAGGAATACATGGCTTACCGTAAACTAGGACGCACTAGCTCACAACGTAAAGCAATGCTTCGCGATTTGACAACTGACCTTTTGATCAACGAATCAATCGTGACAACTGAAGCTCGTGCTAAAGAAATCCGTAAAACTGTTGAAAAAATGATTACTCTAGGTAAACGTGGTGATTTGCATGCACGTCGTCAAGCTGCTGCTTTCGTACGTAATGAAATCGCATCTGAAAACTATGATGAAGCAACTGATAAGTATACTTCTACTACAGCACTTCAAAAATTGTTCTCAGAAATCGCACCTCGTTACGCAGACCGTAACGGTGGATACACTCGTATCCTTAAAACTGAACCACGTCGTGGTGATGCAGCGCCAATGGCGATCATCGAATTAGTATAAAATCATCAATTTTGTTGAGTGTTATGATGATGGAGCCTTGTGCTCTTAGTCTAGCTCTGGTCTACCGCTAGGACTTTTGTCCTAGCGGGAACACTCATCATAAGGTGATCGGGTAGACGCTTGTTTACGAAATTGTTTTTCTTTTAAGAACAATTTCGTAAGCAGGCGTTTTTTAGTTTTTTTATTGTAAATATGCTATACTGAGAAAAAAGAAAAATGTAGTTAGACTGTTTTTCTATGGATTCAAATATGGAGGGCTGATATGAAAGCTATTATAACTGTTGTTGGTAAAGATAAAGGTGGGATTGTTGCAGGTGTTGCGACTAAGATTGCTGAATTAGGCTTAAATATTGATGATATTTCACAAACTGTCTTGGACGAGTTCTTCACAATGATGGCTGTGGTATCTAGTGAAGAAAAACAAGATTTTACTCATTTGAGAAATGAGTTTGAGGCTTTTGGTCAGACTTTGAATGTCAAAATCAATATTCAGAGTGCTGCGATTTTTGATGCTATGTATAATATCTAGGAGGCGTGTATGGATATTAGACAAGTCACTGAAACAATCTCAATGATTGAAGAGCAGAATTTTGATATCAGAACAATTACCATGGGAATTTCACTTCTAGATTGTATAGATCCAGATATTAATAAGGCTGCAGATAAAATTTATGATAAGATAACTAGCAAGGCCGCAAATTTAGTTGCTGTCGGGGATGAAATTGCAGCTGAACTTGGGATTCCAATCGTTAACAAACGCGTATCGGTAACGCCTATTTCTTTGATTGGAGCAGCAACAGATGCGACAGATTATGTAGTGTTAGCAAAAGCTTTGGATAGAGCTGCTAAAAAAATAGGTGTTGATTTTATTGGGGGATTTTCTGCCTTGGTACAAAAAGGTTACCAAAAAGGTGATGAAATTCTCATAAATTCTATCCCTCGTGCTTTGGCTGAAACGGATAAGGTCTGCTCCTCTGTCAATATCGGTTCAACCAAGTCAGGAATTAACATGACTGCTGTAGCTGATATGGGACGAATTATCAAGGAAACAGCTGAACTTTCAGAAATGGGAGCTGCGAAGCTAGTAGTTTTTGCCAATGCAGTCGAAGATAATCCTTTTATGGCGGGTGCCTTCCATGGTGTTGGTGAAGCAGATGTTATCATCAATGTAGGTGTTTCTGGTCCGGGTGTTGTTAAACGTGCCTTGGAAAAGGTTCGTGGGGAAAGTTTTGATGTAGTTGCTGAAACTGTTAAAAAGACAGCTTTCAAGATTACCCGTATCGGTCAACTAGTTGGACAAATGGCTAGCGAGCGTCTTGGAGTTGACTTCGGAATTGTAGATTTGAGCTTGGCGCCAACTCCAGCAGTAGGTGATTCTGTAGCTCGAGTTCTCGAGGAAATGGGGCTGGAAACTGTTGGGACTCATGGGACGACTGCAGCCTTAGCTCTGTTGAATGATCAGGTTAAAAAGGGTGGAGTTATGGCTTGTAACCAAGTTGGTGGCTTATCCGGTGCCTTTATCCCAGTATCTGAGGACGAGGGTATGATTGCTGCTGTGCAAAATGGTTCTCTTAATCTTGAAAAATTAGAAGCCATGACAGCTATTTGTTCGGTTGGTTTAGATATGATTGCTATCCCTGAGGATACTCCTGCTGAAACCATTGCGGCTATGATTGCCGATGAAGCTGCTATCGGGGTTATCAATATGAAAACAACTGCAGTTCGCATTATTCCTAAAGGTAAAGAAGGGGATATGATCGAGTTTGGTGGTCTTTTAGGAACTGCTCCAGTTATGAAAGTAAACAAAGCATCATCTGTTGATTTTATTTCTCGTGGGGGTCAGATTCCTGCTCCAATCCATAGCTTTAAAAATTAGAGAAAAAAGTGAAGCTTTAAGTTCAATTTAAGGAAAACGGTATATACTACAATCATTAAATAAAGACCTCCTAACTTTATTTAATAGAATCCTAAACTTTTTCATAATAATCTCCGACAAAAGTCACTCGTAAGAGTGACTTTTGTTTTTGATTTTGAAAACAGTAGTAAATTTTCGCTGAATTCTGGTCATTCATTTTTTAAATGGCCATTTTTTATGGCACAAATAGCCCGAAACCTTGCCATGATTGGCTTTTTGAAATTTTATGGTATAATAGTAATAGTTTTATTAGATGGAGTATGATTTTTGAGAAAAAGCTTTCGTGTAAAAAAAGAGAAAGATTTTGATGCCATATTTAAAGAGGGGAAAAGTGTAGCTAATCGAAAATTTGTTATTTATCGATTAGAAAACCAGCAACAACATTTTCGAGTAGGGTTATCAGTTAGCAAGAAGTTAGGAAATGCTGTAACAAGAAATCAAATCAAGAGAAGAATTCGTCATGTTTTGATTGAAAATAGTAACCAGATAGTTGATAATGTAGACTTTGTTGTTATTGCTCGAAAAGGCGTTGAAACTTTAGAATATGCAGAAATCGAAAAAAACTTACTTCATGTTTTGAAATTAGCAAAGATATACCAGGAAGGAAATAGGAGTGAAGAAGAAATTACAATTGACTAGTTTGTTAGGTTTGTCCTTGTTGGTAATGACTGCTTGTGCAACTAGTGAAGTCTCTGCTGATTCGTCAGATGTTTGGAGTAAACTTGTTTATTTTTTTGCTGAAACCATTCGTTTTTTGTCCTTTAATGTAAGTATTGGTTTAGGGATCATTATTTTCACAGTCTTGATTCGAACAATCTTATTACCGGTCTTTCAAACACAAATGGTAGCATCCAGAAAAATGCAAGAAGCGCAACCGCTAATAAAGGAATTGCGCGAACGTTATCCTGGTCGCGATATGGAAAGTCGTACTAAGCTAGATCAGGAAACACGTAAATTATTTAAAGAATTAGGGATTAAGCAGTCTGCATCATTATGGCCACTTTTGATTCAAATGCCAATTCTATTGGCTCTTTTCCAAGCCTTATCGTACGTTGATTTTTTGAAGACTGGCCATTTTTTGTGGTTCAATCTAGGTGGAGTTGACACGACCTTGGTATTGCCAATTTTAGCTGCCCTGTTCACTTTCTTCAGTAGTTGGCTTTCAAACAAAGCCTTGCCTGAAAAAAATGGTGCAATGACAGCTATGATGTATGGAATGCCTGTCATCATCTTCTTTTTTGCAATGTCTGCACCAAGCGGTGTTGCTCTTTATTGGACGGTTTCAAACGCTTATCAAGTATTGCAAACTTACCTTTTGAACAACCCCTTCAAAATCATTGAAGAGCGTGAAGCGGATGTGAAGGCTAAGAAGGATTTAGAAGCTAAGAAAAGAAAAGCTCTGAAGAAAGCACAGAAAAAGAAAAAGTAAGGAGAAATCTGATAATGGTATTATTTACAGGTTCAACTGTTGAAGAAGCAATCCAAAAAGGATTGAATGAATTAAATATTCCGAGAATGAAAGCTCATATCAAGGTTGTTTCGAAAGAGAAAAAAGGATTTTTTGGGCTTTTCGGAAAGAAACCAGCTCAAGTTGATATCGAAGCAATTAGTGAGACTACTGTTGTAAAAGCAAATCAGCAGGCTATCAAAGGCGTTCCAAAAGAAATTAATGATCAAAATGACCCAGTTAAAACAGTCAGTGAAGCGACAGTTGATTTAGGGCATGTAGTTGCAGCTATCAAGAAAATTGAAGAAGAAGGTCAAGAAATTTCTGAAGAAGTCAAGGCTGAAATTCTTAAAAACGATAAAGAAGCAAGTACGATTTTAGAGGAAACAGGGCATATTGCTGTTTTAAAAGAATTGGAACCTGAAGAAACTCAAGATAATGATGACGAAGAGCAAAGTAGTGATTTAGAAAACCTTGGTTTGAAAGTCGAACCAACTTATGACACTGAAAAGGTTGTTGAAGAAGTGACGGACTATGTTCAAGCAATCATCGATGATATGGATGTTGAGGGAACTATTTCTAGTACCTCTAACCGTCGCTCTATCAATATGCAAATTGATACAAATGAGCCAGGTCGTATTATTGGTTATCATGGTAAAGTTTTGAAATCTCTTCAACTTTTGGCACAAAATTACCTTTATAACCGTTATTCAAAAACTTTCTACATCACTATTAACGTGAATGACTATGTGGAACATCGTGCAGAAGTGTTGCAGAGCTATGCGCAAAAATTGGCTACACGTGTCTTGGAAGAAGGACGTAGTCAGATGACAGATCCAATGTCAAGTAGCGAGCGTAAAATTATTCATCGCATCATCTCACGAATGGAAGGTGTAACGAGTTACTCGGAAGGTGATGAACCAAACCGTTACGTTGTAGTTGATACAGAATAAGATAAATGAAAAATCAGGTTTTCCTGATTTTTTTCTAACTAAAGAAGGAATCAAATGAAAGAAATCAAAGATTATCTTGCTTATCAAGGAGAACAGTACCGGAACCCTGACAAAGCAGGAGTTGAAAGAGATAAAATGTTATCCATGCGTAGCAAAGGGCAGGGAGCACGAAAGTCATTTACTCACCTAGCTGAATGTTTTCAAGCTAGGCATTCCGATTGGAAATTACACCCAACCAGTCAATGGATGAATCAAGCTCAACGTCTTCGCCCTCATTTTTGGGCTTATTTACAGGCAGAAGGATCAGTTGCGGACCCCATGATGGCTCTTCGTTTGTATGGAAGTCAGAATAATTGGGGAATCTCTTTAGAAGTTAGCTTTATAGAGAGAAAGAAGGATGAAGCTACCTTATCAAAACAGGCTAAAGTTTTGGATGTGCCAGTGGTTGAGGGAATCTATTATTGGGTTCAGAAAAACGATGAGAGTTATAGAGTACAAGCCACAGAGAAGAATAGGCAACTTTTGAAGCAAGAATTATCCAGTCAGGAGATTCGTAAGGTTTTAGTAAAAGCGGATGTTCTAGTAATTGATAAAGAAACTCTGGATACAGTTTTAGATGAACTGGACCAAACTTTTGAAAAATTATTGCCTTTTTATCAAGCGACTAGAAATTAGTTTAATCGGCTGAGTCATTTTATAGTAAATTGTTTTATTGCTATTCTAGGTATTTTTTCATATAATAGTAAAATAGGATGAGTGGTATACTTATCACCTCAAAGAGAAAGGAATTTCTATGTCAAATCTATCTGTTAATGCGATTCGTTTTCTAGGTATTGACGCTATCAATAAAGCAAACTCAGGTCACCCAGGGGTGGTTATGGGAGCTGCACCGATGGCATACAGCCTATTCACTAAAGAACTTCGTATCAATCCAGCTCAACCAAACTGGATTAACCGCGACCGTTTTATTCTTTCAGCTGGTCACGGGTCAATGCTCCTCTACGCCCTTCTTCATCTCTCTGGATTTGAAGATGTGAGCATGGATGAAGTGAAGAGCTTCCGTCAATGGGGTTCTAAAACACCAGGTCACCCAGAATTTGGTCATACAGCAGGAGTTGATGCAACAACAGGTCCTCTAGGACAAGGGATTGCGACTGCGACAGGTTTTGCACAAGCAGAACGTTTCCTTGCAGCTAAGTACAACCGCGAAGGTTATAACATCTTTGACCACTACACATATGTTATTTGTGGAGATGGTGATTTGATGGAAGGTGTCTCAAGTGAAGCTGCATCTTATGCAGGTTTGCAAAAACTTGACAAGTTGGTTGTTCTTTATGACTCAAATGATATCAACTTGGATGGTGAGACAAAAGATTCCTTCACAGAAAGTGTTCGTGACCGTTACAATGCCTACGGTTGGCATACAGCATTGGTAGAAGATGGGACAGATATAGAAGCTATTCATGCTGCTATTGAAGAAGCTAAGGCTTCAGGAAAACCATCTTTAATCGAAGTGAAAACAGTTATTGGTTATGGTTCTCCAAACAAACAAGGGACTAATGCTGTACACGGCGCTCCTCTTGGAGCGGATGAAACTGCAGCAACTCGCCAAGCACTTGGTTGGAACTACGAACCATTTGAAATTCCAGCAGAAGTTTATGCTGATTTCAAACAAAATGTTGCGGACCGTGGTGCATCAGCATATGAAGCATGGACAAAACTAGTTGCAGACTATAAAGAAGCTCACCCAGAATTGGCTGCAGAAGTGGAAGCCATCATCGAAGGACGCGATCCAGTTGAATTGACTCCAGAAGACTTCCCAGCTTTAGAAAATGGTTTCTCTCAAGCGACTCGTAACTCAAGCCAGGATGCCTTGAATGTAGTAGCTGCTAAATTGCCAACCTTCCTTGGTGGATCAGCTGACCTTGCTCATTCAAATATGACTTACATCAAAACTGACGGACTTCAGGACGATGCAAATCGCTTGAACCGTAATATCCAATTTGGTGTTCGTGAATTTGCAATGGGAACTGTTTTGAACGGAATGGCTCTTCATGGTGGACTTCGTGTTTATGGCGGAACATTCTTCGTATTCTCAGATTACCTTAAAGCGGCAGTTCGTTTGTCAGCCCTACAAGGTCTTCCTGTAACCTATGTCTTTACTCACGATTCAATCGCAGTTGGTGAAGATGGGCCAACTCATGAACCGATTGAGCACTTGGCAGGCCTTCGTGCGATTCCAAACCTCAACGTTTTCCGTCCAGCAGATGCGCGTGAAACTCAAGCAGCTTGGTATCTCGCAGTGAAGAGTGAGAAAACACCAACTGCCCTTGTCTTGACTCGCCAAAACTTGACTGTTGAGGAAGGAACAGACTTCGAGAAGGTTGCAAAAGGTGCTTACGTTGTCTATGAAAATGCAGCAGACTTTGACACTATCTTGATTGCAACAGGTTCAGAAGTGAATCTAGCTGTTGCAGCTGCTAAAGAATTGGCAAGACAAGGTGGAAAAGTTCGCGTAGTCAGCATGCCATCTACAGATGTATTTGATGCACAAGATGCAGCATACAAAGAAGAAATCTTACCAAATGCAGTTCGTCGCCGTGTAGCAGTCGAAATGGGAGCAACCCAAAACTGGTATAAATACGTCGGTCTTGATGGAGCGGTTCTCGGTATTGATACCTTTGGTGCGTCTGCTCCAGCTTCAAAAGTTTTAGCAGAATATGGATTTACAGTTGAAAACTTAGTTGAAATTGTAAACAACTTGAAGTAAGAAAAATCAGAGCTTTGCTCTGGTTTTTTATTGACCTAAAACTAAGGTGCAATCTTGTAAAAAATAGTGAAATTTGATATAGTAGTTTTATCTAAATTACAAAGGAGAAAAAATAATGGGTGGGAATTTAACATTCTTGATTATGCTTGTTTTGATGTTCGGCTTGATGTTCTTCATGCAACGTTCTCAAAAGAAACAAGCTGAAAAACGCATGGAGAGTCTCAATAAACTTCAAAAAGGCTATGAAGTCATTACTATCGGTGGTCTCTATGGTACAGTTGATGAAGTTGACACTGAAAACAAAACGATCGTACTTGATGTAGACGGAGTATACTTGACTTTTGAATTAGGCGCAATTAGAACAGTTTTGCCAGTCAAAGAAGCTGTCACACCTGAAGGTACAGTTGTTGACGGCGAAAGCGCGATTGAAGAATAAAACGGGGTTGATCTTATACCCCTTTTTCTATGAAGATGAGGAACGATGATGAAAAAGATTGTTTTTGTTTGCCTTGGTAATATTTGCCGAAGCCCGATGGCAGAATTTGTGATGAAATCTTTAACCGATGAATATGAGATTGAGAGTAGAGCAACTTCTTCTTGGGAACACGGCAACCCAATTCACAAAGGAACTCAGAAAATCTTTAAAACTCACGGTATTCCTTATGATTCATCAAAAACATCACAACAAATCTCTAAGGATGATTTTGAATATTTTGATTATATCATTGGTATGGACGAATCGAATCTCCTTGACTTGATTCGAATGTGTTCTCAAAAACAACAGCACAAGATAGAAGCGTTCGCTTCTGAAAGTGTTCCAGATCCATGGTATACAGGTGATTTCAATGAAACTTATGATCGAGTTTTAGCTGGTTGCCAAGCATGGCTATCACGTTTAGAAAATGAGGCAAAAAATGGATAATTTAAAAAAACTCTATGATAAATACAGTGTCTATATAACTCGTCCTCGTTTAGAAATTGCGACGGTAGTAATCATAGTTCTTTGTGCAATTTTTGTATTTGTAGGGAATATGCCAAAGCAAGGAGTCCTAAAGCTAGATGGTGACTCAATTGTATACGATGGGAGCATCGTCCGTGGAAAGATGAATGGTCAAGGCACAATGACCTTCTCAAATGGCGACACTTATACTGGTGAATTTAAAAATGGAGCATTTAACGGTAAAGGTACCTACCAAGCAAAGGATGGCTGGGTTTATGAAGGTGATTTTGTTAACGGCCAAGCTGAAGGAAAAGGAAAACTGACTACAGAGCAAGAAGTTGTCTATGAAGGTGACTTTAAACAAGGGCTCTTCCAACAAGCACAATAACCTCCTGATAAGGAGGTCTTTTATCAGGGCAAAAAGAAAGCGCTTCCTTGATTTTTGTATTAAAAATACCATAAAAAAGTTTGTGAAATAAAATAATTTCAATAATATTTTCACAAGGTTTGATAAAAGAGTGCATAAAAACAATAGTTTGATAAAAAATTCACAATAAAATGAAAATTCTTTGTGAAATATCTATGAAACTGTTTACAAAGTATAAAAAAAGAGTTATAATAAACTTGTGAAAAATTTAACAAAGGATTTTAACCCTTGATGGCTATGGAGGAAAATATGGCTGATAAAAAAACTGTAACCCCTGAACAAAGACAACTTGCTGCAGAGAAGCACGTAGATGGTTTGGTACAAAAAGGTTTAGTTGCACTTGAAGAAATGCGTAAGTTGAACCAAGAACAAGTTGATTACATCGTAGCGAAAGCATCTGTTGCAGCACTTGATGCACACGGAATTCTTGCTCAACACGCAGTTGAAGAAACTGGACGTGGGGTATTCGAAGATAAGGCGACAAAAAACCTATTTGCCTGTGAACACGTTGTAAACAATATGCGTGGTGTTAAAACAGTTGGAGTTATTGAAGATGATCCAATTACAGGTTTGACTAAAATTGCTGAACCTGTAGGTGTAATCTGTGGTGTTACTCCAACAACAAACCCAACTTCAACAGCTATTTTCAAATCATTGATTGCTTTAAAAACACGTAACCCAATTGTTTTCGCTTTCCACCCATCAGCACAAGAATCATCAGCTCACGCAGCTCAAATTGTTCGTGATGCTGCGATTGCTGCTGGAGCTCCTGAAAACTGTGTACAATGGATTACAGAACCATCTATGGAAGCAACAGCTGCTCTTATGAATCATGATGGTATTGCAACTATTCTTGCTACTGGTGGTAATGCCATGGTTAAGGCTGCTTACTCATGTGGTAAACCAGCTCTTGGAGTAGGTGCTGGAAACGTTCCTGCCTATATCGAAAAATCAGCTGATCTTCGTCAAGCAGCTCATGACATCGTTATGTCTAAATCATTTGACAATGGTATGGTTTGTGCGTCTGAGCAAGCAGTTATCATTGATAAAGAAGTTTATGATGAATTTGTTGCAGAATTCAAATCTTACCACACTTACTTTGTTAACAAAAAAGAAAAAGCTCTCTTGGAACAATTCTGCTTTGGCGCTAAAGCAAACAGCAAGAACTGTGCTGGAGCAAAATTGAATGCTGACATCGTTGGTAAACCAGCAACATGGATTGCAGAACAAGCAGGTTTCAAAGTGCCAGCAGAAACTAATATCCTTGCTGCAGAATGTGCAGAAGTTGGAGAAAATGAGCCTTTGACTCGTGAAAAACTTTCACCAGTCATTGCAGTATTGAAAGCTGAAGATACTGAAGATGGACTTAAAAAAGCTCGTCAAATGGTTGAGTTCAATGGACTTGGTCACTCAGCAGCTATCCATACAAAAGACGAAGACCTAGCTAAACGCTTTGGTACAGAAATCAAAGCAATGCGTATTATCTGGAACTCTCCATCTACTTTTGGTGGTATCGGTGACGTATACAATGCCTTCATTCCATCATTAACACTTGGATGTGGTTCATACGGACGCAACTCAGTTGGTGATAACGTGAGCGCTATTAACCTTCTAAACATCAAGAAAGTAGGGAAACGTAGAAATAATATGCAATGGTTTAAAGTTCCTTCAAAAATTTACTTCGAACGCAATTCTATCCAATACCTTCAAACATGTGAAGATATTGAACGCGTTATGATTGTTACAGACAAATCTATCGAAAAACTCGGTTTCGTTCAACGTATTATCGACCAATTGAACAAACGTAGCAACCGTGTAACTGTCCAAGTCTTCTCAGATGTTGAACCAGATCCAGATATCACAACTGTAGAACGTGGTACTGAAGTGATGAGAGCATTTGAACCAGACACAATCATCGCTCTTGGTGGTGGTTCACCGATGGATGCTGCTAAAGTTATGTGGCTCTTCTATGAACAACCAGAAATCGACTTCCGTGACTTGGTTCAAAAATTCATGGATATCCGTAAACGTGCCTTCCGCTTCCCATCACTTGGTAAGAAAGCGAAGTACATCGGTATCCCAACAACTTCAGGTACAGGTTCAGAAGTAACACCATTTGCCGTTATCTCTGATAAGAAAAATAACCGTAAATATCCATTGGCTGACTACTCATTGACACCAACGATTGCGATTGTTGACCCTGCTTTGGTTGAATCAGTTCCTGATTTCATCGCAGCTGATACAGGTATGGACGTGTTGACTCACGCAACTGAAGCTTACACTTCAAACTTTGCTAACGATTATACAGATGGTATCGCGCTTCAAACAATCAAGCTTGTTTTCGAATGGTTAGAAAAATCAGTTAAAACAGCTGACCCAGAAGCTCGCGAAAAAATGCACAATGCATCTACAATGGCTGGTATGGCCTTCGCTAATGCCTTCCTTGGTATGAGTCACTCAATGGCCCACAAGATTGGTGCTGTTCACCATACTGTTCACGGACGTACAAATGCAATCTTGCTTCCATACGTTATCCGCTACAACGGTACTCGTCCATCTAAGACTACTACATGGCCTAAATACAACTACTGGAAAGCTGATGAAAAATTCCAAGATATCGCTAGAATGCTTGGTTTGCCACATTCAACTCCAGAAGAAGCAGTTGAAGCTTATGCCAAAGCAGTTTACGACCTTGGTGTTGCAGTAGGTATCAAGATGAACTTCAAGGATCAAGGAATTGATGAAAAGGCTTGGAAAGATAGCTTGCATGAAATTGCTTTGCTTGCTTATGAAGATCAATGTTCACCTGCGAACCCACGCTTGCCAATGGTAGCTGACATGGAAGAAATCATGGCAGATGCTTACTATGGTTACGCAGAACGTCCAGGACGTCGTAAATAATAGATTATCAGCCTAGAGACAGGAGTAATCCTGTCTCTTTTATTTGTAAAATAAATTAAAAGATGTTACAATAAGTTTATCTTTTTATTTGACTATCAAAGTTTTTTTGTATCGAGCCGAGGGAGAAATGTAAGAGATGAATGATCTAGGGGAAAAGGTAAGACTTCTTAGAGAGGGGAAAGGACTTAGTCGTCCAGTTTTTTGCGGGGATGAGTCTGAATTATCAGTCCGTCAGTTGGTCCGCATCGAAAAAGGAGAATTTCGTCCTACGATAAAAACACTAGAATACATTGCGAACAGGCTAGATATTCCATCCTATGTCTTGATGCCAGACTATAAGGAATTACCTAAACGTTACCAAGAATTAAAATACTTTCTTCTTCATCATCCTGACTATGGGGACAAAGAGTTGCAGGAACAGAAGGAAGAATATTTTGATGAGATTTTTGAATATTTTTATGATGATTTGCCACGTGATGAGAAAGTGCTAGTGGATTGTCTTCAAGCTATAGATGAAGTGAGAGCGACTAGTAATTCCTTATACGGAAGCAGTGTGATTGAGGGCGGTCTTCAGGACTTACTATCCAGAGATGTATATAAAGTTGAGGACCTTTTGAAATTGAGACTGTATTTCAACTGTCAGTTAATGGATGGTTTAAATGTGGGTGAGATAAAAGAATCTGAGTATGAGAATATTCTTTATTTTCATGAGAAACTAAGTTCGCAGATTGATAAGATAGAGTTCGATTGTTTAGACTTACTTAGAGATTCCTTACTAGCTTCTTTAACTTGTATAGAGATTATGGGGCTGTTTCATTATTTTAAGAGAGCGGTTGAGACCTTAAATAAAATAGGACAAAAAACACGAGATTTTCAAAAACAACCGATTGTCTTGATGGTGGAGTGGAAATATTATATTCAGACGGATTATGATACAGCTAAACAAAAGTATAAAGAAGCAAAAATGATGGCGAGAATGTTTGGCAATGAGCAGTTACTAATTAGTTTAGATAATGAATGGGCTGAGGACCTAGAAAGATACCGTTAAATGGTTTATAGGAGTGACATTTCTGTCATTGGGGAAATGTCGCTTTTTTGTTACAATGAATTCGTAAAAAAGAGAGAGGAATTCTTTGATTCCTTTTGAATCTGATTGATAAATATAGTTTGTATCGATACACGATATCACAAGTGATTTAAAGGAGATGTCCATGTCTATTTTATCCATTAAAAATATTTCAAAATTTTACGCTTTGGACGGTAAAAATAGAGAGCAAGCTTTAAGGAATATTAACTTGCAGATTGCAGGAGGGAAAATAACTGCGATTTATGGTCCATCAGGCTGTGGAAAAACTAGTCTACTGAATATCATCAGTGGCCTAGATAGAGAGTATGAGGGAATTTTAGCTTTTAAAGGAGAACCTCTCAGGGATTTATCGGAGATTGAATTAACTCAATTCCGTAAAGATAATATTGGTTTTGTCTTTCAAAACTTCAATCTCATTCCTCACCAGTCTGTTTTGGACAATGTTAAGTTGCCTCTCTATGTCAAAGATTTATCCGATAAAGAAATGACAAGGATAGCTCAAGAGCAACTAGTCAGTTTAGGAATGGAACCTTTTATGGCTAAAAATGTCAAGCAACTTTCTGGAGGACAAAAGCAACGTGTAGCCATTGCGCGTGCTCTGGTCAATCAACCAGATATGATTGTAGCTGATGAGCCGACTGGATCACTCGATTCTCAATCTCAGGAGATGGTTTTGGAAGTGTTCAAAAATTTGGCTCAAGCAGGGAAAACAGTACTGATTGTGACTCATAACCCAGAAGTAGCTGAATATGCAGATGTAATTATCAAAATGAAGGATGGTGAAGTCGTTGAAGAAGTCAAAAAATAAAGGATTATCCTTTAAAAATAAATTCAAACTTTCTTTAAGTAATTTTATGGAAAGAAAGTGGCGTAACTTGTTGATTGCAGTAGCAACCTCGATTGGTTTTGTAGGCGTGTTGATTTCTTTTGGTCTAGGGAATGCCTTGATTTCGATGATTGATGAAAATACCAACGGAGGTAAGCTCCCTTCCCAAGTTCAGATTGCACTGAATTCAAGCGTTGCTGGAAGAGGTTTTCTAAACCAAGAAGATAAGAACTATATCACAGATACGATTGGGAAAGAAAATATTAAATATCTAGAGAGTCCTTTTGGTATGACCATGTCAAAGATTAGCATAGACGGACACGAAGTAGATTTTAGCCAAACCCTGCCTTCTTATGCTCAGGTCGTGAGTTTGTATGAAGATACAAGTATTTCTGTTACTAGCAATGAAAAAGAAAAAGTGCTAGCAGGCTCTCTTTATACGGATGTTAACGAACAGGGATTAACGATTCCGATGAGTTTACTCAAAAATTGGAATGAACAAACAGGGAACAATCTGACAGCTAGTGATGTTATTGACAAACCAGTATCGGCAACCATTGTAGAAAATGCTGCTGAAGGTAGCAAATTGGCAGGTTTTCAAACTCATATTTTGCGTGTAATCAATGATGAAGATGATGCAGAAGATAGTAATAGTTTTATGGCTTCCAAGCAGATGGAAACGATTTTAAAAGAAGCTGAATTCACAAAGGCTGTATCCTATTTTATTTTAGAACTTAAAGACCCATCTCAAACAAAAGCAGTAACAGAAGAATTGCAGAAAAATAAGAAGTATACAGTTCTTTCTCAACAGGCTGTTCTTGATATTGTGATTACTTTTATTCGTGTCATCCAGGGATTACTGATTGTGCTTTCTTCACAAGCGATTGTGGTGGCAGCAGTTATGATAGGCATCATCATTTATATCAATATCATGCAACGTTCTAAGGAAATCGGTGTCATGAAGGCCGTTGGCTATCAAAATAGAGATGTGAAAGGAATTTTTATCTACGAAGCTCTTTGGATTGTAGGAATTGCCTTGTTTATAGCTTTCATCATTGCTCAAGGGATAGGCAGTCTAGCGAATGTTACTGTTCACCATTTCTATCCATCAATCTCTAAAGTTTTTGAATTAAATCTTCTCTCTATTTTAGGGACTTTGGTTTTTGCTTTATTTCTTGGCTATGGTTCAGCCTTCTTCCCGGCACGTAAGATTAGCAAAATGGACCCAGTGGAATCCTTACGCTATGAATAGGGGGAGCACGGTATTAAAAAGAAAGTAGTTTGAAAATCAAGGCCAGCACTTGCAATTTAGCTTAAATAGTTATATAATAAGAACGTTGAAAGGTGATTTGTAGTGATTCAAGTTACTCTTTTCACAATAAAATTTTCATGATTTTCATAAGGAGGAAATCACTAATGGTAGTTAAAGTTGGTATTAACGGTTTCGGACGTATCGGTCGTCTTGCTTTCCGTCGTATCCAAAACGTAGAAGGTGTTGAAGTTACTCGCATCAACGACCTTACAGATCCAGTTATGCTTGCACACTTGTTGAAATACGACACAACTCAAGGTCGTTTCGACGGTACTGTGGAAGTTAAAGAAGGTGGATTCGAAGTTAACGGTAAATTCGTTAAAGTTTCTGCTGAACGTGATCCAGAACAAATCGACTGGGCTAACGACGGTGTAGAAATCGTTCTTGAAGCAACTGGTTTCTTTGCTAAGAAAGAAGCTGCTGAAAAACACTTGCACCCAGGTGGAGCTAAGAAAGTTGTTATCACTGCTCCTGGCGGAAACGACGTTAAAACAGTTGTATTCAACACTAACCACGACGTTCTTGACGGAACTGAAACAGTTATCTCAGGTGCTTCATGTACTACAAACTGTTTGGCTCCTATGGCTAAAGCTCTTCAAGACAACTTTGGTGTTGTAGAAGGATTGATGACTACTATCCACGCTTACACTGGTGACCAAATGATCCTTGACGGACCACACCGTGGTGGTGACCTTCGTCGTGCTCGTGCTGGTGCAGCTAACATCGTTCCTAACTCAACTGGTGCTGCTAAAGCTATCGGTCTTGTAATCCCAGAATTGAACGGTAAACTTGACGGATCTGCACAACGCGTTCCAACTCCAACTGGATCAGTTACTGAATTGGTAGCTGTTCTTGAAAAGAACGTTACTGTTGATGAAGTGAATGCAGCTATGAAAGCAGCTTCAAACGAATCATACGGTTACACAGAAGATCCAATCGTATCTTCAGATATCGTAGGTATGTCTTACGGTTCATTGTTTGACGCAACTCAAACTAAAGTTCTTGACGTTGACGGTAAACAATTGGTTAAAGTTGTTTCATGGTACGATAACGAAATGTCATACACTGCACAACTTGTACGTACTCTTGAATACTTCGCTAAAATCGCTAAATAATTCCTGAGTTAATCAAAGCAAGGTCAACTGGCCTTGCTTTTTTGCTTATAATAAAAATGGATGATAAAATCATCCATTTTGTTTTAATTCTCTTTCAAATGTATCTGAGAGTGCGGTAAAGCTTAATTTATTTAAAGTCAGAGGGTGGATAAAGGATAGTTTAAATGCGTGAAGCATCAGTCTCTTGTTTTTTGAGTGTGGGTTGTAGAGAGGGTCCCCGAGGATTGGATGTCCGTGGTGAGATAGGTGGACTCGGATCTGATGAGTACGTCCTGTTTTTAATCTACACCGAACGAGACTGGTTTTGTTTTGAAACAGCTTTAATCGAGCTACATGAGTTTCGGCGTATTGGCCATTTTTTTGATCTACAATTCTTTTTCTACGATCGTGACGATTGCGACCGATTTTATCTCGGAAGATCAAGTCCTTAGCCTCTAATCTTCCATCAACCAGAGCCCAGTATTCTCGGAAAATCTCTTTTTTCTCCAATAATCGATTTAGAATAGGTAGGATAAAAGGATTTTTAGCAAATAGTACGAGGCCGCTTGTTTCTTTATCTAGTCTATGGACAACATAGCAAGTTTGACCAACATAGGCACTAACATGATTGAGAAGAGCAATCTCATCGGGCTGATTCCCATGTGTTTTCATACCCTCGGGTTTATTGACGATAATTAAATATTGGTCTTGATAGATTTCTTTTACAAGTTTGGGGTTTCCAAAAGCAATTTCTTTTGTAGGATAATCTTCCTCATCGAAAATTAATTGGCATTCGTCTCCTGATTTGATAGCTTGGTGCCAATGAACTTCTCTTTTGTTGATAAGGATATGTTTCTTAACTCTCAAGAAATGACGTATTTTTCTAGGGATTAACAGTTGCTCTTCCAGGAAAAGTTTAACTGTCATTTCAGGTAGAGACTCAGGGATAGTAAAGGTAAATTTCATACAGATATTGTAACAAAAATTAGTTTATTTGGACAGGGGAACTAGCTAAATTCTTGTCTTCCTATGGGGAAGATGATAAAATAAACGCATGAAATTAGATACATTATTTGAAAAATTTCTTTCTTTATTTAAGAAAGAAGAATCTGAAATTGAAGAAACAGAGACTAACGAAGTTGAACATGAAGGTAACGAGTCTAGTAATTTACACCGTTCAAGAGCTGGGCGAAAGAAATCTGGGGCAGTTGGTCCTATTCGAAAATTCTGGCGCCGTTATCATCTGACAAAGATCTTTCTGATTATAGGACTAAGTGCCAGCCTTTTTGTTGGGGTCTATCTATTTGCGCTAGCAAAATCGACGAATGTTACAGACTTACAAAACGCTTTAAAAACACGTACTCTGATTTTTGACAGAGAAGAAAAAGAAGCAGGTGCCCTATCAGGCCAAAAAGGGACCTATGTCGAACTTTCGGATATTAGTGAAGATTTGCAGAATGCTGTTATTGCGACAGAAGATAGAAGTTTCTATAAAAATAGTGGAATTAACTATGGACGCTTTTTCCTGGCAATCCTAACAGCAGGTCGCTCGGGTGGTGGTTCTACAATCACTCAGCAGTTGGCTAAGAATGCCTATCTATCTCAAGACCAGACTGTTCAAAGGAAGGCGAAAGAATTCTTCTTAGCCTTGGAATTAACCAAAAAATATAGCAAGAAGGAAATTCTAACCATGTACTTGAACAATGCCTACTTTGGTAATGGAGTTTGGGGCGTTGAAGATGCAAGTAAAAAATACTTTGGGGTTTCAGCTTCTCAGCTGACGCTCGATGAAGCGGCAACCTTAGCAGGAATGCTTAAAGGGCCGGAATTGTACAACCCTTTAAATTCTATTGAGGATTCTACAAATCGCAGGGACACCGTCTTGCAGAACATGGTAGCTGCTGGTTATATTGATAAAAATAAAGAAGCGGAAGCTGCAAGCGTTGATATGGCCTCTCAGCTTCAGGATGCTTACGAGGGGAAAATTTCAGACTACCGTTATCCTTCTTATTTTGATGCAGTTGTTAATGAAGCTATTGAAAAGTATAATCTAACAGAGGAAGAAATCGTTAATAACGGTTATCGAATTTATACGGAGCTAGATCAAAATTACCAAGCAAATATGCAGGTTATCTACCAAAATACTTCTCTCTTTCCGACAGCTGAAGATGGGACACATGCAGAGTCTGGTAGTGTCGCATTAGAACCAAAAACAGGTGGAGTTCGAGGAGTTGTTGGTCGAGTGGCCGGAGATGATAAAGTTGGTTTTCGAAATTTTAACTATGCAACCCAATCAAAAAGAAGTCCAGGGTCGACTATTAAACCCTTGATAGTGTACACACCAGCGGTTGAAGCGGGTTGGTCTCTTAATAAGGAGTTGGATAATCATACCATGCAATATGGTGATTATAAAGTAGACAACTACGCAGGAATCAAAACGTCACCAGAAATTCCAATGTATCAAGCTTTAGCCGAATCTTTAAACCTCCCTGCTGTAGCAACGGTTAAGCAACTTGGCATCGATAAGGCTTTTGAATCAGGTGAAAAATTTGGACTTGATTTAACGAATGTGGATCGCGTGTTAGGTGTAGCTCTAGGTGGTGGGGTGGAAACTAACCCACTACAAATGGCGCAAGCTTATGCAGCATTTGCAAATGAAGGTTTAATGCCTGAAGCGCATTTTATTACACGAATTGAAAATGCAAGTGGAGAAGTCATTGCTACTCACAAAAACACTCAAAAACGAGTGATTGACAAATCGGTAGCTGATAAAATGACAAGTATGATGCTTGGGACCTTTACAAATGGTACAGGAATAAGTTCTTCACCTAATGACTATGTTTTAGCTGGAAAAACTGGTACAACTGAAGCGGCTTTTAACCCAGTATATACAAGTGACCAGTGGGTTATTGGCTATACGCCTGATGTGGTAATCAGTCACTGGCTTGGTTTCCCGACTACGGACGAAAATCATTATCTATCAGGCTCGACTTCAAATGGTGCAGCTCATATTTTTAGAAGCATGGCTGAAACAATCCTTCCTTATACGCCGGGAAGTACTTTTACCGTTAAGAATGCTTATGAACTAAACGGTATAGCACCTAAAAACGCTCAAAATCATGTAACCGACAGTGGTGGAACGCAATCAAGTGATACTTTAACCGATATCAGAGGACGAGCTCAGAATCTTATCGATGAAGCAGAACGAGCGATTTCAGATGCTAAAATTAAAGAAAAAGCAAAAACAATTTGGGATACAATAGTAGATTTGTTCCAATAATTTTTAAATGACAAGAACTATTCTTGTCATTTTTTGTTCCCTGAATTAACAGAAAAAATACCTGAAAGATATGGAATGGCATCCGAGGAATAAGCTTAGGCAAGATTACAGACAAAAGAAAAAATAACAGCTTTTATAAAACCTATCTCTGGTATACTGAATGCAGAAAAGGAGGGTAAAGATGTTAGAAAAAAATTATGAAGAAGTCAAAGCTATCGTGCATAAGTGTCGAAAAGAATACTATTTACATCTATGGGAAAGAGAAGATTGGGATCAAGAAGGAATGATTTGCCTTCATGAACTATTAGAAAATTACCCAGAATTTGAAGAGAAAAAAGATAAACAATTCTATATTTACTTTAAAACAAAATTTCGGAATCGAATTCTAGATGCAGTCCGAAAGCAAGAAAGCTATAAAAGAAAATTGGATCGTCAAACCTATGAGGAAGTGAGTGAAATTAGTCACAGATTACGTGAAGGAGGTCTGTGCTTAGATGATTCCTATGCTCTCCAAGAAATGCTTAAGAAATACGAATCTGGATTAGGAAAAGAGAAGCGAGAACATTTCGAGCGATTATTAGCAGATGAACGATTCAAAGGTAGAAAAGCAATGCTCAAAGAAT
The DNA here is from genome assembly GCF_054353515.1 of Streptococcus sp. V869. Classification (NCBI taxonomy): domain Bacteria; kingdom Bacillati; phylum Bacillota; class Bacilli; order Lactobacillales; family Streptococcaceae; genus Streptococcus; species Streptococcus sp. V869. The sequence goes on from NZ_JBTHHW010000003.1 coordinate 127,021, forward strand.
TACAACTGGTTTTAAAAGATTTCGGTCCAAAATAATAAAAATCAGAAAAACCAGTTGACAAGCGTCAAAAAGTAGGTATAATAGAAAGAGTTGACAAGCTCAGGGTCCGTTGGTCAAGGGGTTAAGACACCGCCTTTTCACGGCGGTAACACGGGTTCGAATCCCGTACGGACTATGGGTGTATCGCGGTTAAGGTTGATAGGATTTTAAAAAAGTTAAAAAAACCTGTTGACAGAGAAAAATGACTGTGATATACTAATATAGTTGTCGCAAGCGCGACAAAGACCTTTGAAAACTGAACAAGACGAACCAATGTGCAGGGCACTATAACGGAAGTTATAGTACTGAACAATGAAAAAACAATAAATCTGTCAGTGACAGAAATGAGTGAGAACTCAAACTTTTAATGAGAGTTTGATCCTGGCTCAGGATGAACGCTGGCGGCGTGCCTAATACATGCAAGTAGAACGCTGAAGGAGGAGCTTGCTCTTCTGGATGAGTTGCGAACGGGTGAGTAACGCGTAGGTAACCTGCCTGGTAGCGGGGGATAACTATTGGAAACGATAGCTAATACCGCATGACAACAGTTATTGCATGATAACTGTTTAAAAGGGGCAACTGCTCCACTACCAGATGGACCTGCGTTGTATTAGCTAGTTGGTGAGGTAACGGCTCACCAAGGCGACGATACATAGCCGACCTGAGAGGGTGATCGGCCACACTGGGACTGAGACACGGCCCAGACTCCTACGGGAGGCAGCAGTAGGGAATCTTCGGCAATGGACGGAAGTCTGACCGAGCAACGCCGCGTGAGTGAAGAAGGTTTTCGGATCGTAAAGCTCTGTTGTAAGAGAAGAACGAGTGTGAGAGTGGAAAGTTCACACTGTGACGGTATCTTACCAGAAAGGGACGGCTAACTACGTGCCAGCAGCCGCGGTAATACGTAGGTCCCGAGCGTTATCCGGATTTATTGGGCGTAAAGCGAGCGCAGGCGGTTAGATAAGTCTGAAGTTAAAGGCTGTGGCTTAACCATAGTACGCTTTGGAAACTGTTTAACTTGAGTGCAAGAGGGGAGAGTGGAATTCCATGTGTAGCGGTGAAATGCGTAGATATATGGAGGAACACCGGTGGCGAAAGCGGCTCTCTGGCTTGTAACTGACGCTGAGGCTCGAAAGCGTGGGGAGCAAACAGGATTAGATACCCTGGTAGTCCACGCCGTAAACGATGAGTGCTAGGTGTTAGACCCTTTCCGGGGTTTAGTGCCGTAGCTAACGCATTAAGCACTCCGCCTGGGGAGTACGACCGCAAGGTTGAAACTCAAAGGAATTGACGGGGGCCCGCACAAGCGGTGGAGCATGTGGTTTAATTCGAAGCAACGCGAAGAACCTTACCAGGTCTTGACATCCCTCTGACCGCTCTAGAGATAGAGATTTCCTTCGGGACAGAGGTGACAGGTGGTGCATGGTTGTCGTCAGCTCGTGTCGTGAGATGTTGGGTTAAGTCCCGCAACGAGCGCAACCCCTATTGTTAGTTGCCATCATTCAGTTGGGCACTCTAGCGAGACTGCCGGTAATAAACCGGAGGAAGGTGGGGATGACGTCAAATCATCATGCCCCTTATGACCTGGGCTACACACGTGCTACAATGGCTGGTACAACGAGTCGCAAGTCGGTGACGGCAAGCTAATCTCTTAAAGCCAGTCTCAGTTCGGATTGTAGGCTGCAACTCGCCTACATGAAGTCGGAATCGCTAGTAATCGCGGATCAGCACGCCGCGGTGAATACGTTCCCGGGCCTTGTACACACCGCCCGTCACACCACGAGAGTTTGTAACACCCGAAGTCGGTGAGGTAACCATTTGGAGCCAGCCGCCTAAGGTGGGATAGATGATTGGGGTGAAGTCGTAACAAGGTAGCCGTATCGGAAGGTGCGGCTGGATCACCTCCTTTCTAAGGATAAGGAAAGCACATTGGTCTTGTTTAGTCTTGAGAGGTCTTGTGGGGCCTTAGCTCAGCTGGGAGAGCGCCTGCTTTGCACGCAGGAGGTCAGCGGTTCGATCCCGCTAGGCTCCATTGGTGAGAGATCACCAAGTAATGCACATTGAAAATTGAATATCTATATCAAATAGTAACAAGAAAATAAACCGAAAACGCTGTAGTATTAATAAGAGTTTATGACTGAAAGGTCAAAAAGTAAGGTTAAGTTAATAAGGGCGCACGGTGGATGCCTTGGCACTAGGAGCCGAAGAAGGACGTGACAAACGACGATATGCCTTGGGTAGCTGTAAGTAAGCGATGATCCAGGGATTTCCGAATGGGGGAACCCAACAGGTACTACCTGTTACCCATATCTGTTAAGGATATGAGGAGGAAGACGCAGTGAACTGAAACATCTAAGTAGCTGCAGGAAGAGAAAGCAAAAGCGATTGCCTTAGTAGCGGCGAGCGAAACGGCAGAAGGGCAAACCGAAGAGTTTACTCTTCGGGGTTGTAGGACTGCAATGTGGACTCAAAGATTATAGAAGAATGATATGGGAAGATCAGCCAAAGAGAGTGAGAGCCTCGTATTTTAAATAGTCTTTGTACCTAGCAGTATCCTGAGTACGGCGGGACACGTGAAATCCCGTCGGAATCTGGGAGGACCATCTCCCAACCCTAAATACTCCCTAGTGACCGATAGTGAACCAGTACCGTGAGGGAAAGGTGAAAAGCACCCCGGGAGGGGAGTGAAATAGAACCTGAAACCGTGTGCCTACAACAAGTTCGAGCCCGTTAATGGGTGAGAGCGTGCCTTTTGTAGAATGAACCGGCGAGTTACGATATGATGCGAGGTTAAGTTGAAGAGACGGAGCCGTAGGGAAACCGAGTCTGAATAGGGCGCCTTAGTATCATGTCGTAGACCCGAAACCATGTGACCTACCCATGAGCAGGTTGAAGGTGCGGTAAGACGCACTGGAGGACCGAACCAGGGCACGTTGAAAAGTGCTTGGATGACTTGTGGGTAGCGGAGAAATTCCAAACGAACTTGGAGATAGCTGGTTCTCTCCGAAATAGCTTTAGGGCTAGCGTCGACATTAAGATTCTTGGAGGTAGAGCACTGTTTGGGTGAGGGGTCCATCCCGGATTACCAATCTCAGATAAACTCCGAATGCCAATGAATTATGGTCGGCAGTCAGACTGCGAGTGCTAAGATCCGTAGTCGAAAGGGAAACAGCCCAGACCACCAGCTAAGGTCCCAAAATAATTGTTAAGTGGAAAAGGATGTGGGGTTGCACAGACAACTAGGATGTTAGCTTAGAAGCAGCTATTCATTCAAAGAGTGCGTAATAGCTCACTAGTCGAGTGACCCTGCGCCGAAAATGTACCGGGGCTAAAACAATTTACCGAAGCTGTGGATACCTTTATAGGTATGGTAGGAGAGCGTTCTATGTGTGGCGAAGGTGTACCGTGAGGAGCGCTGGAACGCATAGAAGTGAGAATGCCGGTATGAGTAGCGAAAGACAGGTGAGAATCCTGTCCACCGTAAGACTAAGGTTTCCAGGGGAAGGCTCGTCCGCCCTGGGTTAGTCGGGACCTAAGGAGAGACCGAAAGGTGTATCCGATGGACAACAGGTTGATATTCCTGTACTAGAGTATGTAGTGATGGAGGGACGCAGTAGGCTAACTAAAGCAGACGATTGGAAGTGTCTGTCTAAGCAGTGAGGTGTGAACTGAGTCAAATGCTTAGTTCTATAACATTGAGCTGTGATGGGGAGCGAAGTTTAGTAGCGAAGTTAGTGACGTCACACTGCCAAGAAAAGCTTCTAGCGTTAAACATACTCTACCCGTACCGCAAACCGACACAGGTAGTCGAGGCGAGTAGCCTCAGGTGAGCGAGAGAACTCTCGTTAAGGAACTCGGCAAAATGACCCCGTAACTTCGGGAGAAGGGGTGCTGACTTTAAGTCAGCCGCAGTGAATAGGCCCAAGCAACTGTTTATCAAAAACACAGCTCTCTGCTAAATCGTAAGATGATGTATAGGGGGTGACGCCTGCCCGGTGCTGGAAGGTTAAGAGGAGTGCTTAGGAGTAATCCGAAGGTATGAATTGAAGCCCCAGTAAACGGCGGCCGTAACTATAACGGTCCTAAGGTAGCGAAATTCCTTGTCGGGTAAGTTCCGACCCGCACGAAAGGCGTAATGATTTGGGCACTGTCTCAACGAGAGACTCGGTGAAATTTTAGTACCTGTGAAGATGCAGGTTACCCGCGACAGGACGGAAAGACCCCATGGAGCTTTACTGCAGTTTGATATTGAGTGTCTGTACCACATGTACAGGATAGGTAGGAGTCTATGAGATCGGGACGCCAGTTTCGAAGGAGACGTTGTTGGGATACTACCCTTGTGTTATGGCCACTCTAACCCGGATAGGTGATCCCTATCGGAGACAGTGTCTGACGGGCAGTTTGACTGGGGCGGTCGCCTCCTAAAAGGTAACGGAGGCGCCCAAAGGTTCCCTCAGAATGGTTGGAAATCATTCGCAGAGTGTAAAGGTATAAGGGAGCTTGACTGCGAGAGCTACAACTCGAGCAGGGACGAAAGTCGGGCTTAGTGATCCGGTGGTTCCGTATGGAAGGGCCATCGCTCAACGGATAAAAGCTACCCTGGGGATAACAGGCTTATCTCCCCCAAGAGTTCACATCGACGGGGAGGTTTGGCACCTCGATGTCGGCTCGTCGCATCCTGGGGCTGTAGTCGGTCCCAAGGGTTGGGCTGTTCGCCCATTAAAGCGGCACGCGAGCTGGGTTCAGAACGTCGTGAGACAGTTCGGTCCCTATCCGTCGCGGGCGTAGGAAATTTGAGAGGATCTGCTCCTAGTACGAGAGGACCAGAGTGGACTTACCGCTGGTGTACCAGTTGTCTTGCCAAAGGCATCGCTGGGTAGCTATGTAGGGAAGGGATAAACGCTGAAAGCATCTAAGTGTGAAACCCACCTCAAGATGAGATTTCCCATGATTTTATATCAGTAAGAGCCCTGAGAGATGATCAGGTAGATAGGTTAGAAGTGGAAGTGTGGCGACACATGTAGCGGACTAATACTAATAGCTCGAGGACTTATCCAAAGTAACTGAGAATATGAAAGCGAAGGTTTTCTTGGAATTTGATAGATATTCAATTTTGAGTAGGTATTACTCAGAGTTAAGTGACGATAGCCTAGGAGATACACCTGTACCCATGCCGAACACAGAAGTTAAGCCCTAGAACGCCGGAAGTAGTTGGGGGTTGCCCCCTGTGAGATATGGAAGTCGCTTAGCT
>NZ_JBTHHW010000004.1:0-65192 GCF_054353515.1 Streptococcus sp. V869
AGCTAAGCGACTTCCATATCTCACAGGGGGCAACCCCCAACTACTTCCGGCGTTCTAGGGCTTAACTTCTGTGTTCGGCATGGGTACAGGTGTATCTCCTAGGCTATCGTCACTTAACTCTGAGTAATACCTACTCAAAATTGAATATCTATCAAATTCCAAGAAAACCTTCGCTTTCATATTCTCAGTTACTTTGGATAAGTCCTCGAGCTATTAGTATTAGTCCGCTACATGTGTCGCCACACTTCCACTTCTAACCTATCTACCTGATCATCTCTCAGGGCTCTTACTGATATAAAATCATGGGAAATCTCATCTTGAGGTGGGTTTCACACTTAGATGCTTTCAGCGTTTATCCCTTCCCTACATAGCTACCCAGCGATGCCTTTGGCAAGACAACTGGTACACCAGCGGTAAGTCCACTCTGGTCCTCTCGTACTAGGAGCAGATCCTCTCAAATTTCCTACGCCCGCGACGGATAGGGACCGAACTGTCTCACGACGTTCTGAACCCAGCTCGCGTGCCGCTTTAATGGGCGAACAGCCCAACCCTTGGGACCGACTACAGCCCCAGGATGCGACGAGCCGACATCGAGGTGCCAAACCTCCCCGTCGATGTGAACTCTTGGGGGAGATAAGCCTGTTATCCCCAGGGTAGCTTTTATCCGTTGAGCGATGGCCCTTCCATACGGAACCACCGGATCACTAAGCCCGACTTTCGTCCCTGCTCGAGTTGTAGCTCTCGCAGTCAAGCTCCCTTATACCTTTACACTCTGCGAATGATTTCCAACCATTCTGAGGGAACCTTTGGGCGCCTCCGTTACCTTTTAGGAGGCGACCGCCCCAGTCAAACTGCCCGTCAGACACTGTCTCCGATAGGGATCACCTATCCGGGTTAGAGTGGCCATAACACAAGGGTAGTATCCCAACAACGTCTCCTTCGAAACTGGCGTCCCGATCTCATAGACTCCTACCTATCCTGTACATGTGGTACAGACACTCAATATCAAACTGCAGTAAAGCTCCATGGGGTCTTTCCGTCCTGTCGCGGGTAACCTGCATCTTCACAGGTACTAAAATTTCACCGAGTCTCTCGTTGAGACAGTGCCCAAATCATTACGCCTTTCGTGCGGGTCGGAACTTACCCGACAAGGAATTTCGCTACCTTAGGACCGTTATAGTTACGGCCGCCGTTTACTGGGGCTTCAATTCATACCTTCGGATTACTCCTAAGCACTCCTCTTAACCTTCCAGCACCGGGCAGGCGTCACCCCCTATACATCATCTTACGATTTAGCAGAGAGCTGTGTTTTTGATAAACAGTTGCTTGGGCCTATTCACTGCGGCTGACTTAAAGTCAGCACCCCTTCTCCCGAAGTTACGGGGTCATTTTGCCGAGTTCCTTAACGAGAGTTCTCTCGCTCACCTGAGGCTACTCGCCTCGACTACCTGTGTCGGTTTGCGGTACGGGTAGAGTATGTTTAACGCTAGAAGCTTTTCTTGGCAGTGTGACGTCACTAACTTCGCTACTAAACTTCGCTCCCCATCACAGCTCAATGTTATAGAACTAAGCATTTGACTCAGTTCACACCTCACTGCTTAGACAGACACTTCCAATCGTCTGCTTTAGTTAGCCTACTGCGTCCCTCCATCACTACATACTCTAGTACAGGAATATCAACCTGTTGTCCATCGGATACACCTTTCGGTCTCTCCTTAGGTCCCGACTAACCCAGGGCGGACGAGCCTTCCCCTGGAAACCTTAGTCTTACGGTGGACAGGATTCTCACCTGTCTTTCGCTACTCATACCGGCATTCTCACTTCTATGCGTTCCAGCGCTCCTCACGGTACACCTTCGCCACACATAGAACGCTCTCCTACCATACCTATAAAGGTATCCACAGCTTCGGTAAATTGTTTTAGCCCCGGTACATTTTCGGCGCAGGGTCACTCGACTAGTGAGCTATTACGCACTCTTTGAATGAATAGCTGCTTCTAAGCTAACATCCTAGTTGTCTGTGCAACCCCACATCCTTTTCCACTTAACAATTATTTTGGGACCTTAGCTGGTGGTCTGGGCTGTTTCCCTTTCGACTACGGATCTTAGCACTCGCAGTCTGACTGCCGACCATAATTCATTGGCATTCGGAGTTTATCTGAGATTGGTAATCCGGGATGGACCCCTCACCCAAACAGTGCTCTACCTCCAAGAATCTTAATGTCGACGCTAGCCCTAAAGCTATTTCGGAGAGAACCAGCTATCTCCAAGTTCGTTTGGAATTTCTCCGCTACCCACAAGTCATCCAAGCACTTTTCAACGTGCCCTGGTTCGGTCCTCCAGTGCGTCTTACCGCACCTTCAACCTGCTCATGGGTAGGTCACATGGTTTCGGGTCTACGACATGATACTAAGGCGCCCTATTCAGACTCGGTTTCCCTACGGCTCCGTCTCTTCAACTTAACCTCGCATCATATCGTAACTCGCCGGTTCATTCTACAAAAGGCACGCTCTCACCCATTAACGGGCTCGAACTTGTTGTAGGCACACGGTTTCAGGTTCTATTTCACTCCCCTCCCGGGGTGCTTTTCACCTTTCCCTCACGGTACTGGTTCACTATCGGTCACTAGGGAGTATTTAGGGTTGGGAGATGGTCCTCCCAGATTCCGACGGGATTTCACGTGTCCCGCCGTACTCAGGATACTGCTAGGTACAAAGACTATTTAAAATACGAGGCTCTCACTCTCTTTGGCTGATCTTCCCATATCATTCTTCTATAATCTTTGAGTCCACATTGCAGTCCTACAACCCCGAAGAGTAAACTCTTCGGTTTGCCCTTCTGCCGTTTCGCTCGCCGCTACTAAGGCAATCGCTTTTGCTTTCTCTTCCTGCAGCTACTTAGATGTTTCAGTTCACTGCGTCTTCCTCCTCATATCCTTAACAGATATGGGTAACAGGTAGTACCTGTTGGGTTCCCCCATTCGGAAATCCCTGGATCATCGCTTACTTACAGCTACCCAAGGCATATCGTCGTTTGTCACGTCCTTCTTCGGCTCCTAGTGCCAAGGCATCCACCGTGCGCCCTTATTAACTTAACCTTACTTTTTGACCTTTCAGTCATAAACTCTTATTAATACTACAGCGTTTTCGGTTTATTTTCTTGTTACTATTTGATATAGATATTCAATTTTCAATGTGCATTACTTGGTGATCTCTCACCAATGGAGCCTAGCGGGATCGAACCGCTGACCTCCTGCGTGCAAAGCAGGCGCTCTCCCAGCTGAGCTAAGGCCCCACAAGACCTCTCAAGACTAAACAAGACCAATGTGCTTTCCTTATCCTTAGAAAGGAGGTGATCCAGCCGCACCTTCCGATACGGCTACCTTGTTACGACTTCACCCCAATCATCTATCCCACCTTAGGCGGCTGGCTCCAAATGGTTACCTCACCGACTTCGGGTGTTACAAACTCTCGTGGTGTGACGGGCGGTGTGTACAAGGCCCGGGAACGTATTCACCGCGGCGTGCTGATCCGCGATTACTAGCGATTCCGACTTCATGTAGGCGAGTTGCAGCCTACAATCCGAACTGAGACTGGCTTTAAGAGATTAGCTTGCCGTCACCGACTTGCGACTCGTTGTACCAGCCATTGTAGCACGTGTGTAGCCCAGGTCATAAGGGGCATGATGATTTGACGTCATCCCCACCTTCCTCCGGTTTATTACCGGCAGTCTCGCTAGAGTGCCCAACTGAATGATGGCAACTAACAATAGGGGTTGCGCTCGTTGCGGGACTTAACCCAACATCTCACGACACGAGCTGACGACAACCATGCACCACCTGTCACCTCTGTCCCGAAGGAAATCTCTATCTCTAGAGCGGTCAGAGGGATGTCAAGACCTGGTAAGGTTCTTCGCGTTGCTTCGAATTAAACCACATGCTCCACCGCTTGTGCGGGCCCCCGTCAATTCCTTTGAGTTTCAACCTTGCGGTCGTACTCCCCAGGCGGAGTGCTTAATGCGTTAGCTACGGCACTAAACCCCGGAAAGGGTCTAACACCTAGCACTCATCGTTTACGGCGTGGACTACCAGGGTATCTAATCCTGTTTGCTCCCCACGCTTTCGAGCCTCAGCGTCAGTTACAAGCCAGAGAGCCGCTTTCGCCACCGGTGTTCCTCCATATATCTACGCATTTCACCGCTACACATGGAATTCCACTCTCCCCTCTTGCACTCAAGTTAAACAGTTTCCAAAGCGTACTATGGTTAAGCCACAGCCTTTAACTTCAGACTTATCTAACCGCCTGCGCTCGCTTTACGCCCAATAAATCCGGATAACGCTCGGGACCTACGTATTACCGCGGCTGCTGGCACGTAGTTAGCCGTCCCTTTCTGGTAAGATACCGTCACAGTGTGAACTTTCCACTCTCACACTCGTTCTTCTCTTACAACAGAGCTTTACGATCCGAAAACCTTCTTCACTCACGCGGCGTTGCTCGGTCAGACTTCCGTCCATTGCCGAAGATTCCCTACTGCTGCCTCCCGTAGGAGTCTGGGCCGTGTCTCAGTCCCAGTGTGGCCGATCACCCTCTCAGGTCGGCTATGTATCGTCGCCTTGGTGAGCCGTTACCTCACCAACTAGCTAATACAACGCAGGTCCATCTGGTAGTGGAGCAGTTGCCCCTTTTAAACAGTTATCATGCAATAACTGTTGTCATGCGGTATTAGCTATCGTTTCCAATAGTTATCCCCCGCTACCAGGCAGGTTACCTACGCGTTACTCACCCGTTCGCAACTCATCCAGAAGAGCAAGCTCCTCCTTCAGCGTTCTACTTGCATGTATTAGGCACGCCGCCAGCGTTCATCCTGAGCCAGGATCAAACTCTCATTAAAAGTTTGAGTTCTCACTCATTTCTGTCACTGACAGATTTATTGTTTTTTCATTGTTCAGTACTATAACTTCCGTTATAGTGCCCTGCACATTGGTTCGTCTTGTTCAGTTTTCAAAGGTCTTTGTCGCGCTTGCGACAACTATATTAGTATATCACAGTCATTTTTCTCTGTCAACAGGTTTTTTTAACTTTTTTAAAATCCTATCAACCTTAACCGCGATACACCCATAGTCCGTACGGGATTCGAACCCGTGTTACCGCCGTGAAAAGGCGGTGTCTTAACCCCTTGACCAACGGACCCTGAGCTTGTCAACTCTTTCTATTATACCTACTTTTTGACGCTTGTCAACTGGTTTTTCTGATTTTTTGTAAAATTTTTGTTTTTATCTTTTCCTGCATATTAACTACCGTCTAATAAACTTACTCTTTATATAAGATAAAACACTATTAACTTTTTATTATAAAATAGGAGAGATCTTGATTTAAAGTGTAAAACGAAAAGCCCACTGTTGTAGGCTTTTCGTAAGATATTTCTTAAAATTAAAGCATTTTGTTGTAGAATTCAACGATAAGTGCTTCGTTGATTTCTGGGTTGATTTCATCACGTTCTGGCAAACGAGTCAATGAACCTTCCAATTTGTCAGCGTCGAATGATACGAATGCTGGACGTCCAAGGGTTGCTTCAACAGCTTCAAGGATTGCTGGAACTTTCAATGATTTTTCGCGAACTGAGATCACTTGACCTGGAGTTACACGGTATGAAGGGATATCAACGCGTTTTCCATCAACAAGGATGTGACCGTGGTTTACGAATTGACGTGCTTGACGACGAGTAGTCGCAAGGCCAAGTCGGTAAACAACGTTATCCAAGCGACGTTCCAAAAGAAGCATGAAGTTGAAACCAAGGATTCCACCTTTGATTTTTGTAGCTTCTACGAACAAGTTACGGAATTGTTTTTCACCAACACCGTATGTGAAACGAAGTTTTTGTTTTTCAGCTAATTGCAAACCGTATTCTGACAATTTTGAACGGTTATTTGGTCCATGTTGACCTGGTACGTAGTTACGACGTGCCAATTCTTTACCTGTACCTGTAAGTGAAAGGCCAAGGCGACGAGCTTGTTTCCAAGATGGTCCTGTATAACGTGACATATGTATGTCCTCCTGATATAAATAATATTCGGTGGAAATAGTCACTTAGAAAGCCCTGATTCGTGCAGATGCCCTTCGCCTAAACAGCCAAGGTTACTTATCATAAGACACCTGTTGACGAGCTTCATGCTTGCCTGCTGCTATTTCACACAAAGGATATTGTATCATGAATCCGTCGATTTGTAAAGAGATTTTACGCCTTTATTTCAAATTAAGGCAGAATGTGAACTTGCTTCCTAAGCCATATTGACTTTCTGCTGTGATTTTGCCACCAAGCTAATAGGCCAATTCTTGTGCAATCGCAAGACCTAATCCATGCCCACCTGTCTTCATATTTCGTGAAGTTTCTACACGATACAATCGGTTAAAAATTTTTCCCAAATCTTCAGGAAGGATACCCTGCCCCTCGTCTTTCACACTGATTGTCAGCTCTTGTTCTGTTAATTGAGCAAGAACCTCGATTCTGGTTCCTGGTTCTGAATATTTAAAGGCATTGTTTAACAAATTGACCAGAATACGAGAAAGTTTGTCAGAATGGCTCTTGATTTTCGCCGACTCAGGTGATACTTGAATGTAAACATCCCGCTCCTCTTGTTCAATCTGGAGTTGAAATTCACTCATTGACTCAATCAACAGCTGATCTAAAAAGACCTCTTCGACTTCTTCATCAGCAGTATCTTGAGGTTGTCTGTTAAGAGTCAAAACATCCAATTCCTCCACTAGCTTGTTTAGACGCTCAGTTTGCCGACTAATCGTGGTTAAATAGTGGAACCGCTCCTCTTCTTTAATCACTCCATCTAGAATTCCCTCCACAGTAACCTGAATGGAGGTAATGGGAGTTTTAATATCGTGAGAGAGCTGCGCAATCATCATTCTCTTTTCTTGCTCGCTCTCATCAAGTGATTGAAAGGTAGCCTGCAAATTGTGGGACATGTCATTAAAAGCCTGGCCTAGCTCTTGAAATTCTAATGGGCCTTTGGCTTCGATTTCTGTACTGAAATTCTTGCTTGCTATATCCTGAGCTTGTTTTTTCAAATGTTTCAGAGAAGAGAAAACGGGCGACAAAAGAAAGATGCTCACTGCAGCGCCAATGAAACTAGCAATCAAGGTCATTCCAACTAGAAAGTAAACTTCACTTTTATCAATCAACATTCGTTGGATTGCCCAGAAAACAACCAAAATCGTTAGTAGAGTCGAAACTAGATACCCCACTAAAATATAGCTTTTTAATTTCATTTTTTTCCTCTCGGTCTTTCCATCTTATAGCCCAATCCCCAAACAGTTTTGATAGCAGGAGTGTTTAAATTCGTATACTTACTCAACTCTTGTCTCAAAGCATGAATATGAACATTGAGTGTATTGGTATCATCCACATAGTCCTCTTGCCATACCTTCTCATAAAGTTCAGTCTTTGAAAAGACTCTCTCAGGATTGCTGGCTAATATCCATAGAAGTTCAAAAGATTTCACTGTCAATTCCAAAGGCTGTTCCCCAATGCGAACCTCATGAGTCACATGGTTGATCACTAAGTCACCAAACTCAATTTGCTCGGTCTCTCCGCCACGACTAAGGCGGCGCAAGATATTATTCACTCTCAAAACCAATTCCCGTGGGCTAAACGGTTTAGCTATAAAATCATCTGCCCCCAAACTTAATCCATAAATCTTATCTTGTTCGCTTGTCTTAGCAGTTGTAAAGAGAAAGGGTTGATCAGGAGCAATATACTGAACTTCACTGATGAAATCATAACCGTCCATATTAGGCATCATGATATCTGTGATAATGAGGTCGATAGTTTTTTTCTAAAAAGTTCCAATCCTTCCTTACCATCATGGGCGACTAAAACATCGTAGCCTGCCTGTAAAAGATAGCGATTTTGAATATCTAGAATATCTATCTCATCATCAACCAACAAAATTGTCTTTTTCATCTGACACTCCTTTGACAAAAACAGTGTTATACTTGCTTTAGTATAACACTATTTTCCGTAATGTTTAAATGATTTGAACCTTAATCTTCTCTTTTGGTTTTCCAACCCAAAAATCCAACAAGACCGGCCAAGGCGAGTCCAAAGAATCCAAGAGTAGCCATTGAGGTTTGGGCTTCACCGGTATATGGAAGCATGTCTTTTTGGTCTTTCATTTGATCAACCATCATTGGACTTGACACCTTGTTATTAGATGCCATCTTGCCTTCATCAGACGCTTTGCTTGAGGCTGCTAGAGCTTGGTCTTGTTTCATGCTTGGTGTTGCCATTGGCTGGCTAGCGTTCATGGTTTTGTCCTGCTCTTTGCTAGGCATCATCTTATCCTGGCTAGCAGCTGGCATTTGAGATTTCATATTAGACGCATCTTGATGACTATTTATCATTGGAGTCGGCATAGCTGAACCATTAGAAGATGGAGCAAAGCCTGACTGCATCGGAATAGGGGACTGTTGTCCGTTCAAGTTCACTGTCAAATCCTTAGTCGCTACGAGGTTGCTCAAATCTGCTTTGCCATCTTTCGCAGCATACACTTTAATAGTAGCTTTATAGCTTTGAGTGCCGTTTTATTTCAAGAGGTCAAGAAGCTCTTTATCTGATTTTCCTTGAGTACCTGCCAAATCGACTTCATAGAAGTAAAGGCCTTTGCCCAATTTCTCTACTGGTGGGAGAACGGGATTTTTTGCTGAGCCATTGTCTGACCACGGAGCCTTGTCAGAAGCTTTTAAGATGAGGCGAGTCAACATACCGTCACCAGCGAAGAATTCATATGGAATGACTTGGTTAACACCGGCTGTGAATGGACCTGGGAAGTTAGCCTTGTCCAAGTAAGAAGCTGGGACATCTACTGTATCTTTGGTATTGTCGGCCACACCTTTTTGAACTTCAGCTGGAGTGGTTGCTGGTTGAGCTTCACTTGCCTCACGGTCTTGTCTAGAGACTACAGGAGCAGAATTTGTTGCAGGTTTAACCGTATCTTCTGTTTGTTTCTTAGATTCTGGTTTTGCTTGCACTTCTTCTTTGGGAACTACTACTTGGTCTTTATCAGCTACATCCGCTTTTTCTGAAGAGCTTGTGGTGTCCACACTTGCTTGAGGTGTTGGAATAGACTGTTCTGAAGGAAGAGCTACATCGACTGCTTTTTTGAGAACCTCTGCTGGTAAGTCCCCCTTTTCACTCACCGAGGCGGCGTTTGGCACGACTTGAGCAGGAGTCGGATTGACGACATCAGCACGTGCAGAACTTGGTTGACCAGCTAGGACAAAGAAGCCACTAGCCACAACAACTGAAGCTACACCGACACTGAGACGGCGAATAGACCAGCGAGTATATCTTTGATTGGGATTGGATTTCATAGGATTCTCCTTTGATATGTTTTTGATGATTTAAGTATAATCTCCTAAAATTAAAAAGGATTAAGAAAAAGTTAAAATTTTTCTTAAATCCTTCTTATAAAATACTTATATTGACTCAATAGTCACTAGAAAAAAGAATAGTCATTTTTCTTTTAATCATTGAGGTGTGCTAGATTATCCAAATATTGGTTATTAATCACCGCCATGATATAGGTATCAGGTTTTAATAAGTCATCCGGCCCAAATTGAACGTCTAGAGGAGCATTTTCATAGTCACGAAAACCTAGGATATTGAGATTGTATTGTCCTCGAAGGTCTAGTTGACTAAGGCTTTTGCCTGCCCACGATTGTGGAATTTTCATCTCAACAATAGAGACATTTTTGTCCAACTGAAAAACATCAACGCTATTATTAAATAAAATAGTCTGCGCCAACGAACGACCCATCTCATATTCTGGTGAAATAACTGAATCTGCGCCAATTTTTTCAAGGACTTTTTTTGCTGTATGGCTTTTAACCTTAGCAATAACAGTTGGTACTCCTAGACTCTTGCAATGCATGACTGCAAGCACACTAGATTCTAAATTTTCCCCAGTTGCCACAACAACTGTATCGCAGGTATCAATTCCTGCCGAGAGCAAGAGCTCTTCATCTGTTATATCTCCAACAACTCCACGTACCAAGACAGGTTCGAACTGATTGATTCGCTCCTCATGGTCGTCAATGGCGATTATATTTATATCATGCTGAGCGAGAGCGGTAAGTACACTACTCCCAAAAATTCCCAAACCTAAAATTCCAATTGTCCGATCTGACATAGTTTATCCTTTCTTATCCTATGGTAATATCTGCTTTCATATAGTGGATCATATCTTTCTTATCTGGTTGATACTCAGCCAAACTAACTAATAGCGTCAGTGGCCCAATTCGTCCGATAAACATCAGTAGCATGATAATGCTAAGAGCTAATCTGCCTAACTCTGGTGTCAAATTTGCAGTTACTCCGACCGTAGCAAGGGCAGAAATTGTTTCGAACATGATGTAGATAAAGCGCGGATTCCCCTCAGCTGTTATTCCTACTAATATTAAGCCCGCTAAAAAAGTTATCAAGAAGATGATAAAAACACTGAAAGATTTTTGGACTGTACGAGGTAAAATTGTTCTCCGAGCTACATTGGCATGGGGTAATCCTAAAAGCTCACTGCGTGCAAAGACCAATAATACAAAGAAGGTTGTGATTTTAAGCCCGCCGGCTGTTCCACCAGGCGCCCCACCGAGAAACATTTGTAAGATATAAATCAGCAAAGTAACAGGCCGAGCCTGGGTAAAATCAATAGAAGCAAAACCCGCCGTTCTCATGCTAACTGTTTGGAAAAAACTGACTAGCAATTTATCAGGGATGCTGAGATTCCCAATCGTTCCCGGATTGTTCCACTCTATCAAGAGGGTTGAAACTGTTCCAGTAAATAAAATTCCTGCTGTCAAGAAGAGAACCAACTTGGTATGGAAGCGAAGCCGACGTTTTTTCTTGCTCAACTGCGTGGCCAGGTCAAACCAAACCATGAACCCTAGACCACCTGTGATGATCAAAGCAGCAAGCACTAGATTAATCAAAGGATCAGTTTGAAAAGCTACTAAACTTGTACTTCCAAAATTATCAAAACCAGCATTACAGAAAGCTGAAATAGCTACGAAAATAGAGGTGAAAATTCCTCGGCCCCAACCAAATTCCGGAACAAAACGAAAACTTAACAGGAAGGCTCCGAGTCCTTCAACGATAAAAGTCGTCAAGAAAATCGAACGTATGAAAACCATTAAAGACTGAGTTTCTCCATAACTAAAGCTCTCCAGAATTGTTTCACGGCTACGAAGACTGAGCTTTTGCTTACTTTGAATATAAAAGACCCCTATAAAGGTCATGAGACCCAAACCACCAATCTGGATCAAAAACATACAGATTAACTGGCCCCAGATATTGTAGGTTGAAGCTACTGGTTGAGTAAAGAGTCCTGTCACACAGACCATGGATACTGCTGTAAAGAGATGGTCGAAATAGGTCGCTTGGGAGCTTGTTGCTTGCACAAATGGCAGACTCAAAAGGATAGAGCCTGCGAGAATAACCAAAGCAAAACTTAAAAAAATTCGACGAGCAGGTGATAAACGCCCCAAGGTCGTGTTTATTTTTTCCGAAAATGATTTGAATAACATAGTTACATTGTACCATAAAACAGTTAAAGCAGTCACATATGACTAACGATTTCAAGACAGAGTTCTAAGGCCTTGTCAAAAGCTTCTGAACCCCAATCGCGGCTATCATAATTTTCTAAATCCGCTAGAGAGTCGGCTGTAAATAGAAGTTGTCCCCAAACAATTCCTCGAAGCTGGGCAACTGCTGCAAGAGCTGCACACTCCATCTCCACAACTGCACAACCTTCTTCCTTACGATAGGCAACTTTTTCAGTTGTTTCTCGGTAAAAACCATCTGTCGACCAGGTCATCACCTCTTGATAAGGAATGCCTAGTTGTTCCAAGACTTGCTCGATAGCAGAAATCGCTTCTACATGTACATCCATATAACGAGAAGGCGCTACATAGTGGTAGCTGGTTCCCTCATCTCGCAGAGCGCGAACAGGAACGAGAAAGACATTTTCCTCTATATCGGCTAGGACTCCACAAGTACCAGTGGAAATGATTTTCTCCACACCATAGCCAATCAACCAATCCATAAACTGGGCTGCAGGAGCAGAACCAACAGGAGCCTGGGCTAGACAAACTTTTTCGCCTTTGTAGTCTATGACATAAACTGGATAGGTTTTAGTGGCAGAAACAAACTCCCCTACGCACTCTGCTTCTATTTCCTGAGCATAGCGGTCAATCTCTTCTTCCAAAAATGCATAGATGCACTTCTTTGGTAACTGTAAATCCAAGCCTTCGTGATTGGGCATAATGACTGCCTGAGGATTGGCATCAAACTCTAAAATAGGAATGGCATGTTTCTGAATCATAGAATACCTCCTCTAAATTTGTACTATTATAACAAAAGCAAAACGAAAGTCAAGACGGGAGGCTAAGTCAAATCAGAAAAAACTACCTTGAGTAGGAAACAACCATTAAATGCTTTTTCCCTACTAATAAAATTGCTATAGTTTAGGAATTAGTTTATAATAGATTGAATTTGAAAAAGGGAGGTTCTTATGAAATTTTATTCATACGACTATGTTCTAAGCCAAATCAGTCAACAGAATTGGGTCATGATTATTGTGTCGACATTCTTAGTGATTGTGACTGGATTCTTTGCATTTAAGGCTTTCAAAGATAAAAAAGGGAGCAAGTTCCGTGAATTATCGATCATTTCTATCTTGACTTTAATTGCTTTTGTATTGATTAGCATTACGAATTTCCAAACTAGTCAATCCAATGATAATCAATTTCGTAGTTCCTTACACTTCATCGAGATTGTATCAAAAGAGTTAGGTGTTGATAAAAAAGATATTTATGTCAATACTTCAGCTACTACTAATGGAGCGATTATTAAGGTTGGCAACAATTTTTATCGCGCCATTAGCGGGACTGCCCAAGATAGCTATTTATTAGAAAAAATGGAACTCTATAAATCAGATGTTGAACTCGTGGAGGTTGAAAAATGATAAGCTTTTTTGCTACAATTGCGATTAAATTAGCCTTGGGGCTACTTTCTCTTGTTTTTGTTATTAACGTAACAGGGAAAGGAAATCTAGCACCAAGTTCTGCAGTAGACCAAATACAGAACTTTGTTCTCGGGGGTATTATCGGCGGGATCATCTACAATAGTTCAATCACCATCATCCAATACATTGTTATCCTCATTATTTGGACTATTCTCATCTTACTCCTTAAATGGTTGAATACCAATATTTCCTTTTTCAAACACTTAATTGACGGGAAACCAACTATTATCATTAAAAATGGAACATTAGATCCAGAAGCCTGCCGCTCAAAAGGTCTTGCAGCTGCAGATGTAGCTCTAAAATTACGCGCTCAAGGAATCTTCCAACTAAAAGACGTCAAGCGAGCTGTGATTGAGCAAAACGGACAGTTGATTGTCGTAAAAATGGGTGACGAAAATCCTAAATATCCAGTGATTACCGATGGTGTTGTCCAAGTTGAAATCCTAGAAACCATTGGCAAATCTGAGGAATGGCTAACAGAAAAATTGAAAGAAGAAGGTTTCGAAGAAGTCTCTAATATCTTTATCGCTGAATATGATAAAGGTCAATTGAACATTGTAACCTATTAAAAAATAAACTGATACTTTTCGTATCAGTTTTTTGCTTTTTGACAATAATGGGTATATACTTAAGTTATTATCTGATGGATTTTAGATGATAAAATAAATTAACGGAGGTATCCCCCATGTCAATCGAAGAAAAATTCAACCAAGCTAAAGGTTCTGTTAAAGAAGGTTTTGGTAAACTAACTGGCGATACAAAAACTCAAGCAGAAGGAGCTGCAGAAAAGGTAGCTTCAAAAGCTAAAGAAGTTGCTGAAGATGCTAAAGAAGCTGTCGAAGGTGCAGTATCTGGCGTGAAAAACATCTTTAAAAAAGATGGAGAATAATTCTTTCTCGTCCTAATATCATAAAAATCTCCCTTCTCTTTCGAGAAAGGAGGTTTTTATTTTATGGGTGTTCTCCAGGTGCCCCACCACCAGGGCCACCATTTCCTTGAGGACCACCACCAGGTGATCCTCCGCCTCCAGGAATAGAGTTAACGATTTCAGTTTGTTTTTCACCATTGAGGTAGATATCTCCACCTGTATAGCTAGCTATTCCGTCAAAGTCAAAACCTGTCTGACCAGTCATTTTAATGGTACCGCCTGTGACCGTGATATTCCCATTTGAGTCAATCGGATCTGTGTCTCCTTGGCCAACTTCAACTGTCAAGTTTCCACCATTCATAGTAAAGAAGATTTCACTTTGTTGGGCATTTTTGTTGGCTGCATTAACACCATCATCCGTTGAATAGATGGCGATATCTCCACCGTTGATAGTAATTGACTTACCTTCAAGCCCTTCTGTAGAATTCTTAACGGTATAGGTACCACTATCAATAACCAAATCACCTGATGCGTGGATACCATCGTCCCCTGCAGTAACAGTAATGGTATTGTCAGAGAGATACATGGTTCCTACAGATGTATCGTCATCATTATCTACCTTGACCCCATCTTCCTTGGCATCGATAGTCATGGTTGTGCCAGTAATATTGAGTTCATCATTGACATTAAAGGCGTCTCCGACTGCCGTGATGTTGTAGGTTCCGCCTGTGATGTGAAGTGTATCATTTGCCTTGATACCATTATTTTTCTTGCCATCTACATTAAGAGTTCCTTTACCATTGATGGTCAAGTCCACTTTAGAGAAGAGGGCTGTATCAGCTTTTTCATCGCTATTAGAAGCAGAATCTGACAGGCTATTGGTTGTACCATCTGCTAGAGTTAAGTAAACATGACCGGCTGATGTGGCAGAAATAGCTGCATTGGTATTGGTCATGGTAACGCCATTTAGAACAATATGTACATCATCAGTCTTTTCAGCTTCAATTTTGATTTGAACACCGTCAGATTGACCTGAAATCACATAGGTACCAGACTTAGAAATTGTGACGGTAGAATCTGATACGGCAACTCCGTCACCAGATACTGTCGCTGTTGATCCTGACAGCGTTACAGTTGATGCAGACTTTTCATCATAAGAAGTATCATAGTCTTTATCCGTAAAATAGCTAGTTTTCTTAGCATTTGTAGTTGATGTGGTGCTTGTTGCGGTATTGCTAGTTGTTGAATTTGATGTTGACTGGGCACATGCCGTCACCAGAGACAGAGTAGCAATCGTCGTTAATAAGAAAGTCCATTTTTTTGTTTTCATACTAGTTTCCTCATCTTCATTTTACTTAGTATCATTCTATAGAAACTCCCTAAAAATATCCTAAATTTTTTCTGAAAATTTTCTTAAACCTACTTAGCACTATTGATAAGTAAAATCATTTACAAATAAAAAGAACAGCTTTTCGCTGTTCTTTTAGTTTTCTTTAACTGGAATTTCCTTGATAACTCGTGCTGGATTTCCTGCAAGGACTACATTGTCGCCAAACGACTTAGTAATAACTGCTCCTGCACCCGCAACAACATTGTCACCTAACGTAACTCCCGGAAGAACGGTGACTCCACCACCTGCCCAGAAATTTTTACCAATCGTGATTGGTTTTCCAAATTCTAAACCCGAATTTCGTTCGTCGGGATCCAGGGGATGAAGAGGTGTTAAAAATTGGCAGTTAGGACCAATCATGGCATTGTCACCAATGGTAATTGGACAAACATCCAACATGGTTAAATTCCAATTGGAATAAAAATTTTCTCCCAAATAGATATTGACACCATAATCCACCACCAAACGAGTATTGACATAGAGATTTTCACCAGTTGAGCCAAACCATCCTTTGATGATTTCCAAACCTTTTACTGGATCGACTTCTTCATTAAATGAGGCTTGCTTTTGTCGTGCTATTTGTGCTAGAGCACGAAGTTCTGGATCGAACGGGTGATAGGGTTCTCCCGCAATCATTTTTTGATATTCACTTTTCATCGTTTGACTTCCTTGTTTGCTTTACAAGATTGTAGCATAGTTCTATCCTTTAGACAAGCAGCAAAGAGATTAAAAAAACTAGTACATCTAATGATGTACTAGTTTTTAAGTAGAAAGTTAACTATTTTCTTTAAAAGTCAGATTAGTCTTCTTTCTTTTTACGAGCGATAAGTCCAAATCCACTCAAGACACCTACTAAACCAAGGGCAGCAAGACTAGCATGATCTTCAGTACCAGTATTTGGCAATTGGTCAGTTGTCCAAACGACCTCTTCAGCAACTGGGGCTGGTTTTTCTTGAACTGGTGCTGGCACCGGAGCTGGTGTTGGTGCTGGCGTTGGCACTGGTGCTGGCGTTGGCACTGGTGCTGGCGTTGGCACTGGTGCTGGTGTTGGCACTGGTGCTGGCGTTGGCGTTGGTGTTGGATTTGGTGTTGGTACTGGATTTGGAGTTACAACTTTCTTGTAGATGTGTTGGATGTTTCCATTTGCATCTACAACAGTCTTCACAAATTCATAACCTGGAATATCTTTCTTAGGTTGTTCGCCATCTTCTGTTGGGTAACCTGGAATTGGTTTACCATTTTCATCAACATATGAAGTTGTTACTTTTTCGTAGACATGGACTGTATCTCCGTTAGGCAATTTCTTAGTTTCAACGAAGCGGTAACCTGGGATATCTTTCTTAGGTTGTTCACCGTCTTCTGTTGGGTTACCTGGAATTGGTTTACCATCTTTGTCTACAAACGTAGTAACTGGGGTTACAGTTGGGGTGTAAGTTGCAGAAACTTTTGTTCCGTTAACATCTTCACGCACAACTGTCACTGATGGAGCAGTTCCAGTAAATTCTGGTTCTGGTTTAAAGGTTACTGTTCCATCTGGAGCTACTGTGTATGTACCAACTCCTTCAACAGTCTTAGTTGTTGAACCATCTTCAAATGTAGCTGGAACATCATTATTCATAGGCACATCTGGGTTACCTGGTGTGAAGGTTGGTTTACCAGATTGTTCTTTACCTTTTGGTCCAATAGATGTAGCTGGTTCCGCTGTTGGTGTTACTGGAGTTACAGTTGGTGTGTACTTAGCTGTAACTGGCGTACCGTTCTTGTCAACACGTTTAACAGTCACGCCTGTTCCTGTTCCTGTGAATGATTTTTCTGGTACGAATGTAACGGTTCCATCTGGAGCTACAGTATATGTTCCTTCACCTGGAATTACCTTAGTTGTTGATCCATCTTCGAAGGTTGCAGGTGTATCATCATCCATCGGTACATCTGGGTTACCTTCTGTGAAAGTTGGTTTGCCTGTTTGTGTCTTACCTTGGATATCTGTTGATGTTGCTGGTTCTGCTGTTGGTGTTACTGGAGTTACAGTTGGTGTGTACTTAGCTGTAACTGGTGTACCGTTCTTGTCAACACGTTTAACAGTCACGCCTGTTCCTGTTCCTGTGAATGATTTTTCTGGTACGAATGTAACGGTTCCGTCTGGAGCTACTGTATAAGTTCCTTCGCCTGGAATTACCTTAGTTGTTGAACCATCTTCGAATGTTGCAGGTGTATCATCATCCATCGGTACATCTGGGTTACCTGGTGTGAATGTTGGTTTACCTGTTTGTGTTTTACCTTGAATATCAGTAGATGTTGTAGGATCAGCTGTTGGAACAACTGGAGTAATCTTAGGTGTGTATGTTGTTTCAGCTGGAGTGCCGTTGGCATCTTTAGCTTGAACTTTAACTGGAACGACTTCACCTGAGTAAGATTTATCAGTTGGTGTGAAGGTTACAAGGCCTGTTTCTTTATCAACTGTGAAAGTACCGATTTCTTTACCTTCTGGTGACTTAGCAACTACTGATTCTGCTGGTTGGCCATTTTCGTCAAGAAGAGTAATAGTATCTTTGTCGATTGGTGCAACTGGGTCACCTTCTGTGAAGGTTACTGTTCCAGTTTGAACCACACCTTGAGGTGCTTCTGATTCAGCTGGAGTTGCTGTAGGAGTTACTGGAGTTACAGTTGGTGTGTACTTAGCTGTAACTGGCGTACCGTTCTTGTCAACACGTTTAACAGTCACACCTGTTCCTTTACCTGTGAATGATTTTTCTGGTACAAATGTTACTGTTCCATCTGGTGCTACTGTGTATGTACCTTCACCTGGAATTGTCTTAGTTGTTGAACCATCTTCAAATGTTGCTGGAACATCATCATCCATTGGTACGCTTGGGTTACCTTCTGTAAAGTTAGGTTTACCTGTTTGTTCTTGACCTTGTTTGTCAGTTGATGTTGCATCTTCAGCTGTTGGTTTAACAGGAGTTACTGTTGGGGTGTATGTCGCTGAAGCTTTTGTTCCGTTCTTATCTTCGCGGACAACTGTCACAGATGGTGCAGTTCCAACGAATGACTTCTCAGGAACAAATGTAACTGTTCCGTCTGCTGCTACTGTGTATGTACCAACACCTTCTACTGTCTTAGTTGTTGATCCATCATCAAATGTTGCTGGAACATCTTCGTTGATTGGTACACGGCTATCACCCTCAGTAAATTCAGGTTTACCTGTTTGTGTTTTACCTTGAATATCTGTTGTTTCTGCTGGTGTTGCAGTTGGTTTAACAGGAGTTACTGTTGGGGTGTATGTCGCTGATGCTTTGGTTCCGTTCTTATCTTCACGAACAACCGTCACAGCTGGTGCAGTTCCAACGAATGATTTTTCTGGGACAAATGTTACTGTTCCATCTGGTGCAACCGTAAATTTACCAACACCTTCTACTGTCTTAGTTGTTGATCCATCTTCAAATGTTGCTGGAACGTCTTCGTTGATTGGAACAGTCTTTTCAACACCGTTAACTTCAACTGTACCACCCTTGAATTCAGGTTTACCTGTTTGTGTTGCACCTTGAATATCTGTTGTTTCTGCTGGTGTTGCGGTTGGTGTTACTCCTACAACAGTTGGGGTGTATGTCGCTGATGCTTTGGTTCCATTCATATCTTCGCGGACGACTGTTACTGCTGGTGCAGTACCTACAAAGTTTGGTTCTGGAACGAAGGTTACGGTACCATCTGCAGCAACCGTGAACTTACCAACTCCATCTACTGTTTTAGTTGTTGAGCCGTCATCAAATGTTGCTGGAACAGTCTCATTGATTGGAACAGTCTTTTCAACACCGTTAACTTCAACTGTACCACCCTTGAATTCAGGTTTACCTGTTTGTGTTGCACCTTGAATATCTGTTGTTTCTGCTGGTGTTGCGGTTGGTGTTACTCCTACTACAGTTGGTGTGTACTTAGCTGTAGCAGTCTTAATGTACTCTTCTTGAATCTTACCGTCTTTATTTCGACCAACTGGAGCTGACAATGTAACTTCTACACCTTTTGCTTTACCCGTAAAGCTAGGTTCTGGAGTGAAGGTTACTTCACCTGTTGAAGGATTGATCGTGTATGTTCCTTCTCCCGCTACTGTTACAGATGTCGCATCAGTAGTACGACCAGTTGTTGGGTCTACCAACTTAGCAGGATATTCTGCGCTTGGAGTGACTGCAATCTTGTCACCTTTTGCGTTAGTAGCAGTTGTGTTAAAGGTTGGTGTTTCTTTTTGAGTTGCACCTTGAATATCAGTCGATGTCTTGTCAACCCCTTCGATTTCAATCGGAGTAACTGTTGGGATGTAAAGACCATCCATAGTATTCAACTGACCATCAATGTTTGCTTCTTGATCTGGGAATTTTGATGACCAACCCGTATCGTAACCATTGTTATCTACACGACGGATAGAGATACCATCTGCAGTTCCTAGGAAGTTATCTTCTGGGATAAACTCAACGTCTACGTCTTTACCATTGGCAGTGATCTTGTATTTCCCTTGACCTGGTACGACATAGTAACCTTCAGCATCAAGAGTTGCACGGTTCCCATCTTTGTCAACGATGTATGGTGCTACTGTTTCGTCGATGACTGCCTGAGAGTCACGTTGATACTTGTGCTCTCCACGTGCTGTAAAGGTTACTGTTGCTGTTTGTTTAGTAGCTTGAGGGCCAGAAGTTTCCTTGAATTCCCCTTTTGGTGGGTGGGTGATTTGAGTCTTGAAGTCTTCTACTTCCCCTGAGAAGGCCATGCCAGTTGGGCTTTCGATCTCGTTCTCTTTCTTAGCGATACGAACACGAGCACCTAGCTCTTTAACGCTTGGGTCGACGTAAGTCTTGCTGTTTGCAAAGGTCAACTCAACAGTGCCATCTTGTGTGATTGTAGCGAGATTTGAGCGTTCATCCTCATCGAATTTACCATTTTGGTTAAAGTCTACCCAACCATAGATATGTGCTTCTGAAGCTCCATCCAAATGGGCTTGAACTGACATCTTGTAGTTGCCTGGTTTGGTACGGTCCATCTTGATCATCTCATTGGTTGTCCCTTTGAGTTCATCTGGAAGCAATTGATCAATTCCTTCATCGGCTGTAGTTGCCTTATCATCCCCGGACCAGTCAAGAGTTGTATTTTCATCCATATCTGGGCTTACGCTACCAAGATACGGTTGATTTACTTTAGCTCCAGTAACACCATCTACAGTTGCAATGCTATGCATCGCCTTGCCGTATGACTCAGGAGCATCTCCTTCATCAATTGGGAAGAATCCTAGCATTGCTGACTGTTTACCACCTGAAGCGATGTAAAGTCCCACTTCAGATGCTCCACGTGTCATCACAAGGGGAACTGTTCTATTTCCTTCAGAAATGTTTGGTCCAAAGACACCAGTTCCTAGACCACCCGTAACTTTGTCAGGATTTCCAAAGTACTTCCAGGCTACTGGTTTCTTATCTGGACCAACTTGATTAGAATCACGAAGTTGTCTTAGGTTAGTGTTATTATATTTAGGTTTAGATCCCAGAAGGTTCTCTGTATCTTGTGTTTCATAAGGAACAGAGGTAGCTAGTCTGTTATTCTTTTTCCATTCTCCAATATGTTGCCAACCTTGTCCATTGGTAGTGAACATAACAAATTCACCAGGGTTAGCAGACTCTCCATCAGCCATGACAACAGCTGGCTTCACTTTCTTGCCACGGAAGGTTGCAGAAATTTCAAATTGAACTCCAATATTCCCACCATTATATGCAGAACCCATGGTAGTCTTTTTGGCTTTCGTATCAACATTTTCATGTTTAATTTCAGTCCAACCGTTTTGGGCATCAGCGATAACGTCAGCTTCTTTTCCTTCATTAAAATTTTGCTTAGCAAGTGGTGAAGTGACTCCGTTTACATATCCATTTTTTGCATTTGGGTCATAGGTTGCTTTTTCGGCTTCTGTAGCCCCTTGGTCTTCCATCCGCTTTTTATAGATCTCAGTTGCTTGGAATGGTTTCAAGGATTTGACTTTTACAGTGACTACATAACCAGGCATGATTTCCTTGGTATAAGTAGCCCCTTCTTGAAGAGCTAAGACCTCTGTTAGCTCATCTGGTTTAAGTTCATTTTTAGCGACTTTGATTGTTTTCGCACCTGTCCAGTTAGCTACATCTCCAAAGTCCAACCATGAGATTTGGCTAGTCATAGATTTGGCATCAACATCTGTTGTAAAGCCAGGTTTTTCAACTTTTGGAGTTGAAGTTGCATCTACAACGTCTGCACCAATTCCAGTAGCTGTTGCAGTATCTGCACGGAAAGCTGTGTTTTTATCAATCTCTTTTCCATTACGAGGGTCGTTTTTCCCTGTATTTGCGATTGCGTTTGTACCTTCAGCTGGTTTTGTGTTTTCTGCAGGTTTCCCTGTAGTGGCTTCTGTTGTAGCAGGAGTTTCAACTACTGGTTTTTCTACTTTAGCTACTTCCTTGTTTTTAAGTTTCGCATTGACAGTCGTTACGAGTGATTGGTAAGCTGCGTCAAGTTCAGCTTGGCTTGTAGCAGTTGCAAGAGCATTTTGAGCGTTTGCAAGACTTGCTTTGAGAACTTCTACACTCTCATCTGTCTTGTTACTGTATTTACCATTTGCCAAATTTGCTTCAACTTCAGCAACATAAGCTGCCAATGTTTCAGTCTTAAGCTCAGGTTTTACCTCAGTTGAAACAGCAGGAGCCGCTTCTGCTTGGTAAGTCACTTCTTTAGCTGTTGTTGCTTCAGTCGCAACTGGAGTTTCAACTTTACCGACTTCTGTCGTTGCTGCAACCCCATCAGCTTGTTTTTCTTCCGTCACTTCATCGGCACCAACACCTGTGGCAGTTCCGAGCATCACTAACGTTCCTAGTAGGACCGAGCAAACTCCTACATGAAGTTTACGGATCGAGAATCGACTGATTCGGTCGTTAAACAAATCATTTTTCACGATTTTTTCCTCCATTCCCCTTTTGGGAGTATATTTTTTTATCATTTATGCATTGTTTTTTACAAAATCCTAAACATGCAACTGTCTTATTTTATCATGACAAAGTCTAAAAAGCAAAGCTTTTTGCTCACTTTTTTCAAAATGAAATTAATATGTTTTAATTCCATAATATTCCTATTTTTTAGGAAAATATACATTACACTTTCATGACCAACACACACCAAAAGAGGGAAGTTCCCCTCTTTTAGATGAGTAGATTATTCACTTGTTTCAACAGTCTCTACTAGGACATCCACTTGCTCTTCCTCTTGTGAATCAGCAAGAGATGATTCTTCATTGATCGCTAGTGGTTCAATGTTACGGTAGCGAGCCATACCAGTACCAGCTGGGATAATCTTACCGATGATAACATTTTCCTTGAGACCAAGGAGATGGTCTTTCTTACCACGGATAGCTGCATCTGTAAGGACACGAGTTGTTTCCTGGAAGGAAGCAGCTGACAAGAAACTATTTGTTTCAAGTGAGGCTTTTGTGATTCCCATTAGGACTGGACGACCTGTTGCTGGAACTCCACCTGCGATAAGAACATCTTTGTTAGCATCTGTAAAGTCGTTGATATCCATGAGAGTACCCATGAGAAGGTCTGTATCTCCTGGATCCATGACGCGAACTTTACGGATCATTTGACGAACCATTACCTCGATGTGTTTGTCACCGATTTCTACCCCTTGGCTACGGTAAACTTTCTGTACTTCACCGAGCAGGTAAGTTTCAACTGACAAGACATCACGTACAGCAAGGAGACGTTTTGGTTGGATAGAACCTTCTGTCAAGGCTGCACCGCGAGAAACTTGGTCTCCAACTTCTACACGCATACGTGCTGTAAATGGCACCACATATTCGCCTTCTCCAGTTTCACCTTTAACAAAGACTTTCTTAGTACGAGTTGAAGCATCTTCTTCGATTGCTGTAACTTCCCCTTTGACTTCTGTGATGACCGCTTCCCCTTTCGGATTACGGGCTTCAAAGATTTCTTGGACACGAGGAAGACCTTGAGTGATATCGGTATTTGAGGCAACCCCACCCGTGTGGAAGGTACGCATTGTAAGCTGTGTACCAGGTTCCCCGATAGATTGGGCAGCGATTGTACCAACTGCTTCACCAACTTCAACCGCATCACCAGTCGCCAAGTTGATACCGTAACAGTGACGGCAGACACCATGACGAGTGTTACATGTAAATACGGAACGGATTGTTACTTCTTCAACACCAGCATTAACAATTTCACGTGCCTTGTCTTCTGTAATCAATTCATTTGGACCAATGATAACTGCACCAGTTTCTGGGTGTTTAACAGTTTTCTTAGTGTAACGACCATTGAGACGCTCTTCGAGAGACTCAATCATCTCTTTACCTTCAGTGATAGAACGGATTAAGAGTCCACGGTCAGTTCCACAGTCATCCTCACGGATGATAACGTCTTGGGCAACGTCAACCAAACGACGAGTCAGGTAACCTGAGTCAGCTGTTTTAAGGGCCGTATCGGTCATACCTTTACGAGCACCGTGAGTTGAGAAGAACATTTCAAGTACTGACAAACCTTCGCGGAAGTTTGAAAGGATTGGCAATTCCATGATACGTCCGTTCGGAGCAGCCATCAGACCACGCATACCGGCAAGCTGTGAGAAGTTTGAGATGTTACCACGGGCACCAGAATCCATCATCATAACGATTGGGTTCTTAGGATCTTGGTTGGCAACCAAACGTTTCTCAAGTTTTTCACGAGCAGCACGCCATTCAGCTGTAACAGCATTATAGCGTTCATCATCCGTGATCATACCACGACGGAATTGTTTGGTGATTTGCTCTACACGTTTGTGTGACTCTTCGATGATTTCAGCCTTATCTTCAACGACTGGGATATCGGCAATACCCACTGTCAAACCTGCAAGAGTTGAGTGGTGGTAACCGAGGTTCTTCATACGGTCAAGTAGGGCAGATGTTTCTGTCGTACGGAAACGTTTGAAGATTTCAGCGATGATATTTCCAAGGTTTTTCTTCTTGAACGGGGCGTTAATTTCAAGTTTGCTAATAGCTTCCTTGATATTTCCACCTAGTGGCAAGAAGTACTTATCTGGAACACCTTCTGTCAAGTTCGCATTTGTTGGCTCTTGCAAGTAAGGTAGACCTTCTGGCATGATATCGTTGAAGAGAATTTTACCGACAGTTGTAAGCAAGATTTTGTGTTTTTGCTCTTCTGTCCATGGTTTGTTCAAGCTATCAGTTGCGATACCTACACGTGAGTGAAGGTGAACATAACCATTACGGTAAGCCATGACAGCTTCGTCACGGTCTTTGAAGACCATTCCTTCACCTTCACGACCAGCTTCTTCCATGGTCAAGTAGTAGTTCCCCAAAACCATGTCCTGAGATGGAGTAACAACTGGTTTACCATCTTTAGGGTTCAAGATGTGCTCAGCAGCAAGCATCAAGATACGAGCTTCTGCTTGAGCTTCTTCTGAAAGCGGTACGTGGATGGCCATTTGGTCACCGTCGAAGTCGGCATTGTAGGCTTCACAGACAAGTGGGTGCAAGCGAAGAGCTTTACCATCAATCAAGACCGGCTCGAAGGCTTGGATACCCAAACGGTGAAGGGTCGGTGCGCGGTTCAAAAGAACTGGGTGTTCTTTGATCACTTCTTCGAGGATATCCCAGATGCGTTCATCTCCACGTTCTACCAAACGTTTCGCAGCTTTCACGTTCTGCACGATATCGCGTGCAACGATTTCACGCATCACGAATGGTTTAAAGAGCTCGATAGCCATTTCACGTGGCACACCACATTGGTACATCTTAAGAGTTGGACCAACGGCGATAACAGAACGTCCTGAGAAGTCAACACGTTTACCGAGCAAGTTTTGACGGAAGCGTCCTTGTTTACCTTTGAGCATGTGGCTCAATGATTTAAGCGGACGACTACCTGGCCCTGTGATTGGACGACCACGACGACCATTGTCAATCAAAGCATCAACTGCTTCTTGAAGCATACGCTTCTCATTTTGAACGATGATACCTGGTGCATTCAACTCAAGCAAACGAGCCAAACGGTTGTTACGGTTGATCACACGACGGTAAAGGTCGTTCAAGTCAGATGAGGCAAAACGACCACCATCCAATTGCAACATTGGGCGAAGATCTGGCGGAATAACCGGAAGGATATTAAGAACCATCCATTCAGGTTTATTTCCAGACTTGTGGAAAGCATCCAAAACATCCAAACGACGGATAGCTTTGACACGTTTTTGCCCAGTAGCTGTTTTCAACTCTTCTTTGAGTTCAGCAATTTCTTTTTCGAGATCTACTTGTTTCAAGAGGTCTTGGATAGCTTCGGCACCCATTTTGGCAACGAATGATCCTTGACCATATTCACGCAAGCGTTCACGGTATTCACGCTCTGTCATGATAGATTTGTGCTCAAGTGGTGTATCTTTTGGATCGATCACCACATAAGCAGCAAAGTAGATAACTTCCTCGAGGGCACGAGGACTCATATCAAGGGTCAAGCCCATACGGCTTGGAATCCCCTTGAAATACCAGATATGAGATACAGGAGCTTTCAACTCGATGTGTCCCATACGTTCACGACGAACTTTTGTACGCGTTACTTCAACACCACAACGGTCACAAACAATCCCTCTGTAACGAATGCGTTTGTATTTACCACAAGCACATTCCCAGTCTTTTGTAGGACCAAAGATCACTTCGTCAAAGAGTCCTTCACGTTCTGGTTTCAACGTACGGTAATTGATTGTTTCAGGTTTTTTGACTTCTCCATAAGACCATGAACGGACTTTGCTTGGAGAAGCTAGTGTGATTTGCATACTTTTAAAACGATTTACATCAACCACTATTTCTTCCCTTTCTATTTTAAGTGAACTGCTTATTCTTGTTCAGCAGCTTCTTCTGTTGCTTCCGCTTTTGCATTTTCCTCAGCTTCAAAAGCTGCTTTTGCCTCTTGAGCTGCTCTTTCGCGGGCTTTTTCAAGGTCATCTACGTGGATGACATCATCGTCTTCCACTTCATCGAGGTCACGAAGTTCCACTTCTTGATCATCTTCGTCAAGGACACGCATGTCAAGACCAAGAGATTGCAATTCTTTTACAAGAACTCGGAACGATTCTGGAACACCTGGTTTTGGAATTGGTTTTCCTTTTGTAATAGCTTCATAAGCTTTCAAACGTCCGTTGATATCGTCAGACTTGTAGGTCAAGATTTCTTGAAGGACATTTGATGCACCATAGGCTTCAAGTGCCCAAACCTCCATCTCACCGAAACGTTGTCCACCAAACTGAGCTTTACCTCCAAGTGGTTGTTGTGTAACGGTTGAGTATGGTCCGACTGAACGTGCGTGCAATTTATCATCAACCATGTGGTGAAGTTTGATCATGTACATGACACCGACTGACACACGGTTATCGAATGGCTCACCTGTACGTCCATCGTAAAGAATTGTCTTAGCATCACTATCCATACCTGCTTCTTTGACAGTGTCCCAAAGATCTTCAGAACTTGCTCCGTCAAAGACTGGTGTTGCGATGTGGATACCAAGAGTACGAGCAGCCATACCTAGGTGAAGCTCCATAACCTGACCGATATTCATACGCGATGGCACCCCAAGTGGGTTCAACATGATATCGACTGGAGTTCCATCTGGAAGGTAAGGCATGTCTTCTACAGGAACGATACGAGAGACAACCCCTTTGTTTCCGTGACGTCCGGCCATCTTATCTCCGACCTTAATCTTACGTTTTTGAGCGATATATACGCGAACCAGCATATTAACACCAGATTGCAATTCATCACCATTTGCACGTGTAAAGATTTTAACATCACGAACAACACCGTCGGCACCGTGTGGTACACGAAGAGAAGTATCACGAACTTCACGAGATTTGTCTCCGAAGATAGCGTGCAAGAGGCGTTCTTCAGCAGAAAGGTCTTTTTCACCCTTAGGTGTTACTTTACCTACAAGGATATCTCCTTCTTTAACCTCAGCACCGATACGGATAATCCCCATTTCGTCAAGGTCTTTAAGGGCATCTTCACCAACGTTTGGAATTTCACGAGTGATTTCTTCAGGGCCAAGCTTTGTATCGCGAGTTTCTGATTCGTATTCTTCAAGGTGGACAGATGTGTAGACATCATCTTTGACCAAGCGTTCGCTCATAATAACGGCATCCTCGAAGTTGTAACCTTCCCATGTCATGTAGGCAACGATTGGGTTTTGTCCAAGCGCCATTTCACCTTTTTCCATAGAAGGTCCATCAGCGATAAAGTCGCCTTTTTCAACGACATCACCAACTTTTACAAGGGTGCGTTGGTTGTAGGCAGTACCTGAGTTTGAACGACGGAATTTTTGGATATGGTAAACATCAAGCGAACCGTCTTCACGACGAACTTCTACCTTATCTGCATCTGCATAGGTAACTTTACCATCGTATTGAGCGATAACAGCCGCTCCAGAGTCGTGAGCTGCTTGATATTCCATACCAGTACCAACAAATGGTGCTTTTGGATCAATCAAAGGCACAGCCTGACGTTGCATGTTAGCACCCATGAGGGCACGGTTGGAGTCATCGTTTTCCAAGAAAGGAATACATGCTGTCGCAACGGCAACTACCTGTTTTGGAGAAACATCCATATAATCAACACTTGATGCTGGATATTCTTGGTTAACCCCTTGGTGACGTCCCATGACAACTTTTTCTGCGAAAGTTCCATCAGCATTCAATTTAGAGTTAGCCTGAGCAACTGTGTACTCATCTTCTTCATCGGCAGTCAACCAAACGATTTCGTTGGTTACTTTACCAGTCGCACGATCAACCTTGCGGTATGGTGTTTGAATGAAACCATACTTGTTCAAGTGTCCATATGAAGACAAGTTGTTGATCAAACCGATGTTGGGGCCTTCAGGCGTTTCAATCGGACACATACGACCATAGTGAGTGTAGTGCACGTCACGCACTTCATATCCAGCGCGGTCACGTGTCAAACCACCAGGTCCTAAGGCAGATAAACGACGTTTGTGTGACAACTCAGAAAGTGGGTTGTGTTGATCCATGAACTGTGACAATTGAGATGAACCAAAGAATTCTTTGATTGCAGCAGTTACTGGACGGATATTAATGATTTGTTGAGGTGTTAACACTTCGTTATCTTGAACAGACATACGTTCACGAACGTTACGTTCCATACGTGAAAGTCCAAGACGTACTTGGTTGGCAAGCAATTCACCAACGGCACGGATACGACGGTTTCCGAGATGGTCAATATCATCGACACGACCGATACCTTCAGCCAAGTTGAGGAAATAGCTCATTTCAGCAAGGATGTCTGCTGGTGTGATAGTTCGAACTTTATCACCTGGATTTGCATTACCGATGATTGTTACAACACGATCTGGATCAGTTGGTGCTACAACCTTGAATTTTTGGAGTACGACTGGTTCTGTCAATACTGCTGAGTCATTTGGAGTGTAGACAATCTTGTTCAAATCACCATCCAAGTGACCTTCGATGCTTTCGATGACATCGCGAGTCATGACAGTCCCTTTTTCAACCAAGATTTCACCAGTTTCTGGGTCTACCAATGGTTCAGCAATTGTTTGATTCAACAAACGGTTTTTGATATTGAGTTTCTTGTTGATCTTGTAGCGTCCAACAGCTGCCAAGTCATAACGACGTGGGTCGAAGAAACGAGCTACAAGCAAGGTACGTGAGCTCTCAGCAGTTTTTGGTTCACCTGGACGAAGGCGTTCATAAATTTCTTTCAAAGCCTCGTCTGTACGAGAGTCCATTGGATTTTTATGGATATCTTTTTCAACAGTGTTACGAACCAATTCGCTGTCACCAAAGATATCAAAGATTTCGTCATCACCTGAGAAACCAAGCGCACGAACCAAGGTCGTAAATGGAATTTTACGCGTACGGTCGATACGAGTGTAGGCGATGTCTTTTGAGTCACTCTCAAGTTCCAACCAAGCTCCACGGTTAGGGATAACTGTTGAACCGTAGCCTACTTTGCCGTTTTTATCTACCTTGTCATTAAAGTAAACACCTGGTGAGCGCACCAACTGTGATACGATGATACGTTCACCACCGTTGATGATGAAAGTACCCATCTCAGTCATGATTGGGAAATCACCAAAGAAAACTTCTTGAGTTTTGATTTCGCCAGTTTCTTTGTTGATCAAGCGGAAAGTTACAAAGATTGGTGCTGAGTAACTTGCATCATGGATACGAGCTTCTTCAAGCGTGTATTTTGGTTCTTTGATTTCGTAGCCAACAAACTCTAACTCCATAGTGTCAGTAAAGTTTGAAATTGGCAATACATCTTCAAACACTTCCTTCAGACCATGGTCTAGGAAATCTTTGAATGAATCAGTTTGAATTTCAATCAAATTTGGTAAGTCAAGAACTTCTTTAATTCTTGAAAAACTACGACGGGTACGATGTTTCCCGTATTGAACGTCATGTCCTGCCAAGATGATTCTCCTTTGTAAATAAAGTTCCAAGCTTAGTTATCTAAGCTAATAATTATCGTTAAATGGTTCTAAAACCTCTATCACCTTATCCCCCTTGACTAATTTTCAGAATCTTTAAATGTCTATTACAGATGCAAAAAATACCGAAAAAAAGCACAAAAAGAGCAGTTAAATCCGACTTTTTTCAGGAGATTTAACTGCTGTGAGCCTTGTCTGGACAATATTTCAGACAAAACCTACGACAAATGATTACTTATATTATACCCGATTTTCTCTAATTTTTCAAGTCCTTTGACGGTTTTTTCTTGCTTTGGTATAGTTGTAGCTTGTTTTCAGAAAAGGTAACTTTCTAGACAAGTAGTTGTTGAATAAATAAGACAGGTTCTATTCATTAACCTATCAACCAACTCTTTAGTTTGTAAGTCGGCATCTTGTATACTGAAAAAGAAACAATACTAATCAATTCAACTTGCTTGACAAAAGCGTTGCTTAGTGGTTTAATATACCCCATAAGGGTATATCGGAGGTGCCTATGTTTCATTTATTTACAAAAATTGATAGTATTTCTACCAGCGAATTGGAAGCTAAACTCAAGGAACCAATTCAACTACTGGATGTGCGGACGCCTACGGAATTCCGTAGAGGCCATATCAAAAACGCCAAGAATGTTCCTCTAACCGAAATCGGAGCTTACACACCTGCGACAAACGAAACACTTTATGTCATTTGCCATTCCGGTGTTCGAAGCAAGATGGCTGCAAAAAAACTAAAGAAAAAAGGCTATGATGTTATCAACGTCCGAGGTGGTATGAGCGCTTGGACAGGCAAAATCATATAGAACAAGAGGGAGAAAATTAATGAAAATTATCATTATTGGAGGAGTTGCAGGCGGTATGTCTGCAGCAACCCGTCTCAGACGTCTCTTAGAAGACGCTGAAATCACTATTTTTGAGAAAGGTCCCTTTGTTTCCTTTGCAAATTGCGGACTTCCTTACTATGTTTCAGGAGAAATTGCAAACCGTGATAGTTTATTAGTCCAAACCCCTGAAAGTCTCAAGTCACGCTTTAATCTCGATGTACGTCCTTTCCATGAGGCCATCAGCATTTCGCCAGCAGAGCATACTGTGACTGTCCGCCATGATGGACAAGAATTCACAGAAAGCTATGATAAACTGATCCTCTCTCCTGGAGCTAAACCATTTGTTCCTGCCATTGAAGGCTTGGCAGAAGCTAAGAACGCCTACACGCTGCGCAATATTCCCGATCTCGATGAAATTATGGCAGCCTTGGATAATCAACCAAAAGAAGCTGTCGTTATCGGTGCAGGCTTTATCGGGCTTGAAATGGCTGAAAACCTGGCAAAACATGGATTGCAGGTTACTATCGTGGAGAAAGCACCTCATGTCTTGCCACCATTAGATCAAGAAATGGCAGCCTTTGTCCAAACAGAATTGGTTAAAAACGGCGTTCGCGTTATCACTTCTCAGTCTGCGACTCGATTTGAAGACCAAGGAAAAATCATCGTTCTCGAAAACGGTCAAAAAATCACTTCTGACCTTACCATCCTTTCTGTCGGTGTTGAACCTGAAAATAGTCTGGCTAAAGCTGCGGGGATTGAACTGGGACTTCGTGGCGGGATCCTGGTCGATGAACATTACGAAACCAGTCAAAAAGATATTTTTGCAGTTGGGGATGCCATCGTCGTCAAGCAAGAGATTACGGGTCAAGACGCTCTCATTTCACTCGCTTCTCCTGCCAATCGTCAAGGACGCCAAGTGGCGGACGTCATCGCAGGACTTGGTCGTACAAACAAAGGCAGTATCGGCACTGCGATCGTTCGTGCCTTTAATATGACAGCTGCTTCGACTGGTCTCAGCGAGCGTATCCTTACCATGAATCAACTTCCTTACAAGGCACTTCATGTCAGCGGTAAAGACCACGCTGGTTATTATCCTGGCGCTACTGATATGACCTTGAAGCTCCTTTTTGACCCAAACACTGGAAAAATCTATGGTGCCCAAGGAGTTGGGAAGAAAGGTGTTGACAAACGAATCGATATCCTAGCAACTGCTATCAAGGGAAATCTCACCGTCTTTGACTTACCAGAGTTAGAGTTTACCTATGCGCCACCATTTGGTTCTGCCAAGGATCCCGTCAATATACTGGGTTACGCAGCCTTGAACCTTATCGAAGGTCTCAGCGACAACGTTCAATGGTACCAGCTCGAAGACGAACTGGCTAAGGGTAAGAAATTTCTTGATGTACGGACAAGTGGCGAATTCCAAAGTGGTCGACTTAAGGTTGACACCATCCACATCCCCCTAAACGAACTACGGGAACGCTTGGATGAACTAGACAAGAACCAAGCCTACATCGTTAGCTGCCACAGTGGTTTACGCAGCTATATCGCAGAGCGTATCCTCAAGCAAGCAGGATTTACCGTCCAAAACCTTGACGGCGCTTATTCACTATACAAAATGGCGAATCCAGAAGGAGTAAAATATGCTAACTAATATCAGCATGGCTGACTTTTATGAAAAATATCAACATGAAAATCTAGATCTTATCGATGTCCGTGAAGTACATGAATTCCAAGTAGGACATGCACCAGGTGCCAAAAATCTTCCGTTAAGTACCTTGGAGCAAGGCTACAAAGAACTCAAACCTGACCATGAATACCATGTCATCTGTCAAGGAGGTGTACGTTCTGCCTCTGCCTGTCAATTTCTCAGTGCCCAAGGGCTCAACGTCACAAATGTAGAAGGTGGCATGAACCACTGGCCAGGTGATATTTAATAAATAAAATTCAAAAAGAGCAATTGGTCTAATTTCAAGAAAACCAACTGCTCTTTTAATCATTTATTCACTATTTAAGAGAAACGTATGTTTTTTATTACTTGCGTTTAATCAAGTATTTAACCGCCTTTTCCAATCTTTCCTTCTGTGCTTGAGGATCCTCTAAAGGGTCGTTAATACAAGATGTTAAATTCTCCGTTATCATCAGTTCAATAATACGATCAACACTGGATCGCACTGCTGTTAATTGAGTAATGATATCGACACAATCACGCTCTTCCTCCATCATCTTTTGAATACCTCGCAATTGACCCTCTGAGCGTTTGAGGCGTGTAATGTATTTTGAATTT
This sequence comes from Streptococcus sp. V869, assembly GCF_054353515.1. Taxonomy (NCBI): domain Bacteria; kingdom Bacillati; phylum Bacillota; class Bacilli; order Lactobacillales; family Streptococcaceae; genus Streptococcus; species Streptococcus sp. V869. The sequence goes on from NZ_JBTHHW010000004.1 coordinate 32,985, forward strand.
GTCATGTCTTTATCCTTAAACGATTTTTCTACATTATATCTCTAATACAGACCTTTGTCAAAAGGAGCACTTTTCTTAAAGGTAAAGACTTCTAGTTCCCCGCTCTAACTCGCGTAACGATACCGTCTTTGTCAGTCATGCTTAATTCTGAGAATGAAAACCACTGAGTTACCGCTTCGCTACTTTTAGATTGAGCAAATACTTTTAATAATTCCTCTTTGTTCTCAATTTCAGCCACATAGTAGGCTAGGACTTTGACGGTTTTTTCTTGCTTTGGTATAGTTGTAGCTTGTTTTCTGAAAGGTTAATTTTCATAATCTTATCTTTTCTTTCCTTTTTATTTCAAAAATGCTAACTGATAATACGTTGAGTAATTCTTCAAAAAATGTAAGAGATATTTTTTAAAGGCAACTCAAAACTAAATAATAATCAGTCACAAGCTAAAGAAATTACTTTTTTATGATAGAATAATAGCTGGAGGACTTTATGAAATGAAACGAATTCTAACAAACTTGATAGAGCAACGAATGTATTACTTATCTTGTTTATTCGGGGCCTATCTTCTGATGATTTTGATCGAATTGTTAACTTCAACACCACACGATGTATTTCTCGCCTTAGCTCCCGTGTCAGCTTTAATAATAGGGACTTTTTTTATAGTTGGGTCCGCTTTGATTCTTTTTGCTAAAAAAATTCCTGCATTAAGTATTTCCAAAATCAATACTTTATTATTAAACATTGTATTATTTATTTCTATCTATAAGAGCGTGTCCTTTTTCTTATCCCTAGGTTTGCTATTGCTGACATTAGTACTATATATTGGCAGTTTTCTCAGAAAAGAAAAATTTTCATTTCTGTACCTACTAGTTATTTTATTTACAACACCTCGTCTATTGACATTGCTTAATTCAAACTTCCAAGATACTGCACTTGAGTTTCATGCTTTCAATTTGGCAGACACTCGATTTAACATTATTATTTGGCCTGTAATCTTTGCTGGTTTGCTTTCAGGAACCACCCTTCTTTTTATCCATAACTCTCCTATTAAGCAATATTTAGAACGCTACAGAAAATTACTAACCTATGGTGTATTTTCTATAGTTGCTCTCTATATAGTCTATCTCTCAGTTGTTTTTGTCTATAAGGTAAAAACCTTTGATGGTTCCACCTTTGATATTGGTCTATTCTCACAGATGTTTCATCGGATGAGTACTGACTTGACAGCCATCACAACACTAGAGCGCGATCGAGTATTATCGCACTTTGCAGTTCACATCTCACCCATTTTCTATCTGATGTTACCTTTCTACAAGCTTTTCCCTCATGTTGAAACTTTAGAGGTACTACAAATTTGGGTTGTATTCTCTGCAGTTATTCCTTTAAAATTGCTTCTCTCCAAATTGAATCTATCGAAATTGGAAAACATTTTGACAATTCTTTGGTTCGTACTTTTACCTGTATTAACTACTGCAGGAGGTTATCACCTACACGAAAATTGTTTCTTGGTTCCTTTGATATTTTGGGTATTCTATTTCATAGTAAATGAGAAGAAGTGGGGTATTCTAGTATCGACTATTTTACTACTACTTGTGAAAGAAGATGCTTTTATCTATGTTATTAGCATTGGTATGTATTTCTTATCACAAAAACGCTTCTTTCTAACCGCTAAGACAAGGAAATGGATTGTTTTTTCAGAATTTGTTTTACCAGTTCTCTACTTTGGATTTTCAATGTATCTTTTAAAGACTTATGGAGAAGGAGGGTTGATTTCTCGATATGATGCGTTCTTAATGAGTAACGAGAGCGGGATTTCTAGTGTGTTAAAAAATTTGCTTCTTCACCCGACTTTCGCTATCAGCCATCTGTTTATGGCTAAAAAGTTAGGATATTTATTCTTAACCCTTGCCCCTTTATGTTTCTTACCTTTAATTCAAAGAAACTGGTCAACTTACTTCCTTAGCCTACCATTGATTGTTATAAATCTATTGTCAGATTGGCCTTATCAACATGACATCGGATTTCAATATAGCTACGGTACTAGCGCTTTACTCTTTATTATGGCTTTACTCGCTTTGGAAGATTTAAAATTGCACAAACTCATTAACGAAAAAATTGTGATTTCATTTATTTTTGTTGGCATGATTTTTTCTGGTACTATTCTTCATCGCCTTACTCAAAGTTGGTCTTTCAACATTGGCTATTATCAACAAAATAAAGAGAAATTTGAAGCAATCAAATACGGCCTAGAAATTCTACCAGAAGATGCCTCAATCGTTGCAGAAGGAGGCTATACACCTGCACTTAGAAAACATCGGGCCCTATACGATATTTTCTACCACAACCAACGGAAAGCCGACCCATCAATTGATTATGTCGTAATTCCACGTGAACAAAAAGGGAAGAACGATGTCTATGATCCTTTAATTACTAGTTATGAAACACTAGGATATAAAGAAAGTAAGTACGCAACAAAAGAACTTTTCATTCTCGAAAAACCTGAATAAAAAAGAGAGCAGTTCAAACTACTTCTAAAGTAGACTGAACCGCTCTTTTCTAATTTCCCACTCTAACTCGCGTCACGATACCATCTTTATCAATCATGCTGAACTCTGAAGAGGAAATCCACTGAGTTATCGCCTTGCCAGTTTGAGATTGAGCAAATACTTTTAATAATTCCTCTTTGTTCTCAACTTCAACGACATAGTAGGCTAGGCCTGCCATTCCTTGCTCACGAGGAGCTAAGTTTTTACCTCCCCATTCATTAACTGCTAGATGATGATGGTAATTCCCCGATGCAATCCAACTGGCGTGTGGAATCGTGAATTTATCCTTAAGACCTAGAGAACCTTGGTAAAAGGCAGACGCTTCTCGACTGTTTTTAACGGATAGATGAACATGTCCCATTCTAGTACCACTTGCAATTACAAAGGGATCTAGTTCTTGTCCCAGTTCATAGATATCTTGGGCAGACAGTTCTTCTGTCACACCAATAATACGCCCATCCTCACGAATATCCCGGACTGTTACAGGTTTGTCTCTGTAGAGTTCAATACCATTACCCTCTATATCTTCCAAATAGATAGCCTCGCTATAACCATGGTCCGCTCCACCAACTAACAGTATCTTTAAATCGAGCAAGTGTTTAAAAACATTAGCCAAGTCTTCTCGGCTCGGTAAGAGCAAGGCCATATGATAAAGTCCGTAGCTCTGCTTAGGATTGCTGGCATCCTCTATTTGGATCAGTTTTACTAACGGTTTTCCTCCAGCACCTAAAAGAACTTCTTTCTCCGATTGATTCAAAATCTCCAAACCTAGTAATTGTGATAAAAAGCCGTCTGGCTTCCTAAATCTCTAACATTTAAAGCCACCTCTGCCAAATGAATGCGACTATTATATTCATAAACCATAGAAAAACTCCTTTGTTGTAACTTTTTTAGTTACATCTATTATACTCCCTTATCAACTAATGTCAATTCAGATGCTTAGGGATGGAAAAACAAACAATCCTCCCATGTAGGAAGGATTGTTTCGATTTAATGAGCCAACATTTCTTGGGCGATTTCTTGACCAGATAAATTCTCTGGATAGTAGGTTGGCCAGTTGTCCATCTCGTCAAAGAGGGCTTCCTGGCTAGTTCCTCCAAAGAAAATATGGAAGTGCCCAGTCTTAACTGGTGCGATATTGTGGTCGCTGAATTGAACATACTTAAATTGTCCAGCGTCCGCATCTGTCGCTTCAAAGAGATAACGAACTCCTCGATTCCCTTTCTTATAGGTCAGGATTTTCTTGCCAACATACTTGTAAGTATATTTCTTACTTTGATCACCTCGGATGAATTCCATAGTGTTATCCGTGATATTAATCTTAGATACATCAGTTTGATAGCCTTTTTGATAGTAGGCTTTGTATTCATCCTTGGTCATTTTGCCAGTCAATTTAGCCTTGTAATCAAAGACTTGGTCTAGAGTACCATTTTCAAGGAAAGGATAAACAGACTGCCAGTTGTCAGCATAGTCACTTAAAGTACGATCCTTGACATCTGCATCCTCAAAGTAACCATTTTGAATGGTTTTAGTTTCCTCTACTTTTTCTGGTTCAATTTCTGCCCCTGCTTGGTCAGTTGTTTGCTTGAGGGCTTTTAGATTTTTCTCCATGACAGAGATATAATTCTCTCCCGACTTCATATCCTCTTCGGTTAAACTTTCAAGAGGATTTAGAACATCTAACTTAACTCCTGTTTCTTTTGAAAGAGTATTGGCTAGAGCTTGAGAGGCATTTTCTTCAAAGTAGATATAAGAAATCTTGTTTTTCTTGATGTATTCGGTTAATTCTGCCAAGCGACTTGCTGACGGTTCAGCATCTGGTGACAGACCTGAGATAGAGACTTGATTGAGTCCGTAGTCCAAAGCTAGATAACGAAAGGCTGCGTGCTGAGTCACAAAACTCTTTTGTTTAGCACTAGAAAGACCTTCAGTATAGGATTTATCCAAGGCTTGTAGTTTTTCAATATAGGCTGCTGCATTTTGTTCAAAAGTCGCCTTCTTATCTGGATAGTCAGCTGATAAACTGTCACGGATATGTTCTACAAGCTTAATGGCACGCACAGGAGACAACCATACATGAGGGTCATACTCGTGATGATGACCTTCTTCACCGTGGTCATGGTCTTCATCTTCTTCACTTCCTGGAAGAAGCAACATATCTCCAGTAGCTTTTATAGTTTTTACTTTTTTCGCATCTAGAGATTCTAAAAGCTTAGGAACCCAAGTTTCCATGTTTTCATTCTCATAAACGAAGGCATCAGCATCTTGGATTTTAGCGACTGCCTTAGGCGATGGTTCATAATCATGTGGCTCTGTTCCAGCCCCGATTAAGAGTTCGACATTGGCTGTATCCCCTGTCACTTGTTTGGTAAATTCGTAGACAGGGTAGAAAGTTGTAACGATATTTAATTTTCCGTCTGCCTGTTTTTGATTGGAACAAGCGACTAAGAATAGTGTTACAAGACTTGCCAAAAGTAGGCCTAGTTTTTTCATTTTCTTCTCCTATTTGATAAAACGTTTGAGTAAGCTGACTAACAAAAAGACAACTACAAAGATAAGGGTAATACTTGCACTCGGCGGTGTCTCTGCATAATAGGATATATAAAGCCCTGCTACCATACCTAGAAAACCAATGGCGCTAGCAAGTATCATCACTGAACTAAAGTTCTTCCCTAGACGCAAAGCAATACTTGCTGGTAAGACCATGATAGTCGATACTAAAAGTGCTCCCGCAGCTGGTATCATGAGGGCAATAGCTACACCCGTTACCATGTTAAAGAGAATAGACATGGTACGCACTGGAAGACCATCGACAAAAGCTGTATCCTCGTCAAAGGTCAGGATATACATGGGTCTTAAAAAGAGGAAGGTCAGGATTAGTACAACCGCTGCAATGACAAAGAGCCCAATTACCTGCTCCTGACTGATAGTCACAATAGAACCAAAGAGGTATTGGTCCAAACTCATCGAGCTGGAACTCTTACCTTTACTCATAACAATTAAGGACACTGCAAGTCCTGTAGACATGAGAATGGCTGTCCCAATCTCCATAAAGCTTTTATAAACCGTACGCAGATATTCAAGGAAAACCGCCGCTATCAAGACGATAGCAATGGTTGAGATGGTCGGAGAAATCCCTAAAACCAAACCAAAGGCAACACCTGAAAGCGAGACGTGACTTAGAGTGTCACTCATGAGACTTTGACGGCGCAAGATTAGGAAGGTCCCAAGAACTGGTGAAAAGAGACTCATGGCAATAACAGCCAAAAAGGCCCGCTGCATAAAATCATAAGACAGTAGATTAAGCATGGTCCACCTCCTGATCACTTTCATGGACATTGAAGCAACGCCATGGGGAATCTTGGTCTCGAACCAGGTGAATATTACGATCTGCGTAGTCCTTGACTTCTTCAGGATCGTGAGTAATCATCAGAACAGCCTTGCCATGGTGGTGGGCACTATGGTGCATGAGTTCATAAAATTCATTCTTGGTTCCCGTATCCATCCCTGTCGTTGGCTCATCCAAGATAAAGATATCTGGATCTGAAGCAAACATACGTGCAATGACAGCTCTTTGCTTTTGCCCACCGGAGAGAGAACCAATACGTTTATCCCGATGCTCCCACATGCCGACAGAGTTTAAACTCGCCTTGATGTGTTCTTCATCATGGGCGTTAAGACGACGGAACCAACCCTTTCTAGGATAACGACCTGATTTGACAAATTCATAAACAGTACTTGGAAAGCCTGCATTGAAACTAGCAATTTGCTGAGGAAGATAGGCAATTCTTAGTTTTTTACCATGAATATTTGTCTTTGAAATAGTTACTTTCCCAATTCGCGGTTGTAAAATTCCCAGACTAGCCTTGATTAGCGTTGTCTTCGCCGCTCCATTTTCTCCTGTCAGGGTGACAAACTCCCCACTATCAATACTGTAATTGATATGTTCAAGCACAGGTTCCTTGTCATAATAGAAGGATAAATCCTCTACTGTGATGTATCTCATTACTTGATTTCTCCTACTAAAGCAGTTAAAAACCGCTGGATAATTTCTTGTTCATCTGGCGCGAACTGAGTCGCGACCTGCTCATAGGTCGAGAGGGTATGTTCATGATGGTGATGGTGCTCTTCAGCAATTGGTCGAGCCAAGTCTGTCAATTGATAAAAAATAACTCGAGCATCCTTGGGATCCTTAGAAGTTTCAAGCATACCCTCTTTAATCAAAGATTTGATAGCCTTGGTAACAGCTGCTTGACTGACATTCAGACGACGTGCCAACTCAGAATTGGTTAACGATTCCTCTGACAAGAGCATGAGAATATGCTCCTGGGTATTTGTCAAAGCAACCTCACTCGTGCAATGACCAATCAAAATTTCGTGCTGATTTTCAGCTTTTAAAATAATCTCATTTAAAAATTGATCAATATCCTTCGCCAATTGTCTCATGATTTGCTCCTTTCTCAGAACAGAATTACTTTAAAATACAAGATTTTTACTTCGTTTCTTTACCAGTTAAGTATATCACATCCCAGTTAAAAGTCAAGAAAAAAGATGAAAACATCTGATATGTTTTCATTTCCTCTACAGACTTTTTACTTCCTTCATTCAAAAGGAAACTTCACTACTACACTAACCTTTACCCAAAATTCATTGATTACAAAAAGCCCAAACCAAGGTTCAGACTCTTTTGCTATTTATTGAAAATCTTTGATGTTCCCATCGTAATCCGCCCAATCTTGGCTGAAAAATCGATTATTCATTTGGTAATTAGGTGCTGTTGTTGGATTGCTCAAAAAAGGATTTACAACCTTATCAAACGCCAACCAACCTAACCAACCGATATGAATCGTATCCTTGACAAAGTATGGTTCATCACCATCTTTTGAAAAGTCAGCGATGTTGGTGAACCCTTGACTTTCCAATTGGTATCGAATTTTTTCGACAGTGTGTTGATACATTTCTTCACTCAAGCCTGTATAATCCATCCATTTTTTATTGACAGGTTGAAAAACAAAAATCACATTGACCTTAGACTTGGCAAATTGATCGAGTACTAACTGTAGATCATTGTACTCAGGCGATTTTAGAAAGTTAAAATTCTTTTGAGAGCCTTCCCACTTTTTCAAATCCTTCTTTAGCTGAGTATTGTAAAAATGGTTTTCCATACCAAAATCATTATTGGTCGTATTTTCTTCCCCCTCTTTTCGAGCGATAGCTTCCAATTCTTCATAGGAGAATTGATCAGGGAGATTGCCCAAATATTTTTCAACGTGATCTTTGTAACTTAATCGCCCACGAATCGAGAATTGGCCAAAAAGAGCAGATTGCTTTTCGTTGAATTCTGCAGAAGCTGTAATTATTGAATGATCGAAGTCTGACAACTGTTCATTCTTAGCCAACTTTTCAACAATCCCTTTCAGAGAGATTCCTGGATTTTGTTTCAAAAGTCTGTTGGCAGCAAACTGAGAGGCAGCGTCTCCAGATTGATTTTCCAAAAAGGAAGTCAGCTGATCATTATTAAAGTAAGTTTGGAAAATAGTCGGGTCATGATCTTCTTTTGTAAACCATTGTGGAGAGATCACAAATACCGCTTGTTTGTTTTCAAGTTCAGATGTGATTTGTTGCATTCCAAAATACTGGCTAAGAGACGCTGCTCCTGCCTGCCCCATAAAGTAAGGGCGGTAAGAACGATTATACTTTTCAGCTAGTACCGCCGGATGCATATTATCAAAGCGCATCCACTCACTTGACCCAAAGAAAGGGATAAACCGCATATCAGGGTCTGTAAGAGCTCGCACTTTTTGACTTCTCTCCTTGAAGCTCTCTGCACTTATAGAGGCTGCAGAGTATTTTTCCTCCATAAGGTTATGACTTTTGCTACCAGGATAAAAAAGGATAAGTAGAAGAAGCAATAAAGTAGCAACAAGGAGTGGCCCAAAAATTAACCACAGACGTTTAAGCATTCTTTAACTCCGTAATCCCTGCTACGATTTTATTGGCTGTATTCCAGTCGTCACGACCAAATTCTGTAACCGGGACACGAATATCAAAGCGATTTTCGATTTCCACGATCAATTCAACTGTTCCCATACTATCCAAGACACCTGCATCAAAAAGATCTTCATCCATCATGTCAGAAACATCTTCCATGAACAATTCATCGATAATTTCAATAACTTCTGATTTGATATCCATTTTTTTAATTCCTTCTATTTTTTAAACCATAAATCATTCAAAAATCCAGAAAAGATTAAGAATGAAACCATTACGACATGGAAGGTTAGCACCATGCCAAGTAACTGAGCCCAACGATTCTCAAGCAAGGGAGGTTGCCCTGCTTTCTTACGTTCCTTATTGAGCGTTTTTTTCTTCCGAATCCAGGCATCATTCATCACTAAGCCTACCCCATGAAAGAGTCCGTAAGCGATATAAAACCATGTTATCCCATGCCAGAATCCCATAAGGAGCATGTTCAAGATATAAGCGACACTTGAAGTCATATTTCGATTCTTAAACAATTTCTTTCTCGTCATCAACAGAACCATGCGCATAAAGACAAAGTCACGGAACCAGAAAGATAAACTCATGTGCCAACGATTCCAAAACTCTTTCAAATCTCTCGACAAGAAAGGTTTGTTGAAATTGATCGGACTACGAATTCCCATCAGATTTGAAATTGCTAAAGCAAACAGAGAATAGCCCGCAAAATCAAAGAAAAGATCCAAACCAAATGTATACATGACTGCCACTACATAATAGTTAAAGAATCCACCTGCCTGTAGAGCTAGATTTTTTAGGGGCGTTAACATAATTTCGCCTAAAATATGAGCCAAGATAAATTTATACAGAAACCCCAACATGATATATCGAACTGACTCAGCTAGCATGTCCATCAACTCATCACGTTCTGGAATCGTCTTATAATTTTCATTAAAACGCTTGAATCGATCAATGGGACCACTTGAAAATGTCGGCATGAAGAGGAGAAAACGTAAATACTCCCACAACTTTAATTCCCTAATGACTCCATCTCTGAGTTCAATAATGATTCCCACCGAACGAAAAGTCAAATAGGAAATACCAATAAATCCTAATAAAGACTGTGTGCCGTTAATAGCCGGTTGCACTTTCACAAAAATGATGGGAAGTAACGATAATAGACTCACCAAGTAGAAAATCCATTTGCCATCTCGGACTTTTCGATACTGCTTGTACAAAAGTACCAGTAATATTTGCCATATCAGATAAATACCTAAGGCAGCTATCTGATTAGTCTTGCCCCCCGTCAACATAGTGACGATAAAGAACAAACTAACCAATATTTCATACCAGGCAAAACGTTTTTTGAAAAAAAGTCCGATAAAGATTGGCAAGGTAGCAGTAATCACGTACAAAAAGTACTGCGGATTCCCATACGGCTCAATATGAGGTAGCTGTTTTAGGAAATCCATCATCTATCATTCACCTCGTTAATCAATCCTTTAATATCAATCTTGCCATTTGGAGTTAATGGCAAATCTTGTCTATAAAGGAACTTAGACGGCATCATGTAAGACATCATGATATGCTCCAAGTCTTCCTTAATCGCTTTGGTAATATCAATCTCGCGCTCAAATTGCTCTTTGACGCCATCTTTTAAGATGACATAGGCCAAAAGATTTTGAACCTTGTGATCCTTGTTGTAGCGTGGCACTGCAACAGCAGAATCGATGTACTGAGATTTGTTCAAGTTTTGAGAAACATCTTCTAGCTCAATACGATAGCCATTAAACTTGATTTGGAAGTCCATCCGTCCACCGTAGAGAAGGAGACCTTCATCTGTCATGGTTCCGACATCTCCCGTATGGTAGGCTGGAAGACCTTCAAATTCGAAGAAGGCTTCTGCTGTTTTCTCTGGATTATTCATATAACCTTTTGAAACGGCTGGACCAGAAACGATGATTTCCCCTTGCTCACCATTTGGCAATTTATTGCCTTCCTCATCAATGATGAAGGTTGGAGAATCTTCTTTGGTATAGCCGATTGGCAGACGTTTCAGAGTTGCCAACATCTCATCTGTGATAGCAACTGCCGAAAGAGCAACCGTTGCTTCCGTCGGCCCATAAGCATTGATGATGCGCGCATTTGGGAAACGGTCACGCAATTTTTGAGCGGTTTTAACGGTCAACTCTTCCCCATCAAAGTAGAAATGGGAGATTCCTGGCATCTTTTCAGCATTGAAATCTTCAGACAACATAGCCATATCTGCAAAAGATGGTGTCGAAGTCCAGATAGCAATCGGAAGAGAAAAGATAGTCGCAAAGAGTTGTTTGAAGTCTTGAGTAATGGCTGATGGAAGGGCAAAGAGCGTTCCTCCAAGAGCTAAGGTCGGTGCCCAATACATGACAGACAAGTCAAAAGAATAGGGTGGTTGCGCCAACATTTGCGGACGCTCTGGCGTTGCAAATTCCTTGTCCGTAATCATCCAGTTAGTAAAGCTGAGCAAGTTATCGTGCGAAATTTGCACCCCTTTTGGTTTACCTGTTGTTCCAGACGTAAAGATGATGTAGTAGTTATCATCCCCTTTGACCGGATGTTGCAAGTCGTAGGCATTCTGAGCTGCATAAGCTTCACGCACTTGCTCAAAGGACATGATTGGAGCAGCTGGGTTTTCGATTGGAAACTCATTGATGGCAATAATCAGACTTGGTTCTGCAACCTCCAAAATAGCCGACACGCGCTCTAAGGCAGAATGACTATCAATCGGGATATAGGCATGGCCAGATTTTGTCAAAGCCACAAAAGTTGCTAACATTTCATATTCTTGACCACCAAAGACCACAACAGGAGATTTTTCAGGTAATCCTAGCTGATCAATGACTGCAGCCAAGCTATCAGAATCGGCTTTCAAATCACCATAGGTATGTTCCTCACCAAGGACATTATAGACCGGAAAATTGGGCTGAGTTTGAGCAAAATGCTCAATTCTTTCAATCATATCTCTAATCGGCTTATTAGACACGACGCTCTCTCCTTAAACTAAAATTCATTGTAAATAAAGCTTCCCTGACTTTGCCCTAAATAACTAAAGAAATAAAGTAAACCCAGCAAAACAATAAAATACAGGACAGTTTGCCCTAAAAAAACATAGTATGATTTCTTTTTATTCATGATTGATTTCTTTTCTGTAAATTTTCATCAATTTTTGCAAAAATACAATTACTATTTTATCTCGTTCCCATTTTACCACTTTATTCCCTTTGTTTTCAACTGTTTACCATTTTTTAGAAGTTGATTTTAGCTTATTTTAAGACAAGGCAAAATCTTGATAAAAACATCCTTTGAAAATCTAAATCTTATGACATCCTAATACCAGCAAATTATAAATCAAACAATTTGAAAGACTAGCAAACACACGGCTCCCCCTTTGAGCATTTTTATGCTAAAATAGTAGCTATGGATAAAATTATTAAAACAATATCAGAAAGTGGATCTTTTCGTGCTTATGTACTAGACAGCACTGAAACCGTCCGCACTGCTCAAGAAAAACATCAAACTCAAGCTAGCTCAACTGTGGCACTTGGTCGTACTTTGATTGCCAGTCAGATTCTCGCCGCAAACGAAAAGGGAAATACCAAAATTACTGTCAAAGTCCTCGGAACTAGCTCACTCGGAGCCATCATCACCGTTGCAGATACTAAGGGGAATGTCAAAGGCTATGTACAAAATCCTGGCGTTGACATCAAAAAAACTGCTACTGGTGAAGTTCTAGTCGGACCTTTTGTCGGCAATGGCCAATTCCTAGTGATCACAGACTACGGTACTGGAAATCCATACAATTCCATGACCCCTCTTATTTCTGGAGAAATCGGTGAAGACCTAGCTTTCTACTTGGCAGAAAGCCAACAAACCCCTTCAGCTGTAGGGCTTAATGTCCTTTTAGACGAAGACGATAAGGTCAAGGTTGCAGGCGGCTTCTTGCTACAAGTATTGCCAAATGCCAAGGAAGAAGAAATCGCCCGTTTTGAAAAACGCATCCAAGAAATGTCAGCCATTTCGACTCTTCTAGAAAGCGACGACCATATCGAAGCCCTTCTCAAGGCTATCTACGGTAACGAACCATACAAACGCCTGTCTGAAGAAGAAATTCGTTTCCAATGCGACTGTAGCAAAGAACGCTTTATGGATGCTCTTGCCAGCCTTCCAAGTTCAGATTTGCAGGAAATGAAGGATGAAGATCACGGGGCTGAGATTACTTGTCAATTCTGTCAAACTACTTATCATTTTGATGAAAACGATCTGGAGGGACTCATTCGTGACAAATCTTAATACACCTTTTATGATTGGTAATGTTGAGATTCCCAATCGTACTGTTTTAGCACCCATGGCAGGAGTAACCAACTCTGCCTTCCGCACTATTGCAAAAGAACTCGGGGCCGGACTTGTTGTTATGGAAATGGTCTCTGACAAAGGGATCCAATACAACAATGAAAAGACCCTACATATGCTCCACATCGATGAAGGGGAAAACCCAGTATCGATCCAGCTCTTTGGAAGTGACGAAGATAGCCTAGCACGCGCAGCAGAATTCATCCAGGAAAATACTAAGACCGATATCGTCGATATCAACATGGGCTGCCCAGTTAATAAAATCGTAAAAAACGAGGCTGGTGCTATGTGGCTCAAGGATCCAGACAAGATCTATTCTATCGTTAACAAGGTTCAATCAGTCCTTGATATCCCTCTCACTGTCAAAATGCGTACAGGCTGGTCTGACCCATCCCTAGCAGTAGAAAATGCCCTTGCCGCTGAAGCTGCAGGTGTTTCTGCCCTTGCTATGCATGGTCGTACCCGTGAGCAAATGTATACTGGTCACGCTGACCTCGAAACTCTTCACAAGGTTGCACAAGCTCTGACTAAGATTCCATTTATTGCTAATGGTGACATCCGCACTGTCCAAGATGCCAAACAACGCATTGAAGAAGTCGGTGCTGATGCTGTTATGATTGGTCGAGCTGCTATGGGTAATCCTTATCTCTTCAATCAAATCAATCATTACTTCGAAACGGGAGAAATCCTTCCTGATTTGACCTTCGAAGATAAAATGAAAATCGCTTATGAACACTTGAAACGCTTGATTGATCTCAAGGGAGAAAAGGTTGCTGTCCGTGAATTCCGTGGACTAGCTCCTCACTATCTCCGTGGTACATCCGGAGCTGCTAAACTTCGTGGAGCTATTTCACAAGCAAGCACACTGGCAGAGATTGAAACTCTCTTACAGTTAGAGAAAGCATAATCTTCTATCCACCTCACAAAAAAGGCAAAGCTCAAAAACGAGCCTTGCCTTTTTATATATTTTCAACTTGCAAATCTAGTTGCTTCACTCTAGCAATATAGTAGGACATAATCAAAAACAGATTGAAACTGACAATCCAAATAGACCATTCATGGAAAAAATGCATAGATACAGCTAAACTAATTGCCCCCAAAACGAAACTCCCTACAACAATTCCATAGTTCAAGGCTTGGCGACGATATTCTTGAACATCTCCTTCTCCTCTAACGATGCGATACAAAGCAGTCAACATCTTTCGGTAATTTCCAGAAGTCATAAAAATGACATAAGGATGATCTTCAATCAAACTACCCGTAAATGTTAGCATCATCATACCTGTTCCAAAAGCAATAAAAGGTACTTCTAGTAAAGGAAATCGAGAAAAGAAGGGCAAAAGAAGAGTTCCAATAAATAAGGGAAGCAGCATCTTAACACGCCAATAGGCTGTTTTGCGATATTCTTTCATGTGTAATGCAAACAGAAATCCTAGGGAAAAGAAAATAATGGAGCAGAACCGCAACATGGTATTGATGACATGTGAATCGTGCCAATCTGATATCAGTAGGAGAATATTCCCTGTCTGTGTCGCCACCAAACTATGGTACTGGATGTGACAGAACACATCCAAAGAACCACCGATAAAGCCAAGAAACACTCCCATGAGTCGTGTATTTTGAGGTAAAATTAATTTATCCGTCATTGATTTATCACTCATTCCCTTTTGATTCATTTATTATACCACTTCTATTAGAGAAATTAAGTGAAAAACAGTTGAACTACTCTTTTATAAATCTAAGTCTAGACAAGATTTGAGACAGCTTTTTATGGTTGAATCAGAACAACACTAGATACCGTACCATCTGCCCCTGTTGTAATTTGGATAACTTTTCCTCCACCTACTTCAGCATTGTATTTCCCATCATCAAGAGTATAAGAATAGCTTTGGATAGAATAGTTTTCTTTCTTACCATCAGCAGATTCTACTGTAAATTGGCCACCTGATGAAACAGTGATAGTTTCACCATTAGCGCCCTTCCAATTTCCAGCTGCAGCCGAAAAATCTTTATCCACCATAGTCAAGACTCCTTTATAACGTTTGTTATATTCTGCCTGCTTGTCTTGAAGTTTGCGATCAGTTGTTGGATCATAAGTTGACTGATTCGATTTTGCTTGTGTTCCTTCTTGATTTGATGGGGTTTGAGAAGTCGTCTGCTTAGCAGAAGATTTTTGATTCTGCTTTGTTTCTGGCGCTGTTGTTGCTTGCGATTGATTAGCAGTAGACCTTGACTGATCAGAAGATGACGACTTAGTGTTTTCTGATGTAGTTGATGACTTCTGAGTCTTGTTATCTTTACTTGAAGAACTTGCCTTAGAACTAGAAGATGCTTGTGTTGTCTTGTTAGCATTGTCATTTTTAGCTTCCTCTTTTTTATTTCCGCATGCTCCTAAAAGCAAAGTCGAAGCCAATACGGCAACTGCTAGTAAACGAATGGATTGTTTTGTTTTCATAATATTTGCCTCCTGTAATCCTTTTAAAATGTTGTGTAATATTTCTGTAATATTATTGCAATATTTGTACTGGTTTTTGTCAACTATTTATATAAGTTTTTTAGCAAATTTATTGATACTTTTTGTTTGCTTTCACCCCTCCTATCTCTACTATTCGTAAAGAATTCAAAAAAGAAGATTCTTTCTACTGAAATGCTATGTTTTAAAAGTGTAATCGCTTGCATTTTTTTCTTGAAGGGCTATAATAAAATTGAAATAGGATATTGGAGGTATAGGTTTATGTCAAGCAAATATTACAAATATCTTCCTTGGTTGATTTTAGCTGCTTTCGTTTCTTATGGGGGTGCTACTCATTACGCTCAAACAACATTTGATTTGTTCTACCTAACTGCCATTTTCATGATTGTCTACGTGGCTTTATTGTATTTACACGAACATTATTTAAAATATAAATACAAAGATTTATTCATTCGAATCATGAGCAATTCTAATAAAGATAAACATCCTTAAACAAAAAGAGGTCGGGAAAATCCCGACCTCACTTTTTTATTTTAATCGATAAATAGTGATAACTTCCTTTTGAGGAATCCGTTTAAAACCAACTTCCTCTAAGCTATGACCATATTTCGATAAGAAACTATCACTCGTACATGATTTGCCTGGGCATAGAGTCTCAATGAGGGCTAACCCATCATCCACTGTGAACTCATCCTCTAGTAGATAAAGGAAACGAGGGTCATAGTCGATAGCTTTTTTAATTTTCTTGATGGAGGTTTGAATAATGGATAAGTGGTCAAATGCAAAGTCCTTCTCGTCAAGTTCTTTGCCATCCAAGTAACACTTGCCTGTGTGAAAATCAACATCTACAAGAACGACTTCTTTTGCATCATCTCCTGCCTGGACTAAGTCAAGAGCTCGACTAGGTAGGTAAACCAAGTGGGCAATGGTAACTGTCCAACCCCTGGGATCACGACCAGGAGTAGATACTGTCACAAGTTGTTCAATCTTTTCCAGTGGAAGTTCAAGATTAATTTCTTCTTTTACCTCACGTTGACAAGCATGGGCAGCATCTTCCCCTTTATCCATAAATCCACCAACTAACGCTAAACAATTTTGAAAAGGGTGTGCCTTCCGACGAATCAAAAATAGTTTCATTTTCCCTTCTACAAAGCAATAGGCCACCATATCCACAGTCACGCTTGGTTTTTCATACTGAGGGAGTGCTTGCTTGTGGTACCAGTCTAAAAATTCAGCTTGACTAGCGTGAACTTCAAAGTACTCTTTTTCTGTCATCCCGGTTGGAATTGTCTGATTCATCATCTTCTACTTCCTTTCTGCTTTTGATGGCAATAAAGAGGGCGGATCTACAAATTATTGATTCATAGTTCTTGTTTTATACAATGTCGAATTTCAATTGACCTGCTTTGACACCAATTTTAAGTGTCTTACCTTCTTTCAGTTCACCTGTAAGAAGGAGCTCTGCTAGTTTGTCTTCTACTTCTGTTTGCAGAGTTCTGCGCAGTGGGCGAGCTCCCATCTCTGGGTCATATCCCTTCTGAGCTAGAAGCTTAAGGGCAGATGCTTGGAGTTTCAAGTCAATTCCTTTTTCTGCCAGGCTTGCAATCAATGGTTTGACCATAATCTTAACCACTTCTTGCATATCTTGACTTGACAAGCTATGGAAGACCACTTTTTCATCAATACGGTTGATAAACTCTGGGCGGTAAGTTTTTTTCAACTCTTCAAACATCCGTTTTTCCATATTTTCCTGGTCAAAACGAATATCCTTAGCTCCAAAACCGACTGTCTTGTCATCACGAAGAGCTGTTGCACCAAGGTTTGATGTCATGATAATGATGGTATTTGAAAAATCAACCTTGCGTCCCTTACTGTCCGTCAAGACACCGTCATCCAAGACTTGTAAGAGAACGTTAAAGATGTCTGGATGAGCCTTTTCTATCTCGTCAAAGAGCAAGACTGAGTATGGTTTGTTACGAACCTTCTCGGTCAACTCTCCACCTTCTTCGTAACCTACATAACCTGGAGGAGCTCCATTGAGGCGACTGGCCGCAAATTTCTCCATGTACTCACTCATGTCTAAGCGGATAAGGGCAGACTCGTCATCAAAGAGGACTTCTGCCAAAGCCTTGGCTAATTCGGTCTTACCGACACCTGTTGGTCCAAGGAACATAAAGGATCCAATTGGACGTTTGTTATTGCGGATACCCGATTGGTTACGACGAATGGCACGACTGATGCTAGATACCGCTTGTTCCTGCCCGATCACACGTTTATGCAGTTCGGCTTCAAGATTGAGATATTTTTTGGCATCTGTTTGCGTCAATTTTTGAACTGGAATACCTGACAAGCGACTTAAGGTTGTCAAAATATCAGATTCTTTTACTACATCTTTATAAACAGGGGCTTCCTGCTCTTTTGAGATGAGTTGCGCTGCTTGTTTCCATTTGCCATCCATCAAGGCCTTGTCAGCTGGTGTTAAACCTGACTCATCTTTTTTTGCATGTTTTGATTTATTTTGAACTGTCGCCGCTGCTTCATCCAAAAGATCAATCGCTGAGTCTGGCAAGTGACGGCTTGTCAAATAGCGATGCGCCATCTTAACAGCTGTTTCGACAGCATCGTCTGTAATTTGGACATGGTGGTGCTTCTCATAAGTTGCCTTCAAGCCCTGTAAGATAGCCATACTATCAGCTACACTTGGCTCCTCAATCATCACTTTAGCAAAGCGACGAGACAGGGCTGCGTCTTTTTCGATGTGTTTTTGGTATTCTTCCTGAGTAGTCGCTCCGACAGTTCTCAGAGTTCCACGTGCCAAGGCAGGTTTCAGGATATTGGCCGCATCCAAGGTCGAATCAATCCCACTTCCTGAACCCATAATAGTATGAAGCTCATCGATAAAGAGGATGACCTTGCCATCTTCTTCAATATCTTTGATGATATTGTTCATACGTTCTTCAAAGTCACCACGGAAACGGGTTCCCGCAACAACATTCATCAAATCTAGCTCTAGGACACGCATCTTAGTTATTTCAGCTGGCACATCTCCGTTAGCAATACGTTGTGCAAGGCCAAGTGCCAGTGCTGTTTTACCGACACCCGCATCTCCAACTAGGACTGGATTGTTTTTTGTTTTTCGACTCAAGATTTGAATCATACGAGAGATTTCTTGGTCACGCCCGATAACTGGCTCCAATTTGCCTGAACGAGCTTGCTCTGTAAGATCGTGAGTGTAATCTTCCAAACCACCACTTGGAGTTTGAGGCATACCCATCATATTGGCCATCGAATTTTGCTTATCTGTTACTGAGCGATGGCGCTGACGTAGAGCCTTCAAATCTTCTTTTGTCCAACCGGCACGCGCTTCAAGACTACGACGAAGTCCAGCAATTTTGACTTGGTCCTTCTGGTCTTCATAAGAAAAACCTGCTTTTTCCAAAATGCGAGTAGCTAAAGCATTACCATCATGCAAGGTTGCGTAGAGAAGGTGCTCAGTCCCCAATGCTTTTGCATGTACAACGGAGGCAACATGTTCCGCCTCCAACATCAAGACGTTTAAACGATAAGAAAAAGGGAGTTCCTGATAATCTTCCTTGTGGCTATAGTTGGCCTCTGTTAATTCAACAGCGACCTCCTCTAAACGATCAATCTCATACGGGAACTCGTTCAAAGTTGCTCCAGCAACACTGTAGCTATGATTAGCCATAGCAATCAGTAGGTGCCAAGACTCCAGGTAGTCTGCTCCAAAGCGACTCGCCACTAGAAAGGCACTGTCTATACATTCTCTCAATGCTTTTGAATATTTCATGTAATTTTATTTTCCTTTTCTATCTACTTCATGCAATATCTGACGAAGCATATTGGCACGAATATAATCAGCTTCCTCGCCCAAAACACGATCTGAGGTCGTTGCAACTAACAGATTCATCTCCTGACGAGTCAAGAGTTCTTGTTCAAGTAAAAGTTTTAAAACATCTTCAA
Organism: Streptococcus sp. V869; assembly: GCF_054353515.1. Classification (NCBI taxonomy): domain Bacteria; kingdom Bacillati; phylum Bacillota; class Bacilli; order Lactobacillales; family Streptococcaceae; genus Streptococcus; species Streptococcus sp. V869. The sequence goes on from NZ_JBTHHW010000004.1 coordinate 52,350, forward strand.
AGATGACTTGGCTGACTTCTTCACCTACTGAATACAATAAATCGCGGAGCATTTCATGGTGGTTGGAGAATTCAATTCGACCGATCCGAATATAACCGCCACCTCCTCGCTTACTCTCAACCAGGTATCCTCTACTTTCTGTAAAACGAGTTTTAATTACATAGTTAATCTGGCTAGGTACGACTTGAAAGGTATCCGCTAGCTGACTTCGTTGCAATTCTACGATACCAGATTGTTCTAAAATTGCCTTGATATAGGCTTCAATATGATCCGATGTATTTTTAAATTTCATAGCTTGCTACCTCCTTCTTAAACTTTGACTATCTTTGACTATACTATCATTTAAGACTCTATAAGTCAAATTTTTAGAGCTCAAGCCTTGAAAATACTGACTTTTAAAAATAGCTACCGTTAGCAAACTTTGCTTTATTTTATTTTCTATTCTACATTTATGTTATAATAAAGAAGTTACAGCTAGCTTTCAAATCCTTTGAAAGTATGTTAACGAGTATCAAACATGTGCAAATTCTGATTCACAATAAAAGCTGAGAAAGGTTTCGCTATGAAACAAGAAAATAAAATTTTTGGTATCCTAGCTATTGTTTTAGGAGCTATTGCACTCCTTGGTTCTTGGATTCCTGGTATCAATCAAATTTCATTCTTAATCGCCATCCTTGCACTTATCCTAGGTATTGTAGGATTATGCATAAACCGTAAAAATAAAAAAGTATTAGCTATTATTGGTACTATTCTTTCTGTAGCATCTATTGTTTTTGCTGTAGGTAGTCAAGTTATCTATAATCAAATCCAAAAGAATGCTACTCAAAATGCCGTGTCTACTAATCAATCAGATGAAGAATTTACATGGACAAAAGCACAATTCGATGCTCTCAAACAAGGAGATATTCTGAAGCAAGGTGCTGGTGGTACCAACTATGAAGATGTTATCAAAGAGCACGGAAAACCATCAAAAGAAAGCACAACCAAGAAAAAGGACCGCGAAAACAAAGTCATTTCTTATGTATCAACAGGTAATAATATCCAGTCTGTTACTCTGACATTTGACAAACAAGAGGATGGTTCTTACTTGCTCATCTCTAAAGTATCGATGGGATTAGAATAAAGCATTGATCTACAGACGTGAATATTAAACATCTAAAAATAAAACTTCGGTATCATTAATGGTATACCGAAGTTTTTTGTAGTGTGAATTGTTCACAGTTTTTTCTACTATAGTTCATATTCTATCACCGAGAGAAAAAGTCAGTCCAAAACGGATTCTCGCTATCAAAAATTTTAACCTCTTCTTCAGTCATATTGTGAGGATAGTCAAGAAAAAGGTTATAAATTTTTTTCTTATCAAAGCTGAACAGAATCTCTCCTATAACACCTATTTTATCAATCCACCAAACTTCTTCCTCTTCACTATCTTTGTAAAAATCACTGTACCCTTCAAGATTAGACTCCGAAAAAATGGGTTCATCTATTTCATCGGATGAGTCTTGTTTGTTGTAGTCGTTTAGTTCATTATTTAACATCATTTAATCACTTTCTATCATCTATTGCAAGAATGTGTCCATATTTTTATTTTATGATACTTGTAGAAAAACTTCATCCCATATATCCACTAAACTTTTTCCATCAAAAACTTTAGCTTCCATAGCTTCATCAATTGTATCAAACTGCTGACCTTCATAATCATAACCAACGACACATATACTCGATAAAAAACAAGCACCTCAGCCATTTACATTAAATTCAAAATCTGTATCTAAATACTTTTTAATTTCTTATTTTATCATCACAACACCATACCTCAATTATATCACTTTTTATCTATCAAAATTCCCATTTATAGATAAAAAAGAGCTGGTAAAGGTTAAACTTCACCCACTCTCTATGTTTCTAATTATTTAAACCCAATTCGGCTAAAATTTGCCGTTTATAGGCAATTTTTTGAACTTCCTTGTCTTCGCCTTCAGACCAATCTAGTTTAATTTCAGATACAATCTGGCCCGGCTGATTTTTTAGGATGTAGATGCGATCACTGAGATTGAGGGCCTCCTCAATACTATGCGTAATGATGAGTGTCGTCAGACCTAGCTGTTTATGAATATCAAGATACCAGGCATGAAGCTCCATCTTAGTCATCTCGTCTAAGGCACTGAAGGCCTCGTCTAGAAGAAAGAGTTTATGCCCGAAAAGGTAGGTTCGGAGCAAAGCCACACGCTGGCGCATCCCACCACTGAGTTCATGAGGATACTTATCCCGTACGGCTGTCAACTGAAAGGTAGCAAGGATTTCATCCGCTTTGGCAATAGCTTCTGCCTTATCCACCTTTTGAATCAAGAGGGGCAGGATAACATTGCCTAGCACAGTCTTGTGTTCCAAGAGCAGATCCTTTTGTAGCATATAACTCACGCGCCCCTTGGGATTTTCCTCTCCGTCAAGAATGATTCGCCCTGATTGTACTTCTAAAATCCCTGCAATCAGGTTAAAGAGAGTGGTCTTTCCTACACCACTGGGGCCTAGGATAGAGACCACTTCACCTGAAGTCACTTGCAGGTTAATATCCTCTAAAATCTTTTCATCATCGTAGGCATAGCTTACGTGTTCTAGTCTAATTTCTGTCATTATTTTACAAATTCGTTGGTAAATCCTTTATCAGTCAAGTCTTCCTTGAGGATTCCATTTTCCTTATCCCATTTGTAGAAGGCATTCCAGCGGTCAGCATCAAATTGTCCCCATTTGTCCTTGTCGCTTGCGTATTCTTTTGACAAGTATTTCTGAGATTCGATAACAAAGTCACGTTTATCCTTGAGTTCAGGTGCATTCTTGATGAGGATATCGGCTGCTTCTTCTGGGTGCTCCATGGCATATTGGTAGCCTTTTTTGATGGCTTGGATGACTTTGCGAGCTTCTTCTTTGTTATCTTTCAGATAGTCGTTGTTTGCGATGATAACTGGTGAGTAGTAGTCAAACTCCTTGACATAATCTTTCAAGTACATAAAGTTGGCATCCACACCTTGCGATTTAGCAAGGATTCCATCCCAACCGTAGTAAATCCAAGCAGCATCAAAAACGCCATTGGCAATCGGTGTAATTGAGTTTGAGTCGTTATTTGGTACTTTTTCGACCTTCTCAAAGTCTCCACCCTGAGATTCTACTAAGGTTTTCAACATAGCAAGCTCAGTTGGATCATTCCAGGTTCCGTATTTCTTTCCGACTAAGTCTTTAGGACTATTGATATTATCAGACTTACGAGAGATAATTCCTGATGTGTTGTGTTCTACAATCGCTGCAACGGCAGTAATACCTGCTCCTTTTTCCAATTTCTTAGCCATATAGTCTTGGAAATAGATAGCAAACGGTGCCTTTCCATTGATTACTAAATCTGATGAACTTTCTTCTGGTGGCAATTTCAAGTCAACATCCACTCCAGCTTCCTTGAAGTAACCTTTTTCTTTGGCTACATAAAGCCCTGTATGGTTGGTATTTGGTGCCCAGTCTAGGATAAAGTCAATCTTCTTAAGTTCTGCTTCTTTGTTATCCTTAGAAGCAGTTCCTTGCCCACAAGCCACAAGCACGACAGCCACAAGTGCTGTTACAATCGTTAAAAACACTTTCCATGTTTTCTTCATTTTTATTTCCTCTTTTCTTTTTCCAAAACGCTCTATTTTAAGCACGTTTCCATTTAATCACATATTTTTCACTAATATCGACCAACTTCATACCCAAAAGGCTGATAATCGACACCAGAATAATAATCGCAAACATGGTATCATACTGAAACAGTTTTTTAGACTGAATCATGTAAACACCTAGTCCTTCAAAGCCTCCCAACCACTCAGATACCACTGTTGTGATAAAGGCGTAGGAGACACTGACCCTCAGTCCTGCATAAAAGTAGGGCAGGCTGACAGGGATTTTAAAGTGCCAAAGGATTTGCCAAGGATTGGCTCGCATCAGACTAAACAAGGTCAGCATATCCTTATCACAATGCCTGAAACCATCTAAAATACTGACGATGATCGGGAAAGTTGTCGTCAAGATAATCAAGACAATCTTGGGCAAAATTCCATAACCCAACCATAAAACCAGGATAGGTGCTATAGCAATGGTCGGAATGGTCTGGACAACCACCATCATTGGGTAAATCAGGTCATTTAACCAGCCCAGACTATCCATAAGGACGGCCAGGATACAGGCTATCAAGACACCCAAGACCAAACCTAATAAGGCTACTCTCAAGGTTGCCCAGCTGTGGTACCAGAGAAATTCTCTGTCACGAACAAAAGACTGAAGGATTTCAAGTGGTGTCGGCAAGATAAACTTTGGTAAGAGTTTTAACAAACCCGCTACCTGCCAAAGAAATAAGACACCCAAAAATCCTAGCAGACTAATATGCCGTCTCATGATACTTTTCAAGTTTCTCATCGATGCTTAAAATCTCTCCTACATTTATTTTCACATTGGCAAAAACATTGTCTGCCCCTTTACCTGCTACCTCTAGCGCTTCTTTGAGAATGCGCATCAGTTCATCAAACTCTCCCTCTAAGACTGTTTCAAAAGGCGTTACGACCATCGTCACTGATTGAGCTTGTAGATAAGCTATTACCTGATCAATCACTGCTATTCGATCAATTCCTTGTGATAAGGGTAAAACTTGCAAGGCAATGCTTGCTTTCATAAAAACCTCCTCTTCTCAGGTTTTCTTTTAACAAAAAGAAAAACCTTTTTCATATATGAAAAAGGTGCAAAATTCGGCTAAGTATCGTTCCCTACGCTGGCATTACCCAGATCAGGTGCGGTCGAAGTTTAACACTTCCTCTCAGACTGTACACAGACTCCCATATATTATATGGACATATGATAACGAAAAATAAATAAGATGTCAAGGAAACTGCTTACAGAAAAAGAGACGAAAAACCGTCTCTTTCTATTAAAGCATAGGTGCAAATAACTGTGTAATTTCTTTGATCATCATTTGATACCATGTTGGATTTATGGTATCTGAGAAGATTTCTTGCGACACTTCAAAAATCTCTTCAAAGTCTTTACGAATAGCTGCAATAGACGGTGTTTCATATAATAAAACCGCATTTTCATAATGATGAACCAAGCTACGATAGTCTAGATTTATGGTTCCGACAGCTGCAAATCGATCATCGACAATCATTTGCTTACTATGGATAAAACCAGGAGTATACTCAAAAATACGTACACCAGCAGACAAGAGGTCTGGATAAGATCCTCGAGTTACCAACTGGATGAGCTTTTTATCCGGTATATATGGAGTTACAATTCGTACATCTACGCCTCGCATAGCTGCATTTTTGATATCCTCTGTCAAATCATAATCAATAATGAGATAAGGCGTTGTGATATAGACAAAATCTTCCGCTTGATTAATCAGGTTTTGATAGACAATTTTACCCACCTTCATCTGGTAGATTGGTTTTGGTCCGCTACCATATGGGATACAAAGACCGCTACCTGTTCGTGTCTGATTTTCCAAATGATACTGATCAAAGTCACTGATTTCTCCACGGTTGATATACCAGTTCATGAGAAATAGTCTGGTAAAGGCTTGAGTCGCAGGACCATCTATGCGAATCCCACTATCTTTCCAGTGTCCAAAACGTTCAATCTGATTGATGTATTCATCTGCAAGGTTGATTCCTCCAGTATAGGAAATCTGCCCATCAATGACCAAGATTTTACGGTGGTCACGGTTGTTGTAGGCCACGGTCATACGAGGAATCACCTTATTAAACTTATGAGCATCGATTCCTTTAGAACGCAAATGAACTGTGTAATCTCCTGGCAAAGTTACCATGCAACCAATATCGTCATAGAGCATCTTGACCTCAACTCCTTGAGCTGCCTTTTCTTCCAGAATCTCAAGCATACTGTCCCACATCAACCCCTCTTCGACAATATAGTATTCTAGAAAAATAAATTTTTTAGCTCTTTTTAGATCCTCCAGCATCTGCTTCCACATTTCTTCTCCATCTGCGAAAAATTGTGAATCTGTATGCTCATAGACTTCTGCATTGCTATCCATATGTAGCAAAGCGTTGATAATCCCGTAGGCAGATTTATCTGTTTCTTGTAGGTTCTGATGAAGACTATCTTCATGCTTCTCTTGTAAAGTAATCGAACGCAATTCTCTGAGTTGTTTCAGCTCTTTTTTTGATAGTCGGCGCTCACCAAACATGATATAAAGTAATGGACCAAACACAGGCACAAAGGTCACAATCAACCAAGTCACCTTGCTCTCTGGCGACATGGAACGATTGACAATCGCTATAACGGTTGCTACGCTGATAAAAAATACAAGAGTCACCCAAATAATTGGTGCAATCTGGCTCATGTAAAGAATAATGCCAAAAATAACAAATAATTCTACCAGAATTATCGCAATACTAAAGCCATACTTGGACATCAATAATCGAAATTTTCTGATTCCCATATCTTCCTCTCAATTTCTAAGTATACTCCCTAATATACTGTCTGAAAACGCTTGTTACATTCTAGTATACTTAGTTTCATAAAAGTTAGCAAGCTTTTTCTGTATAGGCCGATAGTTCTACGTTTAAAACTAATTTAAAAAGCAGGCCACTTATAGGTGCCTGCTCTTATTTTACAATTTCAAAGCCAACATATTAACCGTCATACCAGCTGCAGTTCCCATCAAGAAGATGGTATCTCCTTCCTTCACATAGCCATGATCTAGTGCATAGGCCAATCCAAAAGGTACCGCAACGGAAACCATATTCCCATACTCACTGACAATATTGAGATACTTGTCTTTGCTAACTCCTAGTTTATCCATAACAAGTGGTAATGCTCGGCTAGCTTGGTGTGGAATAATATAGTCTACAGCATCTTTAGAAATACCAGATTTCTCTTGGAATTCTTGGAACATTTCTGGAATGACACGAGCAGAAAGCAAGAGGATTTTCTTCCCTTTCATATCAAACATGAAATTGGTCTTCGTTTCTTCAGAGTACTCTTTTGGTTGATATGAAGTCAAACCTCCACGGATTTCAGTATCGTGAGCTCCCTCCGACCAAGTACATTGAAGGCTTGCTATCACTCCCTTATCCCTGTTACTTACTTGGAAAATAAAGGCTGCGGCCCCATCACCAAAGAGTTCATAACTTTCTTTTTGCTTTGGATTGAGACCTAAGCTACCGACTTCACTGGAAACAATCAAAACACGATGATATTCTCCTGCTTCAATCAAATGTGACATCGTTGATAGAGCAGAGATAAAACTTGTACAAGTCGTATTGATATCCATAGCTGGAATAGAAAGTCCTTTTGCCACGCGCTCATGAATCAAAGCAGCTGTACACGGAATAGGTTGAACACCAACCGCACTAGCTGATACAAGGCAATCAATGTCTTTAATACTTAAGTTTGCATTTTCAAGCGCAGCTTGGATAGCTGCTTCTGCCAAATCTAGCTGTGTTTCTTCATTTTCTACGACACGATAACGCGTTTGGTCTTTAAATTGCACTGTGTTTTTTGGGAGGCAAACTCCATAGCCTGCAATTTCTACATGTCTTTTTACTTCTGTCATAATCTTTTGTCCTTTCATAAACGTTGGATACGCTTGAGCTTACGACTTGTATCCCAGTGATAATCTGAAAATCGAATTTCAGGTGCTTTAAACTCTTTTTGTTGAGCCAGGAGTTTGAACTGCTCTGTAATTGCTGTTTCCAATTGCTCATCCCTTCGACTCAAACAAACCTCCACTAACTCCTCAGAATGTTGTTTAACTTGATAATCTCCAACATTCTCCACAAAGAGAATGCAACGCCTGATAAAGTCTGGATAAATCGTTACCTGACCTCCATCCAGTCCTTCAAAGTAGAAGATATCATCAGAACGCCCTTCAACCTTATCAATCCTTGTATAATAAGACCCACATGAACAAGGTTCAGGATTTTCAACCAAGATATCGTTAAGCTGATAGCGATAAACAGGCTGACTGCTCCGCTTAAAATCAGTAATGACTGGATAAAAACGTCGATCATCCAAGTAGTGCTTTTCCACAAAGATGATATCTTCATTAAGATGCAGATTCCCAGCCGAACAAGTACAAGCTAGAAAACCTTCTGTTGCTTGATAGACTTGGTCAATAACTGGTAGTGCAAAAGCCGCAGAAATCCGTTCTCTGTCACTATCTTCCAAGATTTCAGCCACCGAAACGATTTTTTGTGGGTGAATGACTAACTCCCCAGCTTTTAGACGCTTGCTCAATTCAATCAACATAGAAGCAGGCGCCACCACGATGGTCGGTTGATAATTGTTGAGGCGCTCGATATGCTCATCTGTATTCTTGAAAATATCAAAGTATTCTAAACGAATGAGCGCCGTATTGATGGTCTGATACAGCTCATTATCTGCTCTCAGGAAAAAAGCTATACGATGTCCAAAAAGGTGACCTTTGGGCAACATCTTTGCCAAGATAGCCGCCGCCCACATACTTCGTTCTTTTTCAGTCGTGATAAAAAGTCCCCGGTGTCCAGATGTTCCAGAAGACAGCCCAACAGCTATTTCTCCTTTGAGTTCTGTAAAATTTCGAGTCTTTTCACTTTCGATAGCCAAAGCTAAGGCCTCGTCTCGATCCACTCCTTGAGTATTAAGTTCATTGAAATGCATCATCATAAAAGCTTTATCCATATGGTCAAAGTCGTGAGGCACACCATTTTTAAAATAAGGTGATTTACGTTTTAGAAATTCCATATAGGCATCTAGTTGCTTTTTCTGATAGCTTTCTAAGGCTTCTCGAGACTTAAAATTATGAAGCCAACGAGTCTGGATAAAAGTTTTAAGAAAGGTTATTTTTTTCATACAAAATCCGCTCAATCCTTTCTATAGGGTCATGGCTGACAAGCACTTCTATACCATCATTCAACACCTCTTCCAGCAACTCTGTTCCTTTGATATAGTCAGCCTTACTATCTTGCACCAAGGAAGGAATCAGATGCATCTTTTTCGTATAGGGTAAAAGGTCAATTCCCCAACAAAGGTCTGCTGCAATAAAGAGATGATAATCTGGCATAAAGAGGCAAGCTTGGCCCTTAGCATGCCCATCAATAGAAGCAACGAAGATACTACCATCTCCAAACAAATCATAGGTAGGACGGTAATTAAAGTTGGAGTTTTGCTGATCTGCCTTGATAACTGTCAATCTTTCCTCGAAGTCACTCGGCAAAAATTCTTTAAAAATTAAATCTTTTAGTTTGGGTTTCTTGTAAACATCATATACTTCCTGGGTTAGAATAAAGCTTGCATTCGGAAAGAAGCTAGCCCCTCCCAAATGATCTGGATGTAGATGAGACAGTAGGACATACTTGATTTCTTCTGGCTTGATTCCTTTAGCCTTCAGCAAATGCGAAATCTGATCCTGCTCTGTCATTTGAACGGGCGTCCCCAAACGGTAAAAAGCATAACGAAGTTTCGTCTTAATATCGTAGTGATAGCCAGTATCATAAAGTACATAGCCCTTATCCCTATGTTTGATCAAAAAGACGCCTGCTGGGAAAGTCATCTTTCTATTCTTGACACCTTTAAAGAGCAAACCGGCATAACTCGTACAATATCCCGCTGGGAAATACTCAATGCTTTCGATAATCTTGGACATATTGTTCAATCCCTTCTGAAATACTAATTTTCGGACAATACCCCAATTCCCTCTCAGCCTTGCTAATATCCAGCGTTTGACTATAGCGAAGTAAGTAATAGGTATATCGAGTTAGAGGTGGCTCCCCTTTAAGGTTCAAGGTCTTGTATAGAAATTCTAAACTACTTGCAATTCCTGATATGAGAGATGCTGGAATTTTTCTATATTTGATTGGATAACCCAAACCTGTCAAACTTTCCTCTAGCAAATCTCTAAAAGCCCTCGGTTCACCATTAGTAATATTATAAACCTCACCTTTGGCTTCTGGAGCTTCTAAGGCTAACCGTATTGCCAGAGCAACATTTTCCACACAAGTCATATCCATGAGCTGACGCCCATCCTCAATCAAAGGAATGCCAATTTTTTGACTCAGATTAATCACTCGTGGCAAAATGCTGGTATCTCCAATTCCAAATAGCCCCCGAGGTCTTAAGATAATACTCGGAACATCTGGATAATCTTTAAAGAGCTTCTCTGAAGCCAATTTGCTACGGATATAATTATTGAGATTATTTTCCTCCGGAGCATCACTTTCTTTGATAGCCAACTGATCCTTAGGAGCAGCATAGACGCTTGGTGAGGATACATAGACTAAACGTTGAATATCTGTTTGACGACATGCCTCGAGAACATATTTGGTTCCTAAAACATTAGCCTGATAAAAATCTTTCCAAGGCCCCCAAACTGTTGACAGAGCTCCCGCATGAACGACCAGATCCATCCCCTTGCAAGCCTCTAGCACATCATCAGCTTTGGTCAAATCACCCTTAAAAAAACTAACCGAAGAATTCTCTAAAGAGCGACCAACCTTACTGTTTCTACCAAAAGCTCGAACCTGATAACCATGCTCGGCTAATTCTTCTATGACATATTTACCCAAGAAACCTGTCGCTCCAGTTACTAAAACTGTTTTCATTTTTCTTTCTCCTTATCCGCTAGCAGGCGATGGATTTCACTTTCTAATATTTCAGTCGGATGATAAGACTGCGCAGCTTGGCATAAAGTCTCTAATTCGGACCAATCTTCTTTAGCCAATAGATTATCAAAAGCTTGTCCAATCGCTCTCGTATCCTCTTTGTTAGCAGACAGTGCAACTCCTGCTTCTACGCCCCGAACTGCATAGTCAAATTGATCATAGTCATGAGGAAGGATTAAGGCTGGTTTTCCGTAAATGATACATTGATAAAAAATACCAGCTCCTCCATGATGAATGACATAATCCATCTGAGGAATGTATTCCTTATAAGGGAGATAGGAAACTACAGAAAGGTTTTCCATAAGGTTCTCACATTGAAAAACTTCTCCACCCACACCTCGTGTCACAAAAAAATAACAGTCTGGATGAGCTTTAGCAAGTTGCTTAGCTTGATAGATAAGATTTTCTTTAGCCCAAGCAAGTTGCGTACCACAAGTCACCAAGACTTTCTTTTGATTAGGAAAAATTGATAAATCTAACGGATAATCCTTTCCAGCCTCTACTGAAGCTCCTGAAGGCCCCACCCACTTGTAATGTTTTGGAAATCCTTTTTTTAACTCCACTTCTTTCATTCCAATACCAAGAATTGAATATGGAGAATATATGGTCTCTTGATCAAGTTGATTATATAATTTAAAATCATATCTCTTTAAACGATCACGCAATAAAAAAGATACAATACGTTTAACTAAACGGGTTGCTTTTCTCCCGACATATTGTATTGAAGCGTCCCAGCCATTCTTAGGACTTCCCATTCCACCGATTAAACACGGTGGACCATCAGTCGTTTCTAAAACAAATTGTGTAGCCATGGTAGTTATCCAAGGAATACCAAGTTGATTAGCTATAAGACCACCAGATAAGGTTATAAAATCAGCAATAACAATATCAGGACGATTCTCTCGCCATTCTTCCGACAATTGATCTGAAACTAAATTAATTAAATCCAAACTAGCAGAAAGTTGTTGATAGGCTGTTAAAATTCCTAACTGCTCATCATTATTTGCTACCTTCTCAAACTCCTCAATATGACCTTCAAGTATAGTAACAACATTAAAACCAGCTGCTTCAGCCACAGCTTTCTTCTGAGGACCTGTAAATAAACGAATTTCATACTGAGGATTATTAAGCAAAGGTGCTAAGAGATTCATTGTTGGATAAAGATGGCCACTTAAAGGGACAACCACAACATCAATTTTGATACTTTTCATATGTCTAGAATACCAAAAAATAAAAAAAAGAACTATCAATAAGATAATTCTTTGCTTAATTATTAGTCTTTGAAATGAAAATATAATAAAACATAAAAGAAAATGTGATGTAAATTCACAGGAAATAAGTTTAATAAATTTAAATTTAAGAAATAAAAAAAGGCAACTGCCTCAATTTAAGTATTGACCAATCGGGAAGACAGGATTCGAACCTGCGACACCTTGGTCCCAAACCAAGTACTCTACCAAGCTGAGCTACTTCCCGAATTAAATTGTTAATGCACCCTAGAGGAGTCGAACCTCTAACCGCCTGATTCGTAGTCAGGTACTCTATCCAGTTGAGCTAAGGGTGCTCATCATTATATGCCGAGGACCGGAATCGAACCGGTACGATCGTTACCAATCGCAGGATTTTAAGTCCTGTGCGTCTGCCAGTTCCGCCACCCCGGCCTCTCTAAGCGAACGACGGGATTCGAACCCGCGACCCCCACCTTGGCAAGGTGGTGTTCTACCACTGAACTACGTTCGCATCGACTCTGCTTTAACCTAAAAAAAATGCCGGCTACATGACTTGAACACGCGACCCTCTGATTACAAATCAGATGCTCTACCAACTGAGCTAAGCCGGCTGATTTCTATTATGCGGGTTAAGGGACTTGAACCCCCACGCCGTTAAGCGCCAGATCCTAAATCTGGTGCGTCTGCCAATTCCGCCAAACCCGCAAATATGACCCGTACTGGGCTCGAACCAGTGACCCATTGATTAAAAGTCAATTGCTCTACCAACTGAGCTAACGAGTCAAATAACTTTCGTTATTACGGTCCCGACGGGAATCGAACCCGCGATCTTCGCCGTGACAGGGCGACGTGATAACCGCTACACTACGGGACCTATGGGAGTTAACGGGATCGAACCGCTGACCCTCTGCTTGTAAGGCAGATGCTCTCCCAGCTGA